>CAWDQG010000044.1:0-170403 GCA_963804405.1 uncultured Alphaproteobacteria bacterium | reverse complement strand
CAGGCAAGGTCGCGATCTGGTCGAGGGCGCGGGTGAACTGAGCAACGGCCTCAACCAGCGCCGAGCGCTCCAGCGACCGTTGTCCCGCTTTGCCCCACCATTCGATGGCTACCTCGGTCATGCCCGCCTGGGTGAAGTGATGCGCCAGCAACTCCGGCTCGGCCGCAGCGGTGCCGGCGAACTTGTCGCGCAAAGTCTCGCCGACGCGGCGGTGCAAAACCTGGCGCCGGCTCTTGAGCAAATTCTCATAAGCCGCGTCCTGAATGAGCGCGTGCTTGAAGCGATAGTCGGCGTCCGGCGGCAGGCCCTGCACCAGCAGGATGTCCGCCTCGGCGAGCCGGTCCAGCGCCGCTTGCAGCGGCGCGTCTTCCATCCCGGCCACGGCGCGAAGGAGCGGGTAGGAAAAGTCGCGTCCGATCACGGCGCCGATCTGCGCCACCTCGCGCGCCGGGCCAAGCCGATCGAGCCGCGCCGTCAACGATTGTTGCAGTGTCGGCGGGATCGCCTGAATGCCGCCCTGCTCGCCGCGCTCCAGCAAGAGCCGGGTCACTTCCTCGACAAACAGCGGCACGCCGCCGGTGCGCTCGGTCACGCCATCGATGACTTCCTTCGGCAGCGCGTGGCGGGCGGCAAGCTCGCCAACCATGTGCCGCACCTGCTGGCGGTCGAGCGGCGCCAGCGAAATCGTGCCGTGATGCGAGCGCATGCCCCACGGCGCCCGAAACTCCGGCCGGGCGGTGATAAGAACGAACAAGGGCGCCAGCGCACCGCGTTCGGCGATGCCGCGCAACAGGTCGAGCGTGGTCGGATCGGCCCATTGCAGATCTTCGAGTGCCAGCACCGACCGGCTGAGCCCGTGCGCCAGCCATCACCAAACTGGTCAGCGCCGCCAATTGCCGGCGCCGCAATTCCTCCGGCGGCAAAGCCAGGCGCGCGGTCCGGCGGCAGTGGAATGTCGAGCAGCGGGGCAAGCAGCGCCGCATTCTCCGCCGGGTCGAGCTTGACCAGCGCCAGCAAATTCTCCAGGTCCGCGAGACGTTTCTCGGCGGGCACATCGGCACCGCCGAAACGCTGGCGGCCCCAATCGGCGATCGGGTGCAGCGGCGTGTTCTGCAAAAGCTGCGAACAACTCCATTCGGCCCAGGTGTGCGGCGTGTCGCGCAGCCGAGCATGAAATTCTTCGATCAGACGGGATTTACCCAATCCCGGCTCGCCAACGATCAGAACCAACTGCCCCTCGCCCTGCCGCGCTCGCTCCCAGCGCCGCATCAGCATGGCGATTTCCTCGTCGCGACCCACAAGCGGCGTCAGATGACGCTGCCCAGCGCGGCGGCCGCCGCCGCTCGCCCGCACCAATCGGAACAGGGTCACCGGCTCCGGCACGCCTTTGAGTTCGTGGCTGCCGCGCTCCTCGACGACGAACAGACCGGCGACCTGGCGCTGCACCCGCGCTGTCACCACGACCGTGCCTGGCTCTGCTAGCGCCTGCACCCGCGCCGCAATGTTAGGCGCGTCACCGTAAATCTCACCCGCCGCATCGACCACTACCGGGCCGGTTTCGATGCCTATGCGCGCGTTGAGCGCTGGCTTGCCAGCATCGGCATTCTTGCGGTTCACCTCGGCGAGCGCCCGTTGGATCGAGAGTGCCGCCCGCGCCGCGCGTTCGGCGTCGTTCTCCTGCGCCACCGGATAGCCGAACAGCGCCATCAGCCCGTCGCCGAACTTCTTGGCGACGTGGCCGCCCATCTCCGTCACCGCCGCCGAGGCGGCATCGAGATAGGCGCCGACCAGGTCGCGCCACTCCTCGGCATCGAGCTGGGCGGAAATGCTGGTCGAACCCACCAGATCGCAGAACATCACCGTGAGATAGCGGCGCTCGCCCGTGGCTTCAGCCGCGGCGGAGATCGGCGAGTGGCCGGGATTGGCGCTGACCGGCGGATGTCGGCGGCTGGCGCCGTATCCGTAGCGGGCACCGCCGGTGCGCTCCTCTCGGTGGCTTCGAGGTTGGCAATCGCGCGCAGCATTTTGCGCCGATCACCGAGGAGGACGCCTAGCTTCTCCAAGTCCTGATCAGTCAAGTCGGGAAGGACTGAGAAATCAATGCGGTTTTCGGCAAAACGCTGTGCGTACTCGGACATGCCGAGCTTTTCGAGCCAGTCCGCAATCTGCTGCATTGCGGCCCCCTGCGGATTTTGCGTTATCCGATCTGGACCAGCAGCACAAATAGTCTACCACACGCGCCAACTTATTGTAGCCCCGCGGAAGCGGTTGCATGTCCGAGTTGGGTCGATAGCGTTGAAAAAGGGCTCGCGATTTTTGGCGAACAGTGATTCCGTCTGCTGGCTGCATTGAGCGACGGAGGCTTGTCATGATGGGTCAACAGACGGGCGATCAGAGCCAGTTGTTTTATCTGTTCAACCTGGAAAGGCGCATCCCTGCAGGCCATCTTTTGCGTCGGATCAATCCGGTCGTGACCCAGATATTAGGTGAGCTTCGGCAGAAGCTGGCACCGTTCTATAGCGACATTGGCCGACCTTCGATTGATCCCGAGCTTATGATCCGAATGTTGATCATCGGCTACTGCTACGGCATCCGCTTCGAGCGGCGGCTGTGTGAGGAAGTCGAGATGCACATGGCTTATCGGTGGTTCTGTCGACTCAATCTTGACGACAAGGTGCCTGATCACTCGACATTCTCGGTTAACCGCCATGGCCGTTTCCGCAACAGCGACCTGCTGCGCCAGGTCTTTGAGGCAGTAGTATGGGCCTGCATGGACGCTGGTCTGGTTAGAGGCGAGGGCTTCGCCGTTGATGCCAGCGTCATGGAGGCCGACGCCAGCCGTTATCATGGCAAGCCCCCCGGTGAGATCGATTGGTCCCTGCCGGAGCGGCAGACGCGGGCGGCTGCGGAGTTCCTTGGCGGCCTCGAAGACGAAAATCCCGAAGCCAATCGTAAGCTGCCGAAGGCGATCTCTCCAAGTGACCCATGCGCAGCCTGGACCGCGAAGGCGAACAAGCGGGTCCAGTTTGGCTATGGGCTCAACTACATGATCGATGTTGAGCACGCCGTCATCGTCGATGTCGAGGCGACGCCAGCGCGCACCTATGACGAGGTTGCGGCAACCAGGGCGATGATCGATCGAACCGAAACGACCTTCGGCTTAAAGCCCGGACGGCTCACGGCCGATACCGCTTATGGGACGGGCAAGCTGCTGGCCTGGCTGCTGGACAACGACATCACCCCGCATATTCCGGTGAAGGAAGGATACGAGCGAACTGACGGCATGTTCCCCCGTCTTGACTTTGCATACGACGCTGCGCGCGACATCTATATTTGTCCGAACGGTCGACCCTTAAGGACCTCGGGGACCATCCATGATGGTCGAGCCAGGAATTATTTGTCCCACCCAGGGGACTGCCGCGTTTGCAAACTCAAGAAACAATGCACCCGTGCGCCATTCAGGAAGATCGCACGCGACATCAACGAAGAAGCACGTGATTATGCCCGCTCACTTACGGGCACCTCTGAATTTTGCCAATCGAGCAACCAGCGCAAGAAAATCGAGATGCGCTTTGCGCACCTGAAAACCCATCACCGCTTCGAGCGCATGCGTCTACGAGGACTCTCAGGAGCACGCGACGAGTTCCATCTAGCCGCCACGGTGCAGAATCTCAAGACGCTCGCCAACTATCTCTAGCTGCGTACTGCCGAACCGTCGGCTTCCGTCGTTAATGAGTATGTGGTGCCAACACCTCAGTCGAATAAACGATGTCGCCCCGCAAACGGGCGCCAGCAACCAAATGGCGAAAGACTGACCTGCAAATCATCAAACGAAACCACGCCCAACTTATCGCAGACTTTATCAACGGTATCGGTCATCAGCGTCGGTTCGATGTCGGCGGCATGTCCGCTTCTCTAATCGGCCATTCGGGGTCAAGCGCTTTCAGACTGTCCACCACTATAGTGTCGATGTCGCTTCTCTAATCGGCCATTCGGGGTCAAGCGCTTTCAGACTGTCCACCACTATAGTGTCGATGTCGCTCACGGGCTCGTGCTTCTCTTCGGAATCGGCACCACGGCCCTTCCATTATGGGATTCGAGAACGAGGTGGAACAATCTATTGCGCGGCCTTGCCGTCACACTGACGGCAGGTCCAAGCGGACATGCGAACTCACCTCATCCATCGTCCCGCGAGGGACATCATTCCACCGCACGGTGGAGCTCGAGTTTCCTCCTATCGGATTTGATCCGGTACGGTTTTCATGCTGCTGCCGCGGCCTGTTCCCGTGTCCAGCGGAACTCGGTGCCGTCAACCCAGATGCGGTGCATGATCACAGCCAATCGGCGGGCCAGCGCCACAATCGCCTTTTTCATCCCGCGGCGCCTGGCGATCTGCATCGCCCAGGCCTTGAGCCAGGACCATTTCTTGGAACGCATCATGGCCTGAGCTGCTTCGTAGAGCATCGTCCGCATCATCTCATCTCCACAGCGCGATATTCTGCCGTCCCAATCCACCTCGCCCGATTGATACTTGGCGCACGTCAGCCCAAACACCGCCCCGACGGACTTGGATTTGCGGAAGCGAGCCGGAATGTCGACGGTGGCGCGATAGGTCAGCGACACCACGGGGCCAATGCCGGGGGTCGTCATCAAGCGCCGGCACACCTCGTCATCCCGGACAATGGCCAACAGACGGCGATGCAGGATGACGATCTGTTCCCGTAACACCCGCCGGACAATGAGCATCGGTTCGACCAGAACCGCCAAGTCGGGTAGGTTCTCGACAAGCTCCCTAATCCGCGCCTCGAACTTCACCTTCCCAACCATGCCGACCTTAAGGCCGAAGTTGCGCAACGTACCGCGCAGGTCGTTCTCAAGGGCGATGGCCTTGGACAGCAGCAACTGGCGATGGGTCAGCAGCATCCGCAGTTTCTGACTGCGTAACGTCTTTACATGTACCGGGCGGTAAAGCCCCACCCTCATCATCTGTGCCATGCCACGCGCATCGTTGCGGTCAGTCTTGTTGATCTGCGCCTTCAGCACCGCCCGCATGTGCCGCGTCTCGACGCAGATCACTGGCAAGCCTGCTTCGGCGAGAGCGCTGAACAGCCACTGCGACAGCGGTCCAGCTTCTAATCCAATTCGTTTGAAGTGATAGGCGGGGTTCTTCAGCATCGCCAACAGAACTTCAGGTTCGCTCGCCACCTTCACTTCCCGAATGATCTTGCCCGTGTCATCCACAATGCAGACGCTGGTCTCCTTGACCGAAACGTCCAGTCCAGCAAAATGGTCCATGCTGCGCTTCTCCTTCTGATGCTTGAGGCCGCTCAACGGACCTCGTTTCACCATCAGCCTGAAGCGCAGCACCCAAAATCTTCAGCTATCCACAAGCTGCCGGCCGATTACCCCATCTGTTGCTCCGATAGCTACCAAAATGTTGCGTCGCGACGAACGTCGAAAGGGGCCAGGAGCCGCCGTCACCCAATGATTTTTTGGGTGTGGCGAGCGGCACATTTCCTGACGCGAAATGTGCTATGTTTCGCAACCTCTCGCGGTGGTCCTCAGCCCTTGGGGAAGCAAATGAGGCGACGCGATTTCATCACGCTTCTCGGAGGTGCGGCGGCTGTGTGGCCGCTCGCGGCCCGCGCGCAGCAGTCGACAATGCCGGTAATCGGCTTTATCAGCACGGGGTCTGCTGCGTCCTTTGCACCGATCGTCGCCGAATTCCACCGTGGTCTAAACGACAATGGCTACGTTGATGGACAGAATGTGAAGATCGAATACAGGTGGGCCGAAGGTCGATATGACCAGCTGCCGGCGCTTGCGGCCGAGTTGGTTCATCGTCAGGTATCGGTAATCGCTGCATTTACTGGTCCTGCCGCGCAGGCGGCTAAGGCGGCGACCTCGACGATTCCAGTCGTCTTCATGGCCGGCACCGACCCGATGAAACTCGCCCTCGTCACTAGAACTCAATCGGCCTGGCGGCAACGTTACGGGCGCAACCTTTTTCGCCGTGGGACTAGAGCCGAAATGCATGGAGTTGCTGCACGAACTGGTTCCTAATGCAACCGGGGTTGCCGTGCTCGTTAACCCGAATTATCCGGAGGTCGAGACCCAGTCGAAAGAATTGTCGAGGGCTGCAAATGCCATCGGATTGCAAAGCGTAATCCTGCGAGCCAGTAGCGAAAGCAGCATCGACGCCGCTTTCGGGGGCCTCGTTGAACGGCGGCTCGGAGCACTTTTGGTCGCCGGCGATCCGTTCTTCTACGGCCAACGCGATCAACTGGTCGCACTGGCGGCACGCCATGCAGTGCCCACGGCCTACTTTCTGCGCGACTTCGTCGTGGCCGGCGGTCTAATGAGCTACGGAAATAGTGTCGCCGATGCATGCCGTCAAACCGGCGTCTATGTAGGCCGTGTTCTGAAGGGTGATAAGCCTGCCGATCTGGCGGTTCTTCTGCCGACTAAGTTCGAGTTCGTGATAAATTTAAAGACCGCGAAGGCGCTTGGGCTGGCCGTTCCTGTTACGCTGCAACTCGCCGCCGACGAGGTGATCGAATAACAGGTAGTTTGCTGCGACGCAGCGATGTCGGCTTTGGGTCACTAACTGCCTCGACGGCCGCATAACTGACGCGGCAGTTGTGCCTCCAAGAACGGACGCGCGTTGCGCCGAGATGACCCTATAAAACGACGAACATTTGGCGGGCAGAGCGCACCCACTCTGCCCGGTTAGCGTCAAACGTCGATTTGCTCGGCTATCGCCAGAGCGTCATCGACCTCGATACCAAGATAACGAACCGTGCTCTCGATCTTGGTATGGCCAAGCAGCAATTGGACGGCCCGCAGATTGCCGGTGCGGCGATATATCAGCGTGGCCTTGGTCCGGCGCAGTGAATGCGTACCGAACATACATGGATCGAGCCCAATGCCGCGTATCCAGTCGCCGACGAGACGCGCATATTGTCGGGTCGAGAGGCCCTGATCCGGCTGACGCTGCGCGGCAAAAAGGAATTCTCCGCGCTTTCTGTTCGCCACAAGGAGGTAGTCATCGACCGCTTGCCGGGTTTGTTCGGTGACCTCGAACCGTACCGGCTGGCCGGTCTTCTTCTGGCGAACCGTCGCTCGCTCAACAGTGTATCCGTGCGGAGCAATATCCTCGACTTTGAGGGCGACGACATCGCAACCGCGTAGCTTGCTGTCGATAGCGAGATTGAACAGCGCCAAGTCGCGCTTTCGGTCGGCCATTTGAAGCTTCGTACGGATCGACCAGACGTGTTTTGGCCGCAACGGCGGCTTAGCTCCGGTCAGCTTGCCCTTATTCCAAGGGGTACGCTTGGGCCCGACAGTAGTTTGGGTTTGATTGTCTTGCATGGTCATTCTCCGGTTTGCTGAGAATGACCAGCATGGTCTCAACACAAAAGTTCCCGCTCGCCGACCAGCGGCCGCTTACGGAGGTGAACCTGCCGCGTCAGTTATGCGGCCGTCGAGGCAGTTTGTGACCCATAGCGTCGGTTGGCTGCGGGACTTCGGTGCAACGCAGCATGCGACGCGTGCAGCTATCCCGACTATAAATGCTCGATCAGTTACTCGATCACCTCGTCGGCGCGGACGAGCAGCGTCGGCGGAAGGTGAGGCCGAGCGCCTTGGCGGTCTTGAGATTGATAGCGAGTTCGACTTTTGTAAGCAGTTGGACCGGCAGGTCGACGGGCTTCTCCCCGTTGAGAATGCGCCCGGAATATACGCCAATAAGGTGCTGACTTTCGGCAAGGCGCGCACCGTAGGCGATAAGACCGCCGGCCAGCGTTTGTTCGATGTACGTGTACATTGCAGGGACCGCATGGCGAGCCGCCAGCGTGACGAGTTGATCCGTCCGACTTACAAAGAAAATATCGCCGCCAATCAAGAGCGCGCCAGCATGCCGCTGGACCAGGGTCAAGAAGGCAGCCTTCGATCTCGCTTGTGCTGCTTGCATTCAGCACCACAAGGTCAACGCCGAGAACATTTGCCGCCAACTGCATCTCTCTTGTTTCGGCCTCGGCATAACTAGGGTTGGTCCGGTTGACAAGGAAAGCGATCGACCTTTCTGCCGGCTTTAGTTGATGCAGCAGTTCGAGGCGCAGTGCGGCCGCTGTAGTTTGCTGCAAGGATACGCCCGTGAGGTTGCCTCCGGGACGGTTGAGGCTTGACGACTAGGCCAACCGCGACCGGATCGGTGCCGACGCCGAAGACGATCGGAATTGTCTGGGTTGCCGCTTTCGCGGCCAAGGCTGCGGTTGTGGTATTCGCAACTGCGATTACGGCTACCCGACGCTTGACCAGATCGGCGAGCATCGTCGGAATCTGATCATAACGGCCCTCTAGCCAGCGGTATTCGATCGCCAGGTTCCGGCCCTCGACATAGCCGGTTTCCGCCAAGCCGCGCCGAAACTCAGCGAAGACCTTGATCGAGTCGTCGGGCGACATGCCGCTGAGATAACCGACCACCGGTATCGCCGGCTGCTGTGCGCGCGCGGCGAGCGGCCATGTGGCGGCAGTGCCACCAACGAGAGTGATGAATTCGCGGCAATTCATTCGATTACCTCGTCGGCGGTGGCGAGGAGCGACGGCGGCACCTCGAGGCCGAGCGCCGTCGCGGTCTTGAGATTGATGACCAGTTCATACTTTGTCGGCTGTTGGACTGGCAGGTCGCCAGCTTTCTCGCCGCGCAGTATGCGGTCCACATACTCCGCCGCCTGCCGGAATTGCTCCGGGACATTAATCCCGTACGCGGCCAAGCCGCCCTGAGCGGCGAAAGATAATAGTCCATAGATTGCCGGCAGCCGGTAGCGCGCCGCCAGGTCGATGATCAATTTGCGATATTCCGACAAGAAGCCGTCCGGGGGGACGATCAATCCGCCACCCGGCTCACGTCCAAGCATCGTGATGGCGGCTTCGATCTCCGCTGGCCCATACACCGGGGTCTTGACCGCCTCCACCCTATTATTCGGGGCGGCCGCTTCCACCGAACGGTATGATTGCATCGGACCAGGATTGCTCGGGTTGAACATGAACGCGACGCGCGCGAGATGCGGTGCGATCTCCTTGAGCAGCCCCAGCCACTTCGCTCCGACCGTGGCCTCCACCATCGTGAAGCCAGTAGTATTGCCGCCTGGATGTGCGAGGCTCTGAACAAAGCCTTGGGCAACCGGTTCATAGATATTCGTGAAGACGATCGGTACTGTCTGGGTCGCCCGCTGCAGTGCGACCACTGTCCGGCTGGTACCGGCCAAAATCACGCTGGCGACAGCGCCAGCAATTCCGCGATGGCGGCCTGTGTCCTTTCGACGTTGTCGATGCCCCAACGATAGTCGATCCGAACATCGCGACCGATCGTCCATCCCCGCTTCTCAAGGCCCTGCTGCAACGCCGCGGCGCGGGATTGACCCTCCGCGTCACTTTCCGCGTATGGAATCAGCACGCCGATCCGCCGCACCCGGTCTGCCTTTTGCGCGCGCGCAGCAAGCGGCCAAGCCATCGGTGACGCCGCCCCGCCGGCTTTTTACCTGCACGTTCGGCCATTCTCGCGCGGGGTGATCGCGAGCATCGAGAACAGTACGCGAGGGAAGAGGTCGCGCGGTTCATGAAGGCCCAAGCCAAAATTCATGGCGCCGGTCGCCTTGCCAATTTCGCGATCGTGGTTACCCTGCTGTTTTACGCCAGCTGAAAAGTAACTCCCCACAGATCGGCTAAGTCCTTGATTTTATTGGGAGCTGGCGAGGGTATTCGAACCCTCGATCCGAATGGCGACGCCACAGCGCGGCTAGGTCGCGCGCTTAATGTTCATTTCGAAGCCGTCGACGTATCGCGTTTTTTCACAGCCTTAGTAAAGCACACATACGGGCTTGATTTTACCTATGTATCCACTAAGATTGCGCCTTAGTATATGCTAAGGCCAAACAATGCAATCGCTGACGCGAAATCAATTTCTCGAGGTTTTGGGACTGACCGGCGGCGCATTTGACCAATTGCAGCACGCCGGGCACGTCGCGCTTGCCTTCGGGACGCCGCTGCCGGCAACGCCGGGGCGGTATCTGGATCTCGATCTCGTAGCGATGGCGAGCAACTTGGCGCTCACGCCGTCGCTCGGTCGGGAAATTTCAACCGCGATTGTGGGCGCGTACTTTCATCAGTGGGCAAGTGCTGTCGGTCATGCCGAGGCCGACCGGAAGCAAGATTATTTCATGGCCGTCGGAGGGGTCGGCTGGGATGTCGCGAAGAAAGGCCCCAGACTTTTAGTGGTTACGCATGGAACGCTGGATCAGATCGCGGAGGATTTCCGAGGTATGAAGGACTTGGTCGGCTTTTTCACTGTCAATATTAGCGACATCATCCGACGGCTCCGCGCGCGAGCACACGCGGCCGGCATCGATCTCAGTCGTCCCTTCTTTTTTCCACCCAATGATCCTCGGTTTGATCAAATCCTCATTCAGGTCAAGCGCGAACGGGACGAGCGAATCGCGCGGTTGAGACGAGACAAAAAGAAATTCGCAGCCATGAAGGCGCGCGGCCGCCGCCAGGATATTACCGCGGTGCCCCGAGTGAAAAACGTAAACTATCCGCTTGAAATGCAGGAGGTGGCATAGGTCTTCGCCGCACCAGCTTTACTCGGCGAGTCTGCTCACTCGGGCTGGAAAGATCGTATCGGCATCGAATTCGAGGGGTGCGGCGTTGCCCTGAAGCCGCGAAGGTGGGGTGACCTCCCGATATGGCAATGCAGTGGTTGGGGGAGGAGTAGCGTCGAGTTTTGCGAGCTGCTTACATGTCGCGTAGCCCGAGTACATTTCGTCAAACCGACCTGACACGCGCCATCAAGGGCGCGCGCAATGCCGGGGTCGAGGTGGCGCGAGCCGAGATTGCAAAGGACGGAAAGATCATCATCATCATTGGCGAGGCCGGCGGCGTGAACACCGAAATCGAGCTGACGCCGGACGATGAATTAGAGCGGTGGAGGAAGAAGAAAAATGCGGGTTGATCTAAAGGGCATTCATTCGACGCACGCCAAGTTGGCGGATGGCTCGACCAAAATCTACTGGTACGCTTGGCGCGGCGGACCGCACTTGCGCGGCGAGCCGGGCTCGCCGGATTTCATCGCCAGCTACAACGAAGCGATGGCGCAGCGCCGCCTGACGCCCGAAGGCAAACTGCAATTCTTGATCGATGGCTATCAGCAAAGCGGCGAATTCCGGACGCTGCGGGAGCGGACGCGATGCCGACTACATCAAACAAATAAAGATCATCGAACACGAATTCGGCGACTTTCCGCTCAAGGCGTTGGCGGCGCGGAGACGCGCGGCGTGTTTATGGACTGGCGGGACAAACTGGCGGTCAAGTCCGTGCGGCAGGCCGACTATGCATGGACTGTGCTGGCGCGCATTCTGTCGTGGGCAAAGGACCGAGGCAAGATCACCGTCAATCCGTGCGAGCGCGGCGGTCGTCTCTACAATGGCACGCGCGTCGATTTCGTTTGGTCGATCGAGGACGAGGCCGCGTTCCTGAAGACGTGCCCGCGCATCTGCATTTGCCGCTCTTGCTCGCGTTGTGGACCGGCCAGCGGCAGGGCGATCTGTTGCGGCTTCCGTGGTCTGCTATGACGGCACGCACATCCGCCTGCGTCAATCCAAAGGGCGGGGTGCGCGTCGATCGTCCCGTGTCCGGCGCGCCGCTCAAGGTCGCGCTCGACGAAGCGGCCAAGAACAAGCAGAGCACGATGATCCTGGTCAATTCAGAAGGCCGGCCGTGGACGCCGGACGGCTTCCGCGCCTCGTGGGGCAAGGCGTGCAACAAGGCCGGCATCGAGGAAGTGACCTTCAATGATCTGCGCGGCACCGCCGTCACGCGGCTCGCTTTGGTCGGTTGCACCGAAGCGGAGATCGCCACCATCACCGGCCACAGCTTGCGCGACGTGCGCTCGATCCTCGATGCGCATTATCTGCATCGCGATCAGGCGCTCGCCGAGAGCGCAATTCGCAAGCTGGAAATGGGTTACGCTCAGCGCGTCGCCGAGGTCAAAACTGGTACAGACTCTACAAAATGAGCGACAAAACGGTCAGCCGAGTCCAACAACAAAAGGAGGAAAAAGCGAAGCGGATCAATTGGCTGGGGAACTAGGATTCGAACCTAGATTAACGGAGTCAGAGTCCGCTGTTCTACCGTTGAACTATTCCCCAAAACCTTGAGCTATCGAAGCTTTTTGCGTTCCGCAAAAGTTCTCAGCCTCTACCTAGCCGCCGGCGTTCTCGGCGCTGATGCGGCTGACATGTACGGCATTTAGCGCGGCTTTCCAAGATAGTCCGACCACGCTGTGGCGTTCGAAAAGGGCATTGCGGGCATTTGGCCGGTTCAAGGTGATGACGGCCGTGCCGTTTGCGCGCTCCAAAATTACCTGATCTGTCATTGCTGGCCCTCAACCAAATAGGTCTGCGGCAAGGATGCAAGACTTTCCGCGAGTTCGCGAAGCCGGGCATTGTCGTTGGTGTCGACGACAATGCGAACGCAGGTATTAAGCTTTTCATCTTTGTCGACAATGATCTCAGCGCTCGCTCCTTCTCCGAACACGCGCTCGATTTCCAGTTTGGCCTTCTCTTTAATGGCGAGGTCCCGCAGCGCCGGCTTGAAGATTTTCCCAACCGCCGTGACCGGCAGCGCCTCCAGAACGACGACGCGCCTGGGCTTCGCCGGTGGCTCCATGATGTTGCGTTCCAGATGGATTTCGAGGCCGTTCAAATCGATGTCCAGTCCGGGTGCAGGTACCACGAAAAGAATCGGCACCTCTCCCGCATATTGATCGGGCATGCCGACGGCTGAACTGATTTGCACGCCGGCAAAATCGTTGGCGACGTCTTCGATCGCCGCCGGATCGATATTGTGTCCGCTGCGGACGATAAGGTCCTTGGCGCGGCCGGTCAGGACCAACCGCTCGTCCTCGGTCAAATAGCCGATATCCCCGGTTACGAGCCAACCTGCCTCCGTGACCACGCCGACGTTATGTTGCGGATCGACATAGCCCGGGAACACCTGCGGACCTTGAACCAGGACCAAGCCGCTCGTGAGCGGGGCGCATGCCGTGGGGTTCTTGTCCTCGCCGCCGAATGCAGCGATCAAAGTCTTGGCATAAGGCGCCCGGAAACCGACGCTGCCGGCAAGCGGCTCCCCGCGGCCGGGATTGAAGGCGATAGCCGCCGCCGTCTCGGTCATTCCGTACGTTTCAAAAAGCCTTATGCCGGTGCGCGTCTCGAACCGCTCGCCGACGGCCTTGGGCAAAACGGCGCCGCCGGTCAGTGCCATCCGCACCGAGGCGACATTGCTGTTTCCAATGGGCACCTCGGCGAGCGCGGCGATGGATGTCGGCACGCCGCTGACGATCGTCGCCTGAAATCGCTCAACAATCCGCCAGTAGTCTTGAATGACTCGCGGAAGTCTGAGGCTGTAAGGCGATGGGATGATGACGTGCCCGCCCGCCGCCAAAATCGACAGCCCCGCTGTCATCGTGCCTCCGACGTGGAATAGCGGGAAGCCGTTGATGACCGCGTCGAACTCATCCAGCCCGTGAACTTGCGCAAAGCTCCAAGCGGCATGGATTTGATTGCCGTGCGTCAGGCGGACCAGCTTCGGGCGCCCGGTCGTGCCGCCGGTATGGAAGAGCGCGCACACGGTGTCGCGATCGGCCGCAAGCTGAAAGTCCAGGGCGCTCTGTGCCGACAGGCTTTCGTCGAAACAGATGAACTTACGGCCGAAATCACTTTTGCCGCCAATAACCAGAATCCGTTGCAGCGACGGCACCCGGCCGATGACCGCGTTGGCCTTCTCCCAGAGCGCTGCATCATCGGTTGCGGAGGGGATGACCAGCACGGTCGCTTGTTCGGCGATCAGAAGGTCCGCGATCGCGTCGGCATTGAGCAGAAAGTTTATTGTGCTCGCGACACCCGCGACCTGAGCGCCAATAAGCGCCGCCGGCATCTGGGGCAACGCGGGACAAAGGAAGGCGACAGCGCCGCCGGTCGGCGAAATGCCGAGCGACCGGAAAAGATTGGCCGAGCGCGTTATCTCATCGAGCACTCCCTTGTGCGACAGCGTGACGACGCGCTCTTCGGGATCGCCGGCCGGCAGGACCGTAAGCGCCGGCCGCTCGGGATGAAGCTGCGCAGTCGCCGCGAACAGCTGGTAGAGATTGCGAGCGGGGACGAGCTCGTCGTAGGGCGTTCGTTCCAGCGCTACGATGTCGGCGATCGTCGTGACGGTTCTGGAAAATCTGGTCGTTCTTGGCGCGCTGCTTGGTAGGCTACTTGGCATGGTCCGCCCTTTTGTCGGCGTCGCTCAATGCACCGCTTTCAGCGCTGTTCGCGGCCGGACATTCCAAAGATCACGGTGCCGATGCAGAGAATGCTGCAGGCGGCCGAGATCAGGAACACGCGCGCGCGGCTCGCCCCAGTCCATCATCGTGCCGTAGATCATCGGCGCGACCATGGAGCCGATATTGAAGCCGGAGGAGACAAAGCCGAACACGCGTCCGAAGGCGCCCGGCGGCGTCACCGCGCGCACCAGCATGTCGCGCGAGGGGCTGGCGATGCCGACAAACAGGCCGGACAACGACGTCATCACGACCAGCGCAGACGGAAGAAAAACCGATCGTGCCGACGAGCAGCGTCGCGGCGCCGGCGCATGCCAGAGCGCAGCGCGGCGACGACGGCGTGACGCGTGGTGCGCGAGGCGAGCACGCCGCCGACGAGCACGCCAAGCGCGTTCATCAACAGCAGGCCGGTCAGCGCCACATTGGCGAGCGTGTCGGACGTGCCGTAAAGCGCGCCAAGCGCGACCACGAGGAAGGTGTTGAGCCCGCCCATGATCGAAATCAAAACAAAGAAACCGAGATTGAGCAGGATCGGCGGCGAAAGCAGAAGCCGCCAGCCGGCATCGTTGCTCGCCGCGGCGCCGGCGCTGCCTGGTGCCGGCGTGCGACGCCGCTTTTCGGCAAGGCGATCGGCTGGCGTCGGGCGCTGGCTGATCAGCAGCGCCAGCACCGCAACGCCGAGCAGCGCGGCGCCGATATAGGCGCCGCGCCAGCCGAACCGGCTTTGCATCGCCAGCAACGTCGCGGGCGCGACGGCGGCGCCGAGAATTCCGGAGAAGGTATGGAACGAGAAAATCTGACCGATGCGCGCCGGCGGGCTGTAATCGGACAGCAGCGAATAATCGGCCGGATGATAGGCGGTGTTGCCGAGGCCGGCGACCGCATACATGGCGATGAACACCACGAACGAGTTGACGATGCCGACGACGGCAAAAGCGATGGCGCCAAGCGCGACGCCGGCGATCAGCACGACGCGCGCGCCGATGCGGTCGACCAGAAAGCCGGCCGGCGTCTGCAACACCGCCGACACCACGTTGAATGCAGTGAGCGCCAGCGCCAGATCCCGTATAGCTCACGCCATAGTCGGCGCGCACGAACGCGAACAGCGGCGCCAGCATGATCATGTAATAGTGGCTGACGAAATGCGCGGCGCAGATCGGCCCGACGACGCGCAACTCGCCGAAGCGGCGCGCGGGAACCGAAATCGCCTGCGTCATCGGGTCGGAATGCCCCGCGCCGCCGCCGTTTGCCTGCTGCAGAGCCTGCCAGATCCGGAACGGCGTCAGCGGCATGTCGAGGTGGCGGATGCCGCGATCGGCCAGCGCGTCGAGCACCGCGTTCATCACCGAGGTGAGCGAGCCGGCGCAGCCGGCTTCGCCGCAGCCCTTGACGCCGAGCGGATTGGTTTTTGCCGGCACCGGGTGCTCGGCAAGCACGAAATGCGGCACATCGGCCGCGCGCGGCATGGCGTAGTCCATGAACGAGCCGGTGAGCAATTGCCCGTCGCCGTCATAGACCGTCATTTCCATCAGCGCCTGGCCGATGCCCTGCACGACGCCGCCATGCAGCTGGCCGGCGACGATCAACGGATTGACGACGATGCCGAAGTCGTTGACGCAGGTGTATTTCACCAATTCGACCACGCCGGTGTCGGGATCGACCTCGACCTCGGCGATGTGGCAGCCGTTGGGGAAGGTCGCGGCGCCGGGACCGTCGCTGATGTGATGCACGTCGAGCGATTGCGGCGCATCCGCCGGCAGCGGCGGCATTGCGCTCGCGCAATGTTTTCGCCAGCTCCATGACCGAGATCGAACGGTCGGTACCGGCAATGATGAAGCGGCCATGGGTGAATTCGATATCGGAGACCGCCGCCTCGAGCACGTGACTGGCGATGTCCTTGCCCTTTTCGATGATCTTCGCGGCGGCTTCGACGATCGCCGTGCCGCTATGCATCAGCGATTTTGAGCCGCCGCTGCCGCCGCCCATGTCGAGGCGATCGCTGTCGCCCTGCACGAGCGAGATTTTGTCGAACGGAATGCCGAGCTTCTCGCTCAACACTTGCGCGAACGGCGTGGCGTGGCCCATGCCGAAATCGAGCGTGCCGGTCGTGAGCGTCACCGTGCCGTCGGCGTTGAACGCGATGTCGGCCAATTCCTTCGACGGCGGCGCGGTGACTTCCAGAAAATTGCCGATGCCGAGGCCGCGCAGCTTGCCGCGCCGCGCGCTCTCGCGCTTGCGGCGGGCAAAGCCCTTGCCGTCGGCGAGCTCAAAGGCCTGCTTGGTCAACGCGGTGAAATCGCCGCTGTCGTAGGTCACTTCCGACGCGGTTCTGTACGGCAGATCCTGCGCGGCGAATCTGATTGCGCCGGCGCAAGTGCCAGGCGATCGATGCCCATCTCGGCGGCCGCGGCGTCGATCAGCCGCTCCATAAAGTAGTTGCCCTCGGGCCGGCCGGCGCCGCGGTAGGGGCCGATCTGCGAGGTGTTGGTGAACACGCACTTGGACGAGACCTCGATCAGCGGCGTCCGGTACATGCTCTGCACGTTCTTGGCGATGTTGAGCGTGCCGGGTATCGGCCCCATCGGCGAGAGGAACGCGCCCATGTCGGCGAAGCCGGTAAAGCGCACCGCGAGGAAATTGCCGTCCTTGTCCAGCGCCAGTTCGCCGACGAATTCCTGATCGCGGCCGTGACTGTCGGAGAAGAAGCTGCCGGAGCGTTCGTCGGTCCATTTCACCGGCCGCCCCAGCGATGCGGGCGCCATGCAGGATGCAGACATATTCCGGAAACAGCACGCCCTTCATGCCGAACGAGCCGCCGACTTGTCCGGTGAGGACGTGAACCGCCTTGGGGTCGACGCCGAGGCAGTCGGCAATTTGCGCGCGCATGCCGGTCACGCCTTGCGATGGCGACGTACATGGTGAAGCGGCTGCCGTCGTAGGCCGCGAGCGCGGCGCGCGGCTCCATCGCGTTCACCACCAAGCGGCTGTTGAGAAGCTTCAATCGCGTGACGTGCGCGGCGGATGCAAACGCGGCATCGACGGCCGCGGTATTACCGAAGTGATAGTCGAGCGGAACGTTGCCCGGCACGTCATCGTAAAGCAGCGGCGCGCCCTCGCGCGCCGCGTCTTCCAGGCCGATGACGGCAGCCAGCGGATCGATGTCGACCTCGACGGCTTCGGCCGCATCCTTTGCGGCGAACACGGTCTCGGCGATCACGCAGGCGACCGGATCGCCGACATAGCGCACCTTGTCTCTTCGCCAGCGCGCCGCGCCACGGCTTTTTCAGCGGCGAGCCGTCGCGGCTTTTGAGCGGCATGTTGCACTTCAGTGGGCCATAGCCCTCGAGATCGGCGGCGGTATAGACCGCAAGCACACCCGGCATTTTCCGGGCCGCCTCGGTATTGATGGCGCGGATCACGCCATGGCCGTGGCGGCTGCGCACCATCACCGCATAGGCCTGGCCGGGAAGGCTGACATCATCGGTATAGCGGCCGTGACCGCGAAGCAGCATCGGATCTTCGCTGCGCGGCACCGACTGGCCTACGGCAAATTTCTCGACCGCCAATTGCCCCGTGCTTAATTTTTCGGCTGGCCGTTCGGGAGACTGATGCAAATTCATGAATAGGCAATTCCGGGCAGACTCATATGTGCTGACATAGTGGACTTGGTGCAGCGCCACAAGCTAGGCGGGCACATGGCTCATAGGCAGGAAAAGCGCAGTATTGCCCTGCCGTCTGCGGCTGATACATTCGCCGCGATTTGAGCTTGAACGTGGCCCGCGGCCGTCGAGCAGGAGAAGTTCCGGCGCGGCAGGAAGGTATGGAATGAAAGAGGAGGCTCCGCCGTCCGGCGGCCTCGACGGTCGGGGAGCGTCCAGGCGGCGCTGGCCGCGCCGTACGCCATACGGGGTCCGTCGCGACGGCATCCGCCGCGACGACGATCAGCCGTCCGCCGGTGGCCACGCCGACGGAACCTATGCGGCGCTTGATCTCGGCACCAACAATTGCCGGCTGTTGGTCGCGCGCCCGACCGCCGACGGATTTCGCGTCGTCGACGCGTTCTCGCGCATCATTCGGCTCGGCGAGGGCGTCGCCTCTTCGCGGCGTATCAGCGAGGCGGCGATCAAGCGCGCCGTCGAGGCGCTTCTGGTCTGTCGCGACAAGATGCGCGCGCGCGGCGTGCGGCGCGCCAGACTCATCGCCACCGAAGCCTGCCGGGCGGCGGAGAACGGCGAAGAATTTCCGCAGCCGCGTCGCCGAAGAAGCCGGCCTCGAGCTTGAGATTGTCGACTCGGCGACCGAGGCGAGGCTGGCGGCGGCGGGCTGCACGGAGCTGTTCGATCCCGCCGCCTCCGGCGTCATCCTGTTCGATATCGGCGGCGGATCGTCCGAGGTCGTGCGGCTCGGCCGGCCGAACGGCGGCGTTCGCCGCGGGCCGCCGCAGCCCGATATCGTCGGCTGGGCGTCGCTGCCGGTCGGCGTCGTCACGCTTGCCGAGCGCTACGGCGGCACCGTGGTGCCGCGCGAGATTTACAACGCCATGGTCGAGGAGGTTGCCTCCTTCGTGGCTGAATTTGCGCAAGCGCATCGCGGCGACCTTGACGGTTTTCACATGCTCGGCACGTCGGGCACGGTGACGACGATCGCCGGCGTGTTCTTAGGACTGCGGCGCTACGATCGCCGGCGTGTCGACGGCTGCTGGCTGTCCGACGATCAGGTGTCGCGCGTGGTCGCCGAGCTCATGGCGATGAGTTTTGACGAGCGCGCGGCCAATCCCTGCATCGGCGTCGAACGCGCCGATCTCGTGCTTGCCGGGCTGCGCCATCCTTGACGCCATCCGCCGATTTTTTCCGTGCGAACGGTTGCGGGTCGCCGATCGCGGCCTGCGCGAGGGCATGCTGGTCGAGATGATGCGCGCCGACGGCGTCTGGGGCGAAGCCTGACGCGTCATGGCGCGGCTTACCGGAGACAAACGCCGCACGCCTTCCTCGCGGGCCTGGCTCGAACGCCAGATCAGCGATCCCTACGTGGCGCGCGCCAGGCGCGAAGGCTATCGCTCGCGCGCCGCCTACAAGCTTGCCGAGATCGACGACAAATTTCACCTGCTGAAGCAGGGCGCGCGCGTGGTCGATCTCGGCGCGGCGCCGGGCGGCTGGAGCGAAGTCGCCGCGCGCCGCGTCGGCGACAAGCGGGCGGGTTGTCGCGCTCGACATTCTCGACATGAAGCCGATCGCCGGCGTCGAATTCGTCAAGCTCGATTTTCTTGACGCGGCGGCGCCCGAGCGCCTCAAGGCGATGCTCGGCGGCGACGCCGACGTGGTCTTGTCCGACATGGCGGCCAACACCACCGGCCACCGCCAGACCGACCATTTGCGCATCATGGCGCTGGCGGAGGCGGCGGCGCAGTTCGCCCGCGAAGTGCTGGGGCCGGGCGGGAGCTTCGTGTGCAAGGTGCTGCAAGGCGGCACCGAGGCCGCGCTCCTCGCCGAGCTCAAGCGCGATTTTGCCAGCGTCAAGCACATCAAGCCGCCGGCAAGCCGCGCCGATTCCGCCGAGCTTTATCTTCTCGCCCGCGGCTTTCGGGGTGGCGGCAGACGGCACGCTCGAGCGCCAGCGTAGAAAGCGCCAGCGAGGCTCAGGCGTGCTTTTCGGGCTCCCCGGCAGCCGGGTGAAGTGCGTCCGGCGAGCTCCGCGCCAGCATCCGGCGGCAACCTCAAAAAGACAAGGCTCGCAGCGGCGGAGAGCGCGCCAACGACGAGAAAAGCCGGCGGAAAATCCGCGGCAGTCATCGATGGAGCGCCCTTGAGCCGCAGCGTGATCTCAACGACCAGCGCGCCCACGGCCACGCCGGTCGATAGCGCCAATTGCTGGGCAACCGAAACGATCGCCGTCGCCCGGCTCATCAGCGGCGGTTCGATCTCGGCATAGGCGATGGTGTTCACCGCAGTGAATTCCAGCGAGCGAAAGAAGCCGCCGGCCAGCAAAATCGCGACCATCGCCGCGAACGGCATGCCGGGCTGGAAGCTCGCGCAGGCGGCAAGGAATGCCGCGCTGATGAGGCTGTTGTAGACCAGCACCGGACGATAGCCGAACTGCTTGAGAACGGTGGCGACCGCCGCCTTCATGAAAATCGAGCCGAGCGCGCCGGTAAAGGTGATCAAGCCGGACTGGAACGGCGTCAGGTTGAAGCCGATCTGCAGCAAGCAGCGGCAGCAGGAACGGCAGCGCGCCGATGCCGAGCCGAAACATGAAGCCGCCGAAGATGCTGGCGCGAAATGTCGCGAACTTGAACAGGCGCAGATCGAGGATCGGCGCCGCGCTTGTACCGGGCGTGAAGCACGTAGGCCGCGGCCGAAATGGCGCCGACGCTGATCAGCGCGGCGACCAAGCCCGCGGGCAATAGCGCAAGCCCCATGACTGAAAGGCCGAACGCGAGTCCGCCAATGCCGAGGCCCGACAAGACGAAGCCGACAAAGTCGAACGGCGCCGGCGGTTCGGCTTGGCATGTCGGGAATGTAGCGCGTCGCCATCGCCACGCCGACGAGACCGATCGGCACATTGATGATGAAGATCCAATGCCACGACGCATAGGTGGTGATGAAGCCGCCGAGCGGCGGGCCGCAAATCGGGCCGATCAGCGCCGGTATGGTCACCAGCGCCATGGCGTTGACCAGGAGCTTTTTGTCGATGCTGCGCACCAGGATGAGGCGGCCGACCGGCGTCATCATGGCGCCGCCGGTGCCCTGAATGATGCGCGCAACCACGAACTGCGCGAGCGAGCCCGACAGCGCGCAGCCGATCGAGCCAAGCACGAACACGCACGATGGCGAGGCGAAATACGTTGCGCGCGCCGAAGCGGTCAGCCATCCAGCCGCTCGCCGGAATGAAGATGGCGAGCGCGAGCAGATACGAGGTGACGGCGAGCTTCAGCGCCAGCGGATTGGTGCCGAGCGCCTGGCGCGATCGCCGGCAGCGACGTCGCGATCACCGTCGAGTCCATGTTCTCCATGAACAAAGCGACCGCGACGATCAGCGGCACGACGCGGTCGTACGAGGGCGGCGGCGTGCTTGTGGGCATTCGCCTAGACCATGATCCGATTGGAGCATTGAATTCGATCTTTTCCGAAAACCGGCTTCCACTTCTCGGGATCATGCTCTATCGGCTCGCCGGGCCGGCTTTGAGCCGCTGCAAGCCATCGGCGGGCTGCTGGAATGAAGGATCGATCTCGAGAGCTTTGCGGAAATCGGCAATGGCGCCGGCCTGATCGGCGAGCCGCTCGCGGATCAGCCCGCGGGTCGAGAACGCGCTCGCCGAGCGGGCATTGAGCGTGATGGCGCGATCGGCGTCGGCCAGCGCCGGCACATTCTCGCCGGCGAGATAGTGCGCCCAGGCCCGGTTGTAGTAGGCGAGCGCCGCGTTCGGCGAAAGCTCGATGGCGCGTGTATAATCGGCAAGCGCTTCGGTGAAATCGAGGCGCTCGCGCCTGGCATTGCCGCGATTGATGTAGGCGTCGGCGAAGCGCGGATCGAGCTTGATGGCCTGATCCAGATCGGCGATCGCCCGCTCGCTCTCGCCTTTGGCCAGCCAGGCGCTGCCGCGGTTGTTGAACGCCGCCGGCGTCGGGGTGAGCCTGATCGCCTGATCGTAGTCGGCGATCGCCCGGTCGGGGTCGCCCTTGCGCCGCCAGGCGATGCCGCGATTGTACAGAGCGGCCGCATTGCCCGGATCGACGCGCAAAGCTTCATTATAGTCGGTGATGGCGCGATCGGGCTCGCCCTTGTCGTCGAAGGCGTTGCCGCGATTGTTGTAAGCGACGGCGAATTTCGGATTGAGCTTGATGGCCTGATCGTAATCCGGCGATGGCGCGCTCGTAATCGCGCTTCTGATAAAAGGCGTAACCGCGCTCGTTGTAGGCGCCGGCATGCTGCGGGTTAAGCCGGATCGCCTCGCTCAAGTCGGCAACGGCACGGTCGAGGTCGCCGTCGCGGCGGTAGGCGATGCCGCGATCGTAGTAAAAACGCGCGTTCTTCGGATCGAGACGGATCGCCTCGTTGTAGTCGGCGATGGCGGCGTTGCGGTCGCCTTTGTCGTCATGGGCGTTGCCGCGATTGCTGTAGGCGTCGGCGTTGCCCGGATCGAAGCGGATCGCGGCGTCAAAATCGCTGATGGCGTGGTCGTAGTCGCGCTTCTGATAATAGGCCAGGCCGCGATTGTCGTAAGCCAGCGCGAATTGCGGCGACAGCTGGATGGCCCGGTCGAAATCTGCGAGCGCGCGCGCCACATCGTTTTTGGCGCGCCAGGCGTCGCCGCGATTGTTGTAGGCCGGCGCAAAATTGGCATCGGCGCGCAGCGCCAGATTGTAATCGGCGATGGCGCGGTCGTAATCGCCTTTCTCGAACCAGACGATGCCGCGATTGTTGAGCGCCGACGCGTTCTTGGGGTCGAGCCTGATCGCCTGATCATAATCGGCGATGGCATGGTCGAAGTCGCCCTTGCGGCGAAACGCCAGACGCGCGATTGAAGTACGCCGCCGCATAGTTCGGCGACAGACGAATCGGCTTCGTTGTAGTCGGCGATGGCGCGGTCGAAGTCGCCCTTGTCGTCGAAGGCGTTGCCGCGGGTCATGAAGGCGCCGGCATCGTTCGGATCGATCCCGATGGCGATATCGAGGTCGACGATGGCGCCGTCCAGGTCATGCTGCGCCAACCGCACGCTGCCGCGATCGGCGTATGCCCGCGCATAGTCGGGATTGAGCTTGATCGCTTCGCGTGAAATCGCCGAGCGCGCCGGCAATGTCGCCTTTGGCGCGCATCGCCACACCGCGATCGTGATGCAGGATGGCGAGATTGGGCGGCTGATAGCGGCCTGAATCGATCAGCGCCGTGCAGGAGGTGATTCGCTCCTCGTTGGTGGCGCGCCATTGCCCGGTGCAGCGGCGCTCGTCCGGACTGTCCTGTGCGCCTGCCGGAACTGCCAGGGCGAAGAGCGCGGTCAGGGCAAGCGCCGGCCGCGTGACCGAATGAGGAGGTAACGTTTCGCCCGATACGCAATGGGCAAAACATTTAATCTTATTTCGCATTGCTCCGTCTCGGTTGCGGCCAATCTACTCCGCTGTGCACTGGCCGGCCAAGCCGCGCATCACCATCTATGAATCGGGGCGCGGACATGCTAGGAACCGCCGCCAACCCAAAAGCGGGCCTTCGAGGTGGATGACGGCGGGCAGGGCAGTGCCCGACCCGCGGTTCGATCCCTTTAACTACCGGCCTCCCGGAGTGTCCGCCTGAACAAGCCCGCGGCAATCGCGCGGCACAAGCGGAGTTGGCAATGCGTCACGAACAATCCGCGCGAAGGTTTGACGTTCGACGACGTGCTGCTCAAGCCCGGTTTGTCGGACGTGCTGCCGTCCGAGGTCGATATCCGGTCGCGAATTACCCGCGGCATCGCGCTCAATATTCCGATCGTCGCTTCGGCCATGGATACGGTGACCGAGGCGCACATGGCGATCGCCATGGCGCAGGCCGGCGGCATCGGCGTCATCCACCGCAATCTCGAGCCGGCCGTGCAAGCCGCACAGGTACGGCAGGTCAAGAAATTCGAATCAGGCATGGTGGTGAACCCGGTCACCATTCATCCCGACGCGACGCTCGACGACGCGCTCACCCTGATGCAGGAAAATCGCATCTCCGGCATTCCGGTGGTCGAAGGCGGCGGCAACGGCCGCGCCGGCAAGCTGGTCGGCATCCTCACCAACCGCGACGTGCGCTTTGCCACTGATCGGCGGCAAAAAATCTCCGAGCTGATGACCAAGGACGCGCTGGTCACCGTGCGCGAAGGCGTCGGTCAGGACGAAGCCAAACGGCTGTTGCACCAGCATCGCATCGAGAAGCTCCTGGTGGTCGATGGCGATTATCGCTGCGTCGGCCTCATCACCGTGAAGGATATCGAGAAGGCGGTGGCGAACCCCAACGCCTGCAAGGACGAGCAGGGCCGATTGCGCGTTGCCGCCGCCACCAGCGTCGGCGAAGCCGGCTATGCGCGCAGCGAAGCGTTGATCGAAGCCGGTGTCGATCTTGTCGTGGTCGACACCGCCCACGGCCATTCGCGGCGCGTGCTTGATACCGTGACCCGCATCAAGCGCATGTCCAACGCCGTGCAAGTGGTGGCCGGCAACATCGCCACCGCCGAGGGCGCCAAGGCGCTGATCGATGCCGGCGCCGACGCGATCAAAGTCGGCATCGGACCGGGCTCGATCTGCACCACGCGCGTGATCGCCGGCGTCGGCGTGCCGCAATTGACCGCGATCACCGACGCGGTCGAGGCGGCGAAGCAGTCCGATACACCGGTGATCGCCGACGGCGGCATCAAATATTCCGGCGATCTCGCCAAGGCGATGGCCGCTGGCGCCGACTGCACCATGATCGGCTCGCTGCTTGCCGGCACCGACGAGACGCCCGGCGAGGTATTTCTCTATCAGGGCCGCTCCTACAAGACCTATCGCGGCATGGGTTCGGTCGGCGCCATGGCGCGCGGTTCCGCTGATCGCTACTTTCAGCAGGAGATCAAGGACACGCTCAAGCTCGTCCCTGAAGGCATCGAGGGCCAGGTGCCCTACAAAGGCCCGGTCGCAAACGTCGTGCATCAGCTCGCCGGCGGATTGCGCGCCGCCATGGGCTATGTCGGCGCCAAGGATCTCGCCGAGTTTCACCGCAAGGCCGAGTTCATGCGCATTTCCGGCGCCGGCCTGCGCGAGAGCCACGTGCACGATGTCTCGATCACGCGTGAAAGCCCCAATTATCCAAGCCGCGGGTAAGCTTGCGCAATGAAGAAGGCGCCCGCCGATCCGTTCGCCGAAGTCCGCCAGGCTACCAACCAGCACCGCTCGCGGCATGGCTGCGGCGCGTATCCTTATAAGCATGGTCCGCTGCTTGGCGTGCTGGCAGCGGCGGTGCAAGCGCGACGCATCGTGGAGCTGGGCACGGCGCTCGGTTACACGGCGTTGTCGTTCGCGCACGGCGCGCCGAATTCCATGGTCGATACGATCGAGCGCGACCCGCAACATGTCGAGCTGGCGCGGGAGAAGATTGCCGCCGCCGGCTTCGACCATCGCATCACCGTGCACGAAGGCGATTTCGCCACCATACTGCCGACACTGGATCCCGGTTACGACGTCGCCTTCTTTGACGGTCACACGCCGGTGCCGGCGTTGCACACGATGCTGCGGAAGCTGTTGCGGACCGGCGGCTTGCTGATTACCGCCAACCTCAATCATGGCGGCACCGCGGACGCTGTTGCCAAGGCGCTGTTCGACGACAAATCGTGGCGCAGCGCGCTGGTCGACGCCGACGGTGAGACGGCAATCAGCGTCAAGCTCTAGGGTGGCATGGCGGCGGAAAACGCGCCGTGATAAGGACCCTTCAACGAGATTGGGCCTTCAACGGGGACTGGGCTGATGTCGCTGCAAGCCGTTCTGTTGCCGCTTTTTGTCGAAGTCGTTCTCACTTTTGTGCTGATGCTGTGGATGGGCGCGCTGCGCGGCGGCGACTTTCGCTCGGGCGCAGTCAAGTCCACCGACGTGGCGCTGCGCGAACCGAATTGGCCGAAGCGCACAATGCAGGCCGCCAACTCCTTCTCCAATCAGTTCGAGCTGCCGGTCTTGTTCTATGTGCTGACCATCCTGGAATGGGTCACGCGACACGCCGGATACGTTTTCGTCATCCTGGCCTGGATTTTTGTCATCTGCCGCGTGCTGCAGGCTTATGTGCATGTGACCAGCAATGTCTACCGGTGGCGGAGCGGTTTCTATTCCGTCGGCGCCCTCGTGCTGATGGTCATGTGGGCGATCTATATTGTCGAGGTGCTGACCGGCGTCATCGTGTGATGGCGCTCTGGCTGACTCAGGTGCGACAGCCTCGCGGTGGAGCGGGTAATGAAATGATAGTGAAATGACCCCGGCTGGCCGCGGGGAAACCGCATGACGCCTGCCGCTCGCCTTTCGGCTGCCATCGAGGTGGTCGCCGATATCGAGGCGCGGCGACGCCCGGCGGCGGACGCGCTCAAAGATTGGGGTCTATCGCATCGTTTCGCCGGCTCGTCCGATCGCGCCGCGATCGCCGGTCTGGTTTACGATGCGCTGCGGCGCAAATCGTCGTCCGCTTGGCTGATGGGCGCGACCGGTCCGCGCGCCGTGCTCATCGGCATGCTGCGTCGTGAGCGCGGTCTTGGCGTCGACGACATCGCGGCCTTGTGCAGTGGCGCGCGGTTCGCGCCGGCGCTGTTGACGGAAGCCGAACGCGCCGCGCTCGCCGGCGACACGCATGGCGGCTGCACCGGCGCATGTGCGGGGCGACTATCCGGACTGGCTCGATCCGGATTTTTCGAAAGTCTTTGGCGACGATCGCGCCGCGGAGGGCGAGGCGCTGGCGAGCCGGGCGCCGCTCGACTTGCGCGTCAACACGCTCAAGGCCGAGCGCGAGGAGGTTGAGCCCAAGCTCGCGCATCTCAACGTCGAGCCGACCCGATGGTCGCCGATCGGTCTGCGGCTTCGGCTTGTCGCGGACTCCAAAAATCCCGCGATCCACGCGGAGCCCGCGTTTCTCAAGGGCGCGATCGAAATCCAGGATGAGGGCTCGCAGCTCGCCGCGTTGTTTGCCGGCGCCAAGGCCGGCCAACAGATCGTCGATCTGGCGGCCGGCGCCGGCGGCAAGACATTGGCGCTGGCGGCCGTGACCGAGAATACCGGTCAGATCTACGCCACCGATATCGACAAAAGGCAGCTGGCGCCGATCCATGAACGCATCTCGCGCGCCGGCGCGCGCAATATTCAGGTGCGCACGCCGCGCGGCGAAGCGGATGTGCTCGCCGATCTGGAGGGCCGCATCGATCTGGCGCTGATCGATGCGCCATGCACCGGGACCGGCGCTTGGCGGCGCAATCCGGATGCCAAATGGCGCGTACGGCCAGGCGCGTTGGCTGAGCGCATCAACCAGCAGGAGGTCTTGCTCGATCGTGCCGCCGCCTTGGTGAAAGCCGGCGGCCGGATCGCTTACATCACCTGCTCGGTGCTCCAGGAAGAGAACGGCGACCAGGTTCGCGCCTTCCTGTCGCGGCATCGCGATTTCGCGGTGCTGCCGCCGCGGGAGATCGCCGCCGCAGCCCTCGGCGAGCGCGGCATTCTGTTCTGCCATGCTGCGCGGCTGTCGCAGGAGGGGCTGTTGATGACGCCGCGGACGACCGATACCGACGGCTTCTACGTCGCCGTGATGCGCAAAGGCCCGGCATAACGGTGGAAGACCCGGCCGCGGCCTTGACCGGAGGAAGTCGCAGCCGCACATACCCCTATGCACGACACCATCCTCATCGTCGATTTCGGCTCGCAGGTCACCAAGCTGATCGCGCGCCGGGTGCGTGAGGAAAATGTCTATTGCGAGATCGTACCGTTTCAGAAGGCCGAGGAAGCGCTGCGGACCGTTTGCGGCCCAAAGGGGTGATCCTCTCCGGCGGCCCGGCTTCGGTGCTCGACAAGGACGCGCCGCTGGCGCCGATGGCGATCTACCAGGCCGGCGTGCCGGTGCTCGGCATCTGTTACGGCGAGCAGGCAATGGCGCAGCAGCTTGGCGGCAAAGTCGAGGGCGGCCATCACCGCGAGTTCGGCCGCGCCGAGGTCGAGGTGACCAAACCGTCGGCCCTCTATGACGGCGTCTGGGAAGTCGGCCAGCGCTATCCGGTGTGGATGAGCCACGGCGACCGCGTCACCAGGCTGCCGGCCGGCTTCGTCGCCAGCGGCACCTCGCCCAATGCGCCGATCGCCATGATCGCCGACGAAGCGCGCAAGTTCTACGCCACGCAATTCCATCTGGAAGTCATCCATACGCCGCACGGCGCCGCCATCCTGCGCAACTTCGTGCGCAACATCGCCGGCTGTTCCGGCGACTGGACCATGCGCGCGTTCAAGGACGAAGCGATCGAGAAAATCCGCGCGCAGGTTGGCAAGGGCAGGGTGATTTGCGGGCTGTCCGGCGGCGTCGACTCCGCCGTCACCGCCGTTCTCATCCACGAAGCGATCGGCGATCAGCTCACCTGCGTGTTCGTCGATCATGGCCTGTTGCGGCTCGGCGAAGGCGAGCGCGTGGTCGCGCTGTTCCGCGGCCACTACAACATTCCGCTGGTGCATGTTGGCGCCGAGGAGCTTTTCCTCAAGGCGCTCGACGGCATCGACGACCCCGAAGAGAAACGCAAGACGATCGGCAAACTGTTCATCGACGTGTTCGAAAAGGAGGCGAAGAAAATCGCCAGCGATGGCAAAGGCCCGGCCGAGTTTCTCGCCCAGGGCACGCTCTATCCCGACGTGATCGAGAGCGTCTCGTTTGCCGGCGGCCCGTCGGTGACGATCAAATCGCACCATAATGTCGGCGGCTTGCCGGAGCGCATGAACATGAAGCTCGTCGAGCCGCTGCGCGAACTGTTCAAGGATGAAGTGCGCGCGCTTGGCCGCGAGCTCGATCTGCCCGAGGCTTTCGTCGGCCGGCATCCGTTCCCCGGGCCCGGCCTCGCCATCCGTTGCCCGGGGCCGATCACGCGCGAGAGGCTCGACATCCTGCGCCTCGCCGACGATCTCTTTATCGAGGAAATCCGCCGCGCCGGGCTTTACGATGACATCTGGCAGGCGTTCGCCGTGCTGTTGCCGGTGCGCACCGTCGGCGTGATGGGCGATTTCCGCACCTACGATTATGTCGTCGGCTTGCGCGCGGTGACCTCGACCGACGGCATGACGGCCGATTTCTATCCGTTCGATATGAATTTCCTCGGCACCGTCGCCACCCGCATCGTCAACGAAGTGAAGGGCGTCAATCGCGTCGTCTACGACGTGACGTCAAAACCGCCGGGGACGATTGAGTGGGAGTAGGGGAATGGGGTCATCCAGCGCCGCGCCCCCGCCGCGTGACGGCTTCCCGCCAAACTCTTTCCCGCCAAGACTTTATGTTGTCGCTGGCCTCGAGGAGGGATTATGTCGGGAAGCTGACGCGCGCTTTGGGCGGGACACTTGTCTCTTTGCTTGTTTCGGTCGGCGCCGCGCACGCCGATTTCGGCCTTGGGCCTGGCGATGCGGAAAAGACGCTCGGCAGCCTGCGCTATCTGTGCATCGTGCCGTCGCTGTGCGCTCAGCGCCGCTAGTTATGAGACCCTGAAACGCGCCATCGCCGGCCAGCGCGACAACCAGTTTTTGCTCGGCTTGAATCTGCTTACAGGCGATGGCGTGTCCATGGATCGCAAGGCGGGCATGGAATGGGTCGTGAGGGCGGCGGAGGCCGGCTCGCCGCTCGCCGCGCGCTACGTCGAGTACAAGCTTCAGGACGGCGAGCGCATCGAGGTCGATGAAACCAAGGTCGCGGCGGTCCTCAAAACTCAAGCCGACGCCGGCGATATCGAATCGATGCGGGTGCTGGCGCCGATGATGATCCGTGGCCGGGGCTTGGCGCAGGACCCGCAGGCCGGCGTCGCCCTGCTGCTCAAGGCGGCGGCAAAGAGTACCGGCGGCGAAGCCGAATACCAGATCGGCGATCTTTATCTGATCGGGACCAACGGACTGGCGTCAAACCATGAAGAAGCGATGAAGTGGTATGCGATCTCGGCGAGCCGCGGCAACGTCCGTGCGATGGCGACCTTGGGCGGACTGTGGGAGAACGCGCCGATGATGGATTTGCGCAAGGTTTTGGAGACCGGCAGATCCCCACGCGCACCTTCGAACCCGACATCGTACAGAGCTATTGCTGGCGCGTGCGCGCGTCCCTGATGGAGAGCCATCTGGCGCAATACGAGCTGGCTTTGATGCGAAGCCGGCGCACGTCCGACAATCGCGGCAATGTGCTGGAGCCGGACCTCATCGAGGCGGATTTCTGGTTTCGTCTGGGCGCGCGCGATTCCGAATACGATAATTCGCAGGTCCGTGGCGCAATCGAGCCGAAGCTCACGACGGCCCAGCTCGATCAGGTCAAGCAGAGGATCGCCGGCTGGAAGACTCGATTTCGAGCAGATGAAGACCGCCCCGGTCGCCGTCCCCAGCGACGGGGGGCGAACGTGTCCGCCGCTGACCTAGGCCGCGGAGCGTGATGTTTTTGGGCGCGCTGCTTGTGAGTAACGTGTGAACGCTCGTAGGATGCAGCTTCCATTCGGGTTTGCGGAAGCACCGTCGGGATGGAGGCGGCGCGCCACATCGTCAACGAAGTGAAGGGTGTCAATCGCGTCGTCTGCGATGTGACCTCGAAGCCGCCGGGGACGATCGAGTGGGAGTAGCGCGAGGCTTGACTATGGCCGGGCCGCTCGAAGGCAAAGTCGCGATCGTTACCGGCGGTGGGCGCGCTCCGCCTTGCAGGGCCTGGCACGTGCCGGAGCGAATGTGGTCGCTACGGCCGCTCGCGAGCGTCAGGAACTGGACCGTGTTGCAGCCGAAGCACCGGGCGACGCCGTGGTGCCGATGATCGCCGACGTGACCGACGCGCAAGGCTGTGTCGCGATCGTTGGCGAGACGCTGCGGCGCTTTGGCAAGCTTGACATCCTTGTCAACAATGCCGGCCGCGGCATGAAATATGTGAGCGAGAACTTTCTGGCCGAGCCGACGCGTTTCTGGGAAACCGATCCCGAGACGTGGCGGCTTGTCATCGACACCAATGTCAACGGGCCTTTCTTCATGGCGCGCGCCGCCGTGCCGCCAATGATGAAGGCCGGCTGGGGCCGCATTATCAATACCTCGATGAACTTCTCGACGATGCAGCGCCGCGGCTTCACGCCCTATGGGCCATCGAAGGCGGCGCTCGAATCCGAAACGCAGATTTGGGCGCAGGAGCTGGTCGGCACGGGCGTGACCGTGAATGCGATCCTGCCGGGCGGCGCGACCTTGACGGGCATGATCCCGGATTCCTTTCGGGAGGCCGCGCGCAAAAGTCTGCTCGATCCGGCGATCATCGTCCCACCGTTGCTCTATCTGGCGAGTGCCGCCTCGGACGGGACTACCGGCAAGCGCTTTGATGCGAGCCAATGGCGCGCGGACCTGCCCGCTGAACAAGCGGGTCCGCTCTGCGCGCGACGCGGGCGTCTATGCGGCCGAGCCGTGAGCCGTCGCGTGCCTCAGCCGCCTACGCTCGCCGAGGGCTGCAGCGAGGAGGCTGCCGCGGCGCGGTTGAGATACTTCTTTCGCACCACGTAAGTGCCGGCGAGGAGATCGCCCAGCCGCTGGTGCCGTGTGGTCATCAGGAGCGCTATTCCGGCGGGAAGGCCACCGATCAACAATGGATTGACCTCGATCAGGCGCAATACGGTTCGCATGAGGGCTTTGGCGAAGCCCGGCGCGCGACCGTTGCGATCGATCACGACGGTGCCGGTGATGAGCTTGCCCAGAGTACGTCCCCACAGTGCCTCGAAAACCACGAAATACACAACCAGCGCCACCAGCCAGAACAATACGATGTAGCCCCAAACTTGGTCGCTAAGCTGCTCTTTTCCGAGGAGGGATGGCGGAAGGATCAGCAACATCAGAATTACCAGAATATCGATCTGGGCGCCGACCGCGCGCAGCACCAGAAGCGACAGCGGATTGGCGCGCGCGGCAACGGTCTGGGCGGGTGGCCGCTTGCGCAGGCAGCGCTGGAGGCAGGCCGGTCCGGAGCGCCTTCAGATCGACGGCACGGACGACATAGGTTCTCGCCAGCATGTCGCCCAGACGCTGGCGCCGTGTCGATGCGGCGAATGCGATAACGGCGGGAAGGCAGAGGCTAAGCGGATTGACCTCGACGATGCGCAAGACGGTCCGCGCTACGGCTTTGAGGATTCCGGGAGCCTGACCGGCCGCATCGACGACGACGGTGCCCATGATCAGTTTGCCGACGCTGCGTCCCCACAATCCCTCGCCGAGCACAAAATAAAGCGCGAGCGCGCCAAGCCAGAGCCAAATCGTTTTCTGGTAGAGTTCGTTTCCGAGAGCCGCATCGGGAATCAGCAGAAACAAAAACAGCACGGTGAAATCGATGCATGCCCCAATGGCACGGCACACCAGAAGCTCACCGAACCCGGACCGCTCGGCGAGTTGCTGGATCGGCGTCTTCGGTGTTCCCCGGCGTTGATCTCCCCCGGCGCGGCAGTGGATAGCGACATCGCAAAACCTCATCTTCGCTTGCAGCTTCCGCCTACCTGAAGCGTTCCGACAAAGTGCCGTTGATTGCCGCACTTAACGCTGGCGCTGCATGGCCCGTCCGCTAGATTTGGTCGCAGAATAGGCGCATCGGTTCAATGACGAAAATCACACCCGTCGCGACGGCTTCGCAACAACCAACACGCGATTCCGTATGCCGTACCGAAAAGATTCGCCGCCGCGAGGCTATTCGCGAAAATGACCTATAAGGAATTCAACAGACTTTGCCGCGCCCTTCCGGCAACGACGTATGTGATGCAGTGGGGCGGGTCGCATGTCTGGAAAGTCGGCGGCAAAGTCTTCGCCATCGGCGGCTGGCAGGAAGACCAGGCGGGCTTCACCTTCAAAGTGAGCGACATCGCGTATGAGATGCTCAAAGAGCAACCCGGCTTGCGTCCGGCGCCCTATCTTGCCTCGCGCGGCATGAAGTGGATCCAGCATTTCGCCAAGCCCGGGCTGCCTGACAAAGCGCTGCGGGACTATATCCGCCAGTCTCATGCGATCGTGTCGCAAGGTTTGTCGAAGAAGAGACGCGTCGCGCTGGGGCTGACCACCGGAACCGGTGATCGTCGAGGCGTCGCTGGCTCGCCGGGTCCGCGCCGGAACAAAAAGTAATGCGGACCTTTGTGGCACTGATGCGCGGCATCAATGTGGGATCGACCCGGAAGGTGCCGATGGCCGACCTGCGCGCACTGTGCACGAAGGCCGGATTGAAGCGTCCGGAAACTTATATCCAGAGCGGCAACTTGATTGTCGATGCCGACGATAACGCGGACAAGCTGCGCCGCCATCTGGAGAAGGCGATGACCGCGCGCTTCGGTTTTACCATCGACGTTATCGTCCGCGCCGCCGCGGAATGGGAAAAGTATGTCACCGCCAATCCGTTTGCCCGCGACGCCGATGTCCTGCCGAAAATGGTCCACCTTTATTTGTCCCGCGATCCAGCGAAAGCGAGTGCCGCGAAAGAGCTTGAGCAAAAGGCGCAAGCCGGCAGAGCGGATCGTCATGGCTGGCGGCGCGCTCTGGATCGACTATGGCACGACGGGAGTTGGCCCGTCGAAACTAAGCCCGCTCCTCATTGACAAAGCCTGCGGCTCGCCCACGACCGGACGCAACTGGAACAGTGTGCTGAAAATCCGCGAGATGATCGAAGCCCGCGGCTAGTGGGGACGGTCGCGTGAATGTCAGCGTTCCTGGCTACGCTTCTCATCCGAATTCTTCAGCCGCACCGCCAGAAAATCCACAAAGGCGCGGACCTTCGCCGACGGCCGCGGCCCTCCGGGAAATACCGCGTGGATGTCCACCGGCTCGAGCTTGTAGCCGCGCAGCAGCGGCACGAGTTGTTTCGCTCTCACCTCCGCGGCGCACATCGCGCTCGACACCATCGCAATGCCAAGTCCCGCCATCACGCTGGTGAAAACGGCCGGGGCCGGAATTGGTGTGAATGCGGCCGGGGACATCCACCGAAATGACGGTGTCGCCCTTCCGAAACGTCCAGCTGGCGCGGCTGAATGCGCGCGGACCGATGATGCAGTCGTGCGACGTGAGATCGGCAGGCGTCTTCGGCTTGCCGCGGGCCTGCAGGTAAGCGGGCGAGGCAACCACCAGGCGTTCGAGCGTTCCCAGCTTGCGGGCGCCGAACACCGAATCCTCGAGCGTCGCCGAGGCGGATTGCGACATCGGCGCCTTCGGCGACCAGATCCTGCCGCTCGTCCGACACGGTCATTTCCACCCGCAACTGCGGGTGCATGGCGAGAAATTCGGCGAGCCGCGGGATGACTTCGCGGGTGCCGTAGATCACCGGCAGCGCCAGGCGGATCAGGCCGCGAAGCGAATCCAGGCCGCGCGCGGCGTCTTCCGCCTCCTCAAGTCCGGCGAGGATTTCGCGGGCACGATCCAGAAACAGCTCGCCGGCATGAGTAAGTGTGATGCGCCGCGTCGTGCGCAGGAGCAGCGTCACGCCGAGACGCGCTTCGAGTTCGCCGACGATGCGCGAAACCGACGGCTGCGACAGGCCAAGCTCGCGGGCGGCGCGCGAGAAGCTGCCGCTTTCCGCCGCGCGGATGAAAACCGCCAATTCCTGCAGCCGATCGCTCATTTGAAGTACGAATAAATGATGTCCGAAATTGCCGTATACCCCTTTCAGCGCGAATAAGCCACATTGCGGCGATCGAACACCAGGCCAAGCGGAGTTTCCCATGGCCGCTGCAAGACCGTCTCGATGCCTTCAAAGCCGGACTTTCATATCCGGCAAGTGGCTGCCGTTCAAGCCGACCAGGCGCACGTACTGGACAGCGATGCACCGCGCCACTGCGGAACTGATCGCCATCCGGCGCAGGCGCAGCGCGCGCTCGAAAGCCGGCGACGGCGCGCCGGAATTTGTCGCTGCTATGATCCCGACGGCAAGCCGGTATCTTCGCGCGATCTGCTCGCCAGCGGGCCGCTGGTCGTCGTCGTTCTATCGCGGCGTGCTGGTGCCCGTATTGCAATCTGGAACTGCAGGCGCTGCAGGCCGCGTTGCCGGCGATCGAACGCGCGCGGCGCAAGCCTGGTCGCCATCTCGCCGCAGACGGCGCCGAACAGCCGCAAGTCGCAGCGCGACAACAAGCTCGGCTTTCCAATCCTGAGCGACGTGAAGGGCGAAGTGGCCAACGCCTTCGGCATCCGCTTCGCGCTGCCGGACTGATCTCATCGAAGTCTACAAGGGCTTTGGAACGACCTGCCGCTCGCCAACGCCGATCCGTCATGGGTCCTGCCGATGCCGGCGCGTTATGTGATCGGCACAGACGGCATCATCGCCTATGCCGAGGTCAACCCCGATTACACGCAGCGCCCCGATCCGTCGGAATTGCTGCCGGTGCTTGATCGCCTGCGCACCGCAAGGGCCGCCTAACGGCGAAGCGAATGACGGTGGAGGGCGTGGCCGCGCCCTCTGCCGCGATTTACTCAACAATCACTTGGCGTAATTCGCCGCGATCCGCTGCTGCAGATAATCGTGCGCGGTGATCGGCGGATAGCGTTTGCCGGGTCCCTGGATCATCGCGTCCTTGTTGGCCTGGCAGAAAAACGGCAGCGAATAGCGCGGCCCGAGATATTCGTCCGCCCGCGGCATGCGCACGCGATGCAGCGTCGACAGCAGCTTGTCGTCGCTCCAGCGCATCAGCATGTCGCCGATATTGCAGGTGACGACGCCCGGCACCGGCTCGATGTCGGTCCAGGCAAATTCGGCCTGCTCTTTGCCCGGACAAAGCTGCAGCCCGCCCTGGCCGGTGCGCTGATGCAGCAGCGTCAGGCAATCGAAATCGGTGTGCGCGCCGGCGCGCCAGCCGGCGAAATCCTCTGGCTTGGCGTCGACCATCGGCAGGTAATGGAGGAGCCGCAGCGTGCTCTGGTATTCGCTCGACAGCGGATCGTGACACTCGGTGAAAAAGTCCGGCTTGAAGCCGAGCTTGAGCGCGAAGCAGGACAACACCTTCATGCCCAGCGCCCAGTTGGCGCGTTCGAAGGCGAGCATCGCCGCCTTGAAGCCCGGCAACTCCTCGCCGCGGGGCCACAGCCCGGCCATCCGCGGCAGCGTGATCTGGTAGGATTCCTTATTGTCGGCGGTGCCGGTCGAGGGCCGCACCTGGCTTTTGTATTCCCAGCCGGCATTGGTGCCCTTGCCGAGCGGGTAACGCGCCTTGATCTCGTGCGGCAGCGCGAAGAAGCGCTCGGTCATGGTGAAGGCTTCGTCGATCTGCTCCTGCGGAATGCCGTGATTGACGAGCTGGAAGAAGCCGATCTCGGTCGATGCGTTCCAAAGCTGCTCGGCGATCTCGGCCTTGCGCGCCTCAAACGCGCTCATGTCGATGCGCGGGATGTCGCGGACTTTGGTCGCGCCCATGCCGCGAAAGGTCTGCTCCTTCTTGAGCTCGTCGAGACCGAAGGTTGCTCCGCTGTCGGTCGTCATGGTTCCACCGTTTGCGCTCGCAGCGATTGAAACAAGGCCCTGAACCGCTAGGCAAGCGCATAAGTTAGGCAAGCACATACAGCGCGCCGGCGCGGCCGGTTCTATGGTACACCGCGCCCGGCGGAGGGGACGCGCATGGCCAGATCCATCACCATCTACGGCATCAAGAACTGCGACACCATGAAAAAGGCGCGCGCCTGGCTCGACAAGAACGGTGTCGACTATTCCTTCCACGACTACAAGACCGCCGGGATCGAGCGCCAACGCCTGGAGCAATGGTGCAACAAGGTCGGTTGGGAGACATTACTCAATCGCGCCGGCACGACCTTCCGCAAGCTGCCGGACAAGGACAAGTCCGGCCTCGACGCCAAGAAGGCGGTGGCCTTGATGCTGGCGCAGCCGTCCATGATCAAACGGCCGGTGCTCGACCTCGGCGGCGGCAAGCTCTTGGTCGGGTTCGCGCCGGAGAACTACGGCCAGAGCAGTAAGTTGACCGCCGACCGAGCCATCGCCGCGCATCGACTTCTTGTGCTTGAGCGTCTGCATGAAGGCTTTTTCCTCCGGCTGCAGATAAACGACTTCGGTCAATGCGCCGATCACGCCGGTGGTATCGAAATAGGCGAACCGCGTTTCGTTGTGACGGCCGCCTTGCACCAGCGCAAAGCCGCGGATTCCATGTCCTTCACCCCTTGGGCGTAGTTGCGACTTCGATGCCGTAGTGGTGCATGCCGCCTTGCGGATTGTGGTCAAGGAATTTCGAATAGGTGCTGACGCCGGCTATCGGCTGGATCAGTTCGACTGCGTGTCGCCGCACCAGCCGAACGCGAGATGCAGGCGCAGCGGCGCCGGCTTTCCGAGATAGGTCTCGTCCTGAAGCTCGGGCTTGTCGATGAACAGAAACTCCGGAACGCCCAGCTTTTCCTGGCGGGTTAACCGATCAGCGCAACACCTTCTAATCTTACGAGGTGAGGAGGTGTGCCATGGTGACGTCGCGGATTTGGTTGACGGCAGCGCAGAAGGCCGAGCTGTGGGAGCGATGGAAGAACGGGCAAAGTGCTGCGGCCATCTCGCGGGCGCTGGAAAGGAAGAACAAGACCGGCGTTGAGCGGATCGTGGTACTCCATGGAGGGATCGTGCCGGCGCCGCGCCGGAGAGCCTTGGCAGCACTAAGGCTTGAGGAACGCGAAGAGATTTCCCGTGGCATTGCGGTGGGCCGGTCGATCCGACAGATCGCCCAGGGCCTCGGACGGGCGCCATCGACAGTAAGCCGGGAGATCAGGCGCAACGGCGGCAGTCAGGCCTATCGTGCAAACCGGGCTGATCGGCGTGCCTGGGAGCGGGCGTTGCGCCCCAAGCCTTGTCGTTTGGCGCTGTACAGGGAGCTACGATGGCGCGTGGCGCAGAAGCTGACGCTGCAATGGTCGCCGCAGCAGATCTCCGGCTGGCTGAAGCAGGAGTTCCCAACCCACCAAGACATGCAGATATCTCACGAAGCGATCTATCGCAGCCTCTTCATCCAGACCCGCGGCGTGCTGAAGAAGGAGCTGACAGCGCAGTTGCGTACTGCGCGGCGGATGCGTCGCCCCAAGAGCCACAACGCAAAGAGTGGACAGGGGCATATCCTCGATATGGTCTCCATCCGCGAACGGCCTGCCGAGATTGAGGATCGCGCCGTGCCGGGGCATTGGGAAGGAGACCTTCTTACCGGAGCGAACGACACGCACATCGCCACCCTCGTCGAGCGCAATACCCGCTTCACGATGCTCGTCAAGACCCCCCGCAAGGACACGACGACTGTTGTTGCTGCGCTTGCCAAGCACATCGGCAAGCTGCCTGAGGAATTGCGACGCTCCCTGACCTGGGATCAAGGCAAAGAGATGCATGCCCACAAGCGCTTCACAGTTGCCACCAACGTCCAGGTCTACTTCTGTGATCCGCGCAGTCCCTGGCAGCGTGGCTCAAACGAGAACACCAACGGCCTGCTGCGTCAGTACTTCCCGAGAGGAACCGACTTCTCGCGCATCTCTCAGAGTTATCTGAACACGATTGCTCTGCGGCTCAATCAACGTCCGCGAAAGACCTTGGGCTTCCAAACGCCAGCCGATAGACTACAAGCGGTGTTGCACTGACCGGTTGAACGCACACCTTGAAAAAGGCACATTCCTTGTGAATATCGGGCACGACAAATCCGATCTGAAAGACATTTTGCGCTAAAGTACCAGTCACGCGTTCCTCCCTTTACCAATTGCTGACGACGTTTGGCCGCCGCCCCGGCAGTCATCGGCATGATACAAGCTTAGCAAAGTCTAGCAATCGCCCGAGTGCATTGCGCCGCGCGATCACGACAATCGAGCGTTGCCGCCGGTAAAGTGCGCGTGTCGGAACGTGTCTTTCACGTGATGCTTTCGGTTTTTCGGAGCCGCTGCCTGGCTCTGCACCAAGCGTTAAGAATGCAACTTTGCAAATCCTTCAACAACAAATTCAAAGTCATTTTCCCGCCACCGTCACACCACGCTTTGTCCGAAGAGCTGCTGCCTTTTACGGCGCAAGACGAACAACGGCTTTTGTTGCTCGCGCGGCGCCAAGCGCGTCCCGAGCAAGGGTGTCAGGGTAGGTGAAGTTGCGTGCGTTCGTGGCAAGCATGGTGTTTGCCGCTGCTTCCGGCCTTTCCGCTTATAAGGCGGCAGCGGCGGATCTGCCGATCGCGCCCGCTCCAGTAGCGGTTGCGCCGGTCGCGTCGGCTTCCGCCGCGATTTTTAGCTGGACCGGCCTCTATATTGGCGGCCATGTCGGCGGCGGCTTCGATCGCTCGTCCTGGAGCGATCCTTTCACCGGAGCAAACAACGTCTTTCGGCAGCGGCGCCGGCTTCCTCGGCGGCGGCCAGGCCGGCGCCAATCTGCAAATCAAAAGGCTCGTGCTCGGCATCGAGGGTGACTTCGGCTATGCGGGACTAAAGGGCAGCAGGACGGACGCACTTGGCCAGTCCATCAGCACCAATACCAATTGGACATCGACCGCCACCGGCCGCATCGGCGCGGCGTTCGATCGCCTGCTCATCTACGGCAAAGGCGGCGTCGCCTTCGCCCGCGATCAAAACAGCTTCACCGACCTCGCCGGCAACAGCGCCCGCAACGCCTTGATGCGCACTGGCTGGACCGCCGGCATCGGCCTCGAATACGGCATCAGCGCGAACTGGTCCGCCAAGGTCGAGTACGACTATCTGAGCTTCGGCTCGCAGGCGTTGAATTTCACGACGCCGACGATGCCGTCATATTCGACCAATGCCGGCCTGAACATTCAGGAGATCAAGGCCGGCCTGAACTTCCGCTTCGGCGGGCCCTGACGCACATCCCACTGTCATTGACAAGCGCCGGTCGCTCGTCATGATCGCGGCGCCAGATTTGCCTAAAAAAATGGGCATCGCTATCGAAATTGTCGGGCTGGTCGTGTTTCTCGGCGCGCATGTGTTCGTCACCATGCGCGGACACCGGGCGAAGTTGATCGCCCAGATCGGCGTCGGGGCCTACAAAGGCGCTTTCACGCCTGGTCTCGCTCGTCGGTCTTTTCCTGATTTGCTATGGCTTCGCGCGCTACCGGACCGAAGGCTTTATTCCGGTTTGGTATCCGCCGACATGGACGCGCTACATCGTCGAAGCCGCCATGTGGCCGGCCAGCATCGCGCTGGTCGCCGCTTATATTCCCGGCGACATCAAGCGGGTGCTCAAGCATCCGCTGCTGGTCGCCGTCAAAATCTGGGCGGTGGCGCATCTGTGCGCCAACGGCGATCTCGGCGGCATGATTCTGTTTGGTTCGGTGCTCGCCTGGGCGGTTTATGACCGCATCACGTTGAAGCGCCGCACCGACGCCGGATCGCCGCCGATTCCCGTCGGCGGCCGGCGCAACGATGTCATCGCCGTTGTCGTCGGCACGATTGTCTATCTGGCGCTTGGCTTCGTATTTCACCCGATCGTCATCGGGGTGCCGGTATTCGGCCCGCCGGCGCTCGGACAATGATTGCTGGGACAGTGACTTATGTCGGTGCATGACGACATCCGGCGGCTGACGGCGCCGGACATCGGCGCCCGCAAAGGCGCCGAGCCGATTGTGTGCCTGACGTCCTACCACGCCCACACGGCGCGCATCCTCGATCGCTATTGCGACGTGATCCTGGTCGGCGATTCACTCGGCATGGTGATGCATGGGCTGGAAAGCACCGTGCCGGTTACGCTCGATATGATGATCCTGCAGGGTCTTGCGGTGATGCGCGGCTCGAAGCGCGCGCTGGTCGTGGTCGATCTGCCGTTCGGCTCCTATGAAGCGTCAAAGGAACAAGCGTTCGCTTCCGCCGCGCGGGTGCTGAAGGAAACCGGCTGCGGCGCCATCAAGCTCGAAGGCGGCCGGCGCATGGCCGATACGATCGCGTTCCTGGTCGAGCGCGGCGTCCCGGTCATGGGTCATGTCGGACTGACGCCGCAGGCGATCAACACCATCGGATCGTTCCGCGCCCAGGGGCGCGAAGAAAGCGACTGGGCGCCGATCGAGGCGGATGCGCGCGCGGTCGCCGACGCCGGCGCGTTTTCCGTCGTGCTCGAGGCGATCGCCGAGCCGCTCGCCCGTCGCATTACCGCCGACGTGACGATCCCCACCATCGGCATCGGCGCGAGCGTCGCCTGCGACGGGCAAATCCTGGTGCTCGAGGATATGCTCGGACTGTCACCGCGCGTGCCAAAATTCGTCAAACGGTTCGGCGACCTCGGCCCGTCGATCGAGCAGGCGGTGAAAAGCTATGCGGAAGAGGTGCGGGCGCGCCATTTTCCCGGCCCCGACAACGTCTACCCGATGCGGAAGAAGAAAGATTAAGAAGGCCGCGATTTTGCCGGGATACGCCGCCATCGGCCGGTTAACGCCCGCGGACATCGGTATCGGCGCAAATCGCCACAGGGGATCGCCGAGGCTTTGCCTTGCTCGCGCCACACGACTATTCTAGCTCCGAGTATGGATATCCGAGGCTAACCGCCCGGAATTCCTTGGTTTTGTCGCTTTTGGTTCGGAAAACTGGCTCTCGGCTGCGCCTGTTGGGGGGTAGCGCCTTTGTCTGAACCTGGGCTCGCGTCGGGGCAGGGTCCGTGACCGATATCTTTCATGAAGTCGACGAGGAAGTCCGTCGCGAACAGCTGAAGAAGCTGTGGGAGCGCTACGGCTATTACATCATTGCCGGCTGTGTCCTCGTCATCCTCGGTGTCGGCGGCTGGCGCGGATACGACTGGTGGGAGACCAAGAAGGCCGCGGAATCGGGAACGGCATTCGAGCAGGCGGTGATGCTGGCGGAATCCGGCAAGCCGCAAGAGGCGGAAGCGGCCTTTGCCAAGCTCGCGACGGACGGCACCGCCAGCTATCGCGTGCTGTCGCGCTTGCGCGAGGCCGCAGAACTGGCGCAATCGGATCCGAAGGCCGCGATCAAATCCTATGACGACATCGCCGCCGACCGCGGGGCCGGACAAGTCATCCAGGACGTCGCCGCTTTGCGCGCCGGATTTCTGCTTGTCGACAGCGCTTCTTATGCCGAGATGCGCACGCGGCTTGAGCCGTTGACCGGGGCGGACCGCGCGTTCCGCTACAGCGCGCGCGAATTGCTGGCGCTCTCCGCCTGGAAGCAAGGCGACATGAGCGCGGCGCGCCAATGGGCCGATATGATCATGACCGATCCGCAAACACCTGCTGGCGCGCGCAGCCGCGCCGAGGTATTGAGCGAACTTATTGCTGCGGGCGGCAAGGGCTGAGCCGATGCCGAGGGGACGGATTTCATCGCTGGTTCGCATCGGTTCGGCGCTTGCATTGCTGTTTGCGCTCGGCGCGTGCACGGCGGGTGGCCAGTTCGATCCGACCGAAGTCGTTTCCTCGGACGTGTTCAACACCAAGAAAAAGCTGTCCGGCGACCGCGAGCCGCTCTTTCCCCAGGGCGTGCCGGGAGCGGAGACCGGCGTGCCGCCTGATCTGGTGAAGGGCTATCAACCGCCGCCGGAGCCGGTGGCGGCGGAAGCCGGTGACGCCGCAGCCAAGACCGCAGCGGCTGCCGAGAAAGCCAAGCCGAAGCCGAAACCCAAGCCGAAGGTGGCACGCGCGCCGGCGCCGCAAGCGCACGATCCCGTTTGGGACCGGAAGGCGCCGGCGATCCGCGCCGCCGCCGGCGGGACAGCCGGCGCAATCGGCCTGGCCGGCGCCGCCATCGGACAACCCGCACAAACAACTTGGCCGGCACCGCCGGGCGCCGGCAATCATCACAAGCGGCGCCGAGCGCCCAGACCAACTGGCCGGCCCCACCGGCGACGCGGCAAACGCAATAGCGCACACGCGCAAGCGCCGGCCGCACGCCGCCATATCCACGCTGCCGAGTTCAGGATAAAGAGCGCGTGCGGCGCGCCGGCGCCGTCTATCACGCTGTTCGCTCACAGATCGCTTTATGTCGTTCACGATCGCCATCGTCGGTCGGCCCAATGTCGGGAAATCGACGCTGTTCAACCGCCTCGTCGGAGCGCGGCGGGCGCTTGTCGACGATCAGCCCGGCGTGACGCGCGACCGGCGGGAAGGCGAGGGGCAGCTCGGCGATCTGTCGTTTCGCGTCATCGATACCGCGGGCCTTGAGGACGCCGCCGGCGAGAGCCTTTCCGGCAAGATGCAAGCGCAGACCGCGACCGCCATGGCGCAAGCGGACGCCGTGCTGTTCCTGGTCGATGCGCGCGCCGGCGCGACGCCGGCGGATCGCAGCTTCGCCGATCTCGTGCGCAAATCCGGCAAGCCCGCGATTGTGGTCGCCAACAAGAGCGAGGGGCGCGCCGGCGAAGCGGGCGCGCTTGATTCCTACGCGCTTGGACTCGGCGATCCGGTCGCCATCAGCGCCGAGCACGGTGAAGGCTTGGCCGGCCTCTACGAGGCGCTGCGCGCCGCTCTTCCCGAGGCGACCGCGGCAGCCGACGAAGACGAGGCTGCCGCCCGCAGAGGCCGCCGACAAGCCTATCCGCATCGCCGTGGTCGGACGGCCCAATACCGGCAAGTCGACGCTGATCAACCGGTTGCTCGGCGAGGAACGGCTCGTGACCGGGCCCGAAGCCGGCATCACCCGCGACGCGATCGCCGTCGATCTCGACTGGCACGGTCGGCATTTGCGCATCCACGATACCGCCGGACTGCGCCGCCGCTCGCGCGTCGAGCAGAAGCTCGAGAAGTTGTCGATTGCCGATACGCTCAACGCCATCCGCTTTGCCGAAGTCGTCATTGTCCTGATCGACGCGCAAACGCCGTTTGAGGAACAGGACGTGCGGATCGCCGATCTGGTCGAGCGCGAGGGTCGCGCCATCGTCATCGCCTTCAACAAAGTCGATTTGGTCGAGCGGCAGCCAGGCGTTCGGCCGCGGCTGCGCGAAGAAGTCGATCGCGTGCTGCCGCAGATCAAGGGCGTTCCGGTCGTCGCCTTGTCGGCGCGCACCGGCGAGGGGCTCGATCGGTTGATGGCGGCGGTGATGGACGCCCATGCCGTCTGGAACCGCCGTGTGCCGACGGCGGCGCTCAACCGCTTCCTGTCCCACGCCGCGGAGACGCACCCGCCGCCCGCAGTTCGCGGCCGTCGTATCCGGCTCGATTATATGACGCAGCCGAAGTCGCGGCCGCCGACCTTCGTTCTATTCTCTTCGCGCGCCGCGGCACTGCCTGAAATCTATCGTCGCTATCTTGTCAACGGTTTGCGCGAAGCGTTTGCGCTGCCGGGCACGCCGATCCGACTGACGCTGCGCGCCAAGGCCAATCCCTATGCCGGGCGAAAGCGGCGCTGATGGACGAGCAAACCGACCAGTCGAACGTGAAGGTCAGCGCGGTGCGGCGCCAAGCCGCCTTTGTCTTCATCTTTGCCACCATCTTTTTGGACATGCTCGCCATGGGCATTGTCATTCCGGTGCTGCCGAAGCTCGTGGTCGATTTTGTCGGCGGCGACACCCAGGAAGCGGCGAGGATATTCGGCCTGTTCGGCACCGCTTGGGCGCTGATGCAATTTTTGTTCTCGCCGCTGCAAGGCATGCTGTCCGACAGTTTCGGCCGGCGGACGGTGATCCTGCTCTCCAACTTCGGCGTCGGCCTCGATTATGTGCTGATGGCGCTGGCGCCGACGCTCGGCTGGCTGTTCGTCGGCCGGGTGATTTCCGGCATTGCCGCGGCCAGCATTTCGACGGCTTACGCCTATGTCGCCGACGTGACGCCGCCGGAACAACGCGCCGCGCGTTTCGGATTGCTGGGCGCGGCCTTTGGCGCCGGATTCGTGCTTGGACCAGCGCTCGGCGGACTGGCCGGCAACATTTCGCCGCGGCTGCCGTTCTGGATTGCCGCAGGCCTGAGCTTGGCGAACGCGCTCTATGGGCTCCTGATCCTGCCGGAATTGCTGCCGCGCGGCGAGCGTACGAGTTTTCGATGGCGTCGCGCCAATCCGTTCGGTGCGTTGACTTTGCTGCGTTCGCATCAGCGAGCTGTTGGGGCTCGCGTTCGTCAACTTCCTCGGCAATCTTGCGCATGCCGTGCTGCCGAGCATCGCCGTGCTGTACATGCTGTACCGCTATGGCTTCGACGAGCGCATCGTCGGATTGACGCTGGCGGCGTCGGGAGTTGGCATCGATCATCGTCCAGGGCGCCATCGTCGGGCCGGTGACCAAACAAGTCGGCGAACGCGCGGCGCTGATGATCGGCCTTGCGTTTGGCGTCGCCGGCTTTCTCGCCTTCGCGCTGGCGCGCACCGGCGCCGGAATTCTGGATCGGCATTCCGCTCTTGGCGTTGTGGGGCCTGGAGAGTCCGGCGGCCATGGCGTTGATGAGCCGCCATGTCAGTGCCGTCGGAGCAGGGCAGGCTGCAGGGCGCCAATGCCAGCGTCACCGGCATCGCCAATCTGTTCGGCCCCGGTCTTTTCAGCCAGGTTTTCGCGGTCGCCATCGGCGGTGGCCACGAGAGTGCCTTGGCTGGTGCGCCCTTCATGCTGGCGGCGCTATTGGTCGCGGCCGCCGGCGTGCTGGCTTGGTAGGTGACGCGCAATCGCGCGCTGAAGGCAAGCTTCAGATCATCGTTGCGCTATGCAGGGCGCATGAAGTCCTGCAGCTTGCCGCTGCGGAAATCGTAAATCTTCCCGGTTTCGGAACAGCCCGGCAGGCAAAGATCGAGGATTTTCTCCGCCACCTGCTCCGGCGCCGGCAACGTCATCGGATCCTCGCCGGGCATGACCATGGCGCGCATGCGGGTGCGGGTCGGGCCGGGATTGAACAGATTGACGCGCACCGGCGTCGAGCTCGTCTCCTCCGCGTATGTTCGCGCCAGCACGTCCAGCGCCGCCTTCGATACCGAATAAGGCGCCCAGTACGCGCGGGCGAGCGTGGCTATGCCTGAGGTGACAAAGACCGCGCGGCCGGCGTCGGATCGTTTCAGCAACGGGTCCATGGCGCGGATCAGATGCCAGTTGGCGGTGACGTTGACCGCCATCATATCGTCCCAGGCTTTCGGCTCGATGTGATCGAGCGGCGATGGCACGCCGGCGAGCGCGGCATTGCCAAGCAGCACGTCGAGCCGCCCGTAGCGCTCGTTGAGCGCCGCGCCCAGGCGATAGATGCCAGGATAGTCGCGCATATCGAGCGGCGTCAGCGTCGCCGAGCCGCCGGCGGCTCTGATCGCATCGTCAAGTTCTTCGAGACCGCCGACCGTGCGCGCCACCGCGATCACGTGCGCGCCGGCGCGCGCGAGCATCAGCGCCGCCGCATAGCCGATGCCGCGCGAGGCGCCGGTGACGAGCGCGACCCGATCAGCAAGCGGCTTGCGACATTCCTCAGCTCGCCTCGGCGAGGAGCGAGAGCTGGTGCGGCGGGGCGTCCTCCGCCGTGCGGTCGGTCAGGGCGGTGGGATATTCGCCGGTGAAGCAATGGTCGGTGAATTGCGGGCGAGCCGGATCGCGCTCTTTTTCGCCCATGGCGCGATAGATGCCATTGACCGAAAGGAAGGCCAGCGAATCCGCACCGATGAATTTCCGCATGCCTTCGAGGTCGTGCGTCGCGGCCAGCAGCTTGTCCTGCTCCGGCGTATCGATGCCGTAATAGTCCGGATGGGTGATCGGCGGCGAGGCGATGCGGAAATGCACTTCGCTGGCGCCGGCGTCGCGCATCATTTGCACGATCTTGACCGAGGTCGTGCCGCGCACGATCGAGTTGTCGATCAGCACGATGCGCTTGCCGCTGACGACGGCGCGGTTGGCGCTGTGCTTGAGGCGGACACCGAGCTGGCGGATCTGCTGCGTCGGCTCGATGAAGGTGCGGCCGACATAGTGATTGCGGATGATGCCGAGCTCGTAGGGGATGCCGGAGGCTTGCGCGTAACCCATCGCGGCCGGCACGCCGGAATCGGGCACCGGCACCACGACGTCGGCGGCCGCCGGCGCTTCGCGCGCCAGCTCGTGGCCGCAATTCTTGCGCACCTCGTAGACGCTGCGGCCGCCGATGATCGGAGTTGGGCCGCGAGAAATAGATGTATTCGAAGATGCACGGCCGCGGCGCCATCGGCGGGAACGGCTCGTGCGAATGCGCGCCGTCTTCGTCGAAGATCAGCACCTCGCCATTCTCGACGTCGCGGACATATTGGGCGCCGATGATATCGAGCGCGCAGGTCTCCGAGGCGAGGATCGGACAGCCGTCGAGCTTGCCGAGCACCAGCGGCCGGATGCCGAGCGGATCGCGCGCGCCGACCAGCTTCTTGTTGGTGAGGCCGACAAAAGCGTAGGCGCCTTCGAGCACGCGCAGCCCTTCGATGAAGCGATCGACGAAGCGGTTGCGGTGCGAGCGCGCGACCAGATGCAGAATGACCTCGGTGTCGGTGGTCGACTGCATCATCGCGCCTTCGCGGACCAGCTGGCGGCGCAGCGTCAGGCCGTTGGTCAGATTGCCGTTATGGCCGATGGCAAAGCCGCCGGCATTGAGCTCGGCGAACAGCGGCTGCACGTTGCGCAGGATCGTCTCGCCGGTGGTCGAATAGCGGACATGGCCGATGGCGGCGTTGCCCGGCAGCCGATCGATCACCTCCCGCCCGGAGAATGCGTCGCCGACCAGCCCGAGGCGGCGTTCGGAGTGGAAGCGGGTGCCGTCGAACGAGACGATGCCGGCGGCCTCCTGGCCGCGATGCTGCAGTGCATGCAGGCCGAGCGCCGTGATCGCCGCAGCGTCGGGGTGACCGAAAATGCCGAATACACCGCATTCCTCGCGCAGCCGGTCCGCATCGAGGTCGGGGAGGGTCGCTTCTGTCATGGTCATCGGTCCGCGATCATCTCAATGCACGATTCCCCGGACCTTGAGCAATTCCCGTCCCTCCCTGAGCGGCGGGCTGATCGAGTTGGCTGTGCCGATCAGTCTGATTCTCCGGCGTTCCTTCATGCCTTCCGGACGCTGCTTGAGCCTGCTTCAAGATGGGTTTCCGGGTCTTCCGGCAACATCGATCTTTAACCATTGCGCCGGTTCCGGCTCAGAACGACGCGCGATTTAGCCGCTCTGACCCATTCCGGCTGGCTTTTGTCGGGAACCAGCCAGTTGAAGAACATGAAAGCCACCACGACGATGAACAGGCCGCGAGCAAGCCCGAACAGAAAGCCGAGGGTGCGATCGAGCGCGCCGACCCGGCTGTCGAGTACCATGTCGGAAATCCGAACCGTGACAATTGAGACGACGAGCAGCGTGAGCAGAAAAGCGCCGCCGATCACGGCTACGGCGACGACCACCATTGTTTCTGGTTGGTTGTAAAAATACTGTCTTGGCTAACGGGCAGTAGCTTGGAACACGGCGTAAGCGTCGGCGACGGCGGCCAAGATCCAGGCGATGATCGACAGGATCTCGCGCATGAAGCCGCGCACCATGGCGAGCAGCCCCGAAACCAGCATCACGACGATCAGAGCAACATCGAGGAGCGTAATCGGCATGTTCTGCTGGTCCGCTCGCTAGTCCTGCCTGTTGGCGGGGGTCGGTGGCTCGAAGGTGAAGATCTCGCCGCGTGTATAGCCGGACCGCGGCGCTGCCGTCACCCGGCTTGTCGTCCGCTCTTGGAGAGGGCCTGATTTTCCGCAACGGATCATGCCATGGTCCGGCCCGACAGCGTCGGCGGGCTGTCCGTAAGATCCCGTTAAGAATCCTGTCAGGAATCCGGGCGGCCGACTCGCCGCAGCGCCGGTAATGCCGTCCTGGGCAATATCGGCAACAAGTCGGCAAGCGTGGCGATGGTCGAGAGCGAAAACCCGTCGGGGGCTTCGTTGCGCGCCGCTTCCGGAACGATGGCTCTGCCGAAGCCGAGCTTCTGCGCTTCTTTGAGCCGCGCGGCGGTCTGCGGGACCGGCCGCACCGCGCCCGAAAGCGACGCTTCGCCGAAATAGACCGCGTCCGCGGGGAGCGGCGCGTGGGCCAGCGAAGATACCAGGGCGGCAGCGGCGGCGACGTCGGCCGCCGGCTCGGCGATGCGCAGCCCGCCGGCGACGTTGAGATAGACGTCGTGGCCGGAAAGGCGAACGCCGCAATGCGCTTCGAGCACCGCCAGCACCATCGACAGCCGGCTCGGGTCCCAACCGACCACGGCGCGGCGCGGCGTGCCGAGCGAGGTCGGCGCGACCAGCGCCTGGATTTCCACCAGCAGCGGCCGCGTCCCTTCGATGCCGGCAAAGACGGCGGTGCCGGGACTGCCGAGTTCGCGTTCGGAGAGGAACAGTTCGGAGGGATTGGCAACTTCGCGCAGTCCCGAGCCCGTCATTTCGAACACGCCGATCTCGTCGGTCGGACCGAAACGGTTCTTCATCGCGCGCAAAATCCGGAATTGCTGCGAGCCTTCGCCCTCGAACGACAGCACCGCGTCGACCATGTGCTCGACGACGCGGGGGCCGGCGATCTGTCCGTCCTTGGTGACATGGCCGACCAGGATCACCGACGCGCCGCGTGCGCTTGGCGAAACGAATGAGTTCGCGCCGCCGATCCGCGCACCTGCGTGACCGTGCCGGGCGCCGACTCGACGGTTTGCGTCCACATCGTCTGGATCGAATCGATGACCAGAAGCTGCGGCGGCTTGCTGTGGGAGAGCGTCGCCACGATGTCCTCGACCGCGGTTTCCGCGGCGAGTTCGACGGCCGCGTCACGTCAGGCCAAGCCGTTCGGCGCGCAATCGCACCTGCGCGACCGCCTCTTCGCCGGAGATGTAGACGGCGCGCTGACCGCGGCGCGCGTACGCGGCCGCGACTTCGAGCAACAGCGTCGATTTGCCGATGCCGGGATCGCCGCCCAGCAGCAACACCGACCCGCGCACCAGCCCGCCGCCGGTCACGCGGTCGAATTCGGCGATACCGGAGGCAAGCCGCGGCGCTTCGACCGTTTGGCCCTTGAGCGGCTCGATAACGAACAGCCGGCCTTTGCGCGACGAGCGCGCGCGCGCAACCGCGCCTTCCTCGACAAGCGTATTCCAGGCGCCACAGGCGTCGCAGCGGCCGGCCCAGCGTGCCGATGCCGCGCCGCAGCTCTGGCAGACGAAATTCTGTGCGCGTGCGACCATCGTCAAGCGTCCCTCAGCCGCCGCGATAGACGAGATGGCAACGCGGCCCGAGCCGGACCAGGATTTCGTAGCCGATGGTGCCGGCGGCGGCGCCGACTTCATCGATCGGAATCTTCTCGCCAATGAAAGTGGCCGTATCGCCGCGATGCACCGGCATTGTCGGCGACGTCAGTGACGTCGACACAGGCGATGTCCATCGAAATGTAGCCGACGATCGGGCAGCTTTTCTCCGCGACGATCGCGGTGCCGGCGCTTTTGCGATCGAGGCTGCTGCCGGCCCGCAGCAAGCCGTCGGCATAGCCAAGCGCCGACAACGGCGATACGCGAGGCACGTCTCGCCGTCCACGCCGCGCCGTAACCGACGGTCCCGCCTTGCGGCACCTTGCGCACCTGGAGGATGCGCCCGGTCAACTCGACGACGTGCCGCATCGGATTGGCTCGGCCCGGGGTCGGATTGATGCCGTAGAGCGCGGCGCCGGGTCGTGCCAAATCGAAATGCGCGGTATCGCCGATGAAAATGCCCGCGGAATTGGCGAGCGAAGCGGGGACACCGTGATAGAGCATGCGCAGCTCGCGAAACAGCCGGATTTGAGCCGCGGTGAGGGGGTGATCGGCAATCTCGGCGCAGGCGAGGTGGCTCATCAACAGCGTGATGCCATGATTTTCCTGCTGCAGGCGGAGCGCCAGCGCGGCGGCTTCGTCGGCCGAAATGCCGAGCCGGTTCATGCCGGTGTCGACGTGGATCGCCGCGCCGCCGCGCCAGTTCTGCGCGCTGACGAAGGCGTCCCATTCCGCAAGCTCCGCCGTGCTGTTGATGACCGGCTGCACGTTTAGCTCGACAAACGCCATGCCGGCATCGACAGCAAATCCGTTGAGCACATAGATCGTCGCGTCGCGCGCGCGGGTCCGCGCCCGCCGCGCTTCGGCGATGTCGGCGACAAAGAAAGTCTTGCAACCGGCCTTGGCGAGCTTGGCGGTCACCGGCTCGAGGCCCAGTCCATAGGCGTTGGCCTTGACCACGGCGCCGCATTCGACGGTGAGGAGCTTGCGCGCCAGCGTGCGCCAGTTCGCTTCGATCGCATCAAGATCGATCGTCAGCGTGCCGCCGGTCTCGGGGTCGGTCAGCGGCGTGGCCGTTTCCTGGCATTGGTTCGGCGAATGCCATGGCCGCGTTATGACGGCGGTTGCGGCGCGGGTAAAGCGCTGTGCCGCTTTGCGTTGTACGTTTGACGTATAACGCGACTGCGGTATAATGGTTGCTAATGATCCGCTCGTTTCGCGATCGCGCGACCGAAACCCTGTGGATGGGCGCCTTCGTGAAAGCGTTTCAGCGGCATTGAAAAGCAAGCGTTGCGAAAACTCGATATGCTGCATCAGGCGCGCGATCTGAATGATCTGCGTGTGCCGCCGGCAAATCGGCTCGAAGCGCTCATGGGCGATCGTCGCGGCCAACATTCGATCCGCATCAACGATCAATGGCGCATTTGCTTTACCTGGACCAGGGAAGGGCCGGCCAATGTCGAAATCGTCGACTACCACTAAGGGGGTGGCAACTCCCAATCGGGTGACAACCCATCCGGGTGAAGTGTTGCGCGAGGAGTTCCTTAAGCCGCTCGGAATTTCGGTTCACGCGCTTGCGCTCGCTCTGCGGGTACCCGCTACGCGCGTTGGCGCGATCGTCAAAGGAGAACGCGCCGTTACGGCAGACACGGCGCTGCGGCTCGCCCGCTTCTTCGGCACCAGCGCCGAATTCTGGATCAATCTGCAGGCGATGCACGATTTGACCAAGGCGCGCATGCAAAGCGGCGGCGCGATCGAGCGCGATATTCGGCCGAGAGCGGCCTAAGAGGGAGACCATGCCAGTGCCAGCAGATCTCAGGCGACGGCCTCAACGCCCGCGCGGTAAAGCCGATAAGAATGGGCCGGTGGCGATGCGCGGCATCGAGATTGGCGAAACGGGTGACTTCGGCGTCGAACTGCAAGGAAACCGTTCCGGTAGGCCCGTGCCGCTGCTTGCCGATAATGACCTCCGCCTTACCGTGAACGGCATCCATCTCGGTCAGCCATTTATCGTGATCGGCTGTTCCCGGACGAGGCTCTTTGTTCGTCAGGTAATATTCCTCGCGGTAGACGAAAAGGACGACATCCGCATCCTGCTCGATCGAGCCTGACTCACGCAAATCTGATAATTGCGGGTGTTTGTCTTCTCGGCTCTCTACTTGGCGAGACAATTGAGACAAGGCCACGACTGGCACGTTCAGCTCTTTGGCGAGCGCCTTGAGCCGCGTCGTAATCTCGGTGATTTCCTGCACGCGGTTTTCGCTTGAGCGGCGGGTCGATCCTTGCAGCAGCTGCACGTAGTCGATCACCAAAAGATCGAGGCCGCGCTGACGCTTCAGCCGGCGCGCGCGCGCCGCCAATTGGCCGATCGAAAGGCCGCCAGTCTCGTCGACATAGAAAGGTAGGCTCTGCAGCTCGATCGAAACGTCTTTAATCCTCTCGAAATCGGCTTCGCCTATCGCGCCACGGCGGATCTTATTCGACGGGATGCCTGTCTGCTCTGAGATGATACGCGTTGCCAATTGCTCGGCTGACATTTCCAGCGAAAAAAAGCCGACGACCCCACCGTTGACGGTTTCCCTACTGCCGTCAGGCCGAACTTCTCCCTGCGCAAATGCCTTTGCGACGTTGTAGGCGATATTGGTGGCAAGCGCGGTCTTTCCCATGCCAGGGCGACCGGCGAGGATGACCAAGTCGGACTTTTGCAGGCCCCCCATTTTGGAATCGAGATCGGTCAGTCCCGGTGGCCATTCCCGAGAGGCCGCCGTCGCGCTGATAAGCGTGCGCGGCCATGTCGACCGCCGTCGTCAGCGCCTGGGCGAAACGCTGAAAGCCGCTTTCGTAACGTCCGGTTTCGGCAAGCTCGAACAGTTTGCGCTCGGCATCTTCGATGTGGCTCTGCGGCGTCGCGTCGACCGGTGCGTCGATAAGCGAGGTTGACCATATCCTCGCCGATGGTGATCAGGTCGCGACGGATCGACAGATCATAAACGGTGCGGCCGTAGTCCTCGGCATTGATGATCGTCGTCGCTTCGGCGGCCAGCCGCGCCAGATATTGATTGACCGTGAGCCCGGCGATGTCGAGTTCCGCCGGCAGGAACGTCTTCAGCGTCACCGGTGTCGCCAGTTTCCCGGCGCGGATCAGCCCGCCGGCGAGTTCGAAAATGCGCTGGTGGATCGTTTCGAGAAAATGCTTGGGCTCGAGGAAATCGGAGACGCGATAAAACGCCTCGTTATTGACGAGGATGGCGCCGAGAAGCGCCTGCTCGGCTTCGATATTGTGCGGCGGCGCGCGGAACATCGGTTCCGCCGGAAGCGGCTTGCGTGCAATCGAATCGAATTTGTGCCATGGCCCCGAATCAAGGGATTTGCTTGTGGCCGATTTGCGGTGACTCAACATTGCGGATTACTCAACGACGGCGCCAACTCTTCGAAATTCCCGACCGGCGCAATTTAAAACACGACAGGTCCATCGTCGATAATCGAGCGCCGCGCCATTGGGAATGCCCTGATTGCGGCTTTCCCCGTTACACACTGTGTGCAGCCGCGCCGCGGTGCAAGACACGAATGGCCTTGACTGCGCGTTCGCGCGAGCCGGCGCTATTCGCCAGCAAGCCGCAGCGGCGCGGAATAGCTCGCTTCGAGCGCGCGCAAGCCGCGTTTCCTCGCGTCCGATATAGTCGCGGGTCTGCGGCACGACGCCCTTTCGCTTCGCCATCTGGATCTGGAACACCACCATGTCGCTTTCGCGGAACGCCATTTCCGACGACGCCAGATAGAACTCCCACATGCGCACAAAGCGCGCATCGTAGAGCCGCTCCACGTCCTCGCGGTGGGCGAGAAAGCGTTCGCGCCAAGCCTTGAGTGTCTCGGCGTAGTGGAGCTGGAGGATTTCGACGTCGGTGACGACCAGCCGCGCGCGCTGGATCGCCGGCAGCACTTCGGAGAGCGCCGGGATATAGCCGCCCGGGAAAATATACTTGGCGATCCAGGGATTGGTGAAACTCGGCGAACCGCTGCGGCCGATCGTGTGCAGGAGAAAAACGCCATCCTGGTCGAGAATGTCGGCGCACTTGTGGAAGAACGTATCGTAATGGCCGACGCCGACATGCTCGAACATGCCGACCGATACGATGCGATCGAACGGTCCGGCGACGTCGCGATAATCTTCGAGCCGGAACGTCGCGTCCTGCGACCGGCCGCGCTCGGCCGCTCGTTGTTGCGCGCGGGCGTATTGCTCCTGCGACAGCGTGATGCCGGTCACCTGCGCGCCGGCGATCTCGGCGAGATAGAGCGCAAGCCCGCCCCAGCCGCAGCCGATATCGAGCACCTTCGCGCCCGGTTCGACTCTCAGCTTCGCCGCGAGGTGCCGCCTCTTGGCGAGTTGAGCATCGTCGAGCGATTGGTCCGGAGCTTCGAAATAGGCGCAGCTATATTGCTGGTCGGCATCGAGGAACAGTTTGTAGAGCCTGCCGTCGAGGTCGTAGTGATGCGCGACATTGCGCCGCGACCGGGACCGCGGATTGAACTGCTGCGACGCGCCGGAACAGGTAACGGCCGAATTGCAGCGGCAGAACCCAGCGCGGCGGGGCGATGTGGTCCTGCCGCATCAAGACGGCAAGCAGGTCGGCGATCGAGCCTTGGTCGACGACCAACGTGCCGTCCATGTAGGCTTCGCCCAGCCGGAGCTGTGGATTGAAAAGCACGCTGCGCTGGGCTTTGGCGCTGGTGAAGCGCGACGGCGACCGGCGGTCCGCTGCCATCACCGAAAGTGTATGTTCTGCCCGCCGCCGTCGTGACCGTCAGGGACCCGTGGCGGATAAACCGCCGCAAAAATATCGATAACAACCAGTCCAAGCTCGCGTCTCCACGCACTTCCTACGCCGGCAGCGCCGAATGGAAGGTTGGAGCGCGTCACGAGGCCCCCAGAGCGCCCGCCTGCCGTCATTAAAACAAAATCCTGCTTGACCAGCAATGCAGGCGGCCGCGGTCCCTGCTTTCTTAACGGGGGCCCGCTAAACGCCGCTCACATTTGGCCGGTTTTTGGGGTAAGGAGTGATCGGCCTAAGTCGTGGGACTTGAGGGAGTTGCGGGTGAACCGGGCTTTTGCGCTGACAATCGGGGTTCTTGCAGTGTTGGCGCCGGCAATGGCGCGCGCTCAGACCAATATCGACCAGGGCAAGTCGGCGTCCCAAATCTTTTCCAACGCCTGCGCGGAATGTCACAAATCCGCGAGCGCGCTGCGCAAAGGCAAGAGCGCGGCTGCCGTGGCGGAATTCCTTCGCGAGCATTACACGACCGGCCGCGACCAAGCGGCGTCGCTCGCGGCCTATGTCGTCGGGGGACGCGACACGGTTGCCGCGCCGGCGCCGGGCCAAAAGCCGCCGCCGCCGCGCGCAAAAGCCGCCCAAGCCTGAGGAAAGTGCGACCGCCAATGCCAAGCCACGACGGCCGGGCGAGGCGGACGCCAAGCCGAAGGAAGAAGCGAGCCCGGGCGGCACGCCAACCTTCATAAATCCGATTGCGCGGCCGGAACCTGGCCAGAACCGCCCGGCCATCGCGACACGCAATCGGCGTAAGGACCAAGTCACTCCCGCGTCGGAACCACCACAAGAGCCCGCTGCCGTTGCTCACGTGCCGGCGCACAGCGGTGACCGAGCCGCCGCGTCCGGAGACGCCGGCGCCGGAGGCTCCAGCGGCCGCCGCGCCGACGCCGACCGCCGCCGTGCCGATGGAAGCCGCCGGCGGGCGAAACCGGCGAGCCGGTTCCGCGCGACAACATTCCCGATTGAATAATCTGACGGATAACCTGACGGCCGGCTAGTCTGGCAGCCGCATCTAAGCCTTGTCGGCCGGGGCTGGGGTCTCGGTCTCTGCCTCGGCGCTTTCGCGGGCCCGCACCAATTCGGCAGCCTCAGGCTCGAAGAAGGCTTCCGCCGCTAGCACCGCTTCTTCCTCCGGCGTGCGCTCCTCACGCAATTGCGCGACATCCTCGCCGCGCTCGATGCGCGTTGCCTCTTCGGCGTTGCGGGCGACGATCACGGTGATCGCGGTATCGATGTCCGGATGCAGTGCGATTGGCACGTTGTGCCGGCCGATCGTCTTGATCGGCGTGTTAAGCGCGATCTGGCTGCGGTTGACAATGTATCCGGAGGTCGCCAGCAGGCCGACGAGATCGCGTGGCGAAACCGAGCCGAAAAGCTGACCCGCTTCCGAGGCCTGGCGCACCACCGTGAAGCTCTTGCCGTTCAGCTTTTCGGCAACTTGGCCGGCGTCGCTCTTGAGTGAGAGCGAGCGCGCCTCGAGTTCGCTTTTCATGGTTTCAAAGCGGCCGCGGTTCTCGGTGGTCGCGCGCAGCGCTTTGCCGCGCGGCAGCAGGAAATTGCGGGCGAAGCCGTCCTTGACGCGCACGACGTCACCCATCTGGCCCAGTCTGGGCACGCGTTCGAGCAGGATCACTTCCATATCGATCTCTCCTGGCTCAACGGATCACGTAAGGCAGCAGCCCAAGAAACCGAGCGCGCTTGATCGCTTGCGCGAGCTCGCGCTGTTTCTTTGCCGACACGGCGGTGATGCGGCTCGGAACGATCTTGCCGCGCTCGGATACGAACCGCTGCAACAGCTTGACGTCCTTGTAGTCGATCTTCGGCGCATTGGCGCCGGAGAACGGGCAGCTCTTGCGGCGGCGAAAGAACGGCCGGCGCGCGCCGCCGGCTTGCGGTGACATCGCCATTGCTATTCCTCCGTTGCGGCGGTTTCCAACTCGTCCGAACCCTCGCGGGGCCGACGCTCGCGATCACGGTCGCGCGGGCGGTCGCCGCGATCACCACGGTCGCGGTCGCCGCGATCGAAACGCCGGTCGTCGCGATCACCACGCCGTTCATCGCGGTCACGGTCGCGTTCGGCCCGGCGCATCATCGCCGAAGGGCCTTCTTCGTGCTCGTCCACCCGAATGGTCAGGTAGCGCAATACGTCCTCGTTAAGACGTTCCAGCCGTTCGATCTCGTTGATCGCCGCCGGCGGAGCGTTGAGATTCATTAGCGTGAAATGCGCCTTGCGGTTCTTGCGGAGCCGATAGGAGAGCGACTTCACGCCCCAATATTCGGTCTTGGCGATGGTTCCGCCCATTCCTTCGACGACGCTCTTGAGATGCGCCGTCAATTCCTCCACCTGCTGCGCGCTGGCGTCTTGGCGCGCAAGGTAGACGTGCTCATAGAGCGACATAGATGCCCTTTCCTTCGTTGTCCTCGCTCGCCGCGGCGCGAAGCCCCTCGAACCCTTCGGGAAAGGCTCGAATGCTCTGAAGGCGGGAACACGGGACGCCGGACCAGTTGGTCCTACCGGGCCACGGAAGCATGCGGGGCACGGCCGTCCGTTCAGCCCCCGGCCGGGGTCGAGCGGAAAAGCAGGCCTTATACGCGGATGGAGGCGAAAGGCAAGCGGATCAGCGCTCGCGGAGGGGGTCGGCGGCCGCCTGGATCAGTTCGGCAAGCCGCACCGCAAAGGTGACGCCTTCGCGCATCTGCCCGTCGCCGGCATTGGCCGAACGGGAGGCTTGACGCTCCTTCTGCAGCTTGCCCAGGAGGGCGTCGAGACTTTGCTGCAAAAGCCGCTGCCGGAACGCGGGATCTTTGCGCGCGCGGGACAGTTCCGCCTCGGTCACCGGCGAAAATGGACTCATCGAAGCGAACTCGCGACCGACATCTTAACCATCCGAGGCGGCTCAGCTATGGAGATTAGCGAGCGCGGGTTTCGCTTTGTTACCGAGCCGGGCTCTGCCTTGACACGGCTGTGATCACGGTATCTTTCGCCGCTCTTCCAGAGGCAAGGCATGACGACCGCGTTTGTTTTTCCCGGCCAAGGCAGCCAAGCGGTCGGCATGGGCAAGGGCTTGGCCGAAGCCTTTGCGCCGGCGCGCCAGGTGTTCGACGAAGTCGATGCGGCGCTCGGCGAGAAGCTGAGCGAGACGATGTGGAACGGGCCGGCAGAGACGTTGACGCTGACCGAAAACGCCCAGCCGGCGCTGATGGCGGTGTCGCTCGCCGCCCTACGCGCGCTCGAAGCGGAAGCCGGTGTCGCGCTTGGGCGCGACGCGGCCTATGTAGCCGGGCACTCGCTAGGGGAATATTCGGCGCTCGCCGCCGCGCAGTCGCTGACGATCGCCGACGCGGCGCGACTGTTACGCATTCGCGGCCGCGCCATGCAGAAAGCCGTGCCCGTCGGCGTAGGGGCCATGGCGGCGCTGATCGGCGTCGACCTCGACACTGCCAAAGCGATCGCAAAGGAGGCCGGGGCAGGCGCGGTATGCGAAGCCGCAAACGACAATGGCGGCGGACAGGTGGTTTTGTCGGGCGACAAAGCCGCGGTGGAGCGCGCCGTCGAAATCGCCAAAGCGCAGGGCGTCAAGCGGGCGATGATGCTGCCGGTGTCCGCGCCCTTCCATTGCGCGCTGATGCAACCGGCGGCCGATGCCATGGCCGAAGCGCTGTCGAAGGTCTCGGTCAAGCCGCCGATCGTGCCATTGGTCGCCAATGTGCTGGCGAAGCCGATCACCGATCCGGCGGCTATCGTTGACGCGCTGGTTCAGCAAGTGACCGCTACCGTGCGCTGGCGCGAGTTGATTGCTTTCATGGCGGAAGCCGGTGTGACGACGTTTTACGAGGTCGGGTCCGGCAAGGTGCTTGCCGGCTTGATCAAACGGATCGCCGACACTGCCACGGTGTCCTCGATTGGCGCGCCCGAGGACATTGCTCGGTTCAAGGCCGCGCGCGGTTGAATGCCGCGCGATCGCGAGGGTGATCATGTTCGAACTCACCGGGAAGACCGCACTGATCACGGGAGCGACTGGCGCGATCGGCGGCGGCATCGCGCGCGTCCTGCATGCGCAAGGCGCGACCGTCGCCATCTCCGGCACCAGGCGCGAAATCCTCGACCAGCTGGCGGCCGATCTTGGCGACCGCGTCCACGTGCTCACCGGCAATCTCGCCGACAACGCCGAGGCCGATGCGCTGGTGCCGCGCGCCGAGGAGGCGATGGGTCAGCTCGATATTCTGGTCGCCAATGCCGGCGTAACCAGAGACAATCTCTTTGTGCAATTACGCGATGAGGATTGGGATCAGGTGATAGCGATCAACCTCTCGGCGACGTTTCGTCTGGCGCGCGCCGCGGTGCGCGGCATGATGCGCCGCCGCTTCGGCCGCATCATCGCGATCACCTCCGTAGTCGGTGCGACCGGCAATCCGGGCCAGGCCAATTATGTCGCCGCCAAAGCCGGCATCACCGGCATGATCAAAGCGATCGGTCAGGAATACGCCAAGCGCGGCGTCACCGCCAATTGCGTCGCCCCAGGCTTCATCGTCACACCGATGACCGACAAGCTCAACGACAAGCAGCGTGAGGGCATCCTCGCGAGGATACCGGCGAGCCGCGCCGGCACGGTCGACGAAGTCGCCGCCGCGGTCGCCTTTCTGGCAGCAAACGAGGCCGGTTATGTGACCGGACAAACGTTGCATGTGAACGGCGGAATGGCCATGATTTGAATGCGATAGGGCTTGCGATCGCGCCGCACGGGCGCGCTGGCCAACGCAATGGAAGTGTGGTAACCGGACCGTGAGTTTGGTTGGGGGTCGCCGTTTTAAGCCGGAGCGCGGTGGGAGTGAGTGTCCGCCTCTGATCGGCGTCGACCCGCGGCCGTCGCCAAGACCCCTCAAAGACTTGACTAAAGACTCGAACGGGAAGACTTGGACGGGCCGAGACGTTATTGATCGGGTCGCGTTGAAAGAAGAGGTTGGAAACGATGAGTGATATTGGCGAGCGGGTGAAGAAGATCGTCGTTGAGCATCTCGGCGTCGAGCCCGACAAAGTGACAGAGAACGCCAGTTTCATCGACGATCTCGGCGCCGACAGCCTCGACACGGTCGAGCTCGTCATGGCCTTCGAGGAGGAATTCGGTTGCGAGATTCCTGACGATGCCGCCGAGACCATTCTCACCGTCGGCGACGCCATCAAGTTCCTCGAAAAGAACGCCAAGAGTTGATCATCCGGCACCGACCTCGCGGCGTGGCGCGGGTCGCGCGCCCGGGCGTGATGCCCGCACGCATCATCGGCGGGCGCATATTGCGACAATAGACTCACCGACAAGGCACGACCGAGAAGGCTTGATCGGGAAGGTTTGGGCGAAAGCGTCTGTTCGGAGCGCTGATGATGAGACGCGTGGTCGTCACTGGTGTTGGCATGGTGACGCCGCTTGCCAGCGGGGCGGAGCCGACCTGGCAGCGTCTGCTCGCGGGTCAGAGCGGAATCGAACGCATCGAACGTTTCGAAGTCTCGGATCTTCCCTGCAAGATTGCCGGTCAAATTCCGCGCGGCGAAGGCTTAAACGGCACCTTCAATGCCGATCAGTGGATGGAGCCGAAGGAGCAGCGCAAGGTCGACGATTTCATCCTGTTCGCCATGGCGGCGGCGACGCAGGCGCTCGACGACGCCGATTGGCATCCGCAAGAGTACGAAGACCAGATTACCAGCGGCGTCCTCATCGGCTCCGGCATCGGCGGCATCGAAGGTATCGCCGAAACAGCCGTGCTGTTGCGCGACCGCGGACCGCGACGGGTGTCGCCGTTTTTTATTCCCGGCCGGATCATCAATCTCGCTTCCGGATACGTGTCGATCACGCATTCGCTCAAAGGTCCCAACAGCGCTGTCGTCACCGCGTGCTCGACCGGCGCTCACGCCATCGGCGACGCCGGCCGGCTTGTTGCGCTCGGCGACGCCGACATCATGGTGGCCGGCGGCGCGGAATTGCCGGTCAATCGTTTATCGGTCGCCGGCTTCGCTGCATGCCGCGCGTTGTCGACCGGATTTAATGATACGCCGGCGCGCGCGTCGCGGCCTTATGACCGCGACCGGGACGGATTCGTCATGGGCGAAGGCGCGGGCGCGGTCGTGCTTGAAGAGTATGACCACGCCAAACGGCGCGGCGCCCACATTTACGGCGAGTTGATCGGCTACGGGCTCTCCGGCGACGCGTTTCACATCACCGCGCCGGCCGAGGACGGCGACGGCGCGCTGCGCTGCATGAAGGCGGCGATCCGCCGCGCCGAAATCTCGCCCGGTGACATCGACTATATCAATGCTCACGGCACCTCGACGCCGCTCGGCGACGAGATCGAGCTGAAGGCGGTCGAGCGCCTGGTCGGCAATGCCGCCGGCAAGATCAGCATGTCGTCGACCAAATCCTCGATCGGCCATTTGCTGGGCGCCGCCGGCACAGTCGAGGCAATTTTCTGCCTGCTCGCCATGCGCGACCAGGTGGCGCCGCCGACCATCAATCTCGACAACCCTTCGGTCGAGACCGCGCTCGATCTCGTGCCCCATAAGCCGCGCAAGCGCCCGATCAATATTACACTGTCGAACTCTTTCGGATTCGGCGGCACCAATGCCTCGCTTGTATTCCGCCGAACGCAGGATTAGTGCTCGTGCCGGTATCGCCATTTTGCCATATTTGCTCCGCACTCGCCTGCAATTCACTACAGGTCCAACCTCGTGCTTGTGGGCGGACGTGGCAGAAATCGCCGGGCGCCGGTGCGCTCGGTAAGGGTCTCACCTTCTCGCTGAACATGCTTAGCGTCGAAGTGGATAGGCGGCGGTGACGGAGCAAGCTCCACCGCCCAACGGCAGTGGGCGCGCGGCGATGCCGCCGCGCCCGGCGGCCGCGCGCGCTGCCGACAAACCCGTGGCGGCGCCGCCCGGCTCCGCCGCGGCGAAGAGCCAACCGCCGGCCCCATCCAAACCGACCAAACCTGCAGAGACGCCGCGGACGGCGGCTGCGTTAAGCGCCGCCAAATCCGCCCAAACCGCCTCCGTCGCGCAAAGTCCGCGGCCGGCAGCGCCGAGCGCCGACAAATCCGCTAGGATATCGACGGCGCGCTCTGCCAATGGCGGCAACCTTCCGCAAGCCGCCGCGTCCGCGCCGCGGCCGGTGACGCCCCCGCCAATTCCGCGTCCCGCGACCCCTCCGAGTCCTGGAAGACCCGTACCAGTCGCCGGCGAACCCTATCCGCCGCTGTCGGAGCGCGCGGCGAATGCCGGTGACACCGCGAAGGGCAACAAGCACCTGACGCCGCGCAGCCCGCGAACCGCGCTCGAGCCCGATACGGTCGAAGTGCCGACGACGAGCCGCCGCTCCAAGCGGGCGCGGCATCCGTTTGTCGTCGTCGGCAACGCTATCATCACCTTCTTCGTCCTCGTGGCGATCGTTGCGGCTGCGGCGCTGGTGCTCGGCAAGCAGCGCTTCGACGCTCCCGGACCGTTGCCCGAGGATCGCGTCGTCAATATTCCGCGCGGCTCTGGCATCCGCGACATCGCCGATGTGCTGGTGCGTGACGGCGTCATCGATCAGCCCTGGGTATTTGTCGGCGGCGTGCTTGCGCTCAAGGCGCGTGAAGATCTCAAGGCCGGCGAATATCAATTCAAGGCGCATGCCAGCCTGCGCGACGTGGTCGCGACCATCATCGAGGGTCGCGTCGTGGCGCATCAGCTCACCGTTCCGGAAGGGCTGACTTCGGAGCAGATCGTCGCGCGCCTGCTCGACGACGATGTGCTGACCGGAAATATCAAGGAAATTCCGCGCGAAGGCAGCCTGCTGCCAGACACCTATAACTACAACCGTGGCGTGACCCGCGAGCAGATAATCCAGCGCATGCAACAGGCGCAACAACGCCTGCTCAAAGAGATCTGGGATCGTCATTCTCCCGACCTGCCGATCAAGACGCCGGAGCAGCTGATCGTTCTTGCCTCGCTGGTGGAGAAGGAGACGGGAAAGCCGGAGGAACGCACGCGTGTTGCCGCCGTGTTCGTCAACCGGCTGAAGCAGAAGATGCGATTGCAGTCGGATCCGACCATCATCTATGGACTGGTCGGCGGTAAGGGCACGCTGGGCCGGCCGATCATGAGGAGCGAGATCGATCAGCCGACCCCCTACAACACTTATCAGATAGACGGGCTGCCCCCTGGACCGATCGCCAACCCGGGTCGCGCCTCGCTCGAGGCCGCCGCCAACCCGGCGCGCACCCGCGAGCTTTATTTCGTCGCCGACGGTACCGGCGGTCATGCGTTTGCGGAGACCTACGAGCAGCATCAGAAAAACGTTGCGCGGCTGCGCGCCATGGAAGGCGATCAGAAAAGCGATCAAAAGGAACAGGCTGCTCCGGCCGACGCGCAGCAAACGTCGGCACCGCCGCCGCAACCTGCAGCGGCACCCGCGGCGCCACAGCGCCGTGCACCCCCCCGGCATAACCAAAACAACACCCAGACCACGCACTAAAGACGCCGTCGCCCTTGTGAGCGCGAAACACCGCCGCTAAGTTCGGCGCAAATTTTTTCGCACTTGCTACCGGGGGATCGCGGATCATGGCGCTGTCGAGCATGACGGGATTTGCTCGTGGCCACGGCGTCAGCGGCTCCTATTCGTGGGCTTGGGAGATCAAGTCGGTCAACGGCAAGGGCCTCGATGTCCGGCTTCGTCTGCCGACGGGCTGGGACGCGATCGAGGCGCCGGTTCGTGCCCGAGCTGCCGAGCGCTTGGCCCGCGGCTCGGTTCAAGCGACGCTGACGGTGGAACGCGGCGGCGTCGCGCCGGTCGTGCGTGTCAACGCGGCCGTGCTCGACGCGATCGTGACGGCGGTACGCCAGCTCGCACCGCGCCTTGAAGCCGCGCCGCCATCGCTCGATGGCTTGCTTTCCCTCAAAGGCGTGATGGAGGTCAGCGACGCGGAGGAGAGCGAAGAGGAGCGGCTTCGCGCCGAGGCCGCGGCGACGGCCGGCTTCACCGCAGTGCTCGGCGCACTGTCGGAGATGCGCGAGCGCGAAGGCGCCGTCCTCGGCCGCGTGCTGACATTGCGGCTTGGCGAAATCGCCGCATTGGCGGAGCGCGCCGAGCACGTGCCCGGCCGGCGTCCCGAGGCCATTCGTGTCCGGCTCGCCGAACAGATCGCCACGCTATTGGCGCAGTCCGAGCGGTTCGATCCGGATCGGCTGCACCAGGAAGCGATCCTGATCGCGACCAAGGCCGACGTCCGCGAGGAGCTCGACCGCCTGGCGGCGCACGTCGCGCAGGCGCGGCGGCTGATCGATCAGGGCGGAGCGGTCGGCCGCCGGCTCGATTTTCTCGCCCAGGAGCTCAATCGCGAAGCCAACACGCTCTGCGCCAAAGCCAACGACGTCGAGCTCACCAACATCGGCCTGGAGCTCAAGGCGGCGGTCGAACAGTTTCGTGAGCAGGTGCAGAATGTGGAATAGAGCATGACGCGAGAGCGGCGAAATCGGCCGAGCGTCGCGCGTCGCGGTCTGATGCTGGTATTGTCCTCGCCGTCCGGCGCCGGCAAGACCACGCTGTCGCGCTTGTTGCTCAAGGCCGACCGCCATGTCGAGCTTTCAATATCGGTGACGACGCGGCCGCAGCGCCGCGGCGAGACCGACGGACGCGACTATCATTTTATCGACCTCGCCCGCTTCGAAGCGATGGTGAAATCGGGCAAGCTTCTGGAGTGGGCGGAAGTTTTCGGCCACCGTTACGGCACGCCGCGCGCGCCGGTGGAAAAGGCATTGCGGGCCGGCCGCGACGTGCTGTTCGACATCGATTGGCAAGGCACGCAGCAACTGCGCGAGAAAGCGCGCGACGATCTCGTCAGCGTCTTTATCCTGCCGCCCACGGCCAAGGAGCTGGAACGACGGTTGGAACGCCGGGCACAGGACAGCCGCGCCATCATCGGCACACGCATGGCCAAGGCGGCCGGAGAGATGAGTCATTGGCCGGAATACGACTACGTCATCGTCAATCGCGAAAAGAAAGACGCCTTTGCCGAAGTGCGCGCCATCCTCGCGGCCGAGCGGCTCAAACGCGAGCGGCAGATCGGGCTGTCCGCATTCGTGCGCGATCTGCAAGCGAAGCTGTGAGGACCGGTTATGATGAAAGCATCAGACCCCGCAAATGAGGTGAATGTCACCCGCCTGATCGACGACGGACCGCTCACCCGGTTTCAAATCGGCACCATCATTTGCTGCGCCCTCGTCAGCGCGCTGGACGGCATTGACTCGCAATCGATCGGCGTTGCAGCGCCGTTCATCGCCGACGAGCTCGGCGTCAAGCTCGCCGATTTCGGCCCGATTTTTTCGTCGGCGCTGGCTGGGGCGACGGTCGGCGCCGCGTCCTTCGGGCCGCTGGCGGATCGCTTCGGCCGCAAGACCCTGCTGATTGCTGCCGTGCTGCTGATTGGCGTGTTCACGATCCTGACGGCTTTCGCCAATTCCGTTCCCATGCTGGTGTCCTTTCGCGTTTTGGCGGGACTGGGACTCGGCGGCGCGACGCCGTGCTTCATTGCCTTGACCTCGGAATATACGCCGGCGCGGCTCCGCGCCGCGTTGGTCACACTGATGTGGTCGGCGTTTCCGCTTGGCGGGCTCCTGGGCGGGCTATTGAACTGGTACCTGATCCCGCACGCCGGCTGGCGGGCCATCTTCTATCTCGGCGGCGTCGCACCGCTGGTTCTCGCCGTCCTGTTATTTTTCTATTTGCCGGAATCGATCAAGTTCCTTCTGGTCCGGCGCAACGACATGAAGGGCGTCAGACGCATCGTGGCGCGCTTGCGCTCTTCGCTGGTGCACAGCGACTCCCATTTTGTCTTGGACGAAAAGCCGTTGCCCGGCGCCTCGATCCGGCATCTGTTCACCGAAGGCCGAGCGCTCGGAACGCTGCTGCTATGGGTTCCGTTTTTCATGGGCTTCGGCGTCCTCACCGTTGCGGTGTTGTGGACGCCGGCCTTATTGAAGCTCAACGGCATTTCGCCGGCTAACACGGCGTTCGTCGTCGCTTTCAATGGTCTGGGCGGTTTTATTGGCCAATCGACCTCGGGCCGGTTGATTTAACGTTTTGGGATTATGCCGATACTCATCCCTGCGTTCTTGTTGGGAGCGGCAGCGACGGTGGGCCTGGGCTACGGCGCATGGTCGATTGCACTCGCCGCGACTTTCATTGGCCTGATCGGCGTGTTCATGGGCCTTGGCACCGGGGGCGCGATTGCGCTCGCCGCGACCATTTATCCGACTCCCATCCGATCGACGGGCGCCGGTTGGGGCATGGCCATGGGGCGTTTTGGCCAAATCATCGGTCCGTTGATCGCCGGCGGACTGCTCGGCGCCGGTTGGACGGCCGGTCCGATCATGACTGTCATCGCCTGCGGAGGATTGATCGCCGCGGTCTTCGTTGCCTGGTTCGGCCAGTGGCTCGCCCGAAGGCACGTCGAAGGCCTCTCGGCAGACGACGCATCCGCCAAGACACCGGTTCGCGTCTAACGCCGTTTTTGCTCCTGCTGGGCAGCAAACTACGCCGTCAACACCGTGCGCCCAACGACGCGGCCGGCGCGCAAATCGTCGAGCGCCGCCTGCGCCTCGCCAAGCGGCCGGCTGCGGGTGGGGATTTGTGCAATGTTTTTTGCTCGCACCAGGTCGAGCAGCTCACGCGTTTCGGCGAGCGTGCCGGTCAGCGTGCCCTCGATGGTCATCGCCTTGATGCCGAACATTGCGGCCGCGATGGAAAAGTTGCCGCCGAGAAGTCCGGTCACCACGACCTTGCCGCCGCGCGCCAATAGGCCGGTGGCGAATTGCAGCGATTTGTCGGAGCCGACGAAATCGCAAATCGCCAGTAACCCCCCGGTGGCGCCCATCACCGCCTTGCGTGCCTGCGGATCGGACGGATCGTAGGCCTGCGCGGCGCCGGCGGCGAGCGCGGCGTTGCGCTTGTCGGCATCGATGTCGGCGACGATCGGCGGCGTCGTGAACAGTGCCCGCGCGATGGCAAGGCCCATCATGCCGACGCCGCCCAGACCGATGAGCAGAACCGGACCGCGCTCGGGGCGGCTGGTGTGCCGTTTGAGTGCCGCATAAGCAGTCAACCCGGAACACATGAGCGGTCCGGCAAAGTTCGCCGACAGCGGCGCGTAATCCAGAAGATAACGCTGGTGCGGGACCAGCACGTGGCTGGCAAAGCCGCCATCGACGGCGATGCCGAGGTGACGATTGTTCGAGCACAGATTTTCTTCACCGCCGAGGCACGCCGGGCAGGTCCCGCACCCGATCCACGGATAGACGGCGACGTGACGGCCGACGATCGCGGGATCGGCGGCGTCGCCCGTGCTTTCGATCACGCCGGCGATCTCGTGACCGAGCGTGAAGGGCAGGGCGCGTCCGGCGCTGACATCGAGCTTCTTGTCGCCGCCGAGGGAGAAATAGCCGTCCTGCAGATGCAAATCGGAGTGGCATACGCCGCAGCGCTCGATGCGCACGAGCACTTCACTGCCGCGCGGTAATGGGCAGTCGACGATCGTGTCGCACAGCGGTTGCCCGTAGGCGACCAGCGATTGGCGGTGCATTTGGCTCATGTGGCGTTGGCTCCGGAAGTGTTAGGCGCCCGCATCATGCCGCAGGCTGCGTTGTTCGGCGAGAGCCTGCGCCAGTGATACGAAGCCGTCGATCGGAATATCTTCGGCCCGGGCCGTCGGGCTTAAGCCGGCGGCCAAGAGCAGGGCGGAGGCGTCGGCGCCGAGCGACCGCAAGCTTTGACGCAGCATCTTGCGCCGCTGACCGAATGCCGCCTGCGTTACGGTTTCAAGGAGCCTGCGATCGCATGGCAGCGGCTCGGCACGCGGCACCAGACGCACCAGCGCGGACGTGACCTTCGGCGGGGGCACAAAGGCGGACGGATTGACGTGGAAGAGAATGCGCCCTTCGCAACGCCACTGGACCAGCACCGAGAGCCGTCCGTAGGTCTTCGAACCGGGAGCGGCGACGATGCGTTCGGCGACCTCGCGCTGAAACATCAGGATGGCGGCATCATACCAGGGCGGCCATGGCTCGACGCTGATCCAGGAGACCAAGAGCGGCGTGGCGACGTTGTAAGGCAAATTGGCGACGATGCGCACCGGCCCATGATCGACGCCAATATCAATGTGCGCGCGCGGATCGAACGAGAGCGCATCGCCCGGCACGATGTCGAGGCGGCCGGGATAGCTGCCGCGATCTCCTGCAGCGCCGCGATCGCGCGCCGGTCACGCTCGACCGCGACCACCCGCTTGGCGCCGAGCGCCAACAGCGCGCGGGTGAGACCGCCTGGCCCCGCGCCGATCTCCAGTACCGTCACGCCGCGCGAGCGCCCCCGCCGCACGGCCGATGCGGGCCGCGAGATTGAGGTCGAGCAGAAAATTCTGTCCGAGAGATTTTTTAGCGATGAGGCCGTGTCGGCGAATGACTTCGCGGAGCGGCGGCAGGCCGTCGGGCGAAGACGTCACGATGCTGGAAGTGTCGGGCGGCTGTCCGCCGTTGCCAACCGCGCCGCCAGTCGCAGCGCTGCGATCAGGCTCGTCGGATCGGCCAGTCCCTTGCCGGCGATGTCGAAGGCCGTGCCGTGATCCGGCGACGTCCGCACGAACGGCAGACCGAGCGTCACGTTGACGGCGTGATCGAATGCCAGCGTCTTGATCGGGATCAGCGCCTGGTCGTGATACATGCACAACGCCGCGTCGTAGCTCTCGCGCGCGTCCTTGTGGAACAGCGAGTCGGCCGGCAGCGGACCCCGGGCGTCGATACCTTCAGCAACGAGTTGCGCGACGGCCGGCGCAACGATGGCACGGTCCTCTTCGCCGAACGCGCCGTTTTCGCCGGCGTGCGGATTTAGTCCGGCGACGGCCAGCCGGGGGCGCGGTAGGCGGAATTGCGCGGACAAATCGCGCGCCACGATGCGCCCGGTCTCGACCACAAGCTCGGTCGACAGGTGCGCAAAGATTTCCCGCAACGGCAGATGAATAGTGACCGGCACCACGGCGAGTTCCGGAGACCACAGCATCATCACCGGCCGCAGCATTTTGCCGGTCGCTTCCTGCACCAGCGTCGCCAGAAATTCGGTATGGCCAGGCTCGGCAAATCCCCAGCTATAGAGCACATTCTTCGCTACCGGATTGGTCACGATAGCCGCCGCCGAGCCGGCGAGGACATCGGCAACGGCGCGCCGAATTGACCCAATGGCTGCCCGCGCGCTCGATCCGTCGGGAATGCCCGGCTCGGCGGTCACCGCCAGATCGAGGAGGACAACGGGCAGGGCGGTGGCGAACGTTGCGGCGGCGGCGGCCGGTGGCACGATCGCGATCGGAACGTCGAGCCGCAGCCGAGCGGCGCGGCGGCGGAGAAATTCCGCGTCAGCGACGAGGTAGAACGGCGGCAGGTTCAGCTCGGCGCGTTGACGCCAGACCGTCAGGGCCAGGTCGGGCCCGATTCCGGCGGGCTCGCCGAGCGTCAATGCCAGTGGCTGCACGGTCTCGCTATTGTTTGTTTTCGGGCATCTTGTATTCGATCATCGCTTGGCGGCGCAAAGTATCGAGATAGCGCTTGGCCTGCGCGCCGAATTTTTGTTGAAACATCTGGTCGCGAATTTCCTTCATCTCCGGTGTATCGGATTTTGTCTCCTTCTTGGCGCATACTGCGAACAGCTGCACCCCTTCGGCGGTCTGCTCCGGCGGCGTCAGATGACCGATCGCGGTGCCGTCGAGGATTTGCCGGAGCTGCTGAGCGAGGTCGGCGGAATATTTCGATACCTGGTCGCGCACGGCGACGTCCGGCAGGGCGCGCGCGAAGGTGATGCCGTCGTTGCAGTTGGCAAAGCGCGAACGCAGCGCCTCGGCCTCGCGTTTGCGGGTTTCATAAGCCGCGTCGGGCGAGCCGCGCGGCACGATGAACACGATCGGCCGCATGATGTATTCATAGCCGATTTCAATTTTGTCGTCGGTCTTGTGCAGCTGCAGCTGCGCTTCGACGTCCTTGTCCCTGATTTCGAGGCTTGCCTTGTAACGCCCGCGCACCAAATTGGTCCAAGCAATCTGCGCCCGCAGCCGCCGCTTGAGAGTGTCGTCGCTGGCGCCGCCGGCCACAAGCAATTGCGTCAGCTTCGGCGCGTCGATGCCCATGCGGGTGGCGACGGTGTTGTAGGAATCGTCCACCTGCAAGTCGGGCACGTCGAGGCCGTAACGTTTGGCCTCGCCGATCTCCAAAATCTCGTCGATCAGGCTATCGATCACTTCCTTGCGCGGCGGCACCTTTTTGCTGCTCATCTGCAGGAATTTGGCGCGGTGCTCGATATCGAGGTTTGTTATCGGCTGGCCGTTGACGAACGCAACGACTTGCTGCGCGCCGGCGGCTCGTGGTGTCGCGAGCATGACCGTGGCGGCAAGCATGGCCGCGGCAAAGGCCTTCCAACGGACCTGGGACGCAATCTCCGATCTCACCTGGTGTCGCTCCTTGGGCGGACAGCACCGTCCCCCTTTGTCAACTCCCCCGAGCCTTCGGCAAGCTCCGATATTACCTCCATGCGGAGAAATTTAATATCCGGAAGCGATCGGAGCCAAGTAGTCCGCCCCCAGCGTGCGCAGGCTGAACTGCACGTAGAAATAGTTGTTCGGCGTCGGCGTTGAGCCGGTATAGGTATAGGACGTGAGATAGTTGAACGATACCAGCAGGCAGTCGTCCGTATAGCCGACGCCGAATCGGGTCTGGTCGAATCGGTCGACGGCGAGATCGTAGCGAACCGACCCGAGTATGATCCAGTTTTGCGTCACCTTCACCGAGGCGCCGGCGAGCAGTTCCTCGCGCTTGGTCAAAAACCCGATCTCGGGCTGCGGCGCGTAGTCGCCATACATCGCTTGTAACGTCCAGCGATCGAAGTTGGCGCGGGCTTCGAATTCGAGGCGTTGCGGAGTGAATACGTTGACGTCATGGCCGAGGCCCGGGTCAAACCCGCCGGAGGAGAAACGGCCACGGGCGATGAACGAGTAGACCTGGTTAGGCTGATACATGACGCGCGCGACATAGTCGGAGTAGGTTTTGTCGAGCCCGCTTTCCAGTCCGGTATTGGTCAAATCGGCCGCCGCATACGAGTTTACGCCGTAGATCTGATAGGACTGCCCGAACAAGACGTTGAAGGAGCCGGCCCGGTTGACCTGGGCCGTATACTGGAAGCCGGCGTTGACGCGGCCGCCGCCCTCGACCCGGTCCCAGCCGGAAAATTTGTTGACCGAGAAAAGGTTGGCGTCGCTGAACACCACGCTCTGCGCGTCTTCGTTGGGAAATTTTCCGATCTGCGCTTCGTTCGGCCGCAGAACGAGCTGAGCGATCGGCTCGATGATCTGGGTGCCCCATGGCTCCACGTCGACAAACGGATAGTGATATTCGACGCCGACGTCCGGCATCCCGCGCGCAACCTCGTTTTCGGCCGGATTGATAAAGTTCGAGGTGCCGACTTGGTTCTGTATCTGCAGCGCTGCGATATCGCCGCGCACGCCGGCGAAGGGCGTGATCATCTGGCCGTTGTCGGTGACAAACGTCCGCCGCCAATCCACCTCGCCGGACGAGCGGCTATATGTCCCGGCGATGCCGCGCAGCAGGCAGTTCGCGGCATTGATGGTGGCGGGACTGGTTGTCGAACACAGTCCATTGTTGGCCGCGTTCGAGTTGATGGCGTCGAACTCCGCCGACTGCCGGGTCAAGCTCGTCAAGTTTATCTTGTAGCTGAGCTCGCCGCCCACGATCGGCTGCGCCAACACGTTGGAATAATCCAGCACCGGGTGAATGATCGGTATTTCGGCCTGCACGTCGTGTCCTGAGAAGCCGTAATAGTAGACCGTCCGTATGTCGAAATAACTGCGGTCGCCGGCGCCGGTCAGATAGACCTGCGACACGCCCTCCGTGGCGACCCCGGTATGGAATGGATCGAACTGTGAGACGAACTGACCCAGCTGATAGTCGAATATGAACTGGCTGTCGGTCATCAGCAGCCCGGTCCATCCCCACACCCATTTGTCGCTTATCGCGAATTGGCCGGCGGTCTGGATAGCGCCGCGGAAGGTGTTTGCGGTTGGACTGGTTGGGCCGTCACGGTTGGCAAAATAGCCAGGGTCTTGCTGGAAAATCCCGGCGACCTTGATCGAGTATGAGCCCTCCAACAGCCGCTGGCGCCAGACGGCCTGAAACAGCTCGCCCTGCTTCGTTGTTGGCGTCACCGAAGGGGTCAAATCGTAGTTTGGCGCCAAGGCCCAAAAATAGGGGATTTCAACGCCGAATCCGAAAGCGGTGCCGTAGGTGAAGTTGGGAAATAGCAGGCCGCTCTTGCGCGACACCGATGGATCGGGCGCCGACATGAACGGAAAATAGGCGAGCGGCACGCCGAAAAACTCGACGCGGGCGTCCTCGAAATAGATCATCTTCTCGCCGCTGTCGTGGATGATCCGCGCCGCCTGGATCTGCCAGAGCGGCGGCTTCTTCGGGTCGTCCTTGCACGGCTCGCAGGCGGTATAGACGCCGTTCTGCATCACCGTGTAATGGCCCTCGACCCGATCGGCGCGGGCGGCGGCAAAGCGCGTGTCGTCAATGGTTTCGAGCCGCAACGAATTGACAAAGCCGTCGCGGTAGTCGTCGGTGAGATCGATGATCTGTCCGTAGGTGATCTTGCCGTCGGCCTCGGTAATCCTGACGTTGCCGCGCGCTTGCAGCCGCTTGCTCTTTTGATCGTAGATCACCTCGATCGGCTTCAATGGTCGATGCGTTGTAATAAATCTGCACGTTGCCGACCGCGGAAACGGTGTTGTTGGTGTAGTCGTATCTGATCTCCGCTGCCTGCAGGAGCATCGGGGCGTCGGACGGCGGCGCCGGCTTCGGCGGCGGCGGCGGCGGGCGCGTCGGGAAATGCAGCAAGTTGGCGACGGTCTGCGCCGATGCGCGTTGAGGCACCACGAGGCAAAACGCACCGAAGGCGAGCACCGCCATAAGGATCGTTACGCTCGCCCGGACTTGAACACGAACACCGGCACCACTCGGACGGATCGCACGCGCCACTAGCCGTCCTCCTGGTGCAGCAGCACGACAAATCCGGTCAGACTGCCGACCGCAACAGGAATCCAAGCCGCCATAACTGGCGACATGAGTTCCGATTTGCTCATGTCCTCCGTGAACTTTGACAGCACGAACAGCAGGAAACCGGCGGAAATCCCGCCGAGCACCATCTTCTGCACACCGCCGAAACGAAAGAAGCGCAGGCTCACCGAGGCGGCAAGCAGGACCATGGCCATGAGCAGGAACGGCCGCGACAACAATTGCTGGTATTGCAGCCGATAGCCGGCGGCGACCAGTCCGGCACGCTCCGCCAGCTCGATATAGGACGGCAGTTGCCAGAACGGGACCGTCTCCGGCGTCGCGAAGCTTTCTCGCACCTGTTCGAGCGTGAGATTAGTGGCGAGACGGTAGCTGCTTTGCATTGCCGGCGGATTGCCGCTGGCATAAATGCGTGCATCGTCGAAGCGCCAATAGCCTTGATCGAGCGTGGCGCTCTTCGCCTCGATCCGCTCCCGAAATTGGCCGTCGGTGTCGAACGTGTACACGCTGACGCCGCCGAGTTCGGCACCTTGCTGGCGGCTTGATTTGGCGTTGATGATGGCGGCACCATCGGCGCTGCGTTGGCGCACCCAGAAGCCGCCGGTATTTTCCCGCACCGCTGCGGAGGGGATTTCGCCGGTCATCTCGGCTTCGAGACGCTTGGAGCGCTCGTGCATCACCGCGGCGAGCGGATTGTAGATTGCCGTTGCGACCACGCCGAACAGAAACGCAGCGATCATCGAAGGCGCGATGAATTGCCAGGCGGAAACCCCGGCGGCGCGCGCGACCACCAGCTCGAGGCGGCGCGACAGCGCCAGGTAGCACGACATGGCGCCGACCAGCACAGCAAACGGCATGATGCGCTCGGACAGCTGCGGCACGCGAAACAGCGAAATTTCCGCCAGCACCAAAGCGGAGGCCTTGGGCCAATCGGAGCTGCGGCGCAACAGCTCGACATAGTCGATCATTCCGGCAAGCGCGACCACGCCGAAGAACGAGCCGGTGACGGACTTGAGGAAGCGAAAGCCGAAATAGCGTGACAGCGTGCCGGCTAGCATCGGTGGGTCCTTTAGCTTGCCGTGACTTTCGCCAGACGCTCGCCGACGATCGTCGCGATCTTCGACACCACGGCTGCGGGCTCGATCGCTTGTCCGCGCGAAATTAGCCACCCGCCCGTGACGATTGCGCCGATCAAGGCGACATATTGCGCGGCAAGGGCGCTCGGCGTGTGGGCGCCGATGATGACACTGAGAAAGCCGATAAGGCGCAGCACTGCCACGGCGCCGGTCAACGCCAGCAGCGACAGGGTGCGGCTTTGCCGGGTGGTCTGCGGCGGCCCGAGGAAAGCGTAAGCCAGGATGACGAATGCGAACGGGTAGAGCGGAGTTGCAAAGCGATCATGCAGTTCCGACCGGTACTCGCCGGGCTGGGCGACGAACAGCGCGTCGTTGGCCTGCGGCCACCACAGCTCCCAAATGTACTTCTCGCGGGTGTTGTAGGTGACGCCGGCGCCGGTTTGCGGTCCGACCCCGAATTTCGACAGATCGAACGCGTAGCGGTCGAACGTGACGATACGTGGATCGTGCTGGCCGGCCTCAAGACGCTGAACGCTGCCCTTTTCGAGCACCAGGAACGAGCCGGTTTCGTTCTTCACGATCTCGCCCTGCTCGGCGAGGTAGGTGGCGTGTTCTTTGGCGTCGCGCCGGTCGTCGAGGAATATGCCGACCAACAGTCCGTTTGGCCGCCGGTCGGCGATGTGAAAAGTGAGATTGCCGCTCACCGTGGTGAAGCGTCCCGGCTGTACGATGTTGGTGAGGATGTCGGCGCGGACTTGGGTCGCCCAGTCGCGCAGGACGCGGAGACTCCATGGCGAGACATAGACGGCGATGGCGGCGACCAAGATCGACACGACCAAAGCCGCGGCGAGGAACGGGCGGACCAGCGGCCACGGCGACACGCCGGCCGCGTTCATGACGATGATCTCGGAGTCGGAACTGAGCTTGTTGATGATATGGGCGGTCGCCAGCACCAGCGAAATCGGCGCGATCATCATCACCAGCAGTGGGATCAGCAGGCCGGTAATGCCGATAAAGACGAACAGGGTCTGCCGTTGGCTCGTGATCAGGTCGAATTCACGGATCGCCTGCGTGAACCACATCACGACAGTCAAGCTGACAAGGGTGATCACGAACGCACCCATCGTGGTGCGAAACATGTACCGGCCGATCGACCCCATCGGACTAAACTTCCCCGCAGACGGGCCCTATTGGCCGCCCCCGGCTGCCCCAAAGGTGCGTGAGACACCTCTTCAGCCGAGTTCCCCAACCGCAGGGAATTTCATGCTTTCACAAAATGGCCTCGCCAAGGCAAAACCATTGAAATTACAAAGCTAAGGGTTGCTAAAAGTTAATGATTTGCCTACGCGGGGTCGGGTCGGAGACGCGTCCGTTCAAGACCGCAAGCCGCTTTGCACGCGCGCCCGGTCCGGTTCATATGTCGGGAACAAAAATCCTCGTCCTAGACCCCAAGAAGGACCCGCCATGTCCGAGCCCCCCAAGATCGGCTTTACCTCATACGACCGTTTGAGGGGAGTTCTCGTTGCGTTCTGCGCCGAAGGCCTCAAGTTCGGGCCTGCGACCCAAAAAGCCCTGGCGCCGATCGGCGATCTGCATCGGCGCGCCGCCGCCGCCGATCGTTTCACCGGCAAAAACGGATCGACGCTCGAGATCATTGCGCCGTCCGGTCTCAACGCACCGCGTCTCGTTATTGTCGGCACCGGCAAGGAGCGCGACCTCAAGGATCGCGATCTCATCAAGCTAGGCGGCATCGCCATGGGGCGTGTCCCACCCGCCGCTCCTCAAGCGACGATCTTGGCCGAATTCGGAGCGGGGGCGCTCAAAGCCGACCAGATCGCCGATCTCGTGCTGGGCGCGCGGCTGCGCGCTTACCGTTTCGACCGCTACAAGACCAAACGCAAGGAAGACGACGAGCGGCCGAACAAGGTGGAGGTCAACTTCGCCTGCGCCAATCCCGCGGCGGCTGAGAAGGCGTGGGCGCACGCCGCCGAGGGTATCGCCGATGGCGTGGTATGGGCGCGCGATCTCACCAACGAGCCGGCCAACATTCTCTATCCGAATGAGTTTGCGCGCCGGGCTTCCGGCTTGAGAAAGCTCGGCGTCCTGGTCGAGGTTCTCGATGTGCCGGCGATGCGCAAGCTCGGCATGGGCGCCTTGCTCGGCGTCGGGCAGGGTTCGTCGCATGAACCGAAAGTCGTGGTGATGCGCTGGAATGGCGGCAAGCGCGGCGCCGATCCCATCGCGTTCATCGGCAAAGGCGTTTGCTTCAACTCCGGCGGCATCTCCATCAAGCCGGCGCAAGGCATGGAAGACATGAAAGGCGACATGGCGGGGGCCGCGTGCGTTGTCGGCCTCATGCATGCGCTCGCGGCGCGCAAGGCCAAGGCCAATGTGGTCGGCGTCATCGGGCTCGTGGAGAACATGCCGGACGGCAAGGCGCAGCGGCCGGGCGACATCGTCACGTCGATGTCGGGACAGACCATCGAGATCATCAACACCGATGCCGAGGGCCGGCTCGTGCTCGCCGACGTGCTGCACTACGTCAACAAACGGTTCAAGCCGAAATTCATGATCAATCTGGCGACCCTCACCGGCGCCATCATCGTCGCGCTCGGGCAGGAATTCGCCGGGCTGTTCTCCAATGACGACAAGCTCTCCGAGCGATTGACGAAGGCCGGCGACGCGACCGGCGAGCGGGTCTGGCGGATGCCGCTCGGGCCCGAATACGACAAGGCCATCGATTCAAAGTTCGCCGACGTGAAGAATACCGGCGGCCGCAACGCCGGCTCGATCACCGCGGCGCAATTTCTGCAGCGCTTCGTCAACAAGACGCCGTGGGCGCATCTCGATATTGCCGGAACGGCGCTCGGTTCGCCGCAGACCGACATCAACAAAAGCTGGAGCTCGGGCTGGGGCGTGCGGCTGCTCGACCGTCTGGTAGAGAATTATTACGAGCGCTGATCGCGGCTACGTTCCACGGCTTGATCGCGGCGAAAACTTCGCGGCGATCCGATCAAGCGTCCGCCACCTTGAGCACCAGCTTGCCGAAATTCTCGCCGCTGAACAGCTTGAGCAGCGTTTCCGGAAATGTCTGCAGGCCGTCGACAACGTCCTCGCGCGATTTGAGCTTGCCGGCGGCGATCCAGCCGGCGATGTCGCTGACGGCTTGCGGATATCGCGAGGCATAGTCGAACACCACCATCCCCTCCATCCTGGCGCGGTTGACCAGGAGCGAGAGATAATTGCTCGGGCCTTTGATCGGCGTGGTGTTGTTGTATTGGGAAATGGCGCCGCATATGACGATGCGGGCGTGCCGCGCCAATTGAGTGAGAACAACGTCGAGAATCTCGCCGCCGACATTGTCGAAATAGACGTTGACGCCGTTTGGGCAGTGCGCGCGCAGGCTCTTGCGCACGTCCTCGGCCTTGTAGTCGATCGCCGCATCGAACCCGAGTTCATCGACGATGTAGCGGCACTTGGCGGCTCCGCCGGCAATGCCGACGGCGCGGCATCCTTTGATCTTCGCGATCTGGCCAACGGTTGCGCCGACCGCGCCGGCGGCGCCTGAGACGACGACGGTGTCGCCCTCCTTGGGCTCGCCGACATCGAGGAGGCCGAAATAGGCGGTCATGCCCGGCATGCCGAGCGCATTGAGGAAGGCCGGCAGCGGCGCGAGCTTGGGATCGATCTTGGTGAGCTGCGCGCCGTCGAGCGCGGCATACTCCTGCACGCCAAAACCGCCGCTGACGTAATCGCTTGCGGCGAACTTGGGATGTTTCGACGCAACGACCTCGCCGACGGCGCCGGCGCGCATGATGTCACCGATGCCGACCGGCGCGATGTAGGATTTCCCTTCGTTCATCCAGCCGCGCATCGCCGGGTCGAGCGAGAGATACAGCACACGCGTCAGGACTTCGCCGTCGCGCGGCTCCGGTATCGGCGTTTCGGTGAATTGCCAGTCGCTGCGCTTTGGCAAGCCGACTGGCCGAGCCGCCAGCCTGATCTGATGATTGATGCCGCTCGTCATGACGCGTCCGTCCTTGCTGCAGGTTTCTTATGCTCTACCATGGCCATTGCCCTAACGCGAAAGCGCCGCGCATTGCGAAAGTCCCGATGACGGAAATTCTGTTCTATCACTTGAAGGGTCAGACGCCCGAGCAGGTCTTGCCGGCGTTGCTGCAAAAATCGCTCGATCGCGGTTGGCGTGTCGTGGTGCAAGCGTCCTCGGAAGAACGTGTCGAGGCGCTCGATGCTCATTTGTGGACCTGGCGCGACGATTCCTTCCTGCCACACGGCACCTGGCGCGAGGCCGAAGCAGCGCAGCAGCCAATCTTGCTGACCGTGCACGATCACAACCCAAACGGTGCCGTCGTACGCTTTCTCGTCGAGGGGGCGCTCATGCCGGAGCATGCCTCCGTCTATGAGCGCCTCGTGTTCTTGTTCGACGGCGATGATCCGGACGCTGTGGAGGCGGCGCGGGCGCGCTGGAGCGAGGCAAAATCCGCAGGCTTCGAAGTCACCTATTGGCAGGCCGACGAGAAAGGTGTTTGGCGACGTCAAGCTTAACAGACGCCGTGCAAGTTACATTTTAACGCTGGCCAGCATCCATTTGAAAATAAGGCGATTTTCGCCTTGGTGACGCACCGGGAAAGGGGGTCGCAAAAGCTCATTCGCGACACTATATTTTTTGCTCCAGAACACGTTAGCCTATATAGTGCCGGTGCCATGAATAAGCGTTCAGTCAAAAAAAGCCGGCCGGCAAAAGCCAGCCGCAATCAAGTTGCTCGTAAGGCCGTTACGCGGCGAATTTCGGGCAAGGTCGAGCCGACCAAGTCGATCCAGGTGCCGACCAAAATGCCGAGCCAGGTGCCGACCGGCGCTGTGGCGAAGCAAATCGCAATGCCGGGCCCGATGTTGCGCGCCCACAAATTCCGCGTCGGCCAGACGGTGCTGTACACGTCAAGCCCGATCACGCGGCCAGGCGCCAGCGGAACCTACAAGGTCGTCAAGCTGCTGCCGTCCGATGGCGACGACTATCAATACCGAATCAAGAATTCCGGTGAGGCGTTTGAGCGCGTCGCCAAAGAGAGCCAGCTCGAAACCGAGCATTGATGCTGCAAGGTTTCCGCATTGCGGCCTGAGCGCTTGACCGCGCCGTTTGCGAGCATTGTCGAGGGCTGGCATCGCCAGTGCCGCTAGGCCATACTTCTGTGAAGAGGGCGGCCTTGATCGCTGGCGGAGTCGGTTGATGCTCGGCATCGATCCCGAATTCGGTGCATCGGTTTTACGTTTGTGGGTCGCGGCTGGCGGGGCAGCTTTGCTCGTCCTGTTCAGTGTGCTCGCGTTTCTTCAGCCGCAGCGACGCCTGACCTCGAGCCCGGCGGCTCGCGTCGGCTTTGTGCTGGCCGGCGCCGTTCTCGGTGGGGTGGTTGCCTGGGCCGTTGTCGATCGCGGCTTTTGGAGCGGCGGCAGTGCCGAGCGCCGCGCGTTCGAAATGCGCGCCCAGCAACTGAACGCGCTGGCGGTAGCTCCTGGTTCGCCGCTTGCCTGCCTCGACGCCTTGGCGGGCGATACCGTCGAGACGGCGTGTGAGAAGGCGCTGTTTGGGTCGCCGGCAAGCGTGGCCGCGGCGTCTTCTTACGTCGCGGCGCAGGTGACGCTGTTCTCGAGCGCGGCTACATACGCCCAGCGCCGGGGCGCAGACGTCGAAGACGTCGTGGCGCCATTGCGCCGCTCGCTCGAAACCGACCGCTTTGGGTTCGTCGCCCACGTGCTTGCGATCCGGGACGGCTGCACTGGGCAGAATTGCAAAACGCTGGCGCTGTTCCGTGACGCCAACCGCGTGCGCGCCAACCTCGGGGCGAATGCCCTCGATCGGTATCTGGACCATTATGCCGCTCTGTGGGGCGCCGGGTCCGAAGTGCCGGTCGCTGAGAATGGCCAATCTCAAGGGGCGGCGCCTCCGCCTAACCAGCCGACGCACAAGGCCGTCAACATCGACTTTCCCAGCGCCGCTTCGATCCCGGCAGTGAGCATCATGAATCCCGAGCCGACCGGACCGGTCTTGCCGGGTGTCGCAGCCGCAGCCGCGGCGAACCCCAACCCGCCCTCGGCTTCGTCGCCGACGCGGCATGCACGAAAACAGTCAACCAGCACCGCCAATCCCGCGGCCGCGACGATGACCGGCCAATCCCCCGCTCCAAACGCGGTCGACCCGATCTGGCCGGAACCGATGCCCGCATCGCCGGCGTCGGCGCCGCAGACCGCGTCGGCCCCTGCCGCCGGAGCGCCGGTTCAATTGACGCCACCTCCGCCAAACGGGAGCGCCGGGCGCACCCAATAAGTTGAGCGCAAGCCAAACGCTCCCGCCGGATACTGATGTTCAGCTCCGTCCTCATTGCCAACCGCGGCGAAATCGCGTGCCGTATCGCTCGCACCGCCAAGCGCTTGGGCATGCGCACGATCGCTGTCTATTCCGAGGCGGATGCGCATGCGCTGCATCGACGTGTTTGCGACGAGGCTTATCTCATCGGCCCGGCGGAGCCGCGCGAAAGCTACCTGTGCATCGAGCGCCTGATCGACGTCGCCAAAAAATCCCGGGCCGAATGCATTCATCCGGGCTATGGATTTTTATCCGAAAGCGGCGATTTTGCCGAAGCTTGTGCGCAAGCCGGCATTGAATTCGTAGGGCCTCCCGCGGCGGCGATCCGCGCCATGGGGCTCAAAGATCGCGCCAAGACGCTGATAGAGAAGGCCGGCGTTCCGATCGTGCCCGGCTATCACGGCGAACGGCAGGACGCGAAGTTTCTCAAGGAGCAGGCAAACAAGATCGGCTATCCGGCGCTGATCAAGCCGGCTGCCGGCGGCGGCGGCCGCGGACTGCGCCGGATCGACAAGGAGGCCGACTTCGATGCCGAGCTCGAAGGCGCGGTGCGCGAGGTCGCGGCGGCCTTCGGTTCGGGCCGCGTCCTGATCGAAAAATATGTCGCGACGCCGCGCCATATCGAGATCCAGGTTTTCGCCGACCGGCACGGCAATATCATTCATCTCGGCGAACGCGATTGCTCGCTGCAACGCCGCCACCAGAAGGTGATCGAGGAAACGCCGGCGCCGGGAATGACCGAAGAATTGCGCGCCAAAATGGGTGCGGCGGCGGTCGAGGCGGCACGCGCCGTCGGTTATGTCGGCGCCGGCACGGTCGAGTTCGTCGCCGACGGCAGCGAGGGTCTGCGTGACGGCGGCTTCTGGTTCATTGAGATGAATACGCGCCTGCAGGTCGAGCATCCGGTGACCGAAGAGGTCACAGGGCTCGATCTGGTCGCCTGGCAGTTCCAGGTCGCGGCGGGCGAGAAACTGCCACTGACCCAGACGCAGGTCCGCTTCGATGGCCACGCGATTGAAGCGCGGGTTTATGCCGAGGATCCCGAAAACGGCTTTTTGCCCTCGACCGGCCGGATTGTCGGGCTCGAATTGCCGGCGGACGTGCGGGTCGACAGCGGCGTCGAAGCCGGCGGCGAGGTGACCCCGTTCTACGATCCGATGATCGCAAAGCTCATCGCCCACGCGCCGACACGTGAAGCCGCGCTTGAGCGCATAATCAATGCGCTCGATCACACGCTGGTCGCCGGCGTGCGCACTAACGTCGCTTTCCTGGGGGCGCTGTGCCGCGCGGGGAGCTTTCATGACGGGAAGGTCGACACAGGTTTCATCGACCGAAATCTCGCCGCGTTGGGCGCCATACCGCGCGCGCCCGATCACGCCGCCGCGGCCAGCGGCGTCGCGCGCCTCCTCGACGACGAGCAATCGGAAACGGCCAGTGCCGAGGAGGCGGCGGAGCCGAACTCACCGTGGGCCGCGCGCGACGGCTTTCAGCTCGGCGGCACGCGTTCGGTCCTGGTTCCAATCCTAGTCGATGGGCAAAGTGCCGACGCGGCTGTGATCTACGGCAAGGACGGAATGCGCGTCGTCGTTGGCGCGGCGGCGCCGGCGGCCGATGCAAAGGTTTTCGAGGCCGAAGACGAAGCGTATGTTCTGTGCCTTGGCCGGCAGACCCGCGTGCGGCTGAAGGACACGTCCGCCGCCGCCGCCGAAGCCGGCGCGGGCGACGGTGTCGTCAAGGCGCCGATGCACGGCAAGGTCTTGCAGCTTTTCGTCGCGGCCGGGGAAACGGTCGCTGGTGGTCAACGTCTGGCCGTGATTGAAGCCATGAAGATGGAGCACACGCTGCGGGCGCCTTTCGCCGGCGTCGTTGCCAACGTCGCGGTCGGCACCGGCACGCAAGTTGTGGAAGGCGCGCAGATCATGGTGATCGAGCGGTCCGCCGCGGAGTAGTCTGCCGCCATGGCATTGAACCTCATCAAGCTCTGCGTCGGCTGTGACTCGATCCGCGAACTCGAGGGCTGGATCAAGCAACGGATGAAGGAGAAGCGCAAACGCGGCGAAAAGCTGGAGCATATTCACCGCACGCGCATGATGCCGAAACGCACCGCCGAGCTCGTGGACGGGGGATCGCTCTATTGGGTCATCCGCGGCGAGATTGCCTGCCGCCAGCGCATCCGCGATCTGCGGCCGTTCCGCGACAAGGACGGTATCGGGCGCTGCGGCATCGTGCTCGAGCCGAAGGTCGTGTTGGTCGCACCGCGGCCGTTTCGCGCCTTTCAGGGATGGCGTTATCTGGCCGCCAAGGACGCCCCGCGCGACCTGGAAAAGGCGGCTCCCGGAGCGGCGGCGATGCCGGAAAAACTAAGGCGCGAACTGCGCGAGCTCGGCCTCATGTGAGCCGGGCAAAGCTTCCACGCGGCAGGCCGCGTAGCGCAGGCGACGACGATCACGTACATTCCGCGCCGAGAGCGGCCCGGTGGCCGCAAGTCGCGGAGCGAGATGATGATCATCGAGAATCAGGCGGACGTCACCAAGGCGGTGCTGAGTGAACTTGCTCGCGCGCCGGATCCGCGCTTTCGCGAAATCATGTCGGCCTTTATCCGCCACCTGCACGACTTCGCGCGCGAGGTGAAGCTCACCGAGCAGGAGTTTCAAGCCGCCGCAGCTTACGTCAACGCGCTCGGCAAACACACCAACGAAAATCACAATGAGGCGGTGCTGATGGCGGGTACGCTCGGCTTTTCCGCGCTGGTGTGTCTCCTCAACAACGGCGACCACGGTCAGACCGAGACCGACGCCAGCCAGCTCGGGCCGTTCTGGCGGATGCAGTCGCCACTGACCCAGAGCGGCGGCTCGATCGTGCGCTCGCCGACGCCCGGGCCCGTTCTCTTTGTCGACGCCTATTATCGCGACATCCGCGGCACGCCGATCGAGGGTGCGGAGGTCGACGTCTGGCATTCCTCGCCGGAAGGTTTCTACGAGAACCAGGATCCGACCCAAGCCGACATGAACCTGCGCGGCAAATTCATCACCGGTGCGCAGGGCCATTTCAGTTTTCGCAGCGTGAAGCCGGCCGGTTATCCGATACCGATCGACGGGCCGGTCGGTGACCTTTTGCGTGCGCAGGGCCGCCACAACATGCGGCCAGCGCATTTGCATTTCCTGGCTTACAAGCCCGGCTTCAAGACGCTGATCTCGCAGATCTATCCGCCCGACGACCAGTACATCGACAGCGACGTGCAGTTCGGCGTCACCCGTCATCTGCTTGGGAATTACGTGCGCCACGACAGCGGACCGGCTCCGGCTCCCGACGTCACGCTGCCATGGTATTCGCTCACCCACAATTTCGTCATGGAAGTCGGCCCCGCCCGCCTGCCGCGCGCGCCGATCAGCGGCAAGGCGGCTGGCGAGCGACCGCAAATTCCGCATCTTGAACCGGCCTGATCGCGAACCTGCATTTGTGGTTCCGGCCGCCTGCGAACGACGTCAATAAAAACAAAAGCTTGGGGGGAAGACATGATCCAGCGCAGAACCATCCTCAAGGGTATCGCGGCCAGCGCCGCCATCGGTCTGAGCTCTCGTGGCGCATCGGCCGAAGACGTCCTCAAGATGGGCGTCAGCATCCCCTTGACCGGGGCGGGCTTCAACGCGGTCGGCAGGCAGCTGGCATCGGCGCTCAAGCTTTACGTCGCGCAGCACGGCGATGTCGTCGCCGGGCGCAAGCTCGAAATCATCGTGCGCGACGATGCTGGCGTTGCCGACAACGCGCGCCGCATCGTGCAGGAAATGATCGTCAACGAGAAAGTGGGGCTGATCGGTATCGGCACGACCCCCACGTCGCTGGCGATCGCCCCGCTGGTGACAGAAGCCAAGATCCCGACTTTGGCGTTGAGCTCTGGCGCTTCCGTCACGGTGACCAAATCGCCCTACATGGTGCGCGCCGGCTTTCTGCAAAGCCAGCAGGCCTGGATCATGGCGCAATGGGCCGCACAGAACGGCAGCAAGCGTGTCGTCACGCTGGTCAACGATTGGGCGCCCGGTATTGAGTCGGAAACCGCATTCAAGACCCGCTTCACCCTGGCCGGCGGGGAGATCATTGAATCGATCCGCATTCCGCTCGCCAATCCCGATTTCGCGCCGTTCTTGCAGCGCATCCGCGACATCAATCCGGACACTGCGTTCATCTATTTTCCAGGCACGCAGGCAGGCATTTTCGCCAAGCAATTTGCTGAGCGTGGCCTCGGCAGTTCCGGCATCAAGATCATCGGCCCGGGCGATCTCACCGATGACGACGGCCTCAACGCCATGGGCGACCAGATGCTGGGGATCATAACTTCTGGCTCGTATTCCGCGGCACACGATTCGGCGCTCAACAAGTCCTATGTGGCGGCCTCCGAGAAGGCGAGCGGCTTTCGTCCCAACTTCGTCTCGGTCGGCGCCTATGACGGGCTGCATCTGATCTACGAGGCGCTCAAGAAGACGAACGGCAACGCCGACGGCGACGCCTTGCTTGCGGCGATGAAAGGCATGGCCTGGGAAAGCCCGCGCGGCCCGATATCGATCGACCCGGAGACCCGCGACATCGTGCAGAATATCTACATCCGCAAGGTCGAGAAGGTGAACGGGCAGCTCTACAGCATGGAATTCGCGACTTACGAGGCTGTGAAGGATCCGATGAAGCCCGGCGGCAAGTGAGATCGGTCCTTAAACGGCGACATTGTCGATGAGCCGGGTCTTGCCGATGCGCGCAGCAACCAAGAGTCGAAGAGGCCCTTCTGCGAACGAGGAGACGGGAGCCAGCGTCTCGGTCTGGCGCGCCTCGAGATAGTCGACGATGAAACCTGCCTGCGAGATCGTCGCATGGCCCGCTGATAGCACCGAGCCTATCGGCTGCTTCGCGGCGATCTTCTCCGCACAATGCATGAGCACCCGGTGAAGCACCGGCGCCGCGGCGCGTTCCGCCGGCGAGAGGTAGGCGTTGCGCGAGGAGAGCGCGAGCCCGTCGGCGTCGCGCACGGTGGCTACACCGACAATGCGGGTCTTTAAGTCCAGGTCTCGCGCCAGCTGCGTGACCACTTTGAGCTGTTGATAATCCTTCTCGCCGAATACCGCGATGTCCGGCTCGCATTAAATCAACAACTTGCTCACAACGGTTGCGACACCGGTGAAAAAGTGCGGCCTGGACGCGTCTTCGAGACCGGCCGTCGCCGGGCCTTCCGGCACGATCCGCGTGGCAAACCCGGCCGGATACATCGTTTCGGCCGACGGCGCCCAAACCAGGTCGGTGCGAAGACTTGCCAGCGCCGCGACGTCGGCGGCGAAAGTGCGCGGGTAGGTGTTTAAGTCCTCATGCGGCGCGAATTGAGTCGGATTGACGAAGATCGAAACGATGACGCGGTCGGCGCGCCCTTGCGCCCGGCGCACCAAGGCGAGATGACCGGCATGCAGCGCTCCCATGGTCGGCACCAGCGCGACCCGCTCCCGCCGCCCGCGCCACTGTGAGAGGACGCGAGACAGCGCCGTCACGGTGCGGATGACCTGCGGTCGGCGCGGCTTGGAACGTGCGGAACTTCTGGTCATGGCGTTGCCGGGCCAACACACACGACGCGCTTTCGTGTGCACGGCGTGGTTAATGATTAACTTATGGCGACCGATGCTGTATCTTGATTCTACCGGTTGCAAGCTGGAGAACGGATCGCCACGCAGAGGTTGCGTTCCATGTTGATGCAGGCGGATGTTGGCAAGCCGTTTTCGGCGCATGTCATCGTCCTAGGCAACGAAAAAGGCGGATCAGGAAAGTCGACTACGGCGATGCATGTTGCTGTCGCGCTTTTGCAGGCGGGCCAGCGCGTTGCCACCATCGATCTCAACTCACGCCAGCGCAGCTTTACCCACTACGTCGACAATCGCCGCGACTGGGCGACCCGCGCCGGGATTGAGCTCGATCATCCGCGGCATTTTTGCGTGGCGCGCGGCTTCGGCGCCCGGATCGAGGAGATCGAGGCGCAGGAATTCACCGCCTTTGCCGAGGCAGTGGGCGCCGTCGAGCAGAACCACGACTTTGTCATTATCGACACGCCGGGAACCGATTCGTATCTGATGCGTCTCGCCCACTCGATGGCCGACACGCTCATTACTCCGCTCAACGACAGCTTCGTCGATTTCGATGTCCTCGGCGTTGTCGATCCGACCACCTTCGAGCTGACCGGGCTCAGCCACTATGCCGAAATGGTCCGTGAGGCCCGCCGTCAGCGGCGTTTGGTCGATGGCGGCCTCACCGACTGGGTGATCGTGCGCAACCGCCTCTCGACGCTTGGCTCGCGCAACAAGCGGCTGGTCGGCGCCGGGATCGACGCGCTCTCCCGGCAGCTCGGTTTTCGCGCCGTCGACGGCTTCGGCGAACGGGTGGTCTATCGCGAATATTTTCCGCGCGGCCTCACCGCGCTTGACGACGTCGAGGAGAATACGCTCGGCCCGCGCGCCAACTCGTCGCATTTTATCGCCCGCGACGAAGTCAAGGCCCTGATCGACGCGCTCAAGCTGCCAATGGACGAGAAGGGCAAGCGTCGCGCCGCGGCGCGCGCCGAATGGGCCGCCTCGGCCGGTAAGCCGCTCGATACCCACGGCCTGCTCGCCGATTGAGGGTGGTTGCGAGCCCGTTGCATCGGCTGCGGCGGGAGGCCACGTTATGGCACAGATTGATCTCTGCCTTGCGGTCTGCGATAGCCCGAGCACGCGGATTGTTTAGCTGAAAGCCACCATGGCCCTTCTTCTTGGTGTCGTCGTTCTTGTTCTGGTGTTGTGGGCTGTCGGCCGCTTCTCCACGCCCGATCCCAAGCAAAATGCCCGTCTGGTGCGTCGTGTCGGCGGCGGCGCCGTGCTGGTCTTTGCAGGATTTCTGTTTTTCCGCGGAGCAATATGGGTGGCCATCCCGGTCGCTGCGCTCGGGCTGGGTTTGGTCGGTTGGAAGGCGCCCTTGCCGGGCTTCAACTGGCTGGCGCTGAAATTTCCACGCCGGGTCTCCCGTGTGCGCTCGGCGTTCCTGGAGATGGAACTCGATGACGACACCGGCGCGATGCGCGGCTGGATTCTTGCAGGGCCTCATGACGGCGCCTTGCTCGATAGCCTCGATGTGCCGACACTGGTCTCGCTGATGAGTGGGATCGACGACGATAGCCGCCGATTATTGGGGGCTTATCTTGACCGCCGGCAGCCCCGCTGGCGTGAATACGCGAAGCACAATGCGGGTGCGGGGCAGGGTGGCGGCGCCGCCACGTCCAGCCGCGAAATGGCGGAAGAGGAGGCTTATCAGATCCTTGGCCTTCAGCCCGGCGCGAGCTCCGACCAGATCGGTCGCGCCCACCGATCGCTCATGAAGAAACTGCATCCCGATCAGGGGGGGTCGACGTACCTTGCGGGTCGCGTCAATCAAGCCAAGGATGTTCTGCTTCGCCGCCATCGCTGAGAATCCCAACAGGATCTTCGCGTGGCTTCCCGTCCGTGAGTGACGTCCCGTTTTGAGTCCCGGCTCTGCCGGGTAGGCTTGTTGGCGAGACCTTGCCGAAAACCGGACTGCGGCTCCCGCGGTCATGCTTCAGTTCTTGACCGTCAAGCAGGCGATGTCGCTGCGCTTGAGTTGCCGGCACGCGGCTTCCGCCATTCCTCTGTCAAATCCGGCGAAGCGCGCCCGGAAGAGCGCCTTGTCGCCTTTTTGCACGCGCTCGGTGAAGGGATCGGCGGCGGCGAGCATGCCTGGAATCTTGAGCTTCGCCTCGCTCAGGTGCTGCCTGGCCTCGTCTTCGCCCTCGTAAGCGCCGATCTGAATGAGCCATCCGCCGCGCGCCCGAATCTGCGCCGGGGTCGGCGGGGGCTTTGCCACATCAGTCCTTGGGGGATCGGGCTTCGCTGCCTCGGACCTGACCGGCTCCGCTTTGGCAGCGGTGGCGATCGCCGCCGGCTCCGTTGACGCGACGACAACCGTGTTCGTGTTCGGCGTCTCCGGCAATGGCGCCGCCGGGGGACGAATTGCAGCAGCCGCGACGGGCTGCGGCGGCGGAGCGGCCGCGGGAACAAGAGGGGGCATCGGCGTCAGCGGGGCCGTCTGCACGGGCGCGGTGCGGTAGGTAATCGTCTTCACCAACACCGGCTGGATTTGATCATTCGCTCCGGCCGTCGCGCTGCTGGTTCCCTTCGCATTTACCGTCGGTGTCGCGTCGGCATGCGCGGTAAGCGGCGCCCTGATGAAGGCCACCGGCTTTTGTTCGCCCCGTTGTTCGCTATCGCGGCGCAGTTCGGCCTTCTCGGCGATGGCGGAAGCGGTGTGCCGGAGCGACGCCTCTCTGATGTGCGCGTTGATCAGGTCGCGCATGTGCAAATCGCGCTCATAGGCCGAACGGCCGCCCAGCACCACGCCGACAATGTAACGGCCGTCGCGATGAACCGAGGTGACAAGATTAAAGCCCGAAGCGCGCGTGTAGCCGGTTTTGATGCCATCGACGCCGCCAACGACGCCGAGCAGGTGGTTGTGATTGCGCATCGCGTGGCCGCGATAGACGAATTCCTCGGTCGAGAAATACTTGTAGTAGCGTGGGAACCGCTCTTGAATGGCGCGGCCGAGCAAGGCCTGGTCCTGCGCTGTGGTGTTTTGATCGTCGTCGGGCAGCCCCGAAGCGTTGACGTAAGTTGTCCGGCTCATGCCGAGTGCGTGCGCCTTGTCGGTCATCAGCTTGGCGAATCCGTCCTCGCTGCCGCCGAGATTTTCGGCGATGGTGACGGCCGCGTCGTTCGCCGACTTCGTGACGACCGCCTTGATAGCGTCTTCGACGGCGATGGTAGCGCCGGGCTTGAGGCCGAGTTTGGTCGGCGCCTGCTCGGCGGCGTGCTCGGAAACCTTGAGCTGCGTGTCGAGCCGGATCTTGCCGCTCTCGAGTCGCTCGAACAGCAAATAGAGCGTCATGATCTTGGTCAACGACGCCGGATGGCGCGTTGCGTCGGCGTTCGAAGAATGCAGCACTTCGCCGGTATTGCCGTCGACGACGATCGAGGAAGTCGGCGGCGCGTAGCCTTCGGCATGAAGGCGATGATAAGCGCGCGGCGCCGCGGCGTGCCGCACATAATGCACGTAATAGCGGTGGTAACGGGCGTCGGCTAAATCGCTGGAGAAAATGACTGCCGCCCCGATAGCGGCAACACCGAAGAGGATAGCCCGATGCCCCCAAGAGGGCTCAGAACGCACTCGACCCATTACACCCCGTCCCTGACGCACCTGGAGCCCCTGGTGGGAGCCCACCCTCGTTTGCTCCTTTGGGACGATGCGTCCCCCGTGGCAGTGGCCGACTTCGGTCTCGGCCACCCGTCGCGATGGCGAGGAATTTTCCCCCGACCAGGACCGGTCGTCACATGGACGACACGGTCAAGCACGCTAGGCGAGCGCAGTTGCGAAAGCGTTAAGCCAACCCGCCGCGCCTCGTTCGCAAGTTGTCTTGCGGGTCACCTTGCCGAGTTCATCCCACCAAGTCATCTTGGCAAGTTACGTTAGCAAGCCGCTTTGCAATTCATGTTGGAAGTTCGCCGCCGAAGCGCACTGCTCGATGTCCCGTTGAATTTTTTGTGCAGTGCACTATAGATTATGATTGTCGCCGCACAAGGCGTTTTCAAGGCACTGGCCTCTTGAGCAGGGCTGTTATGGCGGGCCGCGGGGAGATTACATGAGCACCGATCCGATGCAGAAGTTCGGCAAGGACAACATGGACATGGCGATGGCGACGTTCGGCGCCTGGACCAAGAATGCCCAGGCTATCGCCACCGAGTTCGCCGACTATTCGAAGAAGTCATTTGAAGACTCGGCCGCTGCATTGGAAAAGCTCATGGGCGCGAAAAGCCTGGAGACGGCCGTGGCGGTGCAGACGGAATACCTCAAATCCTCGTATGAAGACTTCGTCGCCGAGTCGGCCAAGATCGGCGAACTCTACGCCGACCTCGCCAAGGAAGCTTACAAGCCGTTCGAGGGCGTGCTCGCGAAAACGCTCGATGATGAAGTGATGCCGGGCGGCCGCGGCACTGCGCCAGCCCGGCTTGATCCTTTCGGACTTCGACCTATCTCTGGTTTATCCCTGAAGTTTCGGCGCTGGCGCCGAGCGCAGCGTGTGACGTCTGGCTTGCGCAATGCCGCGCGTTCTGGGGCTGCCGCGCTCAGCCGCGGTCATTGTGACAACGCGACTGACTGCTGCAATTGGCATCAATCGTGCAAGCGGGGTAGCCATGGGTACGATCAAGGCTGCGCGGAACGCCGCGCGCGGGCGGGCGGTTCGAGGTTTCGGCACGCACTTCGGCGATCTGGAAAGCGAGGCTTTCCGTATCTATGATAATGTGCAGGGGTTGGCAGAGGGTTGCAGGATGAACGCCTCAGGGGCCGCCGGTCGCGCCATTCCCGCCTCTGGACGATAGACGAAGACAATGCCGCCGTTCGACGATTCCAAGACCAGATTGCCCATCCGCCTGGCGGACGATGACCGCAAGCGGAAAAACGATCAGGGCGGGCCGGGCACGGCGGTCATCACCAAGACGAAGCCGCAGACCAAGCGGCCGAACCTGTATCGCGTGCTTGCTGCTCAACGACGACTACACGCCGATGGAGTTCGTGGTCCATGTGCTCGAGCGATTCTTCAACAAGGACCACGAGACGGCCCACCGGATCATGATGCATGTTCATCAGCACGGGATCGGCGAATGCGGGATATTCACCTACGAGGTGGCGGAGACCAAAGTGACGCAGGTCATGGACTTTGCCCGCAAACATCAGCATCCTTTGCAATGCATCATGGAGAAGAAGTGATTCCGGGGGACGGTCAAAACAGATGGAATGGACATTGAATGCCAACGTTCTCGCGCAGCCTTGAACAATCGCTCCACCGGGCTCTGGCGCTCGCCAACGAGCGCCATCATGAATACGCCACGCTCGAGCACCTCCTGCTCGCGTTGATCGAGGATCAGGACGCGGCCGCCGTCATGCGGGCGTGCAATGTCGACCTCGACAAGCTGCGCCGCAGCCTCGTCGCCTACCTCGAATCCGAGCTCGACAATCTGGTCACCGACGGCGCCGAGGATTCCAAGCCCACCGCCGGCTTTCAGCGTGTCATCCAGCGCGCCGTGATCCACGTTCAGTCTTCCGGCCGCGAGGAGGTGACCGGCGCCAATGTGCTGGTCGCCATCTTCGCCGAGCGCGAGAGCCACGCCGCGTATTTCCTGCAGGAGCAGGACATGACGCGCTACGACGCGGTCAATTATATCAGCCACGGCATCGCCAAGCGGCCGGGCATGTCGGAAGCGCGCCCGGTGCGCGGCGCCGACGAAGACGCCGATGCCAAGAACGGCGACGAGCCGAAGAAGAAGGGCGATGCGCTCGACGCCTATTGCGTCAACCTCAACAAGAAGGCGCGCGAGGGCAAGATCGACCCGCTGATCGGCCGCGACGCCGAAATCAGCCGCACCATCCAGGTGCTATGCCGGCGGCAGAAGAACAATCCGCTGTTCGTCGGCGAGGCCGGCGTCGGCAAGACCGCCATCGCCGAAGGCTTGGCGCGCCGCATCGTCCACGGCGAGGTGCCGGACGTGCTGCGCAACGCCACGGTGTTCGCGCTCGACATGGGCACGCTGCTCGCCGGCACGCGCTATCGCGGCGATTTCGAGGAACGCCTCAAGCAGGTCATCAAGGAGCTCGAAGCCTATCCCGGCGCGATCCTGTTCATCGACGAGATCCACACCGTGATCGGCGCCGGCGCCACGTCCGGCGGCGCCATGGACGCCTCGAACCTGCTCAAGCCGGCGCTGGCTTCCGGCACCGTGCGCTGCATCGGCTCGACGACCTACAAGGAGTATCGGCAGTATTTCGAGAAGGATCGCGCGCTGGTGCGCCGCTTCCAGAAGATCGACGTCAACGAGCCGACGGTGCCGGACGCGATCGAGATCCTCAAAGGGCTCAAGCCTTATTTCGAGGACTATCACAAGCTCCGCTACACCAACGAGGCGATCAAGGCGGCGGTCGAACTGTCGTCGCGCTACATCCACGACCGCAAGCTGCCCGACAAGGCGATCGACGTGATCGACGAATCGGGCGCGGCGCAGATGCTGCTGCCGGAAGGCCGGCGCAAGCGGACCATCGGCATCAAGGAGATCGAGACCACCATCGCCACCATGGCGCGGATTCCGCCGAAGGCGGTGTCGAAGGACGACGCCGAGGTGCTGCGCCATCTCGAAGAGACGCTCAAGCGCGTCGTCTACGGCCAGGACAAGGCGATCGAGGCGCTGTCGGCGTCGATCAAGCTTGCCCGCGCCGGCCTGCGCGAGCCGGAAAAGCCGATCGGCTGCTATCTGTTCTCCGGTCCGACCGGCGTCGGCAAGACCGAAGTGGCCCGGCAGCTTGCCGCCACGCTCGGCGTCGAGATCATCCGCTTCGACATGTCGGAATACATGGAGCGCCACACCGTATCCCGGCTGATCGGCGCGCCGCCCGGCTATGTCGGCTTCGATCAGGGCGGCCTGCTGACCGACGGCGTCGACCAGCATCCGCATTGCGTGCTGCTGCTCGACGAAATCGAGAAGGCGCATCCGGACCTGTTCAACGTGCTCCTGCAGATCATGGATCACGGCAAGCTGACCGATCACAACGGCAAGCAGGTCGATTTCCGCAACGTGATCCTGATCATGACCACCAATGCCGGCGCCGCCGACATGGCGCGGGCCGCCTTCGGCTTCACCCGCACCAAGCGCGAGGGCGACGACATGGAGGCGATCAACCGGCTGTTCGCGCCGGAATTCCGCAACCGGCTCGATGCCATCATCACCTTCGCGCATCTGTCGCAGGAAGTGATCGCGATGGTGGTCGAGAAGTTCGTGCTGCAGCTCGAGGCGCAGCTGGCCGATCGCGACGTCACCATCGAGCTGACCGACGAGTCGTCGCAATGGCTGATCGCCAACGGCTATGACGAGCTCATGGGCGCCCGGCCGATGGCCCGGGTGATCCAGGAGCACATCAAGAAGCCGCTGGCCGACGAAGTGCTGTTCGGCCGCTTGAAGTCGGGCGGTCACGTGCGCGTCGTCGTCACAACCGACGAAAACGGCAAGAGCCAGCTCGGCTTCGAATATCCGGACGGCCCGGTGACGCCGCGGCCGGAAAAGCTGCCGGAGCCGCGCCGCGCCAAGAAGCGCCGGTCCTCGTCGCGCCGCAAACCGCCGGGCGGCGGTCCCGGCGGCGGCTCGCCGCCGCGCCGCGGCTCGGTGCCGAAGGTGCCGCTGGTCAAGGTGTGACGGTCAAAGGCTGATAAAACTGCTGGCGCCAGCCTCAAATCAAGAGGCTGGCGTTGTCGCAACTGGTTCGCAAACCAAATCGCGAGCACCGGAAACGCGACGGCGGTGCCGAGGAATAGCGGCTTGGCGCCAAGACGATCGATCACCAGCGCGCCTGCGGCGACACCTGCCGTCTGTCCGAAATAAAGCGCCGAGGAGAAGATGGCGACGGCGGTGCCGCGCGCTTCCGGCGTCATCTGCGTGGCTTTGGTCTGCAATGTGTTGTGGAACATGTAGAAGCCGAGCCCGATGGCCGTCACGGCGATCGGCGCAAACCACCACACCGGCTGGAATGCCAGCACCAGGTACGCCGCGGTGATGATAAAGCCGCCGATGATGGTGAGACCGATCTGGCCAAGCCGGTAGACCAGAAGCCGCACCAGGCCGGAATAGATCAAGCCGCCGATGCCGAAACAGGCGACGGTGAGGCCCACCAGGGTGAAGCTCAAATCAAAGCGCAGGTGCAAATTCGCGCCGATATAAGCGAAGGCGCCCCACGCCAGCGCCCCTTCGATGAAGCCGACGATGATGATCATGCGCGCAAACGGATTGGAGAGGATCGCGGCGTAATCGGCGACGAAGCCGCGCCGGCTCGCGGCGTGGTGATCGGCGACGCGCGTTTGCGGATTGGCGATGAGCTCGAAGATGAGACCGGCCGCCGCCAGCGCGAACATGGCCGCCAAGCGCGAAAAAGACATTGCGCCAGCCGAACAGATCGCCAAGCACGCCGCCGGCGGCTTGGCCGAAGAGCTGGCCGAGAATGTAGCCTGATGCGTAACGGGCAAGGATCGGCTGCAGCCGGTCGGCGGGCGTCACGTCGCCGACATAGGCCATCGAGACCGGGATCACCCAGCCGGCGACGGCGCCGGTCGCCAGCCGCGCGATGGCGAGTTGCGGCAGCGACGACACCGTTCCGCAGACCGCCACCAGCACCGCGGCAAGCAGGCTGGCGATGGCGACCGTCCTATATTTCCCGAAACGATCGGCGACCGGGCCGACGACGAACTGGATCGAGCCGTGGGTAATGGCATAGGCGGTGAGCACAATAGCGGCGACGCCCACGGTGGTTTGGAAGTCGGTGGCGATCTGGGGAAGCAGCGAATCGGTGACGCGCACCTGCGCCTGGCTGGCAAAGCCGGCGGCCGCGAGCAGGATGATGGAGCGGACCGGAGTTTTTGCGCGCGGGCATGGGCCAGTGACAGTTGGGATTGCCGCATGACAACGTGAAACCATCGCCCGTTGACACCAAGCGCAGCGCGGGTTTCTTACGGCTGACCGGCGTTGGAAACCGCGTTTTCTGCGATGTCGGGCTTTCTAGACGCGCGCAAGCGGCGAAAGCTAAGCAACGATGATCGAAAACAGGTATGTGCCCGGCGCGGTCGAGGGCCGCATTTATGCCGCGTGGGAAGCGGCCGGCGCTTTCCGCGCCGGCCGGCCGGAGCGCGCCAAGGCCGAGCCCTATTGCATCGTCATCCCGCCGCCGAACGTGACCGGCTCGCTGCATATGGGTCACGCGCTCAACAACACGCTTGCAGGACATTCTCTGCCGCTTCGAGCGCATGCGCGGCAAGGACGTGCTGTGGCAGCCGGGCACCGATCATGCCGGCATCGCCACGCAGGCCGTGGTCGAGCGGCAATTGATGGAGCGCCAGCAGCCCGGCAGCCGCGAGATGGGCCGCGAGGCTTTCATCAAGCGGGTCTGGGAATGGAAAGCCGAATCCGGCGGCGCCATCATCGGCCAGCTCAAAAGGCTCGGCGCCTCGTGCGACTGGTCGCGCGAGCGGTTCACCATGGACGAAGGCCTGTCGCGCGCCGTGGCCAAAGTCTTTGTCGAGCTTTATCGCTCAGGCCTCATCTACAAGGACAAGCGCCTCGTCAATTGGGATCCCAAGCTCAAGACCGCGATCTCCGACCTTGAAGTGCAGCAGGTCGAGGTCAAGGGAAATCTCTGGCACATCAAATATCCGATCGAGGGTAGCGACGAGTTCATCGTCGTCGCGACGACGCGGCCGGAAACGATGCTCGGTGACGTTGCCGTCGCCGTGCATCCGCGAGAACGAGCGACTCAAACACCTGATCGGCAAGACCGCGATCCTGCCGCTGGTCGGCCGCCGCATCCCGATCATCGGCGACGAATATGCCGATCCGGAAAAAGGCACCGGCGCGGTCAAGATCACGCCGGCGCACGATTTCAACGATTTCGAAGTCGGCCGCCGGCACAACCTGCCGCTGATCAATGTGTTCGATGAGGGGGCGCGGCTTGCGCTGAAAAACAACGATGCGTTCCTGCAGGATGCGCACCCCGACGTCGCGATCATGGCGCTGGATGGGATCGCGGCTGAGCGTGCTCGGACAACGATTGTCGAAATACTGGAGTCGCGAGGTCTCATAGACAAGATCGAGACAACGACTCACGCGGTGCCGCACGGTGACCGCTCGGGCGCGGTTGTCGAACCCTTCCTGACAGACCAGTGGTACGTCGACGCCAAGACGCTGGCGGCGCCGGCGATTGACGCGGTGCGCGCGGGCAAGACCGTGTTCGTGCCGGCGCAATGGGAAGCGACGTTCTTCAACTGGATGGAAAACATCCAGCCCTGGTGCATCTCCCGACAAATCTGGTGGGGTCATCAGATTCCGGCCTGGTATGGCCCGGACGGAAAAATCTTCGTCGCCGAGAACGAGGATGACGCCGTTGCCGATGCGCTCGCGCACTATACCGATATCGAGGAGATCACCGCCGAAGACGGGCACGATATCGCCGCCGACCCGGAGCGGCGCGCGCGCTTCGCCAACGAATATCTGCACCGCGACGACGACGTGCTCGACACCTGGTTCTCCTCGGCGCTGTGGCCGTTCTCGACGCTGGGCTGGCCCGACCAGACGCCGGAGTTGAAGCGCTACTACCCGACCTCGGTGCTGTCCACCGGCTTTGACATCATCTTCTTCTGGGTCGCGCGCATGATGATGATGGGCCTGCATTTCATGAAAGAAGTGCCGTTTCGCGACGTCTATATCCACGCCCTGGTGCGCGACGCCTCCGGCGCCAAGATGTCGAAGTCGAAGGGCAACGTCATCGATCCGCTGGAGCTGATCGACGAATACGGCGCCGACGCGCTCCGCTTCACACTTGCCGCCATGGCGGCGCAGGGGCGCGACATCAAGCCCTCGGCGCAGCGTGTCGAAGGCAATCGCAATTTCGCGACCAAGCTGTGGAACGCGGCGCGTTTTGCCGAGATCAATGGCTGCGCGCGCGATCCAGATTTTAGTCCCCGCAACGCCAAGGAGACGCTCACCCGCTGGATCGCGCACGAGACCGCGAAGACCGGCAGAGACATTACGGCGGCGATCGAGGCCTACAAGTTCAACGACGCGGCGGCGGCGACCTATCGCTTTGTCTGGAATATCTTCTGCGACTGGTATTTGGAGCTGGCGAAGCCCGTGCTCACCGGTGCCGACGGCGCAGCCAAGAACGAAACGCGCGCGGCGACCGCCTGGGCGCTCGACGAAATTGTCAAGCTGCTCCATCCGTTCATGCCGTTCATCACCGAGGAGCTTTGGCGCGTCACCGCCGAGCATGGCCCCAAGCGCGACCACATGCTGGCACTCGCCGCATGGCCGCAGCACGACGGGCTTGATGACGAAGCCGCGGAAGCCGAGATCGGTTGGGTGATCGATCTGGTCACGGCGATCCGGTCGGTCCGCTCCGAAATGAGCATCCCGCCCGCGACGCAGTTGCCGCTGGTCCTTGCCGGCGCTTCGGCCGAGACTCAGGCGCGTGCGGCGCGCTGGTCGGAATTCGTGCAGCGTCTCGCGCGCGTCGCCGATATCTCTTTCGCAGACACCGCGCCGCAAGGCGCTGTGCAACTGATCGTGCGCGGCGAGGTCGCGGCGCTGCCGCTTAAAGGCGTGATCGATCTTGCCGCCGAACGCACGCGCCTCGCCAAGGAAATGGCGAAGTGCGATGCCGATATCGCGCGCGTCGACCAAAAGCTCGGCAACGCCGATTTTCTCAAACGCGCGCCGGAGGAGGTCGTCGAGGGCGAGCGCGAAAAACGCGATGAGGCGCAGGCCCGCAAGGCCAAGCTCGCCGAGGCGCTGCAGCGCCTGCAAGGCGCCGCGTGAGATCTCTGACCATGTTGCTACCGGGAAAATCCAGTGACTGCTTCTCGATCTCTGCCGATCTCCTTGACGCTGCTTTGGCTGATCGGCGTCGCGCTCCGCCTGGCGATCCTGGCAGTGCCGCCGGTTATTCCGGCGCTCCGCAGCTGAGTTCAATCTCACGGGCACGGAAATCGGCGCCCTGAGCGGCGCGCCAATCGTCATATTCGCCGGAGCGGCGCTGGTCGGCTCGCGGCTTGTGGCGCGGATCGGCGTCGTAGCAGCCGTCATCATTGGTCTCCTGCTGACGGCACTGGGCTCCGCCGGTCGCGGCGCCGCCGTTGGCACGGTCAGTCTGCTCGCCGCGACCGTCGTCATGGGCATCGGAATAGGCGTGGCCCAACCCGCGATGCCTGCATTGGTCGGTCGTTGGCTGCCGCGAGCGCATTGTTCTCGGCACCGGTGTCTATACCAACGGATTGTTGGTCGGCGAAATCCTCCCGGTCGCGCTTCCATGGCTGTTTCCGATGTTCGCCGAAAGCTGGCGCACGACCTTCGTGCTGTGGGCGGTGCCGATCGCGTCTGATTGCGTTACTGGTATTGGTGACCGCGCCGCGCGAGGTGAAGACGAGTGTGGCCGAGGTTTCCGGACGGTGGTGGCCGGATTGGCCGGCGCGCGACGTCTGGCGCATCGGTTTGATCTTCGGTGGCGTCGGTCCGCTTTATTTCGGGACCAACGCCTTCCTCCCGGGCTATCTGAACGAAGCCGGACGGCCCGACCTGATCAGTCCGGCGTTGACGGCGCTTAATCTCGGCCAATTGCCGGCGTCGTTGCTGCTGATCGGCTTTGCCCGCCACATCGAACGCCGCGCCTGGCCCTTCGATGCTCGCCGGTGTTGTCGGCCTTCTCAGTCTTGGAGCCATTGCCGTGACGGCGGGCGCCGCGACGATCATCGCCGCAGCAATGCTTGGCTTTGCCGCCGGCGCCGCCTTTGTGCTGGGCCTCACCCTGCCGCCACTCCTAAGCGCGCCGCAGGAAGTTGCGCGCGTCTCGGCGGCCATGTTCACTATCGCCTACGCATCCACCGTCGTTGTCGCGATCATTTGCGGTCGAGCCTGGGATGTTACCGGCACGGCCCAGTTCGCCTTCGTGCCGATCGCGCTCGCGGTGCTGCCATCGATCCTGCTGGCGCCGACCATCCCCTTCAAGCGCGAGCCGAGCGTCGGCGCGTAGTTCAGTTTCCGAGCGGCGCTGGAGCGGTCCGGCGCTTCCGCCTAGAGTACGAATAGTGCAATACGGCCCGAACGCGTAAGGTCCTGTGTATGCCCGATATCAACAACCGGCCCGGTGGTCCGAACCTGATCGTGACGGCGAAGACCGCGCACAAAGTCCATTTCCTCGACGCCGAAACGCTGACCCTGTCGAGAACCATCGACATGCCCGGTTCGACGCACGAGCTCGCATTGTCATCCGACGGGCGCACCGCCTACGGCACGGTCTATGGCGACGGAATTTTCGCGAGAAACGCCAACCCGGATCGGCGCATTGTCGTGATCGATCTGCCGTCGCAATCGCTAACGCGCGTGATCGACCTCGGCCAAACCTGCGCGCCGCACGGCGTCATGATGGATGCTTCGGGTGCGCTCTGGTCCTCGGGCGAACTCGCCAACGCGGTTTTCGTCGTTGATGCTACGTCCGATAAGGTGCAGCGCGTCGATGTCGGCAACACCGCGCACTGGCTGGCGATCAGCCACCAGACTGGAAAAGTGTTCGTCTCGGTCAAGACCGACTTCATCGTCGTTGTCGATGTCGCGCGCCGCACCGTCATCGACCGCATCAAAGTGCCGCAAATCACCGAAGGGCTTGCCATGTCGCCGGATGGCGACACGCTCTATGTGTGCGCGCAAACCGCCGCCGAATTCTATGTGATCGATGCGCACACCCACGCGCTCCGCCAAACGGTTGCGATCGAAGGCTCGAACGCCGCCAAGCCGCAAATGCGGCGCGTGCGGGTGTCGCCCGACAACCGCTACGTCGTCGTCTCGCTTCATCAGGATAGCCGCGCCGCGATCTATGCGGTTGATGGTGCCAAACCGATCGCTTCGTTCGCGACCGGAAAGGGACCGATGGGCTTTGGTTTCGCGCCTGACGGCCAGCGCGCTTATCTGTGCTGTCACGACGACGCCATCGTCACCGAGTTTGAGCTCGCAACCGGCAAGACCACGCGCACCTTTTCGACCGACGCCGGATGCGAGTTCATCGTGGCCTATCATTGATTGCTGCGTCGACGTGCGGATTTTCCTGGCTGGAGCGAGCGGAGCGATCGGACGGCGGCTGACGCCGCTTCTGCGTGCTGCCGGCTACCACGTGACCGGCTCGACGCGCTCCGCCGACAAAGCCGAAGAATTGAAAGCGCACGGAGTAGAAGCGGTCATTGTCGATATCTTTGATGCTGGCGCCGTGCGCGACGCGGTCGTCGCCTCACGCCCGCAAATCGTCATCCATCAGTTGACCGATCTGCCACAAGTCATTGATCCAGCACGTCTTGGCGAAGCTCTCGCGCGCAATGCGCAACTGCGAATCGAGGCTACGCCCAATCTGGTTGCGGCGGCACGGGCGGCCGGCGCCCGCCGCTTGATCGCGCAAAGCATCGCATTCGCTTATGCCAACGGGCCGAAGCCGCACGACGAGACCGACGCGCTCGCGTCTGCTGAGGGCGATCAGCCGAGGGCTGTCACCGCGCGTGGCGTGCGTGCGCTGGAGGACGCCGTGCTCAAGGCGCCGGGTATCGAAGGCATCGTGCTGCGCTATGGCCGGCTATACGGTCCGGGCACCTGGAATACGCCAAACACCCGCGCGCCGCTGCACGTGGACGCCGCGGCGCACGCGGCACTACTGGCGCTGACCGCTGGAGGGCCGGGTATTTACAACATCGCCGAAGACGATGGCGCGGTCTCGATCGAGAAGGCCCGCCGGGAGCTGGGTTTCGATCCGGGTTTCAGGCTGCCTGACTAATATTGCTCATCGTATCGCGGGTCATTTCTGCAATGCACCTGCTGCAGACGATGCCGGAAACGGCTTGCTGAGAAAGCGTGAGTCTTTCAGACCGTAGCGCCATGGCAGCTCCGCGGCTTTGGTAATGCCGATCCGCGGCCCTGCCACGACCTCGATCGTGGCGGTATGGGCAAACAGTTCAAACGGCGGCGCGTCGAGCGCCATTCCGTTATCTGCCGCCGTGATCTTGAGCGCCTGGCAGACCCGCCCGGGACCTGCGCAGAGTAACCGTTCGTCGCCTAGCCCGCGCCGCCGGCGCATCGCCGATAGCCCATTGGTCGGCTCGATCGCACGAATAAGCACCGCGCTGGCCGAGCCCTTTAGGCTCGCATACGAAGTTCAGGCACCAATGAATGCCATAGGAGCGATAGATATAAGCAAAGCCGGGCGGACCGAACATGACGGCATTGCGCGGGGTTTGGCCGCGAAAGCTGTGCGCCGCCGGCTCGGTGTGGTGGTAGGCTTCGACCTCGACGATGCGGCCGCCGACGCCGTCGAACAGTAGCGTCGCCCCGATCAGATCGGGCGCCACATCGTGGACGCTTCTCTTGAAGAAGGCTCGGCTCAGGCGCTTGGGCATAGGCGCACTGTCGCAGGCGCGCCACATCTTGGTAAATGAGGACTTAACCCAAAGCGCTGGCGGATGGTTAATCTGTGTCTATCCGGCAACAGCGCCGGAACATTTAGTTATCTCGCATTGCAGCGCCGCCAAACGCCGCTTTTTGGCCATAGGATTTTTTGAGATCGATAGCCGCGCTCGGTGGTTGATCTATATCGGCCGTCGCCGCGCGCTCCGATCCGCATGATGGTTGGATCCGGATGAGTTGGGCGAGGGGGCTCTTTATAGAGCCAGTACGAGTACGATGGACGCGAAGACTAACCTGAAATCGAGGCTGCCAAGCCGCCACGCGACCGAGGGCGCGGAGCGGGCGCCGCACCGTGCGTTCTATTATGCGATGGGTCTGACGCGTGAGCAGATCCATCAGCCGTTCGTTGGCGTCGCCACCTGCTGGAACGAGGCCGCTCCCTGCAACATCGCGCTGATGCGCCAAGCCCAGGCGGTCAAGCTTGGGGTTGCCTCAGTCGGCGCTACGGCCGCGCGAATTCTGCACCATTACCGTGACCGACGGCATCGCCATGGGGCACCAAGGCATGAAGTCTTCGCTGCCGTCGCGCGAAGTTATCGCCGATTCCATTGAACTGACGGTGCGGGGCCACTCCTATGATGCTCTGGTCGGCGTCGCCGGCTGCGACAAGTCGCAGCCCGGGATGATGATGGCCATGTGCCGGCTCAACGTGCCCGCCATTTTCATCTACGGCGGTTCGATCCTGCCCGGCACCTTCAAAGGCAAGCCGGTCACCATTCAAGACGTGTACGAAGCCGTCGGCCGGCACTCGATTGGCGCCATGTCCGACGCCGATCTCGATGTGCTCGAGCAGAATGCCTGCCCGTCGGCCGGGGCCTGCGGCGCGCAATTCACCGCCAACACCATGGCGACGGTGTCGGAGGCGATCGGGCTCGCGCTGCCGTATTCGGCCGGGGCCCCGGCGCCGTACGAGATCCGCGACAAGTTCTGCATGCTGGCGGGCGAGATGATCATGGAATTGATCGTCAAGAACATCCGCCCGCGCGATATCGTGACCCGGCCCGCCCTGGAGAACGCCGCCGCCGTGGTCGCCGCCACCGGCGGGTCGACCAACGCCGCCCTGCACCTGCCGGCGATCGCCCATGAATGCGGGATCGAATTCGACCTGTTCGACGTGGCCGAAGTCTTTAAAAAGACTCCTTATATCGCGGATTTGAAACCCGGCGGCCGTTATGTCGCCAAAGACATGTTCGAGGCTGGTGGCGTTCCGCTGCTGATGAAGACGCTGCTCGACCATGGCTTCCTTCATGGCGAGTGTCTCACCGTCACCGGCCGCACGATTGCGGACAATCTCAGGTCGGTGAAGTGGAACGACGCCCAGGACGTGGTTCATCCGGCCGACAAGCCGATGCTGGCAACCGGCGGCGTCGTTGGCCTGAAGGGTAATCTCGCCCCCGAAGGGGCGATCGTTAAGGTTGCCGGTATGGAGCGCTTGCGTTTTTCCGGACCGGCGCGCTGCTTCGATGGCGAGGAGGCTTGTTTCGAGGCGGTCAAAAACAAAAAGTATAGGGAAGGCGAAGTGCTGGTGATCCGCTACGAAGGGCCCAAAGGTGGGCCCGGCATGCGCGAAATGCTCGCGACGACGGCCGCGCTCTACGGACAGGGCATGGGCGACAAGGTCGCCTTGATCACCGACGGGCGTTTCTCCGGAGCCACCCGTGGCTTTTGTGTTGGTCATGTCGGGCCGGAAGCCGCGATCTGCGGACCCATCGGGCTCCTGCGCGACGGCGACATCATCGAAATTGATGCCGAAAAGGGCACGCTGGACGTCAAATTGACGGCACAACGAGCTGGAGCAGCGGGCGCGCGCCTGGAAGCCGCGCGCAGAAGAATTCACCTCCGGGTATTTGTGGAAATACGCCCAGCAGGTCGGACCGGCGCGTAAGGGCGCCGTAACCCACCCGGGCGGGTCGGTCGAGAAAGAGTGCTATGCGGACATCTAGGCCCATTGCTCGTCTGGTCAGGGGCGGCATCCTGGCCGCCATCGTTGGCGCGCTCGGCGCCGGCGCTGTGGGCAGGAAGGCTTTCTCCTTCGACGGATCGACCAGCCCGAGCACGGCTTCGCTGGCGCCGAACGACGGCTTGCGCGGGCTCGGCGAACCTGCCGGAGAGCGCGGATAAGGCGAAGACGCTCAGCGCGCTGCAATACGCGGCCGATCAGGGTCATTTGGCGGCACAATGGAAGGTCGGCCGGATGTATGCGTCCGGCGAGGGCGTCGCTCAGGACGACCAGCGCGCTTTTACGTATTTCAGCCAGATCGCCAATACCCATCCCGACGAGCCTCCGGGCACGGCGCAGGCGCACATCGTCGCCAATGCGTTCGTGGCGCTCGGGCACTACTATCTGAAGGGCATTCCCAATTCGGCGATTACGCCGGATGCCGGCCGCGCCCGCGAGATGTTTGCCTATGCCGCCTCTTATTTCGGCGATGCCGATGCGCAATATCAGCTGGGCCGGCTTTATCTCGACGGCTCGCCGAGCGATCCGCACCAGGCGGCGCGATGGTTCCAGCTTGCCGCGACCAAAGGCGATTGCCGCGCCGAGGCGGTACTGGGCGATATGCTGTTCCAAGGCCAGAAGGTGCCGCGGCAGGCGGCGCGTGGCCTGATGTGGCTGACGCTCGGCCGCGACTGCGCCGGCGCCTGAAGAGAGTTGGATCAAGCCGCTCTACGACAACGCCTTCCGTCGCGCCAACGACGACGAGCGGGCTATGGCTTTGGTCTATCTCGAAGCCTGGCTAAAGGCCGCAGAGACTAACCAATCGGCCGCCGCGAACGCTCGACAAGTCCTCACAGCTTGTAGCTTGAACGAAATCCACCCCAGTGCTTGCCGAAAACCCGGATCGGGGCGTCGATTTCCCGCGTCATCACCGTGACGCTGTTTCCCATGTCACGCGCATAAACCTGGATGATGTATGGGCGCACGTTGCGCGCGGCGGCAAGTCCGGCGCGGTCGTCGAAAATACGGCGATTGCGCGAATGGGCGATGTTCCAGGCCGTGTCGCCGGCGCGTTGCGGCAACGAATATTTGCGATTGTGCACCGGCAGGTAGCCGTTTCTGTCGACCGCGGCGCAAAACACCATGCGCTCGTCGCTCGCCAGCAGCGGCTCCTGGATAGCCGGCAAAATCTCCTCCAAAGCGGAAAGAAACCTGGTCCGGTATTGCACCGGATCGGTGCCCTCGATTGCGACATAGTCGTTGTCGAACAACGCCTCCTGCGTCAGCTTTCCCTCGCGGATTAGCCCTTCGAGCGCCCGCGAGACGTCGTTGGCGACATCGACCGCGCGCGCGATGATCTCGCGGTTCTCCTCGCGAATTGAAGCCAGCTTGTGCTCCAGCGCGGTGCGAGCGCTCGAAGCCCATTTCCACAAATTCGAGATGCAGGCCGAGCGGAGAACTGCCGGCGAGACGAACGCGCGCGTCGCCGATCCCGGCCAGGGTCGCGCGCTGATGCCGCCGGACACGAGCGGCGCCATCTCTGGCACATCGTCGATGCGCAGCAGCATGCCGCCCTCGGAGATATCGGCGGTGTGACCGCGAATGACGCCGGCCTCGGTCCACAAATCGACGCCGATTTCGCACGGCAGCCGGTCGTGCCGCCGGCGATCGCCGGCTTCGCTTTGGCGCAGAAACATCGTCACCCGCATCTTAAGCTGCTCGGCCAGCCGTGATGACGTCGTTGCCGTGTTGTTCGACGGATTTCCCAAGCGCATTCGCGCCGGCCGCGGCGTCACGAATTTCCGACGCGCCGACCGATACGCCGTCGGCAAATCGCAACGTTTCCGCCGCATTGCGCGCCACCGCCGTCGTCGCGCTGTTCTGTTGGCTCGACCGCGGAAGCCACGGCGCCAAAGAGCGGCCTGAGGACTTTGATCACGCTCGGTGATGCTGTTGCACCGCTTCGAAGCAGTCCGCGGCGTCGCTCTGCAGCGCATCGATTTTCTGCGAAATTTCTTCGGTGGCTTTTTGCGTCTCTTGCGACAGCTTCTTCACCTCCGAGGCGACCACGGCGAAGCCGCGGCCGGCTTCGCCGGCGCGGGCCGCTTCGATCGTGGCGTTAAGCGCCAGCAGATTGGTCTGCCGCGCCACGGTCGAGATCAGATCGAGCACTTGACCGATTTGTGTCGATGATTTCTTCAGCCCTTCCACGCCGCGTCCGGCGAGCTCCGCCGACTCGTAGGCCTCGCCGGTGAGATCATCCGCCTTGCGCACCTGACAGCCGATGTCGTCTGAGAGCGCGCGCCAGCTCCTCGATCGATGCCGCGAACTGCGTCAAGTCGCGGCTGGCGCTGCCCGCTTGCGTGACCAGGCTGTCGCTCTGTTGCACGTAATCTTGTCGGATGCGGCGGCGGAGTCTTCGGCTTGGTGGCAAACGAATACGCAGGCCGCTGTACGTCGCCGATCATGGCGCCGAGATCGGACTCCAGAAGATTGATGGTTTCGCGGACGCTGTCGGCTTGAAATGTGCCGACCTGGAATCTTGGTCGGCTTGCCTGGTTGGGAGGACGGTTTAGGCTCGACGCGCGGCGGCGGCTCAAGCGTTCCACGCGCTTTCGAAATAGCCATCGCATCCGCAAAAACCAAAGGCCTTGGTAAGCTGACGCAATCTCGGCGGCTACGGTGAATTTTCGATTAATATGCGGGGGCTTCGGCCGCCGGCGGCGGACCGCACGGCCAGCACCACTCAGCGTTTGCTTGCCGCCTCGATCGCCAGATCGAGCCATACCGGCACGTGGTCGGACGGCTTCTCCCAGGTGCGCACGTGCCGGTCGATGCCGACGTCGGTCAAGCCTGTCGGCGGCCTGCGGCGACAGCAGCAGATGGTCGATGCGGATGCCGTTGTTCTTTTGCCAGGCGCCGGCCTGATAGTCCCAGAACGTGTAGAGGCCCGGCTCGTCGCGTGGCCGCGCGGACGGCGTCGGTCAACCCGAGATTCATGCAGCGACGTGAAACGCCGAACGCGTCCGCGGCAGGAACAAAGCGTCGCCAAGCCAGTCTTGCGGATTGCGGACGTCGGCCGCCGTCGGAATGACGTTGTAGTCGCCGGCGAGAATGAGCGGCTCGCCCAGCGACAGCCGTTCGCGTGCATAGGCAAAAAGCCGCTTCATCCAGCCCGATTTTGTAAGAATATTTGTCGGTCTCCGGCGGATTGCCGTTGGGCAGATAAATAGTCGCGACCCGCAACGCGCCATTCGCCGTCGAGACCACCGCCTCGATGAAACGGGCATGATCGTCGGTGTGGTCGCCGGGCAAGCCGTTGCTCACCTCGTCGAACGGCAATTTCGAGAGCAGCGCGACGCCGTTAAACGTCTTCTGTCCGTGGATCGCAAGATTGTAGCCGAGCGCCTCGAACGGCTCGCGCGGAAAGGCATCGTCGACGCATTTCGTCTCTTGCAGACAGACGATGTCGGGCTGGCGCTCGGCGAGCCAAGTGACCGCCGAGTCGAGCCGCTGCTTGATCGAGTTGACGTTCCAGGTGGCGATGCGCACGGGCTAACGCCGTCTTATCCGAGATGATGCCTTAGAGCGCGAAGCTGGTGCCGCAGCCGCAGGAGGCGGTGGCCTTCGGGTTATGCACCTTGAAAGCCGATCCGATCAGATCGTCGACGAAATCGATCTCGGACCCGGCCATGTAATTGAGCGAGATCGGGTCGATCAGCACCGTGGCGCCGGCGCGTTCGATGACGATGTCATCGTCGGCCTTGGCGCGCTCGGTGTCGAATTTGTACTGGAAGCCCGAGCAGCCGCCGCCTTCGACGCTGACGCGCAACATGGTGCCCGCGGGCTCCTGACGGAGGATTTCCCCGATCCGAAGCGCGGCCCTCTCGGTTACCGTGACGTCTATCGTCATACTGATCTCCAGCCGAAGAATCGAGGAATCGCGCCGATTGCCACGGCATCATCACGATAGTTAAGTGCGACAGCTATTAAAATCAATCATCGCTAAGGCCAATTGCGGGCATGCCCATGGCGATTGACGCCGCCACACGCCGCGCGCCCTATGCGTGCGATCCCGGCCAAAGCCGCGGCCGGCTTCATCCGGAGCCGGCCAGCAAGAGCCGCAGCCCATTTCGCCGCGACTGCGACCGCATCATCCACTCGACCGCCTTCCGCCGCCTCAAGCACAAGACGCAGGTGTTCGTGTTCGACGAGGGCGATCACTACCGCACCCGGCTGACCCACACGCTCGAAGTCGCCCAGATCGCGCGAGCGCTCGGGCGCGCGCTCGGCCTCGACGAGGACCTCACCGAGGCGCTGGCGCTGGCGCACGATCTCGGCCATCCGCCTTTTGGCCATGCCGGCGAGCGGGCGCTCGACGACTGCCTGACCGCCTACGGCGGTTTCGATCACAACGCCCAGACGTTGCGGGTGGTGACGGCGCTCGAGCGCCGCTACCCGACCTTCGACGGTCTTAATCTGACTTGGGAAACGCTCGAAGGTCTGGTCAAGCATAACGGGCCGCTGACCGACCGCACCGGCGCGCCGCTCGGCCGCTATCGCGCGCTCGGCGTGCCGGAGACGATCCGGGACTATGTCCGCCAGCAGGATCTGCAATTGTGGAGTTTCCCGAGCGCGGAAGCGCAGGTCGCGGCGTTCGCCGACGACATCGCCTATGACGCCCACGATATCGACGATGGCTTGCGCGCGGACCTGTTCAGCCTCGCCGACATTGCCGCGGTCGCGCTGCCCGGCGAGATCATCGCCGGCATCCGTTCAGCCTTCCCGGATCTCGACGATGCGCGGATCGTGCACGAATTTATCCGCCGCCTGATCGGTCTCCTGATCGAGGATGTGGTTGCCGAGACCCGGCGCCGCCTCGTTGCACTGGCGCCGCACTCGGCCGACGATGTGCGCGGCGCATCGTCGGCGGTGGTTGCCTTTTCGCCGGCCATTGCCGAGGCCGAGCGCCTCATCAAGAGCTTTCTGGAAACGCGCATGTATCGACATGCCCGCATCCAGCGCGTCATGCAGCGAAGCGGCGGGGGTCGTTCGCGACCTTTTCTTCCGCTATAGCGCTCATCCCGAGGATTTGCCGGCGGAATGGTCGGCCGGCCTTGCGACGCTCGACGAGGCGGCGCGCGCCCGCCGCATCGCCGATTTCATCGCCGGCATGACCGACCGCTACGCGCTCGCCGAGCATGCCCGGCTTTTTGACTCGACCCCGGAATTGCGTTAGGCGCGCGGCGCTCCGCGTGGCGGTGCAACGACGGAATTCTCATGGTCGCGCACAATATTTTTGCCGAAATGCTGACGCGTGTTCGCCGCGTCAAGCGATGAATTGGTCACAGCCGGCATCCTGCCGGTCGGGATCGACCAGTCGCGCGTGACCGTCGAGCCGCCTCGCGATCAGGCCCATGGCGACATGGCAACGAACGTCGCCATGGTGCTCGCCAAGGATGCCGGAAAGAAGCCCCGCGAACTTGCCGACGCTTACGCCACCAGGCTTCGCGCCGACGATCTGGTCGGCAGCGTGGAAATCGCCGGCCCGGGCTTTATCAATCTCACGCTCAAGCCCGCGGCCTGGATCGGCGCGTTGCGCGGCGCCGTGACACTCGGCCGAGATTTCGGCCGCAGCGATGCCGGACGGCGCGCGCCGGTCAACGTCGAATATGTGTCGGCAAATCCCACCGGGCCGATGCACGTCGGCCACGGCCGTGGCGCGGTGTTCGGCGATGCGCTGGCAAACCTGCTCGACTTCACCGGCTTCAAGGTCACGCGCGAATACTATGTCAACGATGCTGGCGCTCAGGTCGATGTGCTCGCGCGTTCGGCATATCTGCGCTACCGCGAGGCGCTCGGCGAAAACATTGGCGCAATTCCCGAGGGACTTTATCCGGGCGACTATCTCAAGCCGGTCGGCGCGGCGCTCGCGATCGAGTTCGGCGATGCGCTGACCAAACAATCGGAGAGCGAATGGCTGCCGATCGTTCGCGCCAAGGCGATCGAGATGATGATGGCGGTGGTCCGCGCGAATCTCGCCGCACTCAACATCACCCAGGAGGTTTTCTATTCCGAACGCTCGCTCGTGCACGGCGACGTCGATCATGTTGCTGCGACGATCGCCTGGCTGCGCGAGCGGGGCCATGTTTACGAAGGCCGATTGCCGCCGCCGAAGGGTGCGCCGGTGGAGGATTGGGAAGACCGCGAGCAAACGTTATTTCGGTCGACGGCATTCGGTGATGACGTCGACCGTCCACTCAAGAAATCGGACGGGTCTTACACCTATTTTGCTTCCGATATCGCTTATCACGCCGACAAGATCGAACGCGGCTTTCGCACGCTGATCGACGTCTGGGGCGCCGATCACGGCGGCTATGTCAAGCGCATGAAGGCGGCGGTCGCGGCATTGAGCGACGGCAAAGCCGAGCTCGATATCAAGCTCGTGCAACTGGTGAGATTGCTGCGCGCCGGTGAGCCGGTGAAAATGTCGAAGCGGGCAGGGGAGTTCGTGACACTGCGCGACGTGGTCGACGAAGTCGGGCGCGACGCGGTCCGCTTCATGATGCTGTTCCGCAAGAACGACGCGGTGCTCGATTTCGACCTGGCGAAGGTGATCGAGCAGTCCCGCGACAACCCGGTTTTCTACGTGCAGTACGGCCATGCGCGCGGCCAGTCGGTGTTTCGCAACGCCCGCGAGGCCTTTCCCGATCTGCCGGCGGATCTGACGAATTTGGTCAACACGGCCGAGTTGGATCGGCTGTCAGACCCTGCCGAACTCGCGCTGATACGACAGATTGCGCTTTACCCCAGGGTCGTCGAGGCCGCCGCCGCGGCCCACGAGCCGCACCGAATAGCCTTTTATCTGTTCGACTTAGCAAGTGAATTTCATGCTTTCTATACACTTGGCAATTCATCGCCATATTTACGCTTCATTATCCACAATGATCGACAAATGACGCTGGCTCGCCTCGTCCTTGTACAAGGCGTGGTCGCGGTGCTTGCGTCGGGGCTCGCTTTGCTTGGCGTTGGGGCGCCGAACGAGATGCGATAGCTCCGTGCCGCTCGGGGGCGGTAAGGACGATCGCGGGGAAGGGCCGCTTGAAATTAGAACGCCACAATCGGAGCGAGTCCGATGGCTGATAACAATTTCCGGTCCGACCGTAGTCGCGACCCGCTCGCTGAGCTCGCCCGGCTGATCGGCCAGGGCGATCCCTATGCCGAGAGTGACTCGCACGAATCTTATAATTCAAGACGACCCGGTGCTGCCACCGTGCCTGCCGGCGTCGATTGGGTGGCCGAGGACGATTACGCCGCCCAAGACGCTCACGCTGATGAGCGCTATGCGCCGCCGCCTGCGCCCGCTGAATCTTATCCGGCTTATGCGCCGCAGGAGCCACATTATGAAAATGAAGCGCCGGCCGGCAGCCGATATTTCTCCGGGCAGGCAGCGCAATTCAACGGTTTCCGTGAAGAGGCTGATGCCTACGAGTACGACGAGCCGCCACCGCTGCCTCCCGCGCGCCAACTTCAAGGCTATGCGGCCGCGTCTGGCCCTGACCATGGCTATGATGCCGATGGGCCGCCGCACAGCGATGGCGATGACGGTTACGCCACGGAGGAATACTACGATGAAGCTCCGAGGCCGCGCCGGCGGAGCGGCTTGATTGCTGTCATGGCGATCTTCAGTCTGGCGGTGGTTGGCACCGCCGGCGCGTTTGGCTATCGGGCGATGTTTGGCGGCTCAGTTCTGCCGACGCTTCCCCCGATCATCAAGGCGAGCAACGGACCGATCAGGGTCGCGCCCGCCGCTGGCGACTCGCAAGCAAACAACGCGAGTGACCCGAAGCAAACGGGAGCGGCGACGACCGGCTCGACCGAAAACCTGGTATCGCGCGAAGAACAACCGGTCGCTATCGAACCGCCGAAGGCAGCGCCGCGGGTTGTCGCGACCATTCCGATCGTCACTGGCCAGGGTTCGGGTCAAGGTTCGGGCCAAGGTCCGGCGCCAGGCTCAGCGCCGCCGGCTTTAAGTGCGCCCGCGACGACGAGCCCAGCCGCGCCCAACCTGGCAACCGTAGCATCCGCAACGGCTTCTCCTTGGCCACCGCCTCCGCCGGCACCGGCGCCTGCAGCGGCAGCGCCGCCGCCGGCGCCCGTTCAGCCGCCGGCGCAGGTTTCTTCGGAGCCGAAGAAAATCCACACCGTCACCATCCGCCCCGATCAGTCGGGGGGTGCGGATGCAGCACCGGGCTCCACGCACTCCAGCGGCGCCACCAGCCGCGCGGGCGCAGAGCCGTGCGGCAGCAGCGTCGAAAACAAGCGCGCCGCCTTCGGGGTCGAGCGCGCCTCTGTCCATCGTTCCCGGCAGCCAAGGTGCTGCGCCAGCGCCGCAGCGAGCTCGGATGGCGGCGACGCCAACAGCGGGCGCGCCAATGGCCGTCGCCAGCACCAACACCGTGCCGGCTGCGCCGCCGTCCGCCGGTGGCGGCTACGCTGTCCAAGTCACGTCGCAGCGTAGCGAGGGCGAAGCGCAGTCCGCGTTCCAAGCGCTCCAGGCCAAGTATCCCAATCAGCTCGGCGGCCGGGCGCCGATCATCCGCCGCGCCGACCTTGGCGAGAAGGGCACGTACTATCGTGCCTTGGTCGGTCCATTCGGCTCGGCGGAAGAGGCGGCGGGGCTGTGCAGCGGACTGAAAGCCGCCGGCGGCAACTGCATCGTCCAGAGAAATTGAGACTGGCGCAGTTGACCTCTGCGCGGCGCGCGGGCTAAGCGGCGGCGATGCGCGCTTTCATTACCGGCCTTGCCGGCACGGAACTGTCCGAGGAGGAACGCGCATTACTCCGCGACGCGCAGCCTTGGGGCTTTATCCTCTTTAAGCGCAACGTGATGGGCGCCGAACAACTGCGTCGATTGATCGGCGACGTGCGTGCAACGCTCGGACGATCCGCGCCTGCGCTGATCGACCAGGAAGGCGGTCGCGTGCAGCGGCTCGGTCCGCCGTATTGGCCCGCTTATCCGCCCGGTGCCGCTTACGGAGCTTTGTACGACCGAGATCGTGACATGGGCCTTGCCGCGGCGCGCCTCGGCGCCCGTCTCATGGCCGCCGACCTCGCCGCCTTGGCGATCGATGTCGATTGCCTCCCGATCGCGGACGTGCCCATTGCCGGCGCCGATCCGGTGGTGGGAGACCGTGCCTATGGCACCGAGGTGGGCAAGGTAGCCGCTCTGGCCGGCGCCGCCGCTGCGGGATTGGCCGACGGCGGCGTGCTGCCGGTCCTCAAGCACATTCCCGGCCATGGCCGGGCGACGGCCGACAGCCACGCCAGGCTGCCGGTCGTCGATACCGACCGGGCAACGCTCGAGGCTACCGACTTTGCCGCTTTCCGTCCGCTCACGGCGCTTCCACTAGGGATGACGGCGCACGTTGTGTTCACTGCCATCGACCCGGTCGCGCCGGCGACTATTTCGGCAATTATAGTGCAGGACGTGATTTGTGATTCGATCGGCTTCAAAGGCCTGCTAATGAGCGACGATATCTCCATGGGCGCCCTGTCCGGATCGATCGCCGAGCGCACCCGCGCCGCGATCGCGGCCGGATGCGACGTGGTGCTTCACTGCAACGGTGAGATGGCGGAGATGCGCGCGGTTGCGGCCGAAGCGCCTGTGCTCGCCGGTGAGGCTTTGCGCCGCGCCGACGCCGCGCTGGCGGCGAAGACAGCGCCGGCGCCGATCGATCTTGCCGCGAGCCGCACCGCGTTCCTGAGCCTGATGAACGGTGCGTGGCAACCGGCGGAGCGTTATGCATGATCGCCGAAGATATGCAGTTCGTGACCGAACTTCCGGAGCGCGCCTCCGACGAGCCGGCGCTGGTCATCGACGTCGAGGGCTTTGAAGGTCCACTCGACCTTTTGCTGACGCTCGCGCGTCAGCAAAAAGTCGATCTGGCGAAAATTTCGATTTTGGCGCTCGCCGATCAATATCTCGCCTTCATCGAAGAGGCGCGCAAGCTGCGGCTCGAACTGGCCGCCGACTATCTGGTGATGGCGGCCTGGCTCGCCTATTTGAAATCGCGCCTGCTCTTGCCCGAGCAGCATGAGCCCGACGGCATCAGCGCCGAGGACATGGCGACGGCGCTGGCACAGCGGCTGCGGCGGCTGGAAGCGATCCGGCAAGTCGCCGAGCAACTGCTCGGCAGGCCGCAACTCGGCCGCGAGGTCTTTGCGCGCGGCTTGCCGGAAGCGATCGCCGACATCAAGAAACCGGAATGGTCGGCGACGCTCTACGATCTGCTTTCCGCCTATGCGGGGCAGCGCCAGAAGCAGGCGCGGGCTTATGTCCGCCTGCCGAAGCGCACCGTATGGTCGCTCGCCGAGGCGCGGGAAGCGATCGAGCGGCTGATCGGCTTGGCTACGGATTGGTGCGCGCTTGACGACTATCTGATCGCCTACATGGTCGAGCCTTCGCATGCGGCGACGGTTCGGGCGTCGAGCTTCGCTGCCGCGCTCGAACTGGTGCGCGAAGGCCGCGTTGAGATGAATCAGCAAAAGGCCTTCGCGCCGATCTATGTGCGAAAGCGTCACGATAACTCAGTAAGCAATGGTGCGGCGGAAGCTCGGAATGGGAATGGATGATGGGGAGGCTTTCATGATCGCGGGTGTGGCGGAGATGCGTGTGATCGTCGACAACGGGGATGCTTCGGAACGCGCCGAACGCGCCGACAGCGCTGAACGCGCCGAGGAATTGCGCATTCTCGAGGCGTTGTTGTTCGCCGCCGAAACGCCGCTCGACGAAAAGGCTTTGGCAACTCGCCTGCCGGCCGGCGTCGACGTGCGCGCGCTGCTGCTGCGACTGCAAAAGGAATACGCGCCGCGGGGCGTCAATCTCGTGCGCGTCGGCGGCAAATGGTCGCTGCGAACGGCCGGCGATCTCGCCTGGCTTCTGACGCGTGAAACGGTGGTCACGAAAAAACTCTCGCGCGCCGCCATCGAGACGCTGGCGATTGTCGCCTATCATCAGCCGGTCACCCGCGCCGAGATCGAGGAGATCCGCGGCGTCACCACCTCAAAAGGCACGCTCGACGTGCTGTTGGAGACTGGCTGGATTCGGCTGCGCGGCCGCCGCAAGGCGCCCGGCCGGCCGGTCACTTACGGCACCACCGAAGCATTCATGTCGCATTTTGGCCTCGATGCGCTCGCCGACCTGCCCGGAATCGATGAACTCAAAGGCGCCGGCCTGATCGACAAATCGCTGCCGGCGGGCTTTTCCGTGCCGGTCCCGTCCGACGATCCGGCGCTCCGCGACGACGAAGACCCCCTGGAACCCGGCGACCTCGATTTCGGGCTCGCGCCACCCTCGGAACGGACCGAGGAATAGGCATAAGCGCTGGACTTGCATGCCGATGCGGCCGGTTTACCGGCCTTTCCGGTTGTGCTTGTTTTTGCCGGCTCCGACGCCTAGTTTCAGGTTGAATTCGCGTTCCCGGATTGGGCGCGGGCGCTAATGCGCACGGAGGATTTCATGGGCTCTCTGAGCATCTGGCACTGGCTGATCGTTGGCGCCGTCCTGCTGCTGGTCTTCGGCGGGCGCGGCAAGATTTCGGACATGATGGGCGATGTCGCCAAGGGCATTAAGGCCTTCAAGCGCGGCATGTCGGACGAGGAGATCGCCGACGCTAAAAAGTCCGATGCACCGGTCAAGTCGCTCGACCATCAATCGGCTGCTGAGGTGAAACAGCGCGCCGAAAGCAAGGCGTCCTAACGTCCCTTGCGGCTGGTCCCAACCGGCGTAGGGCCGGCGGCCGACACCGAATGGGCGGTTGAGCCGGCCGGGAAGTTTCCATGTTCGATATTTCTTGGACCGAGTTCCTGCTGATCGGCGTGGTCGCGCTGATTGTGATCGGCCCAAAGGAACTGCCTGGCGTTCTGCGCACGCTCGGACAATGGACCCGGCGAGTGCGCAGCATGGCTGCCGACTTCCAGGGCCAATTCCAGGAAGCGATGCGCGAAGCGGAAATGGCCGACCTCAAGAAGCAGGTCGACGACATCGCGCACGACATCAAAAGCTACGATCCGCTCAAGGACGTGCGCGCCGACGTTGAAGCGGCAGGTAAGGACATCCAGTCTTCGCTGGAAAAGCCGGTGACGACGGATACGAACGAGCCGGCGTCGTCTGAAGCCGCGGTCGCAGAAGACGCAGTCGCGACAACCGCAGACGCCGTTGCTCTCGAAGCGGCTGAACAGCCGGCGGCGGCTGTTTCCCCGCCAGAGCCGAGCGACTATTCCCGCGAAGCTGCCGTCGTCGCGGCCGCTATCGCGCCGGTCATGCCCGAGACGGTCGAAGACGCGCCTAAGCCCGACGCCGCGGGGCACGGCGGATGAGAAACGAAGACGAAGAGAAGGCGATCGAGGCGACGAAGGCGCCGTTGATGGATCACCTGATCGAGCTGCGCGGGCGGCTCATCAAGGCGATTGCCGCTTTCGCGCTGGCCGCCATCGTCTGCTTCTTCTTCGCCAAATACATCTACAACGTGCTGACTTGGCCGTATATCTGGGTGGCCGGCCCGGAAAATTCCAAATTCATCTACACCGGCTTGCTCGAGTATTTCATCGTGCAGCTCAAGCTTGCGATGTTCGGCGCGGCGTTCATCGCGTTTCCGATCATTGCCGGTCAGATATACATGTTCGTCGCGCCCGGGCTTTACCGCAACGAACGGCACGCGTTCCTGCCTTACCTCGTCGCCACGCCGATCTTCTTTCTGATGGGTGCGGCGATCGTCTATTTCGTCGTCTGGCCGATGCTCACGCGCTTCTCGCTGAGCATGCAGCAATTAGGCGGACCCGGCCAGGCGACCATCGAGCTGTTGCCGAAGGTCGAAGACTATCTCTCGCTGATGATGAAGCTCGTGCTCGCCTTCGGCATCGCCTTTCAGCTTCCGGTGATCCTCACGCTCCTCGGCCGCGTCGGCATCATCACCTCCGATCAGCTCAAATCGAAGCGCCGCTATTTCATCGTCATCGCCTTTGTGATCGCCGCCATCCTCACGCCGCCGGATGTTTTGAGCCAGATGTCGCTTGCGCTCCCGCTGGTCGCGCTCTACGAGGGCTCGATCTGGTCGGTGCGCTGGGTCGAGAAGCGGGCGGCGGCGGAGCGCGCGGCGAGCGCCGCGGCCGCGGAATGATGGCGCATATTATAGTGCTACGCGCCTTTGATTTGTCATGCCCGGCCTTGTGCCGGGCATCCACGTCTTAAATTTACTCAGGAATAAAGACGTGGATGGCCGGGACAAGCCCGGCCATGACAGCGTTGGATTTGGAAGATGCACGATATCCGCTTCATCCGCGACAATCCCGAGACGTTCGACCGCGGGCTCCTTCGGCGCGGACTTGAGCCGCAAGCGCAGCGGCTGATCGCGCTTGACGAAAAGCGCCGCAAAAAAATCCTCGCCGCCGAAACCGCGCAGGCGCGCAGGAATGCGGCGTCAAAAGAAATTGGCGAAGCGAAGAAGGCCAAGGACGAGGAGCGGGCCAAGGCGCTGCTGAGCGAAGTCGCTGCGCTGAAAAACTCGATACCGAAGCTGGAGGCGGAAGAGAAAGCCGCTTCCAAGGAGCTAAACGACGCCCTCGCCGAAATTCCAAATCTGCCGCTCGACGATGTGCCCGACGGCAAAGATTCAAACGACAACGTCGAGCATCATCATTTTGGTGCCAAGCGCGACTACGCGTTTACGCCCAAGCAGCATTTCGATCTTGGCGAGGCGCTCGGCCAGATGGATTTCGAGACCGCGGCCAAACTCTCCGGCGCGCGCTTTGTCGTTCTGAAGAAAGGCCTGGCACGGCTTGAACGCGCCCTCGGGCAATTCATGCTCGATGTACATACCGGCGAACACGGATATATCGAAGTCAACCCACCACTGTTGGTTCGCGAAGCGGCAATGTTTGGCACCGCTCAACTACCAAAATTCAAGGATGATCAATTTCGAGTCAGCAGATTTGCAACCGAAGAGGACCTGAGGCCAATAATTTCTGAGGCGGGAAGGAAATTTGATGAGCGCCTAAAGAAGGAAGGGCGCCGGCTCAATCCGCTCACGCCGGAAATATATGAGGAAAATAAAAAATTCGTCCTAAGTGAGATAGAGAAGGCTTTGGATCTAAATTTTCATCTCGCAGACCGTGATCCGAATGACCTTATATTAACTGAAGTATTCTCTTGGCTTATCCCCACCGCCGAAGTTCCGCTGACAAACCTCGTCCGCGAATCCATCGTCGACGAAGCGCAATTGCCGATGCGGCTGACGGCGTGCACGCCGTGCTTCCGCGCCGAAGCCGGCGCTGCCGGCAAAGACACCCGCGGCATGATCCGCCAGCATCAGTTCACCAAGGTCGAACTCGTCTCGATCACCACGCCTGAACAATCGAAGGACGAGCATGAGCGCATGCTCTCTTGCGCTGAGGAGATCTTACGGCGGCTCGATTTGCATTATCGGGTGATGATACTGAGCACCGGTGACATGGGCTTTGCTTCGCAAAAGACCTACGACATCGAAGTATGGCTGCCCGGGCAGAACATGTATCGCGAGATTTCCTCCTGCTCGGTCTGCGGCGAGTTCCAGGCGCGGCGCATGAATGCGCGCTATCGCACCAAGGAGGGCCGCCAGGTGCGCCATGTGCATACGCTCAACGGTTCCGGTGTCGCCGTCGGCCGCGCGCTGATTGCCGTGATGGAGACCTATCAACAGGAAGACGGCTCGATCGCCGTGCCTGATGCGCTGATGTCATATATGGGCGGCATGAAGAAAATAGAGAAGCAGTGAGTCATGCGCATCCTGGTCACCAACGACGACGGCATCCACGCGGAAGGGCTCGACGTGTGTGTAAAGATCGCACGCGAGCTCTCTGACGACGTCTGGGTGGTCGCGCCGGAATACGATCAGTCGGGCGTCGCCCATTCGCTGTCGCTCAACGACCCGTTGCGGCTGCGCCAGGTGGCGGAACGCCGTTACGCGGTGCGGGGCACGCCGACCGATTGCGTGATCATGGGCGCCCGCCATCTGCTCAACGGTAAAGGGCCTGATCTTATTCTCTCCGGCGTCAATCGCGGCCGCAATGCCGGCGAGGACGTGATCTATTCCGGCACCGTCGCCGGCGCGGTGGAAGGCACTGTGATCGGCGTTCCGTCGCTGGCTTTGTCGCAAGCCTACGGCGCGCGCAGCGGCCGCGCCCCGCATTGGGACACGAGCTTGCGCTTTGCGCCCGATATCATTCGCCGCGTCATCGCCCAAGGCATTCCGAGCGACGTGCTGATCAACGTCAATTTCCCCGACTGCTCGCCGGGCGAGGTCAAGCGCATCGCCGTCACCGCGCAAGGCCGCCGCCGCCAGGATCGTCTGCACATCGATCAGCGCAAGGATGGCCGCGGCAATCCCTATTACTGGATCGCCTACCAGCGCCACGGCTTCGTGCCGGCGGAGGACGGCACCGACCTCGCGGCGCTGGAAGAGCACTGCATCGCGGTCACGCCGCTTAAGCTCGACATGACCGACGAGCCTTATATGACCAAGCTCGCCGCACTGTTTGATTGAAACGTACCGCTTGTTTCCCGGACGCGATGCAGCGTGAAACGCTGCATCGCTGATCCGGGATCGTCCCAAACGCGGCGCGTGTAACGATCCCGGGTCTGCGGCGCACCATTTCGCTGCGCTCAATGCTGCGCCGCGCCCGGGAAACGGCGCTACGGCGGGGTTTGTTTTCGACCCTAATTGCGGCCGCCGGGAGCTGCAGCCTCTAGCGCCAGCGCCAGTGCGTCCGCCTGGAACGGCTTCTGCAGGGTCGGGATCATGCGATAGGGTTCCGGCACGCCGCGCTGGCCGTAGCCGGTCGCGAACACGAACGGCAGGCCGCGCGCGATCAAAACCTCGACCACCGGCGAAATCGGCTGGCCGTTGAGATTGACGTCGAGGATGGCGATGTCGAATTCCGCTTGCCTCGCCAGCGCCAAGGCCTCGTCGATGCCGCCGGCTTCGCCGGCGAGCGTATGGCCCAGATCGTCCAGCATATCCTGGAGCAACATACGAATCATCAGCTCATCCTCGACGACGAGGACGCGCATGCTGCCGGCAGAATTTGCGCCAGACGTCATCTGGAACCCGTGCCGTCAAATACCGACGTACTTAGAATCAACGTCCCGCTGGCCGTCCGAGAATACTGCCGCAGTCCCGTGTGCCGCAACAACGCTGCCCCAGGTGCGGCCTGCAGCCATGACAACGCCGACTGAGAAAAGCCGGTTCCGCCGGCCCCGGCGCGTTATCCCCGGGAGCGGTCGCTGCGCTACAAGCTGCGGTAGCGGAATGGTACAAGACGGTAGACTGTGTCGATGAAGGCTGTGTCCTTGTGAGCGAGATAAAGGCAACCGACGTAGAGCGCATGGAATTCCAGCTGGCGCTCCGCCGGCGCGGCATCAGCGCTCAAGCGGTTTTGCGCGCGATGGACGCGGTGCCGCGCGAGCACTTCGTGTCCGCCGAATTGGCGGAAAGCGCCTATGCCGATCAGGCGTTGCCGATCGCCTGCGGACAAACCATCAGTCAGCCCTACGTGGTCGCCTACATGACCGAGCAGCTCGACGTCGAGCCGCAGCACCATGTGCTCGAGATTGGCACTGGATCGGGTTACCAGGCCGCCATTCTCTCGCTGCTGGGCCGCGACGTGGTCAGCATCGAGCGCTACCGGACGCTCGCCGATACCGCGCGCGAACGCCTCAGGACGCTTGGCTACGCCAACGTCACCATCATCGCCGGCGATGGATTTGCCGGGGCGCCGGAGCAGGCCCCGTTCGACCGCGTCATCGTGACCGCCGCCGCAGAAGATGTGCCCGACACGCTGGTCGACCAGCTTGCCGAGGGCGGCAAGATGGTGCTGCCGCTAGGTCCGCGCGACGGCACGCAGCATATCGTCAAGCTCACCAAGACGGCGGGCGGACTGGCGCGCCAAAATCTCATCGCCGTTCGATTCGTGCCGCTATTACCCGGGCAGGCACGAGAATTGTAACCATATTAACATCCTTACGGCTTTCCTAGAGTCCCGAGCCGGTACTTAAAGGCCTGTTTACCCCAACGGGGTTTATTCGCTCGTCGTAGGTATGGGTTGCGTGCGGGCGGGTAATCATGGGCGCATCGCGATCGGCCGTCTGGCCGCAAGTGGTTGCCATTGCGTTAATGGGGATGGGTGTCGCGGGTTGTTCCGATTCCGCCCGCTTTTCGGATTTCGACTTTGATCGCCAATCGCATGGCGACGCAACGGGCTCGGTTCCTCAGACCTCGAACCACGTCGACAGCCGTGCGCTCCCTCATCTCGCGGGTAATGCCGGGGATGGCACTTCGGGCGGCGGCCGCGGCATGGGCTCGTTTCAGCCCGGCAACGGCGACGTCACCGGCTCGCTGTCGCCGCCGCCACCGACCTTCACCTGGGAAGGCGGCACGCCGATCACGGTCGGGCACGGAGACACGCTGGAGACGATCTCGCACCGTTATGGCGTGCCGGTTGCCGCCATCATGGATGCGAACAGCATTACCAGCCCGGCGACGGTTCGTCCCGGTCAGCATCTGGTGATCCCGCGTCGGCGCGGGCCGGCGTCGGCGGCGTCGGGTCCGCAGACGCACATGGCATCAACCGCGCCGGCCGTGCCGTCAGCAGCCCCAGTCGGGCCGCCGCGAAGTGCGCTCGCACCGGCCGCGAGCGTGCACGTGGTGGCGCCGGGCGAGACCCTGCACAGCATCGCGCGCTTCTATGGCAAGTCGGTCATGGTGCTTGCCAAGGCCAACAATATTACGCCTGACGCGATGGTGAAGGTCGGCGACCGCATCACCATTCCGGGTGGAGGTTCGACCTCGGCGGCGGCCGCTCCTGCGCCCGCTGCCCCGCCGGCGCCACGGGGCGAGGGTTCGGTCGGGTCGGTTGCGACCGCCGATTCGCCCCACAGCGCCCGATTGGCGGCGCCGGTGGCGCCCGAGCGTGAGGACAACACGGCCAAAGGCGGCGAGGGCAACCTGCAATTCCGCTGGCCGGTGCGCGGCCGCGTCATCGCCACGTTCGGACCGAAGCCGAACGGCTTGCAGAACGACGGCATCAACCTCGCGGTACCCGAAGGCACGCCGATCAAGGCGGCCGACGACGGCGTCGTCGCCTATGCCGGCAACGAGCTCAAAGGCTACGGCAACCTCGTGCTGGTGCGGCACAGCAACGGCTTCGTCACCGCTTACGCCCATGCCAGCGAAATCATGGTCAAGCGCGGCGACGCGGTGAAACGCGGTCAGGTGATTGCCAAATCCGGCCAGACCGGCAACGTCACCTCGCCGCAGCTGCACTTTGAGATTCGCAAGGGCGCGACGCCGGTCGATCCTTCGCAATATCTCAGCGGCGCATAGACGCGCTGCCGTTCGGACCGTTAAACGTCCAGCGCTACCCCGAGCCGTCCCGCCAGATCCTGGACGTATTGCCATGCCACGCGGCCGGACCGCGCGCCGCGGGTCGTGGCCCATTCCAGCGCCTCGCGCCGCAGTTCGTCGCCGGCGAACGGAATGCGGTAGCGGGACACATAGCCCTCGACCATGGCCAGATACTCGTCCTGGCTGCAGCGGTGAAACCCGAGCCACAGCCCGAACCGATCGGACAGCGAAACTTTTTCTTCGACCGCTTCTCCGGGATTGATCGCGGTCGAGCGCTCGTTTTCGACCATGTCGCGCGCCATCAGATGCCGCCGGTTCGACGTGGCATAAAAGATCACATTGTCCGGCCGCCCTTCGATGCCACCTTCGAGCATGGTCTTGAGCGATTTGTACGAGGTGTCTTCGGCGTCGAACGAGAGATCGTCGCAGAACACGATGAAGCGTTGCCGCGCTTTGCGCAGGAGCGCCATCAATTCGGGCAGCGACTCGATATCCTCGCGGTGAATTTCGATCAGCCGCAATCCAGCCGCCGGATGCACGGCGCCGACCGCTGCATGCGCCGCTTTCACCAGCGATGACTTTCCCATGCCGCGAGCGCCCCATAACAGCGCGTTGTTCGCCGGTAAGCCGCGCGCAAAGCGCTCGGTATTCTCGACCAGAAGGTCGCGTACCCGATCGATGCCCTTGAGCAGCGACATCTCGACACGATTGACGCGAGCCACCGGCGCCAATCGCCGTCCCTCCGGATGCCAAACGAAGGCTTCGGCAGCTAAAAAGTCGGGTGCGGCCGGCGGCGGTGGCGCGAGACGTTCCAGGGCATCGGCGATGCGATCGAGAACACTGTCGGTCGAGCTTTGCAAAGCAGATTGGTCTTTCGGCCTCCCAGTGCGCTTGGCCACTGGCTTGTTGCGGAACGTCTGAGGATTCTTCGCCATGCTTTCACCGGGTTGTGCATTCCTTAGAACGCCCATCGAATTTTGGATCGTTGGCGCTCTAAATCTCAGTGGAGCATGATCTTTTCGGAAAACCGGCCTCCACTTTTCGGATCATGCTCTAGCCGGGCAGGGGAACCCTCGCAAGCGCGCCCAACGGCGCGCCGCAGCGTTGCAATTGGGCCAGTGGCCGCTATAGTCCGCGCCGATTTCCCTTGCAAAATCGGCCCTAAAGGTTAAGGCCGTTGGTCGCTCAAGCGCACCCGGAGGAGCAATGCTGATCACGCCCGCATACGCGCAAGGTTCACTGTTTGGACTGGGCGGCGACAGCGGCGGCATGCTCACCTCGCTGCTGCCGCTCGTCCTGATCGTGGTGATCATGTATTTCCTGGTCCTGCGCCCGCAGCAACAAAGAGTGAAGCAACACCAGTCGATGGTCAAAGCGCTGCGCCGCGGCGACACCGTCGTGACCAATGGCGGGCTGGTCGGCAAAGTCACCAAGGTGGTCGACGACGATCAGATCGAGGTCGAGATTTCCGACGGTGTGCGCGTGCGCCAGATGCGCTCGATGGTGTCCGAGGTGCGGGCCAAGGGCGAGCCGGTGAAGGACGAGAGCGCGAGCTGATCACCAGAGCTTCGGCGGGCGCGGCGCGAACGTAACAAGGACTATCGTTTCGATGTTGCATTTCACGCGATTGAAGGCGGCGGGTATCTTGCTCACGGCGCTCATCGTGTGCCTCTTTGCCCTGCCGAATTTTTTCCCCGAGAGCACGGTACGGACTTGGCCATCGTGGGCGCAGCGTCACATTGCGCTGGGCCTCGATTTGCAGGGCGGATCGAGCCTGCTGCTCGAGGTCGATACCGCCTCGGTGCGCAAGGATCGGCTGCAGAACATTGACGACGACGTGCTGCGCGTTCTGCGGCAGAATCGCATTCCCTTCACCGGGCGCGCCATCCACGGCAGCAGCGTTGAGGTGCGCATCACCCGCGAGAGCGACGTCGACAATGCCGTCAGCAAGCTGCGCGAGTTGTCGCAGCCGCTGACCGGTATCGCCGGCGGCACCGGACAACGCAGTCTGGAGATTTCAGAAAGCGGCGGGTTGATCACGCTGACCCCGTCGGACCCGGGGCTCGCCGAGCGTGTGCGGCAGACAATCGACCAGTCGATCCAGATCATTGAGCGTCGGGTGAACGAGCTCGGCCTTGTCGAACCGACGATCCAACGCCAGGGCGCCAGTCGAATTCTCGTTCAAGTGCCGGGCTTGCAGGATCCTTCACGGCTGAAGGCGATCATCGGCAAGACCGCGAAGCTCGACTTCCGCATGGTCGATGAGTTGATGAGCCCCGAGCAGGCGCTGGCATCGCACCCGCCGCCGGATTCGGAAATCCTCGACGGTGAAAGCGGCGAGAAATATCTTATCGAGAAGCGCGCGCTCGTCTCCGGCGGCGATCTAGTCGATGCCCAGCCAGGTTTCGATCAGCGCAATGGCGAACCGATCGTCAACTTCCGCTTCAATTCAACCGGCGCGCGCAAGTTTGCCGACGTGACGAAGCAGAATGTCGGCAAGCGGTTCGCCATCGTGCTCGACAACAAAGTGATCTCGGCGCCGGTCATCAACGAGCCGATACCCGGCGGCGCCGGGCAGATTTCCGGCAATTTCACCGTACAGTCGGCCAACGATCTCGCCATTCTGTTGCGCGCCGGCGCTTTGCCGGCGCCGCTCACCGTCGTCGAGGAGCGCACGGTGGGGCCGGGCCTCGGGCAGGATTCGATCAATGCCGGCGAGCACGCCGCCTATGTCGGCGCGGCGCTGGTCGTCATCTTCATGCTGGTGACCTACGGCCTGTTCGGTTTGTTCGCCAACGTCGCCGTCGCCGTCAACGTCGCCATGATTTTCGGCGTCCTGTCACTGCTCGGCGCCACGCTGACGCTCCCCGGCATCGCCGGAATCGTGCTGACCGTCGGCATCGCGGTGGATTTCGAACGTCCTGATCTACGAGCGCATCCGCGAGGAAGTGCGCGCCGGCCGCACCGCGATCAGCGCCATCGATGCCGGTTTCACGCGCGCGCTCGCGACCATTCTCGATTCCAACATCACCACCTTCATCGCCGCAGCGGTGCTATTCTATATCGGAACCGGCCCGGTTCGCGGTTTTGCCGTGACGCTCGGCGTCGGCATTCTCACCAGCTTGTTCACCGCCTTCACGCTGACGCGGCTGATCGTGGCCTATTGGGTGCGCGTCTGGCGGCCGCGCACGGTACCCCTTTAACCCCTTAACGTGTGAATCGCCCCGTGCGCCTCCTTCGCATCGTTCCCGACGACACCAAGTTCGACTTTATGCGCTTTCGGCGCATCAGCTTTCCTGTCTCCGCCCTATTGTCGATTGCGGCGATCCTGCTTTACTTCCTGCACGGCCTGAATTTCGGCATCGACTTCGTCGGCGGCACGCTGATGGAGGTGCAGACCAAGGCCGGCCCAGCCGATCTCGCCAAGATGCGCGGGACCATCGGCGGGCTGAAGCTCGGCGATTTTCAGCTGCAGCAATTCGGCGCACCGAACGACGTGCTGATCCGCATTTCCGAGCAGCCCGGCGGCGACGCGGCGCAACAGGCGGCGGTGCAAAAAGTCCGCGAGGCGCTGGGCAACGAGGTCGATTATCGGCGCGTCGAGGTGGTGGGGCCGAGCGTTTCCACCGAGCTCCTGTCCTACGGCACGATCGGGCTGGTACTCGCGATCGGCGCCATCCTCATCTATCTGTGGTTCCGTTTCGAATGGCAGTTCGCGCTCGGCGCCATGATCGCCAACGTGCACGATCTGGTGCTGACGGTCGGTTTCATGTCGTTGACGCGGATCGATTTCGACCTGACCAGTATTGCCGCGCTCCTGACCATCCTCGGCTACTCGCTCAACGACACCGTGGTGATCTACGACCGCATCCGCGAGATGCTCCGCCGCTATAAGCGGATGTCGATGCCCGATCTGCTCAACGCCTCGATCAATGCCACATTGTCGCGGTCGATCGTCACCCATCTCACCGTTTCATTGTCGTTGCTGGCGCTGCTTTTGTTTGGAGGACAGGCTATCCGCAGCTTTACCGCGACCATGATGTTCGGCGTCGTGCTGGTCGGCACCTACACCTCGGTGTTCATCGCTTCGCCGATCCTGATTTATCTCGGCGTCGGCCGCACCCGGCACGGCGGGCCGGAGGATACCGAAGCCGAGGCGCCGCCGACCGCGCCGGCTGCGCCGGCAACTCCGCCGGCGCCATCGAAGCCAACTCCGCCGCGGCAGCGTGCCCGGTCGCGCCGCTAGTGGCCGAGCAGCCGCACCTTCCCCATCAGGCGCTGATCGACACCCACGGCAATGGCGGCTTTCGTTTCGCCGACATGTCGCATCGTGGCTCGCTGTTGTGCCTGCCGGACGGCATCTGGGCCTGGCCGATCGCCAATACCACCGACTTAACCGAAGATGCGCTGGCTTTGGTCCTCGCCCGCGCCGGCGATTTGGATTTCTTCATTCTCGGCACCGGCGCCGCGCCCTGGATCGTGCCGCAGTCGCTCCGCATGCGGTTTCGCGACGCGCATGTTTCACTCGATGCCATGACGACCGGACCGGCGGTGCGCACCTACAACGTCATGCTGATGGAGAGCCGCCGCGTCGGCGCTGGTCTGATCGCGATTTGATGGAAATCAGGCTTTGGCCATGCCGGATGCATTCGCCTATTGCGCCGAGCTTGTTCGGACCGCCGACCGCGACCGATTTATCGCCACGCTGTTCGCGCCGGCCGAGCAGCGCGGCGCGCTGCATGCGCTTTACGCCTTCAATGCCGAACTGGCGCGCGTGCGCGACGTGGCGCACACCGCCTTGCCCGGCGAAATCCGCCTGCAATGGTGGAGCGACGTCATCGATCGCCAACGCGACGGCGAGGCGGAGGCCAATCCGATTGCGGCTGCGCTGCTTGCCACGATGGATCGGCATAGCCTCGCGCGCGAGGCGTTGCTCGACCTCATCGATGCGCGCCGCTTCGACCTCTACGACGATCCCATGGTGACGATCGCGGATCTGGAAATCTATGCGCGACGGACGTCCTCGTCGCTCATCTCTCTCGCCGCGCGGGTTGTCGCGGGCGTTGACGTCGGGACAATCGCCGAACCGGCCGGGCTCGCCTCCGGCATTGCTGCGATCCTGCGCGCCTTTCCGATCCACGCGGCGCGGCGCCAGCTTTATGTGCCGACCGAGCTTCTCGATCGGCATCAGGTCCACTTGCATGACCTATATGGCGGCCGTTCTTCGGCCGGCCTTGAAGCCGCGTTCGCCGAGTTACGAAGCCTGGCGCGCCGTTATCTGGCGACAGCGGGCGAGGCGATGAGGGCGCTGCCGGACCAGGCCATACCAGCCTTTCTGCCAGTGGCGTTGGTAAGGCCGTCGCTCGATCGATTGGAGCGCAGCGCGCCGTTTATGCCGCGCGAACTGGCGCCGTGGCGGCGGCAATGGCTCATCTGGCGGGCGGCACGCAATCCGGCGCGCATTGCGGGCTGAATTTACACTGACGCGCCGCGAGATCGCCGTCCGGTTTGAGCGCGCTTATTCTGCTGCATGCGGCACCATCGCGCCGATCCAGGCATCGAGGTCGGCGAGGGCGCGAGCACACAATGCCTGTTTCTGCGCACCGCGCGCGGCGCGCGCACTGAGTGGCGGAAACAGCCCGAAATTGATGTTCATCGGCTGAAACGAACGGGCGCCGGAATCGATGGTTTCGACATGGCCGCCGGTGATGTGGCCGATCAGCGCGCCATGCGCGGTAGTCGGCGGCGGTAAACGCGGCCGCTCGCGGCGCCGCTCGGCGGCGGCAAAGCGGCCGGCGAGTAGACCAATCGCCGCCGATTCCACATAGCCTTCGCAGCCGGTGATCTGTCCGGCAAAGCGCAGCCGCGCATCGGCCTTGAGCCGCAACGTCTCATCAAGGAGCTTCGGCGAATTGAGGAACGTATTGCGGTGCAAGCCGCCGAGCCGGGCAAACTCGGCGTTGGCGAGACCTGGTATGGTGCGAAAGACGCGCACTTGGTCGCCGTGCTTCAGCTTGGTCTGAAACCCGACCATGTTGAACAATGTGCCGAGCTTGTTGTCCTGGCGCAGCTGCACGACGGCATAGGGCTTGATGCCCGGCCGATGAGCGTCAGTCAGCCCGAACGGCTTCATCGGCCCATGGCGCAATGTTTCGCGCCCGCGCTCGGCCATCACTTCGATCGGCAAGCAGCCCTCGAAGTAGGGCGTCGCTTGCTCGAAATCGCGGAACGCGGTCTTTTCGCCGGCGAGCAGCGCGTCGACGAAGGCCTCGTATTGCTCGCGCGTCAGCGGACAATTGATGTAGTCGGCGCCCGAGCCCGCGGGCCCGGCTTTGTCGTAGCGCGACTGGAACCAGGCGACGTCAAAGTCGATCGTATCGCGATGGACGATCGGCGCGATCGCATCGAAGAATGCCAGTGCCGTCTCTCCGGTGAGCCGGCCGAGCGCGTCTGCCAGTGCCGGCGAGGTGAGGGGACCGGTGGCGAGAATGACGCTATCCCATTCCGGCGGCGGCGCTGAAATTTCCTCGCGTCGGATTTCGACGAGCGGCTCGCGTTCGAGCGCCTCCGTGATCGCCGCGGCAAATCCCTCGCGATCGACCGCCAAAGCTCCGCCCGCGGGGAGCTTGTGAGCGTCTGCCGCGCGCATGATCAGCGAGCCGAGGCGGCGCATCTCGGCGTGCAAAAGGCCAATGGCGCTCCCCTCGGCATCATCGGAGCGGAACGAGTTTGAACAAACGAGCTCCGCGAAATCGGCGGTCTTGTGCACCGCCGTCGAGCGGACCGGCCGCATTTCGTGCAAGACCACCGGGACGCCGTGGTGCGCAATCTGCCAGGCGGCCTCGGAACCCGACAGACCGCCGCCAACCACATGGATTGGCTTTATTGAATGGGTCATGGCCCATAGCTAGACCCGCGTAGTCATCCGGGCAATGTCGGAGGCAGCGGGCCTCGCGGGGGCGGCCGGTTGGCGCCGTTGGCGCGCATCCCGGCCTCTGCTATAGCCTTCGCCGGCCGCTTTTTCGATCGAGCACCGGAGCTGGCATGGCCGTTGACGCCGATACTGTCCGCCGGGTGGCGCATCTTGCGCGCATCGCGGTCGCCGATGAAGAGGTCGAGCCGCTGCGCGGCGAGCTCAATGCCATCCTTGCGTTCGTCGAGCAACTCGCCGAAGTCGATGTGACGGGGGTCGAACCGATGACATCGGTGGTGCCGATGGCGATGAGGATGCGCGATGACAAGGTGACGGATGGCGGCATCGCCGGTGACATTTTGGCCAATGCGCCGGCATTGGAAGACCATTTTTTTCTCGTCCCCAAAGTGGTGGAATAATGTGCCTTGCTTGTGAACAAGACGCGATGTGGTTCGCGTATCTGCAGCGCAAAGGCCTGATCACACCCGACGGCTATCTGGTAGAGGAGCCGCCGTCGCTGTTCGGCCCGGTCGAAACACCGCCGGCGCCGGAAGCAAACAAAGACGACGCTGCGAGCAAGCCCGCGGACAAGAGCAGGTTTTCCTGCGACGATCCGACGGCTCAATGACCGATCTCACGTCGCTTACGCTGGCGCAGGCGCGCGACGCGCTGCGCAAGAAAGAATTTTCCGCAATCGAACTGACTGAGGCGCATCTCGCGGCGATCGAGCAGGCACGGGCGCTCAATGCGTTTGTGCTGGAAATCGCCCGACCGAGCCCGGGCGATGGCGCGCGCGGCGGATGCACGACTGACAAAAGGCGAGGGCGGCCCGCTTGAGGGTCTGCCGCTCGGCATCAAGGATCTGTTTTGCACCGCCGGTGTGCGCACCACCGCGAGCTCGCACATCTTGGAGAATTTCGTTCCAAGCTATGAATTGACTGTCACCGCGAATCTGTGGCGCGACGGCGGCGTGCTCATTGGCAAGCTCAACAACGACGAGTTCGCCATGGGCTCGTCCAACGAGACATCGTATTTCGGCCCCGTTGCGTCGCCTTGGCGCCGGCGTGGATCGGGCGCAAAGCTGGTGCCGGGAGGCTCGTCAGGCGGTTCGGCGGCGGCGGTAGCGGCGAGGCTTTGCGTCGGCGCCACCGGCACCGACACCGGCGGCTCGATCCGCCAGCCGGCGGCATTCTGCGGCATTGTCGGGCTCAAGCCGACCTACGGCCGCTGCTCGCGCTGGGGCATTGTCGCTTTTGCTTCATCGCTCGATCAGGCCGGACCGTTTGCCCGCACGGTGCGTGATTGCGCGATCCTGTTGCGCTCGATGGCCGGGCCGGACCCGAAGGATACGACTTGCGCCGATCTTCCCGTGCCGGATTACGAGCAGGCGGTCGGCGCTTCCATCAAAAGCATGCGCATCGGCATACCGAAGGAATATCGGATGCCGGGCATGCATGCCGAGATTGAAACGTTGTGGCAGCGCGGCGCGCAGTGGCTCAAAGATGCCGGCGCCGAGACCGTCGATATATCGCTGCCGCACACCAAATATGCCTTGCCGGCTTACTACGTCGTCGCGCCGGCGGAAGCGTCATCCAATCTGGCGCGCTACGACGGCGTGCGCTACGGGCTGCGGGTGCCCGGCCGCGATATCATCGACATGTATGAGGCGACGCGCGCGGCGGGCTTCGGCAAGGAGGTGCGCCGGCGCATCATGATCGGCACCTACGTGCTCTCCGCCGGCTATTACGACGCCTATTACTTGCGGGCGCAGAAGGTGCGCACCCTGATCAAGCGCGATTTCGAACAGTGCTTTGCCGCCGGCGTCGACGCGATCCTGACTCCGACCACTCCGTCGGCCGCGTTCGCGATCGGCGAGAAAGGTCGAGCCGATCCGGTCGAGATGTATCTCAACGACATTTTCACCGTGACGGTGAACATGGCCGGGCTGCCGGGGATTTCGATACCCGGTGCTCTCGATGCTCAGGGACTGCCACTCGGCCTGCAGCTTGTCGGCCGACCGTTCGCGGAAGAGACGCTATTCGCTCTCGGCGCCGTCATCGAGCAGGCGGCTGGACACTTCGCCCCGGAAAAGTGGTGGTAGGTCGCGCCGACCTGGGCATCGGGCGACGCTCTGTTCATCCGAGTCCGCGCGCGGCGCGAATCTCATGCGCCTCGTTGAGCTTTGCAGCCGCGCTTTCGGCGCCTTCGTAGCGCCGCCGCGGCAGCGCCGACGGATATTCGCGCTGGAGAAAGTCAATCAGCTTCTCGCGCACCTCGCAGCGCAGGTCCCACGCCGCGGAAGCGTTGTTGGCGCTGACCAGCGCCCGCAGTTCAATGGTCGTTTCCTTGCAGTCGCTGACCTGAAGGCTGACGACCTTGCCGTTCCACAATTTGGATTGCATCACGATCTCGGAGAGTTTCTTGCGGATGGCATCGACCGGTGCGGTGTGGTCGACGTAAAGAAAGACGCTGCCGATCAGTTCGCCGCCGGTCCTGGTCCAATTCTGGAACGGCTTTTCGATAAAATAGCTGAGCGGAACGACCATGCGCCGCAAGTCCCACAGCCTGACCACGACGTAGCTGAACGTGATCTCCTCGACGTTGCCGGACTCGTTCTCGACGATGATGGCGTCATCGATGCGGATCGGCTGGGCAACGGCGAGCTGTACGCCAGCCAAAAAATTCGTCAGCACCGGCCGGGCGGCGAGCCCGGCGATAATGCCGGCAACGCCGGCCGACGCAAACAGAGTGACGCCATACTGCCGCACCGCGTCGAACGTCATCAGCGCAAAGCCGATAGTGACGAGCACGATCACCACGTCCATCACCCGCTCGAGCACGCGAACCTGCGTGATGTGCTTGCGCGCCAGCAGATTGTCGTCGACGTCGAGCCGAAAGCGCCGCAGATACAAGTCAGCGCCGATATGCAGCGCGGTCAGCGCGATCCAGCCCAGCAAGCAGATGGTCGCCAAGCCGAGGAGCCGGGCGAGCGTGCTCGCGGTGTTGCCGGCAAGCGGCGCCATGGGCAGCGCGATGGCAAGTGCGATCAACACCGCGGCGAGGCGTGTCGGCGCTTTGGTGGCGCCGAGCACCGTTCGCAAAAACGTTTGTCGCTCGCCCATCAACCTGCGCGCTAGGGCGAGCGCGCCAGCGTGCAGCAGCAAGGCGGCGATCGCAGCGCCGACGAGGATGGCGGCAGATACCGCCCAATCCGTCGCGGAGGTGAGCGTTACGCCGAGCTTATCCTCGACATACTGGATAGCGGTTTGCAACATGCCGCAAAGATAACATGAAATCCCAATGCGCCGTCGGGAAGAACAAGTATCTTGAGTTGCCGGTTCCAGCAGCGATTGCCTGGACAGCCCCGTCACGAAATGGCATCAACGCGCCGTTAAACAGCGGCGGCCCAACACCGGCGGCGATCTCGAATGAAGACTTTCCTGCTCCGTTTTTTCACGTGGTGGAACGGCCAGACCTTCGGCACCCAGGTGTGGACCAGGCTGTACGGCGAGTTCGTCGGCGACGACGAGTTCGGCAATCGCTATTACCGGACCCGCAACGGCAAGATCGATCCGACGCTAGGCTTCGAACGCCGCTGGGTGGTCTATAACGGCATCGCGGAGGCCTCCAAGGTGCCGCCGGGCTGGCACGGCTGGCTGCATCACGTGGTGGATGTGCCGCCGCCGCAGGACAACACCAAGCCGTACCCGTGGGAGAAGCCGCATCGGCCGAATCTTGACCGGAACGCCGCGGCGCGTACCGGCCGAGCGGTTCAACCCTGGCGCAGGGGCGTCGCCCCAAGGCGACCGGCGACTACAAGGCCTGGACACCAGGCAATTAGCCCAGTTAGCGCATCTCCTTCTCGCCGTGTGGGATTCGCCCTTTCCGCGCCGTATTCCCCATGTTAACCGGGCGATCCGCGATGATGCGCAAACCGCATCGCGGCTGGGGTTTCATGGTTCGTAACGCCGCCCTATTGGCCGTCGTCGGCGGAACGCTCGTGGCGGGCTTTGCCCAGGCGCAGCCAAGCTCGTTTTTTGGCGAGGGCCCGCCAAGACCGCCAGCCAATGTTCCGAACGGAGCGCTACCGCCGCAGCCGCCGCCGGCGCAATTTCAAGGACAATCGAACCTGGCGCCGCCGCCTCCCGGACCGGCGCCATCCGCCATCCAGGCGCAACCATTACCGCCGCCTCCTGGCGGCGCGTTGGCTCCGCCGGGGCCCAGCCAGGCCCGTGGCGCGCCGCCGCCGGCCGGTGCGGCGCCACAGCCGGGTAGTCCGCCACCGCCGCAACCGGCTGCTGCTGCACCGCCGCCGCCTGACGATACGATCGTTACCGAGATGCCGACGCAGAAGATCGAGAATACGCGCGCGGTATTTGCCGGGCTCGACAAGATCACGGGCCGCATCATCTCGTTCGACGCGGCGATCGGCGAGACGGTGCAGTTCGGCGCGCTGCAGGTGACGGCGCGGGTTTGCTACACGCGCCCGCCGACCGAGGCGACCAATACCGATGCTTTTGTCGAAGTCGACGAAGTGACGCTGCAGGGCGAGATCAAGCGCATCTTCAATGGCTGGATGTTCGCGGCGAGCCCCGGCCTGCATGCGGTCGAGCATCCGATCTATGATGTCTGGCTGACCGATTGCGGATCACCCGCGGCGACGCGGGTTGCCGAGCCTGCCGTGCAACCCACGCCGGCGGCGGCAACGACCACGGCACGTCCGCCGTCGCCGCGCCCGCGGCAAGCAACCCCCGCCCGCGCGCAAGCCGTCGCCGCCGACGGCGGCAGCACCAGCGCCGGTCCCGCCACCACAGCCGCGCTGACGGCGCTTGATTTATCCCCGGCCGTTGTCGCTGCGGGGCATCGCGGTGACACGCGCGTGACCGTGGTCACGGCTGCGCTTTGCTCTCTATGATCGAACGAAGAAAGGCAACGTGATCTTTGTACGCGCGCAGCCCCTGCGGCGTGGGGCGCACGACCATACGCGGCCGCCGCCCACGATAGCCGCGTTCGACCTCGACGTAACGCGCGCGTTCGAGCGTCTCGATGTGTGATCCGAGATTGCCGTCGCTCGCCTGCGTCACCGCTTTCAGTCGGGCGAAATCAAATTCCTGCCCGTTGCCGTTCCCGGCGTTGAGTGCCGCCATGATGCGCAGGCGCAGTGGCTGGTGGATAATCTCATCGGCCTTAGACATGTCAGGCTCGGGCATGTCAGACTCGCGCATGTCAGGCGCGCCGCATCCAAAGCCCGGCGAGGATCAATCCGCCGCCGTCGACGACGGCAAGATAGAGCTCGAACCATCGTTCGACCCAAAGGTAGCCGGCGAAGGTCAAGGCCGCGATGCTCACGCCCAGCAGGATGAAGACGCGCCCCAGCCACAGGCCCGCCAAGGCGTAACCGAACATGAAAAGGATCGGCCAAAAAGCGTTGTACTCGCGCCCGCCGAAATGACCCATGCGGCTACAGATCAAACCGAGCGCGAAAAACAGGAAGATGGCCATGACGATGCGCCAGTCGAAGTCCATCCCGCCGCGTCGGTATTGCAGTCCGGTCGCAATTGTCGCGAGCACGCCGACAATATTGACGGCGATCCAGATCAACGGCGCGTCGGGCGCCAGGAAGTAGCAGGCGATGTAGCCGAATGCGACCAGTCCGCCCCAAACCATCATGAGGGTGCTGGCGCCGCGATAAAAAGACGATTGCTTCAGGCGCCCGACGATCAGATTGATGTCGGCAAGACTTGCCTCAGCCGATTTCGCGTCGATATGCATGTCAGTGCTCCGCAAAGGCGGCGCTGATCGCGTCGATCGCCGCGGGCGCGTGCAACATGTCCATGTGGGTGAGCCCTGGCACGATCCGCACACCGATAGCCGGTTCGATGCCGTGGACGACGTCGGCATATTTGTCGGCGTGCATCAATTCGTCGGCGCTGCCGGCGATGATCGTCGTCGGCGCTTTGAGACCATGGAACGCCGCAGCGAGATCGCGCGGCGCGCCGAAATTGGTGAGAAGCCGAAACGAATAACGCGACGGTGACGAATTTTTCGCTGCCGGGAGCGACAGCAAAGGCAATGACCGGCAGGGCTTCGCAGCAGCGAAGTCCAAGGCGGCGCAACAGGTCCAACGCAAGCCAGCGCGGGATGTCCGCGTTCGCCCATGCCGCCCAGTCTCCGGCGCTGCGGCGTCGACGTAGCGTCATAACCAAGATAGGGCGACAGCAGGACAACGCGATCGAAGGCAGACGACAGCTTTCCAGCCGCCGCGCGCAGCGCAAAGCCGCCGCCGGAGGAAAATCCGAGCAGCGCGAAATGCCCGACCAGATATCGCTGCCGCAACTCCGCGACAAGATCATCGAGATCGTCGTCGAGTTGCCCGTAATAGCCGATGTCGCCGCGCGTGCCCGATCCGCCGTGGCCGCGCATATCGGGCGCAATGACCAAGAAGTTTCCGGCCGCCAGGCGCTTGGCGATTTCGTTCATGCCCGTCGAATGGCCGCCAGAGCCGTGGATGACGATGGCGATCTTTTGCGTGTCGCCATTTGCCGCCGGATAAAGCCGATAAGCGAGCGACGTGCCGTCGCGAGCCTGGAAGCGGATCAGTTCCGGCATGCCCGATCGGTCGATCGCCATGGCCCCGGCTCGGATCGATTCGAGCGGCGGTGGGGGCGAAACAGGGAAGGCGATAAGCGCGCCGCCGACCAGGATAAGGACGCCAAGAACGGCCAGAACCCAGAACAATAACTGCGAAAACCGATTCAGGAGCCACATTGCTTCACCGCTTCAGTGATCATACTCTAGATTACAGAGTACTCTGCATACCGCCAAAAGTCCAGCCCAAAAGTTGAAGGGTGTCTGCACCCAGGCAGCGGGAGCGTCTGCGCGGATTCGCTGGGGTTTTAGTCGGCCGCGAGTAGCGCCAGGACGGCACTCCCGGCAACGGCGCTATCGAGTGCCACGGCTCCGAAATCGCCGTCGCCCACCAGCGCCGCATCGAGAAGCTTGTGATAGGCCGGCCGCGAGACCTCGACGGCGCCGAAGCTGCGCAGATGGTCGGTGACGAATTGCGTATCCAAGAGCCGGTAATGGCCCGCTTTAAGCCGCGCCACCAGATGAACCAGCGCCACTTTTGACGCGTCGCGGGCGCGGTGGAACATGCTCTCGCCAAAAAACGCGCGCCCGAGGCTCACGCCGTAGAGACCGCCGACGAGTGTGTCGTGTTCGTACACCTCGACGGTGTGACAATCGCCGCGCTCGTAGAGCTTGCGGTAGAGATTACAAATCCGCCCGTTGATCCACGTTCGGGTGCGCCCGGGCATCGGTTGCGCACAGCCGTCAAGCACGGCGTCGAAGTCGCGGTCGACGACGACCGTGAAACGGTCGGAGCGCACCGTGCGCGCGAGACGGCTTGGCACATGGAACCGGTCCAGCGGAATGATGCCGCGCCGCTCCGGTTCAATCCAATACAGGGCGGGATCCTCGGCGCTCTCGGCCATCGGAAAGATGCCGCAAGCATAGGCCTTCAGCAGCACTTCGGGCGTGATATCGACGAGTGCGGACTCGCGGCTGGCCATGCGTTCGGTTTCTGCTCAGCGCTTTTCGTATGTGCCGCCCTTAACTACCCATAAACTACAATTTCCCTAAGATTTTCGCCACCTTGAACATATTCGCGCATTGAGCGTTTGGTTAGCGTGCAAGATGTTTGGCAATTGCCGCCACGATGGTCAACGAAGCTCAGCTGATTCGCGTACTGCTTGTCGAGGATGAATTCCTCATCAGCGAAATGGTTGCGGAATCCCTGTCACGGCAAGGTTTCTCTGTCCGCACCGTGACCAAAGGGACGGATGCACTGCAGTATCTTGCATCGTCGCCGGTCGACGTCCTGTTCACCGACATCAACTTGCCGGGCGGCATGGACGGCATGACGCTCGCGCGTCGGGCGCGGGACCTTTTGCCCGAGCTGCCGGTTGTCTACGCCTCGGGTGGGATAAACATGTTCGATTTCGCCTGGCGCGTGCCCCGCTCGATTTTCGTTGCCAAGCCTTACGATCCCGAGGTTATCGGGCGTGTTCTTCTGAGCGCCATGAAAACGGCGGCCGCACGTCTGTCGGCGTGAAGCGCTACTGTTCGAGCGCGCCGCGAGCGAGAAACTCCTCCAGCCAGTGGATATTGTAATCGCCGTCGATGATCTCGGTTTCTCGCACCAACGCGCGGAACAAGGGCAGCGTCGTCTCGATGCCGTCGACGACGAATTCGTCGAGCGCGCGCTTGAGCCGCATCAGGCATTCATCGCGCGTCTTGCCGTGGACGATGAGCTTGCCAACCAGCGAGTCGTAAAACGGCGGAATCGAGTAGCCGTGATAGACCGCCGAATCGATCCGCACGCCCAAGCCGCCGGGCGGATGGTAGTGAACGATCTTGCCCGGCGAAGGACGGAACGACACCGGGTTCTCGGCATTGATGCGGCATTCGATGGCATGGCCGTGGAATTTCACGTCACTCTGCGCCAGCTCAAGATCGATACCGGCGGCGACGCGAATTTGCTCGGCGACAAGATCGATGTCGGTGATCATCTCGGTCACCGGGTGTTCGACCTGAATGCGCGTGTTCATCTCGATGAAGTTGAATTTGCCGTCCTCGTAAAGGAACTCGACCGTGCCGGCGCCGAGATATTTGATGTCGCGCATGGCTTTGGCGACAGTTTCACAAATCCGGTCGCGGGCGGACGTGTTCAGCGCCGGGGAGGGGCCTTCTTCCCAGACCTTCTGGTGACGGCGCTGCAGCGAGCAGTCACGCTCGCCGAGATGGATGGCGCGTCCTTTGCCGTCGCCGAGAACCTGAATTTCGATGTGGCGCGGCCGCTCGAGGTATTTTTCCAGATAAAGCGTGTCGTCGCCGAAGGACGCCTTGGCCTCGGCGCGCGCCATGGCAAGCGCTGAAGCAAGCTCGCTTTCGCCGCGGACCACCTTCATGCCGCGCCCGCCGCCGCCGGCCGCGGCCTTGAGCATGACCGGAAAGCCCAGCTCGCGCGCCAGTCGCTCGGCTTCCTCGTCGGTGCCGACGCCGCCGTCGGAGCCGGGGACGGTCGGAATGCCGAGCTCGACGGCGGCCCGCTTGGCCGCGATCTTGTCGCCCATCAAGCGAATATGCTCCGGGCGCGGACCGATGAATTGCACATTGTGCTCGGCGAGAATTTCCGCGAAGCGGGCGTTCTCGGCGAGAAACCCGTAGCCGGGATGCACGGCGTCGGCGCCGGTGATTTCGCAGGCGGCGAGCAATGCGGGAATGTTGAGATAGCTGTCCTTGGCCGCCGGCGGGCCGATGCAGACACTCTCGTCGGCAAGCCGCACATGCATGGCATCGGCGTCCGCCGTCGAATGCACCGCCACGGTCGGGATGCCAAGCTCCTTGCACGCGCGCAAGACGCGGAGCGCGATCTCGCCCCGGTTGGCAATGAGGATTTTGTCAAACATCGGTTCGCTAGTGAGACGCGAATAGCGAATAGCGAATAGCGAATGGCGAATGGGAAGGACGATGGGTCCGCCGCCAGCGTGCTATTTGCCACTCGCTATTCGCCATTCGCTACTCGCTACTCGCTATTTGTCATTCGATGATCATCAGCGGCTCGCCATACTCGACCGGCTGACCATCCTCCACCAGGATCTGGATCACCGTGCCATCACGCGGCGCCGGAATTTGATTCATCGTCTTCATCGCCTCGATGATAATCAGCGCCTCGCCGGCCTTCACTTGGCTGCCGACATCGACGAACGGCCGCGCGCCGGGCGCCTGCCCGCGATAGGCGGTGCCGACCATGGGCGAGGCGACAAGCCCCGGATGCTGCGACGGCTCGATCGGAACCGCCACCGCTGAGGCGACCACGTTCGGACCGGCTGCGACCGGCCCTTCCGGCAATCGCGCCCGCGGCCCGGCCGCGTTCAAATTGCGGGCGACGCGGACCGACGCTCCGTCGCGCTAAATCTCGATTTCCGTAAGGCCGGTCTCATCCAGCAATTTTGCCAGCTCGCGGATCATGCCGCGGTCGATCGCCGGCGTCTTGGGCATTGGCGGGTTCCCGGACTTGCGCGCCACGATCAATCCTTCGATCAGTCGTTTAATCAAACCTTGGCGTCGATCAAGGCGGCGAGACCGTCGATCGCGAGTGCATAACCGTGGATACCAAAGCCGCACAACACGGCACGCGCGACCTGTGACACGTAGGTGCGCCGGCGAAATGATTCGCGGGCGTGAATGTTGCTGATATGCACTTCGATGACCGGCGCTTCCAAAGCGGCGAGCGCATCGAGGATCGCCACCGACGTATGACCATATCCCGCCGGATTGATGACAAGTCCGGCCGCCTTCTCGGCGCGCGCCTGCTTGGATCCAATCGATGATCTCGCCCTCGTGATTGGACTGGCGAAACTCGACCGCAAGGCCGTGCTGCTTCGCCGTGGCGCGGCAGAGCTTTTCGACGTCCGCGAGCGTGGCGCGTCCGTAGATTTCCGGCTCGCGCGAACCAAGCAGATTGAGATTGGGTCCGTTGAGGACGTAGACCGTCTTCGCCATCCGCGAGCAATACCCGGCTGTCACCGCGGCGGGCAGCCGCGCCGAGCTTGTTTATAAGGAAGGCCCCCGCAAAGGGGAAGCCTGCCGGTGTCGCGATTGGCCCACGGATCTTCGCGGCGGGCGGCGCCACCACGCGCATTGGTTAATGGCGGCGCTGAGCGAACTTATTTCTGCTCGGCTTTGATCTTCTCGCGCAATGCTTCGATGCCGACGGCGCCGACTACGACTTCCTCGCCGACTACGTAGCTCGGCGTGCCGCTGACGCCGAGCGCGTCCGCGAGCTTCATATTTTCTTCGATGGTCTTCTTGACCTCGTCGCTGCCCATGTCCTTCTCGATGCGGGTCATGTCGAAGCCAACTTCTTTGGCGACGGCCAGCGCCCGCATCTTGTCGGCGCCGCCGCGGCTACCCAACAGCTTCTGGTGAAATTCGAGGTATTTCTTGCCGCTGGCGTCCTGCATGCGCGCGGCGACGGCGACGCGGGCGGCCTCGACCGATCCTTCGCCGAGCACCGGGAATTCCTTGAGAACGAATTTGAGGTTGTTGTCGCTCTTGATCAGATCAAGCATGTCGGAGAGCGCGCGCTTGCAGAAGCCGCAATTGTAGTCGAAGAATTCGACCATCGTGACGTTGCCCTGCGGGTTGCCGAGCACGACCTGGTGGGGCGAACTAAACAGCGTCGCCTTGTTCTCGGCCACCGCCGCGCGATGCTTCTCGGCCTCGGCGGTCTGCTGGCGCTTTTCCAGCTCCGCCATGACGTCCTGCATCACCTCCGGGTGCGCAAGCAGGTAGTCTTTGACGATGTGGCCGATTTCCTCGCGCTGATCGGCGGAAAAGGATTGCGCTAAGGCTGGCGCCGCAGCTGGCAGCGCCAGCGATACGGCAGCGGCAACGAGGAAAGCCATGCGTGCGTTAAGTGTCATCTCGATGGTCCTTTTTGCGATCATTGCCCAGCCCGGAGCGGGCTGTTCTTTCCTTTGTTAAACGCGACAATATCGTCGGCTCGCACCCAGCCCGGCGATCCGATCGGAAACCGCATCTTGGCACGCGCCGCGAGTTCGCGCGCGGTCTTGTTGTCACCGCGGGCGAACGCCGCCTGCGCCGAGGCCAGATCGGCGTCGGCGAGATCGCCGTTATGCCCATAGGCCATCGCCAGTTGTTCATAGGCATCGCCGGATTCAGGCTCTTTGGCGATGCGCCGCGCGCAACAGTGGAACCGCTTCGGCCGCATTCTTGGTATTGTTGGTGGCGATCAGCGCCTGCGCCAAAAGGATCTGAATGAGTGCGGGATTTGGCGCCAGCTCGACCGCGCGGCGTAGCGGCGCGAGCGCCTCCACCGGATGGCCGCTTTCAAGGAGCGCCTGACCTTTGAGCTCGTAGAAATAGGGATTGCTGGGCATCGCCTCGATCAGGCCGTCGATCTGGGTGATCGCGGTGCGGATGTCGCCGAAACGATAAGCGGCGATGGCGCGGGCATAGCGGGCCGGCATGCTGCTGTCGGACGGTGGATAGCGCCGCATGATCGTATCGGCCCGATCGAGAAAGCCGGACAGCTTGGCGCGCATCATGTCGTGGCGGAACTGCAATTCGGGCGGGTCTTTCTTGTCCCAATACGGCGTCTTGGTCATTTCTGCCAACGCGGCCATGCGTTCCGCGGGCATTGGATGGTTCTGCACATAGGGGTCGATATAAGCCGCCGAGAACATCATCTCGTCGGCGAACTTCTTGAAGGTGTCGTACATGCCCTTGGCCGACTGGCCGGTCATGGTCAGGAAGCGCACGGCCGAGCGGTCGGCCTGATCCTCTTGCGCACGCTGATAGGACGAGGAGGGTGTGTGCGAGGTAGGACTGCGGCGCGGTGAGAGCGGCCGCACCGACATTGCCGGTATTGAGGTTGCCCGACTTTGCGCCGGCGACCATGGCGCCGACGCCCAGCAGCATGGCGACGATCGCAGCGGTCGGGCGTTCGCGAGCTCTTGGCGCATTTTGGACAGGTGGCCGCCGACAATGTGTCCCGTCTCGTGGGCGAAAACTCCAATGATCTGATTGGGCGTCGTCGACTGCATCAGCGCGCCCGAATTCACAAAAATGCGATGGGCGTCCATGACGAAGGCGTTGAACGACTTGTCGTTGATGATCACGACCTGAACGTTTTGCTTGCTCAAGCCGGCAGCCCGCAAAATCGGGGCGGTATAATCGCGCAAGAGCTGCTCGGTCTCCGCGTCGCGGATCATCGGAATGCCGGCCGAAGACCCGGTCTGCGCGCGTGCCGGCAGGCCGCCCAACGCGACGGCCGCCGCAGCCACGAGCGCGATCGCGCGCGACGCTGGTTTCACCGGGCGCAGCTTGCTAGGAGGTCTGGCGACAATCATCGGGGACAGAATACCAGTCCCTCGGTCCTCGGACCAAGGCCATGAATCAAGCCGTTTACCCTCAAGCGAGAGCCGGCGCGTTGCAGGGGCGGAACCGGACCGCACAAAACCCCGGGAATGCGGCAGCACCGGGGCGCGGGCGTCGCCGGAACCGACGCTGCAACAGGCGCAATCATGCTTGAGCGGGCCAAACAACTCCTGCAGCCGTCGGCGCGCAGTGCGGTGCCGCCATTCATGGTGATGGACGTCGTGGCTGCTGCGGTTCGTCTCGAGGTGCTGGGCCGCCGGATCATCCATATGGAAGTCGGCCAGCCGGCCGCCGGCGCGCCGGCGACCGCCATCGCCGCGGCACGCGCGGCGCTCTCGACCGCGCGGCTTGGTTACACCGAAACCCTCGGAGTGGCATCGCTGCGCGCGCGCATCGCGCGCGCTTACGGCGAATGGCATGGGATCGACATCGATCCGGCGCGCATCGTCGTCACGACCGGCTCGTCGGCCGGTTTCATTCTGGCTTTCCTCGCCGGGTTCGAAGCCGGAGACCGCGTCGCGGTGGCGCTGCCGGGATATCCGCCTTACCGCCATATCCTGACCGCGTTGGGCTGCGAGCCGGTGGGAATTGAAACCAGCGCGGCGGCGCGCTGGTCGATGACTGGCGAGACGTTGCTTGCCCAGCATCGCACCACGCCGCTGAAGGGCGTTGTTGTCGGCTCTCCTGCCAATCCGAGCGGTACCATGATGACGGCGGCGGTGCTGACCGAGTTCATCGGTTGCGCTGAAGAAGCCGGCATCGCCGTGATCTCCGACGAGATTTACCACGGCCTCGATTACGCGTTTACCGCAGAATGCGCGGCGCGCATTTCCAGCAATGTCATCATCGTCAATTCATTCTCCAAATATTTCTGCATGACCGGCTGGCGCATCGGCTGGATGGTGGTGCCGCCGTCGCTGGTGCGCGCGGTCGAGAGATTGCAGCAAAATCTGGCGATTTCCGTTCCGACGCTGTCGCAAATCGCGGCGCAAGCGGCCTTCGACGGGCGCGAGGAGCTTGAAACAGTGCGGCGAGGTTACGAGGAGAACCGCCGCATCTTGCTCGAGGGTTTGCCGCGCGTCGGTCTCGACTCATTTCTGCCGGCCGACGGCGCGTTCTACCTCTATGCCGATGTCTCGCGCTTCTCGACCGACAGCTTCGCGTTTGCCTCAAGGATGCTCGAGGAAGCAGGCGTGGCGACGACCCCGGGGGTCGATTTCGACCCGCTGCGCGGGAGGAATTTCTTGCGGCTATGTTACGCCGGCGGACGCGACGAAATGCGCGAAGCGGTGGAGCGGATCGGAAATTGGCTCAAACGAATCTGAGCGAAGCGAGGCAGGCGATGAGCGACGCGTTGTTCGACATCTTGCGGAAAGTGACGACCGCGACCATCACCACGATGCTCCTGAAAAAAGGCATTCGCCGCTGCTGGATGAATGGCCCAAAACCGTTTGTTCCCGGCGGCGGGCGCATTGTCGGACCGGCCTTCACCTTGCGCTTCGTTCCCGTGCGCGAGGATGTCGCCACCCCGGAAAGCTGGGGTCACGCCATATCGACGCGGGCGGCGATCGAAGAGATGCCGCCGGGCGCGGTCGCGGTGGCTGACACGATGGGTGTGGCGAGCGCCGGCATCTTCGGCGACATTCTCTGCGCCCGCATGAAAAAACGAAACGTTGCCGCTTTGGTCACTGACGGCGTCGTTCGCGATCGCGCCGGCGTCCTGATGAGCGCGCTGCCGGTATGGTGCGGGGGCGTCGCGGCGCCGGCGTCGGTCAACGGTTTGACCTTCGTCGGCTGGCAGCAGCCGATTGGCTGCGGCGGCTGCGCGATCTTTCCTGGCGATGTGATCGTTGCCGACGACGACGGCGCCGTCGTCATTCCGCAGGCGATGGTCGAGTTCGTCGCGCAAGAAGGCGCCGAGCACGAGCTTTACGAAAGCTGGGTGTTCAAGGAAGTCGAGAACGGCGTGAAGCTGCCAGGGCTTTATCCGCCCAACGAGGATGCCAAAGCGCGCTACGCGGCGTGGCGAAAGTCGCGATCATAAGGCTGTAGCGCGGTTTCAATGTTTTTCACGCTCTCAAAAATTCTTGGCTTTTTCGCTACGCCGTCGAATTCTGCTGATCTCGATTGGCGTGCTCGGCCTCATTCTGCTGTGCACGCGCTTCACGCGGCTCGCCAGCTGGCTCATCGTGACGAGCCTCGTCCTCCTCGCCGTCGCCGGCCTGTCTCCGCTTGGCAATGCATTGATCCTGCCGCTGGAAGCAACGCTTTCCGCCGTGGGACGCTTCGCGCGGAGCTCCCGACGGCATTGTCTTGCTCGGCGGTATGATCACGCCGGAGGTCTCGGCCGCGCGTGGTGCCGTGGCGCTCAATGAAGCCGCCGAACGCATCACCGCGACCGCCGAGCTAGCGCGCCGCTATCCGAACGCCCGCATCGTTATGACCGGTGGAAGCGGCGCCTTGATTTTTGACGAAGGCATCGAAGCAATTTTCGCCGTTCGCCAGCTCGAGGCTCTGGGCGTCGCGCATGACCGCATCACCGCGGAAGAGCAATCGCGCAACACCATCGAAAATGCGGTGTTCTCGCGCCTCGTCGCCAATCCGAAGCCTGGCGAGCGCTGGCTCCTGGTGACGTCTGCCTCTCACATGCCACGGGCGATCGGCGCATTCAGGGCCGCGGGCTTTCCGGTGGAGGCTTATCCGGTAGACTGGCGCACACGCGGCCCCGCCGACTTCGTGCGGCCATTCGCTTCGCTCAGCGACGGCCTGCAGCGGACGGACGCGGCGGCTCACGAATGGGTCGGCCTGTTCGCTTATTGGCTCACCGGCAAGACCACCACTCTCTTTCCGGCGCCGTAACGGGTTGACCAACGACAGCAGCCTTGCTGCCGCAACATCGGCATGCTCATGGTGCGCGCTCGAAATGTGAGCGCACGGGCCATGCTGCAACTCATCATCGGCAACAAAAATTATTCATCCTGGTCATTCCGGCCGTGGTTCGCCTTGAAAGTCGCCGGGATCGAATTTCAGGAAACGCTGATCTCGCTCGAGGCCGCCGACTTCAAGTCCCGCCTGACGGCGATGAGCGGCGCCGGCAAAGTGCCGGTGCTGATCGACGGCGACATCCGCGTCTGGGAATCGCTGGCGATCCTCGAATATCTCGCCGAGAAATTTCCGGCCGCCGGCTTGTGGCCGCGCGATCCGGCGGCCCGCGCGTACGCACGCGCCATCGCCTCGGAAATGCATGCCGGCTTCCAGTCGCTGCGGCGGCAATTGCCGATGAATGTGTGGCGGCCGGTGATCCCACGGCAGCTCGATGCGGACGCGAGAACTGACGTCGCGCGCATCGACGCAATCTGGAACGAGTGCCGCTCGCGTTTTGCGGCCGCCGGGCCGTTTCTTTACGGCGCGTTCAGCGCTGCCGACGCCATGTACGCGCCGGTGGCTTGGCGTTTCCACACCTACGCGGTCGAGGTCAGCACCGTGGCGCGCGACTATATGCGCGCGCTCATGGCGCTGCCGGCCTGGGGCGAGTGGCGCGAGGCGGCGCGGCGTGAGCCCTGGATACTCCCGCATGACGAGGTCGACTGGCCCGAGGTCAAGCGGGAATGAAGCTTAGCGGCCATCGGCGACCTTGGCTTGGAGCTCCCGGAGCAACGGCTGCTGATATGAAATAATCTTCGTCATTGCCACCGGCATTGCGAAGTACGCGATGCGATCGATCTCAGGAAAGCTCTTCCGTCGCCCCGATCGCGGCGGCCATTCCATCTCAAAGGCGTTGCTGGCGAATGCTCGGAGGTCGAGATCGGCCTCGAAGGCCCAGGCGTGCACCAGCTTGCCGCTTTTCTGTCTGACCGGCGCCAACGGGATGAACGCGCCAGTGGCGGCGAGATTGGTCTCTTCGCTGAATTCCCGCTGCGCCGTGGCGAGAAGGTCGGCGTCGGCCTCAGCGAGGCCTTTGGGAATGCTCCAGGCGCCATCGTCTTTCTTTGCCCAGAACGGCCCTCCCGGATGGGCCAGCAGGATTTCGAGCGCGTCGCTGCGACGAAATGCCAGAAGGCCAGCGCTGATCTCTACTCTGCGGCGCATCGGCGCAATTTAACTCTAAAACTGCGGCTCTCTACCGCAGGTATTGCCAAAAGCGCCATCCTCTGCATCATTTCGTCACGATTGCGCCCACAATGCCGGTCTCCTCGCCCGTGCTCTTCGAGCGCGCCGTGGAGGGGCACGCCGAACCATTTCCTGCACGGGAGCCAGCGCCAATGCGATATCGCTTTATCGCCACTCTTGCCGTTTTCGCCGCCGTCATTGCGCCGATTGCGAAAGCCGAAGACACCCACAAGGACGTTAAGGGTCTTTATTTGATGAGCGACTATCCGGCCGTCACCTTGCGGCCGGGAGAGACCTCGTCGATTAACCTGAAATTGCAGAATTACGACCTGGCGCCTGAGCGGCTGGCTTTGTCGGTTTCCGGGGTGCCGTCCGGCTGGACTGCGACGCTGATGGGTGGCGGCCAACCGGTTGGCGCGGCGATGCCTGCAACCAATTCCAGCGTTTCGCTCGAATTGCGGCTTGATGTGCCGAAGAATGCTCCGGTCGGTACCGAGACGCTCACGGTGACCGCGACCGGCGGCTCGACCACCGCTACGCTGCCGATCGCTGTCACGCTCGCCAAAGATTTGCCGGCCAAGCTGACGCTGACGCCGCAGCTTCCCGAACTGCGCGGCACCTCGAAGTCGAGCTTCGAATTTCAGCTCGGCATCAAAAACGATAGCGGCAAGAAACTCACCGTCAGCCTGTCCGCGCAGACGCCGCAGAATTTCGACGCTTCGTTCACCGAGCAATATGGCAACCAGGAGCTCAACGCGGTGCCGATCGATGCCGGCCAGACCAAGAGCGTGAAACTCAAAGTGACGCCGCCGAATACCGCCGCGGCTGGAAGCTACAAAGTCGTGGCGCGGGTCGGCGCCGAGGACGCCACGGCGACCGCCGACCTCACCATGGACATTTCCGGTCAGCCGAAGCTCGACATCAGCGGCCGCGAGGGGCGGCTTTCGACCAGCGCAACGGCCGGTAAGGAGACCGTCGTCCCGATCGTCATCACCAATATCGGTACCGCGCCGGCCGATCAGGTCGAGCTCAGCGGCTCGGCGCCCAGCGGCTGGAAGATCAACTTCGATCCGAAAACGATCGACCACATTGCGCCGAACACGAACAAAGAAGTGCAGGCGCAAATCACGCCGACGGAAAAAGCGATCGCCGGCGACTATGTGACGACGATCCGCGCCTCGGCCCGCGGCGATTCTGCCTCCCAGACCTTCCGCGTCACGGTAGCGACCTCGACGCTGTGGGGCCTCGCCGGTGTCGGCATCATCGCGGTCGCGCTTTTGTTATGGTCGCGGCGGTCGCAAGGTTTGGCCGGCGATGAACGCGGACACCGTCATCGAGGCCAAAGAGCCTCACCAAGACTTACGGCAGCGCGGTCGCGGTCGATCATGTCTCGTTCACGCGTCGGGCGCGGGGAGATTTTCGGTCTGCTCGGGCCCAATGGCGCCGGCAAGACGACGACCATTCTGATGCTGCTCGGCCTGACCGATATTTCCAGCGGCGAGGTGAGTGTTCTCGGCTTCAATCCGGCGCGCCAGCCGCTGTCGGTCAAGCGCCGGGTCGGTTATCTGCCCGATACGGTCGGCTTCTACGATCAGATGACCGCCGCCGACAATCTGCGCTACACCGCGCGCCTGATCGGCTTCAACAGAGCCGAACGCGAGAAACGGATCGCCGACGCTCTTCGCGCGCGTCGGCCTCGCCGAATCAGCCGACAAGCGCGTCGGCACTTTCTCCCGCGGCATGCGCCAGCGGCTTGGGCTTGCCGAGATTCTGATGAAAGGCGCGCAGATCGCCATCCTCGACGAGCCGACGATCGGGGCTTGATCCGCACGCTACCGCGGAACTCCTCGCCATGATCCGCGGCTTCAAGGGGAGGGGGTTTCGGTCCTGCTCTCCTCGCACTTGCTCGAACGGGTGCAGAGCGTATGCGACCGCGTCGCGCTGTTCAGCGGCGGCCGTATCGCGCTGATGGGATCGGTCGCCGATCTGGGCCGTGAGGTTCTCGGCGGCGGTTATGTGGTCGATATCGAAGCCGACGGGGCGGGCCTCGCCGAGCGCCTGGCGCTTATTCCGGGCGTCAGCGGCGTGGAGCGGACGGGCATCGGCAAGCTGCGGCTGCAAGCCGACCGCGATGTCCGGCCGGAAGCGGCGGTGGAGGTGGTCGCGATGCAGGGCCGCCTCAAATATCTCGGCGTCCAGGAGCCGAGCCTCGACGCCATCTACACGCGATACTTCGAGACCAAGGCACAAGAGGAAGCGAGCGCCAAGGAAGGAGCGCGTCATGCGGCGTGAGGGCTCGGCCTTTCAGGGTCTCGGCGTGGTGATCTTCAAGGAGTTGTCGGATCACCTGACCGGCATCCGCATGATTGTCTTGGAATGGCTGGTGGTGCTGATGGCGCTTGGCGTCGTCTACACCGGCATCCAGCAAATCCGCGAGGTTTCGGCCGAAGATCCATTTCTATTCCTGCGACTTTTCACGCGGGCCGGGGAGGGATTGCCGTCGTTCGTATCCGTGTTGTCATTCCTCGTTCCGCTCGTTGCCATCGGCATAGGCTTCGATCTGGTCAACAGTGAACGCAATCAAAGAACGCTCTCGCGAATTTTGGCGCAGCCGATCTATCGCGATGCGTTGCTGTTCGGAAAGTTTCTTGCCGGACTGCTGACGATTACCATTATGCTGGTTGCGTTGTGGCTGCTGGTGATCGGTCTTGGGATACTGACGTTGGGGCTTCCTCCGGGCCCAGAGGAAGTGACGCGCGCGTTCGCGATGTTGTTTGTGACGGTTGTTTATGCCGGCGTTTGGTTGGCGCTTGGCGCTGTTGTTTTCAATCATATTTCGCTCGCCGGCGACGGCGGCGCTCGCGGCGCTTGGGACTTTGGCTGTTTCTCACGATCCTTTGGCCGCTGCTCTCACCCTACCTCGCGGCGCTCTTCGTATCCGATACCGTGTCGACGCCGGCGGAGCTGTTGAGCCATCTCGGTGTGCTGCAGGCGTTCGCTCGATTGTCGCCTGGAGCCTTGTTCGGCGAAATCGTCGGCGTGCTGCTCGACCCGACAATTCGCTCCACGCAACAGCCGCTGCTGGCGTCGTTGGGCTTGGCCTTGGTTCAGCCAGGTTCCATTCCCGGAGCGCCGCTGCCGCTGCTGCAGAGCCTTGAGGTGGTCTGGCCGCAGACCGTCGGCATGATCGCCAGCGCGATCTTGCTGTTTGTCATCGGCTACGTGATCTTCCAGCGGCAGGAAGTGCGCGCGTAGCGCATCTGGTAGAGGCCGTCCCCGGATTTGATCCAGGCGCGGTGGTGCTCGCGCGGTGACAATTCGCTGTCGGCGAAGGGGGGCTTGTGACCGCACTCAAATCCACCGTCGACACCGCATCGCCGGAGTTCCGTGCCAACGAACAGGCGATGCGCGCGTTGGTCGCGGATCTGCAAGCGCGCCGCGCCGCCGCCGCGGAAGGCGGGCTCGCGCGCTCGCGCGAGCGTCACCTGTCGCGCGGCAAGCTTTTGCCGCGCGATCGGGTGATGACGCTGATCGATCCCGGCGCGCCGTTTCTTGAACTGTCGCCGCTTGCCGCCGACGGCATGTACGAGGAGCCGATTCGCGGCGCCGGCCTGATCACCGGCATCGGCCGGATTGCGGGACGCGAATGCGTGATCGTCTGCAACGATTCGACGATCAAGGGCGGCACCTATTACCCGATGACCGTGAAGAAACACCTGCGCGCGCAGGAGGTGGCGCGGGAGAACCGGCTGCCATGCATCTATCTGGTCGATTCCGGCGGCGCCAACCTGCCGCAATGGACCGATGTTTTCCCCGACCGCGAGCACTTTGGCCGCATCTTTTACAACCAGGCGACGCTGTCGGCCGCCGGCGTGCCGCAGATCGCGGTGGTCATGGGCTCATGCACCGCGGGCGGCGCTTACGTGCCGGCCATGTCGGACGAGACCATCATTGTGCGCAATCAGGGCACCATCTTTCTCGGCGGGCCGCCGCTTGGTGAAGGCGGCGACTGGCGAAGTAGTCTCCGCCGAGGATCTCGGCGGCGCCGATGTGCACGCCAAGAAATCGGGCGTCGCCGACTACTATGCCGAGAACGACCGGCACGCGCTGGCGCTTTGCCGCCGCATAATCGGCAACTTGAACACCAAAAAATCGATCGACATTCCGCTGATCCAATCCGGCCGAGCCGAAATACGACTTCAACGAGCTCGACGGCATCGTGCCGGTCGATCTCAAGAAGCAATTCGACGTGCGCGAGGTGATCGCACGGCTGGTCGACGGCTCCGAGTTCGACGAGTTCAAGGCGCTGTATGGGTCGACGCTCGTTACCGGCTTTGCGCACATTCATGGCATTCCGGTCGGAATTTTAGGCAACAACGGCATCTTGTTCTCCGAGAGCGCGCTCAAGGCCGCGCATTTTATCGAGCTGTGCTGCCAGCGCCGGGTGCCGCTCCTCTTCCTGCAAAATATCGTCGGCTTTATGGTCGGGCGCGATTACGAGGCGGGCGGCATCGCCAAGGACGGCGCCAAGATGGTGACGGCTGTCGCCTGCGCACAGGTGCCGAAGATCACGCTGGTAATCGGCGGCTCCTACGGCGCCGGCAATTACGGCATGTGCGGCCGCGCCTATGGCCCGCGTTTTCTGTTCACCTGGCCGAACGCGCGCGTGGCGCTGATGGGCTCGGAACAGGCAGCGAGCGTGCTCGCGACCGTGCGGCGCGACAATATCGAGGCTGCCGGAAAGACCTGGTCGGCGGCGGAGGAGGCGGCCTTCAAGAAACCGATCCGCGATCAATTCGATATGGAGAGCGACCCTTATTACGCCACCGCCCGGCTCTGGGACGATGGCATCATCACGCCGGCCGAGACGCGTCGCGTGCTGGCGTTATGCTTCTCGGCCGCGCTCAACGCGCCGATCCCGGAGACGAAGTTCGGCGTGTTTCGGATGTGAGTAGGTCAACTTCATTCAAGCCTGTTACTCTTATTTGCTTACGCATGATTTGCGAAATGAAGGCGCAGCCGCCACTTTCATCAGCTTTGAGCAATCCGGAATTTACCAGAGCGGCATGATCGTCGCGACAAAATTCGGACGATTTGGCGTCCAACTCCGGCAAATTCCTCGGAAACGCGAGAATGCAACCGTTCGGCTTGGTATAGCCGGCGAGCCGTGCGATCGATTTGAGGATCAATTTGTAGGCGCGACGCGCGGCTAGTTCCGCGCGCTCGTGTCTTGATAGCTTGCTATCTGTTACGTAAAGACGCGCCATCGATACGACGCCGTTATAATCGCGCGGGAAAGTCGTTGCGAAGACATAACGGTACGTTTGATCCTTCAAGTCATAGGGGACGAGAAGATATTTGTAGGTCACCGATCCCCCGTCCGAGGCAGTGGCGCGGGCGAATTGATCCGACACTTTGCCGACGTCAAATTGGGTTGGTGTTGCGAGCGACTCCGGACCGAGCGGAAGGCGAATGTTCCTGGCGTCGACGCCTGCTGTCAAAACCTGTCTGAGCGCACAAACCAGCGGTTCGACGAAATCAGTGTCTTTGAGCTCGGCGTGGATATACAGCACGACGTCCCGTGGAGCGATAACGGCAGTGACTTTCGCCGTCTGGGCAAAGGCCGCGCCGATGCCCGTCCAGCAGCAAAACACAACAGCTAAACCGCTCAATTTCGCCGAGGATCGGTACATAGCCCAGTGGCCAATATGACAGCACCATGATAGCGTTGGTCGAGCTGGACGCAACGAAAGCTACGCCGCCCGCGGCTTAATCGCCTTGAGCTTGTCGCCGATCGCTCGCTTGCGCTCCATCAGTTCGTAGTCAGTCTGCAGCCCAATAAAAAATCCTTCCGATATCCCGAAGTAACGGGCGAGCCGCAGGTCGGTATCGGCGGTTATTGCGCGCTTGCCGAGCACGATCTCATTGATCCGTCGCGGCGGCACACCGATAGCTCTCGCGAGCGCAGTTTGTGAAAGTTTCATCGGCTCCAGAAACTCCCCCGTCAAAATTTCGCCCGGACGAGGATTATGGAGAAGATCAGTGGTAGTCGACGATTTCGACTTCGTGCGCATGGTTGTCCTTCCAGACAAAGCAAATCCGCCATTGGTCGTTGATGCGGATCGAGTGCTGCCCGATTCGATTTCCCTTTAGCACTTCCAACCGATTGCCGGGCGGCACGAGCAGATCACCAAGGCGTTTGGCGTTGTTGAGAAGACGCAGTTTGCGCAGTGCTTGAGCTTGGATATCGCCCGGCAGCCGACGACTGCGTCGACCCGACCAGATCGTCGCCGTCTCGGGATCGCGAAAGCTGACGATCATGATGTGTAATAACGCAGAACGTTATGCGTTACAAGTTGGCCAAAGAGCCAAAGGGGTACGCCGCCGATCCGCGCTGCCTGGTGGAAATCAACGCCATTGCCGTGATCGATTGACCCGTTGAAGCACGTAACGGCGCGCGTCACGCTAGCGTGATCGTGGCTTTTACTTCCGGTTTATGCGCGTCCGCGTAACGTCGGTACGCGGGGGCGGGCGCGCGATGCAGATCGTCAACGGCTACATCTGCATGAATTGCTGCGATGTCGACAAGGCGCGCCTGGGGCAAGACCCGCATCAGCAAACAAATCAGATACAGAAACAGCTCAAACAGCTGCTCGATAAGCCGGCTTCGGCGCGGCATGATCCCGGCGGTGACGTTCGGCGGATCGCTGCAGCAGTCGGCAAATAGCAACGCGGCGATTGCCGTCGGCTCATCGCAGACAAATCCAGCCGCGAGCGGGCAGGGCGCCTCGTCTACCGTCAACGTGCTTGCCTAGCCATCGCGCCCGACGTCAGCGATTGACCAGCCAAAAAATGGCGCTCAGCGCGATGCTGACGATGATGCAGGTGACGACGGGAAAATAGAAGCTGGTGCCGCTGCGCTCGATCACGATGTCGCCGGGAAGGCGCCCGAGCCCGATCCGCGAAAGCATTGGCCACGCGATCCCGACGATCAAGATCACCAGGCCGAGCCCGATCAGAAAGCGCTGCAGGTCCATGGCTGGCCTCTTGAGGGAGGTGGGGGGCGAGGCGCCGCCGATCAAGCGTGCGGCCCGCAGCCGGGCGTGACGCCGCTACCCCTTTTTGCCCCTTGGCCTTCCGGTCACCGCCCACCAAATGATGATTCTATAATGGAGGGGCGCATGGCCGACCAAGCCTATCGAACCGCACTCATCGTCGGCGTTGGCAGCGGTCTTTCCGCGTCGATCGCGCGGGGCTTTGCCAAGGCCGGGATGAAAGTGGCGCTGGCGGCGCGCCGCGCCGCCGAACTCGCGCCGCTGGCGAAGGAGGTCGGCGGTAGGGCGTTTGCCTGCGATGCGACCAAACACGCGGACGTGGCCAAGCTTTTCGCCGACGTCGAGGCGGCCTTCGGCGCGCCCGACGTGGTGGTCTTCAACGCGGGCTATCGCACCCGCGGGCCATTCGTCGAGCTTGATCCGGCCGAGGTCGAGAAAACGCTGATCGCTTCGGCATTCGCGGGCTTCCTGGTGGCGCAAGAGGCCGCCAAGCGCATGCTGCCGCACAAGCACGGCGCCATTCTCTTCACCGGCGCCTCGGCGAGCGTCAAGGGTTACGCGCAATCGGCGCCGTTCGCGATGGGCAAGTTCGCGCTGCGCGGCCTGGCGCAAAGCATGGCGCGCGAATTGGCGCCGCAGGGCATCCATGTCGCCCATGTGGTCGATCGACGGCGGCATCCGCAGCGCCAGCCGCGCGGAGCCACCAGACCGGCCCGACAGCATGCTCGATCCGGACGCGATCGCGCAGACTTATCTGGACCTCTTGCGGCAACATCGCAGCGCCTGGGCCTGGGAAATCGAACTGCGGCCTTGGGTCGAGCGATTTTGAAACCGGCCGCGACGCTCCGCTATAATCAGGCGATGGAAATTCTCGCAAAGGCGGCTCGTCGTCGCGCTGGCTCTGGCCATTGCCGCAACCAGCGCGCACGCGCAAGCCTCGCGTCAAAAACGCGAGCAGCGCCGCGCACCGGAGCCGGCGGCCCCCACCGTACCGATCGATAAGCGCGACAGCCTCGTCACCGCGCCCGGCGCGTTCAACGGGCACCCCTATTGGCTCGCTCTCGCCCAGTGCGGCGGCATCTATTTCAAGCTCAACGTCCTCTATACCGACATCGCGGTGCGCGCCCGCGTGGTCAAGCCCGATCCGCGGGCCAACGCCGAATACACCAAGAAGCTGACCGAGGCGATCAAGACCGCAACGACTTTCTTCGATGGCGCCGAGCATTTTCTGATGGCCGACCGCGGGATCGAACGCGCCGACGCGGTCCTCACCTACGACGGCCAATCGCGCGCGGCCGGTGACCGGGTCAAGACCATCGACGCCGCGCTGGCGGCGGCGAAATCCTGCCCCGCGCTCTATCAGGCTTGCCGCGAAGCATTTTCCAAGCAGTGCAACGAAACGCTTGCGCCGACGAGTTGAGCCATTGTGTTTCATCACGTGTCGCGGATATGGAATTCATGAACATGAGATTTGCCGTCTTGATTGTCGCTGTTCTGCTCGCGATCCCGGTCGCCAATGCGCAAGACGCGTCCGAGCCATACGAACCCAGCATCGGCGACATCATGGCGCAGCAGCAGGTGCGGCACCTCAAGCTTTGGTTCGCCGGCCGGGCCGGCAATTGGCCGCTCGCCGACTACGAGATCGGCAAGCTGAAGGACGGCTTTGAGGACGTGAACAAGCAGATCGGCGGTGACACCGTGGAGAAAGCCGTTGGCGGGCCGATTGCCGCACTCGAAAAAGCGATCGAGGGCAAGGACCGCGACTTGATTCACGCGTGCGTTCGATCAGCTCACCGCGGGATGCAATAGCTGCCATCGTACCTTGACCACGCGTTCCTCGTGATTCAACGGCCAAATTTGCCGCCCTACAGCAATCAGTCTTTCGCACCGCAGAAATAGCCGGCCGCGTCAACGCGCCGCGGTTTTTGCCGTGACCACACGGGTGGCGCATTTGAAGCGGATATCTAGTTGCCTCAATAAGATCCGAACAGGAGGCCCGCCGATGACCTATCGCGTCTACTCTGGCCCGCGTGGCTCGCAATCGATCTCTCCGCTGGAGAAGGATCGTCACCTCTACAAGGAGTTCAGCCTTCTCGACGAGGCCATGAGCTGGGCGCGGCACATCAATGGCAGCGGCCGGGTCGCCTTGTTGATCGAAGGCGATGACGGCACGCGGCTCACCAAACAGCAGATCGTCGCCGCGCTGAAGAGCCCCGATTCGATCGAAGACAGCGCCGCTTAGTATCTCGATCTTTTCGGCAAGCTCGGTCGCGACCGGATTGGATCGCTAAGCAACATCGCCAAGATCCGCAAGACTCGAAATCTGCCGCAGCGGCGCAAAGTCGGCATATTCGTCGGGCATCTGCGCGCGATTGATCCAGAACGCATTGAAGCCGAACGACACCGCGCCCATGACGTCCCAGCGGTTCGATGACACGAACGCGACGTCGGCCGGCTTTACTTCAACGCCCCGGTCGCCAGTGCATAGACTTCCGGCCGGGGCTTATAGCCACGCACCGCATCGACCGAAAGCACGGCGTCGAGGAGGTCCGCGACCCCGGCCGCCTCGACCGCCGCCGCCACCATGCGCGGCGTTCCGTTGGTGAGAATGGCGAGCCGCGCGCCTTTTGCCTTGAGCTCGTGAGAGCGCGGCGCGCGCATCCGGGAATGCATCGAGCGTCGAGGTACGCGTCCATTAGCTTCGGCCGCAGCGCGCGATCGACCGACGGCACGCGCGCGAACGCAAAATCCAATGCGCGCTCGGTCAGCGTCCAGAAATCGACGTAGTGACCGGCGAGCGTCAGCGTCCAGGTGTATTCGAGCTGCTTCGTCCGCCAGATTTCGGAGAACCGATCCGCGTCGGCGCCGGCGGCGCCGCGGTGCCGCGCAATCGCGGCATGGACGTCGAATAGCGTGCCGTATGCATCGAAAACATATGCGTTCACCATATCTGTCTCCTTGCCGCGGTCATGGTGACAAAGCACGGCCAATGGGACAATAAGGCGGACGGAAGGATGATTCGATGAGCCGCCCGGTTACGTGGTCGAAGACCGTAACGTTCTTCGAGGACGATTGGCACGAAGGCAATGTGCCGATCATGGGCGTGCGCACGCACGCGGCCTGGTTATGCACGTCGGTGTTCGATGGCGCGCGTGCTTTCGAAGGCGTCGCTCCCGATCTCGACCTGCATTGCGCCCGCGTCAATGAGTCCGCCAAGGTCATGTCGCTCAAGCCGCTGGTGCCGACCGACACGTGGATCGGCCTGGCGCGCGAGGGACTGAAGCGCTTCGAGCGCGATGCGGAGCTTTACATCCGGCCGATGTACTGGCCGGAGGACGCGGTGCCAGGAGGTGCGGTGCGACAGGACCCCGAAACCACCCGCTGGTGCCTGACGCTTTATGTGGCGCCTTTGCCGAAGCCCGTTGGCACGGCCGTTACGTGGTCGCCGTTCCGCCGTCCCGACGCTTGAAACCGCTCCGGTCGATGCCAAGGCCGGCTGCCTCTATCCCAACAATGCGCGCGCGATGATCGAAGCGCGTGAGCGCGGCTTCGACAATTGCCTGATGTGCGACATGCTGGGCAACGTTGCCGAGCTTGCGACCGCCAACATTTTCATGGTCAAGGATGGCGTCGCTTACACGCCGGCGCCCAACAGCACTTTTCTCGCCGGCATCACCCGCGCGCGGGTGATCGCCCTGTTGCGCGACAGCGGCATCACTGTCGTCGAAACCACGCTGCGTCCTGCCGATTTTGAAACCGCTGATGAGATTTTCTCCACCGGCAACTACACCAAAGTGTCGCCGATCACCCGCCTCGACGGTCGGGATTTGCAGCCGGGCCCGGTCTACCGCCGCGCGCGGGAGCTTTATTGGGAATACGCGCACGCAAGCGTGTGACGCTGCCTAGTCATCTGGGCCCGCATCCGGCCCGCGCACGTTGAGCAGCGAAGCAATCGAGCGGCCGCGAATATCATAGACCCGGGCGTACACGACGCCGTCGCGCTTGATCTCAAAAAGAACGGGGGCGTCGAGCTTGGCGCAGTAGAACTCGCCGAGCGTCATGGCGAAGTCGGCGTCTTTCGGTTTCCAGATCGCGGAGTATCGCGGGCCAAGCGCGACGACTGCCGCCGGATGCGGACCGCACACAGCGACCTGCCATGTCGGATTGGAAGGGTGCTCGCCGCGCTCGGCGATGACATCACGCAATTTTAGTGACGCTTGCCGAATCGATAGGCCCCAATAATCCAGCATGTAATCCGGGCGCGCGCCGGCGACGCCGCCGGCGATATGATTGAAATCGGTGTACTCATACGGATGCAGCCGGACCATATCGACGATCGGCGCAGCAACACCCGCGATCAGAATCGCGGCGGCCGCCGCGGTCGCCGCACGACCATATGGTTGCAAGCGTTGCGCTATCCACGCAGCGGCGAGACCGCCGAGCACGGCGAATGGCGGCGTCAGGAACACAAAATGGCGGATGCCGTTATACATCGCCGGCCGCGTGGCGACCGTGATCAGAACCGGCAGCAGAGCCGCAAGGACAACGGCAAAGAGGGCAGCGCGGCGTTGGGCTGCCGCGCCCGACTGTCCCGGTTCGCCGCGCACGATTGTGATGATGGCGCCAAGCATTCCGCAGAGGCCCAGCGCCAACATGATTTCGGGGAGTGTCAATGCCGCCAGCGTCGGCAGGTAACTGCGCGGCATGTCCGGCACGAGGATCAGACGGCCGTCGAACAGCTCGCGCCATGGCTTTTCGAAAAAGTTGGAAAAGTACTCGACGGCACGAAACGGATTGAACGGCGAAGTCACCGACCACGGCCACACCAGGCCCATAACCAAATAAGCGAGGATCGCCGCCGGAACAAACGGCGTCAGGAAGGCGCCGGCTTCGCCAAGCGCTAGTCTGACGCCGTCCTGCCGCGCTTTGAGCACGACAAGGAGCAGGAACGGCAACAGCGCATTGATGAGCGCAAAACCGCCCATGACCCGCGAACCGACGGCAAGCCCAATGCCGACACCGCACAGCGCCAGCGTCGACGGTGTTGCGCGCGGATATTCTTCGAACGCCCGGACCGTGCCGAGAAGCGCAATCGCCATCGCCACCGCGAACGGCGCGTCTTTGGCGTTCATGAACATGTGGCCGTAATAGAGCGGGCAGGTCGCGAGCAGGAGGAGCGCGATCAAACCGGCGAGCGGACCGCCGAGCCGGCGTGCCAGGCGCCAGGTAACAAACAAGCCGACGACGCCGATTGTGGCGCCGACCAGGCGTCGCGTCTCGAACAAATCAAACGGCAGAATTTTTGCAGACAGCGTGGCGAGTAGGTCGAACCCGCCGCCGTACATATAGAGATTGACGAACGAAAAGGCGCGCTCGTCGGCAAAGCCCGATGCGTAAAGGGAGACCAGCAGCTCGCCGTATCGCGCATGGGCATAGTCATCCCAGCCCAGCCCATAGTCGCGAAAAGTGAGGACGGCCACCGCCGCAACGACGACCAGCGCGCCGATCGCCAATGCATCAAGCCAACCGGTCGCGGCAACGCTTCGGGCAAAATCCTTGGTGCCGCGCACGCGCCCAATTGGCGCGCCGTCAGAGGCGTACTTGATCGGAAAATTCAGCACGTCGCTTCCACTGTATCCCGGACAGCGACCAACTGTGCCGATCGACGCGGCGGTTTTGCGTCAATAAGTGCAAAAAAGCGGGACCGTAAAGTCCCGCTCGTGCGACACTCGCCCGCAGAGCTGGGCGCGTTATTTCATCGCGGCTTCGTACATTTCGGCAACGTGATCCCAGTTGACCAAATGGTCGAGGAACGCTTTGAGGTAGTCGGGCCGTCGGTTGCGGTAATCAATGTAGTAGGAATGCTCCCAGACGTCGCAGCCCAGGATCGGTTGGGCGCCGTGCACCAGCGGATTCTCACCGTTCGCCGTCTTCGTCACGGTGATCTTGCCGTCCTTCACCGCAAGCCAGCACCAGCCCGAGCCGAATTGGGTGACGCCGGCCTGGGCGAAATCCTCTTTCATTTTGGCGATCGGCCCGATGTCGCTGATGATCTGCTTTTCGAGCTTGCCGGGAAGCTTGTCGCCGCCGCCGCCTTTTTTCATCCAGAGCCAGAAGTGGATGTGATTGTAATGCTGGCCGGCGTTGTTGAAGAGGCCTTGGTTCTTGCCGAACGTGCCCTTCAGCACTTCCTCGACCGGCTTGTTCTCCCACTCGGTGCCTTTGGCCAGGTTATTTGCGTTGGTCACGTAGGCTTGGTGATGCTTGTCGTGGTGGAATTCGAGCGTTTCGCGGGACATGTGCGGGGCGAGGGCGTCATAGGGATAAGGCAGATCGGGTAGGGTGAATGCCATTGGTCTACTCCTCAATGTGAATGCGGAAACTGGCGGGGGACGGCGTCACCGGTAAAACGGCCGAGCGGGGGCAAGGTTTCCTCTAAATAGGCTTAACGGGCGCGCTTGGGCAATGTGCGCCGCCAAAAAGAACCGCGAGGCCACCTTGTGGCCGCGTGGAGGCGCAGATTTCCTATACGCTGCAAGGCATTATCTGCTGCCGGCTCGACGACGAAACCATCCCCGGTCACGCCTGAAATAGCCGGCTCCCCGCGCGGTCGAGCATCGGAATTCGGACGTTGGCACAGCTATTTAAGTCCTTGCGCGGGCGTTCGAGGGGGATCAAAATACTATTTGTTGTCGCTGCCGGCGTCTGATCCGGGACGAGGGACAGGCGGTATGCCAGTTGTTTTGTTGGTGTTGGGTCTTGTGACGACAGTCGCGGGTCTGGTCCTTGTTGCTTCGGGGCTGACGATCCGCGACGGGACATTTGACACTGAAGTCATCACGCCCGGCACGATCGCCATTGTTGGTGGACTTCTGCTCGTTGGATTGGGATTTGTCGTTCGCGAACTGCGGCGCATCGAACGCGTGCTGGCGACGCGGTCCATGCCGCGGGTCGCTCAGGCCGAAGAAACCGCCGCGGCCCAAGCGGCGGCCCAAGCGTCAGAAGCTGCGGCGCTAGTCCCGCCTCCGATTCCAAAAATCGAACCGCAAGTGGCACCCGCCGTTACGACGGCCGCCGAGGCGCCGATCGAGGATATGTCGCTTGAGCGTTTGCGGGCGAAATTTCCGACCATCTCGCGCGTCGAAAACGGCCGGCTCACGGAGGCGGCCGATGTATCGCTGGCGCTGCGCGAAGCGGCTGGGCTCGCGGAAAACGTCGCGGAAGTACGAAGCGTGGCCAGCGCCGGTCGCGCCACGAACGGCGTCGCTACATCCACTCGCATTGTGTCGCGGACCGATGTCAGGTCGCGCCCGGCCACGTCGCCAGGCAAGGCAAAAGTGTCGGTGTTCAACACTTTCTGGCCGGCGCCGCCGCGCCGTGACGGGCAACCTGCGCCGACCCAAGTTGCCGCTGCGGTGCCGCCGCCGACTATCCGGGAGCCGGTGTCGCCGCCCGAGCCGGCTCCTATGCCACCTCCGCTACCCGAGGCGCCGGCGGCAGGTGCTGCGGTCTCGGTGCTCAAGTCGGGTGTGGTTGAAGGAATGGCCTACACGCTCTACTCGGACGGATCGATCGAGGCGCAGTTGCCGCAGGGCACGTTGCGGTTCGGCTCGATTAGCGCGCTGCGCAGTCACATCGAGAACACCGCTTAGGCCGGCGGCCTTTGTCCCTGCGCCATTCTCTTGCGCAATCTCTGTTTCTTCAGTCAATCCGAGTTTTTGCTTTTTGTCGGCCCAAGCCCGGCAAGTGCAACGCTTGCAGCGCAATGTATATAACAGGGATATTCTTGGGCATTCATGATCAGTGGCGATTTATTGCTTTAATTCCCCGAGCGACTGCACTATCGTAGAACAGTTCAAAAGTAGCCGCAGGGAATGCGCGGACCGCGGCGCGTATCCGGCCTTGGCGCGATAATCCTGAGACATAAGGCCCGACATGGCTGAGAAATCCGACGAGGGCAGCTATATCCAACTGACCGCCAACATTGTCTCCGCCTATGTGAGCAACAACACCGTCGCCAGCGGCGAAATCCCGGCCTTGATCAGCCAAGTCTATGCGGCGCTGATGCGCGTCTCCAACGGCAGCCCTGTCGCCGCGCCGACCGAACCGCCTAAGCCCGCCGTTCCAGTAAAGCGCTCCATCACGGCCGAACACATCGTGTGCTTGGAGGACGGCAAGAAGTTCAAATCGCTCAAGCGCCACCTGCGCACGCAATACGACCTGACGCCCGACCAATACCGAGCGAAATGGAATTTGCCGCCGGACTATCCGATGGTCGCGCCCAATTATGCGCAAGCTCGCTCGCAGCTTGCCAAGCAGATGGGGCTTGGTCAGCAACGCCGGCGCCGCCGCGATCGTGGGTGACGCACTCTCTCCTTAGCGCTGCAGGACGCCGATCAGGCGGTTGGCAAAGCTGAGCCGCTCGGTCAGGACGGTGATGACATACCCGAGCAAGGCCTGGCTCAGCGCCGGCTGCTCGCGCTTGATGCGCTCGAAGGCGTCCGCATCGAGAACGTAAAGGACGCTCGCGGCCTCGGCCTGGATCGTCGCGCTGCGCGGGCTTCGGGTTATCAGGCCCATCTCACCGACCGTGGTATGCCCACCGAGGCTGCGAACGCGAGCCGTTCGGCCTTCCGGCAGATCGACGATGATGCCGACGCGGCCCTCGAGGATCAGATGCATCGACGTCGCCGGATCTCCCTGCCGCGCGATGACGTCGCCCGCCACGACCTCGAGGCGCCGGCAATATTCGGCCAGGCGATCGGCCAGCCCGGCATCGCCGAGCGCTTCCGACAGCCAGGCGCGCAATGATCGCGAGTCGGTGACTTCGGCCCGATGCGCTTCGATGATCGCCTGTTCGCACGAACTCCAGCGCCCGGTCGAGGTCGGAGGCGACGGCCACGTCGTCGGCAATGAGGTTGGCGCTGCGAAAGGCGCGCTCCAATTCCGGGCCGAGCTTCACCAGGACGATCCGCGCGCCAGCTTCGGCGGCCACCTGTTTGATCTGCGCAAAGCTTTGCGTCGCCGACGAATTGATACCGGTGACGCGCTGAAAATCGAAGATCAGGAAGCGACATTGCCGCTGCTTTCGCCAGCAGCGCCTTGACGTGCTGGTAGAGCCGGTTGGCCGAACCGAAGAACAGATAGCTCTGCAGCGCCATGCCCTGAATCTCCCGGCCGTGATCGGCCAGGAGCGATTGCTCGTAGGGTCCGCGATCGAGCGAAGACCGATATTCCGAACCGTCGAAGCTGAACTTGATCGCACTGACGCGGCTGATGCTGAGCGCAAACGTCGCGCAGCCGATGACGATGCCGGTCAGAACGCCGGCGATAAAACCCCAATTGATGATCAGCAGCGCGATGGCGATGAGCGACAAGTAATCGACGAGCAACAATTGCCGCGATGACTGGATCAGCCATTGATAGACGAGGCCCGCAGCCAAGGAAAAACAACAGTCCGCCGAGAATGTATTTCGGCACATAGCCGACGAACGCCGGACCGGCGATCAGCAAAGCGGCCGATATCGCCGCGACGGTCAATCCGGACAGCCGGCCGCTCGCGCCGGCGGTGCGCACCAGGATCGAGCGGCTCAGCGAGGTGCAACTCACATAGCCGCCCAGCGCCGCCGTCACGATATTGGCGACGCCGAGCACTTTGAGATCGCGGTCGATGTTGGCTTCGGTGCGTGTCGAAATCTCGATGCCGGTGGTGTTGAGAAGAAAGTTGATGATGGTGACGAACATGACGGCAAGCACATCGCCGGCGAGCGCCGGCATTTCCGTCCAGGAAAAGCTGTGCAGCGCTTCCGGCTGCCACGGCGAGACCAGCCCGGCCATCGGCTGCGGGCGAAACATCCAGCCGTGCGCTTGCGCGCCGACCAGCGATGAGCCGGTCAACAGCAGCACCAGATATGTCGCGGCGAACGCCGCCAACAGAACGCCGGGCATGGTGAACGGGCTCTTGGAACGGCGAAGCGCCAGATGCAAGGCGACGGCGACCATCAACGCGGCCGCGAGCTTGGCGGCAATCGCGACGTTCATGAAGGCGCCGAGATTGGCGAGCACCGGCCTCTGATCGGTGACCACCTGCATCGCGCCCGTGATCATCAGCCACCCGGTGGCGCCGAGAAAACCGCCGATCACCGGAAAGGGCACGAAGCGAATAGCGCGGCCGGCATGAGTGAAGCCGAGGACGCACAGCAGCAGGCCGGTTAGCGCCGTCGTCAACGACATCGCGATGAGGGTCGGCAGCAGCAGGTCGGCGCCGCCGTCAGTTGCCAGACGGTGAACGACCGTCGCGACCATGGCGGCTATGACGACGGAAATGGAGCTGTCCGGCCCGGCGACGGCAAACGGCAGCGAGCTGCGCAACGCAACGATCGATCCGCCGATGGCGGCCGACAAGAACGTCACCGCAACGCCGTAGGCGAGAACTGATCGAGCGGGCCGGTGAAAATCAGCGCCGCATACGAAAGACAATAGGCGATCGAGAGGATGCTGCAGATCGCGCCGGCAAAAACGTCCGTGATTGCCGCGCGGAACTTTTGCTGACCCAACGCGCCGTTCGTCCCGATATTGCTAACGGCCATTGTCGACCTTCCCCAACCCGCCGGCCCGCTGCAGCTTTACAACACGTTCAAACAGGTCGCCAAATGCCCTCGCGCGACCGGCTGATGCGGACAGAGTCACACGGCGGCGGTCGCCAGCGCCGCGCGCGCATCGGCACGGATGCGTTCCACCATCGAGCGGAAGCCGTTCGATCGCTGCGGCGTGAGGTGCTCGCGCAAACCCATGCGCTCGAACAGCGCCAACGCGTCGGTCGCGAGAATGTCCTTGGCGTGCTTGCCGGAAAAGATCGCGAACAGGATCGCAATCAGTCCGCGTACGATATGGGCGTCGCTGTCGCCGGCGAATGTGAGCACCGGCCGTCTGCGCCATCACGCCGCACGCGGGTGTCGAGCCAGACCTGGCTCGCGCATCCCTGCACCTTGTTGGCGTCGTTGTGCGCCGCTTCGGCAAGCGGCGGCAATTCCCGCCCCAGCTCGATCAGGTAACGATAGCGGTCGTCCCAGTCGTCAAGGACCGTGAAATTGTCGATGATTTCGTCGATATCGGGCATCGCAGCGGTGGTTCCTCGTCGCCCCTTATATAGAGCGCCGAGCCCGCAAGGTCGATGTTCTTGCCGGTGTCGCGGCCGACCGCTCTATGCTGAATGTTTGGCGTCCTTGCGTGGCGCGGCCCGCGCCAGGCGGGCGCCAGATCGGCAGGCGTCAACGTGCTTTGCGAAGCCCGTTCGGCCGCGGATTTTTCCAACGCCGCTTTGGTGCCGCCGGCATTTCGGGACGCGCCGTCCGCGACCGATCCGGTTTCGCGCGGCGCCATCGCTTCGCTCAACGCCTCGTAGAGCATCTTTGCGCCGGCCTGCGCGCGGTAGCCGATCGCCGTCGCCACTTGTGCGCCGACCGTGCAGGCGTCGGGCTGACGTCCGCAGAACCCGCGCAAATCTCCGACGGTGGCGGAGGCGGCGGAAATCGCTTCGGTGGCGCTGACCTCGCTGCCTGACGGACTTCGCTGCGCGGAGCCGATAGGCAACAGGACCAGCACAAGGCCGAGCCAGAACGTCATGCGCAACAGAAAGAACATGTGACCCGCATCCCCGGCGGCCGCCTTTGCCGCATGTAGGCGCAACCTAGCAGGCACTCTTGAAAGCGCCGTTGGTGATGCAGGAACGTTTTTCCTCATAATCGAACAGAATATGCCGCAAATTTTCGCGCAAGTTGAAAAAATAGAATTTACCTAAAATTTGAGCAAACAGTCTCGGCGATCGTCCTTCGTGTTGTTCCGGGCCAGAACCGACCAACCGCTCCCGGCGCAGCTGTGGATCTTTGCGCACCTTCGGTCCGCGCCATGCCGATCTGCAGCAACGGCCCGTTCACCATGATAGGGGAATCCCCTCGCGGCTGCGGCCGAAAAGCCCGGCGGCAATGCTCCCGCGCTGCCGTGCGCGCAGCGCCTTAGTGTTCGCTTAAGTGGCGTCTGACACGATCCGCATCAGAAAAATGGGGAGCGCGTCTGCAACGTCAGGCGTGCAATCGGGATCGTGGGCCTCTTCGCGCCAGTACGAGACTATGTTGCGACGCTGGTGCACCCGTCCGCACAGCAGGATGCCCTGACTGCGGCGCGCCACCGCGCGTTCATTGCGCCGCGGCTCTTGGGCAGCGTCATCGCGTTGGCATCTTTTCCCGCTTATCTGTTGGTGCGCGGCGCGCCGAGCGCCGTCGAACTGGTCGTATTTGCCTGGCTCGTCGCGCCGATCCTCATCGCTTATTTTCTTTCCCGCACCGGGCGCTACGAAAGCGCGCATGTTCTGTCGTCGCTCGCCTTGACCGGACTGGTGACTGCGGTGGCGGCATTGACCGGCGGCATCACCTCCTTCGCCGCCATCTGGCTCGTGGTCGTTCCGCTCGAGGCTTCGCTTTCAGCGTCGCGCCGCGTGGTCGCGATCGCCTCCACCTTCGCGCTCGCCGCGGCCGGTTTGCTGGTGCTCGCCAGCGAACTCAACCTTTTGCCGGCATCCGACCCGGGCGGACACACGGCGCTCGCTACACTTGGCGTCGTGTCGGCGGCGCTCTACGCGGCGGGGCTTGCGCTCGGCGCCGAGGCGCTGGCGCGCACCAGCTTCTGGCTCCTTTATGCCGAGGAGGACCGTTACCGGCTCCTCGCGCGCAACATGACCGACGTTATCGCGCGGCATGGCCGCGATGGCGCGCTGCTGTTCGTCTCGCCGGCGGCGCAATCTCTGTTTGGCTGCGGCATCGCCGATTTGCGCGGCCACGGTTTGTTCGGTCGAGTCCATGTTGCCGACCGGCCCGCTTATCTGAGCGCGCTGGGCGATACCGCGGCCCTGGGCGAGAGCCGGTCCGTCGAGTTTCGCGTACGGCGCGATGGCTCCGACGCCTTTGGCGCGCCGCAATATATCTGGATCGAAATGCGGTGCCGTCCGCTGGAACAGCCGACGTCGAAGCCGGCGCTCAGCGATCGCCGCGAAGTCGTTGCCGTGCTTCGCGATGTGACGGAACGCAAGCTTCAGGAACAGGCGCTGGAAGAGGCGCGTGCCGAGGCCGAGCGCGCCAACGCCGCCAAGAGCCGTTTCCTCGCCACGATGAGCCACGAATTGCGGACGCCGCTCAACGCCATCATCGGCTTTTCCGATATGTTGAAAAAGAATCCGCGCTGATGCTCGATGCCGCGCGCCGCAACGAATATGCCGGGCTCATCAACGATTTCGGACATCATCTGCTTGCCGTCATCAACGGCATTCTCGATATGTCGAAAATCGAGACCGACAATTTCGAGATCACGCCGGAGCCGTTTGCGCCGGGCCAGGTTATTGCCGGTTGCTGCGACCTTTTGGCGTTGCGGGCGAGCGAGGCGGGCGTCGCGCTGGAAAAAATGCCGACCGGCGAGCTTCCGGAAATGATCGCCGACAAGCGCGCGCTCAATCAAATCCTGCTCAATCTCCTCTCCAATGCGATCCGCTTCACCGATCGCGGCGGCAAAGTCACGATCGGCGCCTGCGCGGAAGCGGGACACATTACCTTCGTTGTCGAAGACAACGGCGTCGGCATCAACGAAGAAGATCTGGCGCGCGTTGGCGAGCCGTACTTTCAGGCGCGCGCCTCCTACGACCGTCGTCATGGCGGCACCGGTCTCGGATTGTCCATTGTCAAAGGTCTGGTGCGGCTGCACGGCGGCGAAATCGACATCCGCAGCCGCGTCGGCGAGGGCACGCGCGTCAGTATCCGCCTGCCGCTCGATTGCGAACGCACGCAGCAGACCAAAGGCGAGCGATCGAAGCTCCGGCTGCGGTCACAAATTATTTGGCGGGGCAGGCGCCAAGCAAAGGCGCCGCTCGGCCAACGAGCGCCGGCTCTGCAAGATGCTTCGGCGCCCATCGACATTCGGGTGAAGAAAAGTGCCTGAGCGGCGTAACAATAGACGGGGCCGGCGCGCTGCTGCCGGCGGCGGAGGCGGCGCCGTCGCGGCGATTGGGTTGCGGCTATGGACGACGGCCGCTTATCGTCCAGTCGATGCCGCGGCGATCCTGTGTGCGACCGCGGCGAGCCTGATCATCATTGTCAACGCGGTCTTTCTGCAATCGGGTCCGCATCCGGCGCCGTTCTTCGCCAATCCGACGGCGCCGCCGCAGGCGGCGGACAATCGTCCCACTGCGTCGGTCCCGCCGGCGCCGAAGCCTTTGGAAACAAGGCCTTTGGAAAAGCCGCGGAAGCAGCGCCCGCGCGTCCGGCGCCGGCTTTGCGGACGCCGCAGGCTCCACCAGCGCGCCGCAATGATCCGATCGGCGATCTCATTGGGTCGTCCGTCACCTCGCCGTCGCGCATCGCGGCGGTGCAGCGCGCCCTGTCGGATTACGGCTACGGTCAACTCCGGGCGTCCGGGACTTTCGACGAGCCGACCAGTGCGGCGATTCAGAAATTCGAGAGCGAACACAAGCTGCCGGTAACGGGGCGGCTTTCCGATCGCCTTCTGAACGAGCTCGCCGCCATGACCGGGCATCCGATCTAGTAGCGGTCCGGGCGCCGAGGGTGCTGCTGAGCGGTTTCCAGCCGACACTTCGAACTGTCGCCAACCACACCATTTGTGTTTATGGATTCTGTGATCGCCACGCACGCTCCGGAATGACGACGATGCGCCTCAAAACCGCGCTTTGGGTTGCCGCCTACCTGCGACGCTGTCACGTCGAGGGTATTTTCGCCGTCGTGCGCCGGCGCGGCGCGGAAGAAGCCGGCGCGGTTTTCGTCCGCGTCAGCAGGCTCGACGGCACTTCGGATTTGTTCGGCCCGGCGCCGCAAAGCGCATTTGATGCAGCGGAAGGAACAGCGCGCGCGTTCACGCCAAGCCTTGCCACCCAGTCGGCGCCGGACGCGGACGTTGAAGCGTATCTGGCGCGGCAGGTGAAATTCGATCCCGACGTCTGGATCGTCGAGATCGAGGATCGCGCCGGACGCAATTTCCTCGATGTCGTTGCCGGCTGACCGCGCTAGAGCTGATCCCGAAAAGTGGAAACCGGTTTTCAGAAAAGATCATGCTCCAACGCAAATCTAGACCATGACCCAATTCAACCCATCGTCTCAGGAAACGTTGCGACGATCGCTTGTTTGCGGTGCAAGCGGCTTTCGCTGAACTGTCAGACCCTGCCGCACGCGCCGGCGTGTCTCGTCGTCCCATGTGAGCGGCCGATATTTGGCTCGGGCGCGTTCGTCGTTGAGAGCCTGCCAGATCGCGAGCATGCTTTCGGCCGCCGGCGCGGTCATCTCGTCGTAGAGCGCGGCCAGGGCATGGACGCGCTCGACCGAATGGCCCACTGCCGGATTGACGAACATGAGAATGCGATAGAGCACCTCGCGCGCCAGGCCGAGGGCTTTCCCGCGACCACCACCGGCTCACCGAGTTCGTCGCGGGCGATGCGCCGCGCCTGCTCGTGCGGGATCAACAACGCTTGCGCGAGGCGAGCAGCGAAATGCTCGGGCTTGCCGGTCAGTACCGCCGCTTCGAGTTCCCGGCCGATCGACGGATCGGCGGCGACGCGGCCGCCTTTGGCGCGTCGGGGCGACAACGTCGAGGTTGAGCAAAATAAGCCTTCGCTCGTCCGCGTTCGCCGTGAAGAAAAGCTCGTTGAGTTCGCCGGCGGTGGCCGCATCCATGGTGCGCGGCGCGGGGATTGCTGCTCCTCGCCGCCATGCGCTTCGGCGGTAAGCGCGGCGGCGATCCGCGGCGCCGCGCGGCCGGCGGCTGGAGCAGCGGATGCGCACGCAATTCGGCGGCGACGACCGGCAGATCGCGAGCGAGCCATTGCAGGACCCGCAACGGCGGCGAAGATAGCGCGCAAACCGCTTGGCCACGGCCACCCGCGTCGGTACGTCGACGGCTTCCAGCATCCGCAGCGCCAGCTCGGTGTAGTGGCGCTCCTCGTCGGCGGTATGGCTGAGCCGGTGTACATAGAGGTCGGTGAGGACGCGCAGCAGCGTCGGACGCATGTCGATCCCGCTGCGTTTGCCGAGATCGGTGAGGCCGTCGAGGCCGAAAAAATTTTGCGATTCCATTGCCCGTGACTCGAACACGATCGCGGGCCGCGCCCGAACCCGCGTGATACGCCGTTTCTCGGGGCCCGCCCCGTTCTTGCTATCAACCTAAATGTTCGCCGTTAGCGGAGCGTTAACCCTGCATACCGCTTACTTGCGACGACGCCGGTGCGTGGGCATCGGAGTTAGGGGGTCCGCTGCCGGCAGGAGCGGACATTGGCTGGGCCGCCAACATGGGCACCATCGTGAAGTTTCCCGACGAGGGACGCGTCGTGCGCTTCGGCCGCGCTGATGGAGCGGACAAGTCCGCCACCGTCATCATCCTCCCGGTCATCCGCATCGAACGGCACGACGAGCCAGCTGTCGAGGATGCCGAGCCTTACACCCGGCCGCCGGCGGAGAATGGCGGTCGTCGAAGGATGCGACGCCGCTAGCGCATGTCCCGGAAAGCGGGAACCGGTTTTCCGACAAGGACATGCGCAAAATCGAAGAACCTAGGGCGTACTTCAATGCCGCCGGAAGCCCTTCGCCATTGCAAGCTTAAGCGGACGTTGCCCCTTCTCGCTCTGTCGCTCCTGTCCGGCTGCAGCACCAGCATTGGCGATCTCGGCCGGATCCAGCCGCCGGCCGTTGCCGACAACATCCACGCCTGGGTCGGGCAGGAAGCTGCGACCCACGCCGGCGGACCGATTTCGCTCAACAATCTCACCGACGACGAGCGCACGCTGCGTGATCTCGCGTTTCCGCTGATCGAACCGCCATACGACCGCGAGCGATGGGATGCGGTGGTCTTCGAATACGGCGAGAAGCGCGATTTTCGGCGCAACTTGTGGGTCGCCGATCCGGCCGCCTACTACGCGCATCTGATGGCGGTCGATTATCGCTCGACGGCGGGGCGCTACAACCAATTGAACGATGACATTCGCGACGACGTCGTGCGCATTCCGCAATTCTTCAACATTGCGCGCCGCGTCATCGACGCCGACCCGGAGCCGGCAGGCGACCATGGGGGCGCTTCCCGATATTTCCCCGCCCGGAACGGTTCAACGCCCTGGCGCGCGTTGCCGAAAACAATCTGACCATCGCCTGGGTGGAAACCTCGCTGGCGCACCGTTGTGTCGGCTATCGGTATGCCCTTAATCGCCTTGTGG
>CAWDQG010000043.1:0-40997 GCA_963804405.1 uncultured Alphaproteobacteria bacterium | reverse complement strand
GTCGGGTGCGCGAACGGATCGACGCGCTGTATGAAGTGTTTCCGGCGCTGGCCGAGCGCCGCCGCGCGCCGGCCGGCAGCCTGTCCGGGGGCCAGCGCAAAATGCTCGGGATCGCCAAGGCTCTGGTCGGCGATCCGCGGCTCCTGGTGATGGACGAACCTTCGGCCGGCCTTTCGCCGCTTTATGTCAAGGAGGTGATCGCTGTGCTCGGGCAGTTCCGCGACAAACAGCTGGCGCTCTTGATCGCCGAGCAGAACGTGAAATTTCTGGCGCTGGCCGATCGCGTCTACACGCTCGACAACGGGCAAATCGGCTTTTCCGGTACGGTCGCGGCGATGCAAGAGAACGACGCGCTGCGCCGCGCCTATTTCGGCTTGAAAGGATTAATCAAAGGCTTCGCCGGCAACGGTGGCAAGATCGAAAAATCCCGGCCGCCGGCGGATCGCCGCATGGCGGTCGCAATTCGCCATTATCGGAGGCGGGCATTGCCCATCATTACTTTGCATGAAGCCCAAGTTTGCGTGAAACCCAAGACCGGAGATTAGCGATGCGCCACCCCCTCATCGCCGCGACCCTGATCTTCACCGCCGCTACGGCGACGACGCTTGTCTCTGAGAGCGGCTTCGCTCAACAGAAACAGGCTCCGCAAGGCCAACCAGCGCAGGCCCAGCCGGGACAATTGCCGCAGGGGTTCAAGCCGCCGCCGCCGGCGCCGATCAAGCCGTACCAGCCGATCGCCATCACGCTGCCGGTCCCGTTCAACGACCAAAGCTTCGACGCTTTCCGCAAGCAGCTTGCCGGAATCGCCGAGAAAAAAGATCGCGCCGCGCTTGCCAAGCTGGTCGTGGCGCAGGGCTTCTTCTGGATGCAGGACAAGGATATGGCCGACAAGAAGAAGCCGGGCATGGCAAATTTCGCCAGTGCCATCGACCTCGACGCCAAAGACGGATCCGGCTGGGAGTTGCTGTCGAGCTACGCCAGCGAACCGACCGCCGAGCCGTTATCCGACCATCAGGGCGTGATGTGCGCGCCGGCGGAGCCGAACATCGATCCGAAAGCGTTTGAGGCCCTGATCAACGACACCAAAACCCAGCCGCCCGAGTGGGGCTATCCGAACAAGGACGGCGTCGAAGTGCGCAGCGCCGGAAAACCGGATGCGCCGGTGATCGAGAAGCTTGGGCTTACGCTGGTGCGGGTGTTGCCCGATAATGCCGGGCCGGACAATGCAAACCAGCAGCCGTTCCTGCACATCGCGACGCCGTCAGGCAAATCGGGCTTCGTCCCGGTGGAAACGATGTCCAGTCTGGGCGGCGACCAGATTTGCTACATCAAAGACGCCGGCAGCTGGAAGATCACCGGCTATTTTGGCGGCGCCTCGCAATAGGCACCGCGCAGCATGGCAGGGTGGCTGTCGAAAGCGTGCAGGTTTCTTAGGAGATAGTGCCATGAGGCGATCAGGGCTGAGGCAGAGTGCTGTTGCGTCGGCGCGCGCGTTGGCGGGCGCGGCCTTTCTCTGCATCTTGATACTGCCGCTGCCAGCCTCGACCCAGCCGCGCCCGAAGGCCCCGATCAATTTCGCGCCGACCATCGAGGAGCCCGCTCCCGGCGTCGATCACGGCAACACCAGCGACAACCTCGGCGACCAATACCAGCGTCAGGCGGTGTATTACCGCTCGCAGCACCCGGTCGGCACCATCATCATCGACACCTCCGATCGCCACCTTTATCTGATCGAGAGCGAGACCCGGGCGCTGCGCTACGGCATCGGCGTCGGCCGCGACGGTTTTACCTGGTCCGGCATGTTGCAGATCTCGCGCAAGTCCGAGTGGCCGGATTGGCACCCGCCGCCGGAGATGATCGAGCGCCAGCCCTATCTGCCGCGCTTCATGGCCGGCGGCCCCGGCAATCCGCTCGGCGCCCGCGCCATGTATCTCGGCAACACCGTCTATCGCATCCACGGCACCAACGCGCCGGAGACGATCGGGCATGCCGTCTCCTCCGGCTGTTTCCGTCTGGTCAACGAGGACGTGATGGACCTCTATGACCGCGTGCCGGTCGGCACGCGCGTCATCGTCCGGCAGAACTAGCCGATCGACGGCTCTCACCCGCTCGTCCCCGCGAAGGCGGGGACCCAGCTCCCTTACTCATGCGATGCTGGATTCCCGCTTCCGCGGGAATGAGCGGAGATTGACGTCCTAATGCTTGACCGCCGCCTCGACCGATTTCGCGGTCTGCCCGAACAGGATAGCGCGCTCTTCGGCGGTGCGGATGCCGCCGGCATTCGGGTTGATCTTCGGCGACCATTCGTAGGCCTTGATCACCGCCGGCCGCGCCTTGATGGCGTCGAGCCAGCGCTTGAGGTGCGGGAAGTCCTCGATGTTCTGGCCCTGACGCTCCCATGACACCACCCAGGGATAGGAGGCCATGTCGGCGATGGAATAATCGCCGCCGAGATAGCCGCGGTCGGCCAGCCGCTTGTTCATCACGCCGTACAGCCGGTTGACCTCGTTGCGGTAGCGGTCGATCGCATACGGAATCTTGTCGGGCGCGTAGTTGCCGAAATGATTGTATTGGCCGGCCATGGGCCCCAGTCCGCCCATCTGCCAGAACAGCCACTGCATGACCTCGTTGCGCGCGCGCAAATCCTTGCCGGCGAACTTGCCGGTCTTGTCGGCCAGATAAAGCAGGATCGCGGCGGACTCGAAAATCGAGATCGGCTTGCCGCCGTCGACCGGGGCGTGATCGACGATGGCGGGAATGCGGTTGTTCGGCGCGACCGCCAGAAATTCCGCCTTGAACTGCTCACCCTTGCCGATGTTGATCGGGATGATGTTGTATTTCAGCCCTGCTTCCTCGAGGAAAATCGTCACCTTGTGACCGTTCGGCGTCGTCCAGTAGTAGAGATCGATCATGACAAGCCCGCTTGTGCTGAAAGAAGGTCAGTGTAGCGCCTCGCGCGCGTTGCCTGGAAGCCCATAACCGCATCAAGGATGCATCGCTGCTGCGCCGTGCCAAAGCTTGAATAAAGGCCCCAGGCGCCCACATGTCCTTTTTCTTCGGGCGAAGAAATTTACGCCGCCGCGGCAAGTTCGGCAGGCTGGCGCTTGGTAAGGCCGCATCGCAAGGCGATGACGAAGAGCGGCAGAATGAACAGTGGCCCGAATGCCAGGCCGGTGAGATGCGCCAGCGGCGAGGCGAACAGCGGAAGCAAAAGCAGCGAAGCATTGCCGGCGAACCGGGCCCATTCCGGCAGGCGCTGAAAGTCGGGGTCCTTCCCCAGCCAAACCACGACCAGAGCGCCAAATACCAGGTCGTAGTCCTGCAGATACGGCGTCGCCAAACAGGTGCCGAGGACGAGCGTCGCGTTTCTCACACCGAAGGACGCGCCCCGATACCAGATGATTGCCACGGCGAAGAACCCGATAGCTGCTGCCACCGCCTGCGCGGCATAGGCCACGGGCAGGTCGGCGCCTAAGCGGCGTGCCGCGACAAAGACCGACAGCATGCGGTGCCAGACGCCGGTGCCGTCTTCAAGGATGAGCTGTCGGAGCGCGCCGAGCTGGCGCAGATAATCGGCGAAGATATCCGGCCCGAACCAGATCGCGGCGATGATGATGACGCCGCCGCTGGTCGCAGCCGCCGCCGCGCAGGCGCGCCAGCGCCGTCCAGCGAGAAGGGCAACCGGAATCAAAATACCGAGCTGCGGCTTGTAGATCATGAGCCCGAGCAGGCCACCGGCAAGCATGGGGCGCCGCTCGAGCAAACCGAGGCCGCCGCCGAACAAAGCCGCGGTCCAGGTTCCATTCTGGCCGGCAATGGCGTTGACCAGAACCGCCGGCGTGGCCAGTGCCAGCAAGAGCGTCCGGCCCTCCGGCATGGCGAGGCGGAGCGCGCGATAGAACACCAGCCAGCCGGCGCATGTCCAAAGCACAAGCGCCGGAACGTAGGGGATGAGCGCCAGCGGCGCCGTCAGCACCAGCAATGTCGGCGGGTAGCTATAGTGATAGCCCATAAGGCTCGCGCCGACGACGCTCTGCTCGAAGGCGTGAAAGGCGGCGAAATTGTAGATCTCCGCCGACCGCTGGTGCCAGGCCAGAAACGGACCCGACCAGAAATTGATGAAATCGTCGCCGAATGGCCGCCCCACGCCATCGGTCAGGCCGTCGCGCGTCTGCCGCAGCAGATCGACGACATAAGCGACAAAAGCCACGGCAATGTAGCTGCGGGCAACCTTATCGATCAGCGCCGGGGAAGGAACCGCCGCCGCTCCGCCGCGCGGCACATTTCCGCCGGGCTTTCGCGCGCCCAACAAGCTCTGGAGTAAGGTCATGCCGGCGATGACAGCGAATTTGCCTTACGATTGGGTAAAACATCACCGGCGCTCGTCGTGCTAGGGTCCGCAGTGGTATGGCAGGAAATGGACCATGATCACCGAAATTGCCCAGATCGACGTCACGCCGGGAATGGAAGCGGAATTCGAAGCCGGGGTGAAACGCGCCGCGCCGATTTTCAAGCGCGCCAAAGGCTGTCGCGGCATGGAGCTGCGGCGCTCGATTGAAAAGCCGAGCCGCTATCGGCTGCTCATCGACTGGGACACGGTCGAGGATCACAACGTCGGCTTCCGCGGCTCGGCGCACTTCCAGGAATGGCGAAAGCTGGTCGGCCATTGTTTCGCCGCGACGCCCGACGTCGAGCACGTGCAGCAGGTCGTGCACGGATTTTGAACGTCGTCATTCCGGGGCTGAGCCAACGGGTCCGGCCCGAAGTGGCCGGCCCGATGACAAGCTCCGCGGGGAGCCCGGAAACCATAACCATGGGCCGGCTAATATGGATTCCGGACTTGCCGCTTTGCGGCAATCCGGAATGACAGGCTGCACTTTCCCCATGAGCGGACTCGGCCCATATTGGGGCCATGGCGAAAAGCCCCGACCGGCCGCACGCGCCGAAAGGACGCGATCCGGCCAAGCATTCGAAAAAGGACCCGGCCAAGCCGACGCGCGCCAAGGCGGCGCGCCCGGATACGCCGCAGCTTGATCCGGCGCTGGCGGATTTGCTCAATCCCGCGATCGGCCGGGGCCGCGCCGGCGTCGGTTCGCAGACCGGGATCGAGCACCAAGCGCGACGCGAGTCCGCTCCCTCCCCCCTTGTGGGGGAGGGTGGGGGAGGGGAAGTCGTCGGCGGTGACGCATGCGCAAGAGCATTCGTCCTCGCCTGCACGTCGCCTCCCGACCCCCGCCCCTAACCCCTCCCCGCAAGGGGGAGGGGAACAGAAAACTTCCGGGCTCCAGCCGCCGCCCGATAATTCGTTCGACCGCCGCGCCGACTTCGCCAGCGCGCATCGGGCACGCGCGTCGGTCACGCGCGGCTTCGGCGAAGCGCCGCATCAAGGCTACGTCGGCAAGACGCCGGTGCCGCCCGGCGAGCTCGATCCGGACCTCGCCCGCGCCCTTGGCATCTATGAGCAAGACGAGCATGAGGCCGAAGACCCGCAACACGTGATCACGCCCGACATGGGCCCGGCGCATCTGCGCCTGAAGCGAGCGGGCCGCGGCGAAGTCGGCACCGTCGCGGGTCTCGCCAGCCAGCAGTCGCTCGACAGGCTCTTGCGCGAAGGGCGGCCGGAATTCCGCGACGGCGACAGCGACAAAATCTGGGTGCCGCATCGGCCCGAGCGGCCGGAAAAGAGCGAAGGCGGCCGGCCCCTGATCATCAAGTCCGACCTTGATCCGAAGGGCGATCAGCCGCAGGCAATCGCCGACCTGGTCGAAGGCGTGCGCCGCCACGATCGCAGCCAAGTGCTGCTCGGCGTCACCGGCTCGGGCAAGACCTTCACCATGGCGAAGGTGATCGAGGAGACCCAGCGCCCGGCCCTGATCCTGGCGCCCAACAAGACGCTGGCGGCGCAGCTTTACGGCGAGTTCAAGAGCTTCTTTCCCGACAATGCGGTCGAGTATTTCGTCAGCTATTACGATTACTACCAGCCGGAGGCCTATATCCCGCGCACCGACACCTACATCGAGAAGGATTCCTCGATCAACGAGCAGATCGACCGCATGCGCCACGCGGCGACGCGGGCGCTGCTCGAGCGCGACGACGTGATCATCGTCGCGTCGGTGTCCTGCATCTATGGTATCGGCTCGGTCGAGACCTATTCGGCGATGACGTTTTCGCTCAAGCAGGGCGAGCGGCTCGACCAGCGTGCGCTGCTCGCCGATCTGGTCGCCTTGCAATACAAGCGCACCGCCGGTGATTTCTATCGCGGCTCGTTCCGCGTCCGCGGCGACGCCATCGAGATTTTCCCGGCGCACTATGAGGATCGCGCCTGGCGGGTGTCGCTGTTCGGCGACGAAGTGGAATTGATCCAGGAATTCGATCCGCTCACCGGCCAGAAGACCGACGATCTGGAATTCGTCAAAATCTACGCCAACTCCCACTATGTGACGCCGCGGCCGACGCTGCTGCAGGCGATCGCCGGCATCAAGGTGGAGTTGCGGACGCGCCTCGATCAGCTCAATGCCGCCGGGCGGCTCCTGGAAGCGCAGCGGCTCGAGCAGCGCACGATCTACGATCTGGAAATGATGGAGGCGACCGGCGCCTGCGCCGGCATCGAGAACTATTCGCGCTATCTCACCGGGCGGAAACCCGGCGAGCCGCCGCCGACCTTGTTCGAATATGTGCCGGACAACGCGCTGGTGTTCGTCGACGAGAGCCATGTCACCGTGCCGCAGCTCGGCGGCATGTATCGCGGCGACTTCCGCCGCAAGGCGACATTGGCCGAGTACGGCTTCCGCCTGCCGTCGTGCATGGACAATCGGCCGCTGCGCTTCGAGGAATGGGACGCGATGCGGCCGCAGACAATGGCGGTGTCGGCCACGCCGGGGCCGTGGGAGCTCAACGAATCCGGCGGCGTCTTCACCGAGCAGGTGATCCGCCCGACCGGTCTGATCGATCCGCCGGTCGACATCCGCCCGGCGCGCACCCAGGTCGACGATCTGGTCGGCGAAGTGCGGCAGGTGGCGCAAAAGGGCTACCGTAGCCTGATCACTGTGCTGACCAAGCGCATGGCCGAGGATTTGACCGAGTACCTGCACGAGCAGGGCATTCGGGTGCGCTACATGCACTCCGAAATCGACACCATCGAGCGCATCGAGATCATCCGCGACCTGCGGCTCGGCGCCTTCGACGCCCTGGTCGGCATCAATCTGCTGCGCGAGGGCCTCGACATTCCGGAGTGCGCGCTGGTCGCCATCCTCGACGCCGACAAGGAAGGTTTCCTGCGCAGCGAGACCAGCTTGGTCCAGACCATCGGCCGCGCTGCGCGCAATATCGACGGCCGCGTCATCCTCTATGCCGACGCGGTCACCGGCTCGATGGAACGCGCCATGGCGGAAACCAACCGCCGGCGCGAAAAGCAGGAAGCTTACAACACCGAGAACGGCATCACGCCTGAAAGCGTGCGCAAGGACATCGCCGACATTCTCGGAAGCGTGTACGAGCGCGACCACGTGCTGATTTCCACCGGCGACGGCGCCGGCGGTGAGTTCGCCGAGGCCGCCACCATCGGCCACAATTTCGAGGCGGTGATCTCCGACATGGAGGCGCGCATGCGCGCTGCCGCCGCCGACCTCGATTTCGAGGAGGCGGCGCGACTGCGCGACGAGATCAAGCGCTTGCGCACCACCGAGCTCGCGGTGATCGACGATCCGACGGCGAAATTTCCTTCTCCTTCTCCCCGCGGGCGCGGAGCAGGCCGGAATGAGGGGGCGCCGCCGCCAGGCTCAAACTCGCGGAGAGGCCCCCTCACCCGTGGATCGAAAGTGCACAAGCCCGCGCTCGATGAGATGGGCATCGCGCTCTATCACGAGATCAAACCGGCGCGGCCGGGCGGCAAAGAGGCGGGGAGCGCCGGAGGCGCGACAGGGACGCAAAGAAACCACCCGCGCAAGCCGAGCCTCGACGAAATGGGACCGGGCGTCGAAAGCGTTCCTGCCAAAGATCGAACCGGCCCGCGCTCGACGCTGGGCCGCCCCGGCATGCGCGGCGGCTGGAAGCCATCGCGAAGGCGATAGAGGGTGTTCGATCGAAGCGGCTATTCTCGTCGCTCGTCCCCGCGAAGGGCGGGGACCCAGCTGTTTGCACCCGCCCTGGATTCCCGCTTGCGCGGGAATGAGCGGAAGTTGGTCAACCTCCGATCAAATCGTCACAAAGTCGCAATAACTTCCTGCGGTTCGATCTGAAAAGCCTTTGCCGCCAGTAGCGAGAGGCAGGGAGCGGCGATGAGTTCACCAGGCGCATGGGACGTTTTTGTTCCGTACAGCGGGCTCCATGCGCTCGCTCTGGTGGTTTGCGCGCTGCTGATCGCCGCGCCGACTTTGGCCGCGCGAAGGTTACCCAAGAGCGCCGAACCGGCATTGCGCTGGGCGCTTGCCGCGCTCGCCGCCGTTTACTGGCTCGCCTACAATATTTGGTGGAACTGGCACGGCCTCGATCTGCGCACCGGGCTGCCGCTGCAGCTCTGCGACGTCAACGGGCTCATCGCGCCGCTGGCGCTCTTGACCGGCTGGCGCTGGGCGCGCGCTGCTCTGTATTTCTGGACCGCCGCGCTGACGCTCCAGGCTTTTATTCAACCGGCGCTCACGGCCGGACCGGCCTCGTTGGTGTTCTGGTCGTTCTGGACCGCGCACACCCTCATTGCCGCCTGCGCGGTTTACGATGTCGTCGTGCTCGGTTTCCGTCCGGGCTGGAGCGATCTGGGCCGCGCCGTCGCCGTCAGCGCCGTCTATGTCGCGGTGGTCGTGCCGGTCAATCTGGGGCTTGGCGCGAACTACGGCTATGTCGGCGATCCGGCCGACAGCAAAGAGATTCCGCCGTTCGTTTATGCGCTCGGGCCCTGGCCGTTGCGCGCAATCATCCTGGTCGCATTGGCGCCGCTTGGCTTTGTCGTCGTGCTGCTGCCGTGGCTCATTGCGCGCAGGCGCGTTCCCCTCCCCCTTGTGGGGAGGGGTTAGGGGTGGGGGTCGGGAGGTTATTCTGTGCCAAGACTGGCGCGCCCGTGCATGCACGCGAAAAGCCTCCCGACCCCCCTCCCTACCTTCCCCCACAAGGGGGGAGGGATAAAAATTTCACGGCTCGAAGGCAATGCCGCTGCGCCGCGCGCAGGCGCGCAGCCACGGCACGATGCCGCTCGGCACCGGGAATTCCAGCTTTTCGATCTTCTGCGCGTCGAAGGTGACGGGCACGCCGTCGCCGAGCGCGTCCGCCAGCGCCAAACCATGCTGCGGAAAAATTCCGATCTCGTCGCTGCCGAGCACGCGCGCCGAGAAGCCGACAAACGGCTTGTTCTCGATCTTCAGCATCGCCGGGATGTCCTGTCCCTCTGGCAATTTCAGTATCGAGTCCTTGATCATCATCGTCAGCCCCTTGGCCCGGCTGACGATCAGATAGGTGCCGATGCTGTGCGCGTCCGGACCCTTGACCGCATAGTGCTGGCGGATAAAGCAGACCGCGATCTTGCCGTCGAGGCCGCGCAGCTCGGACGCATCCCAGCCGCTGATTTTCTGTTTGTCCTCGATGCCGGGCGGCCCGGCCGTCGTCGATTCGGTGGACGCGGTCTCCGGCGAGCGCGGGCGCGGCGTCGGCAGCGGACCCGCCTTCGGATCGGTCGGGCGATCGATCGCAATATCGAACTGCTTGTCGCACTGTTTGAGCCAGCCGAGCGCGTCGACGGGCAGATCAAGCGTGATCGGTCCGGTGTCGATGCCGTCGCCGTCCGAACGCAGCCGCAGCGTCGCGATCTTCTCGAGCGCGGCCAGCGCGCCCGGCGCATCGCCGGGATGGAAGGCGAGTGTGTTGGCCCCGACCGTAAAGGCCACGGCCGGAAACGTGTGGTCGTCGAGAACGGCCTCGGCTTGATCGTCGAGAATTCTTTCCGGCGGCATTTTGTTGTCGTTCACCGCAAACGCCAATCCGGAGCCGCGGCTGATGATCACGCTCAACGCGGTATCGATAGCTCCCCCGCCGCCGGCGCGCGGACGCTTGGCGGTGAGGACGCATTGCCTGACCTTTTTGTCCGGGCCGGTTGCCGCCAATGCATCCCAATCGCCATTGGGGAAGCGGACCGTCTTGTCGGGGACGATCTTTTCCGCAGCGGCGGCTTTGGATTCGGCGGCGACGGCGGCGGCAAAGCTTATAGCGGTGAAGCAAATAGCCGCGAAGCAAACGGCGGCGCCGATCGTCGCCGCCCGAAACCCGGCCTTTGTGTTCCACACCGCGCTCACCGAAGTGACTATAACGGGCGGCGGCGGTCGGAATAAGCGAAAACTACAAATCGGCGGTGTGAACGGCGTTGCTGCACGGTAAAGTACCGCGTCAACGTGAATCCATTTCACACGAGATAGATCACGTCAGAGAGTTTACATCAGGGACAATTGCCCTGGAAATAGAGTGGAACAATAAAGACCCATTTTTTGATAGCGACCTCGAGAATTTCAAGCGCCTGCACGCAGACGGCGCTATTTCGGCGGGCGTTATCGTTACGCGGGGCCGTTCGCTTCACGATCAGTTACGGCCACTAGTTCGGCGTTTTGTCGATGAACGTCAAATAAGTTCCTTCAGCGAACTAACTGCCTGGGGCTACGAGCCCACGGCAAAACAGCGCAGAGCAATTGAGACAAGAATCAACCGAAAGAAGAACCCACTTAGCTTCCAAGAAGCATTTGTAGACAAATTCGTGTCGGACAAATTCGGCGAAGCAACTACGCATTGGCGAAAGCTTGACGATCGCGTTCATCGCGGCGTTGGGAATCCGTGTCCTTTGGTGTTGATTGGATTGCCCGAAAGCATCGTCACCTTCGACGAAGGCAAAGTAGCGCTCGAGGAGGTGTTGAGAAATGAGGAATCAGAAGACGATTAATCATTCAGCAGCAGGCACGAAAGCTCGAGAATGATTTGAATACGTCTTCCACGTCGGTCGGTAACTTTCGTCAGCTTGGTTGCCCCACATCGCCCAATTTTTTCTAGTACCGCGCGCGAACAATTCCAGGAATGGCCCCGAGCTGCATGCCTCGATAATCTCATATTGCTCGTCCGGCTTTCGCGAATGTTCGCGTTTGCGCGTCGCCAACAAATTCACTTGCCGCCTCCCAGGTGCGAGAGTGCGTGCATTCTTTCCGCGTACGCCGAAGAGAACGAGCTCGGTGACGTTACGGAAGTAAAAGCCGACACCACGACCGTCCGAGCCACCGTCTTTGCGCACCTTGTGCCAAACTAGGTTGGATTTGTAGTTGAAGCCCCACGCCTTCATCACCGCGAGCCCCTCGGGCAACAACGCGTTCGGGCACCACAAATAAAGGTGTGCTTTCTGCGCCGAAATCTGCGCGACAGGCAGCCCCTTAATTTCTTCGAGCGTCAGAGTACGATAGCGGGCGAGCCGGCGATGTTCCGGCGCTACTTTTCCCGTCTTGTTCGTGAATTGCCATGGCGGGTCCGCAAGAATGGTTGCGAACCGGCGGTCGCCAGCAAAACCTATTAAATCGATGCCCACGGCATCGATAGGGTCAGAAAACATGCGTCGAAACTACATCAAGCCTGTGAACAAAAAGTGAACATACACAGGATTACAGGGATGGTCCAGCGCAATCGTTTTAGCCACTTCACCACCAAGGCCGGCGCCAATAGGGGCCGTAATAATAGCCATACGGCCCGTAATAGGGGCCGTAGCCCGGAAGTAGTAGCCGGGCGGCGGTGGCGCATAGCCCGGAGGCGGCGCTCCCGGTGGCGACGCTCGCACCGGCACGTCGGCCATGGCGCCGGGCGGCGGTGGCGGATAGGCGCCGGGCGGCGGTGGATAGGCGCCGGGCGGTGGCGGTGGGTAGCCGCCGGGCGGCGGCGGTTGCGGCGGTATGGCGCCGGGCGGCACCGGGCCGCCGGCCACAGGCGGCGGAGCTCCGGGCGGAGGCGGGCCTTGCGCGCCGGCTGGCGGACCGGCAACGCCGGGTGGCGGGCCAGCGGCGCCCGTAGGCGGAGCGCGGGCGCCTTGATCGAAACTCGACGCGATCGAATAGCCGGTCTGGCCCTGCCAGACGACGGTGCACCATCCGCCCTGGCAGCCGGCGACCTCGACGGTGCTGCCGCCCGGAATGGTGGTGATGAGCGGGTAAGAGGTGCCCGGCCCCTGGCGCAGGTTGACGTTTTTGGTGGCAAGCGCCGGCGCTGCCTGCACGGCGGGCGCCGACAGCCCGATCAGCGCCGCGGCGCCGATGGCGATTTGCGCGAATTTGATTTGCGCGAATTTGGTTTGCGCGAATTTCATGTTGCCCTCGTCGCAGGTTGGGGGCTGGTCTTCGAATGCGTCGACGGAACGCTCTTACGGCAGACTTTTACCTGAGAGTTGCCGCTCTGATTAAGACGCTCCGGACAATTTCACCCCAATTTGCGGTAAGTTTCGGGCCGCGGGCGGCGACCAGTCAGCGCGAAAGTTTGTGCAGCTCGGGGAACGGCGCGTAAGTCGCGCCGGCACATGGTTCCTGCGCCTTCTCGACGAAGTGGTCGAACCGCCCGACCATGAAAACCGCCGCGATCTCCTTGACGCCGGCATATTCGTTGCCGCGCTTTTTGGCGTTGAAGCGCAGGCAGACGACGTAACGCTGCGAGTTGCCCAGGGTCTTGACCGCCGGTTGGGCGATCTCGGCGTCGCGAATGCCGGTCGGGTCGTTGAGATAAGCGTGCATGGCGGCGAGAATCTCGCGCCGATAGTCGGTCGGAGGCGAGTTGAGCTCGGTGTCGGCCGCCGCCGTCGACGGCGCATTGTGCGAGCAGGCGCCGAGCACGACGGCGCCAAGCACGACGGCGCCAAGAGCAAAGATCAGCCCAACAGCAAGCCCGGCAACCCGCCGCAAACCGTCACCGCGCATGGCTCGCCGCGCCCTTCATTCCGCCCGCCTTATTCCGCCAATTCTTAGCCCGGGTTTAGTCGCAAATGGCGGCATACACCATTGCGGCGTCATGTGGTGTCGCCATATGGGGAGAAGCCCTATAAAGCTCCGCCGCCGCGCCCTTTCGTTTTGGTGTTGACCCTTCTTGACCCACGACATCGCCCATCTCATTCACACCTACGGCCTGATCGTCGTCGCCGTAGTGATCGGCCTTGAGAGCATCGGACTGCCGTTTCCCGGCGAGACGGTGCTGATCCTGGCCGGCATCTATGCCGGCACCAAACACGATCTCAACATCGTCGCGGTGGTCGTGACGGCGGCGGTCGCCGCCATCGCCGGCCAGGTGATCGGCTATGTCATCGGCCGCGAGTTCGGCTACCGGCTGCTGCTGCGGTACGGCCCATACCTGCAAATCACCGAAAGCCGCATCAAGCTCGGCGAGTATCTGTTCATGCGCCACGGCAGCAAGATCGTCTTTGTCGCCCGCTTTGTGCCGCTGCTGCGCAGCCTGGCCGGCATCCTGGCCGGCGCCAATCGCATGCCGTGGCCGCAGTTTCTGTTTGCCAACACGCTAGGCGCCTTTGCCTGGGCGGCGGTGTTCGGCTTCGCCGCTTATTTGCTCGGACACGAGGTCGAGCATGTCGCCGGACCGTTGATGATCACCATCGGCATTGCTGCCCTCATCGTTCTCGCGATCATCGCCAATTTCATCAGCCGCCACGAGGCGCAGCTCGCCGCCGAGGCCGAGCGCGCGCTGCCCGGGCCGCTGAAATAAGCCGATAACGCCTGGCGCACCACGCGGCGGGCGCATGTTGACTGGCTTGCGGCACCTATCCGGGGACGCCATATACAATTTCGCGGGTGAAGCTGATGTCGCCCGATCGAGGGGCGCCGCAAGGGCCCCGCAAAGTCGCTTGCCAAAGGGCTTTGAAACCATGTCCAGGGTTTCGTCGCTTTCGTCACCCTTTCTGCTTGGCTTCGATGAGATCGAGCGGGTGCTCGATCGGGTCGCCAAAGCGGCCGATGGCTACCCGCCGTACAACATCGAGCGCATCCCGGGCGATGCCTCCGGTCCGGAACGGCTGCGCATCACGCTTGCCGTCGCCGGCTTTACCCGCGATCAGCTTGATGTGACGCTGGAGGAAAGCCAGCTGGTGATTCGCGGGCGGCAGCAGGACGACAAAAGCCGCCAATATCTCCACCGCGGCATCGCCGCGCGGCAATTCCAGCGCAGCTTCGTGCTGGCGGAGGGAATGGAAGTGCAGAGCGCCGACCTGAAAAACGGGTTGTTGACGATCGACCTGATCCGCCCGCAGCCGGAGCGGATCGTCAAGTCGATCTCGATCAAGGAGTCAGAGTGAAGAAACCGAACCCTTATCGGTCGCGTTATCGGAAGAAGGAGTACCCGGCCATGTCGGAATTGAACCGTACCGAAATGAAACACATCGAGATATCCCCAGAAGCGCTGGCGCAACTCGGCGACGGGGAAATCGCTTACGTCAAGACGATCCGCTCCGAGGACGTGCGCGCGCTGTTCCCGCAGGTGCCGGAAATCGAGCCCGGCGTGAAGCTGTTCGCGCTGCATGCGGCCGACGGCACGCCGATCATGCTCACCGACTCGCGCGAAGCCGCGATCGCCAACGCCGCCAGCCAGCAACTGGAAACGGTGAGCGTACACTAAAAACAGATGACGGATGATTCAGACGACGGAGGACGGATATCGATCTGTCCTTCCGTCGTATCCGTTTTCTGTCGTCTGCATCAAGCAGCGGAGGCCGACGGCATCGCCAGCACGGCGTAGAGCGCCTCGGCGTCTTGTGAGGCGCGCAGCTTGTCGGCAACGGCGGAATCGCGCAGCAGCCGCGCCACCCGCGCCAGCGCCTTCAAATGATCGGCGCCGGCGCCTTCCGGCGCCAGCAGCAGAAAAATCAGATCGACCGGCTGGCCGTCGAGCGCCTCGAAATCGATCGGCCGGTCGAGCCGCGCGAACAAGCCGAACAGCCGCGCCAGATTCGCCATTTTGCCGTGGGGAATGGCAATGCCGTTGCCGACCGCGGTCGAGCCGAGCTTCTCGCGCTGCATCAGGATTTCAAAGATCGCGCGCTCGTTCTGGCCGGTCAGCACCGCCGCGCGCGCCGCCAGTTCCTGCAGCGCCTGCTTCTTGTTGTTGACTTTCAATACCGGAAGGATCGCGTTCGGAGCGACAAGATCAATGAGCGGCATCTTTAGGACCTGACGAAGTGAAGACGTGCGAGATGCAAGTCCATGACTTGCGAATCGAAGACTTGCGAGTGGAAGACTTGCGAGCCGAAGACTTGCGAGCGGAAGACTTGCGAGTTGCCGACTTGCGGGTTGAAGATTGGGCGAGATGCAAACTCGGCGACCAAGGCCAAACCTCGCGAAGCTTTTCTAGTGATCGTCGACTTGATAATCGTCGCCTTAATGATCGTCGCCGAACGGCGGTGCCCGCTGTTCGGGAACGCGCTCAAAGGCGGCGGACCATAGGGAGCGCGGCCAACCGCGTCAATGGGCATCCGACCTAACGGTCATGGGATCAGTGAGTTCCTTGTGACAAGCTCCAGACGGTCAAGACCGGTGATCCTTGAGCCGCCGATGATAACGGCGCAGCCGCTTTTCCACCCGCACCGCCGCCCGGTCGGCGCTGGCATAGGCGTCAGGCGCGCTGCCTTCGGCGTGCAGCGTGATCTTGGAATCGAGGTGCACGGCGCATTCGGTGCGAAAGCCAAAGCCGTCGCGCGCGATCGTCACGTGCCCGGAATACCCACCGTCGAAATATTTGCTCATGGCTTCGCCAATTCGCGCGTTGATGCGCGCCCGCAGCGCATCGCCGACGTCGAGATTCTTGCCGGAAACGCGAAATGACATGGCAGCCTCCGCTCAATCCTTCGCAAGGAGCGGAGCAGCGGACCAATCCGAAAGAGCATTCGCGCCGCCGGATCGGGCACGGCAACCACGCGCCTTGCGGCGCGTCGTGCCCGATGGCGGCACGAGGAGCCGCTATGCCGGACCTAGGCATCGGCCGCCGCCGAGTCAACTTGGCGCGGTATCGCAGCGCCCCCGCAATTCACGTGACGGCGACCGCCTGCTTTTCCCGGCGCCGCTGCACCGACGAAGGAATGCGCATGGCCTCGCGGTATTTCGCCACCGTTCGGCGCGCGATATCGACGCCGGCGTCGCGCAGCTTATCGACGATGGTGTCGTCGGACAGCACCTCGGCTGCGGTCTCGGCTTCGATCAATTGCTTGATGCGGTGGCGCACCGCCTCGGCCGAGTGCGCCTCGCCGCCATTGGCGGCGGCGATCGCCGAGGTGAAGAAATATTTGAGCTCGAAGATGCCCCGGCTGGTCGCCATGTACTTGTTGGCGGTGACGCGGGACACGGTCGACTCGTGCATGCTGATCGCTTCGGCGACGGTCTTGAGATTGAGCGGACGTAAGATGCTCGACGCCGCGGGCAAAGAAGCCGTCCTGCTGGCGCACGATCTCGTTGGCGACCTTGAGGATGGTGCGCGCCCGCTGGTCGAGCGCGCGCACCAGCCAGGTGGCGCTCTGCAAACATTCGGCGAGATACGATTTGTCGGTGTCGCGCCGCGCCGTCGCCGAAACTTCGGCATAGTAGGTCTGGTTGACCAGCACCTTTGGCAAAGTGTCGGAGTTCAGCTCGACGATCCAGCCGCCATCGGGACCCGGCCGCACGAACACGTCCGGCACGATCGGCTGCACGATCGCCGAACCGAAGGCGAGACCGGGCTTGGGATTGAGGCGGCGGATTTCCGTGATCATGTCGACGAGGTCTTCATCGCCGACGTCGCAGATTTTTTTCAAGGCGGCGAAGTCGCGCTTAGCCAACAGATCGAGCCGGGCGATCAACGCCGCCATCGCCGGATCGAAGCGGTCGCGCTCTTTCAGCTGCAGCGTCAGGCACTCGGCCAGATCGCGTGCGCAGATGCCCGGCGGATCGAAGCTTTGCAGCGTGCCGAGCACGGCCTCGATTTCCGCAACACTGGTGCCGAGCTTTTCCGCAGCCGCGTCCAAGTCGCCGCTGATGTAGCCGGCCTCGTCGACCAGATCGATGAGGTATTGTCCGATCATCCGCTGCGCCGGCTGGCGAACGGTAAGGGCGAGCTGCTCGCGCAGCCAGTCGGCGAGCGTGGTCTCGGCGGAAACGAAGGCTTCGAGATTGTACTCGCCGTCGTCGCGGCCGCCGGCGCCGACCGCGGCCCATTCCGAATAAGCCGCCGGCCCGTCGGCAGCGCGCGGCCGGGTTACTTCGGCGTCGTCGGGAAACACGTCTTCGGTGCGGGTATCGAGCGCGTCCTCGATCCGGCTCCCGTTCGGCTCGGTCGCGCCGGCGTTCCAGCTGTCGCCAGCCGGCTGCGCATGGTCCGGCGTTGGCTCGGCTCCGGCCTCGGCCGGGGCGGTTTCGTCCTCGGCGCTGCGGTCGAGCAGCGGATTGCGCTCGAGCTCCGCTTCGACATAGGCGACCAGGTCCAGATTCGACAGCTGCAGGAGCTTGATCGCCTGCATGAGCTGCGGCGTCATCACCAGCGCCTGGCTCTGGCGGATCTGGAGTCTTTGGCGTGAGTGCCATCGGCAGCGGGGGTCTAAATTGGTCCAATTCTTGCTTGTAAGTGATCTACAGCAAGTCGGACACCCTGTCGTCAACCGAATTCGAACAGGGTTCAGAGCATGATCCGGAAAAGTGGAGACCGGTTTTCGGAAAGATCATGCTCCAGGGAAAAATTCTAAACCGTGATCCGATTCGGCGTGATCGGAGCATGGTTTAGAGCTGGAACTGCTCCCCGAGATAGAGCCGCCGGACATCCGGGTTATTAACGATGTCGGCGGCGCGCCCCTCCATCAACACCTCGCCGGAATAGATGATGTAGGCGCGATCGGTCAGGCCGAGCGTCTCGCGCACATTGTGGTCGGTGATCAGGACGCCGATGCCGCGATTGGTGAGGTGCCGGACCAGCGCCTGAATGTCGCCGACGGCGATCGGATCGATGCCGGCAAAAGGCTCGTCGAGCAGCATGTAATTTGGCCGCGTCGCCAGCGAGCGCGCGATCTCGACGCGCCGCCGCTCGCCGCCGGACAGCGCGATCGACGGCGTCTTGCGCAGGCGCGTAATGTTGAATTCCTCGAGCAATTCGTCGAGATCGCGCTCGCGTCGTTTGACGCTCGGCTCGACCACTTCGAGCACGGCGCGGATATTCTGTTCGACATTGAGGCCGCGGAAAATCGAGGCTTCCTGCGGCAGGTAGCCGATGCCGAGCCGGGCGCGCTGGTACATCGGCAGCGGCGTGACGTTGTGGCCGTCGAGCTCGATGCGCCCTTTGTCGGCCCGGATCAGGCCGGTAATCATATAAAAGACGGTGGTCTTGCCGGCGCCGTTGGGACCAAGGAGCCCGACCGCCTCACCCTTGCGGACATAAAGGCTGACACCGCGGACGACCTTGCGGCCGACGAAGCTCTTCTCCACGCCGTGAACGGACAGCAGGCCCCTTCGATCCGGCGGCACGGCGCCGTTGCCGTCCTGGCGGCGCGGCCGGGGCGGCGGCGGCGGCGCGCTTTCCGATTGCGGCGGTGGGCGCTGCTGTGGTGCACGCTCCGGCGGCCGCTGCCGGCGTGGTTGGGGCGGCGGTGGCGGCGGCGGGCGTTTGCCGCGCGCCTTGGGCTCCGCCGGCGCGCTCGCGATATCGAGATAGGTGCCGTTGATGGTGCCGCCCATGCTGCCAAGGTCGATGGCGTCGTCTGCGGCGGCGACCGGCTGGCGCGGCGCCGAACCGCGGCGTCGGCGAAAATATGAGAAAATGTCGACCACGCCAGCCAGCCTCGAAAAGATCCGCTTCGAATCGCCAGAAGGTCCCCGCCGTCACGCCGGGATTCTATCCGATTTTGCGCCGCGATGCTCGATCGCTCGCCTTAATTCGCCTTGGCGGGGCCGAAGGTCATGATGTTCGACGGCGCGCCATTCTCGCCCTTGTTGGGCAGGATGAGCGCGCGGACCCGGCTGTTCGGCGCGGCTGCACCGGCGGTGTCGAAATGGGCGTTGCCGGTCGTGGTGTCGACCACGACCCGGTCGCCGTGAAGCACGTTCTTGCCCTGGCTGACAACGACATTGCCGGTCAGCGTGATGGTCTTTTTCTTCAGATCGTAGACGCCAAGGTCGCCGCTGGCGTTCTGGTCCTTGGAGACGACGGTGACGCCGCCACGCGCTTCGATCCGGCGGATGTCCTGCTGGCGCGCCGGCATTGTACCTTGCTGTTGTTGCTGCGGTTGCGCGCCCTGCTGTGCTGCCGGCGGCGCGTTGGCCGCCTGCTTCGCACCGGTGCTCTTTTGATTGCCAGCCGCGCCATGCTCGGGGCCGTAGAAGATGACCAGCGTCGGGCATTTGATCGTGGTGTCGCCCTGGATGACGGTCACGTCGCCGGAGAACGTCGCCATCTTATTTTTGTCGTGCACTTCAAGCGTAGCGGCATCGATCTGGATCGGCTCGTCTTTATTATTCTCGTTTTGCAGGATGTTCGGCGCCGGAGCTGCGGGCGCCGCCGGAGCTGCTGCCGGCGCTGCCCCGGCACGCGGGCTCTGCGCCGCCGCGCAAGTGGGCGCCGTCAATGCCAATATCACTGCGTAAAGCCAAAACCGCTGTGTCATCGGTTGTTTGCCTGCTGGCCTTCCTGCTCCGGCTGGACGATCATCGTTACGCCGCCAAAGAAACGGATCACGTCGCCAGAGTCGCGGATTTCGAGCTTCTTGCCGTTGATCACGCCATTGGTCAGCTTCACCCAGACCGGCTTCTCCGATTGAACGTTGCCCTTGTGCACGTCGACCGTTGCCTCCCTCAAGCGCGCCTCGTATCCGTTCGAGGAGACGACGTGGACATTGTCGACCAGCGTGAGCATTTCGGTCTTCATATCGTAGGTGCCGGCGTTGGACGTGAGATTGACCATGCTTTTGTCTTCCATCTCGATCTTGGCGGCGATCTGGTGCAGCTCCATCAAATCCGGCTTGGTGATGTCCTGCTCGGCGGAATTTGCCGTGAACTCATAGGGGCGCGAATCCGCGGTATAACCGCTGAGCCGTGGCTGCTGCATCGTGACCTTGGTCCCTTTGATCACCAGGCTGCCAAGCTCGCCCGGCAACCGCAGACCCCCGACCGTCGGCATGTAATTGGCGCCGACAATCGCGATCAGCGCCATCGCCAGCACTGCCGGCACGCCGATGCGAAGCCAGCGCACGTGGCGACTGTGCCGCAGCGCCGCGCGATAGAGCGCATCGGCGTCGCGACGCGCCGCGACCGAAAATCCGCGCCTTGCGCTCTCGACAGGATAGGCGGTTGTCAGCGGCTTTCCCCTAAGACCGGCGCCCCGATTCGCCATCGCGGACCGCTTTTAGCGGTTCCGCCGATGTATTGTCGCCTGCAAATATGGCCTCGACCGGGCAGGATTGGAGCGGTCAATCACGCCCACGCCGCGCCGACGCGGCGCACCATTCGTTCGGAATATTAGCAGAATTGCCGCCTTCGCGCAGGTGCGGAGCGCCGAGACCGACGCCAAACTGCCGCAGGTGCGCCGCGCGCGCCGGCTCTGCCCGATCAGGAATGGGCGAAGATGTCCTGGTCGGCGAAGCCGGCGAGGTCGAGACGCACCCGGTCCGGCAGAAAGCGGAAACAGGCTGCGGCCAGCTTTTCGCGCCCTTCGCGGGCCAGCATCACGTCAAGCTTTTCTTTGAGCGCATGCAGGTAGAGCACGTCGGAGGCGGCGTAGGAAATCTGCGCGTCGCTCAATTCCGGCGCGCCCCAGTCGGACAGTTGCTGCTGCTTCGACAGCTCGTGGCCCAGCACCTCGCGCACCAGGTCCTTCAGACCATGCTTGTCGGTGTAAGTGCGGGCGAGCCGGGACGCGATCTTGGTGCAATAGACCGGCTCCGCCATCACGCCGAAGGCATTGCACAGCATGGCAAGGTCGAAGCGCGCGAAGTGAAAAATCTTGAGCACCCCGGTGTCGCGAAGAGCCGCTTGAGGTTCGGCGCATCGCTCGCATGCGCCGGGATCTGCACCACGTCGGCAGAGCCGTCGCCCGGCGACAGCTGAACCAGGCATAGCCGGTCGCGGCCGAGCGAAAGCCCCATGGTTTCGGTATCGATTGCGACTGCTCCGGTGTAGCGCGAGAGGTCCGGCAAATCGCCGCGGTGCAGACGAATGGTCATGCGGCAATGCAGTATCGCAAGCCACATGGCGCGTCAAAATCATGTTCCGGCAAAAATCGCTCATGACCGGGCGGTTCGATCGTGGCAGGATTTCCTCGTGCTGGGGGACGGTCGCCCATGCCGGTGGCTGTGAGCGTTGCTGGCGTCGTTGCGTCTGCGCTTGGGGCGGCCGATCGCGCGCTGCTCGGAGCGGCGTTCGTCGCCGCCGTCATCGCACCCGGCGCCGCGCTGGCGCAACAGGTCGAGCCCCGGCACCGATGCGACGACCGTGCCGCTTCCCGAAATCCACGTCATCGCGACGACGCCGCTGCCGCCACCACGGCCAGCGCCGCGTCCGTCGCCGCAACGGCAGGCCCTGCACAGAACAACACAACGCCGGCCGTTCCCGGAGCAGTTGACCACGACAAGATCCCCGCCAACGTCCAGACCGTCTGGCGCGGCCGCTTTCGACCACGCGAGGCACCGGACCTTTTGGAGGCCATGGTCCGCGGGCTGCCCGGCGTCGCACTGAGCGACCAGACCGGCAATCAATTCCAGCTCGATCTCAACTACCGCGGCTTTGTCGCTTCGCCGGTCATCGGCACGCCGCAAGGGCTCGCCATCTATCAGAACGGCGTGCGCATCAACGAAGTGTTCGGCGATATCGTCAATTGGGACTTCATCCCGCAGAACGCCATCAACCGGCTGACGCTGGTTCCGAGCAATCCGGTTTACGGCCTTAACGCCATCGGCGGCGCGCTCTCGTTGGAGATGAAGAATGGATACACCTATCACGCCGTTGAGGGCGAAGTCAGCGGCGGATCATATGGACGCGTCGGCGCCTCGGTGCAGGCCGGCGGCCAGGTCGGAAATCTGTCCGGCTACATAACCGCCGACGCCATCGATGACGCTGGCTGGCGCAACAACTCGCCGTCGTCATTGCGCCGCGTTTACGCCGACCTTGGCGCGCGCGGCGACCAGACCGAATTTCACGTCACCTTCACCGGCGCCAACAACAATTTCGGCGCTGCCGCCGCGACGCCGGTGCAGATGCTCAGCCAGGACTGGGCGAGCATCTACACCATCCCGCAAACCACCCAGAATCAGCTCGCATTCCTGACCGCGAGCGCGAGCTGGAAGCCGAGCGATACGTGGACCTACCAGGCGATCGCCTACTATCGCAATTTTCAGCAAGGCCATGTCGACGGCAACGGCACGGACGCGCAGAACATCCGGCGATGTCCCGATCCGACCGTCGCTCTGCTTTCCCAACCTCGACGGCACCGTCTCCAACCTGACGACGACCAGGGGACAGACCGTGCCGAACACTGGCGCGCTTGGCTTCGAGCATTTTGGGCGAAATCGACCGCACCTGGACCACGACCAACAGCTTCGGCGGCTCGGCGCAGGCCGCGTCGTCGGAAAAGCTGTTCGGTCACGAGAACAACTTCACGATCGGCCTGAGCGTCGACCGCGGGCTCGTGCAATTCTCCACGACCAGCGAATTGGGAACGTCAATGCCAATCAGTTTCCGACCGTGCAGGGTTTCGGTCTCTTCATCGACCAGCCTTCAGGCGACGTCGCGCCGGTTGGGTTGGGCGCGACGACGCTCTACACCGGCCTCTACGCCACCGACACGTTCGACGTCACGTCGCGTCTTTCGGTCACCGCCGGCGGCCGCTTCAACTTCGCTCAGATCAATCTGACCGACGAACTCGGCAACGACGCCGCTGCTCAATGGCAGTCACACCTACACCCATTTCAATCCGATGGTCGGCGCGACCTACAAGCTCACGCCCAATCTGACGCTGTACGGCGATTTTGCCGAAGCAAATCGCGCGCCGACGCCTCTGGAGCTTGGCCTGCTCCGATCCACTGCGGCCCTGCCTGATCGACAACTGCCCTGGTCGGGGATCCCGATCTTCAGCAAGTCGTGACGTACACCTTTGAGGCCGGTTTACGCGGCCAGTTCGACATCGCCAAAGGACTATTGAATTGGACGGTGGGCGGCTTTCACGCGCTCAATACCAACGACATCATCCCCATCTCAAGCCCGATTCCAGGGCATGAGTTCTTTCAGAACGCCGGCAACACGCTGCGCCAGGGGATCGAAGCCAACGCTGACCTACAAACAAGATCGCTGGAATGTTTATGCCAACTACACCTACGTCGATGCCACCTTCCAAAACGCCTTGACGCTGCAGTCGCCGTTTAATCCGTTTGCCGACGCCAACGGCAATATTTTTGTGGTTCCCGGCGATCACCTGACCGGCATTCCGAACTTCCGTTTCAAGCTCGGCGCCGAATACCAGATCACCATTCCTTGGAAACTCGGCGCCGACCTCAATGTCATCGGCAGTCAATGGCTGGTCGGCGATGAATCAAATCAAAACCCGAAAATGCCGGCCTATTGGGTCGTGAACCTGCATTCGTCCTACAAGATCACCGAGAACGTCGAGGTGTTCGGGCTGGTGCGCAATCTGTTCGACCAGCACTACTACGTGTACGGCACTTTCTTCGACGTCACTTCCTTCCCGTATCTGAATCTGACCGACCCGCGCACCTTCATTCCAGGCATCCCATTCGCCGCCTATGTGGGGGTACGCGGCACGCTACCGACAATCGGTCCGGCATTCGCCGATGCCTCGCCGCCGGTGGTTACGAAAGCAGCGCCCGTAGCTTGGACAGCGACTACATCGCCCGCCGTTAATTGGACCGGTATCTATCTCGGCCTCAACGGCGGCTTTAGCTTCGGCGGCAGCAATTGGACCGATAGCGTGACCGGCGGCTCGAGCGGCAATTTCGGCACGTCCGGTTTTGTGTTCGGCGGGACGGTGGGCGCAAACTACCAAGTCGGGTCACTCGTGTTCGGCGTCGAGGCTGATGGCGATTGGGCCGATGCGAGTGGCTTCGGCACCTTCACGGCTACCGCTCTCTGCACCGGGGCATGCTCTACGACAAGCAGTTGGCTCAGCACGGTGCGCGGCCGCGCTGGCTACGCATTCGATCGGCTTCCTGGTTTACGGCACCGGCGGCGCCGCCTTTGGCAATGTCCGGGCGAACTTCTCCAACGATCCCGTTACCAGCTCAATCGAAGCCGGCTGGACCGTCGGTGCCGGTGTCGAGGTCGCGTTTGCACGCAATTGGAGCGCCAAAGCGGAATACCTCTTCGTCAACCTTGCCAACGGTTCCTGCAGCGCGAATTGCGCAATCGCCGATGCGAATTGCGACGCCGGTTATTCCCAATGTCGCCGTCAAATTCAACGAGAGCATCGTCCGCGGAGGTATCAACTACAAATTCGACCTCTAGCCCCCGCCAGCCCGAGCCGAAATCGCCGACAGTGCGACCCGGAGCCGGCCCTCCTTCGCGCGATGCCAAATGCTAGCGCTGCGATCGTAGAGCGCTCGCGGAGGCTTGTGGGACAGGCCGACGAGTTCCAGGCTCCGTGCACGTAAATGCTCCCGCGCCTTCGCGTCATACGCCTGCGCGTCGGCGCGAGCCTCGCGCTGGCCGTTGAAATAAAGCCCGCTTTGGCCCTCGACTTGCGGCGACACCGCGAGCTTGAGGATGGCGTCGGCGCCTTCCTCGACGCTCGAGATCGGCGTGACGCCCGACAGGCGCACCATGGTGGTGTTCATGTAGGTCGCCGGATGCAGGGCGTTGACCGTTACACCGGTGCCCTTGAGCTCGTCGGCTAGATCAATGGTGAACATGATCTGCGCCAGCTTACTCTGGCAATAGGCCCGCGAACCGCTATAGCCGCGGGTCAGCATCACGTCGTCGAACTCGATCGCCTGCTGGCCGAGCGACGAGACGTTGACGATGCGCGCCAGCGCGCTTCGCCTGACCAGCGGCAGCAGCAGATGCGCGAGCAGGAAGCCGGCGAGATAATTCACCGCGAAGCGCAATTCATAACCGTCCGGGCTGGTCTGCCGCGCGCCTTGCGAGCCGCCGCTGCCGACGCCGGCATTGTTGATGAGAAGCTCGAGCCGTTCGGTGCGTCTTCTGCACTACGTCGGCCAGACGGTGCACGTCAGCCAGCGAGGCAAGATCGGCCGCCAGAAACTCCGCCGCACCGCCTTGGTCCTTGATCTCGGCGACGACGCGCTCGCCGCGGCCGCGGTCGCGGCCATGCACCAGCACGCGCCAGCCGACCTCGCCTAGCCTTTTCGCCACAACGCGGCCGACGCCGTCGGTCGAACCGGTGATAAGCGCGGTTTTTCCATTTGGTTTCGCCATGGCCGCACCTCCGTTGCCCAAGATGTATGACGCGTCGGCGGCTTTGCCACGTCGCGCTTGGCACGATCGAGCTTTTCCCGCCCCGCGGCTTTTATTTCTGCTCGAGATGCCAGGCGCCGTCCCAGTCGGCGGCCGGCGGCGCCGCGACAAAAACATCAATGCGCTTGAGCATGACCAAGGACGGCCCGTCGCCCGGCTCAGCTTCGAGCGCCGCGGCGAAGGCCTTGCGCGCGTCTTCCCAGCGGCGGTCGCGGTAGGCGGCAAGGCCTTCCGTATAGCGCGCCCGCAGCTCCGTCTGCTTCGGCGTGAGGCCGCCGCGGCTCATGATTTCGTAGATCGGTTGCGGACGGCTTTGCCCGACCAGCACCACGCGATCGATCTCGCGGGTCTCGATCGCTGCACCGGCGGCAATGACCGTCGGCTCCGACGCCAGGATGCGGCCGCCATAGAGCTTGTTGGCGCCTTCAAGCCGCGAAGCGAGATTCACCGCGTCGCCCATCACCGTGTAGTTCATCATCACCTCGGAACCGATGCTGCCGACCAGCACCTCGCCGGTGGCGATGCCGATGCGGATGTCGAACGCGATGGGCACGTTTTTCAGGCCGAGCAAATCCGGCAGCTCGGCGCGAAACGGCTCGACGCGATCGAGCATGTCGAGGGCGGCGCGGCCGGCGCATGGCGCCTGATCGGCGTCGGCGGTGAACGGAGGCCCCCAATAGGCCATGATGGCGTCACCGATATACTTGTCGATGATGCCGCCATGCTGGTGGATCGGCGCCGACATCGTCGAAAAGTAACCGTTCATCACCTTGACCAGGCCTTGCGGCGTCATCTCCTCGCTGACGCCGACAAAACCTTTGACGTCGCAGAACAGCACCGTCATCACCCGCCGCTGTCCCTCGGTCGCCAGCGCCGCGCCGCTGATCAGCCGTTCGACAATGCGCGGATCGACATAGCGTCCGAAGGTTTCGCGGATGCGCTCCTTGACGCGCAGCTGCTCGACCATGCTGTTGAAGGCGACGGTCAGATGGCCGATCTCGTCCTGAGACGTGACCGCCAGCGTCTCGTCCAGACGGCCGGCTTGGACCGCCCGCGCGCCTTCTAACAGACGGCGAACCGGCCGCGTCAGGCCGCCGCTGACGACGAACGAGAATACGAGGCCCAAAGCGGCGGCCAGCACCGTGAGGATGATGGCGATCACCAGCACCGTCTGCTGCTTGCGCACCGTCGCCGCCGAATCGGCCTGCAGCAGACCGATCATGTCATTGCGAACCGTGTCGAGCTGTTGGTCCAACTGATCGCGCAGCTCGTCGATCCGATCGAGACCGGCGGCGATCGCCTTGCGGTCGCCGCCGTCGAGCAGCGGCAGCACCCGCGCAATCTCCTCGTTGAGGTCGCGGCGGGTGGCGTCGGTCAGATCAGCGAGACGGGTATCAATGCGGACCAAGGCCGGCGCGTCGCCGAAGGTGCTGCCCTTGGCGATCAGCGCATCGATCAAGTCGCGGGCCGCCTTGGTTTCCCGGTCGACCGTCTGGCCGCTGGCCTCGAAGCTCTGGCGGGCGGCGGCGAAGCGCGCCTCGTCCGGAGACGATTGCAATTTCTCGATGACCATGCGGCGCAACGCCACCGCGCGCTCCAGCGAGTGGATGTTGGCCTGCGCCAAGGCGGCGTAGGCTGGGACGTAGCTTTGCGTCAGGTCGTCCAGCCGGCCGGCGACCTGCGCGATCAAGGCCATCGACAGCAACGCCGCGATGGTCATCAAGACGATGAGGATGAGCGCGATGCCGATGATTTTGCGCCTGATCGACGATCGGATCATGGGGCGATCCTTTGGCGGGGCGCGCCGCGGCTTCAGGCCGCCCGCGGCGTGACCTCGCGTTCGATGCGGCGTCGGAGCTTTCGATCCGCGGTATCCAAGTCGTGGCGGGCCTGCAGGTTAATCCAAAAATCCGGTGATGTACCGAAATAGCGCGCCAAGCGGAACGCGGTATCCGCGGTAATCCCTCTGCGCCCAAGCACGATGTCGTTCACGCGCGACCGCGGCACTTTGATCGCTTGTGCCAACGTGTAGACGCTAATTTTCATCGGTCGCAAAAATTCATCGCGCAGAATTTCACCGGGATGGATGAGCGGTAGCCGCTTGCCGGTGCTGACGTCGGCGAAATCGATCCGGCCAGCGTCCAAATCTTCGCGCTTGATGCTCATGTCGTCATCCTTTGTGGTAATCCACAATCTCCACGTTCCATGCGGCACCTTCGCGCCATTCGAAGCAAATCCGCCACTGCTCGTTGATGCGGATGCTGTATTGTCCGCGCCGGTCGCCGTGCAACGCTTCAAGGCGATTGCCCGGCGGAACACGCAGATCGTCGGGCTGTTTGGCTGCATCGATGGCGAGAAGCTTAGCCCTTGCCCGATTTTGGATCTGATTGGGCAGAACCTTGACGACGAAGCCGGCAAACACTGCCGCTGTGCGCTTGTCGGCGAAGCTTTTGATCACGGCCACAAAACGTACCGAATAACGGTACGTCAGTCAACGGCGACGCGGACCAAGCTGGTGCCCAGGAGAGGACTCTGAACCTCCACGCCTCGCGGCGCTAGTACCTGAAACTAGTGCGTCTACCAATTCCGCCACCTGGGCTGTGCCGCGATAGGTACGGAGCCGTCTTCTCGTTGTCAATCGAACGCGCTACCCCTCTATACAGTGCGAATTCGATCCTGTATTTCCGCCCGGCGATGGCTGTGAAGAGCAACATTGACACGCTGGTCACCGTGTTCGGCGGCTCGGGCTTCCTTGGCCGCCACGTGGTGCGGGCGCTGGCCAACCGCGGCTACCGTATCCGCGTCGCGGTCCGCCGTCCGGAACTGAGCGGCTATCTGCAGCCGCTGGGCCGCGTCGGCCAAATTCATGCGGTGCAGGCCAACGTGCGCTTCCCGCAATCGGTCGAGGCGGCGGTGCATGACGCCGACGCCGTCGTCAATCTGGTCGGCATTCTGTTCGAGAAGGGCCGTCAGCGCTTCGACACCGTCCAGGCCGCAGGAGCGGAAACGATCGCCCGCGCCGCCACCGCGGGGGGCGCTAGCCTCGTCCACGTCTCGGCGATCGGCGCCGACGCGCACTCACCGTCGCACTATGCAAGCTCGAAGGCGGCCGGCGAGCGGCTGGTTCTGACGGCACAGCCGCGAGCTGTGATCATGCGGCCGTCTTTCGTCTTCGGCCCGGAGGATGAATTCTTCAATCGCTTTGCGGCGCTCGCCCGCATCTCGCCGATGCTGCCGCTGCCCGGCGGCGGGGAAACGCGCTCGCAGCCGGTCTTTGCCGGTGACGTCGCGGCGGCGATCGGCAAGGCGGTCGACGGCCACGCCAAGCCGGGCACGACCTACGAACTCGGCGGTCCGGACGTGCGCAGCTTCAAGGAATTGATGGAGTTCATGCTCGCCACCATCGAGCGCCACCGTCTGCTGGTCCCGGTGCCGTACGCGGTGATGAAGCTGCAGGCGACGGTCCTGCAATACCTGCCCAAGCCGCCGCTCACGCCCGATCAGGTCGAGATGCTCAAACCGGACAATGTCGTCTCTGCCGCCGCGCGCGAGCAGGGCCGCACGCTTGAAGGGCTCGGCATCATTCCCAACTCGATCGCGTCCGTGGTGCCGGATTATCTGTGGCGCTTCCGCAAAGCCGGCCAGTTCCACGGCCGCATGGCTTAGAGGCGTCGTCCCCGCGAAAGCCGGGGACCCATAACCACGAACAGAGATCGTTCTAACGAAAACTGTGATTATGGATTCCCGCCTTCGCGGGAATGACGAACTCACGCCTCGTATTTGAATGACAGCGCCACGCGGGTGCGAAAAGCCGTGACCTTGCCGTTGTCCACCTTCATGTCCATCTTGGTGACTTCGGCGACGCGCAGGTCACGGAGCGAACCGGCGGCCGTCTCGACCGCGATGCGGCCGGCATCCTCCCATGATTTATCGCTGACGCCGACGACATCGATAATGCGATAAACGCTGTCCGATTTCTTCGCCATTTGGATTGATCCTTTCGTGGCTAAAAATGCACGCGCGCGATCAATTTGCTCGCGCGGACCTTGTAAGCTTAGATCAAGGCGCACCATTCCGTCGATCTTTAGTTGAGCATGATCTTTTCCGAAAACCGGCAGCCATCCCGGATCACGTCCGGGACATGCTTTTTCGGGATCATGCTCGATGGACTTGCGGCGCTAAAAGGTGGAAGTTGAAACGGCGTTGCTGCTACGCAAAAAAGCGAAAAGGTGACCCATGCCGGGCAAGCGCGTGCAATTCGACGAAGACACCTGGCGGCAGCTCGACCTGCTCAGCCACGACCAGATGAAGGATTTTCAGGAACTGGCCGACGAGGCGTTCCGCGACCTCCTCAAAAAACACGGCCGTCCGGTCGATCTGAAAGACGCGCTGCGCCGCAGCGCCGGTGTCTCCGCCACCGTTCATCAATTGCGGCCCGGCGCTGGCAAGAAGCCGGGCCGGAAATAACTGCGAACAATTTAGTGGCGCATGATCTTTCCGGAAAACCGGGTCATGCGTCTGCAAACCGCAGGCGCGACCGCTCGCGCGCTTTCATTGCCTCTTCGTCGCGGTTTTTCGCCGGGCTGGTGGTTTCCAGCGACTTCAACAGCCGGCGCGCGGCTTCCGACACTTCGTCGACCGCGCGGTTGAACGCCGCCTCGTTGGCGCGCGACGGCTTGGCAAAACCGGAGAGCTTGCGCACGAATTGCAGCGCCGACGCGCGGATTTCGTCCTCGGTCGCCGGCGGCTCGAAATTGAAAAGCGTGCGGATGTTACGGCACATGTTCGGTCCTTGGTATTTTGGTCCTTGCTATAGTGCGTGAGCTAAAGAGCGCCCAATGTCTGCTGTCGCTGCCGAGCCTATCACCATTGCTGGTGATGATGACATTCACGTTTCCGGGCTGCTGCAAGCGCCGCCGCAGCCGCGCGCCTGCTATGTGCTCGCCCATGGCGCCGGCGCCGGCATGAAGCATCGCTTCCTGGGCGCCGTCGCAGCCGAACTGTCGCAGCGCGGCATCGCCACCGTGCGCTACCAATTTCCCTATATGGAACGCGGCGCCAAGCGGCCCGACGCGCCGCACATCGCCCACGCCGCCGTGCGCGCCGCAGTCGCTGCGGCGTTGCAGGCACTACCCGGCGTAGCGCTCATTGCCGGCGGCAAATCCTTTGGCGGACGGATGACGTCGCAGACCCAAGCGAAAGCGCCACTTCCGGGCGTGCGCGGCTTGGCATTCCTCGGCTTCCCGCTGCATCCGGCCGGCAAGCCGTCGCGCGAGCGCGCGGAGCATCTGTTCGACGTGCAAATCCCGATGCTGTTCCTGCAAGGGACCCGTGACACGCTGGCGGTGCTCGATCAGCTTGAGCCGGTCTGCGATGCGCTCGGCGCCCGCGCCACCTTGAAGCTCTATGCCGACGCCGATCATTCCTTCCATGTGCCGGCGCGCAGCGGCCGGACCGATGCACAAGTGCTCGGCGAGGTGCTCGATGCGTTCGCCGCCTGGATCGACGGCGTGATCAGCGTCCCGCCGCCAGCGCGATGAGGCCGAGCACGCCGACCACCACCCGCCACCAGACGAACAGCGTAAAGCCGTTGCGCGAGACATAACCGAGAAAGGTCTTCACCACGAACCAGGCGGCGATGAAGGAGACGATGAAACCGACGGCGATGATGGCGAGATTGGAGTGCGTCAGCTGGCCGTGATCTTTGTAGAGATCGTAAGCGAACGCCCCGGCCATGGTCGGCATCGCGAGCCAGAACGAGAATTCGGCGGCGGCGCGGCGGTCGGCGCCGAGCAGCATGGCGGCAACGATGGTCGATCCCGAGCGGGATACGCCCGGAATCATCGACACGCACTGCGCCAGGCCGATGATGAAATACATCGGCAGCGTGAACCGCGTCGCCTCGTGATAGCGCGGCTTGAGATCGAGCCGGTCGACCCAGAGCAGCACGGCGCCGCCGGCGATCAATGAGAAGCAGACGATCCACGGATTGAACAAGACGTCCTTGATGACCTTGTAGGCCAAGGCGCCGATCACCGCCGCCGGCAGGAAGGCAATCAGCACACCGAGCACGAAGCGACGCGACTGCGGATCGTTGAACAGGCCGAGGAACAATTGCCACAGTCGCGCCGAATAGATCGACAGCAGCGCCAGGATCGCCCCGAACTGGATCAGGACCGCGAAGCTTTTGCCGAAATCGTCGTCGCTGAAGCCAAAAAACCGCTGCATCAGCAAGAGATGCCCGGTCGACGAAACCGGAATGAACTCGGTTAACCCTTCCACCACGCCGAGGATGATCGCCTTAATAAAATCGAACGTCATAGATAACTCCGCGGCGGAGCAAGGCGCGGGATGCGCCGGTCCGTGATGGGCTGGCAGGATGGTTCGGCAAACTTGTGACCCAGCAGGCGAATTATGGCAACGGCAAACGCCGGACCCTCAACAGGGGCTCCCCACGCGTGTTGCCACCGGGAGCGCTTCGCCTATAAGGGAGCGATTCGCCGTTGCTCCGCGCGCCCTTCCGCAGCGGCCGCAGTCTGAAATTTTCAACACGCCTGCCGGCATGCTCACGCTGTTTCATCATCCGTTCTGTCCGCACTCCCGTTTCGTGCGCCTGATCCTCGAGGAACTCGGCCTGTCGGTGCGGCTGGTCGAGGAACGAGTCTGGGAGCGGCGGCAAGAGTTCCTGATGCTCAATCCGGCGGGAACCACGCCGGTGCTGGTGGAAGAGGGCGTGCCGCCGATTCCCGGCGCCGCGATTATCGCCGAATATCTGGACGAGACGCACGCGACGGCGGTGCCGAACGTCCGCCTTCTGCCGAGCGAACCGGGCGAGCGCGTCGAAGTCCGCCGGCTGATCAGCTGGTTCAACGACAAGCTGTTTGCCGAAGCGAGCGGTCCGCTGGTGACGGAACGCGTCTATAAGCGCTTCATGCCGGCCGAAAATGGCGGCGGCCCACCCGATACCGAGACCATGCGGGCGGCGCGCAACAATATGCGATACCATCTAGGCTATATCGGCTGGCTCATTCGCCGGCGCGATTGGCTCGCCGGCGAGCGGCTGAGTTATGCGGACCTGAGCGCGGCGGCGCATCTGTCCGCGATCGATTATCTGGGCGACGTGCCGTGGGACGAAGACGAGACCGCGAAAGCCTGGTACGCGAGGGTCAAGTCGCGACCCTCGTTCCGCGCGCTCCTGGGCGAGGCCCTGCCGGGGCTGGCGCCGTCGCCGAGCTACGCCAACCTCGATTTCTGACGCCGGGCGCGGCCAAGAGCGCGCTGGCCGAAAAGGCCCGCGCCTTTGGCTTCGACGCGTTCGGCGTCGCGTGGCCAAATGCCATCCCGCGCGCGGCGGAGCGGCTGCGGGAGTTCCTTGACGCCGGCATCCATGGCGACATGGATTGGATGGCGAAAAACGCCGACCGCCGCGGCGATCCGCGCGCCTTGTGGCAAGACACCCGCGCGATCGTCATGCTCGGCGTCAATTATGGCCCGCACGGCGATCCGCTTTTGGTCCTGCGCGAGCGCCTGTGCGGCGCCATCTCGGTCTACGCCCAAGGCGACGATTATCACGAGATCATCAAGCCGCGGCTGAAGGCGCTCGGACGCTGGCTGATCGAGCAAGCCGGCGGCGAGGTTAAAGTCTTTGTCGATACTGCGCCGGTGATGGAAAAGCCGCTGGCGGAAGCGGCCGGCCTCGGCTGGCAGGGCAAACACACCAACCTGGTGTCACGGGCGCATGGCTCGTGGCTGTTCCTCGGCGCGATTTTCACCACGCTCGATTTGCCGGCTGACGCTCCGGAGCGCGACCATTGCGGCAGCTGCCAGGCTTGTCTCGACATTTGTCCGACGGCGGCATTCCCTGCGCCGTATCAACTCGATGCGCGGCGCTGCATCTCCTATCTCACCATCGAGCACAAAGGCCCGATCCCCCGCGAATTGCGCCCGCTGATCGGCAACCGCATTTACGGCTGCGACGATTGTCTCGCGGTCTGTCCATGGAACAAGTTCGCGCAAGCCGGACATGAAACGAAGCTGGCGGCACGGGCGGAGCTGTGCGCGCCGCGCCTCGCTGAACTCGCCCGGCTGGACGATACCGACTTTCGCGCGTTGTTCACCAAAAGCGCCGTCAAGCGCATCGGCCGGGCGCGGTTTGTGCGCAATGTGCTCGTTGCGATCGGCAATTCCGGCGATGCCGCGCTGGCAGGCGAGGCCGAGCGCTTGCTCGACGATGCCTCGCCGCTCGTCCGCGGCGCTGCCATTTGGGCCCTCGGGCAGCTCGACCGCGCCCGGCTTGAACGCAGCCGAGCGGGGCGGCGTGCGGTCGAGACCGATCCGGACGTCGCCGCCGAATGGACTGCCGCCTGCAAGGGGTGAAACGTCGATGTCCACGCTGATGTGTTTCGGCCTCGGTTACTCGGCGGAACATTTCATCGGCATGTTCGGCGATGGCCCTGCGCGGATTTTCGGCACGGTGCGCGGCGTCGAACGTGCCGCTTTGCTCAACGCGCGTCTCGCCGGCCGGCTGAAAGCGCTGGTGTTCGACGGCGTCGCGGCGACGGCGGAGGCGAAGCACGCCGCTGGCGAAACCGAACTGGCCCTGGTCTCGGTTCCACCGCACGAGCATGGCGACCCCGTGCTGGCGGCGTTTGGCGATATCCTGGCGCAGGCGCGCCGCTTGCGGTCGATCGTCTATTTGTCGACGGTCGGCGTTTACGGCGACCATGGCGGCCCGTGGGTCGACGAGGAAACGCCGCCGCGGCCGGATACGCCGCGCGGTTGCGAGCGCCTCGCCGCCGAGCGCGCCTGGCAAAAACTCGGCGCACGCACCGGCGCCGCCGTCGTCATCCTGCGGCTCGCCGGCATCTACGGACCCGGACAGAATGCGCTCGTTCAGATCGCCCGCGGCAACGCCCGGCGCGTCGTCAAGCCCGGCCAGGTTTTCAACCGCATCCATGTCGACGACATTGCCCAGGCGATCGATGCCGCGTTCACGCAACAGACGTCCGGCATTTTCAACGTCGCCGATGATGAGCCGACGCCGCCCGGCGAGCCGCTGGCCTTCGCCGCGCAGCTCCTGGGCCGCGCGCCGCCGCCGGAAGTGACCTTCGAGCAAGCCGCGCCGTCCATGTCGCCGATGGCTTTGAGTTTTTGGCAGGACTGCCGGCGCGTGAAGAACGACAAGCTCAAGCGCCAGCTCGGCGTGACCTTACTCTACCCGACTTATCGCGAAGGCTTGCGCGCGTTGCACGAGGAGCGCCGCGATGCGGCACCATAAATCTTAAATCTCGGCCAAAACGCATCTTCGATTCGATGTCTGCCGCGCTGGACGAAGCAGACGTCAAGCAAGTAGCGGGCAAAGGTCCGCTTGGTGCCAAACGCAGACAAGCACCAAAACAGGGTGAGGTCGGATGACGCGCGACCCGAACGAAGGGGGCGCGCTTGCGCCGTAGTTCTCTACTTCATCGGGCACTGATCGTGGAATCGGTCCTGGCTGTCTTCGACAATCGTGGCGGCCGTTTTGAGCACGTAAACATCCCCATCCTTCACCGCTTCCTGCAAGTAGAAGTTCTGAATCGGGATATGATTATTGCCGAACCTGAACTTGCCGCGCACGGAGTTGAAGTCGGCCTTTTCCATAGCCTTGCGCACTGCTTCCTTATCGGAAAGGTCGCCTTTGGTCGCGACGACGGCCGAGTTGATCAGCATCGCGGCGTCATAGGTCTGGGCCCCATAGAACGTCGGCGATAGGCCCGGATGCTTGTCCCGGTAATCGGAGACGAACCGCTTGTTCGGCTCGTTGGCTAGATCGTTGACCCATTCCTGAGCACCGGGAACGCCGACCGCGGCGTCTTTCTGACGCGGCAGGGTTATCTCGTCGATTGTAAATGCGGTGTATAGCGGGATCTGGCTTTTGAGGCCGGACTGCAAATATTGAATGAGAAATTGGGCGCCGGATGCGCCCGGATAGAATGCAAATATCGCATCGGGTTTAGCGTCTCTGGCCTTCGCAAGCTCGACTGAGAAGTCGAGTTGGTCAGGCCATTTGGTCAGCTCCTGCCCGACAACCGTGCCTTTGAACGCCGCGGCAACGCCCGCCAGCATGTCCTTGCCGGCGGCGTAATTCGGACCCAGCAGGAACGCCGTCTTGACCCCCTTTTGATTCATATACAGGCCCACCGCAGCCGGCGTCTGATCGTTCTGCCATGAGGTCGAGAACAGATAGGGCGAGCATTGTTCGCCCGCGATCTGATGCGGACCGGCATTCGACGTAATCAGGAATGTCTTGGCGTCAATTGCCGACTTGATCGAGGCCAGTAAAACGTTCGACCAAATGTAGCCGACGATGAAATCGACCTTGTCCGATTCGATGAGCTTGTCGGTTTTCTGCTTGCCGACGTCCGGTCTTTGCTGATCGTCCTCATAGATCACTTCGACCGGGACGCCACCCATCTTGCGGCCAAGATGGTCCAGTGCGAGCTCGAACGAGTTGCGCATGTCGTTGCCCATCATCGCTGTCGGGCCGCTGAAGGTGCTGACAAACCCGATCTTCACGGACTTGTTCTGGGCGATAGCCGGACCTGCCGCGACAGCGAATGCACCAACAACAAGTAATGCACATTTCATCATGTGTTCCCCCCGTTGTTCTTGGCTAATTGCTGGTTTGCCCTATCGCGAAAGCGAAAACTGCACGTCTCGCTTCGGCGGTGGCAGGTTATGAATGTCGAGTTTGCGGTTGTCGGTTTTGTACGGGGCCGGCGCAACTTTGGCCCGGATTTCCTTTTGCGGGCTGCCCGGATTCCCCCAAACTACAACGACCTCGATTCCAGGCTCGCAACACGCGACATCGAGCGTGCAGAGCGACAGCATTTCGCGGAAGTAATAGCTGTATCCGCGTGAGGTCGAGACGCCGACCACCTTGCCGTTCTTTAGCACCTTGTCGGCATACATGAACCCGCGCTGGTCGCGCGGCATTTCCATATAGTCGCAAGGCCGCTCATCGCGGAACATCGAAGCGTAGACATCGACAACGTCATCGGCATTCCACACCAGCGTGCGCATGAGCCGCTTCGGATCGGCGACTTCGGGTTCGAGCGCTTTACGGCCAATGAAATCGTGGTCGAACTTGATGTTCTTGGCCCAGCCAAGCTCGACCGGACTGCGGTACCAGTCGCTGATCTGGTTTCCCTCAAAGCTGCCGGCGATGTTGAACGTTGTTGCAAAGCCGGGCATCGCCGCCTGAAATTCGGCGCGGTATTCCGCCATGTCGTCGTCGAACATGGCCGGGCAATAATCGGTGATGATGGTCGGAAAGCATGCTTCGAGATGATTGATAAACACGGCGCGGCCGCCGAGCTTGCGGATGCCGAATTCCTTGCCGGCCTCCATCACCGCACTGGTGACCTGTTCTCTGAACTCGATTGGGCCCTGCAACTCGAAGCCGATCTCGCCAGCCATACCTTGTCGCAAGGCCAGCATTTCAACGCCAGCGATCCTGATCTTTCCGGAATGCATAAACTTGACCTCGCGCAGGCCTTGGCCGGAGGCTTTTTCGAGGAGGTAGATCGCATTCGGTCCAGAGACCTGAAGGTTGAACAAGTCATCGGGCTCCGAAGTGGCGTTGTACGCGCCGTGACGAAGGTTGTAGTCGGCCCAAAAGCAGCCGCGGCCGAACAGCAAGAATTCCTCGGTATCCAGACGGCTTAAGATGCCTTCGTGAATGACCTTGCCGTTCTTGCTGGTGTGGATGACGTGCTTCGACTGACCGACGGCAAACTTGGCGAAACCGTTGACTGAAATATCGGAGAACAGCTTGAGGACATCCGGCCCTCTGAACCGGCGCTCCCACAGAAACGACCAGTCGCCGATGTAACACGTCTCCTTCCACGACATGCTTTCGTCGATCCAGTCGGTATATTCCGGCAAACCCCAACGCACAGTGAAATAGCCGGGCGAAGTCGACCGCATTTTCTTGACGTCGATGCTCATTTGATTGGCGTCCCTTTTCTTGTCTCGCGCGGCTCTGCGATCGCGCCATGAATGAAAATCCGCGAATATTCGGCGATGAAATCGTCGATGGTCGAAGTCGGCGGCAAGGACCGGGCAGCGATGACGGAATTGCAAAGGCCAAGGAGACCGAGCGTCGCAAGCTCGGGATTAAGGTCTTCGGCAAATTCACCAGTCGCAATGCCGTCGACAAAGATCTGGCGGATTAGTCCCTGATAGTTGCGTGCCAGCCGGCCAACTTCCTGGCGTGGTCCATTCGGCAACTCGTGGCGATGCAGGACGAAAACACGAATGTAGTCGGCGGCGGGATGGCTGCGCAGCGGCAGAAGGTGGTTGGTGATTGCCGCTCGCAGTTTCTCCGGCGCAGGATCGCGGCGCGCTATGATGTCTCTCAGGTTGTCGATAAAATCCAGAACGCCCAACTTGCAGATCGCGAGCAGCGCCGCCTCTTTCGATGGCAGGTAGTAGTAGAGGCTTGCGGCGCGGATACCGAGACGTTCGGCAATGTCTCGCGTGCTAGCGCCGAGATAGCCGTTCTCGGCGAAGGCGATAGCTGCGGCGTCGAGCACTTCGCGATAGCGGTTCTCCCACTTCGCGGTGACGTCGGAACGCACGTCGGTTACACGCATTGGAGCCATGTCAGATTTCTAACGAACGTTAGTTAGAAATTCAAGGCGGAGAAATTGGTCGCCTTTCAATAACTTAGGAGGACATTGAACCCAGGTTAGTCAGATGCGCGATGAAAGCCGGAGGGTGACGGCCAAGAGCTCGAACCGTCGTTTTCACCAGCAACGTCGGCCTTGCATCAAAAGCTGACGTCCTCAGAACGAAACGACGAGCGTCGAAGCAAAAATCACTAATGCAGGCTCGGCCCCTTGAGGAAGCGGTCGCGCTCGCCTGACTTGACGCGCAGCTCCATGGTCTCGCCGTCGCGATAGACCGTGATCGGCACCTCGACGCCGGCTTGGCCTTGAGCCCAGATGCGGCGGAACAGGCTCGCCAGGTCGTTGACCTCGGTGCCGGCGACCGCGAGCAGAATATCGCCGCTGCGCAGGTCGGCACGTTTGGCCGGTCCGCGATCGGCCAAGCCCACCACCACCAGCCGGTTTTCCACTTCCGTGGCGTAGAAGCCGAGCCAGGGCCGCGACGGCCCGTTGCGCCGGCCGAATTTGACCAGGTCGTCGAAGATCGGGCGCAACAGATCGATCGGCACTATCATGTTGATGTTTTGCGCCGCGCCCTTGTCGACCGCCTGCTGCAGCTGCAGCGAGCCGATGCCGAGTAGATCGCCGGCCGGTCCGATCAGCGCCGTGCCGCCCCAGTTCGGATGCGCCGGCGCGGTGAAGATCGCTTCGTCCAGCACGTACTCCCAGTAGCCGGCGAATTCCTGTTTGGCGGCGATCCGCGCGGCGACCGAATGATGCCGCCCGCCGGCGCCGGCGACGACGACGCGCTCGCCGACCGAGGTCTTGGCGGACTGGCCGAATTCCAGCGCCGGTGTGTCGAGCTTGGCCAAAGCCTGCACCAGGCCGAAGCCGGTTTCCTGGTCATAGCCGAGGACATGCCCGGGAACGGAGCGGCCGTCGTTGAGCGTCAGCCAGATCGTATCGGCCTCAGTGATCAGATAGCCGATGGTGAGGACCAGGCCATTGCTGCGAATGATGACGCCGTTGCCGGCGCGCTCGGTGCCCAGCGTCTCGGCCGTGAATGCATCCGCCGGCACGGTCGCCCGCAAAGCGACCACGCAGCCCAGTGCCAAATCGAGATCGTAGGAATAATCCTCCGGCTTCGGCTGCACCGAGGACGGCACCTTCCAGTCGCTTACGGACGCCATCTGATCGTTCCTTCGCTGCCGGCCGCAGTTGTAACCGGAAATGGGGCGGCAGCGAAGTCCGGTGTCGGCTTCCGGCCACGCCGTTGTCGACGGTCGCTCCGCCGCTCGTCAGGTTATTTGCGGAGCACGAGAGCGCCAATCAAGGCTGCCGAACAAGCCCCTGCGGCCCGGCGGGGGCGCACCGAATGAACGCCGGCCGGCGGCGCCAAAGCATTCGAAGCATCAAAGCCGAAACCGCGCTTTCATTCTTTCTTCTCGGCCGTCGTCGCGTTCTTTTCCAGCTCCTGAAGCTGCTTTTCCATTTCCGGCAGGTGCTGCACCAGTTCGCACTTGTGCTTGTCTTCCTGTGCCTGCTTCTTCACCTCTTCCCAGCGCTCCTTCGCGTCCTCCAAGGTCCACGCGCTTCGTTTCGCCGGGTTGTAGACACCGGATTTCACCAGATTTTCCAGCGAACGAAAATACTCTTCCAGATTGAGAACGCGATTGCGCAGCTGAAAGTAAAAGCTCGTGCCGGTGAGCTCGTTGCAATACTTCACGCCGGGAAAAGTCTGCTGCGCCATACGCGCGTCGAAAATCTTGCCCTTGAGCTCGTCGATGGCAGCGGTCTGAGTGTCGGCGGCGCGCGCCGCAAAGCATGGCAAAATCGCGCAGCAAAAAAGCAGCGCCGCGTGTCTACGTTGCCGCAAAATTCCCAACTTCGGTCCCCGTCGTTGCGCCATCCTATCAGTTCGCGCCGACGATCCAACAACGAAAGGCGGCGGAGCGGCTGTGCCATTCGTCACCCTGCTCGCAACACCTCCTCGCCAAGCTTGCCTCGCCAAAGTTCCAGGCGCCGAACCACGTCCGAACGCCTGTTTCATCATTTGTTAGCCATGAATGGTCACGGAACCTCAGCCGCCACGCATCGCTCGCGAATTGCCGGAGTCTGCGCGCTTTGTTGCCTTGTTGCCGCCTAATCTTGCTTGCAAAAACAATGCCCTGTTTTGGGGATCGGCGGGGGTTTGGCGTGCGCGTTCGCAGCGGTTTGGTCGTCGTCGCGTTAATCGTCATCGGCTCAATCGGCAACGCCGCTGCGCAAGGATATTACCCGCCTCCGCCGCCGGGCTATTACCCACCACCGCCTGGTTATTATCCGCCACCGCCCGGTTATTATCCGCCGCCGCCCGGCGAATATTACCCGCCTCCGCCGGCCGACTATTATCCGCCGCCGCCGCCGTTCTATGCCCGACCGCCAGTGCCGCCGTCGGACGTCGGCGCGTCAGCGCCGGAACCTTCGTACAATTCTGCTTATCAGCAAGGCGGCCAAGTACCGCCACCATATCCGCCGCCGCCATATCCGCCGGGAACTGGGCCCTATTATGGGCCGACGGAGCCCGCCGCCGCGCAGCCGATGTCGCCTGACGTTCCACGCCCGCCGGGCTCGATCAGCGGCGGCGGCGACGTCACCGGTTCGATTCACGCTCGGCCGGTTCGCCGCCTGACCGCGCGGCCGCGGTCGCCGGACTGCCGCCGGAATATCAGCCTGAGGGCGGCCCGGCGACGGACCTGCCGCAGCAGTTCCACCGGCAGTTGGTCGACTACTCACGCCGAGCCCGCGGGAACGATCATCATCGATACGCCGCACACCTATCTTTATCTGATGCTAAGTCCCGGCAAGGCCTTGCGCTACGGCGTCGGCGTCGGGCGCGAAGGATTTACCTGGGCCGGCACCGAGCGCATCAGCCACAGGAGTGAAT
>CAWDQG010000042.1:0-36118 GCA_963804405.1 uncultured Alphaproteobacteria bacterium | reverse complement strand
GGAGCCATGTCAGATTTCTAACGAACGTTAGTTAGAAATTCAAGGCGGAGAAATTGGTCGCCTTTCAATAACTTAGGAGGACATTGAACCCAGGTTAGTCAGATGCGCGATGAAAGCCGGAGGGTGACGGCCAAGAGCTCGAACAGTCGTTTTCACCAGCAACGTCGGCCTTGCATCAAAAGCTGACGTCCTCAGAACGAAACGACGAGCGTCGAAGCAAAAATCACTAATGCAGGCTCGGCCCCTTGAGGAAGCGGTCGCGCTCGCCTGACTTGACGCGCAGCTCCATGGTCTCGCCGTCGCGATAGACCGTGATCGGCACCTCGACGCCGGCTTGGCCTTGAGCCCAGATGCGGCGGAACAAGGCTCGCCAGGTCGTTGACCTCGGTGCCGGCGACCGCGAGCAGAATATCGCCGCTGCGCAGGTCGGCGCGCTTGGCCGGTCCGCGATCGGCAAGCCCGACCACCACCAGCCGGTTTTCCACTTCCGTGGCGTAGAAGCCGAGCCAGGGCCGCGACGGCCCGTTGCGCCGGCCGAATTTGACCAGGTCGTCGAAGATCGGGCTCAACAGATCGATCGGCACTATCATGTTGATGTTTTGCGCCGCGCCCTTGTCGACCGCCTGCTGGAGCTGCAGCGAGCCGATGCCGAGTAGATCGCCGGCCGGTCCGATCAGCGCCGTGCCGCCCCAGTTCGGATGCGCCGGCGCGGTGAAGATCGCTTCGTCCAGCACGTACTCCCAGTAGCCGGCGAATTCCTGTTTGGCGGCGATCCGCGCCGCGACCGAATGATGCCGCCCGCCGGCGCCGGCGACGACGACGCGCTCGCCGACCGAGGTCTTGGCGGACTGGCCGAATTCCAGCGCCGGCATGTCGAGCTTGGCCAACGCCTGCACCAGGCCGAAGCCGGTTTCCTGGTCATAGCCGAGGACATGCCCGGGGACGGAGCGGCCGTCGTTCAGCGTCAGCCAGATCGTATCGGCCTCGGTGATCAGATAGCCGATGGTGAGGACCAGGCCATTGCTGCGAATGATGACGCCGTTGCCGGCGCGCTCGGTGCCCAGCGTCTCGGCCGTGAATGCATCCGCCGGCACGGTCGCCCGCAAAGCGACCACGCAGCCCAGCGCCAAATCGAGATCGTAGGAATAATCCTCCGGCTTCGGCTGCACCGAGGACGGCACCTTCCAGTCGCTTACGGACGCCATCTGATCGTTCCTTCGCTGCCGGCCGCAGTTGTAACCGGAAATGGGGCGGCAGCGAAGTCCGGTGTCGGCTTCCGGCCACGCCGTTGTCGACGGTCGCTCCGCCGCTCGTCAGGTTATTTGCGGAGCGCGAGAAAGCTGCCGAACAAGCCCCCGCGGCCCGGCGGGGGCGCATGAACGGACCTTTCATTCTTTCTTCTCGGCCGTCGTCGCGTTCTTTTCCAGCTCCTGAAGCTGCTTTTCCATTTCCGGCAGGTGCTGCACCAGTTCGCACTTGTGCTTGTCTTCCTGTGCCTGCTTCTTCACCTCTTCCCAGCGCTCCTTCGCGTCCTCCAAGGTCCACGCGCTTCGTTTCGCCGGGTTGTAGACACCGGATTTCACCAGATTTTCCAGCGAACGAAAATACTCTTCCAGATTGAGAACGCGATTGCGCAGCTGAAAGTAAAAGCTCGTGCCGGTGAGCTCGTTGCAATACTTCACGCCGGGAAAAGTCTGCTGCGCCATACGCGCGTCGAAAATCTTGCCCTTGAGCTCGTCGATGGCAGCGGTCTGAGTGTCGGCGGCGCGCGCCGCAAAGCATGGCAAAATCGCGCAGCAAAAAAGCAGCGCCGCGTGTCTACGTTGCCGCAAAATCCCAACTTCGGTCCCCGTCGTTGCGCCATCCTATCAGTTCGCGCCGACGATCCAACAACGAAAGGCGGCGGAGCGGCTGTGCCATTCGTCACCCTGCTCGCAACACCTCCTCGCCAAGCTTGCCTCGCCAAAGTTCCAGGCGCCGAACCACGTCCGAACGCCTGTTTCATCATTTGTTAGCCATGAATGGTCACGGAACCTCGCCGCCACGCATCGCTCGCGAATTGCCGGAGTCTGCGCGCTTTGTTGCCTTGTTGCCGCCTAATCTTGCTTGCAAAAACAATGCCCTGTTTTGGGGATCGGCGGGGGTTTGGCGTGCGCGTTCGCAGCGGTTTGGTCGTCGTCGCGTTAATCGTCATCGGCTCAATCGGCAACGCCGCTGCGCAAGGATATTACCCGCCTCCGCCGCCGGGCTATTACCCACCACCGCCTGGTTATTATCCGCCACCGCCCGGTTATTATCCGCCGCCGCCCGGCGACTATTATCCGCCTCCGCCGGCCGACTATTATCCGCCGCCGCCGCCGTTCTATGCCCGACCGCCAGTGCCGCCGTCGGACGTCGGCGCGTCAGCGCCGGAACCTTCGTACAATTCTGCTTATCAGCAAGGCGGCCAAGTACCGCCACCATATCCGCCGCCGCCATATCCGCCGGGAACTCGGCCCTATTATGGGCCGACGGAGCCCGCCGCCGCGCAGCCGATGTCGCCTGACGTTCCACGCCCGCCGGGCTCGATCAGCGGCGGCGGCGACGTCACCGGTTCGATTCACGCTCCGGCCGGTTCGCCGCCTGACCGCGCGGCCGCGGTCGCCGGACTGCCGCCGGAATATCAGCCTGAGGGCGGCCCGGCGACGGACCTGCCGCAGCAGTTCCACCGGCAACTCGTTGACTACGTCACGCCCGAGCCCGCGGGAACGATCATCATCGATACGCCGCACACCTATCTTTATCTGATGCTAGTCCCGGCAAGGCCTTGCGCTACGGCGTCGGTGTCGGGCGCGAAGGATTTACCTGGGCCGGCACCGAGCGCATCAGCCACAGGAGTGAATGGCCGGACTGGCATCCGCCGAAAGAGATGATCGAGCGCCAGCCTTACCTGCCGCGGTTCATGGCCGGCGGCGAAGGCAACCCGCTCGGCGCGCGCGCCCTCTATCTCGGCAACACCATCTACCGCATTCACGGCACCAACCAGCCATCGACCATCGGCCACTTCGTGTCCTCGGGCTGCATCCGGCTGACCAACGAAGACATCACCGATCTCTACAGCCGCGTGAATATCGGCACCCGCGTCGTGGTGCTGCCGGGCGCGCCGTCAGTGTCGGCATCGGCGCAAACTCCGGTTGCGCGCTAAGGGCGCAGATCTGTCGGCGTCGTATACGCGCGGCGCGCCGCCAAGGCGCCGGAATCAGGAACTGCCGCGCTTTTTTTGTGTTGCGCGCCGCGCTTCACGCACAATTTTTAATTTTGGTTTTTCGGCAACTCACTTAATGTTGTGATTCGGATTCGGCAGGCGGTCAACGTCTGCGATCCGGTGATGTGGCGGCCGGGGGGTCTGTCAAAATCCTTGGCCGACACGAGGCGCTGGCGTGATCTGTCGCCCGATGTGACGCGTGCTGTTCCGGATCACCTGCGGCCATTCAACGAGGTGAGATGTTTCCGAACGTACGCCTGATGATCGCGGCAACGTTGGCCTCGGTCGTGGCGCTGGTTTGCGGATTCGGCATCTTTGCCGTGTTCCGCGTCAGCCACGAACCATTCGTCCGCTCGCCCACGATCACCGCGTCGTTGCAACTCGTCGCCGACAATGCCGCGTACTCGTCGGCGGGCTTCACGTCCGGCGTGCGGTTCGATCGTCGTTGCAGGTCGAAGCGCCGCCGAGCGCGGCAACAACTGATCCGCCGGCGGCCACAGCGAACACGACGTCGAGCACGGAACGCCGCCACCGGCGACCTCGGCGAACCCGGTGCCGGCACGCCGGAAGAAACTCCTCCGACGTTGCCGCAACCAACAGAACGGCCGTCCGCGGCCGTGACGCCGACGCGGCGAAGCGCCGGCGGCCGGTCCGATGCCGCATCGGCAAACGATCCAGGAATGCTCGCGGCCCTGCCCGCTGCAGCCACGGCGCAGACGATGACCGACGGCGCCGGAGCTGCGCCAGCGCCGGACACGACGGCCGCCGCGTCCGGATCAAGACATCAAATCGCCCGTCGTTTCCATGGCCGATGCCGGGCCTGCGCACAGTTCAACGGTGGTTGCGGTGAACGAGCCGCATGACGTGCTGCCGCCTCCTCGCGAGCGCATCATCTCACCAGCCCGCCGAGCGACGCCGCCGGCCCGTCCGCCGAGCGCGCGCACAAAACCGCAGCGAAAAAGCCAAAGCGCATTCGCGTCGCTGTGCGGATACGACGCGTGCAACGCGTCGCCGCCACGCAATACGCGCCAAGCCCAATTCGCGCAAGACCCAATACACACCGACCACGGAGCAAAATTTCGGCTCACGCAGACGAATTTTCAGACGTCGACGCCATCACAAGCCCAATACGCTCGTCAGGCCGGCGGTCGCCGGTCCGCCATTTCATGAGACTGGTTGCCAGAAAACCCAGAGCGCCGACCAAGGAGCCGAATACGGCGACCGGCGGGCCGTTCGTCAGCGCCACCAACCGCTAAGCCTGGCGGCGGGATTGACCGGCGGCGCCGCGCACTCCCACTCTTTGTGCGTGACAAGGAATTTGCCCCCGGCGCCCGCGTGATCCCACTTTCCGTTCTCGATCTGTCGCCCGTCACCACCGTCACGCCGGGATCGGGCGCTTTGCGCAACTCGCTCGATCTGGCGAAGCTTGCGGACCGGCTCGGCTATAAGCGCTACTGGCTCGCCGAGCACCACAATCTGGCGAGCATCGCGAGTTCGGCGCCCGACATCATGATCGGGCAGATCGCGGCGGCAACGACACACATTCGCGTCGGCTCCGGTGGCGTGATGCTGGTGAACCATGCGCCGCTGATGGTCGCCGAACAATTCAAGGTGCTGGAAGCGCTGTTTCCCGGCCGTATCGATCTCGGGCTCGGCCGTGCGCCGGGGACCGATCCGGTGACGTCCTATGCGCTGCGCCGCCGGCAGGACGCGCGCGAGGGCGACGATTTCCTCGAGCGCTTTCAGGAGCTCATCTCTGATGGAGCGCGGCGGCTTTCCGCCGGACCATCCGTTCCGTGACGTCCATGCCGTGCCGGCCGATGTCGCGCTGCCGCCGATCTGGCTTCTCGGCTCCAGCGGCTACAGTGCCGAGCTCGCTGCCGCGGTCGGGATGGGTTTCGCTTTCGCCCACCATTTCGCCGAGCACGATGCGGCCGGCGCGATGCTGAGCTACCGCGCGCATTTCAAACCGTCGGAAACGCATGCCGGAGCCGCAGGCCATCCTCGCCGTGGCCGCGGTCGCGGCCGACACCGACGCAGAGGCGGAGCGGATCGCAGCCAGCGCCGACCTGCACTTCGTCCGCCGGGCCAAGGGCGAATATGTGCCCCTTGCCTCGCCCGATGAGGCCGGCCGCTTACCCCTATACGCCGATCGACCGCGAGCGCATCGCGCGGCAGCGCGAGCGCCTGGTCGTCGGCGGCATCGATAGCGTTAAGGCCCGGTTACTTGCACTGATCGAGGCGACCCGCGCCGACGAATTGATGATTACCACCATGGCCTTCGATCACGCCGCACGCCGGCGCTCGTACGAGCTGCTGGCGGAGGCATTTGCTCTGACCCCTAAGCTGTCTGAAATTGCCCGCCACAGCGGTTGTCTAAAATTTGTCATGTGCCGGCGGCGAATGCGACGCGTTGCAAATCTGCCGCGCATTACTCTTAATTTACCGGACTCGATCTTATCCCCTGGCGCGGCCGTGGCGACGTGCCAATGTGTCCATTAAGATGTCGCACTAGGATTTGGGCGCAAAGTAGCGTTCCACTTTGGCTGGGTGGGCAAATTGAGCATCGATTACGCGCGGCATGTTCGGGCCGCTACGTGGTGATATGTCCGAGACGATCGCTGCTTGGTGCCGCGAGCGCGATCGTGGTTGCCTGCGCCTTCGCCATCACCGCTTCGCCCGCCCAAGCCCAAAGCTGGGGCCAATTCTGGGAGCCCCAGTACCAGCCACGGCCCAGGCTCAAGCCGAGCCCAAGCCGCCGCACCGGCCGAGCACGTGAGCAAGGAGCCGTTCGGACAAATTCCGAAAGGGCCCGCTGCAAATCATCATTTCCATCGATCAGCAGAAGCTTCACCTCTATAGCGACGGCGCCGAAGTCGCCGAAACGCTGATCGCGACCGGCGTGCCCGCGCATCCGACGCCGGTGGGCGTGTTCACCATCATCGAAAAGAGCCTTCTGCACCATTCCAATATCTATAGCGGCGCGCCGATGCCCTTACATGCAGCGCATCACCTGGTCGGGGGTGGCGCTGCATGAAGGCGTCAATCTGGGCCATCCGGCGTCACATGGCTGCATCCGCATGCCGCGCGATTTTGCGGCACGGCTCTGGGTGCTGACCAAGCTTGGCGTGCGGGTGATCATCGCCCGCCCGGAACTGCGGCCATCTGACTTCGCCGACAAGCGCCTGTTCGTGCATATGGACGATTGCGCCGGCGGTCTCGACCGCAGCCGCGCCGGCGATCGAGAAACCTATCAAGACCGCGCAGACGATCGACGACGGCAAAGCCATCGACGCCAAGTCCGGATGGCGCGGCGTCCGGCATCATTCCCCGCCAAGCACGCATCGGCGCGCGGCATGCAGCCGGACGTGCAAGATTACCGGCGAGCCGATCTTGCCGATGGCACTTGAGCCCCGCCGAGACGGCAAGCCAGCCGCAACCGAAACACCGGCCGAGCCGACGCCGGCTGCTGAACCACAAGCCGCGCCGGCGCCGGCGTCCGAAGCCAAGCCGACATTGCGCCATCCGCCAGGACGCCGATCTCCATTTTCGTCAGCCGCCAAGGACAAGAAAATCTACGTGCGCCAGGATTTCACGCCGCTGTTTAACGCACCGATCACCATCGAGCATCCGGATCAGTCGCTTTGGAACGCACGTGTTCACGGCGATGGACTATCTGGACGACCATTCGAGTTTCCGCTGGAACGTCCTCTCGCTTCCCGGCGAGCCGCCCAAAACATCGCCGAAAACATCGCGGCAGGCGGCTGTCGAGGTGAGGTATGTCAGAGGCAAGCGCGTCGAAGAAAACGTCGCGCCGCCGCCCGCGCCTTCGCCGCTGACACCGCAAGAGGTGCTGGCGCCGCATCCAGATTCCGCAGGACATCATCGAGCGGATTTCGCAACTGATCATTCCGGGCTCGTCCCTGGTCGTATCCGATCACGGCATCGGCGAGGAAACCGGCGTCGGCACCGATTTCATCATCGTCGACGCGCTAATATCCGCATCATCGCCGTTCAAAACCCAGTCGCCCGCGCGACGCGCGCAACCCATCCGCTTCGACTGTCATTTCAGCCGACATAGACGGCGGTATATGGTAGGCGTGCCTGCAGGGGCTATCGTTTTGCCAGTCGAAGGAGGATCGTCTTGGGTCAGCATTTCACACTTGTCGCCTCGGATAGCTTCAAGCTCGGCGCCTATCGTGCCGAGCCGAGCGGAACGGCCAAGGGCGGCGTTGTCGTCATTCAAGAGATATTTGGCGTCAATCATCACATTCGCGCGGTGTGCGATCGTCTTGCCGGCGAAGGCTACGCCGCCGTGGCGCCGGCGATCTTCGACCGCCAGCAACCGAATTTCGAGTGCGGCTATTCGCCGGACGAGATCGCCAATGCCCGCAAGTTCGTCGCCAACCCCGATTGGGCGGCGATGATGAAGGACGTGCAGGCCGCCATCGACGATGCGAAGAAAAGCGGCCCGGCGGCGATCATCGGCTTCTGCCTGGGCGGCAGCATCGCCTTCCTAGCAGCCGCGAAGCTCAACGGCCTGTCCGCCGCCATCGGCTATTACGGCGGCCAGATCGTCAAGAATGCCGACGAGAAACCCAAAGTGCCGACGCAACTGCATTTCGGCGAGAAAGACGCCTCGATACCGATGAGCGACATCGAAACGATCAAGCAGAAGCGCGGCGGCGATTGCGAAATCTACGTCTATGCCGGCGCCCAGCACGGCTTCAATTGCGACGAGCGCGGCAGCTACGATGAGGCGTCGGCCAAGCTCGCGTGGCAACGCTCGATGGCGTTCCTGGCCAAGAACCTCAAGAAATAACGCGCCGTACTATCGAAGCTTCATCCCGGGCCGGCGCCAGCCGGTTCGGGATTTATCGTCTCAACCGCCAACGGGGGTTGTTGTTGGCACACTTTTTGGTTCTCATGGCCGGAGGACAACGCATTGGGGGCTGACCAATGGCGCAGGACGTTCATCCGGTCGATCAAATACTGCCGGTTCCACAGCTTCTGACGCTCGGGCTTCAGCATGTTCTGGTCATGTACGCGGGCGCGGTTGCCGTGCCGCTCATTCTCGGTCGCGCACTTAAATTGCCTCCCGCGGACGTGGCGTTTCTGATCAGCGCCGATCTTTTTGCCTGCGGTCTGGCGACGCTGGTGCAAACCGTCGGGTTTCCCGGTGTCGGTATTCGCCTGCCAGTCATGATGGGCGTGACTTTCGCGTCGGTGGGTCCAATGCTGTCGATGGCGGCGGCGCCCGACGTCGGCCTTCTCGGCATCTACGGATCGGTCATAGCGGCTGGCGTGTTCGCCGTGATCGTGGCCCCGTTCATGGGCCGGCTCTTGCCGCTGTTTCCGCCGGTCGTGACCGGCACGATCATCCTGGTGATCGGCATCTCGCTGATGCGCGTGGGGATCAATTGGGCGGGCGGCGGCTTGCCGACCTTGAACAAAACCGTCGACGGCGTCGACCGGTGCGTTTCCCAATCCCAATTATGGTCAGCTCGAGGGCCTCGGCATCGCGCTGTTTGTGCTGCTGGTGATCCTCGGCCTGATCCGCTTCTGCAAAGGCTTCATTGCCAACGTCGCCGTGCTGCTCGGCATCATCGCCGGCGCGATCTTGGCGACAGTGCTCGGCGTCATGCACTTCGATCACGTCGTCTCGGCCTCATGGGTCGACATTGTCCCGCCGTTGCGTTTCGGCCTGCCGACGTTTCAACTGGTCCCGATCATCACCATGTGCATCGTGATGGTGGTGGTGATGATCGAGTTCGACCGGAATGTTCCTGGCGCTCGGCGAAATGACCGGGCGAACGATCGATCAGGCGTCGATTGCGCGCGGGCTGCGCGCCGATGGCGTCGGCACCATCCTCGGCGGCATCTTCAACACCTTCCCTTACACGTCATTCTCGCAGAATGTCGGCCTTGTCGGCGTCACCGGCGTGCGCTCGCGATGGGTAACCGCGACCGGCGGCGCGATCATGCTGGCGCTCGGCTTGCTGCCGAAGATGTCGGCTTTGGTCGAGGCGGTGCCGGTGGTGGTGCTGGGCGGGGCCGGCATCGTGATGTTCGGCATGGTCGCGGCCACCGGTGCACGCATCCTCACCGGTGTCGACTTCAAGACCAACCGCTACAATCTGTTTATCGTGGCGATTTCGGTCGGCTTCGGCATGATCCCGTTGGTCGCGCCCAACTTTTTCCGCTACACGCCGGACGTCCTGCACCCGCTGTTGGAATCCGGCATCTTGTTGGCGGCGATCGTCTCCGTCGCACTCAATCTCTTCTTCAATGGCTTGGCGACGACAGAGGCGGCCTATGCGGAAGCTTCCGCGGCAGCCACCGCGTCCGAGCACACCTAGTCACGGATCAGGGATCAGACAGATCAGGGATCAGGCTGATCCCTGTCAGAACCAGCGCTCTTGCACGTTGACGGTGTCGCCGGGACGGAGCGGAAAGGTCACCGGCACCGTCATGCGCATGGCGCGGCCGTTGATCGTGCGATTGACGATGAGGTTTCGGCGAAACGCCCGCGGCGTGAAACCGCCGGCGATCGCTACCCCGGTCTCCGCGGTCATGTTGGCGACGTAAGGATATTGCCCGGGATAGGTAACCTCGCCGAGGATGAAGAACGGCCGGTAGGCTTCGACCTCGACCGCGACATGCGGCTCGCGGATGTATCCGTCACGCAGCTTTGCCGAGATTCGGATGGCAAGCTCTTCGGTCGTCGCGCCGCGCGCCAGCACCGGGCCGATCAGCGGCATGTCGATGAAGCCGGCCACGTCAACTGCATAGGCATTGGTCAGCCCCTCCTGCCCGAAGACGACGACGCGCAGCCGGTCACCCGAGTTGAGCGTGTAGTCGTTTGGAGGGACCACCGGGGCGAAGGCGACGCCGCCAAACGGCGGCGCGGCGGCCATCGCCGGGGGCGGCGGCGCACCAGGTACGTAACGCGGCGCGACCATGGCGGCCGGCATCACGGGAGCAGGCGCCACCGGGGGCGGTGCCATGACGGCCGACGGCGGATATTGCGGCGCCCGATAGCTCACCGGGCTCGGTGCTGGGGCATAAGGCCCGCCCGCGCCATAGAGGACGCCGTCGATGCCGTGCGCCGGAGCGGCTACCGCTGGCGACGGATAGGTGATGTAAGCGACCGGCTGCGGCGAACATCCCGCCGCCACGAGCGCCACGCCGAGCAACAGGATGAGAAAACGGACGACCCGCATGCGCGCCAATCCGGCTCCGTTTGGGCAAACGTTGAGCAGGGATTAACGCCAGTTATGGTTAACAATCCCTCACCGGCTGTGGAACTATGAAGAGATTATGGACGAGCCAGGCGATTAGCGGCGCTCGATAGCCGCGGAACGTCCGCTCAAATCGGCGCCGGCACGGCCCTGTTGGGGCCTACTGGGCCCGGCGGCGGTCGGAGCGGTTCAGACGATCGGCGACCGCCAGCATCAGCATCGCAGCGACAAACATCAGCGGAAAGGCGATGACCCATTCGAGCTTCGCCCGGTCGGCCTCCTTCTCGATGTCGAGATACCAGGCCAGCGCGTCGACCGCGGCGATCACGGCGATCGAGCCCAACAGCCGCTGCTTGAGCGCGCTGAAATCGATCGCCGTCACGCCCTCAGGCCAATTCGCCTGTTCGTCCGCGGAAAACTTGCGGAGGAAGTTCTCGTAGCTGGAGAAAATAACGATCAGCACCAGATTGGCGGTCAGCACGATGTCGACCATGTTGAGCACGCCGACGATGAGATCGTGCCAGGTCAGCGTCGGCAGTTGCACCGCGAGCTGATAGAAATCGCCGAAGAACCGGTAGATCAGCAGCAACATGCAAAGCACCAGACCGACGAGGAACGGCGCCAGCAACCAGCGAGAAGAAAACATCGCCGCCTGAAAGGCGCGCTCAATCTGCCGCATGGGACCCCCGCAGAGGCGCTTTCACCAGCCGCCTGCCGCCCCGGACTGTGCCGTCAATCGGCGCACACGGTCAATGCGCGGCGACGCCGGTGCCGATCTGGCAGCTCACGCCGGTGCCGCCGAGGCCACAATAGCCGCGGGGATTCTTCGCCAGATATTGCTGGTGATAGTCCTCGGCGAAATAGAACGGCGGCGCGTCGCGGATCTCGGTGGTGACCGCTCCCAAGCCCTCGGCGGAGAGCGCCTTGGCGTAGCTCGCGCGCGAGGCCTCGGCGGCGGCGCGCTGGGCCGGCGAAAACGTGTAAATCGCTGACCGGTATTGCGTGCCGATATCGTTGCCCTGCCGCATGCCTTGCGTCGGGTCGTGGCTCTCCCAAAAGGTCTTCAAGAGCTGCTCGTAGGAGATTTTCTTCGGATCATAGATCACCAGCACGACTTCGTTGTGCCCGGTCCGCCCGCTGCATACCTCCTCATAGGTGGGATTCGGCGTATGGCCGCCGGCGTAGCCGACCGCGGTCACATAGACGCCGTCGCCGAGCTCCCAGAACTTGCGCTCCGCGCCCCAGAAGCAGCCGAGCCCAAACATTGCCATCGCCAGCCCTTCGGGATAGGGCGCCTTGAGCGGATGGCCGTTGACGTAATGATCGTGGGCGGTGGGGATGGGAGACGGACGGCCCGGCAGTGCGTCTTTGGCGGCCGGCATTTCGAGCTTTTTTCCGAAGGTGAACATCGCGGCATCTCCCTTGAAAATGTCGAGACAAATATAAGCGCGGCGGCAGTGCAGCGCAGCAGGCGTGCCATCACGTTTTTGCCGAAACCGGCCGCTACTTCCGATCCGACCGGTGCACCTTGCCTATCCACATGCCGGCCGCTTCCACCCGCCGCTTTTGCCGCCTATTGTTCTACGCCGCGCGCCGCGCAAGCGGCATGGCCTTGGGGAGATTCTTGGGGAGATGATGACAATGACTTGGATGCTTGCGCTCGCCTGCGCACTGGCCGCGTTTGCTGTAGTCGCCGGATCGGCCTTGGTCCCTGCCTTAGCCCAGCAGGCGCCGACGCCACCCTATGGGGCTCCGATCACGCTCGATGACGCCAAGCGCGCGATGGCCGCTTCCGAGCTCGAAGCGGCGAAGAATTCCTGGCAGGTCGCCATCACCATCCTCGATAGCGGCGGCAACCTGGTGATGTTCCACAAGTTCGACAACACCCAGTTGGCATCGATCAGCGCGTCCGAGGGCAAGGCGCGCACCGCACTGACCTTCAAGCGTCCGAGCAAGGCGCTCGACGACGCCATCGCCGCCGGCGGCGCCGGCTTACGGCTCCTCGCGGTCAAGGACATCACGCCGCTCGAGGGCGGCCTGCCGATCCTGATCGACGGCAAGATCATCGGCGCCATCGGCGTGTCTGGCGCGCTGTCGTCGCAGGACGCGCAGGTCGCCAAGGCCGGCGCCGACGCGCTGGCGAAATAGCGCGCCGCCCGGCCGCTTGCCGCGCCAGGTGCCACTCACACTCTGATCGGTAGCATCGTCGTGACGCAGAGCTGATCTGCGATCAGCGTAGCCGGCGATCATGCCTAGTTACTTGCATAATGATAGTCGCTGTGCCACCTTGGCGAAATGAAGCACAAGAGCCTCGCCGGCATGCCCTGCCCCATTGCCCGCAGCCTTGAGCGCGTCGGCGAATGGTGGTCGATCCTGATCATGCGCGACGCGCTCCATGGCTTCACCCGCTTCGATCAGTTTGCGAACAGCCTCGGCATCGCGCCGAACATGTTGGCGCGACGGCTCGACGCTCTGGTCGAAGCTGGACTGCTCGAGCGCCGCCGCTACAGCGAGCATCCGCCGCGCGATGAATACGTACCGACGGCGCGCGGCCGCGATTTTCGGCCGGTGCTGATCGCCTTTCTGGCGTGGGGCAACAAGCACTTTGCGCCGGAAGGCGAGAGCGTGTTGCTGGTCGATGGAGAAACCGGCAAAGCCGCGGATCCGATCCTGGTTGACCGTGGCACCGGCGAGACCATCACCGACGCCACGCATCGATTCACCGCCGGACCAGCGGCGCCAGCGAGCACGCTCCGGCGTTTTGGGCTGTCGCCGCCAGCGCCGCGGAAAAAGCGCGCGCGGTCGGCAATAGCGAGACATGCCCGGTGAGCACGATTGCGCTGCAGGCCGATGTCCCGATGCAGGGCGCGGCGACGACTGAACGCGCGCCGGCGCCGCGCTCGCGCACGGATTCGTTGCTGCGCGGCCCGATCGTGTGGACCTTGCTGCGGCTCGCCTCGCCCAACATCCTGGTGATGCTGGCGCAGGCCGCAACCGGCCTGATCGAGACCTATTTCGTCGCCCGCCTCGGCCTCGACGCGCTCGCCGGCATGGCGCTGGTGTTCCCGGGCTTCATGCTGATGCAGATGCTTTCCGCCGGCGCCATGGGCGGTGGCATCTCGTCGGCGATTGCCCGCGCCATCGGCGCCGGGCGACGCGATGAGGCGGACGCGCTGGTGCTGCACGGCCTCGTCATCCACGTTGCACTGGGTGTCTTCTTTACCGTCGTCATGTTGGCGTTCGGCGCACCGATCTACCGCGCGCTCGGCGGGCGCGGCGGCGAGCTCGCCGCGGCGGTGGCCTATTCCAACGTCGTCTTTGCCGGCGGTGTTTTCCTCTGGATCATGAACGCGCTTGCCAGCGCGATCCGGGCCACTGGGAACATGCTGGTGCCGGCGTTGGTGATCTGTGTCGGCGTCATCGTGCTGATCCCGCTCTCGCCTGCTCTGATCTTCGGCATCGGGCCGGTGCCGGCGCTCGGCATCGCCGGCGGCGGCGTGGCGTTGGTGCTGTTCAATGTTGCCGGAACCGCCGCGCTTGGCTGGTATGTATTGTCCGGCCGCAATGCCGCGCGGCTGCGGTTTGCGCCGCTGCGCTGGTCGCACCTCGCGAGCATCTTCAGCGTCGGCGCCTGGTCGTCGATCTCCTCGGTCCAGACCAATGTCATCATCGGACTGGCGACGGCGCTTGCCGCCAGCATCGCCGGCGCCGATGCGGTCGCCGGCTATGGCACCGGCGCGCGGCTCGAATATCTCCTGATCCCGCTGGTGTTCGGACTTGGCGCGCCGCTGGTGGCGATGGTCGGCACCAATATCGGCGCCGGGCAACGCGAACGCGCGCTGCGCATCGGATTGGCCGGCGGCGCGATCGCGTTCGTGCTCACCGAGGCGATCGGCGTCGCGACCGCCTTGTGGCCGCAGGCGTGGCTGTCGCTGTTCAGCAGCGATGCGCACGTCATCGAGGCGGGCAGCGCCTATCTGCGCGTCGTCGGCCCGTTCTACGGTTTCTACGGCCTCGGCCTGTCGCTGTACTTCGCTTCGCAGGGCGCCGGCCGGTTGTTCTGGCCGCTGACGGCCGGCTTTCTGCGCATGGCGATCGCCGTCGGCGGCGGCTATCTCGCGGTACGAGTGACCGGCTCGCTCAGTTGGCTATTTGCGGCGCTGGCGCTCGGACTGTTCGCGCAGGGAACGAGCGTTCTCGCGGCCATCATGTCCGGAGCATGGTTTGGCGGCGAAGCTCGCTGCAAAGGGTCAAATGTCGCCGCCGTAAAGCATTGAACCCGGGATTGTCCCTCACCAAATTTAGGGGGGTTATCAAGCGGGCGAAGGCATGAGCGGGTCACGTCAGCTCCATCTCGGCGCTTTCATGCGCCCGACCACGATCCATACCGGCGCCTGGCGCTATCCCGGCGCTTTTCCCGACGCCAATTTCAATTTCGACCATCTCAAGCGTTTCGCGCAGACGCTGGAGCGCGCCAAGTTCGACGCGTTTTTCATGGCCGATCATCTGGCTGTGCTGAACATGCCGCTGGATGCGCTCAAGCACAGCCACACCGTCACGTCGTTCGAGCCGTTCACGCTATTGTCGGCGCTGGCGATGGTGACCGAGCACCTCGGCCTCATGGCTACCGGCTCGACCACGTTTGATTCGCCCTACCACGTTGCCCGGCGTTTCGCGTCGCTTGATCATCTCAGCGGAGGTCGCGCCGGCTGGAATATCGTCACCACGTCCAATCCGGATGCGGCGCTGAATTTCGGCATGGACGACCATATGGAGCACGACGAGCGCTATCGCCGCGCCCGCGAGTTCTACGACGTCGTCACCGGGCTGTGGGATTCGTGGGCGGACGACGCCTTCATTCGCGACGCTCAAAGCGGCCTCTATTTCGATCCCGACAAGCTGCACGTGCTCAATCACAAGGGCCCGTATCTGTCGGTGCGCGGGCCGCTCAACATCGCGCGTCCAGTTCAGGGGTGGCCGGTCGTGGTGCAGGCCGGCGCCTCGGATTCCGGCCGCCAGCTCGCTGCCGAGACCGCCGAAGCGGTGTTCACGCCGCCGAGCAACATCGCCGCCGGACGCGAATTCTATGCCGACGTGAAGGGCCGCATGGCCAAAGCCGGCCGCGCGCCCGAGCACATGAAGATCATGCCGGCCTGTTTCGTCATCGTCGGCGACAGTGTCGAGGAAGCGCGCGCCAAGCGGGCCAAGCTCGACAGCCTGGTCTATTACGACAACGCCATCGCCTCTCTGTCGATTGCACTCGGCCACGACGCTTCGCGTTTCGATCCGGACAAGCCGCTGCCGAAGGATATCCCCGAGAGTAACGCCAGCAAAAGCGCGCGCCAGCGCGTCATTGAGATGGCGGAGCGGGAAAAGCTGACCGTGCGCCAATTGGCCCAACGGCTCGGCGGCTATTCGGGCCTCGCCATGGTCGGCACGCCGACATCCATCGCCGACGAGATGGAGGAGTGGCTCCACACCGAAGCCAGCGACGGCTTCACCATCATGTTTCCGTATCTGCCCGGCGGCCTCGATGAATTCTGCGATCAGGTGGTGCCGGAGCTGCAGCGCCGCGGCCTATTCCGGCGCGAATACGAGGGCAAGACGTTGCGCGAAAATCTCGGCCTGCCGCGGCCGACCAACCGTTTCTTTGAAACGCGCAAAGCCGCCGAATAATTCAGCTGGACGTTTCGTCATGCCCGCGCTTGTCGCGGGCATCCACGTCTTAAATGCGGCATCAAACAAAGACGTTGATGGCCGGAACAAGTCCGGCCATGACGACGACCTCGGCACAACGATTTAATCAACTTCCTAACTGCTGGCCGAGAGCTTCTTGCGTAACTCAGTCGCGGAAATGTCCTGCACCGACCGATCGAGGTCGATGCGCTCGACGGCACGCGGCGCGGCAGAACACACGTGGTCGCATCCGTTAGGAGACGGGTGCGCTAAAAATGATAGTTGATGCCGGCGCGAACGATATTGTTGGTCGCATTGCCCGACACCATGGTCACGGTCGGAATGGCAGGAGTACGGTTCGGGGTGTCGACAAAAAGATATTCGAGCTTTGCGCTCCAGCAGCCCCAGAACGCCGCTTCCACGCCGGCGCCGGCCGTCCAGGTCCAAAATGTCGTCGAGCTGGAGAACGATCCGCCCGCCGCCGTACCGCTCATGGTGATGTCGCCGTAAACCCCGCCGCCGGTGGCGTAGAGCATGAAGCGATCCATGGCGTAACCGACCCGCCCGCGGATCGTCCCGAACCACGGCCCCTTGTCCGTGGCGCTGATCACTGGACCGGCAGTCGCGCTGAACGGCCCGCTGATGGTGGTCCCCTGGAAGTCGGCTTCGGCGCCGAACACCGCAGGCCCGACCTGCCAGTTGTAGCCGGCCTGGGCGCCACCGACGAAACCGTTGCCGGTGAATGTGAAAGCTTCCGATCCGCCCGTCGTCGTCAGCGTGCCGGACGCGTTGCTCCAGCCATAACCGGCATTGGCGCCGATATAGAAGCCGGTCCAGGAAAATACCTGCGGCACGGGCGCATAAGCCGGGGGCGGGAGGTCGGCGGCCGCGGCGATGGTGATCCCGCTGACAAGCAGAATTGCCAAAGAGCCGAGCGACAGCGAAAAGCGAGGCATCAGGAGTCCCCGTGTTTGTCCCGATTGCCTCTTTATAAATCTGGTAGGGTTAACTGCCGGTTAAGACTACGGCAGTTGCGTGTAGGGTCAGCAGCGAAAACCGCATCACTTCTGCTTGAGAAATTTCCGTACGCTTTGGACGTTTGGATCCGAGTCCTGTTTGGCGATGGCGCGGCGGAAGCCGTCGCGTTCCTTGAGCGACTGCCAATAGGCGGCAACGGCCGGCGAAAATTTCGCGTTCAGACCGATGAATTCGGCCAGCATCAGCGCGAAGCCAACGGAAATATCGGCGACGGTGAATCGTCCTGCGCAAAGCGCCGGCTGCTTCGAGACCACCGCGTCGATACCGCGCAGCCGCGAGAGAAACCATTGCGAATAGTCGGCTGCGACTTGCGCTGAACGGCGCTCCTCCGGCTCGAACAGCGAATAGCGGAGCACAATCGTTTGCGGGAAGGTCAGCGTCGCTTCGCCGAAATGCAGCCAGTTGAGATAAGAACCGAAATCCGGCTCCGAGGTCTCGACCGCCAGCGGGCTTGGGCCGTAGCGTGTGACCAGATACTGGCAGATCGCCGCCGACTCGGTCATCCGCATCGTGTCGTCCAGAAATGTCGGCACGGTGCCGAGCGGATTGACGGTGAGATAATCCGGCGCCAGCGCCCGCGGCGGAAACGGCAGCATCTTCAGTTCATACGGCAGTCCCATCTCTTCGAGAGTCCATAGCGGACGGAACGAGCGCGCGTCATGGCAGTGATAAAGCGTGAGCAATTGCCACCTCCTCGGTATTCAATATTTGCGCGCCGTGCTCACAGCGTCAAATAGGTCCGCTGAATGTCGGTATTGTCGGCAAGCTCGGCCATGGTGCCGGCCCAGCAGATCTGCCCTTTCTCCAGCATGTAGGCGCGATCGGAAACGATCTGCGCGAAACCGACATTCTGCTCGGAGAGCAGGATCGAGAGACCGCGCTTTTTCAATTCGACGATGGTGTCGGCGATCTCCTCGACGATCAGCGGCGCGATGCCTTCCGAGGGTTCGTCGAGCAGCACGACAGCGGATTGCCCATCAGCGTGCGGGCGATGGTCAGCATCTGCTGCTCGCCGCCGCTCATGCGGCCGCCCGGTCGATGACGCATCTCGGCGAGATTGGGGAAGAGCTTGAACAGCCCCTCCGGCGTCCAGACCGGCGCTGCCGTGCCCTCGGCGAAAAAGCGCGGCGGCTGGCGGCCGGTATCGAGATTTTCCTCGACGGTCAGGTCGGAGAAGATGCGGCGATCCTCCGGCACAAAGCCGACGCCGAGCCGCGCGATCTCGAACGGCTTGCAGCGCCGAAACGTCGCGGCCGTTGACGCGAACCGTTCCGCTGCGCCGGGCGATCAGCCCCATCACCGCCTTCATGGTGGTCGATTTGCCGGCGCCGTTCCTCCCCATCAGCGCCACCACCTCGCCGCGGCCGATCGTGAAGCTGACGTCGTAGAGAACCTGCGCGGCGCCGTACCAGGCATTGAGATGCTCGACCGCGAGTGCCGGCGCCGCGCGTCACGAAGCGGTCCCCGCGCGCTCGAATGTTCGCCCGCTGCCGAAATACACCTGCCGCACCAGCGGATCCTCGCGGATCGTCTTGGCGTCGCCGTCGGCGATCAGCCGGCCGCGCGCCATCACCACGATGCGGTCGGCAAAGGCGAACACCACGTCCATCGAATGCTCGGTGAACAGCACCGAGACGCCGCGCTCGACCACGAGCTTTTTGACCAGGGCGATGAGCTCGTTGCGCTCGCGCGGCGCCATGCCGGCGGTCGGCTCGTCCATCAGCAGCAGGCGCGGATCGCTGGCGAGCGCGATGGCAAGCTCGACGCGCTTGACGTCGCCATAGGCAAGCTCGCTGCAAGGCCGATCCGCCGCCTCCTGCATGCCGACCTGCGCCAGAAGTTCAAGCGCGCGGGCGCGATGATACGACGTCGCCCGGCGCCACAAGCCGATAGGTCTCGCCGGCATGGACGATGAGCGCCATCTGCACGTTCTCGGCGACGGTCATCGAGCCGAAGGTGGCGGCGATCTGAAAGGTGCGGGCGACGCCGCGGCGGCAAATTTCCCGCGGCGGCAGGCCGGCGATGTCGCGGCCATCGAACCGGATCGTGCCGCCGTCGGGGGTCAAGCTGGCCGTTGATGGTGTTGAAGCAGGTCGATTTGCCGGCGCCGTTGGGGCCGATCAGCGCCAGAAACTCGCCGCCGCCGACGGAAAAGCTCACGTCATCGACCGCGCGAACGGCGCCGAAGCTCTTGCGCAAGCGACGACCGCAAGCTCGGTCATGCCGCACGCCAGCGCGCGGCAAGCTCGCACGAATGCGCCGACGAGCCCGGAGGGAAACGCCAGCACCAGAACCAGAATGATGCCGCCGAGCAGCGCGTGCCAATATTCGGTCTGCTGCATGACGAAATCCTGCAGCATGGCAAAAACCGACGGCGCCGACGATCGGACCGGCCAGCGTCTGGATGCCGCCGAGCAGCACCATGACCAGGCCGTCGATGGAGCGGCCGATGCTGATGGTTTCCGGCGAGATCGAGCCCTTGGCAAAGGCGAAAATGCCGCCGGCAACGCCGCAAACCGTTCCGGCGATGGCGAAGGCGAGCCAATGCACGCGCTTGACGTTGATGCCGATCGCCTCCGCGCGCAACGGCGAGTCGCGGCCGGCGCGCATCGCATAACCGAACGGCGCGAACAGGATGCGCCGCAGCAGCAGAACGCCGACGACGACGAACGCCAGCGTGAGCAGAAAGAACGCGGAAAGCCGATCGAACGGCGCGCTCGGCCAGATGCCGAGCACGCCGTTCGAGCCGCCGGTGAAATCCTGCCATTGGAAAACGATCGACCAGACGATCTGCGCGAAGGCGAGCGTCAGCATCGCGAGATAGACCCCGGACAGCCGCACGGCGAACCAGCCGAACAGCAACGCGCCCAGCGCGGCCGCGACCGGCGCCAGTGGCCAGCGCCATGCCCATCGGCGCCGCCAGCCATTTCACCGCCAGCGCGGCGCCATAGGCGCCGAGGCCGAAATAGGCGGCGTGGCCGAACGAATGCATGCCGCCCGGACCCATGATGAAATGCAGGCTGGTGGCGAACAGCACCGCGATCAGCACGTCGACGCCGAGCACCAGCGCATAGGGCTGATGAGCGCGCCAATAGCGGCAACGCCAGCAGCACGAGCAACACGACGGCGCTGAGAATGACCAGCGGGCGCGACGCCGGCCGGATCGGCGCCTCGAGCGCGCCGGCGCCGCGCACGGCGATCTGCGGACGGCCGAGCAAGCCCTGCGGCCGCGCGATCAGCACCACCGCCATGACCAGGAATTCGGCGACCAGCGTGAGCTTGGAAAAATTCACGGAAAACCCGCCGAGGGTGACGAGCCCGATGCCGATGCACAACGCCTTGACTTCGGCGACGAGCACGGCGGCGACATACGAGCCGACGATCGAGCCCATGCCGCCGATCACCACCACGACGAAGGCGTCGGTGATCACGGTCAGATCCATGCCGAGATTGGCCGGCTCGCGGGCGATTTGCAGCGCGCCGCCGAGGCCGGCCAGCAGGGAGCCGAGCGCGAAAACGGCGGTGAACAGCACCGACTGATTGACGCCGAGCGCGCCGAGCATCTCGCGATCTTCGGTCGCGGCGCGGACCAGACGGCCGAAGCGGGTGCGCGCGAACACGACATGCAGCACGCACGAGCACCAGCGGCGCGACGACGATCAGAAAGGCGTCGTAGCTCGGCATTTGCCGCCCGAGGATTTCGATGGCGCCGCGCAGGCCCGGCGCGCGCGGCCCGAGCAGATCCTCCGGCCCCCACAGCCACAACGCGGCATCGTTGATGACCAGAAGCAGCGCGAAGGTCGCGAGCAGCTGGAACAGTTCCGGCGCGGAATAGATGCGGCGCAGCAGCAGAATTTCGATCAGCGCGCCGATGATGCCGACGATGATCGCGCTGACGACGATGCCGCCCCAGAAGCCGAGCGGGCCGCCAATCGCCGTCACCAGCGTGACGGCGATATAGGTGCCCAGCATGTAGAGCGAGCCATGCGCGATGTTGATGATGCGGGTGACGCCGAAGATCAGCGAAAGCCCGGCGGCGACGAAAAACAGGCCGGACGCCGAGGCCAGGCCGTCGAGGGCCTGGAAGGCAAGGCCTTCCCAGTTCATCGCGCCTCCAGCGCGCGCGTGCGCGACGCTCTAATCCGCCGATGCCGGCCGCAGCTTCTTCACCTCGGCGTCGGACGGCAGCACGCTTGCGCCATCGACATATTTGAAATCGACCATGGTGCCGTGGCCGTCCTTGAGCGCGAGCTTGCCGACGAAAGCGCCGAGCGTCGCCTGATGGTCGCTGGCGCGGAAGACGAACGGCCCGAACGGGCCATCCACTTTCAGGCCGGCGAAGGCATCGACGAGCTTCTCGGTATCGGTCGAGCCGGCCTTGGCGATGCCGGCGGCGAGCGACTTGATCGTCAGATAGCCGACGATCGAACCGACCCGCGGATAATCGTTGTAGCGCTTCTGATAGGCGGCGACGAAGGCCTTGTTCTCCGGCGTATTGACCTCATTCCAGGGATAGCCGGTGACGATCCAGCCGGCCGGCGCTTCGTCCTTGAGCGGATCGAGATATTCCGGCTCGCCGCCGAGCAGGTCGACCACGACGCGATCCTTGAAGGTGCCGCGGGTGCCGCCCTCGCGCACGAACTTGGTCAGGTCGCCGCCGAACAACGCGCTGAAGATGGCGTCCGGCTTGGCATCGTCGATCGCCTGCGCCACCGCGCCGGCGTCGATCTTGCCGAGCGGCGACGCCTGCTCGGTGACGAATTCGACGTCGGGCTGTTTCGCCTTCATCATCTCCTTGAAGGCGGCGGCGGCCGACTGGCCGTATTCGAAATTCGGATAGACCAAAGCCCAGCGCTTTTTCTTCGCCGCCAGCGCATCGGGCAGCAGCATCGCGACTTGCATGTAGGTCGAGGGCCGCAGGCGGAAGGTATAGCGGTTGCCGTTCGCCCAGGTGATCTTGTCGGTCAGCGGCTCGGCGGCGAGAAAGAAGACTTTTTTCTTGCCGGCGAATTCGGTGACGGCGAGACCGACATTGGAGAGGAACGTGCCGCAGAGAATGTTCAGGTCGCCGCCGGTGGTCAGCTCCTCGGCGACCCGCACCGCGTCGCCCGGATTGGCGCCGTCGTCGCGGGAGACGATTTCGAGCTTCTTGCCCAAGACGCCGCCGGCCGCGTTGATCTCTTCGACCGCCATTTCCCAGCCCTTCTTGTAGGGATCGAGGAAGGCCGGCTGGGCCTTGTAGCTGTTGAGTTCGCCGATCTTGATCGTCTGCTGCGCAGATGCCGGCGCTGCAACCGATAACGCGAGCGCACCGGCGAGAATGACGATGGCGTGAGCGCGCATAAGACTTTCTCCTATCCGCTTGGTCTGATCTCTATCGTCTTTGGTCCATATCACGACGCTGCTGCGCCCGCAGCAACGATCGCGTGCATCTTCGCCGCATCGACCAGTTTGCCGTGGCTGATGACATGGGCCGGCGGGCCGTGAAAGCGCAGCGCCTCGACCTCGTCCGGCTGATCCAGAACCACCAGGCTCGCCCGTGCGCCGACCTTTAGCCCGAAACCGTCGAGATTGATCGCTTTGGCCGCATCCACGGTGATCATGTCGTAGAGTTTGGCGACCTCTTGCCGGGTCATCATCCAGAGCAGGTGCGAGGCGAGAAAGGCCACTTCCAGCATATTGTTGCGGCCGAACGGATAATAGGCGTCGGAAATATCGTCCTGGCCGAGGCAGACGCGGACATTCTCGGCGAGCAATTCCTTGACGCGGGCATGCAGCGGACCGGTATGCGGATCGGTCACGACCGCGACGCCGGCGGTCCGCAGCACGCGGGCGAGCCGCTGCACGTACGGCATCGGATAAAGGCTCATGGCCCGGCAATGGTGCGCCAGCGCGCGGCCATGCCAGCCGCGCTGGATCGCCTCGACCGCCATCATTTCCAGCGTGCGCAGATCCGGGTCGCCGGCATCGTCGAGCAGCATCGAGACGTCCTTGCCGAATTCCTGCGCCAAGTCGAAGCAGGTCCGCACATGGGCGGCGGCGTCGGCATTGGTGAACTCGATCCAGGGAATGCCACCGACCACATCGGCGCCGAGCGCCATCGCCTGATGCATCAATTCCGCCGCGCCCGGCTCACGCACGATGCCGTCCTGCGCGAAGGCGACGACCTGCACATCGACGATGCCGCGGAACTCGTCGCGCACGCGCAGAAGCGCCTTGACGCCCTCCAGGCGCGCCTTGCCGTCGACGTCGGCGAAAGCGCGGATGTGCAGGTTGCCGTGCAAAGCCGCCAGCGCGACGGCGCGGCGCGCATTTTCCACGATCCACGACTCGGCGTATTTCTCCTTGATCTTGCTGGCGAGCTCGATCCCGGACATCGCCTTGCCCATGCCGTCGGCTTGATAGGCCTTGAGCGCTTCCTCCTCCATCATCGGCAGCGTCCACACCTTGCACAGATGCAGGTGCGGATTGACGAAGGACTCCGTCACCAGATTGCCGCGGGCATCGATTTCGGTCGCGCCCTTGCCATCGAGCGCGCGCAGCGATCGCGGCGATGTGGCCATCCTTGATGCCGATCTCGGCGTGCGCGTCCGCGAGAGCCTCTAAGCCGGGCGCGGCGGATGGTAATGTCGAACGCTTGGCTCATTGCCGGCGATCAGCGGTGTGGAAAAATCGCCTTGGCGACGTCACCGACTGCTTCGACGCTGTCGCCGCAATCCGAGAAGCAGAGGATTCGGCACGGGCACGCCTCCAGCCCCTCATAGCGCCAGGGAAACGCGCCGATCAGGAAACGCTGGTTGAGCACCCGCTCGATATCGCCGCCGACATTCTCGGCGTGGATCAGTCCCTCCGAGAAGCCGTAACTGTGAAACGGGAAGATGTCCTCGGTGACGTGGCGACCGGATTTCTTGTGAACGTAGCTGAAGTCGCCAAAGAATTCCTCGCATGTCTTGCCGACCTTTTTTTCGAAGCGTTTGGCGAGATCCGGGCGCATGTGCCGGATCGACGTATTCATCGCATGATCGCCGGAGCCGCAATCGATGCCGAACCACTTGATCTTCTTCTTCAGCATCCATTCGAGCAGCTCGATCTTGCCGCCGGGATGCATGCAGAAGTAGCGGACGAGGTCTTGCTGCTTCTGGCCCTCCCAGTAGCGGTGCCAGCCGGTGTGAATGATGAGGATGTCGCCCGCCTTCACCTCGACGGGCGCCGCTTCGATCATTTGCGGGGTGATTACCGCCCAATCGTCCATCTGCGGCGATACGTCGACCACCGCACCGGGGCTGACCAGGAAGTCCAGCGGATACGAAGCCATGTCGCCCATGCCGTCGGTCCCGTGCATGGCGCCGTCGATGTGGGTGCCGACATGGAGCGACGAGTTGATCCGCTGGGTCACGATCATTTTAGTCTGCAGGTTCTGCGCGTAGTACATCTGGTTGCCGGCATAGCCGACCCATCCCGGCGTGTGGACGTTCATCAAGTGGCTGAGATCCACTATTTTCATGGGCTGGTCCTGGAGGCGCGATGAGGCAGGTGCGAAACGTGTTGGCAGACGGCGATCCGGTCGCGAGCCGGCTTCAACGTCGATCGCCCGATCGGGCGAACCTCCACAGCGACTGGCTTCAACACGGCAAAGTGTAGTTGCACTGAATATTTTTTAATAATATCGAACGGCCACTGACGAAGCAACGATGTCGCCCCGAAACCTCTCACCGACCAAAACCCGCGATCGGTCATCCCCCATCGATTGGGATTCCGGCAGCGAAGTCACGGACCAGTCGGCCGGCTCCGGCCGGCCGGAAACCGTCGCGCACATGACCGCGAGCACGCTGGCGGCGATCGGGCTCGCAGATTCGCGAGCGCCGGCAGGCCAAGCGCATGACCTTGCAGGCGCTCGCGGCTGCCACGCACTTAAGCCCGTCGATGCTCAGCCTGGTCGAGCGCGGACGCGCTTCGCCATCGATCGGCTCGCTCGTGGTCATCGCCAGCGCGCTCGGCATCCCGATGTCGGACCTGATCGTCCGCGAACCGGCCTCGGATGAAAAGCTCGTGGTGCGGGCGTCCGATCACCATGCGGTTGAAACCGCCCAGCACGTGGTCCGGCGCTTGATGCGGGAAGACCGCGAGCGCGGCGTGTCGGTTGCGATCAACGAATATGCGCCGCACACCGGCAATGCCGACCGGCCGGTCACGCACGGCGGCTTCGAGTATGGCTACATCCTCGAAGGCAGCTTGACGGTGGAGGTCGACGGCGTCGCCTATCAGCTTAATGCCGGCGACCTTATCGCCTACAGTTCACGCCGCCCACACCGCTTCTGGAACCACGGCAGGAAGAAGGTGCGGACGCTGTGGTTCAATCTCAAGAACGATTAAGGCCGATCACGCGACCGCGACGGTTGTGGCGCAACAGTCCGGCCAATCCGGTCAGGCGCTGGCGACCCGCTGCCGCGGCGTCGCCGGCGCGTTCGAAAGCCCCCTCTGGCGCCGCCATTCCGCGACGAGGTCATCGCTCTCGGCGACGAGGCCGATGTGCAGCGAAATCATTTTCAGCGCCGCGTCCTCCATGTCCGCATTGGTGCCGCGGACCAAATCCCGCGCGACGGTGACGCGATAGCCAAGATTGCTGGCCTCGAACGCGGTGTTGAGAATGCAGCAATCGGTCATGCAGCCATTGAGCACGAGACGCCTGATGCCAATGTTGCGCAACAGAAAGTCCAGATCGGTCGGATAAAACGCCGACAGGCGTTTTTTGATATCGATCACGTGATCGCCTTCGGCAACCTCAGTCACGAACTCGGTCCAACGACTGCCGGCAAGAGCATGCTGGTCGGAATTCGGAATCGGACCGACATATAGCGGGAATACGAAACGCCACGCCGACTTGATGCCCTTGATGTCGTCGCTGCCGTCGCGGCGCATGACGCTTTTGACGTGGATGACGGGTACGCCCAATGCGCGCGCGGCGGTATGGAAGCGATTGACACCGTCGACCACGTCGCGCGCCCGCGGCGCCGGGCACGGACAATCCGGCGAATCCGCGAGGTGGCCTTGATGAAGATCGATGGAAACGATCGCGGTATCGGCAACCGTGAGGAATTCCTCGAAACCCTTCGGCAGCGACCGCCGCTCACCGTACACGAAAACGTCCATCGGGCGCTCCTTGCGATTTGCTCGAACCGGACATGTCGACTGGACATGTCGACGTCGCCGAGACCGCGCTCGGTGCCGGCGCACCCCCCAATCATACCGCGGCGTCGGCTATTTTAGCGCGCCGAATGTTGTATGGTGCGGCTTGCACAATTTCAATAAATATAACATTTTTGACCGTCACTCACTCCGGTCCGGGGCGCTGTTGTTCGGCGGCATTGAAGCACTGGTTCCGCAGGTGGCGGCGGCGGGCATTCGCCTACCGCAATATTTCATGCTCATGACCCCCTACCTAGCGACGCTTGCGGTCATCGTCTGGCAGGGCGCGCGTAGCCGGATCGGCTCGGACGAGCCGGCCGCGCTGGGGCAGCCCTATGTGCGCGAAGAACGCAGCTGAGCGGAGCTTGCAAGAATGCCGCTCGACGAACTCGCATTCATGGCGCCGGGAAAAATCGGGTCGCTGGTCCTGAAGAACCGGCTGGTCCGCGCCGCGACATCCGAGACCATGGCGACCGACGATGGCGACGCGACCGACGAATTGGTTGCGCTTTATTCCGACCTGGCGCACGGCGGCGCCGGGCTGATCATCACCGGACACATCTACGTCGAGCCGGCCGGACAATACGAACCGCGGCAGCTTGGCCTCGACCATGACTGCCGCATCGGCCCGCTGACCCGCGTGACCACGGCCGTCCACCAGCGCGGCGGCATCATATTCGCCGAACTCAGCCATGCCGGCAGCCAATCGCTTATTCCCGACATTGTGCCGATTGCGCCGTCGCTCGTCCCCAATGCCATTTTCGCGCGGCCGCCGGTGGAGCTTGCGGACGGCGGCGTCGAAAAACTCGTCGCCGATTTTGCCGCGGCCGCGGCGCGCGCCAAGCGCGCGGGCTTTGACGGCATCCATCTGCATTCAGGGAACGGCTACCTGCTCTCTCAGTTCAATTCGCCTTACGCCAATCGCCGCAACGATCGTTGGGGCGGAGACGCGCAACGGCGGTCGCAATTCATTGTCGAGGTCGTTCGAGGTGTGCGAGAGGCGGTCGGCGCCGGCGTCCCGATCACCGCCCGACTCGGCATGGCTGACGTTGTCGACGGCGGCCTTTCGTTGCCTGACGGCGTCGCCATCGCGCGCCGGCTCGCCGCCGCAGGCCTCGATGGGCTGGAAGTCACCTATGGCGTCATGACCGACTATCGGGAAAACATCCGGCCGTACGCCGGAACCACGCGTGCGCGAGCGATCGCCGACGGTCTGTTGCACCGCACCTTCTCGCCGCCGGTTCCCGAAGCCTATTATCGGCCGTTTGCGCGTGCGGCGAAAGCCGCCGTCGACGTGCCGATTATCCTGGTCGGCGGACTGCGGTCGACGCAGATGATGGACGAGATCGTGCGCTCCGGCGACGCCGACTTTCTGGCATTGGCCAGGCCGTTCGTGCGCGAACCGGATCTGGTCAATAAGATTGCGGCGGGACGCCGCGGCCCGGTCGATTGTGTGTCCTGCAACATCTGTTTCTTGCATGAAGGTGTCGATCCGCTCCGCTGTTGGCGAACACCGCCAGCGATGCTGGCGCATATCTACAAACACTATCTGCGGGATAAGATACCGGGCGTAGGGCTTTAGCTTGGAACGCCGGCGTGCGACTGGTGATCAAATAAGGATGGTACCGACCCGGTGAAACCTGCGCCGTTTAGCTATCACGCGCCAAGGACCGTTGATGAGGCGGTGGACAAGCTGGCTGAGTTCAGCCCGCTCGACGGCCGCGTTCTGGCCGGCGGGCAAAGCCTGGTGCCGATGATGGCGTTCCGCATGGCGCGGCCGGCGCATCTGATCGATATCAACAATGTCGCCGGCCTCGACCGTCTGGCGGTCGAAGGCAACGTGCTCTCGATCGCCGCCTGCGTGCGCCATGCGGCGTTCCATCGCCCGGTCGTTTCCGGACCGACCGGCGCGCTCCTGACCAACGTAGCCGCCAACATTGCGCATTACCCGATCCGCTTGCGCGGCACCTTTTGCGGCAGCCTGGCGCACGCCGATCCGGCGTCGGAATGGTGCCTCGCCGCCGTTACCCTCGGCGCGGACATCGTCGCGCTGAGCACACGCGGCCGCCGCGTCATCGCCGCCGACGATTATTTCGAAGGCATGATGATGACCGCGCTCGCCGAGGACGAGCTATTGACCGAGGCGCGGCTGCCGCTCTTGGCGCCGGACGCGCACTTCGGCTTCTACGAATTCAGCCGTCGTGCCGGCGATTATGCGATCGCCATGGCGCTCGCCACCTTCCGGCTGAAGGATGGTGTCATTATCGAACCGCGCCTCGGCGTCGGCGGCGCCGAAGGACGCCCGCGGCGGATAGCCGAGGCCGAAGCCACGCTCGCCGGGGAGAAACCTGGCGACAAGACCTTCCGTGCCGCCGCGGAAGCCGCCGCCGCAGCGGTCGATCCGCTCGAAGACGTGCATGCGGACGCCGAATTCCGCCTCGACCTGGTGCGCGCCGTGACACGGCGGGCGCTGGAGCGCGCCGCGGCATGAGCGCGCCGACCAAAGGCTCTGGCCTTGCATGGGTGGGCCGTTCGCTCCGCCGCGTCGAGGATCCGGCGTTGCTGACCGGCCGCGGCCGTTTCACCGCCGACCTTGCGGCAGCGCATCGGGTCCGCTTTGTGCGCAGCGCCGTCGCCGCCGGCCGCATCGACAAGATCACCGTCCCGGAGGGCGCCACCGTGCTCACCGCGTCCGATCTTTCGGCGGTGAAAGCGATCATGCCGGCGCTGCACAAATTCGGCTACGTGCCGATTGCGCAGCCGGTGCTGGCCTCGGGCTTGGTGCGCTTCGTCGGCGAGCCGATTGCCGCCGTCGTCGCGGCGACAGAAGCGGAAGCCGAGGATATCGCCGACGGCGTCGCGGTCGAGATCGGCGAAATTGCGCCGGTCATTGACGCACGCGCGGCGCTCGCCGACGGTGCGCCGCAGGTGCACAGCCAGGTTGCGCGCAATATCGTCGTCGAAGGCAAGATGGAGACGCCGGGCTTCGCCGCCGCGCGGGACTCCGCGCACCGCCTCATCGCCGTTGACGTGCGCTCGCGGCGGCAGAACGCGACGCCGCTCGAAGCGCGCGCCGGTCACGCCGCCTTCGATCCGATTTCAGGCCGCGTGACGCTGACCTGCGCGACGCAAATGCCGCATTTGATGCGCACCGGAATTGCCGACCTGATCGGCATGCCGGAAAGCGATCTGCGCGTGATTGCGCCGGACGTCGGCGGCGGCTTCGGCCAGAAAATGTCGCTCGTCCCCGAATATGTCGTTTTGGTCTGGCTCGCCCGGAAGCTGCGCAGCTCAGTGGCATGGACCGAGGATCGCCGCGAGAATCTGATGGCGTCGTTTCACAGCCGCGATCAATACATCCGGCTGCAAGGTGCGTTCGACGCCGACGCCAAATTGCTCGCGCTGTCGGCCGAAGTGATCGCCAATGTCGGCGCCTATTCCTGCTATCCGACCACCTGCGCGGTCGAGCCGCTGATGGCGATGGCCGAGCTTCCGGGGCCGTACGACGTGCGCGCCTATTCCTGCGTCGCCCGCGGCGTCCTGACCAATACCTGCCCGATGGCGCCTTATCGCGGCGTGTCGCGCCCGGTCATCACCATGGCGCTGGAGCGGCTGATGGACACCGCCGCCGTGGAATTCGGCCTGGAGCCCGTCGAGATCCGCCGGCGCAATCTGATCGAGAAATTTCCCTACACCTCGGCGACGGGCCTGGTGTTCGACGAAGCGAGCTATCGGCAGACACTCGACATGGCGAGCGATGCGCTCGATGTGCCAGCATTTCGCCAACGCCAAAGGCAGGCGCGAGCGGCGCGGCGCTATCTTGGCATCGGCTTTGCGACCTTTTCCGAGCGCACCGGTTACGGCACGCCGGCTTTTGCCGCGCGCGGCATGGGCGTGACGCCGGGCTGGGAAACGGTCGAGCTGACGATGGACCCCTCCGGGTATCTGGAACTGCGCATCGGCGCGAGCCCCCATGGTCAGGGGCTACGCACGACGCTGGCACAGCTGGTCGCTGACGAGGTCGGCGTGTGTCCCGAGCGCATCAAAGTCGTGCACGGCGACACCGACCGCACGCCTTACGGCTGGGGCACCTTCGCCAGCCGCTCGCTGGTCATCGCCGGCGGCGCCAGCGTGCTGGCTGCGCGCAAGGTGCATGCGAAGCTGAAAAAGATCGCCAGCCGCCTCCTTGAAGCGTCCGCCGACGATATCGTTCTGGAAAACGGCGCCGCGCGGGTGGCCGGCACCGATCGCGCCATACCGATCGAGGATTTGGCGCGCGCCGCGTATCATCAGTTCCACTTGTTCAGGGGCGAGCTCGATCCGGGACTTTCGGAAAGCGCCACCTACGATCCGCCCGGCACATTCTCGAATGCCTGTCATGCCGGCATCGTCGAAGTCGACGCCGACACCGGGCGCGTGACGATCGAGCGGTTCGTCGTGGCCGAGGATGCCGGCCGGCTCGTGAACCCGATGATCGTCGACGGCCAGGTGCTCGGCGGCGTCGCCCAAGGCATCGGCAACGCGCTCCTCGAAGAGATCGTGTACGACGACGGCGGCAACATGCTGACCGCGACGCTTGCGGATTTTCTCACCGCCGACCTGCCGCGAGATTCCGCCGGTCGAGCTTCTGCACCTGGAAACCTTGAGCGACGCCTCGATCACAAAATCGAAGGGCCTCGGCGAAGGCGGCGCCATCGGCGCGCCGGCGGCGATCCTCAATGCGATCAATGACGCGCTGACGCCCTTCGGCGTCAGCATCAACGAAATACCGGCGACGCCGCAGCGCATCCGCGCGGCGTTGCGCCAGGCGGGAAAGACCGGTCCATGAGCGAGCGAAGCAACATCACGCTGACCATCAACGGCCAGGCGCACGCGATCCGCGTCGAGCCGCGCCGCACCCTGGTCGACGCTATCCGCGAGGATTGCGGGCAGACCGGCACGCATATCGGCTGCGAGCACGGCGTCTGCGGCGCCTGCACGGTGCTGCTCGACGGCGCCCCGGTGCGCTCCTGCCTGATGTTCGCGGTGCAGGCGGATGGCAAGCAGGTTCGCACCGTCGAAGGTTTGGCCCGCGGCGACGAGCTCAACGCGTTGCAGCGCGCCTTCATGGAAAATCACGGCCTGCAGTGCGGCTTCTGCACGCCCGGCTTTCTGATGCTGATCACCGGCGTTCTGGAGCGCGAGCCCGATATCAGCGATGACGAACTCATCGACGTGCTCTCGTCCAATCTCTGCCGCTGCACCGGCTACCAGAACATCGTCAAGGCGGTGCGTGCAGTCGCAGGCGAAATGCGGCAGCGGCGGACGGCTTAGGCGGAAATCGACGGCCGACCGATGGCGCCAACAGCCGCAAAGCCAAAAACCAAATATGTCGGGCGCTCGCTGACCCGGCTGGAGGACCGGCCGCTATTGACCGGCCGCGGTCGCTTCGCCGCCGATATCTCGTTTCCGCAGCAACTGCACATGCGCATCGTGCGTTCGAATTTCGCGCACGGGCGACTGCGCGCGATCAATGCCGACGGCGCGCTGGCGCTGCCCGGCGTGCACGCGGTGTGGACGGCGGCCGACATCGCCGACATTCCACCGATTGATTTTCGTCTGAGCCGCATCGAAGGGCTCGAGCCCTATCGTCAGCGGCTGTTTGCGACCGACCTCGTGCGCTATGTCGGCGAGCCGGTGGCGGCGGTGTTCGCCGACAATCCGTATCTGGCCGAGGATGCGGCCGAGCTTGTCACCCTCGACGTCGAGGAATTGCCGGTCATTCTGCGAGCCGACGACACGCCCGGCGAATTCGAGCCCGGCCGATCAACCGAACCCGCTATCGTTCACAAGGGATATGGCGACGTCGACGCCGCTTTCGCTGCAGCCCACGCCGTGGTCGCGGCGACGTTGTCGATCGGCCGGCATTCGGGCGTGCCGCTCGAAACCCGCGGCGCCATTGCACGCTACGACGCCGCGCGCGACGTGCTCGAGCTTCATGGCGCCGCCAAGGTGCCGCATTGGAATCGCGATCAGATCGCGCGGATGCTCGGCCGCCCGGCCTCTTCGGTTCAGCTTTATGAGGGGCATGTCGGCGGCGGCTTCGGTATCCGCGGCGAGATTTATCCGGAGGACGTGCTGGTGTGCGCCGCCGCTTTGCGCCTGCAGCGGCCGGTGAAATGGATCGAGGATCGCCGCGAGCATCTTATTGCCGCCAATCATTCGCGCCAGCAGCGCCACCATGTGCGCGCCGCGATCGACAGCGAGGGCCGCATCCTCGCGCTCGACGACGAGATTTTTCACGATCAAGGCGCCTATATGCGCACCCACGCCGCGACCGTGCCCGATCTCGCCGCGGCGATGCTGCCGGGGCCGTATCGCATTCCGGCGTATCGCGCCGACGCCCATATCCGCCTGACCAACAAGACGCCGTGCGGCACCTACCGGGCACCCGGCCGGTTCGAGAGCACGTTCGCGCGCGAGCGGCTCATGGACGCCATTGCCGCCAAGCTTGATCTCGATCCGGTCGAGGTGCGGCGGCGCAATCTGGTCGCCAGTCATGAAATGCCGTATGAGCGCCCGCTCGACACGCTCGGCACTCACATCGTCCTCGATTCCGGCGACTATGCCGGCCTGCTCGACAAGGCGCTGGCCGCCGTCGAATGGGCGCGACTGCGCGGCACCCTCGCCGCGCGCCGGGCGGCCGGCGAACTGGTCGGCGCCGGTATCGCGCTGTTCGTCGAGAAAAGTGGTCTCGGACCTTTCGATCTTGTGAGGGTCGATGTCGACGCCGACGGCATGGTGGAAGTCGTGTCGGGATCGGCGTCGGTCGGCCAAGGCATGGAAACGGTGATCGCGCAAATCTGCGCCGATGCGCTCGGCGTCGACTACCGCAAAATCCGTGTCATCCATGGGCAGACCGATAAAATCGAAAAAGGCATGGGCGCCTTCGCCTCCCGCGTCACAGTAATGACCGGCGAGGCGACGCGGATTGCCGCAAGCGCCGTCAAGGCCAAGGCAATCGAAGTGGCGTCCGAGATGCTTCAAACGCCGGCCGACAAGCTCGACGTTGTCGAAGGCGAAGTGGTGCGCAGCGACGCGGCGCCCGGCCCCTCGGTCGATCTCGGCGCCATTGCCCGCGCGCTGGCGCCCGACTCCCCGTTGCGCCTCGGCCGCGCGCCCGGGCTTTCGGCGGAGGGATGGTTCCACACCAATCACATGAACTATCCTTACGGCGTGCACATCGCAGTTGCGAAAATCGACCAGGACACCGGCGCGGTCGACATCGAGCGCTATCTGGTCGCTTACGACGTCGGCAAGGCCGTCAATCCGATGCTGATCGAGGGTCAGATCGTCGGCGGCTGCGCGCAGGGCATTGGCGGCACGTTGCTGGAAGAGTTTTTGTATGACGAGCGCGGCGAGCCATTGTCGGTAACGTTCGGCGACTATCTGCTGCCGACCGTTCGCGAGATGCCACCGGTCGACGTGCTCATCACCGAAGATGCGCCGAGCCCGCTCAACCCAATGGGATTGAAGGGCGCAGGCGAAGGCGGCGCCAATGCGGTTGGCGCGGCGATCGCCGCCGCCATTGACGATGCGCTTGGCGCGCCTGGCGCCGTCACCGAGCTGCCGATCACGCCGCAGCGGCTGCGGCGGCTGATCCGCCGCGCCACCAACTGCAATCTACGATCCGAAGATACCAAGCAGGATTAAGAGGGAGGCGAAGGATGGACCTCAAGCTGCAAGGCAAGACCGCACTAGTGACGGGCGGCAGCGAAGGCATCGGCAAGGGGATCGCGCTGGCGCTGGCCAAGGAAGGCGTCGACGTCGCCATCTGCGCGCGCCGCAAAGAGCCACTGGAAGCCGCCGCCAACGAAATCGCACGCGCGACCAACCGGAAGGTCGTGCCGATCGCCGCCGACTTGCGCCAGGATGCCGACGCCAAGACCTTCATCGAGCAAGGGCACAAGGCGCTCGGCCGCGTCGACATCATGGTCAACAATGCCGGCTCGGCCGCCGGCGGCGTCATCGAGCATCTGACCGAGGACGACTGGGAGAAGGGCCTGCAACTCAAATTCATGGGCTACGTGCGGTGCCTGCGTTATGCCCTGCCGATCATGGTCAAGCAGGGCGGCGGCCGGGTGGTAAATCTGATCGGCAATGACGGCGTCAAACCGTCCTACTGGGAAATCTGCCCCGGCGCCGCCAATGCCGCCGGACAGAATCTGACGATGTCGCTCGCCGGCCAATACGGCAAGAGCGGCATCAGCTTCGTCGCCGTCAATCCGGGCCCGGTGCGCACCGAGCGTTGGGCCGGCCTGGTCAAGGCGATGTCGCGCGACATGAAGATTTCGTACGAGGAAGCCGACACGCTGGCGCCGTCCTCGATCCCGATGGGCCGCATCGCCGAAGTCGAAGAAGTCGCCAATCTGGTGGTGATGCTGGCGTCGCCGCTGATGCAGATGGTCAATGGCACCATGATCGAAATCGACGGCGGCCAGGACAAGCCGCTGATGGACCGTTTCCGCGACAAGAACCGGTGTCATTGAGCGCGGCGCATTCCTTAGTCATGGCCCGGACTTGTTCCGCCGCCGTGCACGTCTCGCCTCATCTGGGGTTAAGACGTGGATGCCCGCGACGAGCGCGGGCATGACGGGTTTCGCGGGGAATCGAGCGCGGCAGCCGGCCGCCTAAATTCTTCAGGCGATGTCGCTCGACTCGATCTTCTTGACGCCGAGCTTGGTCATGTCCTCCCACGCCTTGGCGACCGAGCCGTTGATATCGATGCCGCGGCAGGCGTCCTCGACGACATAGACGTTGAGGCCCGGCATTGCGCGCATCCATCGCCGTCCAGGCAACGCAGAAGTCGGTAGCGAGGCCGGTGACGAACACCGTTTCGATCTTGCGCTCCTTCAGGTAGCCGGCAAGACCGGTGCGGGTCTCCTTGTCGGCTTCAAGGAAGGCCGAGTAGCTGTCGACGTCGTTGTGATAGCCCTTGCGGATGATCAGCTCCGCGTGGGGGATATTGATATCCTTGGCGATGTGGGCGCCGTCGGTGCCCTGCACGCAATGGTCGGGCCACAGCACCTGGTTGCCATAGGCGAGCTTGATGACCTCGAACGGCTTCTTGCCTTCGTGCGACGATGCGAACGAGATGTGGTGCGGGTGTGCCAGTCCTGCGTCATCACCACGTTCTCGAAGCTCTTGGCGATGCGGTTGATCACCGGGATCACCTGATCGCCGTCCTTAACCGCCAGGCTGCCGCCGGGCAGGAAGCAGTTCTGCACGTCGACCACGATCAACGCGCTCGACGGACCGGTTTGATCTTGTCAGCCGCCAATGCCATGCCAACACGTCCGAAAGCATGGTGGGTGCCAGCGCCAGGCCAGCAAGACCGAACATTACCTCACGCCTTTGCAGGTGTCTCATGGTCGCCTCCATTCGGTGATTGCTTAGCAATTGCATGCAATTGAAGCGCCAATTTACGCCTTTTGGCAATATCTGAGAATTTTAACGGCAGCCCCGACCCCTTTACCGCATTTTAATGCCGTTCAGCATCCTCTTGGGGGCATGAGCCGCATGGCATGAGCCCGACGGCCAGCGACAAACAGCGGCCGACCCCGTGCCCCAAATGCCGCTCCGACATGGTTGACGTGGCGATCACGCCGCATCCGCTCGTTCCGCAGATGAGGCGACATACGTTTGTCTGTTACACCTGTAACCAGACCAGAACCTACATGCTGCCCGCGGAAAG
>CAWDQG010000041.1:0-19292 GCA_963804405.1 uncultured Alphaproteobacteria bacterium | reverse complement strand
CCCTCGGGCGTCCCCTCGTCCTGGTGCCTGCAGAACGCCCCGCGGATAAGGGCCGCCGGTGTTCCGAACGAAGCTTTTAAAGCGCCAGCACCCTGAAGCGGCAGCTCAAGTAAGGCAAGCAAGCCGTTCGTTCCACGACCAATTTCTCGATGGCCGGCGGAACCCGACGCTCCAATTACGGGCTTTCCACCAACCGGTCCAGGAAGCCAGACCGACCCCGTTGTGATTGATCGACCCCACCCACGCATACGCGTATTCTGACCAGAATGCCGCTGTGAAAGCGTCGAAAGGAAGGCGAATGACCCGCGAGCTTGCTCCCGGCGCCAAGGCGCCGGCTTTTTCCCTGCCCCGCGACGGCGGCGAAACCGTCTCGCTCGCCGACTTCGCCGGACGCAAGCTTGTGCTCTATTTCTATCCGCGCGCCGACACGCCCGGCTGCACCAAAGAAGCGGTCGATTTTTCGCGGCTGAAGCCCGCCTTCGGCAAGGCCGGAACCGAGGTGCTCGGCGTCTCCGCCGACCCGGTGCCGGCGCAGGACAAGTTCAAGACCAAGTACAAGCTCGCCATCGCGCTGGCCTCGGACGAAACGCACCGCATGCTCGAGGCCTATGGCGCATGGCAGGAGAAGTCGATGTACGGGCGGAAATTCATGGGCGTCGTCCGCGCCACCTTTCTGATCGGCCCGGACCAGCGCATCGCCCGGATCTGGCCCAAGGTCTCGGTGCCCGGCCATGCCCAAGAGGTGCTGGCCGCCGCCCAGGCGTTGTGAAAGTTCGGTCGTAGAAGCGTCCGCCGTTCGCAACTTCGGCTGTCGATTTCCGCCCGGCGCGGCGAGTTACCAGAACATTTACCGAGGCCAGCAAAATGCCCGCGGCAATTACCTGAAAATTAACCATACCCCGCTCAAATCCGCTCCCTGTGTGGCCGCGCTAGGCCCGTGAGTGGGAGCGTCAATGTCGGGCTCGAGAGCGGCTCAACCGCGGCAAATCGCGCACCAGGCCGGGCCAAAGCAATCCGCGCCAACGGAGCGCAAGCCAAGCGGTAGCGATAAGTGCGGGCTACACCATCGCCCATGCCGGACGGCAGATCAGACTCGGACCGGTCGCGTTTTGGATCTTTGTCGGCACGGTCGTCATCATGGCGGGCTGGTCAATCGCGACCGCGACCTATTTCGCCTTCCGCGATGATCTCCTCAGAGGTCTGATCGCACGGCAGGCCGAACAGCAAAACGCCTACGAAGACCGCATCGCCGAATTGCGCGCCCGCATCGACCGCACCACCAGTCGCCAACTGCTCGACCAGGAGCAGTTCGAACAAAAGCTTGACGATTTGATGCGCCGCCAGTCGACGCTGGAGTCGCATTCGGCGGCGCTGGTCGGCATCGGCGATCCTCTGGCCACAGGCTCGATCAGATCCACCACTGGTCCGGCCTCTTCCAGCCCGATGGCGGCGCCGCCGGGGCGCGACCGCCGCTCGTCGCTCGAGTTCGATCACACACCGGGCAGTCGCAAGAGCGGCAAGGACGGCGATATCGGCGCCAAGTTTGCGCGCATCGAAGCATCGCTGGATCGCCTCGATCACCGCCAGGCAATCGCGCTGGCACAGCTACAGGAGCGCTACGAAGGCAAAGCGCGAAGGCTGCGCGGCGTGCTGACCGATCTCGGGCTCAGGCTCGATGGTCCGGCGCTAAGCGGGACCGGCGGCCCGTTCGTCCCGATCAAACTGCCGGGAGAAGGCAACGGCTTCGAGCGAGCCGTCGCGCGGGTCAACATCGCCCGCAAGCAGGCCGAACATTTGAGCCGCACGCTCGTGCGGGTGCCGGTGCGAAGACCGGTGACCGGGGAAATCGATCTCAGCTCCACGTTCGGCGTGCGCGTCGATCCATTCCTTCATGTCGCGGCGATGCATACCGGCCTCGATTTCCGCGGCGACCCGGGCGACCCGATCCACGCGACGGCGGCGGGCACGGTGATCAGTGCCGGCTGGAGCGGCGGCTACGGCAAGATGGTCGAGATCGATCACGGGAACGGCCTCTCGACCCGTTACGGCCACCTGTCGCAGATCGACGTCAAGGTCGGCGACGAAATCCGGGTCGGCCAGGTCGTTGGCCGCATGGGCTCGACCGGCCGCTCGACCGGTCCGCATCTGCATTACGAGACCCGCATCGACGGCGACGCTGTCGATCCGCAGAAATTCCTCAACGCTGGCGCCAGGCTCGCTGGCGCGAGTAACGAATAGACGAATACGAATAGCGAGAAGAGCGAATAACGAAACGGCGAAAGGGGGAATAGCCAACAGTTGTAGTGCTATTCATTCTGCCGCCCGCCGCCTATTATTCGCCATTCGCCACCTGGCTATTCGCCACCGATGATCCGCATCCACCATCTTGAACAATTCGCGCAGCCAACGCGTGCTGTGGCTGCTTGAAGAGACCGGCGCACCTTACGAAATCGTGCGCTATGAGCGCGACAAAAAGACCATGCTGGCGCCGAAGGAGTTGCGCCGCGTGCATGCGCTCGGAAAATCTCCGGTCGTCGAACACGACGGCAAGACATTGGCGGAAACCGGATTGATCATCGACTATCTGGTCGAACGCTTCGGCGCTGATTTGGCCCCGTCGCGCGATTCCGAGCTTTATTGGCGCTACAAATATTGGCTGCATTATGCCGAAGGCTCGCTGATGCCGCCGCTCCTGCTCAAGCTTGTGGTCGACCGGCTCGGATTGCTGGCCTATCCGGCCCGGCCGTTCGTTAAATCCCAGCTCAAGCTTCACCTCGATTTTTTGGAACGTGAACTGAGCAACGCGCCGTGGTTTCTCGGCGAGCATTTCTCCGCCGCCGACATCATGCTGAGCTTTCCGCTGGAAGTTTCGAGCGATCGCGCCGGTCTCGACGAGACACGCCCGAAGCTACTGGACTTCCTGCACCGTATCCACGCGCGGCCGGCTTACAAGCGGGCGCTGGAACGAGGCGGCGCGTACCGCTACGCGGTGTGAGCTACCACGTATACCTCACCGTGCCGGAGCCGGCGTAAGTCTGCGAGCCGTTGGCGAACTCGCCGTCGAACTTGGCAAGGAGCGTCCATCGCGGCGTCAGGAACAGCTCGGCGCCCGCTGAGGTCAGCGCTGAATTCTGCGGGATCGCCGCGCCGTTGACGATGAAGCTGCCGCCCGGCAGCGCCTGGAACGCAGCACTCAGCGCCGGGTTGCCGACAAAATCGTGCGCCCAGGCCAGGCGGCCACGCAGAATGAGTGGCAAGCCGGCGACCAGCGTCGGCGCGTCAAGCCGCGCGCCGAGCTCGGTGCGCACGTCGGTCGCGTTCATCGACGCGAAGGTCAGCCCAAGACCGCCGCCGGTCTGATCGGTCTCGCTGTAGGTCGGGGTACGAAAGTCCTGCGCTTGCAGCGCGGCATAGGGTGCGACGCCGAGCGTCGGCAGCACGGCATAACGGTAGCCGCCTTCCAGCCGCGCGCCGTAGCTCTGCCCGGCGAAGTTCGCGGTCAAGGCATCGCCCAGCGCGGAGCGATTGGTGGTGAACCAATGATTGGCGAACGCGAGCGCGCCGCCGAGATAAGCAGGTCCGGCGTGGGTGAAGCCGTACACGCCGGCCTGAAACGCGTCGCTCCGTCCGCCGCCGAGCGCATTGGCCAGGCCCCAATTGGTGCCGCCACCGGCGAGCGCAAAGCCGACGATGGTGTCGGGCGAGAGGTGATAGTCCATGCCAGCCGGCAAAGCCGAAGGTCTGTGCGTTGACATTGTTTGTCCCGCGCAGCGGCATTGCCGTTGGTCGAATTGGCGCCGCCATAAGCAGCGCCCCATGCGGTCCAGCGCTGATCGAAAGTCGGCTTCGGCGGCGCTTTGAGAATGGAGGCGTAGGCGAGCGCGACATCAGGCGGTAACGCGGCCTGCTGATCCGGTGCGAAGCCGAGCGCCGGCCCGCCGACTCCCGCGCCGCCGAGCCGGCCGTCGAGAAACGGATCGAGCATCAAATTCAAAAACTCGTCCATCAGCTGAAACACGCCGAACTCGGCGTCGGTCGCAGCCTGGCCGGAGACCTGCGACAGCGCATTCGACAGGTTAGTTCCGCTCAGGCTGAAAATGTTGGCGAGACCGGATGGCAGCGTACCGCCGTTGTTGAACGCGCCATTGATGGTATTGGCGATTGTCTGTTGGGTAGGAGTAAGTCCGCCGCCGCCACCAAGCTGCGCACTGACGTTCAGCAGCACGTCGGTCGGCGTATAGCTCAAGCTTACCTTGTAGTTTGGATTTGCAGTGCTGGCGCCACTAAACGTGGTGCCGCCAAGGCCTGTGGAATGAAGAACGTCGTAGGTTTTCGCCGTAGCTCCCGACGCGAACAAGGCCTGCACTGTTCCGCCAAGCGTCGCCGTCCCGCCAACCTGCGTGTTGCTCGCATTCGCGCCGCTGACCGCGACCAGGTACGTGGCTGCGCTTTGAAACGCCAGATTGCCGGCAAGGGTCAGCTTGCCGGTCGGGTTCGAGGCACTGCCCGGCGCCAGCGTGCCGCCGCTATTGATCGTCGTCGTTGGCGGATCGACCAGGCCGGTGCCCGATAGCGTGCCGCCCGCATTCACCGTCATGGCGCTCGACCCGGTGATCGAGCCGTCCACCTCCAGCGTGCGCGCCGGTGATGACGGTCGAGCCGGCATAGGTATTGGCCCCGGTCAGGATTTCCTTGCCGCCGGTGATGGCGAGGCCGCCACCAGCGCCGCCGTCCTGGATGATGCCGGCGAACGTCCCATTCGCATTCGTGATGATGAGCGTGTTGCTGCCAAGATTGACGATGCCGGTGCTGGCCCCCGACAAACTCGCTATCGAAGTCGCGGGACCGCTCAGGCCGGAAATATCGAAGATGCCGTTGTTGATGACCGCCTTTGAAGTGGCGATGCTGCCGCAGCAGACCAGGTCGAGTTCGCCGCCAGCATTGATCGTGGTCAGGCCGGTATAGGTATTGACGCCACTAAAGGTCGCAAGACCGCCGTTGGCGATCGTCACACTGCCGCCGGTGCCGCCGGCGATCCCGCCATCCTGAATGACGCCGTCGAAAGGTCCGACATTGTTGGTGATGGTCAGCGTCTTGGAGCCGAGGGAGACAACGCCAACGCCGGTGATATCAAATAGGCCAGCGACAGCTCGCGCCCGCTTTGGTCTGCGAAATGTCGAACGTCGCAACGCCCGCCGCCGATCGGGGCGAAACTGATAAATGACGAGTTTGCAATCGAGCCGTTGCCTTTGAGCGCCAGCGTCGCGCCCGAATCGATCTGGGTCACGCCGCTGTAGGTATTGACGCCGGACAGGGTCTGTGTGCCGCCAAAAATTTCGATGACCGCCGCCGCCGGCGATCGAGCCGGAAAATTCGGTCGAGCCGGTGGTAATCACCAAACCGTTGCCGCCGAGCTGAACCGTTCCGGTGCCGGCGAGCGTCGTGATGGGATTGAAGGAAATGCCCGAAGCGGAAATGTCGAACGTACCGTTTACGCGTCACGACACTTGAGTTGGAAATGCGCCGCCGCCCGATAGCGCCAGCGTTGCGCCGGAATTGATTGTCGTGGCGCCCGTATAGGTATTGAAGTTCGATAATGTCAGCGTGCTGTTACCGTTCAGCACAAGCGCACCGGCCCCGTTGAGCGAATTGGCGATGCCGATCGATTGGCCGGCGTTGGCATTGTCAACGAGACCCGCGCCGGTGTTGAACGTCACCGCCGATCCGGTGATGGAGTAGGATTGCGCGTTGGTCGCAAAGGTCCAGCTGTCCGGGTTCACCGCAGCGCTGACGTTGACCGTGCTCTGTCCGGTATTCGCGAACGTCGCTGACGTCCCTGGAGCAGTTGGCGCGACGCCCGGCGGGTTCGACCAGTTCGTGGCCGTGCCGTAGGCGCTCGTCGTCGTCGTGCTGCCGCTGCCGCCCCAGACGGACTGGGCGGCCGCCGGCAATCGGCAAACCCCAGATAGCGACGCGGCCACAAGCGCCGCCGCAGCCTTGATCGCCGTCAAGGTGACGCGTGATTTCAACGCCGACCCCAGCCCCGCCCGCGCATTTCCCAACCGAAACACGCGGGATTCCCGGCCTTTCGGCCCAAACCTTCAGCCCCAACGTCAAATTACGAAAGTTCCGCCGCGTATCGGCAATGACCTCCCAAGCCGCGATTGTGGCTTCGATGGTCGCTTGCAAGAGATTCCCGACAAGTGATGCCGTATTACCACGCCCCTTTGGCCTGGAATCGCGACGATCACTGCACGCGGTACCCGCCGCGTGGCAAAAATCCCTTTTTCCGCTGGTCCGGTGCACGAGCGGCAAGGGGTTCTTGTTGCCCGTGAGCAGCCCGCTGATGGAGGCGAAGGCGGCCCCTACTCCACGTCCTCGACTTCCGCCGGCGCGCCGCCGAAAGCCTTCTGCGCCAGCGCCGCTTCCATGAACTGGTCGATGTCGCCGTCGAGCACGCCGCCGGTATTCGAGGTCGACACGCCGGTGCGCAGGTCCTTCACCATCTGATAGGGCTGCAGCACGTAAGAGCGGATCTGATGGCCCCAGCCGATGTCGGTCTTGGCGGCCTGATCGGCGGCGGCTTTCTCCTCGCGCTTCTTCAGCTCCGCCTGGTAGAGCTTGGCGCGCAGCATCTGCCAGGCTTGCGCACGATTGCGGTGCTGCGAGCGATCGTTCTGGCAGACGACGACGATGTTGGTCGGAATATGGGTCAGGCGGATCGCCGATTCCGTCTTGTTGACGTGCTGGCCGCCGGCGCCGCCGGCGCGCATGGTGTCGACGCGAACGTCCGCCTCCTTGATGTCGATATTGATGCGGTCGTCGACCACCGGATAGACGGTGACGCTGGCGAAGGACGTGTGCCGGCGCGCATTGGAATTGAACGGCGAGATGCGCACCAGGCGGTGCACGCCGCTTTCGGTCTTCAGCCAGCCATAGGCGTTGCGGCCCTTCACCTCGATGGTGGCCGATTTGATGCCGGCCTCTTCGCCGTCGGTCTCTTCGATGTAGTCGACCTTGAAGCCGTGCTGCTCGGCCCAGCGCACGTACATGCGCAGCAGCATATTGGCCCAATCCTGGCTTTCGGTGCCGCCGGCGCCGGCATGAACTTCGAGATAGTAATCGTTGGCGTCGGCTTCGCCGGAAAGCAGCGCCTCGAGCTCGCGGCGCGCCACCTCGGCCTTGAGCTTGCGCAACGCCGCTTCGGCTTCGGCAACGACTTTCTGATCGCCCTCGGCGTCGCCGAGCTCGATCAGCGTGACCTGATCGTCGAGCTCCTGCTCGATGCGGGAAATGGCGGTGAGCTGATCCTCGAGCGCGGTGCGCTCCTGCATCAGGCGGCTGGCGCGCGGCGGATCGTTCCAGAGATTGGGGTCCTCGGCCTGCCGGTTGAGCTCGGCAAGCCGCGCCCGCGCCTTGTCGACGTCAAAGATGCCTCCTCAGCAGCCCGACCGACTGCTTGATCTCGGCGACGATGGTCTCGATTTCGGCGCGCATAACAGGTGATACAGATTTCAATGGTGTCAGGGAGCAGGTGTCAACGACTGCAAAAGCTGGTCCTGATCCCTGTTTCCTGATCCCTGGCCTCAGTACAGCCCGCCAGTGCCGGTGCGCACCGCGCCGGCCGCGGAATCCGGCGACACCGACATCGCCCCGCCGTTGCCGCTGCTTGGCGGACTCCGCGCCGATGACCGAATAGCTGTCGGGCGGCGCGGTGCCGGGCTTGAAGGCCTCGAGAATGACCTTGGGATCACCCGGACCGGCGCGCATGCCGGTCTTGGCGTCGACGCGAATGAGCTTGATGCCGGGCGGCACGCGGAACGGAATCGGCGGCTTGTCGGCGAGCGTCACTTTGAGGAAATCGCGGACCACCGGCGCGGCGAGATGGCCGCCGGTCGCCAGCCGCGCGATATGCCGCGGCTTGTCGAAGCCCATATAGACGCCGCAGACGATGTCGGGCGAAAAGCCGATGAACCAGACGTCCTTTTCTTCGTTGGTCGTGCCGGTCTTGCCGGCGATCGGCTTGCCGACGTCGCGGACCACGGTCGCCGTGCCGCGCTGGACCACGCCCTCCATCATCGAGGTGATCTGATAGGCGGTCATCGGATCGATGACCTGCTCGCGGTGATCGATCAGCGTCGGCTCGGGCTGGCCGTTCCATTTGTCGGCGTCGCAGCCGACGCATTCGCGCTGATCGTGCCTGAAGATGGTGTGACCGTAGCGGTCCTGGATGCGGTCGATCAGCGTCGGCTTCACCCGCCGCCCGCCATTGTCGAGCATCGAATAGGCGGTGACCATGCGCAGCACCGTGGTTTCGCCGGCGCCGAGCGCGTAGGACAGATAAGGCGGCAGATCGTCATAGACGCCGAAGCGCTTGGCGTATTCGGCGATCAGCGGCATGCCGATGTCTTGCGCGAGCCGCACCGTCATCACGTTGCGCGACTGTTCGAGGCCGAAGCGCAAGGTCGAGGGGCCGTAGAACTTGCCGCCGTAATTTTCCGGCTTCCAGACGCCGCCGCCGCCCTGCCCGGTGTCGATCTCGATCGGCGCATCGAGCACGATGGTCGACGGCGTGTAGCCGTTATCGATCGCCGTCGCATAGACCAGCGGCTTGAACGAAGAGCCGGGTTGCCGCAGCGCCTGCGTGGCGCGGTTGAACTGGCTTTGGTCGTAGGAGAAGCCGCCGACCATCGCCAGCACGCGGCCGGTGCGCGGATCCATGACCACCATGGCGCCGGAAATTTCCGGCAGCTGGCGCAGCCGGAACTGCCCCTGCTCCTGGGTCGGCTCGACATAGATGACGTCGCCGGGCGAGAGCACCTGACCGACGCGCTGGATCGGCTTTGCCGGCCCGGTCGCTCCGCAGACGAGCTTCGCCCATTTGACGCCGTCGAGCGGCACGATGCCGATTTCGCGCGCCTTGACCACGGCGCCGCCGGGATCGCGCGGCGGCTGCAGACCGATGCGCGCCGACTGGTCGCTGACTTCGAGCACCACCGCCAGCCGCCACGGATCGATGTCGGACAGCGACTTCTGGTCGGCGAGCTTGAGGCCCCAATCGCCGTTGATGTCGATCTTGGCCGACCGGGCCGCGCCAGCCGCCTTGGGTCTCGTCGAAATTGACCAGCCCGTCGGTCATGGTCTTGCGCGCCAGCACCTGCATCTTCGGATCGAGCGTGGTGCGCACCGAGAGCCCGCCCTCGTAGAGCTTCTTCTCTCCGTAATTTTCGAACAGGTAGCGGCGAACCTCCTCGGCGAAGTATTCGGCGGCGAAGATGTGGGCGCCGGTCGGCCGCACCGCGACGTTGAGCGGCTCCTTCTTGGCCTTCTCGCCGGCGTCGGCGGCAATGAAGCCGTCCTCGACCATGCGATCGATCACGTAGTTGCGGCGCGCGATCGCTTCGTCGCGGTGGCGGAACGGATTGTAGTTGTTCGGGCCCTTGGGCAGCGCGGCGAGATAGGCCGCCTCGGCGATCGTCAGCTCGTGCACCGACTTGTCGAAATAGAGCAGCGACGCGGCGGCGACGCCGTAGGCGCCCAGTCCGAGATAAATCTGATTGAGATAAAGCTCGAGGATCCTGTCCTTCGAATAGGTCCGCTCGATGCGCAGCGCGAGCAGGGCTTCCTTGATCTTGCGGGTGATCGACAGCTCGTTGGTCAGCAGGAAGTTCTTCGCCACCTGCTGGGTGATGGTCGAAGCGCCCTGCGGCCGGCGGCTGCCGCCATAATTCTGCATGTAGATCATCGCGGCGCGGCCGATGCCGGTGATGTCGACGCCGGGGTGCTGGTAGAAGTTCTTGTCCTCGGCGGCGATGAACGCGTTGGTGACGAGTTTCGGCACCGCCTGGATCGGCAGATAGAGGCGTCGTTCGTTGGCGTATTCCGCCAGCAGCGAGCCGTCGGCGGCGTGCACCCGCGTCATCACCGGCGGTTCATAATTCTGCAGTTGAGAGTAGTCCGGCAAGTCCTTGGAATAATGCCACATCAGGCCGGCAATCGCGGTGATGCCGGCGAGGAAAAGGATGGTGCCCGCCGCGAACAAAAAGCCGAAGAACCGCAGCAAGATTTTCATTACGAATGCCCCGCCCCGGCCGAGCCCGTACCCGGCTGGCTCGCGCCGCCATGCCCGGCGAGCGCCCCGTGTCGCACGATCAGCCTCAACCGCCCAAAAGCCCCGCTCAGCATCGTGTGTCGTCGCTTGGTTTTTTGTTCAAACTGAGGCCATTGCGACATCAGTTTGCCCCGGAACGGGCGCCCGCCACATGGGCCGAAAAATAGCTGTCGATCGCCTGCGCGATCGAATCCGCCGTCCGGTTGCGCCAGTTATCCGACAACAGCGACTGCAAGTCCTGCCGATTGGAAACGTAGCCGAGCTCGACCAGCACCGACGGCACGTCCGGCGCCCGCAAAACACGAAAGCCGGCGGATTTGAGCGGCGTCTTATGCAATCGCGCGACCGCCTTCATTTCGCCGACCAGCTTGTGGGCAAACTGCACGGAAAAGCTCTTGGTCTCGCGCTCGGCGAGATCGATCAGGATGCCGGCGACATCGTCCGGCTCGCTCTTGAGATCGACGCCGGCAATGACGTCGGCCCGGTTCTCTTTTTCGGCGAGCCGCGCCGCCTCGGAATCGGTCGCCGTGTCGGACAGCGTATAGATGCTCGCGCCCTGCGCATCGCCCTCGCCGTGCGGCAACGAGTCGGCATGGATTGAGACGAACAGCGCTGCGCCGGCGTCGCGCGCGATACGCACCCGGTCGGCAAGCGGCACGAAGGTGTCGTCGGTGCGGGTCATCAGCACCCGATATTTGCCGGTCTTTTCGACGCGGTCGCGCAGGCGCTGGGCGAAATTCAAGACGATGTCTTTTTCTTCCTCGCCGCCCGGGCCCTTGGTGCCGATGTCGATGCCGCCATGGCCCGGATCGAGCACGACCAGCGGGCGCGGATCGCCGCTCTTTCCGTTCCGGCCCGTCGGCGCGCGGCAAATCGGCGCGGGCGGCGCGGTTGTCGATCGCGACTTTGCGCAAGAACGCCTCGCGATCAGTCGGCGCGAGATCGAGCACCAGCCGCGCCGGAGCGCTATCGGTCGCGTCGACGACGAAGGCCTTTTCGATCCGCGCCGGCTTGGCGAGATCGAAAACCAGACGCGAGCCGCCCTGCATCACCAGGCCGAAGCGAAACGCCTTGATCAGCCCGCGCCCGCTCTCGCCGGCTTTTGGCGGCAGCTGAAATATCACCTGCGGGATATCGATGACGACGCGATAGGGATCGGCGAGCGTGAAGGCATGAAGCTCGATCTTGCGGCTGAAATCCATGACGAATCGGGTCTGCGATTCGTCGCCGCCGAGCCGCGCGTCGGTCGCGACCGGAAGCGAATTGGGCGCGACGCCGGACGGAGCCGCCGGCCGTTCCGCCGCCGACGCGTCCACAGCGAAGAGGAGACCGAGGAAAGCCCAGCTTGCCGCCCGGACAGCCATCGGTTTTCACCCCTCCGCGCCCGTCTTACTCCAATAGGCAGGCGTGGTTAAACGAAACTTAAGCCCCCATATAGGCGGTGCGTGGATCATTGATCCGCCGCGCGCCGACGGCCGCCGCTTCGGACAACCCCCATAGGCAGCTTGCCAATTCCGTAGCTGCGGCCTTATGAAGAGGTTGCTGACGGTGAAATGTTCCGGTTGTGTCCCGTCAGGGCATCCGGCACGTCCGCCGCGATGGTTCCCGAACCGATAGCGGAACCGCAGGCGGACGCGGGTTTCGATCCCGGCTTTCAATCCCTTCGGCGCCATTGGCGCCAGCGATGCGGACGAAGAGAGCGAGCCGCCGATGCCCTTAAAGGAGCAGGGCAACCGGAACTCACCGTGCGGCGCGCGTGCCGGCGGCGATGTGCGCAGCCGAAGCGGTGTCGCCGATGCCGTCAGCACGTAAGATAATCGCGGCGGCGCCAGCGCCGCCGTTCACCACGGTTTGAAGTCTATGTTCGAGGCGCAACAGGTTCGATCGGATCGGCACGGCGGCGTTCATGCGACGCGCGCCGGCCGGCGACACGATGTCCGTTTGCCGCGCTCGGAGTATTCGATCCGTTACCTTCACCGACAAACTGGCAGCGCGCTGTACTTCGTCGCCGTTCCGGCACGGAGTGCGCGGCGCGCCGGCCTTCATGAGATTTGCAAATGGCCAACAAAATGCTCATCGACGCGACCCATCCGGAGGAAACCCGGGTGGTCGTGCTTGCGCGGCAATCGCGTCGAGGAATTCGATTTCGAGTCCGCGCAGCGCAAGCAGCTAAGAGGCAATATCTATCTGGCGAAAGTGACGCGCGTTGAGCCGTCGCTGCAAGCCGCTTTCGTCGATTACGGCGGCAACCGCCACGGCTTCCTCGCTTTCAGCGAAATTCATCCGGATTACTACCAGATCCCGGTCGCCGACCGGCAGGCGCTGATCGACGAAGAAGGCCGCGCGCAGCGCGCCGCCGACGACGAGGACGATCGCCGCTCGCGGCGGCATCGCGGCCGCGGCAGACCTGTCGGCGGCGCGACGAAGAAACCGTGCGCAGCGAGCCGGCCGAGACTCCGGCGGCGAAGCAGATGGCGCGGCCGAAGATTTGGCCGCAGACGATGACGCGGAGGCTTCGTCCACGACGCCGCCGAAGACGAAGCTTTCTCGAGGCCGAGGACGAAGCCGCCGTCGAAGCCGAGGACACCGAAGGACCGACCGTCGCCGAGTCGCAATCGGCGGCAGAACCGCCCGAGCCGGCCGCAGCGAGGCTTCGCCGCCCCGCCGGAAATCGCTCCGCCGAGCGAACACGAACCCGATGCAACTGTTCCGCCCGCCGCCGAGGCGGAATCGGGCGAGGAGCAGACGGGCCCCGTCGAAGCGATCCCGGCCGAACCGACCGAAGGCGCAGCCGACTTGGTGCCGGACTTGCCCGAGGACGCGAACGGCGCGCACGAAACCGCCGCGCACGGCGATCAGGCCGAGAACGGCGACGACGATGAAGCCGGCGAAGAAGCCGCCGAAGAAATCGTTGAATCGGTCGGCGGCGCCGACGCTCTCGAAGAAGTCCCCGATCGCGCGCCGCGCTATCGCCGCCAGTACAAGATCCAGGAAGTCATCAAGCGCCGGCAGGTCATGCTGGTGCAGGTGGTCAAGGAGGAGCGCGGCACCAAAGGCGCGGCGCTGACGACCTATCTGTCGCTCGCCGGCCGCTACTCGGTGCTGATGCCCAACACCGCGCGCGGCGGCGGCATCAGCCGCAAGATCACCAGCGGCGAGGACCGCTCCCGGCTCAAGGAAATCGCGCAGGAGCTCGAAGTTCCGGAAGGCATGGGCGTGATCGTGCGCACCGCCGGCGCCAGCCGGACCAAGACCGAGATCAAGCGCGACTTCGAATATCTGCTGCGGCTGTGGGAGACCGTCCGCGACCTGACGCTCAAGTCCACGGCGCCGAAGCTCGTCTACGAGGAAGGCTCGCTGGTCAAACGCTCGATCCGCGACCTTTACAGCAAGGAAATCGACGAGATCGTCGTCGCCGGGCCCGACGCCTATCACGAGGCCAAGGACTTCATGCGCATGCTCATGCCGAGCCATGCGAAGAACGTGAAGCTTTATGCCGATACGCAGCCGCTATTGTCGCGCTACGGCGTCGAGAACCAGCTCGACGGCATGTTCTCGCCGGTCGTGCAGCTGCGCTCGGGCGGCTACATCGTGCTCAACCAGGCCGAGGCGCTGGTCGCGATCGACGTCAATTCCGGCCGCGCCACGCGCGAGCATCATATCGAGGACACGGCGCTCAAGACCAATCTCGAGGCGGCCGACGAGATCGCCCGCCAGCTGCGGCTGCGCGACCTCGCCGGGCTGATCGTCATCGACTTCATCGATATGGACGAGAAGCGCAACAACCGCTCGGTCGAGCGCCGGCTGAAGGAGTGCCTGAAGCAGGATCGCGCCCGCATCCAGGTCGGCCGCATCTCGCATTTCGGCTTGCTGGAAATGTCGCGCCAGCGCATCCGCACCAGCGTGCTCGAAAGCTCCACGGAGCGATGCCCCTATTGCGGCGGCAGCGGCCATGTCCGCTCGGTGTCGTCGCTGGCGCTGCAAGTGTTGCGCGCGCTCGAGGAGCAGCTGATGAAGGGCGCGACCCATAATCTGATCGCGCGCACGCGGCCCGACGTCGCGCTCTACGTGCTCAACCAGAAGCGCGCGCATTTGCGGGCGCTGGAAGAGCGGTTCGCCATCACCATCACCATCAGCGCCGACGAAACGCTGATCGCGCCGCAGGCTTTCGCGATCGATCGCGGCGAGCAGGTGCATACGCTGGAAGCGGCCAAAGCGCTCGCCCAGCAGACCGAGGCTACCGTCGCTCCGCTCGAAGAGGAGGACGATCTCGAAGAGCCCGTCGCCGCGGACGAAGAGGAGAGCGAAGCGCCGGTCGCGGAAGTCGCCGCCGAGCAACAAGCCGAAGGCGGCGGTCGCCGGCGCCGACGCCGGCGACGGCGCGGACGCAACGGCGGCGCCGAAGCCAGCGCCCAGCCGCATCATCACGAAGATCAGCGCCGAAGACACCGGCGCCGAAGCCGGAGGAAGAATTCGACGCCGAGGCTGGCGGCGAAATGCCCGCCGACGACCTCGCGGCGGAGAACGGCGAAGCCGGCGCCGCGAACAGAAGCGAGCAGCAGCGCGACGGCGAGCGGCGGCGGCGCCGCCGCGGCCGTCGCGGCGGCCGCCGCAATCGCATGGAGCGGGATGCGCGACGGCATGCCCGAGGTCGAGTGACCGCGACATGCAAGCATCGTCGCATGACCGCGACCTGCAGGAACCGTCGCGCTCAGCACGACCGCACTACGAGCTCGGAGCCGGCGAGCGCGCGTCCGCCGAAGAGTTGACGGCACCGTCGGTGCCCGAACCGGACCTCACGCACGCCGTCGCCGATCTCGATGCGGCGCCGATCGGAGGCACCGCCGTCCGCAGAGCCCGCGGATGTGGCAGCGGCACAAGCGTCGCCGCCGCCCGCTCCACCGGAGCCGCCGCGCCGGCGTTCGACCGTGCGCGAGCCGGCGCCGACGGCAGCCGCGAGCGAGGCGCCGCAGCCGGCGCCCAGCGCAGCCCGCGTCCCCTGCCCCGCAGCCGGTCGTCACCGAAGTCGGCGAGAGTGAAAGCACCGAGCGGCCGCGCCGCAGCGGCTGGTGGTCGCGACGCTTCGCCGGCGGCTGATGCAGCCGCGCGGCTCGCCATGAAAAGCCGGTGGGTCGAAGCGTGACGCCGAAAAACTGGTCGCGCATTGCGCCAAAGCCGGCGTCGAGCGCGACCTGGCGCTGCGCATCTACACGACCAGGCTGCTCGGCAGCGATCCCAAGCTGGTGCTGCACGGCGGCGGCAACACGTCGCTCAAAATGCGCGCGCGCGACGCCTTTGGCGAAGAGACTCGAAGTCTTGCGGGTCAAAGCTTCCGGCGCCGACATGGCGGCGATCGAAGCTGACGGCCTGCCGGCGGTGCGGCTTGCTGCCGCTGCGCCGGCTTGCGCGCCCTCGAAACGATCGCCGACGAGGAGCTGGTCGCGATCGAGCGCGCCAACCTCATCGATCCGGCGGCGCCAAATCCGTCCGTCGAAGTCATGCTGCACGCCTTTCTGCCGCACAAATTCGTCGACCATACCCACGCCACGGCGGTGCTCAGCGTCATCGATCAGCCGGACGGCGAAAAAAAATGCGCCGAAGTTTTCGGCGGCCGGCTGGCATTCGTGCCCTACCTCATGCCCGGCTTCGGCCTTGCCAAGAAAGCGATCGAAGTTTTCGAGCGGGCAAACCCGAGCGACGGGCTCATTCTCAGCAAGCACGGCATCGTCACCTTCGGCGAGAGCGCGCGCGAAGCCTATGAGCGCATGATCGAGATGGTTTCGCTCGCCGAGGATTTCATCGCGCGTACCAGCAAGCCTCGCGTCGTTGCGACACTCTGGCGAGAGCTCGAGCCGGTCGCCGCAGTCGCGCCCATCGTGCGCGGCGCGTGCAGCCAAAAAGACGACAAGGTCGAAGGCGCCTGGCGTCGGCTCGTGCTTGAATTTCGCGGCGGCGAGACGCGTCTTGCAGTCTTCTGCAGTCAGACTTGCCCCGCTTGAGCGAGGGCGGCGTCGTTACGCCGGACCATGCCATCCGCACCAAAAACTGGCCGCTGGTCTTGCCGCATCCGGAGCTTGGCAAGCTTGACGACTTCGCGCGCGCCGCGCGCAAAGCCGCAGACGCGTTCGCCGCGCATTATCGCGAGTATTTCAAACGCCACAACACGCGCGTCGGCGGCATCAAGCACGAGCTCGATCCCCTGCCCCGCGTCGTGCTGGTGCCCGGGCTCGGCCTGTTCGGCCTCGGCCGCACCAAACAGGACGCCGTCATCGCCGCCGACATCGCTGAAGAATGGATGGCCGTCGTCGGCGATGCCGAGCGCATCGGCCGCTTCGAATCGATCTCCGAAGCCGACATGTTCGATGTCGAGTATTGGCCGCTCGAGCAGGCCAAACTCGGCGACGCGCAGGGAGCCGCCGCTCGCCGGACAAATCGCCGCCATCACCGGCGCCGCCGGCGCCATCGGCGCGGCGACGGCGAAAGCCTTCGCCGCGGCCGGAGCGGAAGTCGCCCTGCTCGACGTCAACCTTGCCGCCGCACGCGAGCAGGCCAAGAAACATCGGGCCGGCCGCGCTGGCGATTGCATGCGACGTGACCGATGCCGCCTCGGTCGGCGCGGCGTTCGATCAAGTGGCGGCGCATTTCGGCGGCGTCGACATCGTCGTCTCCAATGCCGGCGCCGCCTGGCAGGGCCGCATCGGCGAAGTCGACGAAGAAGTCTTGCGCAAAAGCTTCGAGCTGAACTTTTACGGCCATCAGCGGGTGGCGCAGGCCGCGATCAAAATCATGCTGGCGCAGGGCACCGGCGGCTGCCTGCTGTTCAACGTCTCCAAGCAGGCGGTCAATCCGGGGCCGAATTTCGGTCCCTATGGCATCCCCAAAGCGGCGTTGCTGGCGCTGATGCGCCAATATGCGCTCGACTATGGCGCGGATGGCATTCGCGCCAACGCGGTCAATGCCGACCGCATCCGTTCGGGATTGCTGACCGAAGAGATGATCGCCTCGCGCGCCAAGGCGCGCGGCTTGAGCGAGAAGGACTATATGAGCGGCAATCTGCTCGGCCGCGAGGTCACGGCCGAAGACGTGGCGCAAGCCTTTCTGCACCAGGCGCTGGCGCTGAAAACCACCGCCGACGTCACCACGGTCGACGGCGGCAACATCGCCGCGGCGATGCGGTGAGGCATCGCATCCATCCTTCCTTGACTTTTACCGTCTCAGAATATGACAGTTTTATAAACTGATTCGTCGAGTAGGACTAAGTACTTAGCGGAGTTTGCCGGAGTTTCCCTCAAAGAAGTCGAACTGGAGAACTTCGTGAAGGCGACCGTGCTGGCGATCGCGAACAAGAAGGGCGGTGTCGGCAAATCGACCGTCGCGGTCAATCTGGCGGCCGAACTCGGCTCGCGCGGCTACCGCGTCCTGGTCGCGGATACCGACCCGCAAGGGCATGCCGGGCTTGGCCTCGGCGTCGCCGCGGCGGACCAATCACGCACGATCCACGCCGCGCTTCGGCAGTCGCAGATTGACCTTGGCGGACTGATCTCCACCACCACCGTGCCCGGCGTCGACGTGCTTGCCGCAGACCGCAATTTCGACGGCCGAGTCGGCGAGGAGGATCCTCGCTGCCTGGCTCGCGCGCTCGACCCGCTGCGGCCCCTCTATAACGTCATTTTGATCGACACGCCGCCGGCTGCCGCTCCGATCGCGGTCTGCGTGCTGTTGGCGTCGGACGGCGTCATCGTGCCCACCGCGCTCGATTATCTTTCGCTGGACGGCGTGCGGCAGTTCGCCCGGTCGTATCACCATGTCGCATTGCAGCTGCGCGCGGCGCTGCTCGGCATCGTCGTCGCGCCGATGGTGGTCGATCTGCGCAACAACATGCAGAAGCTCGTTCTTGCCAATCTGCAGCTCGGCTTCGGCAGCCGTCAGGTTTTGCCCGGCGTTCGCATCGACGTGAACGTGGCCGAAGCGTTCGCGCTACGCCAGCCTGTTGCGCGAGTATTGTTTCCAATCGCGCGCGGTCGGCGACTTCCAGGCGATGGCGGATGACGTGACGCGACGGTTCAATGTGCCGGCGGCGCCGTCGTCAGTTGCTGGACAAAATCACATTCTTGACGATGGGATAAACTTGGTTTTCCCAGCGTTTGCCTGAGAACACGCCGTAATGGCCGACGCCGGCCTGCATGTGATGGCGTTTGCGATAAGGGCGGAGCTTTTTGCAAAGGTCGTGCGCGGCGACGGTCTGGCCGACGGCGCAGATGTCGTCGCGCTCGCCTTCGACCGTCAAGAGCGTGGTGCGGCGGATCGCGCTCGGATCGACGGTGCCACCGCGCCATTTGAGCTTGCCGAGCGGCAAGGCGTATTCCTGGAAAATATAGCGCACGGTTTCGAGATAGAACTCGGCGGTCAGATCGAGCACGGCGAAGTATTCGTCGTAAAAGGCCTTGGTGGACGCCGCTTTCTCCACCTCGCCATTGGCGAGATGGTCGTAGAGTTCCTTGTGCGCCTTCACGTGCCGCTCGATGTTCATGGCCATGAATGCGGCGAGCTGAACGAATCCCGGATAGACCCGGCGGAAGGCGCCGGGATAGCGGACCGGCACCGATGCCGTCAGCATCCGCTCGAACCAGCCAATGTCGCGCTTGTTGGCGAGCTCATTGACCTTGGTCGGGTTGACGCGGCAGTCGATCGGGCCGGCCATCAACGTCATGCTCCGCGGCTGCGCCGGATTGCCGGCCTGCGCCATGACCGCGGCCGCCGAAAGCACGGCGACGCAGGGCTGGCAAACCGCCAGCACATGCGAGCCCGGCCCCATCACTTCGAGATAATTGATCAGGTGGTCGACATATTCGTCGATGCCGAAGCGGCCCGCGGTCAGCGGCACGTCACGGGCGTTGTGCCAGTCGGTGATGAAGACGTCGTGCTCGGGAAGCATGGTGCGCGCGGTGGCGCGCAACAGCGTGGCGAAATGGCCCGACAGCGGCGCCACCACCAATACGCGCGGCTGCGTCGCCGTGATGTCCTTTTTGAAGTGTAGAAGCGTGCCGAAGGGCGTGCGCGCCGCGGCCTCTTCGCGGACCTCGACCTCACGGTTGCCGACCGTGACGGCGCTGATGCCAAAAGGCGGCCGCGTGTGGCTGAGGCCGGCGCGCGAAATCAACTCGTAAGCTGCGGTCAGGTT
>CAWDQG010000040.1:0-84076 GCA_963804405.1 uncultured Alphaproteobacteria bacterium | reverse complement strand
ACGGGCGATCACAACGCCGAACAGGATGGTGAGCGTGACCGCGACGATCACCAGGATGACCGGCGTGGCGCCCAGCTTGAGGATCTCGCCGATGGTGATCTGCGCGCCAAGAAGCCCAACGGCGATCCGCAGCAGGCGCTTGGAGGCGAATTCGATGCCGGCGACGCACGCGCCTTCTTGCGAAAGAAAATAAAACGCCATGCCGAGCAGGAGCGCGAACAGCATCACCGGCCCGCCATAGCGCTCCGACAAGAACGTGGCGGCAACGGCAATGACCAGGCTGACGAGCACCCCCGGAAAGTAGCTGCGCGCGGCTGCCAGCGCGTCGCGGCCGCGGTTCATCCATGGCGGTTTCGTCTTTGCGGTCTCGCTCACAGCCGATATGCCCTGTCTGCCGACCCTTTATCGCCGCACACGGTTGCCCGGATTCCATCGACTCTTTGGCGGCTTTGTCGGCAACGCTGCGTCGCGCCGCTCGTACGCTTGGCAGCCGGTGTACGCCTGTGCGACACATAGCGCTCAAGTCAGCTGGGTCCAAGTCAGCTGGGTCCAAGTCAGCTGGGTCCAAGTCAGTTCCCCCCAAGGCGGCTCAGCCAAGTCAGCGCGGAACGCACCTGGAGTCACTCATGACGATCTTCGCCGTGAACTATCTGTGCCGCGAGGCTTTGCGCGATCATGCGTTCCGCGCCGCCATGAAGGCCGATCCGGCCAAGGCGCTAACAGCGCTCGATTTGACCGACGACGAGCGTCGCGCGCTCATTGCCGGCGATGTCGGCACGCTCTACCGCATGGGCGTCAACGGTTTCCTCATGGGCTATCTCGCCCGCTTCGAGGTGTGCGGCCTCAATGTCGAGATCTATAACGAGCGCATGCGCGCCGTGAAGGTCGACGAGATCGGCCAGCCGGTGGGTTAGCACGCGTCGCTGCGGCAGCGCCGCCGCGCCGCTTTCACACATAAGGCCGACCCGGAGGGACCGAGTCTGGAACCGACGCCGTCGCCGCTGACGAGTAGCAACATGGCGCCGAGCGGGCTGGCGCCGATGACAGCCAGCAAATATGCGGTTACGATTTCAAGGGTTCGATTGGAGAACAGCTTGCATGAACGGACTATCGTTCGGCGCCATTGTGCGCACGGCAACAATCTTGGCCACGGTCCTGTTTGCCGGGGCTACCGTGATGCTGGCGCTGGCCGCGCGACCGGCGTCGGCAGAGCAATCGCGGATTTGGCAATGGTGCGTCAACAGTGGCAGCGCCTACAGCCTCGACCAGGAAATCGAGGGCTGCACCGATGTCATCCAATCCGGACGGGAAACTCAGAACAACAAGGCCAGCGCCTACAACAACCGCGGCAACGCGTATATGGCCAAGGGCGACCTCGACCGTGCCATCGCCGACTATAGCGAGGCGATCCGGCTCGATCCGAAATATGCCTTCGCCTACGACAGCCGCGGCAACGCGTATCAAGGCCAAGGGCGACCTACGACCGCGCCATCGCCGACTACAACGAGGCGATCCGGCTCGATCCGAAATTCGCCGACGCCTACAACAGCCGGGGCAACGCGTACAGGACAAGGGCGACTACGACCACGCCATCGCCGACTACAACGAGGCGATCCGGCTCGATCCGAAATACGCCTTGCCTACAACAACCGCGGCAACGCGTACAACGCCAAGGGCGACCACGACCGCGCCATCGCCGACTACAACGAGGCGATCCGGCTCGATCCGAAATATGCCTTCGCCTACAACGGCCGCGGCAACGCGTACAAAGCCAAGGGCGACCTACGACCGCGCCATCGCCGACTACAACGAGGCGATCCGGCTCGATCCCAAATACGCCAACGCCTACAACGGCCGCGGCGACGCGTACAAAGACAAGGGCGACCTACGACCGCGCCATCGCCGACTACAACGAGGCGATCCGGCTCGATCCGAAATACGCCTTCGCCTACAACGGCCGCGGCACCGCGTACAAAGCCAAAGGCGACCACGACCGCGCCATTGCCGACTACAACGAGGCCATCCGGCTCGATCCGAAATATGCCCTCGCCTTCAGCAATCGCGGGCACGCGTACTACAATAGGGGCGACTACGACCGCGCCATCGCCGACTACGATCAGGCCATCGCGATCAACCCGCTACGCCGAGCACCTGTCACGTCAACGTCTACGACTATCGGGGCGACGCCTACAAAGCCAAGGGCGATCTGGACCGCGCTGTTGCCGACTACAATGACGCCATTCGCCTCGATCCGAAATACGCCGTTGCCTACGACAACCGCGGCAACGCGTATAACGCCAAGGGCGACCTCGACCACGCTATCGCTGACTACAACGAAGCGATCCGGCTCGATCCGAAATACGCCTGCGCCTACAACAACCGCGGCAACGCCTACAGGGACAAGGGAGACCTCGACCGTGCCATCGCCGACTTCAACGAAGCGATCCGGCTCGATCCGAAATATGCCATCGCCTACGCCAACCGCGGCAGCGCGTATAAGGCCAAGGGCGACCTCGACCGCGCCATCAGCGACTACAACGAAGCGATCCGGCTCGATCCGAAATACGCCTTGGCCTACAACAACCGCGGCAGCGCGTATAAGGCCAAGGGCGACCTCGACCACGCCATCGCTGACTACAACGAAGCGATCCGGCTCGATCCGAAATACGCCTGGGCCTACGACAACCGCGGCAACGCCTACAGAGACAAGGGCGACCTCGACCGCGCCATCGCCGATTACAACGAGGCCATCCGGCTCGATCCGAAATATGCTCTCGCCTACAACAACCGCGGCATCGCGTACCAAGCCAAGGGCGACCTTGACCGCGCCATCGCCGACTACAGCGAGGCGATCCGGCTCGATCCGAAATTCGCCCGCCTACGATAATCGCGGCAACGCCTACGAAGCCAAGGGCGACCTCGACCGCGCCATCGCCGACTACAACGAGGCCATCACGCTCGATCCGAAATACGCCTTCGCCTACAACGACCGCGGCAGCGCCTACCAGCCAAGGGCGACCACGACCGCGCCATCGCCGACTACGACGAGGCGATCCGGCTCGATCCGAAATACGCCACCGCCTACAACGACCGCGGCATACGCGTACTATGACAAGGGCGACCTCGACCGTGCCATCGCCGATTACGATGAGGCGATCCGGCTCGATCCCAAATATGCCATCGCCTACAACAACCGCGGCAACGCGTACCAAGCCAAGGGCGACCTCGACCACGCCATTGCCGACTACACTGTGGCCATCGGTATCAATCCACTTCCTCAAATGACAATCATATCAACGTCTACAACAACCGTGGCAACGCGTACCAAGCCAAGGGCGACCTCGACCACGCCATCGCCGACTACAATGAGGCCAGCCGGCTCGATCCGAAATTCGCCATCGCCTATCACGGCCGCGGCAGCGCGTACAATGCCAAGGGCGACCTCGACCGTGCTCTGTTAGACTACAACGAGGCGATAAGGCTCGATCCGAAAAATGCAGGGGCTTATTTCTCTAGAGGGATTGCGAACCTGTACGCCGGATCGCTCGCCAAGGCTCTCGCCGACCTGACCCAGGCGACCGCTCTCGCTCCGAAATACGCTTACGCGGCGCTCTGGCTCGAGATCGCCGCAAAGCGCAGCAACCTGCCGAGCCAGCTTGCCGAGGCGTCAAAGCAGATCGACATGACCAAATGGCCGGCCCCCGTCATCCGCCTTTATCTGGGGCAGATGACGCCCGAAGCGCTGCTTGCCGCCGCCGACGATCCCGTCGCCAACAAACAAAAGGGTCAAATCTGCGAGGCCAATTTCTACACCGGGGAAGTGGCCTTGCAGCGCGGCGACAAGGACGAAGCAACGCGGCTGTTCAAGCTTGCGGCCGACGGCTGTCCAAAAAACTTCGTAGAGTGGTCAGGCGCCAACGCCGAACTCAAGGCGCTCGGCGAGAAGCAGTAAAAAGCGTCTCCAACTCGCCGACTTGCTTCGGCCGACGGAGTCCGCAGTCGCGCACCCTGGCTGAATGCGCAGAACTGAGTGGGCTCTGACGCGCGCACAAAGTAAGATCGTGAGAGCAACCGGGAGAGTGCGACATGGCGTTCACCGCAACGAAGAATGTGCCGTTGGCCGCGACCACGACGGGCTCGTGGCCAAGACCGGCCTGGTACAACCAGAGCCTTTGGGGTCGCCCGCTCGACACGGCGATGCTGGACCCGATTTACCGGGAACAATTCTCGGATGCGCTGGCGGTCGTCGTTTCCGATCAAGAGCGCGCCGGTCTCGATCTGGTGACCTGCGGGGACTTTTTCCTCGATGCCGACCTGGCGGGCCGATCCTGGCATCACTATCCGTTGCAGCGCTGGCGCGGCGTCGCTTATGACGAGCTGCAGCCCGAGGGCACGCGTTCCGATCTCTTGAAGTATCCGCCCGGTACCCTGCTCAACGAAATCTACACATCATGGCGCTGGCCGATCGTGACCGGCAAGATCGAGCACAACCCCCGCAATCCGCTGGAATACGCCAAAATCTACCGCATGACCCAGGCCCGCACCCGCAAGCCGGTGAAGTTCGGCACCGTCTCCGGGCAAGTGATGGCGTTGTTTCTCGACACGCACACGCCCGAATATCGCATTGAAGACAACAAGCGGCAGATGATCTGGGATATGGCGACCGCGATCAACAAAGAACTCAGAGAACTGGTCGCGTCCGGTTGCAGCGTCATTCAAGTTGAAGAACCAACCATCCATTTCATCGCCTGCTACCATCCGGAAGCGACCGATACGCTCGACTTTCTGACGGAGGCGCTCAATCACGAGCTCGAGGGCCTCGATGGCGCCGAAGTCTGGATCCACACCTGCTGGGGAAACCCGATGATGCAGCAGGTGTTCGACAAGACGTCCTATGCCAACGCGCTGGAAATTTATCTCGACCGCGTCAATTGCGATGTCCTGACACTCGAAATGAAGGACCGCGGGCTGGCCGAGCTCGAGCTGCTCGGCGCCTGGAAGGGCAAGACGCGCAAGAAATTCGCGCTCGGCGTCGTCTCCCATCGGACGCTGAACGCCGAGACTCCTGCCGAGGTCGCCAACGACATCCGCAAAGCGTTGCAGTACGTCGACATTGAAAATCTCGTCGTCAGCTCCGATTGCGGGTTCGGCCGCCAGGGCGCCAATCGGCTGGTCGCTTTCTACAAAAGCGCCGCAACCGCGCAGGGAGCGAACATCGTCCGCCGGGAACACGGCTTGCCGGAAACCTACGTGCCGTGCGCCGACCCGCAACTGATCCAGGATGTGGTGCCGGCAAGGTTCGAGGATGCTGGCGACGGCGCCCAAAGGGAAAAAGTCGGAGCGAAACCTGAGCCGACACCGGAGCGCGTTGCCCCCGCATTCCGCGACAGCGGACGACCGGGCCCAACCCAAACGCCGCGCTTCTCAGAGTTTCTTCGCGACCGACGTTGATCGTGCGCTATCGCATGTTGCCGCGACTGCACATTCCCTCCGCCTGAAAAGGGGGAGGGTCAGGGTGGGGGTCGCGGGTCGCTCGCTCAAGGTTAGAGGGTGCGCGCGTAAGCGCCGGCTCCTCTTCGCTAAATCACCGCAAGCGGTGGGGCCCAGACCCCACCTATCCTCCCCCTTTTCAGGGGGAAGAGTATCGGCGCTTCACCCTCACGCGGCCGAGGCGTCGGAAGCGAAGCCGCGGTAAAGCCGCTCCGACGATCGGTCCAGCTCGGCAAGCCGTCGCGGCAGGTCGCTGTAAGTCAGCTTGCCGTTCTGTTTGACGATGTTGCCGCCGACCAGGACGGTATCGACGTTGGCGACGCCGGCGTGCAGCACAATGGCGGATATCGGATCGGCCGCCGCTCTCATGTTGATATCGGTTTTCCGCAGCAGCACGATATCGGCTTCCTTGCCGGGGCTGAGCGAGCCGATCCGGCGGTCAAGCCCGATGCATTGCGCCGACTTGATGGTCGCGAGCTCCAGCACTTGGCGAACCGTCAGTGTCAGTTTGTCCGGCATGACCTCGCGCTGGTGGAACGTCTCATTGGTCAATGCCCGCTGGGTTTGCAGCAGGAAACGCATTTGCGTGAACATGTCGGTGCTCACGCCGGTCACCACATCGGTCCCGATATTGAGGTTGGCGCGCGCGCCGAGCGCGGCTCCGGTCGGCGGCAGGCCCAAGCCCATCTGCATTTCCACTTCCGGCGTAATGGAAATGCTCGAGCCATTGTTGGCGACGACCCGAAACTCCTCAGGGGTCAGGAAGTTGGCGTGGACCAAATTGATGTCCGGACCGAGCAGATGTTGCTCGGCCAGGCTGTGCATCGATTGTGGTCGCGGTCCATGCTTGGCGCAGGCGACGTGAAACGAGGCCAATAGTCCAAGCTCGCGCGCAAACCTGATATCTGCTTCCGCGGTGCCCGGCGCGAAGTCGGTGCCGCGGATGGCGAGCGCCATGGTGACCAGCCCGTCGCCGGACGACAGCCGTTCTTTGCGCATTCGCGCGGCATCAGCCGGATGCGGCTCTTTGGTGCCGAACAGCGTCATCGGCGTGCCGTAGGCGAATACGGCGCGGATACGGGCGTCGCGAAGGGCATCGACCGCGGCGTCGGCGTGGGCCGGCGTATTGACGATGTGGCACCAGTCAAACAGCGTCGTAACGCCCGAATTGATCTGGTCGAGCGCGCCGACCAGGTTGCCGATGTAGGCATCCTGCGGCGTGTAAAGGCTGACGACTTGGCCGATCAACACGCCAAAATAGTGATCGAGCGTCCAGTCGGCGGCAACGCCGCGCAGCGCCGTCTGCCAGAGGTGGATGTGTCCATTGATGAAGCCCGGCATGGCGATCATGCCGCGGCCGTCGATCTCCATCACCGCCCAGCTGCCGACGTTGCGGCCGACGGCAACGATCTTGCCGTTGTCGATCAGGAGGTCGCCCAACTCGATGATGCCGAGCGTCGGGTCCATGGATACGATCGTGGCGCCCTTAACTCGTATTCGCGGCAACATTTTTCGTGCTCGCTGCTGGTCCTATCGCAACAGAAGCTGCGGCGTTTCGGAACCTATCGCGCCCACGCCGACGGCGCCTGAGGCGTTGATGTCTCGGCCGCGCCTAACGCGCGGCCGAGAATTAGAGCATGATCCGGAAAAGTGGAAACCGGTTTTCCGAAAAGATCATGCTCCACTAAAAAACTCGTGCGTGCCAGACGATCAATCGTAGGTCTTTTTGCAGACCGGTATCTCGCGCCCCGGCAGGCCAATCTTGGCAAATGCCGCGGGGTCGATACCGAGTGTCTGATTCACGTTCGGGACGACTTCCACGACTTTGCTGACCAGATCGCCGTTCTTGTCCTTGACCGCTTCGGTGACGAAACTCGTGCCGATCGCCTGATGATTGGCGTCAAGCTTCATCTGACCGTTTGGCGCGTCGAGGACCAGCGTCGCCAGCGCCTCGCGGAACTTCTTGTGGCCGTCGCTGAGATCGCCGTTGACCTGGTCGAGTGCGAGCAGCGCGGCCGTCGTTTCATCGTAGTAATTGGTGGCGCAGAGCGACGGGCCGGCGAAGCGCTTTTCCGGCGGCCAGGCGTCGAGATAAGCTTTTACGAATGCCTGCCAGCGCGGGTTGTCCCAGGAGTCGGCCTGCGGCCCCGCGGAGACGGTGCCGATCAAGGCTTCTTTGGCCTTGCCTTTCGACGACAGTATGGTCTGGTCGACCATGATCGAGCCGCCGATCAGCTTCGCATTGCCGCCGGCCTGCTGATATTGATTGAGGAAGTTCAGCGCGTCGGCGCCGCCGAGACCCAGATAGATCGCATCGACATCATCCGGCAGCGAAGAAATCACCGAGGCGAAGTCTTTGGTGCCGAGCGGCACCCAGATGCGCTTGGTGATCTGACCGCCGAGCGGGGCAGTAATCCAGCACCAGTCCGAACACCTGCGTGTAGACGAACGAATAGTCCTCGCCAACGGTCGCGATCTTTTTGTAGCCCTTGACGTTGTAGATGTATTGGCCGAGCCCCTTGTGCATCTGGGCGCCGTCGATATTGAAGCGGAAGAAGTTCGGCGCCGGCGTGACATAGGTCGTCTCCAACGCGCCGGAGCAGCCGTTGATGATCGTGACCTGCGGCTGGGTCTTGGCATAATCCCGCAGCGCTATGCCTTCCGATCCGGAAAGCGGCGCAATCAGAATATCGACTTTGTCCTGCTCAACGAGCTTCTTGGCCGCCCGTAGCGCCGAGTCAGGGCTGGCATCCGACGAGCCTCTGATGATCTCCAAGTCCTTGCCGCCCGCTTTGTTGTGATGCTGCATCACGGCGAGATCGAAACCGCGTTGGCCATCCTCGCCGAGCGCGGTGTACGTTCCCTCTAGCGTCGAGAAAAATCCTACCTTGATCTTGTCGGCTGCGTTGGCCGATCCAGCCAGACTTGCGGCGGCAAGACTGGTTGCAAGACCGCCGGCAAGCGCGATTGCGATGGAATTGCGCATAGTGCGTTCCCTTCCCTTGATCCGAGAGCCGTTGTGGCCGTCTCGAAGGCTCAACCTGGCGACTGTGTTTTTGATCAGTTGTGGTTGTCGAGCCGTCGCGCAGCAAACGTAGCAGTGGACAACATGGGGCGACAAGCCTGCGGTAACGACCGGTTGCGCCGCGCTGCGAAACGCGCAGCGATTGACTTTGCCGACCTCATCGGCCGTCACGCGCGCCCGCGCGCTTTCGGGATCAGCAGCACCAACGCCATACTGCCGACGGCGGCGAAGATGGCGCCGTAATAGAATACCGCGGTGTGGCCGACGCGATCCCACAACAGGCCGGCGACGACGCTGGCGACAAGCTGCAAAAGACCGACGGTCGTATTGTACCAGCCGACGCCGCTGGCGCGCAGCTGATCGGGCACAAAGCTTGCGGCCAGCGTCTTGCCGGCGGCGCGGAATATGCCCTGGTACAATCCATAGAAGGCGAACAGCCCCGCGATCAGCACGATGCTCTCCGTCGACGCAAAACCAAGATAGGCGATGAAGAAAATAATGAAGGCGCCGAGCAGGACGTTTCTGCCGCCCCAGGTGTCGATCAGCCATCCGGCCGGATAGGAGATCAGCGTCGCGACCAGGTTGAACCCGGCATAGATCAAGATGGTCTGGTCGAGCGAAGCGTCGATATCCTGAGTTCGCAAGATCAGAAACGCGTTGCTCGAATTGCCCAGTCCGAACAGCGCGATCACCGCGAGATATTTCCAGTAATCCGTTGGCAGTTGGCGCGGACCAACCTCGATCTTCGCCTCGGCTGTGGCCGGCGCGCGCTGCTCTTTGACCAGCAGCACCAGGAAGAACGCGAGCAACCCTGGAATGACCGCCAGATAAAACACCGACCGGATGCCGACATGGAGCCCGTAGAGCAGCAACAAGGCGAGCAAGGGCCCGAGAAAGGCGCCGGCGTTATCGCCCACACCCTCCAGGCCGAACGCGCGGCCTCTGTTAGCCTCGTCGACCGACCCGGCAATCAGTGCATCGCGCGGCGCTGACCGCGCGCCCGAGCCCAAGCGGTCCAGCAACCGGGCGCCGAACACCATTTCCCAGACGGTCGCGAGCCCCATAAGCGGTTTGGCGATCGCGGAGAGAAAATAGCCGGCGAGCGCAATCGGCTTGCGCCGCTGCAGTCGGTCCGAAAGCGTTCCGGAAAATCCCTGCACGATATTCTGCGCGGCCTGGGCAAAGCCGTCGATCAGGCCGACGATGCTGCCGCCGGCGTTGAGCGTTTGCGTCAGGAACACCGGCAGGACGGGATAGAGCATCTCCGTGGAGATGTCGGAGAACAGGCTGGCGAAGGTGAAAAGGAACGTGGTCCGGGAAAGGCCGGCAAAATAACGACGGATCGTTGCATCGGTCATTGCTGATCACCACTTGGCGAGCGACAGCGCAATGCCGCCGAGCGCGCTGACGATAACGACCACGAGCGGCGGCGCGCGCCAGGCGGTGAGGAGAACAAAGCCGACCAGCGCGATGCCGAAATCTCCCGGCGTTTTGACCGACGTGGTCCACAGCGGATTGTACAACGCGGCGCCCAGGAGCCCGACGACCGCGGCATTGACCCCACGCATCACGGCTTGCGCGTCCTCGCGCCTGCGGAAGCTGTCCCAGAATGGCAACGCGCCGACCAGGATCAGCATGCCCGGAAGGAAAATGCCGAACAGGCCCAGAGCCGCGCCGGGCAGGCCGTGCGGCGACGGATTGACGACAAAGCCCAGATAGGCGGCGAAGGTGAAAAGCGGTCCGGGAACCGCCTGCGCCGCGCCGTAGCCGGCGAGAAAGCTGTCGTCGCTGACCCAGCCGGGGGTGACAAACGCCTCGCGCAACAACGGCAGCACCACATGGCCGCCGCCGAAGACCAGCGCGCCGGAGCGATAGAAAGCGTCAAACAAGGCGATGCCCGAAGCGTTTGTCAGCTTCTGCGCGACCGGCAGACCGATGAGCAGAACAAAGAACGCCGTCAGCGCCGCGAGCCCGGCGCGGCGCGACACCGGCATGTGAATGTGGCCTTCGGCCGGCGGCAGCGCGCCGCGGCAAAGCCACAAGCCCAACAGGCCGCCCAGTACGATGGCGCCGATCTGCGCGATCGACGAGGTGCTGAACAGGATGATCAGCGCGCTTAGTGCCGCGATGGAAGCACGCTGGCGGTCGGGACAGAGCGTGCGCGCCATGCCCCAGACAGCTTGCGCGACGATGGCGACCGCGACGAGTTTGAGGCCATGAAGCAGACCCGTTCCCACGGGTCCACCGAGCGCGTCGGCACCGTAGGCAAACAGGACCAGCACGATCGCCGACGGCAAGGTGAAGCCGGTCCATGCCGCCAGCGCCCCGGCATAGCCCGCCCGTATCAGACCGATCGAAAAACCGGTTTGGCTCGAAGCCGGACCCGGCAGGAACTGGCAGAGCGCAACGAGGTCGACGAAGGCCTGCTCGTCGAGCCATCGCCGGCGGACGACGAATTCCTCACGGAAATAGCCGATGTGCGCAATCGGTCCGCCAAAGGAGCTGACGCCGAGCTTAAGGAAGACGCGAAAAACTTCAGACGGAGTGCCCGCGTGCCGGTCGGTTGCGATGCTTTTGTCCAAAGCCACGTCGGTCGCCCGCCTGTCGCCTGCCTGTCGCGTGCCTGCCCTTCCGCCATCACCCCTTGAGATAATTCTGCTTGTACCAGTCGACGATGGCGCTGCCGGTGGTCAGCCACACCTCCTGGCGCGATGAGATATGGTGGAGCGCTCTGGCGAAGTGTTTGCTGCGGTGCGGGTAGCCGACCAGAAACGGATGCAGGCAGATCGACATCACCCGGCCGGTCTGGGCGCCGTCCTCGTAGAGCACGTCGAACTGATCGCAGATCATCTGCCCGAACACTTCCGGACTCTGATGCAGATCAAGGAGCGCCGGAATGTCGTTGATCTCCACCGAGTACGGCATGGCGATCATCGATCCCTTCTTGACCCGCATCGGATAGGGCTGGTCGTCGTTGACCCAGTTGCCGACATAGTCGATGCCGTTCTCGGCGAGGATATCAAGCGTCCGCATGGTCTCGCTCAACGCCGGCGAGAGCCAGCCGCGCGGCGCCTTGCCGACGCTCCTGGTGATCGTGGTCACGACTTCCTTGATGAGCGCCCGCTCCTCCGCTTCGGTCTGATTGGCGAACAGGGTGGAATTGTTGGTGCCGTGCCCCATCCACTCCCAGTCGAGCTTCTTGCCTTCGTCGATGATGCGCGGATAGCGTTCGCACACGTCGGAATTGAGCGCGACCGTGCCCTTGACGCCGTAGCGCTCCATCAATTCCATCATCCGCCAGATGCCGACGCGCACGCCGTAGTCGCGCCACGAATAGTTGAGGACATCGGGATTGACCGGCAAATTGGTCAGCCGCGTCGACGGCCGGTCGAACAGAAAATGCTCGATGTTCGGGATCACCCAGACGGCGACGCGGGCGCCGTTCGGCCATGACAGGCGCGGCCGGTCGATGATCGCCGAATAGTCGAAGCGATCATGCTCGGTCGGTATGGCCGGTTGCGACGGCGTGGCCGCTCGCGCGCCGCGACTGGCTGCGGCGGCTCGCGGGCTGGCGGCACGTTTTTTGGCGGGCTTGCGCGGCACGTGATTCTCCCGATCGTCGAAACATTGCCATGGTCTGGCGGCCTCATGGTACGCAGATTAATGTCGCACAAGCGTTGCGTGGAAGCGACTGACAGGAGTTCATGAGATGGCCAGCATCGTCGCCGGGTTCGGCGTGCCGCACACCCCGGTGTTTCCGTTCTTCGTCAAGCGCGACGGGCCGAATTGCGAAACCGCCAAGCTGTTTGCGGCGCAGAAGGAACACCTTGCCGCCGTCCGTCCGGACGTCATCGTGATGTTCGACACCGATCATCTCAATACGTTTTTCCTCGATAACCTGCCGATTTTCGCGGTCGGCGTCGACAAGGCGTTCTCTGGCCCGAACGACGAGCCGCGGGAAATGCCGGTCTACAAAATTCCCTCGGCGGTCGATTTCGCCGCCCATATCCGGCAGACGAGCGTCGACGCCGGCTTTGATGCCGCGCTGACCCAGCACTTCTCGGTCGACCATTCGATCGCGGTGCCGCTGCATTTCCTGACGCCGGACATGAACGTGCCGGTCATCCCGTTCTTCATCAGCGGCCATATCCCGCCGTTGCCGTCGGCGCAGCGCTGCTATGCGCTCGGCCAGGCGGTCGGCCGCGCCATCGCCTCGTGGCAGGCGCCGTTGCGCGTCGTGGTCATGGGCAGCGGCAGCTTTTCCCTCGAAGTCGCCGGGCCGCGCATGGCGCCTGGCCGCACCGACGGCGTGCCCGATCCGGACTGGGCGTGGCGCGTGATCAAATACCTGGAAGAGCAGCAGACCGACAAGCTCATCGCCGAGGCGACGCAGCACCAGCTCCTGAAAGCCGGCAATGTCGGCGGCGAGTTGCTCAACTGGATCGCCATGCTCGGCGCCATCGGCAACCACAAGCCCAGCTACATCGCCCCGCAAATGCAGAACGGCCACGCTTACGGCGTGTGGCGCTGGAACTGATCGCCGTTGTCTGGGGCGACGAACGAACAAGGATGCACCGAAGTTGCGCGCGTTTTTTGTTACAAGCTTAACGACCGGCTCAAGTTCGCGTTTTGCAGCCGCTCTTTGCTTCGGCCTGCTCGCCGCCACGATGCCGATCCGTGCGCAACCGCATGTCGGTCCGGACGGCTTCAGCATCTGCCCGTTCTTCAGTTCGCCGCGCGGCGTCACGCGCTCCACGATTGGCCCGTGCCAGCCGCTGAGCGACCGGACCATGCAGAGCTTCGGCCTCTCGGCCAGCCAAACCGACATCGTTGCGACATTACAGAGCTTTGCCGTGGCGCCGAGATCGGAACTGCCGCAACAGATGGCGAATACGAAATCGTTTGCGGCGCCCCGGCAGTTCGCCGCCGTCGGCGACTATTCGGATTACTGGTTTCCGGATGCGACGAATCCGAGCAACGTGGAGCTTGGCATCCACCTGCGCTACGTCAGTCAAAACGGGAAACCAGACTTGTACCAGATGACATGTGCGGTTGACAGCGATGAAGGTCATTTCACCGTGCTGTGGAATCGCGTCGCACTGACAACGCCGCAGCAATAGCGGCGGCGGAGCGCTTGGTATCCATTCTGCCCGAATGATGCTCATGGCGGCGCTCGGCCGGCGACGTTGATCCGCCGTCAGTCGCCATGGGAGTTTTAGCAGGGAGAGATAACGTGCTTGAACAGGCCCATGTCTTCGTCGATCAGCTTGCCAAACTGCTCGAACTGGTCGGCGTGGCCATCATCCTTGGGGGAATTGCCCTAGCCACAGTGGCGTTTCTCCGCGAGGGTTCGCGCACGGGAAATTGGCGTTCGGCCTACCCGCGTTACCGGTCCGATATCGGACGTGGCATCCTGCTTGGACTTGAATTGCTGGTCGGCGCAGACATTATTTCAACAATCACTGCTCCCCTTACCTTTGAGAGCGTCGGGCTGCTGGCCGCGATCGTCGGCATCCGCACATTCCTCAGTTTCTCGCTCGAAACGGAAATCGAGGGCTGCTGGCCCTGGCAGCGATCCGCCAAAGATGCGGGTACGCGCAGCGTTGCCGAGTTTGACCGCTAAGGCCGCCCTAGATCGTCTGCCCGCGGTGCTCCATGGAGAAGACGATGGCGTAGAGGTTCGCCACCAATTGCTGGCCCTCCTGGGTGACGCGAAGGTAGCGCAAGGCATCGACGGTATAAGGCTGAACCTTCTCCCAAAAGAATGCGGGTAATTCGCCCGCAAATCGGCAGCAGTGTTGTATTTCAGCTTGTTGCTCATTCCGGTCTCGCGGAACTCGTTGAAGAGAGCGGGCGTCTTGCGCAGATAATTGATGTCCGCGAGCTGACCGATCAGATCTGCTGCCCGCACCAGCCCGGGATAGTCGCCGATAGGCTCGTGCTGTTCTTCTTCGGGAACTGGAAAGCGGGTGTGCTCGATGTTGGCTTCAATCTGGTCGGTATCGAGATGGATCAGCGCCTTGCTGAAACGCTCGCGCACGAACAGCTTGGATCGGGCGACATGATAGGGCGTCATTGATGCGTCGGTGGAGCCCTCCGGCACGCTGACCTTGTCGCCGGCCATGTTGCTGACGTAACGGCCGTCGGCGCGGCAGATGCCGCGAACGTAGCCGATGTCGTGGCAGAGCAGCGAGACGATGAAGTGCAGCCAATCGCGCGGCGTAACGCCGCCGACGCTGATGTGCCGGCCACGCAGAATCTCCTGGCCGACGAGCGTGACCATGATGGTGTGGTTGACGTCGTGATAGGCCGCGTCGCTGGTCGCTATGCTCTCGAGCGCAAGCTGAGCGGCAAAGCTGATGACGCCGGGATAAGCCGGCTCCAGTCTTTCATAGGTCCGTTCGTACATCATCCGAAGCTCGCGGATGAATGCTTCAATGACGATCAAGGTCGGATTGAACATCGTTGCACCGCCTTATCGCGCTGATTTTCTAGCCTCCGAGCAAGTTTCGGCCCCCTCAGGCCCATGGTCCCAATCCGCATTCCCCATGCTTGTTCCCGGACAGTGGGACCATGGAAGCAAACGTATGCTGCCAACGCGGCACGTCAATGTGGGGGCTGGATCAAAAAATGTACGGGTTGGATCAAAAGACTTAGGTCGTGCGCGTCAGCCCGCCGTTGACGTAGAGCGTCTGTCCGGTGATGAAGCCCGCGTCGTCGCTGGCGAGAAACGACACGGCACCGACCAGATCAGACACCCGCTCGCCGCGCTTGATCGACTGCATATTGGCCATCAGGTCGAACAACGCTTCCTTGGACATGCCGCCGGGAATTTCCTCTCGGCCAGCGTGCCGGGCGTGCGTGTGAGACCGGGCGCGATAGCGTTGGCGGTAACGCCGTGTACGCCGAACTCGGTGGCGATCGACCGCGTGAAGCCGATAACGCCGGCCTTGCTGGTGATGTAATGGATGAGATTTGGCACCAGGAGACTGACCGTATCGGAGGCAATATTGACGATGCGGCCCCAGCCCCGCTGGCGCATGCCACGGAAAAGGCCTTGGTCATCAGGAACATGGAATTGAGATTGACGGACAGCACGCGGCGCCAGTCCTCGAAAGTGATGTCGTCGAAAGGCTGCATCGGGTAGATGCCGGCGTTGTTGATGAGGATGTCGCACTGGCCGCTGTTTTGCTCGACCGTCTCCTTCAGTTCGGCAACGCTAGCCGGATCGCTGACATCGCATTGGACCGCCGCACCCTTGCCGCCCGCGTTCGCAACCAGTTGCAGCGTTTGCTCCGCCTTGGCGCGGTCGGCAATGATGATCTGCGCCCCCTCCTCCGCGAGCCGGACCGCCGACGCCTGCCCGATGCCGGACGCCGCGCCCGAAATCACCACGGTCTTGCCCTGATGCCTTTTCGTCATTGAACGACCTCCCCGTTTTCGCACGTGCTGTTCGCATCAGGCGATTGTTCGCATATAACAGGGCTGCAGGTGAAGGCTCCGCGCGCCGGCGGCCGGCACCATCGATGCGGCAAGCGGCAACAGGGAGTTCGCTCGTGACCAGCGGCAAGGACGACGAGGAATTTTTCCGGCAGCGGGGCTTTGGCATCAAGATCGGCTTTGGCGAACGGCCGGCGCTGATCATGATCGACATGATCAAGGGCTTTACCGATGCCTCGATGCCGCTCGGCGCCAATCTCGACGGCCAGATCGAGGCGCAGAAGCCGCTGCTGGAGGTTGCCCACACGCGCAACATCCCGGTGATCTTCTCCACCGTGATCTACGAGGAAGAGGACATCAAGGACGCCGGGATCTGGGCCCTTAAGCAGAGCGGCGCGCGGACGCTGACGGCGGGGTCGGAGGCGGTCAAGGTCGACCCGCGCTTGCCGATGCAGCCGAAGGACATCCTGCTGGCGAAGAAATATGCCTCCTGGTTTTTGGCACCGACCTCGTGCCCCGGCTCAACGCCCGGCGCGTCGACACGTTGATCATCACCGGCTGCACCACTTCCGGCTGCGTGCGCGCCACCGCGGTCGATGCGGTGCAGAACGGCTTTCGCCCGATGGTAGTGCGCGAAGCGGTCGGCGACCGCTCGGCGGCGGCGCACGAGCAGAGCTTGTTCGACCTCAACGCCAAATACGCCGACGTCGTGTCGCTCGACGAAACGCTGCACTATCTGAAAACCGTCGGCCATAACAAACCGGCGTGACGGATGCGTCTCCCTCTCCCCGGCTGCGCGGGGAGAGGTGAAGCGCATCGGGATTTAGCTCTTCTTCGCAACCAGGCTGCAGCCGCCCTGGTCGAGCGGGCGCCAGGCTTCCTCGGCCGGGATGGTCTTGACCAGCTTGTAATAGTCCCACTTCGCCTTGCTCTCGTCAGGCTGCTTCACCTGCCACAGATACATCGGGTGCATGTGCCGCCCGTCTTCCCGGACACGTCCGGGCCCGAAGGTCACGTCGTTGGTCGGCAGCTCCTTCATCTTGGCGACCACTTGAATGCCGTCGGTCGTCTGCGCCGCTTCCACAGCTTTGAGATAATGCAGCATGCCGCCGTAATTGCCGGCATGGTTCATGGTCGGATAGAGCCGGCCGTTCATCTTCTCGACGAACCGTTTGGTCCAGGCGCGGGTGTCGTCGTTCATGTCCCAGTAAAACGCCTCGGTGAATTGCAGGCCCTGCGCGACGTCCAGCCCGAGCGAGTTGACGTCGGTGATGAACACCAGCAATCCGGCCAGCCGCTGGCCACCCTTGACGATGCCGAACTCGGAAGCCTGTTTGATAGAATTGATGGTGTCGCCGCCGGCATTGGCAAGCCCGATCACCTTGGCCTTTGAGCTCTGCGCCTGCAGCAGGTACGAGGAAAAGTCCGGGGTATTTAACGGCGCGCGCACGCTGCCCAGCACCTTGCCGCCCATCGCATTGACGACCGCGGTGGTCTGCGCCTCGAGATCGTGGCCGAACGCATAATCGGCGGTGACGAAGAACCAGGTGTCGCCGCCGGTCGAAACCACCGCGCGGCCGGTGCCGTTGGCGAGCGCGAAGTTATCGAACGTCCAATGCACGGTGTTGGGGCTGCACTGGTCGCCGGTGAGCCGCGCGCTGCCGGCCGAGCCGTTGACCATCACCTTGTTGAGCTGCCGCGTCACCCCGTTGACCGCGAGCGCCACCGCCGAGTTCGGCACATCGAGAAGCATGTCGACGCCGTCGCGCTCGATCCACTGGCGCGCGATATTGGCGCCGATGTCGGGCTTGTTCTGGTGATCGGCGACGATGATCTCGACCTTAAGCTTCGAGTTCGGATTGGCCTTCATGTAATCTTCGAGCGCCAGCTGGGCGCCGACGACCGAGCCTTGGCCGGTCGCGTCGGCATAGAGGCTCGATTGATCGTTGAGCACGCCAACCTTGACATGGCCGTCGAAGGCGCCCTGGGCGAAGGCCGCCGGCGAGACGGCGAGGAATCCGGCGGTGAGCCACGCAGTAAGCCACTGGCGCATGCAGTCCTCCCTATGAACAGTCTTTATGTTCGCCCATTCTATCGCAATTTTTGGCCTTGAGCACGCGGCACGGTTTGCCCAAAAAAGTTCCCGGACGCCGCAACAGGAAATAGTGATGAAATCGCTGTTCATCGACTGCAACGATCAGCTGGCGCCGGTGTGGCAGCGGGTCGTGCGTGCCGACGATCCGCCGATCGACGTCAATCGCGCCGCGTTCGCGCCGGACGAGTTGCCGCGATTGCTCAACGGCTACGACATCTGCATCGACGACCACTCCTACCTGCCGACGGCTTTGGTCGAACGATGCGAAGGGCTCAGGCACGTCGTCTTTCTCGGCACCGGCGCCGCGAGCTACATGAATATCGCCGAACTGGCCGAGCGCGGCATTCGCGTCCACACCATCAAGGGCTATGGCGACACTGCCGTGGCCGAGCACGCGATCGCGCTGATGCTGGCATGCTGCCGCGACATCGCGCGGATGGATCGTGAGATCCGCGCCGGCGTCTGGTCGACGCGCGAAGGCGTCCAGCTCGCGGGCAAGACCCTCGGCGTCATTGGGCTGGGCGGCATCGGCCGCGAAGTCATGCGCATCGGCCGCGGGCTCGGGATGCAGGTGATGGCGTGGAATCGCACGCCGATACCCGGCGAGGCTTTGACCGCGCTCGACGAACTCCTGATGCGCTCCGACGTGATCTCGGTGCATCTCGCGCTCAACGACGATACGCGCGGATTTCTTGGCCCGGCGCAGGTGGCGCGCATGAAGCCCGGCATGGTTCTGATCAATACCGCGCGCGGCGACTTGATCGACGAGAGCGCACTGATCGACGCCTTGCGCAGCGGTCATATCCGCCATGCCGGCCTTGACGTGTTCCACGCCGAGCCGTTGCGGCCCGATCACCCGCTTGCCGCCATGAGCAATGTCACGGTCACCGCCCATGCCGGCTTTCGCACGCTCGAAGCCTCGATGACGCTGCTGCGCCGCGCGATCGACATCGTACGCGGCATCGCTGCTTAGACCCGTTCCCTGCGCGCCCGGACAAAATCGGAATGAAGAAACTTGCGCGCATGCGAAGCGCTAGACCCTGGGGCAGTGGCACATCGATGTGCTAGCTTGCTCAGCGCAAGGAGGCCGCGCGCGCCTCCATAACAACAAGCGGAGGACCGTCTCATGAGCCAACGGCTGCGCTTCGGCATCTTTCTTGCGCCATTCCACAAGCCCGGCATCAACCCGACACTGGCCCTGCAGAGCGACCTCGATCTGATCCAGTGGCTCGACCGCTGCGGCTACGACGAGGCGTGGCTCGGCGAGCACCATTCCGCCGGCACCGAATTGTCCGCCTCGCCGGAAATCATGATCGCCACTGCCGCCGAGCGCACCCGCCATATCAGGCTCGGCACCGGCGTCATCAGCGTCTCGTACCATAATCCGTTGTGGGTGGCGGAGCGTATCGTGCTCCTCGATCACCTCACCCGCGGGCGGGCGATGCTCGGCCTCGGCCCCGGCTCGCTGCCGACCGACGGCGTCATGATCGGGCTGCAGCAGAGCCAGACGCGCGGGCTATTGGAAGACGGCACCGCCATCATCACCAAGCTGCTGGCCGGCGACGAGCCCGTCACGTTCAAGAACGAGCGCTGGGACTTGCACGAGGCGCGGCTGCATTTGCGGCCATATTCCAATCCGCTGTTCGACGTCGCGGTCGCCGCCGTCGCCTCGCCCACCGGCGCCAAGCTCGCCGGGCGGCATGGCGTCGGCATGCTATCGGTGGGCGCCACCACCGCTGCCGGCTTCGATGCGCTGGCGCTGCACTGGGATGTGCTGACGGCCGAAGCCAAAGCCCACGGCAAGGTCGCCGATCGCAGCAAGTGGCGGCTCGTCGGCCTGTGCCACATCGCCGAGACCAAGGAGCAGGCGTATCGCGACGTGGAGTACGGGATCGAGCACTGGTTCCGCTACTTCCAGCAGGTCGCCGCTTTCCCGCAAATGGCGGTGGCCGGCAACTCGGTCGGCGAAATGATCGAGTTCATCAACGGCTCGGGCCTCGGCGCCATCGGCACGGCGGACGCGTGCGCGGCGCAGATCGAGCGGCTGTGGCAGCAATCGGGCGGCGGGTTCGGCGCCTATCTCCTGTTGGCGCACAACTGGGCCAACCCGGCGGCCACGCACCGCAGCTACGAACTGATCGCGCGTGAAGTGATGCCGCAATTCCAAGGCCACGCGCAGGCAACGCTCGATGCCGCGCGGCGCGCCAAAGCGGTCCGCGAGCAACTCGCGGCGGCGCAGGCGCAAGCCGTCGAAGACGCGCGGGTACGCTATGGGGCGGAGGTGGCCAAGCGCGCCTAAGTGTTTCTGATCGTTTCCGCGGAGTAGTCTGTCGCTGCGCGCCGGCTGATCTTAGAGAGCCAACAACGAACGGGAGTGGTCACGCCCACGCCGGCCACCCCGTTTGCCGCGCGTTAAGCGCAAAGCCGGCATAGGAGATTTTTAGATGGCTGAACCGGTTTCTCGCGCCCGATTTTGGTATCAGAGCTTCGTCCACCCGATCGAGCAAAAGCCTTACATCGAGCGGCTGCAAGCCATGCTCGACTTCGTGGCCGGTCCGAACTGCGCCTTTGAGGTTCATGGGCTCGATCCTCCTGACCATTTCTTTCATCCGCTGGCGGAGTTTCGTTGTGCCGCGCAGACCATCCGCAATGCGCTCGAGGCGGAGCGCGCCGGTTACGACGCGTTTGTCATCGGTCACTTTCAGGAGCCTGGTCTCTTGGAAATCCGCGGCGCCGTCGATTTCCCGGTCATTGGCCTCGGCGAGGCGACGTTTCTTGCCGCGCTCAGCATGGGGAGGAAGCTCGGCCTTGTGACCATCGATCCAATTTTCATCGATTGGCACGAGCGTCAGGTCACCGCCTATGGCCTCGGCCAGCGGGTGACAGGGGTGCGGGCAATTCAGGTGGACTTGCCCGGCTTCATGAACGCGTTCACCGACGAGGCCGCCTACTTGAAGGTGCGCGCCAACTTCATCGACCAGGTCCGCCCTCTGGTCGCTTCGGGGGCGGAGGTCATTATCCCGGCCGGGGGCTTACCGATGTTGCTGTTCGCGCGCGAACGGCCTTTCCTGATCGACGGCGCGCTGGTGCTCAACGGCATCGCCATCGTGGCGAAGGCGGCGGAGATGGCGCTGTCTCTGCATCGCCTCACCGGATCGGTCGTCAGCCGGCGCGGCAGCTACGCCAAAGCGTCGCCGGAAGCGATCGAGGAGTTCTTGCGCAGTCGCTGGTGACAGTTTTGCCTCGTCATCCGGATCGAGATTTGAATTGCGCATAACTTTCTTCGCGCCCGCTTGCGCGGGTCTCGAGCTTTCGCGCCGGCTTCCGAGTTTGGCACGGAACCGACGTGCCGCCGCTGGATTTCGATTTAGCAATTATGTTGCAGCCTGACCGCGTGCCGATAACTTGTTCATATCTGCGGCAGGCAATGTAATCTCAAAGACCGCTCCTCGTTCGGCGTCGGCACGCGCCGAAAGACGCCCTTCATGAGCTTCGACAATTGACCGACATATCGATAAACCCATGCCCATGCCTTGGGATTTTGTCGTGAAGAAGGGATCGAAGATGCGGTTGACGTCCTTCGGGGCCAAACCGGGACCGGAGTCCGTAACGGAAACCAACACATCACGCGATGGGCGAAACGTTGAGCCGACTCGGAGCAGCCGGTCGTCATCGGTGACGGCATCCATCGCTTCAATCGCATTGGAAAATAGGTTGAACAAAACTTGCTGTATTTGAATGCGACTTCCGAATACCGGCGGCAAATCGTCAGCCAACTCGCTCTGCAATGCGATCCGCTCTTTCTGAATCCTGCTACGCAGAAGTTCCAAGTTTCTCGGACCAGCTGATTGATATCAACGAGCTCCTTCTCTTGGCGGCCCTTCTGAAACATCGCGCGAATACTGTCGATCACTTGATTCGCTCGATCGCCGTTATCGGCGACGAGATCAAAGCAGGCTCGAACCTCCTTCAGATTGGGAGGCTTCTTTGCCAGCCAGCGCAGGCCCGCGCTACTACCCATCATGATGGATGTCAGGGGTTGTTTGATTTCGTGAGCGATCGCAGCCGCCATCTGCCCGATCGTCGTCAATTGTGCAACGCGCGCGAGCTCCGACTGCGTTGCAAACAAGCTATCCTGGGCACGCTTAATCTCGGTAATATCAATCATTGTTCCGATGAACATTTCCGGTCCCGACTGTGAAGCCCGCGCCACGGAGGCTTGGCCCCAAATCACCGTTCCATCCTTTCTCAGGTACTGTTTTTCAACGACGTAATGATCAATCTTTCCCTCTCGCAGGGCAGTCAACCGGGAGTCGGCTTTGCCACGCTCATCCGCTACGGTGATATCCAGCGGAGTGAGCTGCCTCAGCTCTTCGTCGGTGTAACCGAGCATGGTCTGAAACGCCGGATTGGTTGCCGTGTAGCGCAAGTTTTGATCGAAGACCGTAATTGCGAGGGTCGAGGTCTCGAAAATCGACCGCCAACGCGTCTCGCTCAGCCGAAGCGCCGTTTCCGAACGGGTGCGTGCAAGCGCCTGGGCCATCACTTCACCAATGACTGTTACCCGCGCGATGAACTCGACCGGCCACTCTCGCGTGCTGCTAAAGGCGCCAAAACCAATCGCGGCGGCGACGTGGCCGCCAACGGGGAGCGGAATGACCAGCACGGAGCGAATGCCGACGCGACGATTAAACTCCGCCGCGGCACTGCTTCTGGTGGAACGTCCGCGTCGGATCGAATAACGACGGTTCGTCCGGCACGAAGCTCACTGGCAAACCAACTTAAGTCAGCCGGTATCGGGCCAGGCAGGGGCGGTTCGACGCCTTCTATCGCCGCCGAGCATAAAAAATATTGTTTGTCATGATCGACGAATTCCCAAAAAGCACTACGATCGAAGCCCAGAAATTTTAGGAGCTGCTTTAGCGCGCTCTCAATCTCGGCAACGACTTTGTCAACGGCAACGTTCGCAAAACGGACGGAAAGATCCGAAAATAGCCGTTCAAACGCCAAAAGTTCTTCAAGCGATGTGTCGCCGGTACGCCGGATGTCGCGACCTCCGTCACTTGGGACATTAGCGGTTCGTTGCATCATAGCTACGCGGCTTTGAGCAAACGTTTGCTTTCATCGCTTGCTGGACCTTAGGTGACGCCTCCACCAAGAGCAAGAACCCAAAGGCGGCGCCCCGGAGGCTGAAGCAGACATGCCGCTGATTTTTGAGCCGCCTTCTCGGCGTGACCCCAAAAGGTGAGCGCAGTCACTTGGAGATCGCTTGGAGATCACTTGGAAATCACTTGGAGATCACTTGGAACTGATCGATCAAGCCACCGATCACCGCCGTGTTGTCGCACTGCCGCCACTGGCGTACGCTGTATTTTCATTGCCATTAACACGTCGCGGGGATGCCATGGACAGAGCGTTTCCATGCCCGCGCTAAAAGCGGCTTGGCACGTCATTCAAGAGGCCACGGCAGCGCGATGACCGGCACCGACGCGCGGGAGTTGGGATTGTTGGCAAAGCTCGTCATCGCAATTGCCGCGTTGCTGATCTGGCCGGCATCGTGTGGCACGGCGTTACCGTAGAGAACTTCCAACGCGCGTGGAGCGATCTGACCGGTCGGCCGAGCGGGCCGATGGCCTTCCGTTTCATTCTGCAGCCTTCGATGGCGGCGATCAGCGCCATCCGTGATGGTCTCCGCGATGCGCGGACCGAGCGTTCGCCGTATCTTTGGACGATAGTGCGCGATCCGCACCAGCGCATTGCAAGACTGCGTGAAGGCTTGGACGCAACCGCCCGGATTGTCCTTCTTGGGCTCGCGATGGATGTGATCTACCAGGCCACGGTGTTCAATATGTTCTATCCGATCGAAGCGCTCATCATCGCGATTGCTGCTCGGGTTTGTACCCTACCTGCTCATCCGCGGGCTTGTTGTGCGCGTGTGGCACGCCCGTGCCTCAGCGGGTCGCGTTCGATAAAGCAACGACATGTGTCAACAGAAAGGGCAGCTGGTATGGCGGATCCGCACTCTCAGCCCGACACAGACAGGTTCGAAGTCAGAGTAACGGCAGATACTCATTTCGGCTGGCTCCGCACGCGGCTGAGCGTCGAGCGCACCCTGATGTCGTGGGTGCGGACCGCGGTCTCGCTGATCGGCTTTGGCTTCGCGATCGTCCAGTTCTTTGAGCGGCTGCAACAGATGCCGGGAATCAGCCCCGCCGCTTTTCCGAAAGCGCCGGAGTATCTCGGGCTGGCACTGATTTCCTGCGGCGTGCTGGCGCTGCTCGTATCGATTTGGCAGTACCGATGGACGGTTCGCTACCTGTGGCAGGACCTTCGCCCCGATCGCGGGAATGAGATCGGGCGCGACCAGGGAGCAAATGCAATCGCCGGTCATCGCGATTGCCGTCCTTCTCATCCTCATCGGCCTGTTCGCGTTCTTCGCCGTGCTGCTGCGTCAAGTGTAGGCGCCGAGGCTCGAACGGCCTGCCAAAAGGCACCGGCGAGTTAAACCAAACAAGGGAGATCGAGATGGCCAGCAAGGCCGACAAGCCGAACATCCTTATCCTGTGGGGTGACGACATCGGCTGGTGGAATATCAGCTACAACAACCGCGGTCAGATGGGTTACCGCACGCCGAATATTGATCGGATCGGCAATGAAGGCATGACGTTCACCGACTACTACGGCCAGCAAAGCTGCACGGCGGGCCGCGCTGCGTTCATCACCGGCCAGAACCCGATCCGCACCGGCCTCACCAAGGTGGGAATGCCCGGGGCCGACGTCGGTCTTCGCGCCGAAGACCCGACCATCGCGGAATTGCTGAAGCCGCTCGGTTACGCCACCGGTCAATTCGGCAAGAACCATCTGGGAGACAAGGACGAGTTTCTGCCGACGGCGCACGGTTTCGATGAGTTCTTTGGCAACCTCTATCACCTCAATGCCGAGGAAGAGCCCGAAGACCCCGACTATCCGAAGAACCCGGCGTTCAAGAAACAGTTCGGACCGAGAGGCGTGCTCCATTGCTGGGCTGACGGCAAGGGCGGGCAAAAGATCGAAGATACCGGTCCGCTGACCAAGAAGCGCATGGAGACAATTGACGACGAGATCACCGAGCGCGCGCTCGCCTTCATCGACAAATGCCACAAGGAGGGCAAGCCGTTCTTCATGTGGTACAACACCACGGGCATGCACTTTCGAACCCACTGCGCGGAAAAGCACAAAGGCAAGAGCGGCCAGGGCGACTACAACGATGTCATGGTGGCGCACGACGAAAATATCGGGCGCATGCTGAGCAAGCTTGACGAACTGGGCATCGTCGATGACACGATTGTCATGTACTCGACGGACAACGGTCCGCACTACAACAGTTGGCCGGACGCCGGGATCACGCCGTATCGCAGCGAGAAGAACACCAATTGGGAGGGCGGTTGGCGCGTGCCGATCTTTGTGCGCTGGCCGGCCCGGATCAAGGCGGGCCTGGTTCTCAACGATCTCGCTTCACACCAGGACTGGCTGCCGACCCTCCTCGCCGCCGCCGGAGAGCCGGATATCAAAGAGAAGCTGCTCAACGGGCATCAGATCGGCGACAAGACCTACAAGGTGCATATCGACGGATACAATCTGCTGCCCTATCTGAGCGGCGAGGCCAAGGAAAGTCCGAGGAAGTTCTTCTTCTATATCAGCGACGACGGCGACATCCTCGCTATTCGCATGGGCGACTGGAAAATGGTGCTGATGGAGCAGCGCGCGAAGCAGCTGATGTGTTGGTTCGAGCCGTTTGTGAAGCTTCGAGCACCGAAGATATTCAACCTGCGCCGCGATCCTTTCGAGCGGGCGGATGAGAGCTCCAACACCTACTGGGATTGGGTCATCTCCCACGTCTTTCTCATCTATGGAATGCAGGCGATTGTCGCCCAGCAGATCCAAGCCTTCAAACAATTTCCGCCGCGTCAAAAGCCGGCGGCGTTCAATCTTGACGCGGTGCTCGCGCAGATGCAGGACGCGAGCGGTAGCGGCTATCACTAGCTCGTCGTCCGTTGCCGCGGGGCCGATGTCGCGGCGAACAAGGCGCATCACGCCTGGGAGGAGCCATGCACCTGATCACGTTCGAGTCCCTGACGCTGCAGGAGCGCGGCCACGCGCGTGGCGGCGTCTTCCGCTACTACGAGCTCCTCCACGGCCGCGAAGGCTCGCCGGACAACTTCTACCTCTCGATCGGGGTGCTGCCGGTGACTTCGTCTCGCCGCGCCACCGGCACAACTTCGACCAGGTGCGCTTCCAGCTCGAGGGCGCGTATGACTTCGCCGCCGACGGCCTGATGCGCCCTGGCTCGATCGCCTACTTTCCCGAAGGCACGCGCTACGGACCGCAAAAGACCGTCGACCCGAAGACGCTGACGCTCGTGCTGCAGGTGGGCGGGGCGAGCGGCAACGGCTACATGTCCGAGCGCGAGTTTCAACGCGGCCTCGCCGAACTGAAGACTTTAGGCTCGTTCAAGGACGGCGTCTTCACCCGCGAGAAGCCGGGCGGCGGCAGGATCAATCAGGACGCCTACGAGGCGGTGTGGGAGCACGTGAACCAGCGCGAGCTGGTCTACCCGAGGGAGCGCTACACGCGCGCGGTGTTCATGGAGCCGAAGAACTTCTCATGGGTGCCGAGCGGGCCCGGCGTTGCAACCAAGCTGATGGGCGTCTTCAACGAGCGCGGCACCAAGATCGCGTTTCATCGCCTGGACGGCGGCGCCAGGCTGAGGCTCGAAGCCGATAGCCTCTGGTTCGTCTGGTCGGGCTCAGGTGATGCCGGCGGCAAAACGTGGCGCCGCTGGACCACGATGCAGACCGAAGGCGGCGAGCATCCCGAGATCGAGGCTACTGAATCTTCGGAGATCCTGCAGATGGCTCTGCCGCGCCTGGCGGACGCTGCCACCGAGCGCGCCGCCGCCTAGCGGGGTAGACTTCGACGCTCGTCAGGCGCCAACGCATCCCAAGATGGTTCCTGCGGAAAGGACAAACAATGGGCGTGGATCCAGTTGCGCAGTTGCTCAGCGACCTTCGCTTCAAGGGCAAGCCAATCACTTGGGAGGTCACGTCAGACGGCTACGATGCCATCCGGCGAGCCTGGCTGACGCACGTTCACGCCGAAGAGGTGTTGTTCAAGCCGTTCACGGAGGATGACTTCAAGACGCAAATGCAGGTCATGCTCAGCGTCTTCACCGAAGATTGCGTGATGGAGCTGGCGACCACTGGCGAGCGCTGGGAGGGGCATGCGCAGGCCGCCGAATTCTACCGCGTGTTCCTGAGTTCTTTGCAGGGGATGCAGTGGATTCCGCAGGCTCTCGTCATCGGCCCCCAGGGCGTCCTGGACGTTGTCAATATGACCGGGACGCTCGTCAAGGAGTTTGCCGGACTGAAAGACCTCGGCGCTGCCGTGCACCTGCAATGGGTGATCTACTTTCCCTGGGTGCCGAATGCGGGGAAGTTCAAGGGCGAAGTGATCTATTCGATCCGCCCATTGTAGAACGGGCGTGCTCGACCGCGAGAACGCAGGGTTTGCGCGGCCGTAGTCAGCGCAAGAGCGGGTATTTGGCTATCCTAGAACATCGGATAGGACGGATTGAGCGGCAGCCCGAACTCGGCGCGGCCGAAGTTTTCCGCCGGCACGTCCCAGTTCATCACCACGTGCGAGGAGATGGCGTGCACGTCGCGCCAGCAGCGTTGTGCGGTATTGTTGTCCATGAGCCCGCTGGAGCCGCTGATCTTGATCAACGCATCCATGGCGTCGCGCAGCATGCGCATGGCGTAGGTGAAGTCGCGACGGAGCAGCGTCCGCGTCTCCATGGTAATGCCGGTATAATCCTTGCGCGCGGTCGCGAGCGCGCGCCGCGCCAGGAGCTCGGCGGCGTCGATCTGCGCGGCGATCTCGGCGACTTTGAGCTGCACCGGCACATGCTGGGCGATGTTGAGCTGGGTGTAGGTCAGATAGCGCTCGCGCGTCCATTGCACGAAATCGTGGTAGCCGCCGCGCGCCACGCCAAGCGCCGGCGCCACCAGCGCGTAGGAATGCACGGCGATGAACGGCGTGCGGTAGATCGGATTGTGATTGACCTGCGAGCCAGGCGAACAAGCATCGCGCAGCATCGAAAACGATACGCTCCGATGCTCGGGCACAAATACGTTGTCGGCCACGCAGGTGATGGAGCCGGAGGCGCGCAGCCCCGTGCAATACCAGGTGTCATCCATCGTCAGCTCCGACACCGGCACCAGATAGAGCCGCATGTCGGGATGATCTTCGCCGGCACGGAAAGCGAGCCCGCCGATCATGATCCACTGCGAATGGCGCAGGCCTGAACACCACGACCAGCGGCCGTCGAGGCGATAGCCGCCGGGCACCACCGTGACGGTGCCGGTGGGCGCCGCCGACGTGGCGATGCCGGCGGCTTTGTTCTCGCTCCAAACGTCGTGCTGCGCCTCTTCCGGGAACAGCGCCAGGATGCAGGCGTGATCGGCCAGATAGTTCAGGCACCAGGCCGACGAGCCGCAGGTCGATTTGCCGAGCTCGATGGCGATGTCGAAGGCGACTTCGTGGTCGTGCTCGTAACCGCCCCAGCGTTTTGGCTGCAGGACATGAATGAGCCCGGCGTCGATATATTCCTCGACCCACTCTGCGCGGAATGTTGCGATCGCGCTCGGCTTTGAGCGCGCGCTCGCGCAACTTCGGCGCGAGCCTTTTCGCCCGGCTGACCAATTCATCGGCGCTCGGCACGACATCCGGCTTGGCGGCCGGCCGCACTTCAGCAAGGCTCATTTCAAATTCCTCCCTTTGACGTGAGATTGCGCCAGCGCCACAATGGAATCAAGAAGCGCCGCGATCGCCGCACGACGCCGCTGCAACCGGACATCGAAACGGGGGGAATATGCGTCTCGGATTTTTCATGATGCCGGTGCATCCGCCGGCCCGCTCGTTCACCGATACGCTTGCCGAGGATACTGAGAAGTCGCTCTTGGCCGATCGGCTCGGCTTTGAGGAATTGTGGCTGGGCGAGCACTTCTCAGCAACGAGCGAGCCGATCCCCTCGCCGCTGATGTTCATGGCGGGCCTGGTGCCGCGGACCAAGAATTTGCGCTTCGGCACCGGCGTGATCTGCATTCCCAATCACGATCCGGTCGTGGTCGCGGCCGAGGTGGCGCAGTTCGATCACATGAGCCGCGGCCGCTTCATGCTCGGCGTCGGACCCGGCGGACTGTTGTCGGACTTTGAGCTATTCGGCCACACCGACCCCGGCGTGCGCAACCGCAAGGTCGTGGAGGCAGTCGACATCATGCGGCGGATCTGGTCGCAGGATCCGCCCTACGAAATCGACGGCGAGTTCTGGAAGGTCAGCTTGAAGACCAACGTGATCGCCGATCTCGGCATCGGCTACATGCCGAAGCCGTATCAGAAAGGCGGACCGCCGGTCATGCTCTCCTTGGCTAGTCCGCATTCGCCGTCGGCGCGGACGGCTGCGCTCCAAGGCTGGGGCATCATCTCGGCCAATATCATCCCGACTTACTCGGTGGCGTCGCATTGGGCCATCTACAGCAAGGGCCACGCCGAGACCGGCAAGAAACCGTCCGGCGAAAGCTGGCGTGTGGCGCGCAACGTCATGGTGGCGCCGACCGACGCCGAAGCGACCGATCGCGTGTTCGGCGACAAGGCGTCCAATCGCTACTTTTTCACCTACATCCGCGCGGCGCTTGCCGGTGTCGGCCTGCTGTCCATACTCAAGCCCGATCCGAACATGTCCGACGACGCAGCGACCGTCGAAACCATCACCGAGGGCTGCACTCTCTATGGCTCGCCCAAGACCATGCTCGACAAGCTCGTCGCCTTCCGCGACGAGGTCGGACCGTTCGGCACGCTCTTGATGACCGGACTCGATTGGCTCGGACCCAATGAAGCCTGGGAACGGCAGTCGATGCAGCTTCTCGCCGAGGAGGTCATGCCGCAATTCCGTCAGCACCTGCTTGCGCAAGCGGCCGAGTGATGGCTTCCGCCAACCTGCCGTTGGCGTCCTCGTGTCAATTCGCGTCGAACAATTTCGAGGCGATGCATCACCGGCTGAACAGCGTACTCAAGCCGCATCGCCTGCGCCGGCTGTCGAACGTTCCGGTTTCCGGGATCATTTGCCGCGCGACGCTGAAGCGTGTTTCCATCAATCTGATGCGCATCGGTCCGTCGGTCGACGTTTGGCCGGGCCGGCTCGATGATTTCTATCTGGTTCAGATCCCGATCCATGGCGCGGTGCAGATCAGCCTGGGGGAGGATCGCGTCGTCTGCAAAGGCGCGACGGCGGCGGTGATCTCGCCTGGCGAACACTTGCGGCTGCGCTGGTCGGACAATTGCGCGCAGCTGATCGTGCAGATACCGCGCGAGGCGATCGAGGCGCGGCTCGCCGAGAGCATCGGCTGCAAGCAACGAAACCCCCTCCGGTTCGAGCCCACCTTGGATCTTCGCCGCTGCGCGGCGCGCGATTGGCGGGCGCTCCTCGATTTCACCGTGCGCTCGATTGACGGAGGTGGACTGTTTTCCCGCGAGCCGCTTGGCGCCGCGCTGGAGGACCTCCTGCTCGAGGGATTGCTGGCGGCGCAGCCACACAATCACGCCGGCGAAGCGAACAAGGGCCTGGGTCCCCTTCCCTATTACGTGCTGCACGCCGAGCGCGAAATGCGCGGACGTCTGGCAGAGCCGCTGACGATCGCGAAGCTGGCGGAGGTCGCCGGCGTCAGCGAGCGTACCCTGCATGACGGCTTCCGCCGTTTCTGCGCCACGACGCCGATGGCCCGGCTGACGGCTTTGCGGCTCGCGGCTGTCCGCCGCCGCTTGCTGGAGGCCGAGCCGGGAATGACCGTCGGCCGCGCCGCGGCGGAGGCAGGTTTTTTTCAGTTCGGTCGATTTGCCGGGTGCTATCGCAAGGCGTTCGGCGAACTGCCGTCGGCGACATTGCGCGCCGCGCGGCGCCGCAACGCCTGACACAGCCGAGTTAGCGTAGTTCCACCCGCGTCACTGCGCCCAATGCTCGACGATCTTGCGCGCGGTCCGCCGGCCGATCGCGAGCGCGCCGCCAGTGGTTGCGTTGCCGAGATAGTCGCCGACATAGTAGATGTTCTTCGGGCCGGCTTCTTGCACCGACAATAAGCTCTTCACCTTACGCGCCTGACCGGTCGGGAAGCTCGCGATGATGTAGTTGGTGTGCATCTCGTGTACTTCTTTGAGATCCTGCTCGAGCGACGGATAGATCTGCTTGGCCCAATGGCGTGCGACGCGATCGAGGTTGGAGCCGTCCTTGTCGAGATAATGCCGCTGACGATCCGGCGCGAGCACAAGCCATAGCCGCGGCGGATCGCCCGGCCGCTCCGAGCCGGGGAAGGTCTTGATGAAGGAGATCGGGGTTTTGTGGCGGCGGGTGTGGAAGGTGCGGATATCGAATTCCATCGCCGGCTTGCTCTTGAGCACGTATGCGACCATCGCGTATTGCGCGTACGGCACGTCGGCGAAGAAGCTCTTCTCCCACGGCGTCTGATCGGCGACGACTTCCGCCACTGCATTGCCGGGCAGCGCGCACACCACGATATCGGCCGAGAGTTTCTCCCGGCCCTGCGGGCCGTCGCAAATCACGCTCCGCCCCTCGCAGTCGTCGCCGAGGCCGATCGACAGCGCGCGCGTATTGAAGCGGACGTCGAGCTGCTCGGCGAGCGCCCGGGTCAAGGTGCCGAACCCGGTCGCGAACGTATAAGAAGGCCGGTTACGGACGTGCGGATAGATCATCAGAAAATAGGCCTTCGAGGCCTGCTCGACATTCCACGCCCACAAATTGCGGTAGACGACGGCGACGACGTTTTCCAAAAAATCGGCGCCGACTTTGCGCGTCAGATATTCGGCCATGCTCTCGTCGTCGAACTCGACGGCGGTGTGAATGAGGCACGGATCGACGCTGCGCCGCGCGCGCAAAAAATCCGGGATCAGAGACGCGAGCTTGAGCCGCGAACGCACGCTCAGCGCCGGATGCTTGAGCATGCCGAAGGTCTCATTGAAGTCGAGCGCGTAGGTCTCTTTGGTATTGTTGGCGATGCCTGAGCCCATTTTCGGGTATGGCATCAGCCGCTCGCCCAGGCCAAGCTCGCCGATGACGTCCCACATGTCCTTGTAGAAGCGGAATAGCCCGGTCGCCCCGGTATATTTCATGAAGGAGCCTTCCATCTTCTCGGCCATGCGGCCGCCGGGAATGTCCTTCGCCTCCAGGACGGTGACCTGATACCCCGCTTTCTTGAGGTCATACCCGGCGGTGAGGCCGGCGATGCCGGCCCCTACCACCACGACGCGCTTTGGCGTGTGCGCGCCGGCGCTGCGAATGATCGCCATGCAGTCCCCGCTGGCTGTACCAACGGCGTAATGCGCCTGAGCGGACCCATCTATGCGCAAACCGCGGAAGCTGTGCGCTTCCCGCAGTTTTATGCAAATTTCGCCAGCGCTGTTCGGTACTTAGGCGGAAAATCGCCGGTCGAGTCCATCAGAGTTTCATAATGGCGTCGTAGCGACGCCACACAGACCCGGCATCGTAAGGCGAGTATCGGGACAGATCGGGGTGTGTGGGGGGGACGTCGCGGAGGTTCGACGATGACCGTCCAGTTCGCTTGCAACGCGCCGAAGCCTGTAACGTATGACTTCAGCCGACCGAAATGCCCCCGCTGCGGCAGCGTTCTGCTGATCGCCGAAGCGTCTGCTTTCAATCTGAGAGGTCGCATCCGCCACGCATGGTCGTGCGACGATTGTGCCCACGAGTTCGTGACCTCCATCACCCTGTGGCCGCGTTAGCCCGTTTCGGGCCAAGGCACTTGTGCAGTCCGTTGTGCGTCAGTCCGTGCCAGTTCCGTATCGCGTCAGTTGAGTAGCCTCGCGAGCGCCCGCGCAGTGCCGCCGCACCTGCCCGGGAGCGTTGCCGGTTGCCCCGCGTTGATAGAGCGACCAAAGCGCCAGCTTGCGAAGATGGTAGCGCGCCGGGTTGTTGCGTTGGTTGAAGGCGCGAAGTGAAGTGACCCGTCGGCCTTGCGTATCATGTGGCCGACGGGTTCTTTTTTTATGTTGTGGTCATTTTTGTTTCTGTCATTGCAACAAACGACGTTGACTTGCTGGCAATCTCCGACCCGCTTGTCGTTTCGACTAAAAAGCACCCGGTTGACGATGTCTTTAACGTGGCTCGGCGGGAGCTATCGAGCCTCGACGACGTTACAAGACAGAACTTGTTCCATATTCGGAGGTCGCCATGACGAAGATGCGCGCAATGGTCGTTCCACAAGCTCGCGGCGCCTTTCGTATGGAAGAGCGCAACCTGCCCGAGCCCGGCCGCCACGAGGTCCGCATCCGCGTCCATGCCTGCGGTGTCTGCCACAGCGATTCCTTCACCGTAGAAGGCGCCATGCCGGGGATCGCCTACCCGCGCATCCCCGGCCACGAAGTGATCGGGGTGATCGATGCTCTCGGGCCGGACGTGGAAGGCTGGGACATGGGCGATCGGGTCGGCGTCGGCTGGTTCGGCGGTTCCTGCGGCTATTGCGGACATTGCCGGCGCGGCAATACCTTCGCCTGCGAAACATTTACTGCAATCACCGGCATCACCCGCGACGGCGGCTACGCCACCCACATGCTGGCGCTGGCCTCGGCGGTGGCCAAAGTTCCGACGGCTCTGAACGCAGTGGACTCCGCGCCGCTCCTGTGCGCCGGCGTTACCACGTTCAACGCGCTGCGGCATTGCGGCGCGAGGCCGGGCGATGTGGTTGCCATCATTGGTGTCGGCGGTCTCGGCCATCTCGCCGTCCAGTACGCCGCGCGCCAGGGCTTCTTGACCGTCGCCGTCAACCGGGGGCGCGACAAGGAAAACCTGGCGCGATCTCTTGGCGCGCACCACTACATTGATAACGCCGCAACCGATCCGGCCAAAGCGTTGCAGGCAATGGGCGGTGCCAAGGCCATCATCGCCACCGCAACCAGCGCCCAGGCCATGCAATCCGTCGCCGGCGGTCTTGGCGTTAACGGCACCATGATGGTCATTGGCGCCGTCGGCGCTCTCACAGTGGATTTGTTCGATCTTCTCAACAAGCGCGCATCGGTGCGCGGCTGGTATTCGGGCACCGCGCCAGATTCCGAAGACACGCTTTCATTCAGCCAGCTCAACGGCGTCGCGTCGATGAACGAGATTTTTCCGCTGGAACAAGCCCAGACTGCCTACGACCGGATGATGAGCGGCAAGGCGCGTTTCCGCGTCGTGCTCAATATCGGCGCGCCGTGACCATCACTGCGTGAACAGATCGCGCTTGGCGATCCATTGCTCCTTGGTCTCACCGGCAAAATCGGCGAAACGGCCGGCGGCGATGGCCGCGCGCGCGCCCGCCATCAGGTCCTGATAGTAATAGAGATTGACGATCGACAGCAGCGTGCCGGCGAGCGCCTCGCCGCTGCGGAACAGATGATGCAGATAGGCGCGCGAGAAATCGCGCGCCGCAGGACAACGGCTTTCCGGATCGAGCGGCCGCGGATCGTCGGCGTGATGCGCGTTCTTGATATTGATCGGGCCGAACCGCGTGAACGCCAGGCCATGCCGGCCATTGCGGGTCGGCATCACGCAATCAAACATGTCGATGCCCCGGGCGATCGCTTCGAGGAGATCAGCGGGCGTGCCGACGCCCATCAGGTAGCGCGGCCGGTCGGCCGGCAGCGCCGGCACGGTTTCGGCCACGATGTTCAGCATCACCTCCTGGGTCTCGCCGACCGCGAGGCCGCCGATGGCATAGCCGGGAAAGCTGATGTCGACCAAAGCGCGCGCGCTCTCGGCGCGCAGCGCCGGGTGATCGCCGCCCTGCACGATGCCGAACAGCGCGCGGCCGGGCGGCGCGCCTTCGAAGGCGCGCTTGCAGCGCTCGGCCCAGCGCAGCGACAGCTTCATGGCGCGTTCGATGTCGCTACGGTCGGCGGGAAGCCGAACGCATTCATCGAGCTGCATCGCGATGTCTGAGCCGAGCAGCATCTGCACCTCGACGGCGCGTTCGGGCGTCAAGTCGACCATCGCGCCGTCGATATGGGAGCGGAAGGTGACGCCGTCCTCGCTGATCTTCCGCAAGGCCGAAAGCGACATCACCTGAAAGCCGCCGGAGTCCGTCAGGATCGGGTACGGCCAGCGCATGAAGGCGTGCAGCCCGCCGAGCGCGGCGACGCGTTCGGCGGAAGGCCGCAGCATCAGATGGTAGGTGTTGCCAAGCAAAATCTCGGCGCCGGACGCGCGCACGTCGTCGTGGTGTACGCCCTTGATCGAGGCTTGCGTGCCGACCGGCATGAAGGCCGGCGTGTGCACGCCACCATGCGCCGTCGTTATCGCGCCGGTCCGCGCCGCATCGTCGGTGGCAGTGAGACGGAAAGAAAAAGGCTCGGACATGATCTCTATGCGCGAAACAGCAAGCAGGCGTCGCCGTAGGAATAAAACCGATAGCCGCTTTCGATCGCGTGCGCATAGGCGCGTCGCATCACGTCGAGACCACAAAAGGCGCCGACCAGCATGAACAGGGTCGAACGCGGCAGATGGAAATTGGTCAGCATCGCGTCAACGGCGCGGAACCGATAGCCCGGCGTGATGAACAACGCCGTCTCGCCGGAAAACGCCGACAGTGTGCCGTCGTCCGCCGCCGCGCTTTCGAGAAGCCGGAGCGCGGTCGAGCCGACCGCCACAATGCGTCCGCCGCCGCGCCGCGCCGCATTGAGGGCGGCGGCGATTTCGGCGCCGATCGTGCCCCATTCCGGCTGCATGCGATGACCGGATGTGTCTTCGGCCTTGACCGGCAGGAAGGTGCCGGCTCCGACATGGAGCGTCACGCGGTGAAGGCCGATCCCGCGGGCCCGCAGCGCTTCGACGATCGCGTCGGTGAAGTGCAGGCCCGCGGTCGGCGCCGCGACCGCGCCTTCCTGGCGCGCAAACATCGTCTGATAGTCGGTTCGGTCCTGATCGTCGGCCGCCCGGCGGCCGGCGATGTAGGGCGGCAGCGGCATGTCGCCCCGCTCGGCCAGCGCCTGATCGAGCACGGCGCCATGAAAGGCGAACGCGAGCGTGATCTCGCCGCCCTCCCCTTTGGCTTCGACCGTGGCGTCGAGCTGATCGAGAAAGCAAACCCGCCCTTCGCTGCCGAAGCGCACGACGTCGCCGACCGCAAGCCGCTTGCCTGGTTTCACCAGCGCGCTCCAGCGCGAGCCGTCGAGCCGCCTGATCAGGTTTGCAGCGATGGCCGGCTCTTGCTCGCCGCGGCCGATGCGGCGGCCATGCAGGCTCGCCGGAATGACTTTGGTGTCGTTGACAATCAGCGCATCGCCTGCGCGCAGGAGGTCCGGCACATCACGCACACTGCGGTCTTCGAGCGCCGCGGCTTCGCCTCCGCTCGGGCGTACCACGAGCAGCCGCGCCGCGTCGCGCGGCGAAGCCGGCCGCAAGGCGATGCGGTCTTCCGGCAAAACGAAGTCGAACAGATCGGTGCGCATGCTTTTGCAGGGCGCTGTCGGTCTGCTTCCGCGTCCCCATTGTGTTACGCACAAATCGCGGCGGGGAACGAACTCAGAGCATGATCTGAAAACGCGCGCGTATCCGTCTTTGTTTGGATTTCCTGCTTTCACTTGGGAGTAAGCGAAAGTCTCCACTATTTGCTTGGATCGCCGGTCTGGCTGAAATGCTCGGGCACGATGCGATTGTCGAAAAAGTGAAGGATGATCGGCCGCCCGGCAATAGCGCCGGCCATGCCCTTTGTGAAATGCATCGGCGTGCAGCGCTTCAGCGCCGCTTCCAGGGCTTGCTGATAAACATTGCGCACTTCCTCGGACACGCCGCGGGTGGCGTAGGTCACCCGGGGCGGCCCCATCGGTTCGCCGTTGCTCTTGAACGCGAACCGGACCGTGTATTCCATCCCCGGCTGGGACTTGGCCGGCGGCGGCGGTATCCAGCAGGCGCGCAGCGCTCGGAACATTTCCTGGATGTTGTCGACGAATTCGCTTTCGCGCCGGTCGGTGACCGGCTTGTCCTTGGGCTTCTCTTCGGCCGCAGCGATGGTCAGCCGTAAATCCTGGCCAATAGGCGGCGGGTATTGCGGGAAACACGGACCGTGATGGAAAACGCTGCAAAACGACGGATGGCACGGATGCCCGCTCAGCACGCTGCATGGCGGCGGTGTCAAACCACGATCGAGCTGCGCCGGTGCCGGCGTCGTGGCGAAGGTGATTAGCCCGATCGCGCCGCTGAGCAGACCGATCGTGCTTGCGGCGGTGCCCATTGATCTACTCGAGGTCGGCTGCGACTTGCATCTGAACGATGCGGTCGGGATCGGTCGGCGGCTCGCCGCGTTTGAGCTTGTCGACCACATCCATGCCGTGAACGACCTCGCCGACCACGGTGTATTGGCCGTTGAGGAACGAACCCTCCTCGAACATGATGAAGAACTGGCTGTTGGCCGAGTGCGGATTACTGCTCCGCGCCATGCCCACGGTGCCGCGCTTGAACGGCACCTTGGAGAATTCCGCCCTCAGATCCGGATGCTTCGAGCCGCCGGTGCCGTTGCCGAACTCGCCGTCGCCGGTCTGCGCCATGAAGCCATCGATGACGCGGTGGAACGGCACGTCGTCGTAGAACTGCTCGCGCGCCAGGAGCTTCAGACGCTCGGCATGACCCGGGGCGACGTCGTTGCGCAGCGCCACGATGACGTCGCCGCGCGTGGTGCGAATAATCAGCGCATTCTCCGGATCGGTCCCCGACGGGAGCGATGGGCTGTCCTTGGATGAAGGCAATGTGGAACCCTCTGCTGTTCGTTTGGTTTGCTGCCAGTCGGCGTGTACGTAGTCACTCCAGCCAGCTGCCGTACCCTTGCTCATTCGAACTCTATGGCTCGATGGTCGCCTTCTTAATGTAGTCGAGATTGGCGAACTTGCTCGCCAGATAGGCGTTGCCCTCGGTTTGCAGCTTGGTCTGATCCGGCCCAAGACCACGCGGCGCGCCTTCGCCATAGCCGCTATAGAGCGAGTCCACGACCTTCATGCCTGATATGACTTGACCGAACGGCGTGAAACCCTGGCCGTCGAGGTTGCTGTTGTCGCCGTAACTGATGAACACTTGCGTCGTGCGCGTGTTCGGACCCGCGGTCGCGAACGTCACGAACGAGCGCTTGTTGCTGTAGCGAGGCGGATCGTCCTTGATGCGCGCCTCCCGCCACACCGCCGAAACCTTCGGGTCACCGTTGACGCCAAATTGCACCATGAAGCCTTCGATCACCCGAAAGAAGCGCGCGTCATCGTAGAAGCCGTTCTTGACGAGATTGTAAAAACGGTCGGCGGCAAGCGGCGCCCAGTCGCGATGCACTTCGACGACGAACGGACCCTTGCTGGTGTCGAAATCGACCCGATAGACCGCCGGCGCCTGTTCCTTCAGCGCCGCAGGATTCATCAGCCCTTGTGCGAACGCTGGCGCCGTGCCGACAAGCAACAGCAGGAAAGCAAGAACGCGGGTCATGTCACCTCCCGGATATGGCCTTTGCTTTTTCAGTAGATCACGATGCGATGAAGTTTAGTCGGATCATGATCTAGTTTTGCATTGGAGCATGATCTTTTCTGAAAACCGGATTCCACCCCGGATCAAGTCCGGGGCAAGCTTTTTCGGGATCATGCGCTGGCGAATTTCTTTTTCAAGGACGCGGCAACCACTTCGGGCACGAAGGCGGAAATGTCGCCGCCCATGCTCGCAATCTGACGCACCAAGGTGGCGGTGATCGGACGAACCTCTGGCGAGGCCGGCAGAAACACGGTTTGTACGGTCGGCGCCATGGCGGCATTCATACCGGCCATCTGCATCTCGTAATCGAAATCGGCGGCGTCGCGCAGTCCGCGGATCAGAAGCGTGGCCCCGGCCCGTTTCGCCGCGGCGACGACAAGATCGCTGAAGGTGGTGCAGATGATTTCGCAGCCGGCGCTGCGGCCAAGCGGCGTGGAAATCTTCTCCAGCATGCGCGAGCCGTTCCTCGGCCGAAAACAGCGGCGTCTTGCCGGGATGGATGCCGACCGCGAGCACCAGACGGTCGGCGAGCCGCACGGCGCTCCGCACCACGTCGAGATGGCCATTGGTGATGGGGTCGAATGACCCGGCAAAGAGCGCGACGCGCGGCATGCCGGGGGTCTAGCCCGCGAACCGCATTCCCGCAAGGCGGTCGTAGCTTGCAGACGGCGTTTCACCACCCTCCCGTAATGCAATATCATCCGGCCAAAAGCACCGATGCATAATTTGGCCAGGGAGCGAAAACCGGTGACGAATGCTGCGCTGTCGGCAGATACCAAGATCGTCAGGCGGCAAGCGGATGCTGCCACCCGGCGGGTGACGGCGGACATCTGCGTCGTCGGCGCCGGTATCGCCGGCACGTCGGCCGCGCTGACCGCCGCCCGGGCGGGACGGAAGGTGGTGCTGGTCGATGGCCTGCCGGTGCTCGGCGGTCAGGCCGTGAATTCGATCATCGGCACGTTCTGCGGCCTGTTTGCCAACGGCACCCACGGCTATCAATTCACCCACGGCATCGTCGACGACATTTTGCGCGACCTCGGCGCCAAGGAACACGGGCTCCATTACCGGCACGGGCCGCTGACCACGGTCGTCTATTACGACGAAGTGGCGCTCGCCCGCTGGATCGAGGAGGCTATCCGCCAGGCCGGCATCACCATCGTCCTCGGCGCCGTGCTCCGGCGCGTGCAGGTCGCCGACCGCCGCGTGCAGCGCATCGAGCTCGCGACGCGCTATGGCGACGTCCACGTCGAAGCGACCGGCTTTGTCGACTCAAGCGGCGACGCGGCTTTGGTCTGGCAAGCCGGGTTCGCTTGCCGCGAGGCGGCGAATGGCCCGGTATTCGGCACCCAGATGGTGATCCTGGAGAATATCGACGAAGCCAAGCAGCCGACCCGCGATGAGCTTGGCGCGCGGATGAAAGAGAAAGGCGACGAGTACGGGCTGGTGCGGCGCGAGGGCCTCGCTTTCATCATTCCCGGGCGCGGCGTCGCGGCGATGAACATGACCCATGTGGAGACGCCGCTCGACCCGCTCGAAGCCTCCGCCCGCACGCTCGACGGACGCGATCAGGCGGATCGCGCCGTAGCCTTCCTCCGCCATGAGTTTCCGGACTGCTTCGGCAAGGCGCGCATACGCGCCTACGGCTTTCCCGGCATCCGGCAGACACGCTGGATCGTCGGGCGCCAACAGCTCACCGTGGATGACGTACGCGCCGGCCGGCGTTTTCCGGATGCGGTCGCGCGCACGGCCTGGCCGATCGAGCTGCACGATCATGGAACCGGCCACCACTGGCACACTTTTCCCGAGGACCACGTGCACTATGTGCCGCTCGGCAGTCTCACGCCCGCCGACGCGGACAATGTCGTTGCCGCTGGGCGCTGCATCGACGCCGACACCGCAGCGCTGTCGAGCGTACGGGTGATGGGGCCATGCATCGCCATGGGCGCCGCCGCCGCGCACGCGCTCGATCTCGCCGGCACCGGCAGCGTGCATCAGCTCGATCTCGCCGCGCTGGCGTCCCGGGTCTACGACAATGTCGAGCGCACGGACTGAAAGCGGGGCGGGATGTCGGGACGATCTGTGATCGATGTTTCCGAAGTCGTCGAGCGCCAAAAAGTCGGCGGCTTCCTGATCGGCCTCGTGGCAACCTCATGGATCATCATCTTCTTCGACGGTTTTGACTCCCAAGCCATCGCCTTTGCCGCTCCCTATTTGTCGAGCGAATACCATCTCGACCGGGTAATGATGGGCAATATTTTCAGCAGCGGACTTGTTGGCACGCTGATCGGCGGTTTCGTCTTTGGCTACCTTGGCGACCGCATCGGCCGCCGCCCCGGCATTATTCTCGCGACGGCCGCATTCGGCGTTCTGACGATCGCCTTTGTCTTCGCCGATGGCTATTGGTCGCTGATGACGCTGCGCCTCGTCGACGGCATCGCGCTGGGCGGCATGTTGCCGCTGTCCTGGGCGCTGAGCATCGAGTACGCGCCCAAGCGTAATCGCGCCACCGTCGTCACGCTCACCATGATCGGCTATTCGGCCGGCATAGCGGTCGGCGGCCCGGCCGCAAACTTTCTGATTCCGCGGTATGGCTGGCAATCGCTGTTCGCTTTAGGCGGCGTGTTGTCACTCGTCGCGGCGGTGATGTTGCTCTTGGTGTTGCCGGAGTCCGCACGTTTTCTGGCGAGCAAGGGCGCGGAACCGCGGCGCATCGCACGGCTTCTTTCTCGCCTCACCGGCGAGGCGTTTGCGGACGATGCCCGCTTCGTCGTCGCCGACGAGGCCGGCCATGCCAAAGACTTCAATCCCGCGCTGTTGTTTCAAGGCCGCTTGCGCGTGATCACGCCGCTGCTGTGGCTCGCCTATATCGCAAGCTCGATGGCGGTGTTCTTCCTCGCCACCTGGACGCCACTGGTATTCGAGGCGCTCAATTTCACCCGCGCGGAGGCGGCGCTGGCGGGCTCGGTCAACGCCGCGGCCGGCGCTGTCGGCGGACTCATGCTCATGCGCTTTACCGACAATCGGGGTGCGATCGCCATCACGACGATGCCGCTGGTCGCCGTTCCGCTTCTTCTCGTTGCCGCCTTCGCGGGGCTGAGCCAACCGGCGTTTTTCGCCTTGTTCGCGCTGATCGCGCTGTTCCTGATCGGCGGCCATTTCGGCCTGCACAGCATCGCCGGGATTTTTTATCCGAGCGCCTGGCGCGGCAACGGCGCCGGCTGGGCGATTTCGGTGGCGAAAGTCGGCTCAATCGCCGGGCCTTTCGTCGCCGGGTTGATCCTCTCGACCAGCCTCCCGGTCCGTTACATTTTCGCCGTGCTGGCGATCTGCCCGGCGGTATTTGTCGTCTGCATCTTTGTGATCGGGCGCATCCACACCTCGATGCTGCGCGACGAGGCGATCGGCGCCGCGCCCGCAGCCAATTGGTCCAAAGAGCCGAGCGCGGCATGACCATACGGGCGGAAAAATTGCCGCCGGCACGGCAAAAACGGCAACGTGCGCCTTGTTTCGGCCGATCGCCCGATGCCGGCGGCGCGTTAGGCGGTGCGACCGGGACGTTTCCGCGCCCATTTTATTGCAGCGCTTTTTGCGCTAAGAGCCCGGCAGCACAACGGCTGCCGGCGCCATGATCATCCTGATCGACAATTACGACAGCTTCGCCTTCAACCTGGTTCACTATTTCGGTGAATTGGGCGCGCCAGTGCGTGTGCACCGCAACGACAAGATCACCAGCGCCTCAGTGGTTGGCGCGGACCCCGACGCCATCGTGCTCTCCCCCGGCCCATGCACGCCGAAGGAGGCGGGCATCTGCCTTGATCTCATTGCCGCGGCTTCCGGCAAAATCCCGATCCTCGGCGTCTGCCTCGGCCATCAGGCGATCGGTGACGCCTTCGGTGGCAAAGTCGTGCGTGCTCCCGTGCCGGTGCACGGCAAGCTCTCAGTGATCCGCCACGCCGGCGCCGGGATCTTCCGCGGCATCAACGGACCGTTTCAGGCGACGCGCTATCATTCGCTCGTCGTCGACCGCGACAGCCTGCCGGACGATCTGACCGTCACTGCCGACACCGAGGACGGCCTGATCATGGGGCTCGCGCACCGGCGCCTGCCCGTGCATGGCGTGCAATTTCATCCCGAAAGCATCGCCTCCGACCACGGCCACCTGATGCTGAAGAACTTTCTCGACATCGTTGCCTCGTGGAATGTCGCGAACGGCCGCCGCGCCGCTGCGTCGACCGCCCCGCACCAGCCGCGGGTGCACGTCGAAGCCAGAGCCTGACCGTGACCGACGCATTCAAGGGACTGATCGGCAAGGTCGCGACCGGAGCGACGCTGACGCGCGAAGAAGCCGCCGGCGCGTTCGAGCAAATGATGTCGGGCGAGGCGACGCCATCGCAGATGGGCGCTCTCTTGATGGCGCTGCGGGTGCGCGGCGAAACGGTCGATGAGATCACCGGCGCAGTGTCCGCAATGCGCGCCAAAATGGTGCGCGTCGCCGCGCCACCGGATGCGGTCGACGTCGTCGGCACCGGCGGCGACGCGTCGGGCTCGTTCAATATCTCCACCTGCGCCGCGCTGATCGTCGCCGGCGCCGGCGTGCCGGTCGCCAAGCACGGCAACCGTGCGCTGTCATCGCGTTCCGGCGCCGCCGATGTGCTCACCGCGCTCGGTGTCAACATCAATCTGGCGCCGGAAGCGATCGGACGCTGCATCGCCGAAGCCGGCATCGGCTTCATGTTCGCGCCCGCGCATCATCCGGCGACCAAGAACGTCAATCCGACCCGCGTTGAGCTCGGCACCCGCACGATCTTCAACCTGCTCGGCCCGCTCTCCAATCCGGCCGGCGTGCGGCGGCAAATGATCGGCGTGTTTTCCAAGCAATGGACCCAGCCGCTGGCGCAGGTGCTGAAAAATCTCGGCTCCGAACGGGTCTGGGTCGTGCACGGCTCCGACGGGCTTGACGAGATCACCACCTCCGGGCCGACCAGCGTCAGCGCGCTCGAAGACGGCCACGTCAAAAGCTTCGAGATTTCGCCGGACGAGCTTGGCCTGCGCAAGGTCAAACCGGAAGCCCTGCGCGGCGGCGACGCAGAGACGAACGCCAAGGCGGTGAAGGACGTTCTCCAAGGCAAGGCGTCCGCCTTTCGCGACGTCGCGCTCCTCAATGCCGCGGCGGCTTTGGTGGTCGCCGGCAAGGCGAAGGACCTCGCGGATGGCTTGCATGCGGCGGCCCATTCGGTCGATTCCGGCGAAGCCGAAGGCCGGCTCGATCGCCTGATCGCGGTATCGAACAATGTCTGACATCCTCGCCAAGATCGCCGCCTATAAGCGCGAAGAGATCGCGGCGGCGAAGCGCGCGCGCCCGCTTGCCGCGCTCGAACGCGAGGCCAAGGCGCACGAGCGCGCCGCGCGGATTTCTAGCGGCGATCGAGCGGCGGCTCGCCGGCGGCGACTATGCGCTCATTGCCGAGGTCAAGAAGGCAAGCCCGTCGAAGGGCCTGATCCGCGAGAAATTCGATCCGCCGGCGCTGGCGGCGGCCTATGCGCAGGGCGGCGCAACCTGCCTGTCGGTGCTCACCGACACCCCTTCGTTCCAAGGCTCGCTCGACCATCTGCGCGCCGCGCGCGCGGCCTGCGCGCTGCCGGTGCTGCGCAAGGATTTCATGTACGATCCTTATCAGGTGACCGAAGCGCGCGCCGCCGGCGCCGATTGCATCCTCATCATCATGGCCGCGGTCGATGACGGCGCCGCGGCCGAGCTCGAAGCGTCGGCGTTTGCGCTCGGCATCGACGTTCTTGTCGAAGTTCACGACGAGCCTGAGCTTGAGCGGGCGCTGCGGCTCAAATCGCGGCTCCTCGGCATCAACAATCGCAATCTGCGGACGTTCGAGACCACGCTCGCAACCGCCGAGCGGCTCGCGAGCGCTGATCCCGGCCGGCTATGTCGTGGTCGGCGAGAGCGGCATTTTTGTTCCGGACGATCTCGCCCGCCTCGCCAAGGCCGGCATTTCGACGTTCCTGGTCGGCGAGAGCCTGATGCGGCAAGCCGATGTCGCCGCCGCGACCCGTGCGCTGCTCGCTCGCAATGCCGCACTCGCTCCCGCACGGTGAGCCATGCCGGGTGAAAGAACTGGGCCGGGCAAAAGAAACTGACGCATCTCGGCGCCAGCGGCGAGGCGCGCATGGTCGACGTTTCGGCCAAAGCCGTCGACGGAACGCGAAGCGGTCGCCGACGGGTTCGCGTCATCATGCAGCCGGCGACCCTCGACATCGTCCGTAAAGGCGACGCCAAAAAAGGCGACGTGCTCGGCACCGCGCGCATCGCCGGCATCATGGCGGCAAAGCGCACGCACGAACTGATCCCGCTGTGCCATCCGCTGGCGATTTCGCAGGTCGAAGTCGATCTGACGCCTGATGCCAAGCTGCCGGGGATCGACGTGCGGGCGCGCGTCAAAGTCGCCGGCAAAACCGGCGTCGAGATGGAGGCGCTGACCGCCGTCGCGGTCGCCTGCCTCACCATCTATGACATGGTGAAGGCGGTCGACCGCGGCATGCGCATCGAGGGCATCCGGCTGGTTGAAAAGAGCGGCGGCCGCAGCGGCCACTACCGCGCGAAGGAGTAAGCCGTGGCGTCGTTGCTCTCGGTCGGCGAAGCGCTCCAACGCGTGCTCGAACACGCCGCGCCGCTGCCGGCCGAAGAGCTGCCGCTGTCGAAGCCGCCGGCCGCGTGCTGGCCTATCCGGCTCAAGGCGCGGCGCACCCAGCCGCCGGCCGATATGTCAGCGATGGACGGTTACGCGGTGCGCGCGAGCGACGTCGCGAACCCGCCCGTGAAGCTCAACGTCATCGGCGAAGTCGCCGCGGGACGGCCGTTTGCGCATCCGCCATCGGCGCCGGCGAGGCGGCGCGGATTTTCACCGGCGGCGTGATGCCCGACGGCGCCGACGCGGTCGTGATCCAGGAGCACGCCAAGCGCGACGGCAATGCGGTGACCGTCGAAAAATCGTCGCCCAAGGGCCGGCACATCCGCGTGCAAGGTTTGGATTTCAAAGCCGGCGACGTGCTGCTCGCCGCCGGGCATCGGCTCACCGCGCGCGACCTCGCGCTGGCCGCCGGCATGAATCATCCGCTCGTGCCGGTACATCGGCGGCCAAAAGTCGCGCTGTTCGCGACCGGCGACGAACTGGTGCCGCCCGGCTGCGAGCCTGAGGCCGGCCAGATCGTGTCGTCCAACGACTTCGCGCTCGAGGCGCTGGCGCGGAGCGAAGGCGCCGACGTCAAGGATCTCGGCATCGTCGGCCGATCGGCTCGATGACACCGTCGCCGCCGTGCAGCGCGCGCGCGACAGGCGGCGCCGACATCCTCGTCACCTCCGGCGGCGCTTCGGTCGGCGACTATGATCTTGTCCAGAAGGCCTTCACGACCGAGGGCATGACATTATCGTTCTGGAGGCTGGCGCTCCGTCCCGGCCGCCCGCTGATGCACGGCCGGCTCGGCGGCATGCACGTGCTCGGCGTCCCGGGAAATCCCGTCTCGGCTTTTGTCTGCGGCTTTCTGTTCCTGGTGCCGCTGATCCGCCGCCTCACCGGCCGCACCGATCTTGAGCGAGCGACCGAATCGGCGCTGCTCGGCGTCGACCTTCCCGAGAACGACGAGCGCGCCGACTATTTGCGAGCGACTTTGAAGGATGGTCCGGAGGGCCTCGATCGCCACGCCGTTCCCGATCCAGGACAGCTCCATGATGGCGCCGCTGGCCAAGGCCGATTGCCTCGTCATCCGAGAGCCTTACGATCCGGCGGCGAAAATCGGCAGCCGGTGCCGCATCGTTAAGTTCGAGCCTTAAGCGATCGTTTGAGGCGGCCGCTCGTTTCTTCACCTCAAATTAAATGGTTGCAGAACACATATGGAACGGATAGTGTCCGTTCATGATTTGTTTCGGCTGCCGGGGCGGCCAAATGGGGAAGCGCCGATGCTGACGCGCAAGCAAGCTGAACTCCTCCGCTTTATCCACGAGCGTCTCAAGGAGGCTGGAGTTCCTCCGTCGTTCGACGAAATGAAGGATGCGCTCGACCTGCGCTCCAAGTCGGGCATCCACCGGCTGATCACGGCGCTCGAAGAGCGCGGCTTCATCCGCCGCTTGCCCAATCGCGCGCGCGCCATCGAGGTGATCAAGCTGCCTGAATCGGTCGCGCACGGCATGGTGTCGGGCCGCACCCGCGGCTTCACCCCGAGCGTCATCGAAGGCAATCTCGGCCGCGTGCGCGCGGCGTCGGACGACGAAGGCGGCCGGCCGGTCGCGGTGCCGGTGATGGGCCGCATCGCCGCCGGCACGCCGATCGAGGCGATCCAGACCCGCAGCCACACCATCAACATGCCGCCCGATCTTCTGACCGCCGGCGAGCACTTTGCACTCGAGGTGCGCGGCGATTCGATGATCGAGGCCGGCATTCTCGACGGCGACATTGCCGTGCTCAAGCGGAGCGACGCCGCCGATACCGGCGACATCGTCGTCGCGCTGATCGACGACGAGGAGGCGACGCTCAAACGCTTCCGCCGCCGCGGCGCCTCGATCGCGCTCGAGCCGGCCAACACCGCCTACGAGGTGCGCATCCTGCCGCCCAACCGCGTGCGCATTCAGGGCAAGCTGGTCGGCCTGTTCCGGCGGTATTGATTACGCGCCCGCTCATCTCCGCGAGGGCGGCGACCCAACCTTGGATTCCCGCCTTCGCGGGAATGAGCGGACATATCAATCGTCCGCTTGCAGATCCTCCGATCGCGGCGTCGCGTCGCGCGGCGGCGTGGGCGCGACCGGCGGCGGACTTGCGGCGCTGTCCTGATTTGCGGCACTCGCTGCACGCGCTGGCGCTCGTGGCGCCCATGGCCGGTCAAAACTCAGCGGTCGTGTGGACTCGATGCACGAAGCCGGAGCCGTTGCGGTACAGCGCCAGCGCCCCACGCTGGCGCCAGTCGCGGCGTCCGATCACGGTCGTCTCGCAGTCGGGCGGCGCGTCGCGGGTGGCGACGATGATGGCGGCGTGGCGGCAATCCTCCTCGAACGCGTCGGGCGCGAACACGTAGGATACGAGCCGGCGGTCGCCGAGCTTGCCGATGCAGCCTGACGGATCGCAGGCGATGCCTTCGCCGAGTGCTTTGTCGCTCGGGTCGCGGCCGTCGGCGTCGGCGGCAAGCCATTCGCGCGTCGCAAACTTATCGCTGCCGGTATGATGGACCGCGAGCTTGCCGTCGGCGCCGCGCACCGCGAAGGTCCGGCCGTCGGCGGCGACCAGGATGTCCGGCACCGGCGTGCGCGCCGCCAGAATGGTCGCGGCGACCACGAACGCCACGCCGCACCAGCGCAGCGGCGTCTTGAGCAGCCCGATCACCAGAAGCCCGGCAGTGCGCGAGGAGCAGCGGCCCGGTGCCGAACGACGTCACCCGGCCGAAGGCGCCGGGCAGGCTCGCCACCCATAGTGCGACCGCGTCCATCCATTCGATGCCGTAGCCCATCTGCCGCCAGAAAATGCGCGTCGAAGCCGAACGGCATGGCGACGACGCCGAGAATGCCCATCGGCATCACCCAGCGCGGACACGACCGGCATGGCGAGGAGATTGGCGAGCACGCCGTAGGGCGCGATGCGGTGGAAGTGAAACGCCGCATAGGGCGTGGTGGCGAGGCCGGCGACCAGCGAAGCGATGACGAGGCTCGACGATCTCGTTGACGCCCCACAAGCGCGGCGCGCGCGCCGAGCGAGGAATCCGTGCCCGCCCGCGCCAGCGGCAGGCCGTGCGTCGTAGGCGGCGATCAGCGCCAGCGTCGCCGCAAACGACATCTGGAAGCTCGGATGCACGACCGCTTCCGGCGCAAACAACAGCACCAGCAACGCGGCGATCGTCATCGTCCGCAGCGTCAGCACCGGCCGATCGAGCATGACGCCGATCAAAACGATCGCGATCATGATGAACGAGCGCTGCGGTCGCGACCTCCGCGCCGGAGAGCACGAGATAGAACGCGGTCACGATGAGCGCGCCGAACGCCGCCCATTTCTTGACCGGCGTGCGCTCGGCGAGCCCGGGATCAGCGCCAAGGACGCGCGCAGGATGAAGAACACGATGCCGGCGACGACGGCCATGTGATAGCCGGAGATCGACAGCACGTGGCCGATGCCGGAGACGAACATGGCGTCGTAGAGATACGGCGTTATCGCGTCGCGCTTGCCGGTGATCAGCGCCGAGGCGATCGAGCCGACGTCGCCGGTGAGCACCGAGCGGATGCGCGCATCGATCCCGTCCCGCACGCTTTGAACGAAGCCATTGGCGCGCAGCCGCAGACCCGCGGCGGCCGGCGGCGTCACGACCTTGACCGCGCCGTGCACGAACCCCGATGCGCCGATGCGCTGGAAATAAAGGTCGCGGGCGAAGTCGTAGCTCGCCCGGCCGCAGCGGCTGCAGCGGCGGATTGAGCTGCGCCTTGACCTCGACAAACGCGCCGGCCGGCGGCGCGGTGCCGCGGCGAACCGAGAGCCGCACGCGCTCCGGCTTGTCGACGATGCGGTTGCCCTCGATCCGCTCGACGCGCAGCACAAAGCGGTCGGTCTTTTGGCTCTCCTCGCGCAACTCGACAAAGCCCGCCAGCGAGACGCTGTAGGCCGGGAAGCGCAGCAGCGGATGATCGATCAGCGCGGTCTTGAGCGTGGCGACGGCAAAGCCCGCGGACACGGCGAAGAAGCCGAGTGCGACAACGAACGCGATCGGCACGGCGGCGCAACAGCACCGCCGCGATCGCGGCGACAGCGGCCAACGGCGAAGCCGCCCACCAGGCCGGCTCGTGGCTCGGCGGCGAAGTAGAGGACAATGCCGGCGCCGAACGCGACGGCGAACCACGGCAACAGGCGGCCGGCGCCGACCTCGACTAACGCCCATTCGCGGATGCGTGCGGGAACGGCGAATTCGGCCTGCGGCCAAATCCCGTCCCAAGGACGCGCCGCGCTCGCCCAACCGGCCACGTCCGCACGCCGGCCCGGCGCGCGGCTCTCTACCCTGCCCTCGTCCGCCACCGCGCGCCCCTGCCCTCATGCGCGCCCAATGTCGGCGTCATGCTACACGAGGCGAAATGGCGGTGGCCAGTACTCCCACCAAGCTGTGGAGAGCGATCGTAATCTCGGACGATGGAACGCTCTCGACGCGCGAGACAAACTCTTCCTCCCCCTGCAAGGGGGAGGATAGGTGGGGGTCTGCGACCTCGCGGCGTGCAATGAGAGTGCGGGAGGACGTGGGCCGTGTCGTGTGGACAGTCGCAACTCTGAGCGAGCGGCGCGCGACCCCCACCCTGACCCTCCCCCCTTTCAGGGGGAGGGAAATCGCTCAACCACGCGTCTTACTCAGCCGCCGGCGGAGACCTTTGCCCAGGTGTCGCGCAAGCCGACGGTGCGGTTGAAGACGAGCCGGTCAGGCCTGGAATCCGGATCGCGGCAGAAATAGCCCTGCCGCTCGAATTGCACTGCATCGTCCGAGTTCTGGCCGGCCAGCCCCGGCTCGACGCGGGCGTCGGCAAGAACCTCCAGCGACTCGCGGATTGAGATCGGCAGCGAAATTGGCGGCATTCGGATCGGGCTTGAGAAACAGCGAATTGTAGAGGCGCACCTCGGCCGGCACGGAGTCCGCCGCCGAAACCCAATGCATGGTGGCCTTCACCTTGCGCCCGTCGGGCGCGTTGCCGCCCTTGGTCGCCGGATCGTACGTGCAGCGCAGCTCGATCACCTCGCCGGTCGCGTCCTTCACCACCTCGCGGCAAGTGATGAAATAAGCGTAGCGGAGCCGCACCTCGGCGCCCGGCGACAGGCGGAAGAACTTCTTCGGCGGGTTTTCCATAAAGTCGTCGCGCTCGATGAAGAGCTCGCGGCCGAAGCGGATATGCCGCGTTCCGGCGCTTGCATCCTCGGGATGATTGACCGCCTCGAGTTCCTCACGTTGGCCTTGCGGATAATTCTCGATCACGACCTTCAGCGGCCGCAACACCGCCATTCGCCGCTGCGCGGTCTTATTGAGATGCTCGCGGATGGAAAATTCGAACATGCCGACGTCGACAATGCTGTTCGCCTTGGCGACGCCGATGCGCTTGACGAAGTCGCGAATGGCTGCCGGCGGCACGCCTCGCCGGCGCAAGCCGGCCAGCGTCGGCATGCGCGGATCGTCCCAACCGCCGACATGGCCGCCGCGCACGAGTTCGGTGAGCACGCGCTTGGACAGGATCGTGTAGGTGAGATTGAGCCGCGCGAACTCGTACTGATGCGGCTGCGACGGCACCGGCAGATTCTGCAGGCACCAATCGTACAGCGGCCGATGATCCTCGAATTCCAGCGTGCACAGCGAGTGGGTCACGCCCTCGATGGCGTCCGACTGGCCGTGGGCGAAATCGTAGCTCGGATAGATGCACCAGGCCGTGCCGGTGCGGGGATGCGCCGCATGCAAAATCCGATACAGCACCGGGTCGCGCAGGTTGATATTGCCGGAGCCCATGTCGATCTTGGCGCGGAGCACGCGCGCGCCGTTCGGGAATTCGCCGGCACGCATGCGGCGGAACAGGTCGAGATTCTCCTCGACACCGCGGCCGCGATACGGACTCTCGGTCCCTGCCTCGGTCAAGGTGCCGCGGGTGAGCCGCGTCTCCTCCTGGGTCTGGTCGTCGACATAGGCCTTGCCGGCGCGGATCAGAACCTCGGCCCATTGGTAGAGCTGCTCGAAATAGTCGGAGGCATGATAGAGATGCTCGCCCCAATCGAAGCCGAGCCAGCGCACGTCGCGCTCGATGGCGTCGATATATTCCTGATCTTCCCTGGTCGGATTGGTGTCGTCGTAGCGCAGATTGCAATGGCCGCCGAATTCCTCCGCCACGCCGAAATTCAGGCAGATCGACTTGGCGTGACCGATGTGCAAATAGCCGTTCGGCTCCGGTGGGAAGCGGGTAATGACTTTTTTATGCCGGCCGGCGGCCAGGTCGGCGCGAATGATATCGCGAATGAAATCCTGGCCCGCTTCCCGTACCGGTGTTTCCGTAACCGTCATGACCTGATCGTTTCCACTTCACCGCGGCGCAAGCCTGCGGCGCGCCCGGATTGGACAAATTGGCCCTCGCGGTCAAGTCTTGCGCAAAGGCACGTTTCCCGGACGCGGTGCGGCGCGTAGCGCTGCACCGCCGATCCGGGATCGTAACGAGCGCGGCGTATTTGGCGATCCCGGGTCTGCAGCGCACCACTTCGCGGTGCGCCGCGCCCGGGAAACGTTCGTTCGTAGGAGCATTACTTTCTTTCAAGCAAGGGTGTGCTAAACGGACCGCGTCCGGCAGGATTCAAATCACGAATGACCGTCGTCACCCGCTTCGCCCCCTCGCCCACCGGTTTTCTGCATATCGGCGGCGCGCGCACGGCGTTGTTCAACTGGCTCTACGCCCGCGGGCAGGGCGGCAAGATGCTGCTGCGCATCGAGGACACTGACCGCGAGCGCTCCACGCAAGCCGCGATCGACGCCATCCTCGACGGTCTCGGCTGGCTCGGCATCGCCTGGGACGGCGAGCCGATCTACCAATTCGCCCGCTCGGCGCGCCACCGGGAAGTGGCCGAAAAGCTTCTCGCCTTGGGGCATGCCTATCGCTGCTACGCCAGCCCCGACGAACTGACGCAGATGCGCGAGGCGGCACGCCGCGAAGGCCGCGCCAAGCTCTATGACGGGCGCTGGCGCGACCGCGATCCAAGCGAGGCGCCACCCGGCGTCAAACCCACGATCCGGCTGAAGGCGCCGCTGAGCGGCGAGACCGTGATCGAGGATCAGGTCCAGGGCCGCGTGGTCTGGCAGAACGAGAATCTCGACGATTTGGTGCTGCTTCGCTCCGACGGCACCCCGACCTACATGCTGGCGGTCGTGGTCGACGACCACGACATGGCGGTGACCCACATCATCCGCGGCGACGATCACCTGACCAACGCGGCGCGGCAGAAGCAGATCTACGACGCGCTCGACTGGCCGCTGCCGGTGATGGCGCACATTCCGCTCATCCACGGTCCCGACGGCTCAAAGCTCTCCAAGCGTCACGGTGCGCTTGGCATCGATGCCTATCGTGCCATGGGCTACCTGCCGGCGGCTTTGCGCAATTACCTGGTGCGGCTTGGTTGGAGTCATGGCGACCAAGAAATCTTCTCTACCGAGGACATGATCGCGGCTTTCGACCTGCCGCAGATCGGCCGCTCACCGGCGCGCTTCGATTTCGCCAAGCTCGAAAGCTTGAACGGTCACTATGTCCGCACCAGCGCCGACGCGGCGCTGCTCGCCGCGATCGATCAACTCCTGCCGCATCTCGCAGGCGGGAACGTCATTGCCGCCAAGATGACCCCGCATTTGCGACAGCAATGGCTGACAGCCATGCCAAGCCTGAAGGAGCGGGCCAAGACGCTGATCGATCTTATTGACGGCGCACATTTTTTGTTGGCCGACCGGCCCGTTCCGCTGGACGACAAGGCGACCGGCCTGCTGACGGCCGAGGCCAAGACCCTGCTGCAGGACGTCGGCCATGAGCTCGCCGGTGTGGAACCCTGGACCGCAGAAGCCACCGAGCAAGCGGTGCGCGCCTTTGCTGAGCGTAAGGGCTCAAAGCTCGGCTCGGTCGCGCAGCCGCTGCGCGCCGCGCTGACCGGTCGCACCACGTCGCCCGGTATTTTCGAAGTGCTGGCGGTGCTTGGTAAGGCGGAGAGCCTGGCGCGCATTGGCGATCAGGTCAGCCTCGAGAGCGCGATGCCGCGCGTGGGTTAGTGCACGACTTTTCGACGACCCTGGACGTCTGCGACAGTTTCGTAACTTGTTCCTCCCCGGCTGGCGCGACCCGTGCCCACCGCCTATTTTCTTGCAGTGCACACTCCGTTGGGCTACGGCAATGGAGCCGGAGCGGCAGGGCCACGAAGCTTTTCAGCTGCAAGGCCGCGTGCAACCGCACTGTTAAGGCTTTCACACATCGAGGTGCGATCATGGACGCGAAAACCAGCACCAACACCAAGACCGGCGCGCTGACCCTCGGCGACAAGAGCTACCCGTTCCCGCTCCTGGACGGGACGATCGGTCCCGAGGTGATGGACATCAGCAAGCTCTACGCCCAGGCCGGAATCTTCACCTACGACCCCGGCTTCACCTCGACCGCGAGCTGCGAGTCCAAGATCACCTACATCGACGGTGACAACGGCGTGCTGCTCTATCGCGGCTATCCGATCGAAGATTTGGCCGAACACGGCGACTTTTTAGAGACCTGCTATCTCCTGCTGTACGGCGAACTGCCGACCGCCGCGCAGAAGGAAAACTTCGACGATCGCGTGGTCCATCACACCATGGTCCACGAGCAGATGAGCCGGTTCTTTCAGGGCTTCCGCCGCGACGCCCACCCGATGGCGGTGATGGTCGGCTGCGTCGGCGCGCTGTCGGCCTTCTATCACGACTCCACCGACATCACCGATCCCACCCAGCGGATGATCGCCTCGATCCGCATGATCGCCAAAATGCCGACGCTGGCGGCGATGGCGTACAAATATTCGATCGGACAGCCGTTCGTTTATCCGAAGAACGATCTGGATTACGCGTCGAATTTCCTGCGCATGTGCTTTGCGGTGCCGTGCGAGGAATACAAGGCCAACCCGGTCGTGGCCCGCGCCATGGACCGCATCTTCATCCTGCACGCCGATCACGAGCAGAACGCCTCGACCTCGACGGTGCGGCTGGCCGGCTCGACCGGCGCCAATCCGTTCGCCTGCATCGCCGCCGGCGTCGCCTGCCTCTGGGGCCCGGCGCATGGCGGCGCCAACGAAGCGGCGCTGAAAATGCTCGGCGAGATCGGCACGGTCGACCGCATCCCCGAATACGTCAAGCGCGCCAAGGATCCCGATGATTCGTTCCGCCTGATGGGCTTCGGCCATCGGGTCTACAAGCACTACGACCCCCGCGCCAAAATCATGCAGAAGACTTGTCACGAAGTGCTGCACGAGCTTGGCGTCAACGATCCGCTGTTCGACGTCGCCATGGAGCTCGAGCGCATCGCGCTGCATGACGAGTATTTCATCGAGAAGCGGCTGTACCCGAATGTCGATTTCTATTCGGGCATCACGCTGCGCGCGATGGGCTTCCCCACGGCCATGTTCACCGTGTTGTTCGCGCTGGCGCGCACGGTCGGCTGGATCGCGCAGTGGAAGGAAATGATCGAGGATCCGCACCAGAAGCTTGGCCGTCCGCGCCAGCTCTATACCGGCGCGCCGCGGCGCGACTACCAGCCGATCTCCCGGCGGAAATAGCTTTTCCGCTCATTCCCGCGAAAGCGGCGAGAGGCTAACTGCGTTTCCCGGGCGCAATGCACCACAAAGCGAAGCGAAGTGGTGCGTTGCAGACCCGGGATCGTTACAAGCACCGAGTTTTGCGACGATCCCGGATCAGCGGTGCATCACTTCGTGCTGCACCGCGTCCGGGAAACGTTTTAAAAATGGCTGTATGAGGCGCGGGCAAACGCAAGCGCTTTGCCCTCGCGCCGGAAGCGGGCGCCCTCGCCCGCCTGCACGCGGCCGATCTCGGTCATGGCGACACCGGCCGCGCGCGCGGCCTCCTGAAAATGCGCAAGCTTGTCCGGTGCGAGCGTCAGCACAATCTCATAATCGTCGCCGCCGGTGAGCGCGATTTGCAGCAAAGCCGGGTCGGCGGCCAGCGCTGCGCGGGCCGCGTCGGAAAGCGGCACGCGCGCCACGTCGATGTCGGTTGCGACCGACGAGGCGCCGCATAGCTTAGCCAAGTCGCCGGCAAGCCCATCGGAAACATCGATCGCCGCCGACGCATATTGCAGAACCGCCGCGGCGAGCGCATTGCGCGGCTGCGGCAGCAGATAACGCTGTTCGAGGTGGCCGGTCGCGGCTTCAGGAAGGCGCCAGCGCGCAGCCAGACCGCGATCGCGCCGCAGCTTCAAGCCGAGCGCCGAGTTGCCGATCGTGCCGGTGACGACGACGCAGTCGCCCGGCCTGGCAGTCGAGCGCCGCACCATTTTGCCCTGCGGCACCGCGCCGAATGCGGCAATCGACACCGACATCGGGCCGGGCGTGTGGTCGGTGTCGCCGCCAAACAGCGGACAGCCATAGCGCGCCGCATCGTCGCCGAGGCCTGCGGCAAACGCGCTGAGCCAAGCCTCGTCGGCTCCGGCGGGCAACGCCAGCGACAGCAGAAAGCCGAGCGGGCTTGCTCCCTTCGCGGCGAGGTCGGAGAGATTCATCCGCAGCGCCTTGCGCGCGATGTCGCCGGGCGGATCGTCCGGAAAGAAATGGACGCCGGCGATGACGCCATCGGTCGTCAGCACCAGATCGCAGCCCGGCGGCGGCGTCAGCGCGGCCGCGTCGTCAATGAGCCCGAGCGCGCCGGGCGCCGTGGCGAGCGGGCGAAAATAGCGCGCAATCAGGCGGTCTTCGGCGGATTCAAAGGACTTCGACATCGCGCGATCCATCAACGTATGTGGTATTTTTTATCAGCGCCGGAGCCGTTGAGGAAATGCCGTGGAGCCGTTCGACCTGTATTCGCCGCTGATCGATGCCGACCCTTTCCCCTATTACGCGGAGCTCCGCGAAAAATACCCCTGCTATTGGAGCGATGGCGCGCAGCTTTGGATCCTTTCCCGCTACGACGATATCGTCGAAGCCGCGCGCGACTGGCAGACCTTCTCGTCGACCGCCGGTAACCTGATCGACGAGCTTCCCGGGCGTGCCGGCGCGACGCTCGGAACCACCGACCCGCCGCGCCACGATCGGCTGCGCGCGCTCAGCCAGGCGGCCTTTCTCAAGCGCAATCTCGACCGGCTGGTCGAGCCGACGCTGGAAATCGCCGACCGCTCACTCGAACGCATTGTCGGGCAAGGGACGTTCGAGTTCATCGACGACTTCTCCAGTCAGATTACGGTCGGCTTGTTGTTTCGCACCATGGGGCTGCCGGATCGCGATCACGCGGACATCAGGCGCAAGGTCATCCTGGCGATTTCCACCGACAAAGCCGCCAAGGGGCGGACGCCGGAACACATTGCCGCCTTTCAGGAGATCGACCGCCTTTCTCACCGCCGAGGTCGCCAAGCGACGCGCGAATCCGACCGACGACTTGATCACCCATCTGGCGGAGGCCGAGATCGACGGCGACCGGCTTTCCGAGCGCGAAGTCGTGCTCACCACCGCGACGTTCGTGATGGCGGGCGTGGAGTCGCTGTCGAGTTTTATGAGCGTGTTCGCGCTCAACCTACACGACCATCCCGACGCGCGGCGCCGACTCGTCGCCGATCCCTCGCTGATCGCCCCTGCGATCGAGGAATCGCTGCGCTTCAACACCTCGGCCCAACGCTTCAAGCGCATCGCCACGCGCGATTTCACGCTGCATGGCGATACCATCCGCGCCGGCGACAAGGTCGCGCTGGCCTTCGGATCGGGCAATCGCGACGATCGGAAATTTGCCGATCCCGACCGGTTCGATATCGATCGCCGCCCGCAGGGGCATCTCGGCTTCGGCTCCGGCAAGCATTTTTGTCTTGGCAGCCAGATGGCGCGCCTGGTCACCGAAGTCGCGATGCGGCGTTTTCTCGAACGTGTCCCGGACTATCACCTTACGAGCGACAAGCTGGCGTGGAATTCGTCGTCGAATTTTCGGAGCCCCACGGCGCTGCCGTTCGCGTGCGGCTAGCCGCCGGCAACCTCGTCAGCGCGCAGCTCGCGGGCAAGCTGATCGAGCACGGCATTGACCATGCCGGTCTCGTCCCGATCGACGAAGGCGGAGGCGACGTCGACATATTCGGACATGACGACGCGCGCCGGCACGTCGCGCCGGCACGCCAGCTCGTAAGCGCCGGCACGCAGCACCGCACGGAGCACCGCCTCGATGCGCTTGAGCGGCCAGCCCTTTGCCAATGCCGCGTCGATCTGCGGATCGAGCCGGGTCTGCTCACGCACCACGCCGCCGACGACATCGCGGAAAAACGCCGCCTCCGCGGGCAGGTATTGCGCGCCCTCAACGTCGCCGCCGAGCCAGTGGCTTTCGAACTCGGCGAGAATCTCGTTGAGGCCGGTGCCGGCGAGGTCCATCTGATAAAGCGCCTGCACGGCGGCAAGCCGCGCCGCGCCGCGTTTGTTCGCCTTCTTGGCCTCGGTCGCGGCGCGCGCCATGCTCATTTCCCCGCGAGCTGACGTTTGACGCGGACCATCGCCAGCGCGGCGCGGGCGGCGTCGCCGCCTTTGTCCATCTCTTCCATGCGGGCGCGGGCGAAGGCCTGCGATTGGGTGTTGACGGTGATGATGCCGTTGCCGATCGGCAGCGCATGCGTCATCGACAAAGCCATCAATCCGCGCGCCGAATTCCTGCGACACGATCTCGAAATGGATGGTGTCGCCGCGGATGACGCAGCCGAGCGCGACGACGCCGTCATAGGGCCGGCGCTTGCGCCGCGCCGCTTCGATCGCAATGGCGATGGCGCCGGGGATTTCGAGCGAGCCGGGGACGCTGATGCGTTCGACCTCGGCGCCCGCTTTGTTGAGCACCGTCATGGCCCCGGCAAGGAGCGCATCGGCGAGGTCGTCGTAATAGCGCGCCTCGACGATCAGGATGCGCGCACCCTTGGCGCTGTCTTTTCTCGCTTGCCTTGCTCTCGTTTGCCTTGCCGCGGCCCGGCCATCTCGTCACTCCGTGTTTGGGCGGCGGTGGTAGCAAGCGAAACGGGTGCGAACAAGCGTCGCCGCTCAGTGACGCAGCATAGCCTCCAACAGCCGCGCGGCATAGCGGGCCATCTGATCGACCTCCAGATTGAGCCGCGCGCCGGCGCGCAGGTTGCCGAACGTCGTGACCTGCAACGTGTGCGGAATGATGAGCACCGAAAAAGTGTCGCCTTCGACCTCGTTGACCGTCAGCGAAACGCCGTCGAGCGCGACCGAGCCCTTGGTGGCGATGAACCGCGACAACGCCGTCGGCACGCGCAGCGACAGCCGCGCCATGTCCGGCAAATCCTCGCGCGCCGTGAGATCGGCGATGCCGTCGACATGGCCGCTGACCAGGTGGCCGCCGAGCTCGTCGCCGAGCCGCAGCGAGCGCTCGAGGTTGAGCCTGGTGCCGCGCTGCCAGGTACCGGCGGTGGTCACGCGCAGCGTCTCCGCGGCCACGTCGACGGCGAAGAAGGCACGATTGCCGCTGCCGCCCGCGCTCGACCACCGTGAGGCAGGGGCCGGAGCAGGCAATCGAGGCGCCGATGTCGATGGTTTCCGGATCGTAACCGCAGGCGACGGTCAGGCGGCGCAGCCCGTCCGCCTGTTCACTAACTTCAAGAACCTCGCCTAAATCATTGACAATGCCGGTGAACACGATCCTACCTTCGTTCGAAAAGCTCATAAGTATCAGCGCCGACCGCCCCGCACTTTACGCTCACCAAATGCGGCGATTGGGTCAGCGCGGTCAGCGGCAGGCCCTCCAGCGCATCGATGCCGTCAGGCGCCGACGGCCTTTGGTGACTGGAATAGAATTGCTTCGTCAACAAGATCCGCCGTCACGAAGGCCGCGGCCAGCATCGGCCCGCCCTCGACCATCAGCCGGGTGATGCCCCGCTCGGCGAGGAGCTTGAGCACGGCGGATAGGTCGAGGCGGCCTTCTGCTTTGCCCGGCGCGCGCAAGATCGCAACGCCTTCGGCGTTCCAACGCCTCCTGCGCAGCGCCCGGGCCTTGTCCTCGGCGATCACCCAGACCGGCGTCTCCCGCGCCGTACGCACCAGCCGCGAGCCAAGCGGCAGCGCGGAGCGCGCTGTCGAGCACGATGCGCACCGGCGAACGCCCGCCATGCCCGGCAGCCGGCAGGTCAGCATCGGATCGTCGGCGAGCACGGTACCGATGCCGACCATGATGGCATCGCTCTGGGCGCGCAGGAGATGTACGCGGTCGCGCACCCGCTCGCCGGTGATCGCCAGCGGCTGGCGGCCGGCCGCGCCGGCCTTGCCGTCGGCCGAGATCGCGAGCTTGAGCGTGACCTGTGGCCGGCCCTCGCGCATGCGCCGGATGTGGCCGGCATGGTCGCGGCGCGCCTCGGCGGCGCCGACCCCGACCTCGACCGCAATGCCGGCCGCCCGCAGCCGCGCGTGCCCGGCGCCGGCGACCTTCGGGTTGGGGTCTTCCAGCGCGGAGACGACGCGGGCGATGCCGGCAGCGACGATGGCATCGGCGCAGGGCGGCGATTTGCCGTAATGCGAGCAAGGCTCGAGCGTCACGTATAGCGTGGCGCCGCGGGCCGCCTCGCCGGCGCGGCGCGAGCGCCTCGATCTCCGCATGCGGCCGCCCGCCGGGCTGCGTCCAGCCGCGGCCGACAATGACCCCGTCCTTGACGATGACCGCGCCGACCGCCGGATTCGGCCAGGCGCGCCCAAGGCCGCGCCGGCCCAGGGACAGCGCGAGCGACATGAAGCGCACATCCTCGGCGGCGAGGTCGTCCAGGCGCGTGACAGAGCTTACGCTCACGGTCGGCTGCTCGCCGGTCACTGATCGATCAAATTTGAATCGCATCATGGTCTAAATTTTGCGCTGGCGCATGATCTTTTCCGAAAACCGGTTTCCACTTTTCGGGATCATGCTCTACTGGCCGAACTCACTTGCGCAACGGCGCCGCGATTTCTGCGGTTTCGTCCGCCGAGAGCTCCGCCAGCGCCGTCTCGAAATCCTTGGCTTCGCGGAAATTGCGATAGACGGAGGCGAAGCGCACATAGGCAACGTCGTCGAGGTCGCGCAGATAGGCCATCACCGTTTCGCCGATGGTTTCGGACGAGACCTCGCTTTCCCCCTGGCTCTCCAGTTCGCGCACGATCTTCGAGACCATCTGGTCGATCCGCTCCGGCTCGACCGGGCGCTTGCGCAGCGCGATCTGCACCGAGCGCAACAGCTTGTCGCGGTCGAACGGCACGCGCCGGCCGTTGCGCTTGATCACGATCAGTTCGCGCAGCTGCACCCGCTCGAAAGTGGTGAAGCGGAAATTGCACGACAGGCAGACGCGGCGGCGGCGAATGACGGAGGAGTCCTCGGTCGGCCGCGAATCCTTCACCTGCGTATCGAGGCTGCCGCAGCTCGGACAACGCATTCCTCGCCCCTACCCCTCGTAGATCGGGAATCGGCCGACCAGCCGCTCGACCTTGTCGCGCACGCCGGCCTCGGACGCCGCATCCTCCTCGGCGCCCTTTTGCGACAGCGCGTCGAGCACTTCGCCGATCATCGCCCCGACCTGGCGGAATTCGGCGATGCCGAAGCCGCGCGTGGTGCAGGCCGGCGTGCCGACCCGAATGCCGGACGTGACGAACGGCTTTTCCGGATCGAACGGAATCCCGTTCTTGTTGCAGGTGATATGGGCGCGCCCGAGCGCGATCTCGGCCACTTTGCCGGTCAGGCGCTTCTTGCGCAGATCGACCAGCATCAGGTGGGTATCGGTGCCGCCGGAAATGATGTCGAAGCCGCAGGACTTCAGGGTTTCCGCCAGCGCCTTGGCGTTCTCGACCACATTCCTCGCGTAAAGCTTGAACGACGGACGGAGCGCCTCGCCGAAGGCCACGGCCTTGGCGGCGATGACGTGCATCAGCGGCCCGCCTTGCATGCCGGGAAATACCGCCGAGTTGAGCTTCTTGGCGATGTCCTCGTCGTTGGCGAGAATGGTGCCGCCGCGGGGGCCGCGCAGCGTCTTGTGCGTCGTGGTCGTGACCACGTGCGCGTGCGGAAATGGGCTCGGATGCACGCCGCCGGCCACCAGCCCGGCGAAATGCGCCATGTCGACCATGAGATAGGCGCCGACCTCGTCGGCGATCTCGCGGAAGCGGCGGAAATCGATGATGCGCGAATAGGCCGAGGCGCCGGTGATGATCACCTTGGGCCGATGCTCCTTGGCGAGCCGCGTCGACCTCGTCCATGTCGATCAAATGGTCGTCGCGGCGCACGCCGTACGGCACCGGCTTGAACCAGCGGCCCGAGAGATTGACCGGCGAGCCGTGGGTGAGATGGCCACCGGCGGCAAGATTGAGCCCCATGAAGGTGTCGCCCGGCTGCATCAGCGCCATGAACACTTCGGCATTGGCCGAGGCGCCGGAATGCGGCTGCACGTTGGCAAACGCACAGCCGAACAGCTTGGTCACCCGCTCGATCGCCAGCCGCTCGACGATGTCGACATACTGGCAGCCGCCGTAATAGCGCTTGCCCGGTAATCCTTCGGCATATTTGTTGGTCAGCACCGAGCCCTGCGCCTCGAGCACGGCGCGGCTGACGATGTTCTCCGACGCGATCAGCTCGATCTCATGGCGCTGTCGGCCCAGTTCGCAGGCTGATCGCATCGGCGATTTCCGGATCGCTTTCGCCGAGCACGGCGGAGAAAAAGCCCTCCTCCGTGACCTTTGCACCATGAGGGACCGACATGAGACTGACCTGCCTTGCTTTCTTCGCGCCAGAAGTGCCGTCGCGCTGGACGGCTCGCTCCCTCGCCGATAGCATACCGGCGGATCGGCGCAAGGTGCTTGGGATGGTTTCGGGGGGAAACCCGCTACATTTGGGGATTTGTCGCCGCATGTCGCCGACGTGAGGCAAGCGAAGCAGGCGGGTGCTAATTCGAGGTGGCGGCCTGCGCGCCGGGGAGCCCGTCCTTGCCGTAAATGTCCTCGCGGAATTGCACCACGCCGTCGGCGCCAGACCAGGCGGTGACATAGACCCAGTGCAGCGGCACGGGCTTGGTCAGCTGAGCGTCCTTGCGTTCGCCGGATTTGATGACGCGGTCGATGTCTTCGAGCGACCAGCCTTTCGTGCCTTCGAGCAGCCAGGCCACCAGCTGCCGGACGTTCTGAACGCGCATGCAGCCGGACGAGTGGAAGCGGAAGTCCCCGCCGAACAGATTCTTCAGCGGCGTGTCGTGCATGTAGACGCCAAAAGCGCTGGGGAAATTGATGCGGATCGAGCCCAACGAATTGGTGCTGCCGGGATCCTGCTTGAACGAATAGTGCGTGGCGTCTTGCGAGTACCAATTGATCTGCGACGGCTCGAGCTCCCGCTGGCGGCCGTCGAAAATGCGGATGTGGTTCTTGGTGAGATAGTCCGGCTGATCCTGCATTTTCGGGATCAGATCCTTCTGCACGATCGAAGGCGGGACCGTCCAATACGGATTGAAATTGATCTGAACGATCTTGCTGTTGATCTCCGGTGACGCCCGATCCGGCTTGCCGACCACGGCGGTGTGCCGCGATACCGCGACGCCGTTTTCGATCGCCTCGATGCGCGCGGCGGGGATATTCGCCAGCACATAACGCGGGCCGAGATCGGCGCCGAGCGCGCGGAGCCGCGTGACGTTGACCTTGAGCTGCGCCAGCCGCACCGGCGCCGGCACGTTGAGCGCGGCCAGAGTTTCGGCGCGAATGACGCCGTCGACGGTGATGCCATGGCGGGCCTGAAAGCGCCGCACCGCGCCCTCGACGTAAGAATCGTACACGTCATTGCCGACCGCATTCGGATCGATGTCGCCGGAAGCGGCGAGGCGCGCGCGCAGCGGCGTCACGCTCGGATGGCGATCGCCGACCCGCAGCGCGCTGACTGCTGGAATTTGCGGCCAGCCGCCGCGATTGACGATCGCGGCATAACGCTCGACCGCCTGATCGGTGGTCTGGGCCGTCGCCGTCGAGACGGTCGGCTCCGACGCCTTCGGCATGTGGATCGTGCGCGACGCTTCGTCGAAGTGCTGCCCGAACGAGCCGCGCTGAGCTTCGCCGATCAGCGCATCGAGCGCCGCATCTTCGGCGAACGCCGCCCGCGCCGATAACCCGGCAGCGGCGAGCGTGGTCGCGCCGGCCAACCGCCGCAGGAAGACGCGCCGGTCGGTCCGCGCGCCGTCTCGATCACGAGCTTCATTCATGGAACGTCCACCCAACACAGCATGGCCACAGCATGAAGGCCGAAATGGGCCAATCGGCCGCCAAAAAATCCCCGTCGTCAGGAGTTGAAGTAGCACGAAAGCGGCAAAAACGTGGACGATTGCAAAAGGCCGCCGCTAACGACCAAGTGCTGCGTGCCTGGCTTCAAGATATCGCATCGGATCGACCGCTTTGGCATGCTTGCGCAGCTCAAAATGCAGCAGCGGTTGATCGTCCGGGCGCCGCCCCGCAGCGGCGATGATCTGGCCGCGAGATACTTCGTCGCCGCGTTTCACCCTGACATCCAAGACACGGGCATAGGCGCTGACAAATCCGCCGCCATGGCGAATGATGATCACGTTGCCCCAACCCTTCAGTTCATCACCGGCATAGGCGACAACGCCCGCATCGGCGGCGCGTATCGGCGCGCCGTCGGCAACCACAAGGTCGATGCCTTCGCTCTTTGATCCGCAGAGGGTCACGACGATATGGCCTCGCGCCGGCCAGAGGAATTTTTGCGCCTTCATGGGCGGGTGTTCGGAAGTCTCAGCGCCACTGCGCGCATCATGCCGCGATGAACTGCAGGCCTTCGATTCGGCACTAGCCAAGGCAAAGACGAAGACGATGACGGTGAAACCGACAAGCCGAACGAAGGATGTCCACGTCCTTCTGATCATGGCGTCCCCAACAGCGATGTTTCGATAGCTCGTGCTCCGCAGGCGACACTCGCAAAGCTTCGTTAATGAACATCCGCAGGATCAATCAGCCCAAAAAAAGACCCCGGCGTTTTGCGCCGGGGTTTTAGGCTTCGCCAGTACGGCGGACAAATTGGCCTGATCAGAGCCGATAGAGAATCTGGTCGGTCCAGAAGCGCTCGAGCCGGTGCAGCGCCTTGTTGAGGACGCCGAACTCGTCGGCATTGATGCCGCCGACCTGCTCGACCGTGCGCACGTGCTTCTGATAGAGCGCGTCGACGGTGTCGCGCACCTCGCGGCCCTTCTCGGTCAGCTTGATGCGCACCGAGCGCCGGTCGACACGCGAGCGCTGATGATCAAGAAAGCCCATTTCGACCAGCTTCTTGAGGTTGTAGGACACGTTCGAGCCGAGATAATAGCCGCGGGTACGCAGCTCGCCGGCGGTCAGCTCCTTGTCGCCGATGTTATAGAGCAGCAACGCCTGCACCGAGTTGATGTCGGCGCGGCCGCGGCGGTCGAACTCGTCCTTGATGACGTCAAGAAGACGACGATGCAGACGCTCGACCAAGGTGAGCGCCTCCAGATAATGCGGCCGGATATGGTCGAAACGCGCCTCACGCTCAGCGGGTTCGACCGTCTTGACGACGGCTTTCATCGTGACGCCCTTTCCCAGTTTTATTCGTTGTCGTAGACGGGCCCTGTTTTCCCGTCATATGGCGTCACCGTACCTCCACACGGTCTAAGATCAGCTTAAATAACACGCTAAAAATAGGGTTTATTCGTCGTGGTGGAGGTGTGATTAAGCGTTGATTTGCAGAGGATTCTTTGACGTTCTGTTCACCGAACCAACGCCGTATTCTCAAGTGCCTTTAAGGCCGCAAAACGAGAGCGCAACCGTGCAACGCGCGCCTTACGCTTATCGAGCCGACCCGGCGGTACCCGACTTCGCCGATGACCGGCCCATTATCATTTTCGACGGCAAATGCGTGCTGTGCTCCCACTTCGCACGCTTCGTCTTACGCATGGACCGCGCCGGCCGATTTCGGCTTCTGGCCGCACAAACCCCGCTGGGAACCGCCCTTTATAATCACTTCGGTCTCGATCCAATTGGTTACGAGACTTACGTCTTGTTAGAAGACGGTAAAGCATTCCTCCGCTCCGAGGCATCGCTCCGAATTTTCGGCGGCCTTGGTCCGCCATGGCCGGCGCTGGCGATCCTTGGCCGCCTTATTCCGCCGCCGCTGCGGGACGGATTGTACAATTTCGTCGCGCGGCACCGCTTGCAATGGTTCGGGGCGCGCGAAACTTGCTACCTTCCCGATCCGTCGCAGGCGGATCGCTTCCTTGCATGACCATCCCATTGAAAGTCTTGATCATCGGCGGCTATGGTGTCTTTGGCGGTCGCATTGTCGAGTTACTGGAGGGCGAACCGCGACTAAGTTTGTTCGTCGGCGGTCGCTCCATCGCCCGAGCAAACGACTTCGTCCGTTCGCGTGGCAGGACCGGGGCGCAACTTACGCCAGTCGCTTTTGACCGAAACGGCGACGTCGCCGCCCAATTATCGGTGATCCGACCAGACATCGTTGTCGACGCCAGCGGTCCATTTCAGGCGTACGGTGAAGATTGCTACCGCATCGTGCAAGCCTGCCTGGCGCACGGCGCAAATTACCTCGATCTTGCGGATGGATCAGATTTCGTCGCCGGCATTGATGCGTACGACGAGCAAGCCAAGGCGGCGAGAGTCTATGTTCTTTCGGGTGTTTCAAGTTTTCCCGTGCTGACGGCCGCGGCGGTTCGCCGGCTGTCGGCTGGCATGACCGCCATAAGAAGCATCCGCGGTGGCATCGCCCCCTCGCCTTACGCCGGCGTCGGCGAAAACGTCATCCGGGCGATCGCTGGCTATGCGGGTCAGCCGATCCGGCGCAAACGCGACGGCGCGTTTTGCCCCGGTTACCCGCTGACCGAGCAGCTTCGTTACACGATTGCGGCGCCCGGCCATATTCCGTTGCACAACAGATTATTTTCGCTGGTCGACGTGCCGGATTTGCAGGCGCTGGCCGCGCTATGGCCCGAAGCGAACGAGATCTGGATGGGAGCAGCCTCGGTCCCTGAATCGTTGCACCGGTTTTTGATCGCTCTGGCATGGCTGGTACGCTTGCGTCTTTTGCCAACGCTGTCGCCGATCGCCGCCCTGATGCATTTTGCTACCAACCACATTCGCTGGGGCGAACATCGCGGCGGCATGTTTGTCGAAGTCTGCGGCGTCGATGCGTCCGGCGTTCGGCTCAAGTACGTGTGGCATATGCTCGCCGAGGGCGATGACGGCCCGCTGATTCCGGCGATGGCGGTCGAAGCTATCGTCCGCAACGCGCTGCAGGGTCGCCCTCCCCCGCCCGGCGCACGCGCTGCCGTGCGCGATCTGGAGCTTGACGACTACGCAAGGTCGTTCGCCCGGCGTGCAATATTCACGGGAATACGCTGCGACGATGCGAGCGGCGCCGAGCCGCTTTATGCGCGCATCCTGGGCGACGCTTGGCACACCCTCCCCGTTGAAATTCGCGACATGCACGATGTTCGCGGCACAGTGACGGCGGAAGGTCGTGCGAGCGTTGAACGGGGACGAAGCCTGTTAGTAAAACTCGTTAGCGCATTCGTCGGCTTTCCGAAAACCGGCTCCGACATACCGGTTCGCGTGCGCTTCGACGCATCGCGCGGCGTTGAGACTTGGACCAGAAAATTCGGTGGCGATGTTTTTAGCAGTCACCAATTCCTCGGCCGCGGCCGGGCCGCGCACTTGCTCTGCGAGCGTTTCGGTCCACTGACATTCGCCATGGCACTCGTCGTCGCCGGCGAGCGTCTGTCGCTTGTTCTGCGTCGCTGGAGCATCTTTGGCGTGCCGCTGCCGATGTGGCTCTGTCCACGTTCAGTGTCGTACGAGAGCGCCGAAGGTGGACGTTTCAATTTCCACGTCCGCATCAGCCATCCGCTGACCGGGCCTACCATCCGCTATGACGGATCGCTTGTCAGGAAAGACGGCGATCGGCGAAGCGTGGTGGGAGAGGTAGTTATCCCACTCCCTTTATCAACCAAAGAGTTAGACTGAAAGTGCGGGTTAAATAGTCGCTTTGAACTTAAAGGGCAATTTTCCCTTCCCCGCACCTAACAAATCTCTCCTTGCACAGAATTTGCGCCGCGCAGATCGCGGCGGCATTCCTCATCTCTAAGGCCGCCTCTGCGGGGCAACAAAAAGCCCCACCCGCCTGGCAGCGGAACGGGGCAAAGGGATTGAACATTGGTGGAATATACTGACGCGTCGTCGGACGCAAGCGACATCGCCCAAGTATTCGAGCGGCATATCGAGCGGCGCAACCGCGTGGTCGGTAAGCTGCGGATCGGGGACTTGAACAAAGTCTATGCCGATCGCTATCGCGGCACCCGCGAGGGCTATCAGTTTCCCGATGACGACGCGGGGCGAGAGGATTTGCAAATCCTGCTCGAACACTATGCGCTGAACAACCCACTTGCGCTGCCTCGCATTATCCAGCGTAGGGCACCCTGGGCAAACGCGGGGAGGGTCATAGAGCAAATTGAGCTCAATCCTCGACGCTACAGGGCGAAAACACTTGGCGGGCTCCTACGTTTCACTGGCGAGGAATGGAAGCGGCTCCGGTTGCGCACCATTGAGCCATGCGACATGACCAAGGAGGAACGCCGGGCATTCTCTCACGCTCTCTATATCGAGCGACGCAGACGTAAGAAGCGGCAGACCCCACGGGCTGAATGGCTCGCTCGCTCATTGTCCCGGACAAAGCCCTGGGAGGCGGAAGGCATATCCCGCAGCACCTGGGAACGCAGACGGAACAAGGCCCTGACGCAAGTTGGTGGCAATAAAGATAGTATACAGCGACACACTTGCGTCAGCGAGGGTGGAGCGACAAGTCAGAGGAAGGGTTGGGCGAGGAATGACGCGGCAGCGGCATTTCCGAAGCCAGAAGGTTCAAGGATTGAGATTTCCAAATCTCACTTCCAAGTCTGCATCAACCAACAAGCGGCATTTTTAGATCGTGACCACGCCGAATGGCTTGTGGCGGCTATCGCGAGACGCGGCCCTGTCCCCGGGCATCATCGTCGCGTGCTGGCCGATATTGAGCGCCGTAAGGCAGCTTGGGCAGCCGCATGATTGTCATTACGTCGGTTGGGCGCAGCCGCCAAACTAGCAAGAATTACAGAAGGAACAGAAGAGAATGATCGAGCCTGAAATTGGCGTGCCTGCCAAGCGTGTCAACGGCCGCATGTGGCAGTCGGGCGAGTCTGGCAATCCCAATGGCCGACCCGTTGGCGCTCGCGGTCGCTTCAGTCAACGGTTCATTGCCGACCTAACTGACGCCTGGGAGAGACATGGGGCGGCAGCACTTGAACAGACGGCCAAGCATTACCCTGATCGATTTGTCAGCATCTGCTCCCACCTGATCCCGAAAGACGTATCGGTGAGTCTTACAGCGGCGTTGCCGGGCGATCTGGAGGCAAGCGACTGGACGCTGATCTTAGAGGTGCTGGGGGCCGTCAAGGGCTTGCCGGATGCGGGTGTTCGGCCACCCGGCGAGGTTATGTCCTTTGTTCTCGCCGCGATCCGGGCGCACGACGCCAAGGTGATCGAAGAGCCTATCACAGCTCCCAACGCCCGCTGACGAGTGAATGAATTTCAGTTCTTATGTTTTATGCGGCCACGTTTTCGGCGAAAGGGCTTGGGAGGCGCCCAATCGTCGTCGGAGCGACGCCATAGGTCCGGGCGACGTCGACCAGGCTTTCACCCTTGGCAAGCCTTTCCATAGCTTCCTGCCGTTGGTGCTGGTCGAGCTTCCGGGGGCGGCCAAACCGCACGCCACGGGCTTTAGCGCGCTTCCTGCCGTCATCTGTGCGGGCTTTAATCAAATGCCGCTCGAACGTGGCAAAGCCGGCCAGGATCGTGACCAAAAGCTCACCCTGCGGCGTGGAGGTATCGCACCACGGATCATGCAGCGACTTGAACTTGGCGCCCTTCTCGGCGAGCTGGTGCAGGATGTTCAAGCAGATCACGCGTCGAGCGTGCCAGCCGATCGAGCCTTGTCACGATCAGCATATCGCCGGCCTCGATCCGCCTCATGAGCTTGCCCAGCTCGACGCGATCGATGCGGGCGCCGCTGACTTTCTCTTGGTAGACCTTGGCGCAGCCGGCAGCCATGAGCTCCGCATCCTGCGATGCCAGGGTTTGGCCGTCCGTGCTGACCCGGGCATATCCGAAAACCGGCATGTGAGCCTCTTACTTTTGTGGCTAACATTTGCAGCTTTATTCTCGTTGTTTCTCAGTGTCAATCAAAAACTGCATAATTCTTGAATTTCGCAGTTTTCGGGCGAAGATTTCATCGGGCTTCTGAACAAATGGCTCGCAGTCAACACCCGCCCCGGAGGTCTTGCCAATGTTCTTCGTTTGTTCTATCGTTGGAAAACGATGGTTTGCTCAAATAGGCAAGGATGACGCGCGATGCAGATCGCTTTTTACGAGGCATTCGCCTTCAATCCGGCTACCTGCGAATACGACCTGTGGGTTGGGACAGCGCCGCTGACCACGATCGAAAAGCACGGGTTCAAGGCCGACCTTAGCTATCCGCTTTACGCGGACAAGAATTTGGCGAACGCGGACGGTTGGGCGTTCAAAGCGCCCGCTGTTGCGCCGGGTCGATAGCACCTTTGGTCTCACGCCCTGTGCGCGATAGGTGACTAACCGCTTCCCACCACTCTGGTCTCTTTCAACTGCGCTTAGAGAGCGTCGGCGCGCATCCAGCAGCGAGAATCAGCGCGCCAAGCTAAGCGGCTTTAGAGCCTGCAATCCCAGTGCAAAACCCGGGCGATGGCGAATAGGACCGACATGGGCCGTCCGGCCAAAAAAGACCCCCATACGGTATAATAAGGATATAGGCAGAGGAGGTGACGCATACTTCAATCCATTTTCAGGGGGTTCTTCGACACTGCTTACGCCACAACCGACTGCGGGATTGTTTCGACCACGGAAGGCCAGATCGCCGCTGAACAGCAGGTCATAGCACGCTGGAATGCCGAGGCGGCGAAAGCTGGCTGGGACGTTCGGATGGTGCAATGCGGCCCCGCTCTGCCTGACGTGCTCTATTACACCGCCCCGACTTACAAAGGGCCGCCGGTTCATCTGGCGCCGCCCGGTTCGGCCTACAAACTCGAACGTTGGCGGAAAGACGGGCTGGAGCCACGCCCCGTCACTCTGCGACTGCACCACGAATCAGCGAGGGTAAACGGTGAGCTGGTCCCTGCGAAGCAAGGAGCAATCATCTCCAAAGAGGCGGAAACGGGCTGGGCCCTCGAATACAAGCCCGTAGGCGGCATTCGGTTTGTTGTTGGGGATATCAGCACTATCAAACTCAAGCGCGGTACGTGGCTAAGCGATACCTTTGCCCTTCTGTGGCTCCAGGGCGAAGCCGGCAGACCCAATGCCGCCATCTTCCGCGCCGAGGCCGCACATCTTTGGTGGCAGAAGCTTCGCAAGCGCAAATCCGCCGAATTTTGGGCGGGCTTCAATCCGGTCGGCGAACTGGAGTTGCTTGAACAACGTCAGCGTTGGCGTGCCCGGGACATCCGCGACGCCATCGTCGATATCGGGGACGGGAAAACACCAGTTGAGCTGCAGGGGATATCGCGCAAGGGTGTCGAGGCTGGCGCCTAGTGTCCACCTGATGTTCCTCGCTATGGCCTCTGAAATGTCCGCGCGCCAGCAACAGAAGATTGTCGAGAACTTGCGCGGCCTCGCCCGCCTTCGCGAGGAGAGCGGCGACACCGTGGCCGCCTCATTCATGTACGCGCTCGCCAACGGCGGAAACGCTGAAGACCTGCCGCGGTCACGGCCTAGCGGGCACCTGAGACTGGTCCAATGATGCGCCTACGAGTGAACTTGCGGGATGACGCGAAGTGATCGCGGTCGGCAGCTAGAAAATGCCGCGGAAAGGAAGCCGGTCTGTTGATGGCGACAACATTTGGTTAGTTGAGGTGCATGCGTTTAAGGCTGCAGCGCGAGGGCGAGAAAACTGAAATCAGCCGAGTGCTCTACTGCCCCGATTTCTTTACTTGCTCGGTTACGTTTATCAATTTCTCATAGGAGATCCTAATAAATATGAAAAACTCATTTTTCTGTTCGTCGTTTCTATAATGAGCCCCACAAGAAACGTAACCTTCTCTATTGAAACATTTCCCATCAAGGTGATTTTCGACTATCCCGTTAGTTGCTGCCTTCCTTACAGCATCTACGGGGTCATCTAGATCAGCGGGCAACCCGTCAGATATTGCCATCTGTGCAGCATCTACGTTCGACCAGAACAGTTGATTGATCGCAATGCTATTAGTGTCCTTCTCAAAGGCCCCTCCAAACGAAATTGCATTGTTTCTATAGCCAAATGCAACGTGCCCTCGGTTGCCAGTGCCCTGCAATAACGCCGCCTTGTCACACCAAATCAGTCTTTTGTTGTGGTCTACTCCGCCTCTTCGAACTGCGACATACGATAATATACAGCGCCCAACGACCTGAGTTAATTCCAGCAGATCATCTGAGCTGGGCGTATTGTAAATCATGCGCGCTATCTGCTGCGGAAAGTTCGAATCGTCCGCCGCCGACGTGGTCGGAAGCAATCCGTGGTTCCCCGGCAGGGTATAGTGCTGGCCGTCTTCTGTATTGTACCAAAGGTCGATATTAAATTTCTTAGCGAGTTCTGGGGTCAGACAACGCACATAATGGACGTCAGCGGGTTTCGCCCATTCGATCATCTCCTCGTTATAACCGAGATCGGCGAGATATTTGCTGATCAACGCGTTCCCTTCACCCGCTGTCGCCGGCAACATGTGGCCAGACGGGGCCCGCGACGTTGGCAGCCAAGCTTGGTGGAAGCAAAGCAACGTATGCGGTGCACCTGGTCGGGGTTGATAAAGGAATTTACGGCCGGTCTCTCCACCTATCCATATCAGGGCACATGACGACACGCACATGCCCATTGTTCCTACGATCAGCTTCTTCTGGTGAACGCGCATACCCATGCGGATGCCAGCCGAAAGCTCGCCGCCCGGGCCGGTGACAATAACCAGGGTAGCCGCCGGATCCACGTTTTCCGTGTAGGACTCGAAAGTAGCAGCGTCCTCGCTCTTGATCACACCGGATACCAGGATAACCGTCCAGCCAGGTACCGGAGTTGGCCAGAGTGCAACGTCGGCCTTGGCCGGAATGACGACCAGGAATAGCGCGACAAGAATGGCGACCAGCCTCGTCATGACTTGCCGAGCAGCAGTTTAAGGTCTGCCGCAGCCTCCTCCGCGCCCGCCCGGTCGCTGATGTAGCTTTTGAAGCACAAGTAACGCATGTTCATTGAGAGCAAATGAATTGCGCTTAATAGTAGCGAATTTATTGGCGCCGGATGTTTGCGCACTCTGTCGGCCCGCCAGTTCAAGTGAGCCGCCGCGTCAGCGCGCCAAACTAGCAGGAAAAAGCAGGTAACAAATGGAAGTAGCGAGAGCAAATAACGGCCGGTGGCAATCGGGTCAGAGCGGCAATCCTAGCGGACTGCCCGGCAGGCCCTTGGGGAGCCGGGCCGCGTTCAGTCAGGGCTTTACCCGCGACTTGGCTGAGGTGTGGCAGGCCAAGGGCAAGCAGGCGATGAACTGGACCGCTGACAATCAACCGGCCGTCTTCTTTGCGACTTGCGCGCGGCTATTACCGAATGACGTTCGGGTTACGGTCGAGCAGCAGCTTCCCGGCAACCTGAGCATGGAGGACTGGCAGGTGATGCGGGAGGTGATCGCCGCCGTTCGCCATGCCATCCCTGATGCCAGCTCTAAGCCGCCGGCCGCTGTGCTTGATCATGTGCTCGAGGCATTGCGTGCCGCTCAAGCCAAGCCTATCGCCTGTACGAAAAACCCCGCTGGGTGACGCGACGGACCGGCAAGGACGGCAGACCCAGACTCGTCTGGGCGCTTCGAGCCGGACGACCTCTAGCCCTGCCATGCGCCTAGCATTCTCAACGGCTTACAATTTGCGAATTATATTTGCAAAACTGGAGGCCAAAATGGCTTGCATCGGCTACGCTCGGGTTAGCACCCAAGGCCAAGACCTGACGGCGCAGCTTGAGGCGCTCAAGGCTGCCGGCGCCGACCCGATCTATCGCGAGAAAGTAAGCGGCGTTCGGGCCGACCGGCCCCAGCTTGCCAGGCTTATGGCGAAGCTCATGCCGGGCGACATCGTGGTCGTGACGAAGCTCGATCGTCTCGGTCGCTCGACCAGGGAACTGCTGGAGCTGATCGAGCGAATCAGCAAGGCCGGCGCCTCATTCCGGTCGCTCGGCGACCCTTTGTGGGATACTTCCAGCAGCCAAGGGCGGCTTCTCTCAACACTTCTGGCCGCCATTGCCGATTTCGAGCGCGATCTGATCCGTGAACGCACCGGCGAAGGCCGCACGCGCGCGATGGCCAATGGGGTCAAGTTCGGCCGCAAACGCAAGCTGTCGGAATACCAGCGCGTCGAGGCCATCCGGCGCCGCGATGCCGGCGAGGCGCTGGTCGCGATCGCCAAGAGCTACGGCGTCGCCATCTCAATGATCTCGCGACTGTGAGGTCACTCGCACACACGGACGCGAGGATAAACCCAACCATATCCGTCCCAGTACGGCTGCCCATGGGTCCAATAACAGCCGACATACATTGGGGGTGGAGGAGGCCCATACCGCGGAGTTGCTATTGCCACGCCAAGAATTGTCCCGGCTGCCAATCCACCAAGCAAGCCAGCCGCGACACCGCCGCCGTCACCAGCATGCGCCGGGGACGAAACGGCCAACGGTATCGATGCTGTTATGAGGAGAACGCTGACTATCTTTTGCAAGGTCGTCTCTCCCAAAGACTAATACCCTGGTCGCAACGATTATAGCGAACCCGTTAACGGGACATTGACTTCGCGGGCCAGCGGGTCGTAGCGGTCGCGTAGGAAGCCCCTGCGTTCACTTTTCGTTCCTCTCAGGGGGATTAAAGCCCGTCAGGCGCACCACGGCCTACGGCTGGTCGATTGCGGGGCATCCGGCAAACAAGAACCCCCGATGCTGGGCAGCACCGGGGGCATGACGGCTGAGAACACCTTGGGCGACAAGGTGCGCACCCAAGCTTATCCGAGCGGCCAACGCGGACAACCGCTAAAGGCGTCTGCTTCTACGAAACCGAGACGGTGTGGCTGGCTGGCAACAAAGCCTTCGCCGCCTGCCCTCGCGCACCCGCAGGCGCCGCTTCAAGACCCGCTAAGTGGGGGCCGACTGGGGCGCGCTTATTGTTAGCGGCGACACGCCTCGGCGCCTTCGGCCTCTGACACGGGTGTAGCCTCGACCACAAAACGATTGCTCCGGGTAGCCTTGTTCATGCCTTGTTCTTAGCACAAAAGCAGGTGCTGCAAAAGCTATTTTTGCCCATCTAATTGAAACAATGGTGGAATTTGATCTTCATGGACAGATAACCCGGACGTTCAGAGGAAGGAGCGCCCGTGCAGCACACCAAGTCACAAGAGCTAACCAGGGAACGGTTCGAGAAGCGTATAGGCCTCCTCGTTCGCGAACGCCGCTTCGAAGGCAAACACGATCTCATGACCGTGCGTTCCGTGATGTAAGTAGAAGTTTTCGAGTACCGTGAGAGGCGTCGGCTCCTCAATGGGCTGGTCGAGCTCCTCGATAAATTCCCGCTTCAACGCATCGGCGGCGCGTTCGCCAAATTCAATGGTCCCGCCGAGCGGACGCCAACCTTCGAGGTTGTCGTCATCGTCGCGGACGGCCATGACCAGTAAGCGGTCATCCCGCCTGATTACACCGATCGCAATCGGTCGAATTACTTTAGCAGGTCGCCATGCCGGCATGGGATTCCTCGCGCAACACCCTTATCTTAGCGTCATGGCGTGCCCGAATTGCGATGATACTGGCTGGGTCTGCGAGAACCATCCGAACCGCCCATGGCAGGGTGACAGTAAGCGGGCGGATGCGTGCGGTTGCGGCGCCGGCATGCCCTGCGAGTTCTGCAATCCCTGCGGCGGCATTGACGAGCCGCCCGCCAAAACCGGCATGGCAGAAATCACCGCAGACGCCCGTAAGCGGCATTGAAATATGGTGGGCAAGAATTGGTCCTGGCGGCTGCCGCAGCCGCGGGCGTCTCGATTAAGGCGCGGGCCACGTTACCGGCGCACAATCCATTACGATGAAGGAATTTCGATGGAAAACTACTTTGGCAAACACCCCCGCTTACGCATCGTAGCGAGTCAGATGCGCGGCGATCAGGCGTCGCATCTTTCCTTGCGGCAATGAGCTGGCTGGATATGTTGCTGAACGAGGGCGAGCGTGCTGCCCGCCTTCGCTCGGACCTGCCTTACTTTGCCGAGCACTGTCTCAAGCTTCGGCCGAAAGCCGGCTCCTTAGCTCCATTCGTCTTCAATCCTGCACAGCTTGAGATTCATCGTCGGATTGAAGAACAGAAGGCCAAGACCGGCCGCGTTCGGGTTATCATCCTGAAGGCTCGACAGCTCGGCATATCGACTTACGTCTCGGCGCGTTTCTTTCATCGCTGTCTCTTTGAACCCGGATTGAGAACTTTCATCCTCGGCCACGAAAGACGTGCAAGCACTAATTTATTTGAGATGGTGAAGAGGTTCTATGAGCACCTTCCCGAGGACGTGCGGCCGGCGACCGGCACATTCAACGCCGAGACACTCTTATTCAACAACGACTCCGGCTATGTCGTCAGTGTCGCCACACTAGACGGCGCCGGACGATCAGCTACGGCGCAATTACTGCACGCCTCCGAGGCAGCATTCTGGCCGGACCTTGAAACTCAAATCGCTTCATTGTTTCAAATCGTACCTGACGTTGATGGATCAGAAGCCATTATCGAAAGCACGGCGAATGGCTACAACGATTTTTACAAGCTCTGGCGCTCTGCCGAAGCCGGCGCATCGGAATGGCTGCCGATCTTTCTACCGTGGTCGCTAGACCCGGCCTATCGAAAGAAACCCGATGAAGATTTTGCAATCTCCGCGGAGGAGACGGAGCTCAAAGAGCTATACGGCCTGGACGACGAACAGCTCGCTTGGCGGCGTGCGAAGCAACAACAGCTCGGCGAGCGTCTACCCCAAGAGTTTCCCCTCATTGCGAGCGAGGCTTTTATTTCCAGTACGTTCGACAGCTTCATTCCACCCGCACTCGTCATTAAAGCGCGGAAAGAGCGGATTGAGGAAGATAATTTTGGCTGGGGCCTGATTGTCGGCGTCGATCCCGCCGGGATGGGACCAGACAGAACAAGCATTGCCTGGAGACGCGGGCGCCGCATCTTGAAGGTCGAGTCTCGCAGACACATGGACACTATGGAGGTGGCCGGCTGGGTTCAAAAAATCATTCGAGAGGACAAGCCGGAAAGGGTGCACATTGATGTCGGCGGCCTCGGTGTCGGTGTCTATGACCGACTGCGGGAGCAGGGCGTAAGCCGCAGCGTTGTCAACGCCGTCAGTTTTGGCGGAAAGCCGAACGAGCCACCGCCGCTTGACGAACTCGGGAATCCCGCCGGAGGTCCTGCTAACAGGCGCGCAGAGCTGTGGCAGAATATGAAGAGCGTTTTGGAGGAAGGCCGCTTCGAATTGCCAGACTCCGATAGCCTGCAAGCTGATTTAATCAGTCCCGGCTACAAATATGACAGCGCCGGTCGATTGTTGATTGAGAGCAAGCAAGACATGCGTAAGCGTGGCGTTCTGTCTTGTGCTTCGGGATGGTGATCAATGGATCATTGAGGCCGAGTGGCCAGATGGTTCGATTGAGCATGTGCGTACGTTCAAAGCACATTTTGATGCCGCAAGGTGGCTAAAGACGCACTCGGAAGCGTGGTTACAGGAACGAATATAAAGGAGGACCACACTCTATGTGACCACCATCACTTATAGCCGTGATTGACTTATGGCATGACGGCTTACTCGGGTAATCATCTGTGTGAGGGGTTTTTCAATGAGCAGTCAAACAGCAACAGCGTCGCCACATGTCGAAACGAGAAACACTTGTTACGAGCAGGTCATCGACGAAATATGCGACCTCAATTGGGCTGAACTGAACGAAGAGGATCTTATCCGGGTTGCATGGGCCTACTATCATTTCTCAGTGCAGTTTCGCGAATGCCTCGAAATCGCACGCGAAATGTATCCCGATGATGAGCGGTTGTTGCAGCTTGATCATGGCGAGCGCCACACCGACAATCTTTCGCCGTGGCCGGGAGTGGCTAAGCTTGGAGAGAAAATGAATTACGACGAGTTCATGCGAAGGACGCTTGAACTCGCAAAAATCCCGGAGATCGGGCGAGTCGTCCTCTCGGACATCGGTAGCAAGTATCTGAAGACGGTTCGAGCCATCGATCCTAAAATCAGAGCTCTGGCTCTTGCGACTTACGAAGACGGCGGACTGGAAAGAGTTTTCCGCGCGATCCTAACAGCACCGAGCTGGAAGGGTCCGCTTCAACAAGCATTCAAGCATTTTCTGGCGGAGCACATCAGGTTTGACAGTGATCCGGACCAAGGTCACGGCGCACTCTGTCGCCATCTGACGCCTGATGATCGAGTGCTGCCCTTATGGGTCGAGTTTAAGCACATGCTCGCCGAAGCGGCGCCAAATCTGACAGCGTGATCCCGGTGCAGCGGGTCGCAGCCATGCCCGATAGAAATCCGTGCGGGCAGGGGCGCGATGTCGGGTTGTGGCCCAAAGCCGAACTGCCCATTATGCTGTCAAATGTCTGCTTTCGAGGAAAGCAGACATCGCAATGTAACGATGATCATGTCTGTTAGTGGACCCGGAGCGGGCATCTTTGGCCGCGCTTGAGCAGGCATGGGACTTCAATAACTCGCTTTGCGCCTCACGAGTTGCTCCTGCAGGTCGTTCATGGCTGGGCCAGGGTCGACGCCTACCTTCCGGACAGTTTCGACCCAGCCGTTCTGCATGGGCTCGGCAGCCTTCTTCCACTGGGCCAGCTGATTAGACACGATTCCGTCCGGAGTTTGGCGTCCCCGGCCCGCTCAAATTCGTCAAAGGGGCCGGCGATTTTAGCAACCCAGTCGGCGGTACAATGCTCGTCGATCACCCGCTTCTGAGTTGTCGACATCACCTCATAGCTGGCCTTGTTGATCGCAATAGCGAAAGCGGTGGTGTAGAGCGGGGCATCCATATGATATTTCAGGATGCGATCGATACCGTAGAAGACGACCGTACCTGGTGGGAACGTGACAGCTTCGGCTACGCCCTTTTCCAAAATATGACGCACTTCCGGTGCGCTCGCTTCCACGTTGGTACCGCCCAGCCGGACCACAAAGCTTGCCACTGTAGCGTTGGCGGGCCTCACCTTCACACCCTTGACGTCTTCCGGAACCAGAAACTTTCTGTTGGCGTGGAAGGCCCCTGGATAATGGACGAAAGCGAGGCAAAACTTTACTTCCGCCATCTCGCTGGCGGCGTATTTGCGGTACCATGTGTCGAGCGCCTGGGAACCGCCCATGGCCGCCGAAATGGTAAATGGAAGCTCGGCAGCAGCAATGATCGGGAAGCGACCCGGCTGGTAGCTCGGCACGACAAGGGCAACATCGGCGATACGATCGCGCACCATATCGTACTGATCGAACGCCTTGCCGAGCTGCTGCGCCGGATAGATCTTGTATCTTATGGTGCCGTTCGACGCCGTCTCGATCGACCTACCCCAATCCTCCAGTGCCTTGTGCACCGGATGAGTTGGCGGCAGGAAATGCGACAGCCTCAGCTCCAACGTCCTGTCTTGAGCCTTGGCGTATGCCGCGATAAGCGCAAGCGCGGCAGCCAACGCAAGCACGCGGGCGTACAAAGTCATGGTCTCCTCCTGCGGCCGTCGTGATGTAGGATTGCCGCCTTCTTACCGTCTCGACCACAACTGGAAAACGCGAGGACCGCAAATAAGCGTCTGCGGATCTTCCGTGAGGTGACGTAGATCCGCGAGCGCCTCAGTCACCTGATCCTTGGAGGCAACGCCTTCCGATACAATTGCTTCGGCGGATGCTTCGAGAGTGGACCAGGCCAGCGTCTTTTCCTCGCCTTCCGTCCACACGGACTGGACCAAGGTCACCAGAGGACGTGGAATACCTGCTGCACGGAAATGGCCAAACAATTTGCGCCCAATAGCGTCATCTCCGCCGCGCCGCTTTAGGACCTGGCCGTATGTGCGCAGGAAAAAGTCAAACGCCTCGTTGGGTGGATGGCAGCAAAACGTATCGATATCAGCATCCTCGACGACGAGAACTCCCCCTGGACGCACGGCGGACCACATGCGGCTGAGTAGATCAACCGGCTGGTTCAAATGTTGCAGTACGAACCTGCAGTACACCAGGTCGAAAACGCTCGGCTCGTCCCAATCGCGCAAATTGAGCAAACGGAAATCCACGTTGTCCAGCCGGCGAGCCACGGCTGCCCGACCGGCAAGGTTCAACTTGATCTCATCCATGTCGACGCCGGTGACGCGCCCGCCTGGAGCGACCAGCCTAGCGATCTCCAACGTGACCTCGCCACCCCCGCAGCCAAGATCGATGCAACGCATCCCTGCGGAGAGGCCCGCTCGCTCGAACAGCGCCGCAGTGTCAGGCCACCGGTCGCGGGCCAAGAGCTGGAGGCGTTCGTAACCCTCCTTGCCACCCCGGATTACATACGGCTCCACATTGTGCTCCCACTGTTAGCTTCCGTGGCCGGCTCGCGAAGAGGCGACGTAACGTAAGTGCTGGGCAGCTGGCTTATCTTCGCACTCCATTTTGTAAATTCGTTCAGGCTTCCGCAAGAAATGCTGCCTCGAATTTGAAGCTGGTTTACACCCGCCGATTAGAACCGCCCGGTGTCATGCGTCACAGCCTGCATCCCTGCGCTAAAGCGGCAAAATCCAAATGCGACACTGCAGGACCGGCGCCGTCGACGCTCACGGCATCCTTCTGCGCTTCGAGGGCCCCCTGGCGACGGCGGAGTTTCCTTGAGATCGAACGCAGACGCCGCTCGTTGCGCTCCCCAGCAGGCCTCCTTGGGCAACACGACGATTTCCGCTTTTGGCCCAAGCGTCGGTTCGCTGCGTCGCAGTGATACGTCCGTAGTTGGGGGTGAAGCAGACATGCCGACATCGCTCAAACGACGCGAATGACCCACTTCCGACATGCCACACGAGCGGACGCCGCTACAACCTCGTGTTCGGAACTGTTAAGCTCCAAGCTCTGCCGGTTGCCGGTAAATCGGCACGGGGCCGCCTTATGCAGCGGATAGCGGACTGGCTCGAAAAGCTCGGCATGTCCGAGTATGCGGAGCGCTTTGCCGAGAATGCAATTGACTTCAGCGTCCTCCCCGATCTCACAGATCAAGATCTAGAAAAGCTCGGCGTCTTGCTCGGACACCGCCGCAAACTGCTACGCGCCATTGCTGACCTCAAGGACATCAAGAAGAGCGAACCTGAAGTCGCCGTTGCGGCCACCATAACCGCCGCGTCACGGCCACAGGATTCTGCCGAGCGCCGCCAGGTCACGGTGATGTTCTCGGACCTGGTCGGTTCGACGGCGCTCTCCGCCCGCATGGACCCGGAGGACTTGCGCGAGGTCATTTCGGCCTATCAGAAGTGCGTCGCGGAGACGGTGGGTCACTTTGGCGGCTTCGTAGCCAAGTACATGGGCGACGGCGTACTGGTCTACTTCGGCTACCCGCAGGCACACGAGGACGATGCCGAGCGAGCCATCCGTGCCGGACTTGCACTGATCAACTCGATGGCCGCGATCCGGCTTTCTTTCCCGGTCCTCCCGCAGGTCAGGGTCGGCATTGCCACGGGCGTGGTCGTGGTGGGCGAGTTGATTGGCGAGGGCAGTTCGCGGGAACGCGTTGCTGTCGGAGAGACATTGAACCTGGCCGCAAGGATTCAGGCTGTCGCATCTCCCAATTCCGTGGTGGTGCCGGAATTGACCCATCGTCTCGGCGGCTTTGCCTTCGATTACGAGGAGCTCGGGCTGCATGAACTCAAGGGCATCCCTGATGCGGTGAGGTTGTGGCGCGTCGTAGGTGAAAGCGCAGAGCGGGGACGCTTCCATAGCCGGGTTGTCGGTGGTCTGACGCCGCTGGTCGGTCGCACCGAGGAGATCGCGCTACTCCACCGTCGCTGGGACCACGCGAAAGAGGGCGACGGCCAGCTCATCCTTCTCTCGGCGCCTGCCGGCTTCGGCAAATCGCGCATAACGCAAGCATTCCGAGAAGCTCTAGACGATCCTTCAGTTACTTGCTTGCAATATTTTGGCTCTCCTTTTCACGTGAACAGTGCGTTTTATCCCTTCACCAGGCAGCTCGAATGGGCCGCAGGCATTGTCCGGACGGATACTGGACCCCGGAAGCTCGACAAGCTGGAAGCCGTTTTGGAAAACTCAGCGGAAGATGGAACCGAAGCTGCCGCGCTAATGGCCGATCTGTTGTCGATACCATTCGGGGAACGCTATCCGCCGCTGCAGCTCACCGAGGCAGTCCAAAAACAGCGGACTATGGAGGTGCTGGAAGAGCAACTGGTCGTACTCTCGCGGCGGGATGCAGTGCTGGTGCTTTTCGAGGACACGCACTGGATCGACCCGACGTCCCTTGAGTTGATGGATAGGATTGTTCGCAGGGTGGTGGACCTGCCGGTAATGATCATTGTGACCTATCGGCCTGAGTTCACCGCACCCTGGCTGGACCTTGGCCACGTTACGATGTTGAAGCTCAACCACTTGGGGCGAAGCCAGGTGGTTGACCTCATTCACAAGACCGCAGGCGGCAAAACGCTGCCGGAGGCGATTGTCGAACAGATAGCGACGAAGTCGCAGGGTGTTCCGCTGTTTATCGAGGAGATCACGCGAGCGATTTTAGAGTCGGGCGATCTTGAGGAAGAAGGCGAGCGTTACGTCCTGCGACAATCAATTCGGGACTTCACAATTCCATCTACGTTGCAGGATTCGTTGATCGCGCGTCTAGACCGCCTTGGCGTGGCCAAAGATGTCGCCCTCACAGCATCGATAATCGGGCGGGAGTTTTCCTACGAACTGCTGGATGCCGTAGCGCGGATGTCGCAGGCGACGTTGCTGGAAGGACTTGAACAGCTTGTCCGATCCGATCTGCTGGGACAGCGGGGCGCGCCACCTCAGTCGCGCTACATCTTCAAGCATGCGCTGATCCGCGACGCGGCCTTTCAGTCGGTCTTGAACGCACGAAGGCGCGAGTTGCACGAACGCATCGCGGAGGTTCTCGCAAGCCGGTTTCCTGAAGTTGCCGAGACCGAGCCTGAGCTGCTGGCGCACCACTACACCGAAGCGAGGTTGGTTGATCGCGCGCTGACGTACTGGCGCCAAGCGGCCGAGCGCGCGGCGGCACGATTAGCCTACATCGAGGCGCTCGGCCACGTTGACAGGGCGACGAAGCTCGTTGCCGCACTGCCCGAAAGCACTGAAAGAGATGAATGGGAGCTTATTTTTCTGGTTATCGAAGGACCCTCGCGTATGGCGTTGGACGGCTGGGACAGCCCGCCGGCGAAACTGCTCTACGAGAAGGCGAGGGCGGCGGCTGAAAGACTGGGGCGCCCGGCAGAAGTGTTCCGATCGGTCTGGGGTTTGTGGATGGGGGCGCACAGCAGCGGACAGCACGCGCGAGCCCACGATCTACTCCAGGAAATCTTTGCCCTCCAGAAACAGACCAACGAACCGGAATATGTCGTTCAGGCCCATCATGCCGGTGGCTCCCAGATGGTGGCGGAAGGTGAGCCGCGTGCGGCGCTGATCCACATAGATCAATTGCTCTCGAACTACCGAGTCGATGTCCACGGTAACCTTGCGCTGACCTATGGTGCCCACGATCCGGGATGCTGTTCCCTCGGCATGCGCGCCTTGAGCTTGATGATGCTCGGCCATCTCGATCAAGTTGAAGACGCACTCAGAGAGGCCCTGGATCTCGGCCATCGCCTTGATCATAAACCTAGCCTCTCGCAAGCACACATGTTCTGTGCGGAAACTTTCATCATCTTAAACCGTTCAAAAGAGGCCGAAGCGCATCTGAACATTTGTGTTCCACTTGCCGAGAAGTACTCGTTGGCGAACTACCTTATACCGGCCAAAATCATGCAGGGTTGGGTCCTCGTGCTGCAAGGCGAGGTCGAAGCTGGTGTCCACCAGGCTGAAGCCGCTCTGGAGACCTTGAAGTCGTTTCCCTCGCGTCGCTTCCACCTGCCGGTCCGAATCGGAATTGTCGGATTGACCAAGGTCGCTGCCGGCGACGCTGAAGGCGCGCTTGCCCTTTTCGAGGCCGCGCTCGACGCTGCATTAACCACGGGTGAGCGGTGGTACGAACCAGAATTGCTTCGCTTCAAGGCTGAGATGTTGCTCATCCAACCAAAACAACGGGCGACTGAGGCAGAACAGTGCCTCAAAGCGGCCATCGCTCTCGCACAGCAGCAGGAGGCGAAGTTCTGGGAACTGCGAGCCACCGCCACGCTCGCCAAACTTTGGGCCGATCAAGGGCGACCCTCTGAAGCTCACGACCTTCTAGCCCCCGTCTATGGCTGCTTCACCGAAGGTTTCGACACGTTCGATCTGAAGGAGGCTAAGACGCTGCTCGACGAGTTGCACGCCTGACAACGACTTTCGAAAACGGCCTCTTAGCGCCTCCGTCCTGCTGCAGTAGGCCAGATTTGACCCGTTGAACCTCACCGAATTTG
>CAWDQG010000039.1:0-24071 GCA_963804405.1 uncultured Alphaproteobacteria bacterium | reverse complement strand
CGTCTTCTCTTGCGAACGAGTTTAGACAGATCCACTGCCGCATTCTGATCGCGGGGGACTGGAATGCGACGACGAGAATTTATTGGCCTTGTAGGTGGTGCTGCGACCGCGATACTGCTTGCCCGCGCCGACGAGATGATCGAACAAATCCCATTCCGTGAATCAAGAATTTGGAGGGTGAATTATGGAAAGAACCGCGAAGTGCCTTTGCGGTCAGTTTAGCGTCATCGTCACGAGCGAGCCGACTGTGGTCAACGTCTGTCATTGCCGCGACTGCCAACGACGATCAGGCGTGCCTTGGACCAGCAATGCTTATTTTGCAAAAGAATACGTTCGTCTAGACGGACCGAATAAAATCTACACCCGCGCCAGCAACGCAGGGACTCGGATCAATCACCATTTCTGTCCGAACTGCGGTGTCACTGTTTGTTGGACCCGCGAGATAGGATCGATACGCTTCGGCATTCCTGTAGGTACATTTAACGATCCCTCATTTCCCGCGCCGTCCGTATCATTCTGGGAGGAAGCGCGTTACGCATGGTCGCCTCAAATCGGCGATGTCGAGCATTGGAACACTCAACCGCCACCAGCTTGATGCGTCGCCACCGCGAACGTATTGCTACCGGGGTGCTCTATCATACAGCCATGTCTGCCGTTGGCACGAAGCTGACGTCACGCCATGTCCGCGATTGGTCCGCTTAGGAGGGGGTAAAGCCGACACGGCGCGAACAGCATGCGATTTCTCCCTTTGACCCGGAGCTGACTTAGCACGCGGTTCGTATTCGGCGCGACCAAGCTCAATGAGGTCGTCGCAGTCGGCGTCGCCATGGCCGCGCTCCGGCAACGTCCGGTTATGCGGGAGCAAGCTTCATCAGCGCCAGTGCTGCGCGGCCGTTCGGCCCATATGGATTGCCCAGCGACTCCTCGGTTTCGAAGTGATTGTAGTTTTCCGCGACGATCAACTCGACCGGTTTGCCGGCAGCCTTCACCGCGGCGGCAAAGTCGCGGCTCTGGCGCTGGAATTCCGGGGTTTCATAAGTGCCATAGGTGACGACAACGGGCGCGCGAAGGAGATCGAGATGGCGCTGGGGACTCATCGCCTGCTCTATCTCGTCGGTGAACCTGACGTATTTGCTGCGGGCCGACAGCCGCACGGGCTTCAAGTCGTACATGCCGCTCTCGCAGAGCCCGCCCTTCACGACGGTCTCGGGTAGGCCGAAATCCTTCTTCCAATCGGTCACAAGCGCGACTCCGCAGAGGTGTCCGCCGGAGGAATGGCCGCCAATATAGAGCCGCTCCGGATCGCCGTCGAAAGTTGCGGCGTTCGCATAGGTCCAAGCGATCGCGCGCCGCACCTGCTCGGCCATGACGCGCAGGTCGCCGTTGGCGGCGCTAATCGTTATGAAATCAGGCACGACGAAGTGTGCGCCGGCGCTGACAAACATTTCTGCGGGAAAGCCGCTGTCCTTGGCAGAGCCGCGCAGCCAAGCGCCGCCGTGAAAGTAGACGAATATCGGCGCCTTCGACCGTTTGGTGCGGTAGAGGTCGAGCCTCTCGAATTCGCTCGGACCATAGGTAAGGCGCTGCGGCGCACCAAGGCGCGCGCGCACCTGTTCGCTGGTGCTGGCAAATCGCGCGCGGATTTGGCTCCCAAGCGGCGCGTAGACGGACTGATCATAGGCGGCATCAAGTTCCACCTGATCCATGTCCAGCCAAATGCGCGGGCCTTGCGTGTGGTCGGGCGGTCCAATGTGGCATTCCTCCGCGAGCGCCGGCGTAGCCACTACTGCGGCGGCCGCGCCAAGCACCAAGCGTCGCGTGACCACGCTGCTGCCAATTTGACGTCGCGATAACCTTCTCATGCTGTGCATATGATCCGCCCCGCTTTTCACCAACGATGGCGCAACTGAACCTAGGTCCATAGCACACTGGCTAAAATGGCGTGCTCTCTGAACGCACATGATGCTTCAGAGGTTTCCGTCACTTCCGCTAATGGCCGACCGTGCCGGTTGATGTCCGTTTATGAGAGCCTTAAGCGGACGCGCCGAACATGCAAAATCCGGTTGTCAAAAACGGAAGGCTGGAATTACAAGAATTGTTCTATTGGTGCGTCTCCGACTGTCACGTAAACCAGGGCGCCATCCTGAAGCCGCGTGATGAGCTCGTTGCTTTCGGCCGGATCGAGGACGATACAGCCGTCGCTCCTCCCCAGTCCGCCGTTGTTTTTGGAGCGAAAAGCGGCAGTGGTGTACCAGCTTTGGGTGGATGACCCATTTGAACGGGGGATTGTCGTTGATGTAGCTGTTGTAGGAGGTGACGCCCTCGAGTACGACAACAATCATATTCGGATAAATGGTGCCGTCGTACCGGTCTACAATCGTCTTGTAGGGATCCAGTTCTATAGAATGGGCGGTCTTGAGCGGGCCCAACGGCACCATGTCCAAGTCAGTCCGGAACCCTTTGAATTTGGTGGCTTGTGCACCGGGTCCATTATGTTTTCCATGTGCCGCATAGTGGGCGGTGACCTGACCTGATTTGAAGTCCAAAACGTAAAATCTTTTGTTCTTCGACGGCTGCGAAATGTCGAAGACCGCAAGCACGTCTTTTTTGACAAAGATGGGTTGGTGCGAAATCTCAATGGCGCGCCGAACCGCAGCCATGGGCGCGCCGAGTGCCTCGGCCTGTTGTAAAATGGAATCGCGTTCGCGAGCCCATGCGGGAGCAGTAACCAGCACAATCAAGATCGTCGCCAAGTACCGCGTGACGTCCGCTGATTGGGCGGCGCTAAACATGCTTTTATACCGGCAAATCATCCCAAACGTCCCGGTTTGAGGGTCGCGCCGATGATCTGTTAAACCGCAATTTTGGCCCTGGGAAGACGTTTTGGCGCGCGCAAAGACCAGTGCGACTTTTCTATTTTTGGAAGGCAGACGTTGCCGCCGAATTCGGTGAATTCGCGGCGCCACGGCGGGGTGGTTCGGTCGGACCTGGACCCGGGCATCTTCACGTCGGCCCCTGGCCCATCACGACATGCTGCGCTGAGGTCGCCGACGGTCGCTTTCGGGGCAAAGCGGACTCTGGTAGGTCGTCTACCCCAGCGCATTTCTTGGTTCGCGCCCTTTAATTTGCCGCACATGAACCTTTATTGCATCTCCTGCGAACTAATGCTCGAGGATGATCGCCATGTACAAATATGCCGGTATTTTGTCGCGGTTGCGGCGCTGCTGCTGCACGCCATGCGGCGCGTGCCGAAACGACGCCGAAACCTGCGACCGCCTCGCGGCATTCCCGGACGATCCCGACAAGCCCGCCGGTGTCGCCGGCAATTATCACATCCCACGGCCGGACATCGCCACCGTGGTCAAAGCCTGCAAGGCGGCGGCCGGCACGGCCGACGCGCCGCGACGCCTGTGGTTCGAACTGGGGCGCGCCTACGAATTCAGTCACCAGCCTGCGGAAGCTCTGCGAGCCTATCGCAAGGCCATCGACATGGGCTCGACCACCGCCATGGTGGGGCATCGGCGGCATGTATGCCAAAGGCTCGGGCATCAAAGCCAATCCGGCCGAGGCGCGTAAACTGTTCGAGCGAGCCGCAGCCGCGGGCGATGCGACCGGCATGGACAATCTCGGCTCGGTCTATGGCTCCGGCATGGGCGTGCCGGTGGATTTCGCCAAGGCGCGGGAGTGGTTCGCCAAGGCCGCGGCCGCGAACTCCTCCGAAGCGATGTTTCAGCTTGGCTTGATGACCCAGGACGGCGACGGCGGGCCGAAAGACGATGCCGCGGCCAAAGCATGGTTCGAAAAAGCCGCGGCGCTCAACAACGCCGATGCCCTGGAGCGGCTCGGCGACTATGCCGAGAGCCGGCCGCGCTGGACCGAAAGACCAAGCCGCCGCGATCGCGTTCTACAAGAAAGCGGCTGCGTTAGGCGATGACGATGCGCAAGAGGCCCTGCAGCGCATACGTTGCCCGTTCACGCTCAAAGACAAAAATGGCAAAGTCGCCGGCAGCATCTGTTACGACGACCCGATTGACCCTGGACCGGGCCGCTTGCACACGTGATACGAACGATGAAACGCCGCCGCGATTTCTTGGCGCTTGCCGCCCTGCTCTGTATCGTATCAACGACGCAAGCCTTCGCCGCCAGCAGCAGCTATACGTCGATTGCCGAAAAGCATTGCCGAAAATTCGACCGGCTGAAGATCGATGGCTATGAATTTGCTGCGACACGGGTCTGTGAAGGCCGCGGCGGCTACAAAGTATTTGTTCGCGAGGATGACCTGCGTGACGTCCTCACGTCGGCAAGACACTGAAGCTCGCCGGCAGCGAACCCGCTGCCGGGATGGTTACGGGGCCTTCAACAGCTACGATGACACGGTCGAGTGGCGAAGCGGTGCCAACGGCAAGCCTTATGCCCTGATCGTCGGCTGGTCCTATGCCGACAACGAAAATCAAAGACGCGAATGGACGACCGAAGAGCTTGCGGCTGCTGGTGGTGATGCGCCTGCCGCCCGGGCCGGTCTGCAAAGTCGCCTATATCGATCGCGCCGCCAATAACAGCGCCAACGAGCTTGCGCGCAAGGCCGCCGACGAAATCGCACTGAATTTCAAGTGCGGCGCCGACACGGTGCAGATCCTCGGTGAGCGCGGCCGGGCTATTGAGGCGCTGTCGTTGCCGCCGGCGGCCAAGGACGAAAAGAACAAGAACGACCAGAACAAGGACGACAAGAAAAAATAGCGTGCCGGCTGGTTGTGTATCTCGTCACGCACTGCCTCACCAATGCCCCTTGCGGCGGTTCCAGCCGTACAGCAGATCGGCGAAACGGTCATAGACGACGCCCGCGATCTGATGAATGACCGGTAGGCCAATGAGCCGGCCGAGCCAGGCATCGCCCGGCGTGTTTCGCCAGATGGCGATGGCGCAGTCGGCTCCAACGTGGAGCCGGCCATCGGCATCGATTGCATGCAGGCGGCGGCGGACATCCTCAAGCCCGGCGCCGAAGCGCGACAGAGCGTCTGGCTCGAGATTGATGTCGCGGAATTCGATCAGGCCGGCGCGGGCGGCGCGAGTGAGCCGGCTGCGCTGGAAGTCGATGCCGGCGTTACAGACCGGACACTTGGTGTTGTAGTACACCGTGAGCTGCAGAGCCATTGCCGTCGAGCGCGGGTCGATGCGACCGCGATCCTGCCCGCACTATAGCCGCTTCGCCACTTCCTCGAGCATCACTTCGGTAGCGCCACCGCCGATATTCTGGACGCGAGCGTCGCGCGACATGCGCTCGATCGTGCTTTCGCGCATGAAGCCCATGCCGCCGTGAAACTGCACGCAATCGTACATCACTTCGTTGACCAGCTCGCCGCAATAGGCCTTGACCATCGACACTTCCTTGGTGGCGTCGATGCCTTGGGTGTCGAGCCAGGCGGCGTGATAGACGAGCTGGCGGCCGGCCTCGACTTTCGCGGCCAGCATCGCCAGCCGCTGCCGGATGGTCTCGCGCGCCCATAGCGGCGCGCCGAATGCTTTGCGGGTGCGGACGTAATCCAGCGTCAGATCGAGCGCCGCCTGCGCTTCGCCCATCGCGGTGGCGCCGATCGTGGTCCGCTCGTTCTGGAAATTCTTCATGATGGCGTAGAAGCCGCGGCCCTCTTCGCCCAGCCGGTTCGCGGCGGGGATGCGGCAGTCGTCGAAATGCAATTCCGCGGTGTCGGACGAGCGCCAGCCGTGCTTGTCGAGCGTGCGGCTGACGGTGAACCCGGGTGTGCCTTTCTCGAGCAGGAACATGGTGATCGATCGGCTCGGCGATCCCTCCCGATCGGTCTTCGCCGCCACGCAGTAAAGATCGGCGTGGACGCCGTTGGAGATGAACATTTTGGCGCCGTCGATGACGTAGCTGTCGCCGTCGCGGCGGGCGTAGGTGCGTATGCCCTTCACGTCGGAGCCGGCATCCGGCTCGGTGACGGCGACGGCGGTGATGACCTCGCCGGCAATGATGCCCGGCATCCACTTATCCTTTTGCGCCTCGGTGCCGGAACGGAAAACGTGGATCGAGGCCATTTCGGAATGGACCAAAGCGGTGGTCGAGACCCCGCCGAACGTCGAACGGCCAAGCTCCTCCGCCAGCACGACGGTCGCCAGCGCGTCCATCTCCGATCCGCCATAGCGGGCCGGATAGCGGATGCCGAAGAAGCCAAGGCTCCCCATGCGGCGCAACACATCGCGCGGCACGTAACCCTGCTCCTCCCAGGCGAGGCCATGCGGCTTGATCTCGGTCTCGACAAAGCGGCGCACCTGGGCGCGCAGCATTTCGTGTTCTTCCGAGAAGTAAAGCGAGCGAGCGCCCGAGGAGCCTGGTTTTATGTTGGAGATCTTGTTCATTGGGCCTCCCGTTTTTATTTGTTCGTTGCTTGTTTTTTGATATTTCGGCCCGCGCCGGCCGCTTCAGCGCTCCGGCCCCGACAGGCTCAGCTCACTCTCGGCGCGGAACACGTTGCTGTAGAGGCTTGCGATCCACTGCCGCCCGCTCGACGTCACATTGAGATAACGGATAGCGGTCTGAACGTGTGGCGCGATGCTGTTATAGTAGAATTGCGGATAAAGATCAGTCAGATCGGCCGGCGAATCGTAGCCGAGTTGTTTGTTCATGCCGACTTCTTCGAATTCGTAATAAAGCGCGTTGGCCTTGCGCAGATAGTGCGGATCGCCGAGCTGGCCGATCAGATCGGCGGCGCGCACCAGCGAGCCTTCCTCGACGTCCTGGCCGGCCGGATCGATCGCCGAGGGGAAGCGGGTGAATTCGATCGCGCGCGCGACCCGCTTGGCATCGATGAATTCCATGTTCGCCAGCCGGTCGAGGGCGAATAGTTTCGAACGGTCAACATGATGCGGCGTCAACGCCGCGTCGGACGAACCGCGCGGCAGCTTGGCTTTGTTGCCCTTGGCGTCGATGACGTAACTGTTTTCGCTGTCGCCCATCAGCACGCCGCGCACGTAACCGATGTCGTGCAACAGGCAGGCGACGATGACGTGCGAATACTCCTCGGCCGACGTCGGCATCAGCAGCGAGCGGCCCTTCATGATGTCGTAGCCGACCAGCGTCACCAGCATGGTGTGCTCGACGTTGTGATAAAGTGCGTCGCTGTTGCCGATGCACTCCAGCGCGAGCCGGGCAACCGACGAAATGAGTTCGGTCAAGCCCGCCTGCGTCAAGCCAAAACGGCGGTCCATATGTGTGGAGAGAAACGAGCCTAACGCCTCGGCGGCCAATTCGGGAACGGTAATCATAATGCCTCAAATTGGATCGCAAGACACATCGTGGCCGTGGCCAACAAAAAATGCAATAGCGGCTTTTGCACGCAAAACGCGTTGTTTTGTTTCTGGTAAATGGCCGCTAATCGACCGCGATGTTCAAGCCCTTGAGCATCGAGGTCCAAAGCTCGTGCACCTGACCGTGGCGTTGCTCGACCGCGTCAGCCACCTGGTTACGAACGTCCAGAAGTTCTGGGCCCTTGAGGAAGAGAATCTGCGCCTGCAGCAAGCGCCCGCTTTCAAATTCGATCCGTCGCATCGCCTGCACGAAGGGATCGAGCGGCGCCACGCCCTCGGGCAATAAGGCGGCCGGCCGGATGCCGGCGTGGATGGCGTGGCCGAGCGCCGCCATATCCACCAGCAGGCCGTGAAAATGGTCGCCCGCTCCCTGCATCGGCCGCGGCAGCCAGGTGTTCTCCCACTGCCACAGCAAGATGGCGAGTTGCGGATCGGGCACCCACGACGTGGCGCGCATCAGCAACGAGAGCATTTCCATCTCGCGGCAATATTGGGCGTGCAGTTCGACTTGCCACGGCTGCCGCAGGTGCAGCGGGATTGCGCCTATCAGCGCCCGCGCCTGCGCACCATGCGCCGACATGAGAAACGCCGAAATGCGGGTCTGCTGCGGCGGCGGAATTCGGCCGGCTTCGTCGATCGGCCCGAGAAGCGCGTTCATCACGAGGCGGCCTCGTGCTGCGGCGCCCCCTCCCTTCCGTCCCCCGCTTGCGGGGGAGGGTCAGGGTGGGGGATTTCCGGCTCTTTCAGGCGCACCGGGATGGAGCGCAAATGATCGAAGCCGGCCGGAAACGGCGTGAGCTCGCCACCGACTTCTTCCGGCGCAACCCAGATCGACTGTTTGCCTTGAAAGCGCCCAGCCATCACATCCTCGGCGAAACGCGCCATCACATAGGCGGCCAATTCCGCTTTCTCCAGCGTGAAGGCGTGATAGGCGCGCGGAATGATCACCAGCGCGCTGTCGGGAATGTTGGTGCGCAGCGAATCCTGCAGCGGCCGCGGGGTGAGGAAATCGTATTCGCCGGTCATGATCAGCGTCGGGATGCGGATCAGCGGCAATTTATCCGTCAGCGGCTCGAAGCTGAGGAACGATTCCATCAGGTTCTGCAGGGCATAGACGTCGTTGATCAGCCAGCCGCGATGGGTGGCGAGGCCGATAATGTCGGCCTTCGCTTCGAGCCACGCATTGGAAAAATTCATCGGGAACAGCAAGTCCTGAAGGTAGGTCGTGCCGCCCAGGATCAGCGCTGTGCGCATCGCCATGCCGAGCCGCATCAGCTGCGGCGGGATTTCGGCGAAGCTCGACATCGGCACCAATCCAGCGATGGTATTGGGGTGCTCGATGGCGTAGCGCAGCGCAATCACGCCGCCGAAGCTGATGCCGCCGACGAACACCGGCTGCGGCCCCAAAACGCTGATCAGATCGTGCAGCACCTCGACCTGGTCCACCTGATCGATGAACAGGCGCGGCTTGTCCGATTGGCCCTGTCCCAGCATGTCATAGCTGGCGACGCGAAATCCGCGCGCCACCAGCCCGTCGCGAAACGGCATCCACAGCTTGATGTATTGTGTCAGGCCGTTGACCAGGACGCATACCGGCCCGTCCTCCGGGCCAGTCAGTTCGTAGTGTATCCGCCGCGATTTGCACGCAAGCCAGGGCATGTGAGGCTACTCTTGAAATCCGTTGCCGGGCGCAGACTACCCGGTTTCACCCCGCTGGCTATAGCGGCAGAGCGCGCCGGTCAATCGCCCGATTAGAAGCGTCAAATGTGTCGGGGAAGCGCAAGAATGTGGCCATCGGTGATGCCCGGCATTCATTGCAACGCCGGCCGCATCGGGACAAGTGACTTTGCTGTCAGAAACAAGTGACTTCGCTGTCAGAAAAAAGTGATTGCAATCAGAAAACGATCTGCGTCCGCCCCGCGATCCAGTCGATGATAGCGCCGCGATAGTTCGGCCCGCCATACACTTGTGGATTGTCGATCACCACGTGCTCGTAATCGAGCATGAATTTCATGTTGAGGTTGGGATACCAATTCAGCCCGATGGCGTAGGAGGTTTGCTCGCCGCCGCCATAGGTCGTCGTGCCGCCGGTGAAGACGCCGGGCGACGAGTAAGCGGGCCCGAGTTTCGCGGTCGTCAGGTTCGGATTGTTGAGATTGACGATGCTGAAGCGACCGGCAACTTCGAGCGCTCCCCAGCCGTGGCTTCCCGGCGCCAACGGCATCTCGGGAATGACGCCGGTATAAGCGCCGCGGGTCGGGTCGTAGAGGCGGCGGCCGCCGAACGCGTAGCTCGCTTCGACATAGCCGCCGTCGAAATTGAGCACCGGACCCGGCACGCCGCCTTGCAGGTTGCCCGGCACCGCCGTCACCCCTGCCCGGCTTTCGATGACGTAGTGATAATACTCGCCTTGAACGAAAAAATTGCGCAGCGAAGCCGCCGCTTCAGCGCCGTAGACCTGGCCGCCGCTCGCCGGGATAAATCCGGTATTGAGGAAATAGGTCGGATCGACGCGCAGCTCGGGGCGGTCGTAAAGCTGGATCGCGGCCTCGTTCGCGAGCACGCGCGGCGCGAACAAATTGGCGTAGTTGAAACCGAGATGCAGCGTCGCCTCGCGCGTCTGCACCACCTGATACGAGCCGCGCGTGAGGAACGCCAGTTGCGGCCCGAGCCCGGTCATTTGCGCGCTGGTCACGCACGGCGTGCCGGCGGTGACGGCCGTCGTCCCGGTGTTGCAGGACGCGCCGGCGGTATGCAACGCCCCCGGATTGGGCCCGGTCAGGAACGCGCCGAACCAGTAGCGGTCGTTGTTCGAGCGCACGTCGAGGGCGGAGCGAAAGTCGCCGCCGCCGAACTCGGTCGCCACCACCTGCGCCGATGACCGCTCCATGAACATGATGTCGTTGGAGCTGGTCGCTTCATCGAGCGTCCACGGCACGTCCTGGACGCCGACATCGAACGCCACCGGGAATTGCTGGCCGTGCTGATAGAAGCCGTTATAGGTGATTAGCGCGTTTTCGACGCCCGACAGGAAATTGTTCGACGTGGTCGGGCTGGTGCTCGAATTGGCGTTGGCCAGCGCGTTGTTCGGATTGTAGCTGTCCGAGGTATTGCCGAAATCGTAGACGAAGGCGTAGTGCCAGTCGGTCATGAAATTGCCGACCACGCCGATGCGCGCGCGGCGAAGATCGATGCCGTCGGCAAGTCCCTTCTGGTCGAGCGTCGCCGCGGCGGGCTTGTAGCTCAGATAGCCGCCGGTATCGAGATGCAGGCGGCCGAACAGCTCGATGGTGTTGTCGCCGGTGGCGTCGGAAAAACCGAAGTGATAGCCGCGGTCATAGGTCATCACCACTTTCGGCGGCAGTTGCGGGATCGGCGCGCCGGGCGGTGGCGGCGCCGGCTGGCCGGGCGAGCCTTGTGACAAGCCTTGGGACGCCTGTGATCCGGCTGGCACTGGCGCGGCTGCCACAGACGGCAGCTTTTGCCGGCGCAGCTGCCGGATCTCGGCCTGCAAGGCTTTGATTTGCGCTTCGTGCTGCGCCTCGATCTGCTCGATCTTGCTTTCGAGCCTCTGGATCTGCGTGTCCTGGGCGCCGGCCGGCGTCGCCCACAGGATCACGGCGCCAGCGGCAAAGCACAATCCGGCGCCGCGCTTGCCGCCAAATTTTCCAGCCGTGGCCCGCGCTGCCGCGCGCGCCACTGGTCCCATCTTCCACGCCATGACGATCCCCGTCTTTATCTATTATTTTAATGGATTATTCCGATTGGATGTTTGTCTATAGATTTTGTCAACTAATGCGCGGCGTGACGGCAAAAAAACGGGCGGCCAATGCCGCGCCGAACGGGCCGAATGAGGAGATGAATTATATCGGCAGCTGTCGATAAGCCGCTCGAAGTTTTTATGTTCTATGGTATTTGTAGGCTATTCGCTCTCATTGTTGCGGAAATGCCATGCTGACGGCAAAAGGAAAATACGGCCTCAAGGCGCTGGCCCATCTCGCCGCGCTCGACCGGCAGGCGACGACGCAGGCGAGCGACATCGCCGAGGCCAACCGGATTCCGAAGAAGTTCCTCGACGCCATTCTCGGCGAGCTTCGCAATGCCGGGATCGTCCACAGCCGCAAGGGGCCGGGCGGCGGTTACCGGCTGGCGCGCCCGCCGCACCAGATCAGGATCGGCCACGTCATCCGCATTATCGACGGGCCGCTGGCGCCGATCGCCTGCGCCAGCCGCACGGCCTACCAGCCGTGCCGGGATTGCAAGGACGTGAAGGGCTGCACGGTCCGCTTGATGATGACCGAGGTGCGCGACGCGATGTCCGACGTGCTCGACCGGCTTACGCTGGCCGACATGGTGGCGACGCGCGGACGCCGGCGGACCGCCAAAGCCGCGGGCAGGAAACTAGTCGCCGCTTCCTAGCGCAGGATGACTATTCTTCGAATCGTCATCCCGCTCTAGCCTTTTGTTTGAGCATGATCTTTTCCGAAAACCGGTTTCCACTTTTCGGGATCATGCTCTAGCCGCGCCCTGCCCGGCTATCGCTTACCCCACGGGACAAACGCCCAGACGCGTTCGTGGAGGTAATAGATCAGGATCTTGGTCACGATCTCGGTGATGGCCACCGAACCGGCAATCTTCGGATTGGCGGTGATGACAAAGGCCACAATGAACGTGTCGAGGCTTCCGGTGGCACGCCAACTGACCGCCTTCGCCAGCGAGCGCGCATGCGTTTCGGTCCAGTGCGCCAGCCTGCCGCCGACGGTCGCCGCGCGTTTCGGCGCCGGTGCGGCCACGCTCTGCACGCCGGCGGCGTCCTCGACGCAGCCCATTCCGACCGTGTCGTATGTTTCCGGGTCGATGAGAATGAAGCTGCCGGTATCCTTGCATTCGGCATAGCGGTCGACCGCGATCGGGCGATCGAGTGTCAGCGTGCCGAGCCCGATCTCGTTTTGCGCGATCGCCGGCGCGCCGATCAGGCGCCGCGTATCGAGATCGAACACCTTGACGTCCGGCTCGATCTTCGCCGTGACGGTGGTGGTGGCGAGCTTGAGCAGATAGCGGCGGCCGGGCTCGAGCGGCTCGCTGCTCATCCAGAACAAGCGCGCCGCAATCCGATCGGTCATCGCCGGCGGCGCCTCGATCCCGACCACGACGTCGCCGCGCGAGGCATCGATTTGATCGGCGAAGGTCAGCGTGACCGAGCGTCCGGTGGCCGGCGCGTTCAAGATCGCCGTCGAAGGTCGCGATGCGGGCGATGCGCGTGACGCGGCCCGACGGCAGAATCTTGCACCGGCATGCCGGCATAGACTTCGCCGCGCGCGATCAGGCCGCTATAGCCGCGAAAATCCGCATTGGGCCGGCTGACCCATTGGATCGGCATGCGGAACGGACTGGCGCGGCGCCGTGCGAGCCGGCTCGACCGTCTTCGAGATATTCAAGCAGCGACGGGCCGGCATACCAAGGCATGCGAGCGGAGCGGCTGGCGATATTGTCGCCGCTCTTGGCCGCCACCGGAATGGACGACGATGTCGTCGATGCCGAGCGCCGCCGCGAATTCCTGGAACTGCTTCTCCAGCGCGCGGAAAGGCGGTCTCCGACCAGCCGACGCGATCCATCTTGTTGACCGCAAGCACGACGTTGCGGACGCCGAGCATCGAGAGCACCACGGCGTGCCGCCTGGTCTGCCGCGTCAGGCCTTCGTCGGCGCTGACCAGCACCAGCGCGAGGTCGGCCACCGACGCGCCGGTCGCCATGTTGGCGGTGTATTGCTCGTGACCGGGCGCATCGATGACGATGAATTTGCGCCGCGCCGTGGCGAAGAACCGGTAAGCGACGTCGATGGTGATTTTCTGCTCGCGCTCGGCCGCGAGCCCGTCGACCAGCAGGGCAAAATCGAGCTCATCGCCCTGCGTGCCGAACTTGCGCGAGTCGTGCGCGAGCGCGTCGAGCTGATCCTCGAACAATTGCTTGGATTCGTAGAGCAGACGGCCGATCAGCGTCGACTTGCCGTGGTCGACCGAGCCGCAGGCGATGAAGCGCAGCAGGCTCTTGCGCGCCTGCCGCTGCAACAGCATGCCGAATTCATAGTCCGCGAGCTGCGCGTGCGCATTCATCAGAAATAGCCTTCCTGCTTTTTCCGCTCCATCGAGGCGGCGCCGTCGCGATCGATGACGCGCCCGCGCCGCTCGGAATATCGGCTTTCCATCGTCTCGCGGATGACTTCGGCGACCGTGCGCGCGCTGCTCTCGATCGCGCCGGTCAGCGGATAACAGCCGAGCGTGCGAAAGCGGACGGTCTTGATCGCCGCGCGCTCGCCGGGCTTCAGCGGCAGACGTTCATCGTCGACCATGATCAGCGCGCCGTCGCGCTCGACCACCGGCCGCGGCGCCGCGAAATAGAGCGGCACCACCGGGATGCGCTCCTGATGGATGTAGAACCAGACGTCGAGCTCGGTCCAGTTCGACAGCGGAAACACGCGGATGCTTTCGCCGCGGCGCTTGCGGCCGTTATAGATGCGCCACGGCTCGGCGCGCTGGCGCTTCGGATTCCACAGGTGATTGGCGCTGCGGAACGAGAACACGCGTTCCTTGGCGCGCGACTTCTCCTCGTCGCGGCGGGCGCCGCCGAAGGCGGCATCGAAGCGATAATGATCGAGCGCCTGCCGCAGCGCCTGCGTCTTCATCACGTCGGTATGCAGTTCCGAACCGCTCGCCACCGGATTGATGCCGCGGGCAAGGCCCTCCTGATTGACGTGCACGATCAGATCGAGCCCGAGCTCGCGGGCGCGCGCATCGCGAAACGCGATCATCTCGCGAAACTTCCAGGTGGTATCGACGTGCAACAGCGGAAATGGCGGCTTCGCCGGATAGAACGCCTTGAGCGCCAGATGCAGCAGGACCGAGGAATCCTTGCCGATCGAATAGAGCATCACCGGATTTTCCGACTCGGCCACCGCCTCGCGGATGATGTGGATGCTCTCGGCTTCGAGCTGTTCGAGATGCGTGAGCGACGCTGCCGCCGGCGTTTGCGCGTCCGATGCGATCGGATCGTCGGCGTGATCAAAAGGTGGAGCGTAAGCGTCCATCATTTCCCTGTATGAGTTCGCGCGTGCGAGGAGGCGGCGCGGGTGACGCGCCCGTCGGCGGGACGTGCAGCCCGCACTCTTTTTTCTCTTCCTGCTCCCACCACCAGCGGCCGGCGCGTTCCGGCTCGCCCGGCTTGCAGCGCGCGGGTGCAGGGCGCGCAGCCGATCGAGAGAAAGCCGCGGTCATGCAACTTGTTGTAGGGAACATGGTGCGCGCGCACGAATTCGAACGATTTGCTCGCGCGTCCAATCGAACAGCGGACTGACCTTGATCAGCCGCCGCTGTGCGTCGAGCGCAACCGGCGAGGAGCCCGGCGCGCTCCGCCGACTGATCGGCGCGAATGCCGGTGATCCAGGCGGCGCCGCCGGCAAGGACGCGCGCCAGCGGCGCGACTTTGCGGACGGCGCAGCATTCAAGCCGCGCGGCGACCGAAGCGCGCATGCCGTCGACGCCTTGCCGGGCGAGCAACGCCTCGACGCTGGCGTGGTCGGGCGCAAACGCCGCAATGCGCGTGCCGTAACGGCGCTCGGTTGCCGCCCAAACGCTCATACGTCTCCGGGAAGAGACGTCCGGTGTCGAGCGTCGCGATCTCGATGGCAAGCTTTTGCGACAAGAGCGCGTGCGCGATCGCCTGATCTTCGAGCCCAAAGCTTGTGGTGAAGACGATGCGCCCGGCGAATGCGCTCGCGAATTACGGCGAGGCGTTCGAACAGGTCAAGCGCGCCGAACCGAGCCGCAAGCTCTTCGACGACCGCGTCTGGCTCAGCGCTCGCGCCGTCATCTGCGGCACTGTGAAATTGCGCCGCTGGCGCGGTCAAATGCTCGACATTGGACAACCCGACACCCCGCGCCCCAGTGACTTGAGTTTTTCAGATAGAATGAAACGTCAAGCGCGCCAAGAGGTTGGCAAAGAAAAGAAAATTCATACCGCGTCGCGTTGGCGCGGCAAATTCTGGTTTCAATCTCGCAACGATTATTAGGAGCGTGTCCGCGCGAGCTTCGGCGTGTGCGGGGAGATTTCGGCGCTGTGAAAGTCGGCGCGTGCCGCTCAGGGGCGAGCGCCCTGCTCCATCGCGAGCTCCGCCTTGAGCGACTCCAGATCGCGAAAGATCGAAGCGACCGCCAGCACGCGCCCGGCGCGCTTGTAGCGCAGCAGGCAGTCCTTGGCGTCGATATTGCCCTCGACGGCTATCTCGTCCCATTGCTCGGCGTGGCCGACATAGTTGACGGGAACGTCGTAGTGCTGGCTCCAGAAAAACGGCACCGCCTCAAAGCGCTCGGCCAGGCCGAGCATGTTGGCGGCAGCGACTTGGCCCTGGCGTTCGGCGACGACCCAATGCTCGACGCGGATCGCGGCGGCGGAATACGGATCGGGCCAGCGCGCAATATCGCCGGCCGCATAGACCTCCGGCGCGCTGGTCTGCAGAAAAGCATCGACCAGCACCCCGCGGTCGATCTTCAGGCCGGCCTGCTCGGCGAGCGCCAAACGCGGCCGCACGCCAACGCCGGCGACAATCAGATCGGCTTCCAGCACGCTGCCACTTTTCAGTGTCGCGCGGCGGCCGTCAATCGCGGCTACCGTCTCGCCAAGGTGGAAGACGACGCCGTGCTGTTCGTGCAGGCTGCGAATGAAATCCCCGAGCTCGCCGCCGAGCACGCGCTCCATCGGTCGCGCCTCCGGCGCGACCACATGGACCTCGACGTTGCGCGCCCGCAGCGAAGCCGCCACTTCGAGGCCGATGAAGCTTGCGCCGACGACCAGCGCGCGCCGTGCTCCGGTCGCGGCTTCGATGATGGCGCGGCAATCGGCGAGGGTGCGCAAGGTGTGAACATGGGCGGCATCGGCGCCAGGCACCGAAAGCCGCACCGGCTCGGCGCCGGTTGCGAGCAACGCCCGGTCGTAGGCGATGCTGGCGGAGCCGGCGAGGCGTATTTCGCGCCGCGCGCAGTCGATGCCGGCGACTTCGCTGCCTAAACGCAGCTCGATGCCGTTGTCGGCATAGTACGCGTCGGGACGAAGCGGCAGCCAATCCTCGGGCGCGCTGCCGGCAAGGTAGTCTTTCGACAGATTGGGCCGGTCGACCGGCGGCGCGGCGTCGGCGCTCAGCATGACGATGTGGCCCCGATAATCACACCGCCGCAGCATCTCGGCCGCGGCAAAACCGGCGGCGCCGCCGCCAACGATAACGATCTGCTTGGGCGCTTGAGCGGTCGCGCGTTTGCCGCGCGGCGTCGGTTGCTCAAGCTTGTCGGTGACAAATATGCGCCCGTCGCGCTCGTCCACTCGCCAGCACCCGACCGGGCTCAGCGCCGGCGCGCGGACCGCCTCTCCGGTGCGCAGATCGAAGCAGGCGTGATGCCAGGGACAGCGCACGCTATCGCCGACGACGAGCCCGTCAACCAGCGGGCCATGATAGTGCGTGCAGTGGGCGTCGATCGCGAACACGTCGTCGCCGCTGCGGACCAGCAACACCTCGTCGCTGCCGACATGGCCCAAAAGCTTGCCGTCGGCAAAATCCGCAAGCGCGACACCCTTGGTCAGATCCGGGCCTGCCGGCGCAGCTGGCCCTTGGTCCTGCTCTTGGTCGTGCTCTTGCGCCATGGCCCAAGTCCTCCGTGCCCAAGTCCTCCGTGCCCAAGTCCTGCGTGCCCAAGTCCTCCGTTCAAGCCGTCATAGCAAGAAATTGGCGACGAAGGAGCGGGTCGTCGCGAACGCCATGGCTGGTCCCGTGCCGAGACCTCGCTGCTACTCGCGTCCGTCTACAGCAAGATCGAACGTAAAGACACCCTCGTGATTGGTGGGCCGCTGCAACACCTCGCGATGGCGCAACGTCCGTCGGGCATCGTGGTAACCGGCGCGCCAATGTTCCTCCATGCTCCGCCGCGAGAACTCGTGATCCTTGGAATGGCCTTCGTAGTTTTTAGCGCGATAGATCAGATGAACGATATTGTAGACCTTGCGGTTGACAGCAGGGCGAAGCAACTGCGCCTCTGGACTGTTCTTCAAGTCGTCGGGCAACTTATCGAGCAGGCCGGCGGCTGCGCCCCGCAGCCGCTGAATGTATTTGAACTGATCGGTAGCCGCACGGGTGCGGCTGGAGTAACGGATCTCCTTTTCCCGTGTGATCACTTCGAGCATGCTGCTCGGAAACTCGCCGCTTGCGCTCCACAAGTCGACTTGGAAGGCTAAAGTGTCGCGGCGCGGCTGAGCCACGACCACCCATTGCAGCGGCGTGTTCGAAACGAGGCCGCCGTCCCAGTAATGCTCGCCTTCGATCTCGATGGCGGGGAAAGCGGGCGGCAGCGCACCGCTCGCCATCACGTGCTCGGGCCGGATGGTGTGCGTGGTATTGTCGAAATAGACGAAATTGCCGGTGCGCACGTTGACCGCTCCGACGCTGAAACGGGTGGCACCAGCATTCAGACGGTCGAAATCCACCAGACGTTCGAGCGTGCGCTTGAGATTTTTGGTGTCGTAGAAGCTGGTGGCCTCGATCGTGCCGCCGTGCTGCAACCACGGCGTCACCGGCCGCGCGGCGAAAAATCCGCTTGCCCCGTTCGCGAGCGCCCTGGTGGCGCTCATCTGACTGCGAAAATTGCGTGCGGCATCGCCGCTCGCGAATGCGAGGTTTCCGTCGCCGACATAGGGCCAAAACCCGTCCGTGGTCACCTGTGTCCAAAACTCGCGCAGCCGATCGGCGCGGGAATCCGGCGGATTGCCCGCAATGATGGCCGCGTTGATCGCCCCGATTGAGATGCCGGCGATCCAATCGGGATGTATACCGGCCTCAGAAAGTGCCTCGTAGACACCGGCTTGATAGGCCCCGAGCGCGCCGCCGCCTTGCAGCACGAGCGCCACGCATTCGAAGGGAAGATCCCGTTGTGCCGTCATGACATACGGTTTTACCTGGACATTCATGGTACGCTCTCCATCTCAGTTAGTGAACGGAAACCGGCCCGCCGAGCTTGACTTTGCGCAGGGTGAGCGCGAGCGGCACGGCGGCGAGCGAGATCAGCATCAGCACCCAGAAAGCATCCATGTAGGCCAGGAACGAGGCCTGTGCCTGCACCTGCTGTCCGATCCATTGGACGGCCTGCTGCTGCGCCTGCAGAAGCGAGTTGCCCTGGGCCACGAAATAGTCCGTCACGCGGTGTAGCGTGTCCTGATATTGGACGCTCGATGGGAGCACGCTTTCGACGAGCCGGCTCTGGTGGAACTGCTCGCGGTGTGTCAGCACGTTGGACACGATCGAGACGCCGATCGAGCCGCCGGTGTTGCGCGCTGCGTTGATCAGAGGCCGAGGCCTGGTCGGTCTTGGATTGCGCAAGGCCGTCGTAGGATGCGGCCATGATCGGTACGAAGATCAGTGGCAGTCCGACGCCGAGCAGCATCCGCGAGCGCGCCATGTACCAGAAGCCGAGATCACCGTAGACGTTGGTCATCTCGTACATCGAGATCGCGATGATCACCGCGCCAGCGACGATCAGGTATTTGGGCTGCACCTTGGCTGCGAGCCGGCCAACGACGAACATCATCACCATGGTGACGGCGCCGCCCGGCGAGAGCAGAAGGCCGGCCCAGGTGGCGGTGTAGCCGAAGTCCTGCTGCACCAGCTGCGGCAGGAACTGGGTGGTGGCGAGCAAAATGGCGCCGGTCGCCAGCATCACCAGGAAGCAGGCGCCGAACTGGCGCGTCGCCACCATGCGAAGGTCGATCATCGGATTGCGGCGGCTCATCTCCCACGGAATCATCAGCACGAACGCCACCGCGGAGATGACCGAGAACGTGACGATAAAGGTCGAGGCGAACCAGTCGTCCTCCAGCCCACGGTCGAGCACGACCTCGAGTGCACCGAGGAAGGTCGCGACCAAGATGAAGCCGATGACGTCGAACCCGTGGCCTTGCTGCTGCGACTGCTGGCGCTTGGGCTCGCGCAGGAGCACCGCGATCAGTGCCATCGCAACCACGCCGACCGGTGCATTGATCAGAAAGCACCACTGCCAGGACCAATTGTCGGAGATCCAACCGCCGAGCGTCGGCCCGACCACCGGCGCCACCACCACCGCAACGCCGAACAGCGCGAAGGCTTGGCCGCGTTTTGCCGGCGGGAACGAATCCGCCAGGATCGACTGCGCGACCGGCACCATGCCGCCGCCGCCGAACCCCTGCAGGATACGAAACAGCAGCAGCGCGTTCAGATTCGGGGCGAACGCCGCACAGTATCGAACTCAGGGTGAACAATCCGAGACAGATCAAGAAGAACGTCTTGCGGCCAAGCATGCGAGCGAGGAAGCTGCTCGCCGTCAGGATGATGGCGTTGGAGACGAGATAAGTGGTCACCACCCAGGACGCTTCGTCCTCGCTCACCCCCATGCCGCCGGCAATGTAGGGTAGCGCGACGTTGGCGATTGTGGTGTCGAGCACCTCCATGAAGCTAGCGAGCGCGACCACGATGGCGATCAGCCATGGGTTGGTGCCGGCGCCGCTCGCAGCGGCGGGAGCGCCAGCTCGGGTCGTCGCGGCGCTCATAGCCACCCCCTCAGCCGCTCATAGAGCGAGGGCGTGGGGTCGACCCGCACGGTCGGGACCACCGACATGCCCGGGCCGAGCGCGACATCGGTCGGCGGATCGTCCATGACGATCTTGACCGGCACGCGCTGGACGATCTTGACGTAGTTGCCGGTGGCATTCTGCGCCGGCAGCAGCGAGAACGCGGTGCCGGATCCGGGCTGAACGCTGTCGACATGGCCGCGGATCTCGCGTTCCGGATAGGCGTCGATCTGCAACGTCACCGGCTCTCCGGGCCGCATGCGGTCGAGCTGAATCTCCTTGAAGTTCGCCGTGACCCAGATTTGATCCGGCACGAACATGGTCAGGTTGGTGCCTGGTTGTGCGAATTGGCCGACGGCGGCGCTGAGGTTGACGACGCGCCCCGGCTGTGCCGCCGTCACTGTCGTGTAGGAAAGATTTAGCTTGGCCTGATCGCGCTGGGCTTGCGCTTGCGCGAGGCTCGCGACGGCGCTGTTACGCTGCGCCTTCAGCGCCTCGATTTGCCGCTGCGACAACTTCAGTGTCGCCTGCGCGCTCCGAAGCGCGGCCTCCTGCTGGTGCTGTTGGGAGGTCCACTGCTGGTCGTTCTGAACGGTGCCATAACCCGTCTGCGCCAGATGCTGGTATCGCGCCGCTTGCTGCTGCGCGAACACCAATGCGGCCTGCGCTTGATCCACCTGCGCCTCGTTGGCGCCGATCTGTGCCTGCTGCACTTGGAGCTGCGCGTCGATGTTCTCGATGCTGGCTTGCGCGGCCGCGACTTGTGCCTCCGCCTGCTCGAGCGCGATGCGATAATCGCGGTCGTCGATGCGGGCGATCACGTTGCCGGTGGCGACGTGCTCGTTGTCGGTGACAGGGACGGCGGTGATATAGCCGGACACCTTTGGGGCGAGGGCAGTCTGCCGCGCCGCGATGAAGGCATCGTCGGTCGATTGGAAATGCTTGGCGTAGTCCAGGTAGACATAGCCGCCGCCCAGGGCAGAGGCGAGAAGCATCGCACCGATGGCGGCGACAACCGGGCGACGCAGCAGGCTGTTCCGGCGCTGCTTGCCGGGTGCCCGCGGCCGCTCTTCGTCCGGCTGGGCGGTGACGGAGGCGGCCCGGCGGCCGGGCTTTCGTGCGGGGTCGCCTCGCGGAGCGAGGCGGGGACGGATTGGGGGCTTTCAGCCCGGTCAAGCGCGAAGTCGTCCCGTTCCAGAACCTTGTCTTCGAACATGATTGCCTCTCCTCGATATCGGGCGAGGTCCGCGAAGGGCGCTCGCAGAAAACGAAACCGTTTCGTTTCTTTAATACTCACGCCGGCGGTCGACGTCAATAGGAACGAAACAGTTTCGTTCTATTTACAAGCGGGTCAGATATGCATAGATTGGGATGCTAGGTCGGCCGTCCGGCCAGGGAACCCTGGAGCAAATCCTGATGAAAACCAGCAGTTTGAAGAAGACTTCGGCGGCGAAGAAGGCTTCGGCCAGGCGTGCCGCGGTGCGCTTTGGCCGCCCGCCGAAGGAGCTTGCCGGGGAGGTTGACGCGCGCATCCTCGCTGCAGCGCGCAAGGTTTTTGTGGAGCGCGGGTTTGAAGGCGCCAGCATCGACGAGATCGCTGAGGTAGCTCGCTCGGGAAAGCCGACGATCTACGCCCGCTTCGGCGACAAGCGGGCGCTGTTCACCGAAGTGGTGACACGGGACGTCCTTTCACGCATCACAGAGTTCAAGACTGAGGTGCCGACCGGCGCAACAATCGAGGAGCGTTTCACCAGTGCGGCGATCACCCTGCTGCACTGGGGTATCGACAGCGACAGGATCGCGCTGATGCGGCTGGCGGTCGCGGAAGCGCGCCGGTTCCCCGATCTGGCCGCCAACAGTCAGCCGGACGGCGCGTGAACTCAGCACTGAACTTGGGGTCCGGTTGCTGGGTGAGCTCACGCAGTCCGAGCGAACTCGGCTCGCTGCCGGCATTCGCCCCGGAGCACCTTGCAACGACAGCGCGGTTCTTCCTGGATCTCGTCGGCGTGCCCTTCCTGCTCCGGGCGCTGTTCGAGGTAAATCTCAAGACGCTGGACGCAGAGATCGACTCGCACGTGGCGCGCAGCGTTGCGTTCTTTCTTGCCGCCTGCCGGCACGGCGGCGTGAGTTGACTCTCACACAAGAGGGTAAGCCGCAAGGGTGCCGCGGTCCGCTAAGCAAATTTGGGATTGAGAAAGACGTAGAGCGCCGCGATCTTGCCATCGCGAACAATGACGACATCCAGTCCGGTGTAGTCTGGGGCCTCGCCTTTCGGGCCTGAGCCCCATGCCACAATCCCCCGTTGTGAAGGGCTTGTGGCTCGCCATGATGCGTATAGACGAAGTCTGGATGTGTCGCGCGGAGGTCTCCGGCGAACTTGTCTAGAGCGTCGTGTCCGACAAAGACACCGGGCGGGACATACAGCACGCAGTCTTCAGTGTAGAAGTCCTCAATGGCGGCGCGGCGGCGGGCCGCGTCACCTTCGCCAAAGACTTCCTGAAGGTTGCGGTACAGAAGCTCAATAATTCGATCATCCACCGTTCTATTCCCTGTCCGCGAGCATGGCGCAGACTTCGTTGGAAGACTGGGTTTGACCCGAATGAAACATCGAGCTGCTCCCTTTTGTCAGACTTGTCAGACCGCGCTGCTCCCGATGGAAACCCTCAGTTCGTGCGCCGAAGGTCAGATCATGTTTTGAGTTTGCTAGCGATCTGCGCGACGTGGCGGCCTTGAAAGCGCGCGCCCGCAAGTTCGTTCTCCGAAGGCATGCGGCTGCCGTCAGGTTTAGTGATCGTAGATGCGCCGTAAGGCGAACAGCCGCTAATCTCATCCATGGTGCTCTGCCCCTGAAATGAGTACGGAAGCCCGACCACGATCATACCGTGATGGAGAAGTGTAGGAATCATTGAGAGAATGGTTGATTCTTGTCCGCCATGTTGCGTCCCGGATCCGGTAAACATCGAACCCACCTTGCCGACAAGCGCGCCTTTCATCCACAACGGTCCAGTTTGATCAAGAAAATTGCGCATCTGCGAGGTGAAAACTCCGAACCGAGTCCCGGACCCAAAAATGATCGCGTCGTAATCGGCCAATTCCGTTATGGTCGCAATCGGCGCCTTCTGATCAAGCTTAAACCCGGATTGTTTTGCCACATCTTCCGGAACCAATTCCGGCACCCGCTTAATGTCAGCTTCGGCGCCCGCGTCCCTTACGCCTTCCGCAACGGCCTGAGCCATGCGCTCCATGTGGCCGTACGCGGAATAATAGAGGATGAGAACCTTGGTCATTTCTGGACCTCATTGTCAGCGGCCTAACCACAAAACTAGTGTAGCGGTCTGAAGGTGTGTAGTACGCACAACTATGTGCCCGAGTTACCAAGAGAGAACCGCGTACCAGAGATCAACCTGAAGACCGCCAGGGCACAGTCCTTGACACCGGATCGGTCGCAGTTAGAAGGAGCGCATGTCGCACCCCGATCCGGAGGGTCCGCCGGACCGCACGCCGATCCAGGTCGGTGAAGTCTGGGAGAACCCAGTCACCGGTGAGCGGGCCACAATCCTCGAGCTGCCTTACAAGAATCACGAAGGCCGTGCGGCTGCGGAGCTGACAGCGCTGGTCGGAGCACAGGTCATGGGCGAGCACCGCCATCCCGCTCTGGTCGAGCGCTTCACCGTGCTTGAGGGTGAACTGACCGTGAAACTCGCCGGGCAGACGACTGTCCTCCGCGAGGGCAAAACCGCCGTTGTTGAACCCGGCGTGTGGCACGACTGGTGGAACGCGAGCGACCGCCATGACGCCCGCGTTCGCGTTGAGGTGACGCCCGGCGAACGCTTCGCCCACATGATTGAGACCGCATTCGGTCTCGCCCGGCTCGGCCACACCAACAGCAAGGGCATGCCGCATCCACTGCAACTCGCGTTGTTTGCGCGAGAGTTTAGCGACGTGATCGAGTTTCGTTCGCCGCCGTCGGCGGTACAACGCGCGCTGTTTGCCGCCCTAACTCCAATCGCGCGCTGGCGCGGCTACCGCGCGACTTATCCGCAGCTCTCGCGCACCATTCTCGCGCCGCGGACATAACGCTGCGCGTTCACGCTCGCGGGATGTCGGCTCAT
>CAWDQG010000038.1:0-103470 GCA_963804405.1 uncultured Alphaproteobacteria bacterium | reverse complement strand
CCAGCACTCCGGTCAGGAAACCGCCGAGACTGAGCGCCGTAAGCGAATAGCCGGCATAAAGAAAACCCAACGCCGCTCCCGGCATCACCGCGTGCGAGATGACATCGCCGTCAATTATCATCCGGCGCAGCAGCAACAGCGTGCCAACCGGGCCGTTTCCAAGGGCGAGCGCAAAACAGGCCACCAGCGCCGTGCGCATGAAGCCCAACGATTCGAATGGGCCGATCAGGAGGCTGTATGCGGCGCTCATCTGCGCCCCTTGGTGTCGCGCTCCTGCATGGTCTTGCAGGGCGCGCGTCCGGTGTTTCCGTTGTCAGCACCGAGGCGGTCTCGCCCCAGGCGATGCACGTTCGCGCCAACAGCAGCGATATCGGAAAATCGTCCCGCACCTGGTCAAGATCGTGAAGCACGGCGATCACGGTGCGGCCTTCCATCCGCCAACGTCGCACCAGGCCCATCAGGTCTTCGGTGGTGCTCTCGTCGACCGCCGCGAACGGCTCGTCGAGCAGGATGACGGCGGCATCCTGCAACAACAAGCGGGCAAACAAGGCGCGCTGAAATTCGCCGACCGAAAGCTCCTCCACCGGGCGTTTGAGAACATTCTCAAGTCCGGTGGCGGCGGCCGCCTGCGCCACGCGCTCAAAGACTTCATCACGAGGCCGGCGGTACGCACCAAAGCTCCGCCAAGCTCCAAGCGCAATCAACTCGCGGACTTCGATCGGGAACGCCCGGTCAAGCTCAGTCTGTTGCGGCAGATACGCGAGATCATGGTGGTGGCGCGCCGCACACACGATGGTTCCGGACTGCAGCCGCAGGGTCCCGGCGATTGCCTTTAGAAGCGAGCTCTTGCCGGCGCCGTTTGGTCCGACAACCGCAGTGAGGCTGCCGGCAGCGAATGTTCCCGTGATATCAGTGAGGGCATGGCGGCCAGCATAGGCCGCCGAGACGTGATCCAGTTCGACCCCGACTTCCTTATGCCATGGGCGAGCGGACGGAGCTCGTGGGCTAAAGCCGCGCTCCACCGGGATGACCTGCTCCGTCAAGCGCATCTCGCCCAAGCATCGCAATTCGGCTTTTTGTCGTGATGAAATCGCACCGGCTTCAACCTGACGCGATTTCTTTCACCATTGAACATAGCACGCGGCTTACACGCTGCCATAGTGGATTCTATTTCGCTCATTCCCGCGCCGGCACGGCCACATCAGATCATTCCGTCGGCCGCAGGCTCCAGCTGGCATTCTGCACCGCGGGGTTGGTCTTGAGCCGCTCGACGATCGCATCGAGCTCGTCCGGAATGGCGCCGGTCCCCAATAGCGTGGCGACGAACTCGATCTCGTCGTCGTCCTCGTCGACGATCTCGATGTCTTGCAGCGGGTAACTCGCCGCTGCCAGCTGCTCGCGCAGAAACTCGCGCGAGGCGTCGCGATCGTCGGCGTGGGTTCGCATGTGCACCTCGTAGATCGCTTCGGTGCCGCCCTGGTCGATTGGCCGGCGATTGATCGCATTGACGAGCGGACGCAGCAGCGTGTTGCCGGCGAGCACAAAGCCGGTCAGGAGAATGGCTTCGAACGCCATGTCGGCGCCAGCGCAGGCGCCGACGGCGGCCGAGCACCACAGCGTCGCCGCGGTGTTGAGGCCCCAGACATTGCTGCCCTGTTTCATAATGACGCCGGCGCCGAGGAAACCGACGCCGGAGACCACGTAGGCGATGATCTGCGTGGCGCCGGCGTGACCGTTGAGACGCATGCCGATGTCGACGAAGGTCGCGGCGCCGACCGCCACCAGCACATGGGTGCGCAAGCCGCCGCCGCGCTGCCGAAACTGCCGTTCCGCCCCGATCAAGGTGCCGAGCACAAAGGCGGCAAACAAACTCACAAATAAGTCGAGGAAATCGGCGGGCGTGATTGAGTGCAGAAACGCCATGGCGGTCTAATGCTTGAGCGCGGCGAGCACCGCCGGAGCGACGGCGTCGCCCCACTCCTGCACGAAGTGTCCAGCCTCGGCGAATTCGAGCGGCGGCGGACAGCCGCGAATGTTGCGATGCAGTGCGCGCATCACCGGCGGGCCCAGCACCGGATCGGTCATGCCGATCGCCATCACGCTCGGCCCTTGCCACGTGTCGCGCCAGAAATCGCGGGCGGCGCGCTCGAGCGCGGCGCCGTCGCTGTCGGGAAATTCCGGCACCAGATTGGGAAACCGGCGCACGCCGGCTTTATAAGTCGCATCCGGGAAGGGCGCATCGTAGGCACCGGCTTCCGCCGGCGACAGATGCGGGCAGGACCGCGCCATCAGCCGGCCAACGGCTATATCCGGCTGGCCGTTCGAGAAGGCCCGCCAATCGAGAAAGCCCTTCGGCAACGGCACTTCGCCAGTCGGCAGCGCCGTGTTCATGACGATCAGCCGGCTGAAACGCTCCGGCATCTCCATCGGCAAGGTCAGGCCGAGGAGGCCGCCCCAATCCTGGACCACCAGCGTCACGCCCTTGAGGTCGAGGGCGCGGACAAAGGCAAGTAGGCTATTGCGATGGAAATCGAACGTGTAGATCCCGTCGTCTGCCGGCTTGTCGGAGCGGCCGAAGCCAAAGAAATCCGGCGCCACCACCCGGGTTCCGGTCGCCAGAAAATGCGGGACCATGCGCCGGTAGAGATAGCTCCAGGTCGGCTGGCCATGCAGGCAAAGAAACACCGGCGCCGTTGTCGGCCCTTCGTCGAGATAAGACATTGCCAGGCCGGAATAGCCGGGCAGATCGTCGCGGCTGTGTGTAGGCCAGGCAAAACCCGGCAGGTTGGCGAACCGCTCCGCCGGCGTCTTTAAGATTTTGCTCATGATGATCCCGACGCCAAAGCCGGCCCAAACGTCGCCGGCAACCGAGAGTTCTTGACGATAACGGCCAGCACGGAAACAATGCGCCAACAGCGCCCGGTCGCGCAAGATTTAGAAAATCGGGAGGATCACGATGCCGATGCGCTTCATCGCCCTGTTTTGCGCCACCGCTGCCGCCGTCATCGCCGCGATGCCGGCCACGGCCGAAGACTCGGTCAAAATCGCCTACGTCGACCCGCTGTCCGGCGGCGGAGCGAGCATTGGCGAGGTCGGCCTGAAGACCTTCAATTATCTCGCCGACGTCACCAACGCGAAGGGCGGGGTTCTCGGCGGCAAGCTCGAGATCGTCCCCTACGACAACAAGCTCAACGCCCAGGAGACGCTGATTCAGGTGCAAAAGGCGATCAATTCCGGCATCCGCTTTATCACCCAGGGCAATGGCTCGGCGTTTGCTGCGGCCATCGAGGACTTCGTCGCCAAATACAACGACCGCAACCCCGGCAAGGAGGTGCTGTACTTCAACTACGCAGCAGTCGATCCGGCCCTGACCAACGACAAATGCAGCTACTGGCATTTCCGCTGGGATGCCAACTCCGACATCAAGATGACGGCGCTGACCAACTACATGAAGCCGCGCACCAACATCAAGAAAGTCTATCTGATCAATCAGGACTATTCGTTCGGCCAATCGGTGCGGGCGCAGGCGCGCAAGATGCTCGGCGCGAAACGGCCCGACATCGAAATCGTCGGCGACGAAGTGCATCCGCTGCTCAAGGTCACCGACTTCTCGCCCTATGTGGCCAAGATCAAGGCCTCCGGCGCCGACAGTGTCATCACCGGCAATTGGGGCCAGGATTTCGCCCTGCTGCTGAAGGCCGCGGCCGACGCCGGATTGCAGGTCGATTGGTACACCTATTATGCCGGCGGCACCGGCGGGCCGACGGCCGTCAAGCAAGCCAACTTGCCGGATCGCGTCTATGCGATCGCCGAAGCCGTGTCCAACGAGCCCTATGCGCCGGCGGTCGAGTTCGAGAAAGCCTTCCGCGCCAAAACCGGCGTGACCTTGTTCTATCCGCGCGCCGTCAACGAGATCCGCATGTTCGTCAAGGCGGCGCAGGAAGCCAATTCGGTCGACCCGCTCAAGGTCGCAGCCAAGCTCGATGGCATGAAAGTCACGGTTTACGATGGCGGCGACGGCTTCATGCGCTCCGACGATCATCAATTCTTCCAGCCGATGTACATCGCCAATCTGGGCCCGATCAGCAAGGATCAGCCGTTCGACGAGGAAGGTACCGGCTGGGGCTGGAAGCTGACCGGCAAGGTCGACACGCCGGACACGATCCTGCCGACCAGTTGCAAGATGAACCGGCCGAGCTAAAGCCGACCGCGCCGGCCGGCGGTGCTGGAGCTCGTCACCATATCAGCGCTCAACGGCGTGCTTTACGGCATGCTGCTGTTTCTGATGGCGAGCGGCCTGACGCTGATCTTCAGCATGATGGGCGTCCTAAATTTCGCCCATGCCAGCTTCTACATGCTGGGCGCCTTCTTCGGCTTCCAGATCAGCCAGAGGCTCGGCTTCTGGCCGGCCTTCGTCATCGCGCCGGTGCTGGTCGGCGGCATCGGCGCGCTGGTCGAGCGCCTTGGCTTGCGCCATGTGCACCGCCACGGTCCGGTCGCCGAGCTTTTGTTCACGTTCGGCCTTGCCTTTATCATCGAAGAAGTCGTGCAGATGATCTGGGGCAAGGGCCCGGTGGATTATCGCGTGCCGCCGTCGCTGGATTTCACCGCATTCACTGCGTTCTCGACCAACTATCCAGCCTACAAGATGTTCGAGCTTCTGACCGCAATCGCGATTTTCGCGGTGCTGCTGTTGCTCTTGGCCCGCACCCGCGTCGGGCTGATCATCCAGGCTTCGCTGACCCATCCGCATATGGTGGCGATGCTCGGCCACAACGTGCCGCGGGTGTTCATGCTGGTATTCGGCGTCGGTACCGGACTTGCCGCGGTCGCCGGCGTGATCGCCGGGCCGGCGCTGGTGACCCAATCGAACATGGCGGCGGCGCTCGGCCCCATCCTCTTTGTGGTCGTCGTGGTCGGTGGCTTGGGCTCCCTGTCCGGCGCCTTTCTGGCTTCGCTGCTGATCGGACTGGTCCAGACCTTCGCGGTCTCCATTAATCTTTCCGTCGCCGACGTGCTGGGCGGTGTCGGCGTCGCGCCACCGACTGGCGGCATTCTGTCCGACGTCTGGAACGTGACCGTGGCGCAGCTGGCGCCGATCATTCCCTATCTGCTGCTGGTGCTGATCCTGATCTTGCGGCCGACCGGTCTGTTGGGAACGCGCGAACACTAACCCGAACAATGAGCCGACATTGAGCGATATCGCGACCGACGCCGTTGACGTGCCGATGCGCGCGGGCGTGCGGCCGGCTCGTCCGCCGGCTTTGGTGCGGCTTGCGGCGCCATGGATTGCGCTCGCCGTCGTCTTTGCGCTGTTGCCGCTGATCTTCAGGTCCGGCAGCGCGCTGACCATGCTCAGCCTCATGGGCATCATGATCGTGTTCGCGCTCTCCTACAACATGTTGCTGGGCGAAACCGGCCTGCTGTCGTTCGGTCACGCCGTCTATTACGGCCTCGGCGGGTTTTTGGCGGTCCACGCCATGAACACAGTTATTCACGATCGACTGCCGGTGCCGTTGCCGCTGATCCCGCTGGCCGGCGCCATCGCCGGTCTGCTCTTCGGCATCATCTTTGGATCGGTCTCGACGCGCCGCGCCGGCACTGCATTCGCCATGATTTCGCTCGGGCTCGGCGAACTGGTCGCTTCGAGCTCGCTGATCCTGCGTGGCTTCTTCGGCGGCGAGGAGGGGGTGAGCACCAACCGGACCAAGCTGCTGCAGGTGTTCGGTCTCAACTTCGGCCCGCAGCTCCAGGTTTATTATCTGATCGCGGCCTGGTGCCTGGTGTGCATGGTGGCGATGTACGCGCTGCGCCGCACGCCGTTCGGCCGCATGTGCAACGCAGTGCGCGAGAACCCCGAGCGGGCACAGTTCGTCGGCTATAATCCCCAGGCCGTGCGCTTCATCGCCTTTGCGCTCGCCGGCCTGTTCGCCGGCATTGCCGGTGCGCTGGCGGCGGTCAATTTCGAATTGGTCAATTCCTCGGCGGTCGGCGCCGCGCAGTCCGGGGTCGTGCTGCTCGCCGCCTATATCGGCGGTGTCGGCGCCTTCATCGGACCGGTGATCGGCGCCATCCTGGTGACCTGGCTCGAAGTGATGCTCAGCGATGTCACCGACGTCTGGCAGCTGTATTTCGGCCTGTTGTTCATCGGCGTGGTGATGTTCGCGCCGAACGGCATCGCCGGCTTGCTGATGATGCATGCGCCGTTGTGGCACGCGCGCGCCTTCGGCCCGCTCCGACGGCTGGCGCTCAGTTATTTGATTGCGCTCCTGCCGGCGCTGGCAATGTTCGTCGGTCTGATCGCCTTCATCGAGATGACCTACCATCGCAGCGTCAAGGCGTCCGACGGGGCGACCATTTCTCTGTTTCATCTGACGCTCGATACGACGAGCGTGACGCCGTGGCTTGCCGCCATCGTGCTGCTCGCCGGCGGTTTCTTGCTATTCCGTCGCACTTGGCCGATCGTCGGCGCCGCCTGGCACGACGCCGTCCTGGCCGCCCAGGCCGCAGGCAAAAGCCGATGATCGCGCCCGCGCTCGAGCTCGTCGACGTGCACAAGAGCTTCGGCGCGATGAAAATCATCTGCGGCGTCAGCCTAATTGTGCCGACCGGCGAACGCCACGCCATCATCGGCCCGAACGGCGCCGGCAAATCGACCCTGTTCAACCTGATCAGCGGCCGCTTCACGCCGTCATCCGGAACGGTGCGACTCAACGGCGAGGACGTCACCGGGCTGCCGCCCTATCAGATCAATCGGCGCGGGTTGTCGCGCAGTTTCCAGGTCACCAACATCTTCCCGCGGCTTTCGGTGTGGGAGAATGTCCGCTGCGCCGTGCTGTGGTCGCTCGGCTATAAGTATTCGTTCTGGCGCGGCATCGATGCTTTGGCGGACGTCCGCGAGCGGACCGAGGCTATTCTCGACGAGATCGAGCTTCGGGATCGTCATCGCGTGCAGGCCGGCGTTCTGACCTATGCCGAACAAAGGGCGCTGGAAATCGGCGTCACCATCGCCGGCAATGCCGGCATCATCCTGCTCGACGAGCCAAGCGCGGGCATGAGCGCGGCCGAAACCGAGCGCGCGGTGGCGCTGATCCGCAAAGTCAGCCAGGGCCGCACCCTGGTCATGATCGAACACGACATGAGCGTCGTGTTCGACCTCGCCGACCGCATTTCCGTTCTGGTCTATGGACAGATCATCGCCAGCGACATTCCGGCCCGGATCAAGCAGGACCCGGCGGTGCAGACGGCTTATCTCGGAACCGCGGCATGATGCTCGATGTGCGCGATCTTCATGCCTATTACGGCAAGAGCCACATCCTGCAGGGTGTGTCGCTCACCGTCGGCGCCGGCGAGATCGTCAGCATCCTCGGCCGCAACGGCGTCGGCCGCTCGACCACATTGAAGGCCATCATGGGCGACGTGCCGCCGCGCGGCGCCATCGTCTTCAAGAACGAAGCGATCGCCGGCCTCAAGCCCTACGAGATCGCGCGCCGCGGCGTCGGCTATGTGCCGGAAGACCGCGCCATCTTTCCGACGCTGACGGTCGAGCAGAACCTGATCCTCGGCGTCAAAGCCGGCAAGAAGGCCACGCGCTGGGGCATGGACGATACCTATCGGCTGTTTCCGCGGCTCGAAGAGCGCGCCAAGACGCCGGCCGGTGCGCTCTCCGGCGGCGAGCAGCAGATGCTGACCGTCTGCCGCACGCTGATGGGCGATCCCGATCTCATTATGGTGGATGAGCCGACCGAGGGACTGGCGCCGCAAATGGTCGAGCGCGTGGCCGATCTGCTGCGCAACATCGCCGAGCGCAACATCTCCATCCTGCTGGTGGAGCAGAAGCTCACCATCGCCATGCGCATCTCGCACCGCGTCTACGTCATGGGCCACGGCCGCATGGTGTTCGAAGGCACGCCTGCCGAGCTCGCGGCGAATGCGCAAGTGCGCGGAGCCTGGCTGGAAGTGTGAAGCGTAAGATGGGTTGAGCGAAGCGAAACCCATCAATCCCTGTCGGCCGCGTGATGGGTTTGGCAAAAGCTCACGACACATCTGTGGGCCGGACCTTTGGCTCAAGCCATCCTACGAATGCGGCTATTTGAAATTGGTCGACACGTCGGCGACCGGCTGCGGCGCGTCCATCTTGATGAATTTGATCTCGCCTTGCGCCGCGGCCAGCGCCTTCTTCAGATCGACGCTGCGGATCGATTGATCCTTATACGTCCGGAAATACCAGCGCAGGTTCTTCAGATCGGACACGCTGGTCCAGGTCGTCATTTCGGCATTCATCTGCCCGTGGTCAACCTCGCGCACGGCGCCGTACGGAATGTCGAAATTGTTGAGGATATGGAACGCCTGCAGCACGGCTAGCGTCGCCGTATCGGCGGGGACGGCGGATTGCGAGAACGCGACCGCGCGCACGAAGCGCGACGGCGGCGTGAAGTCGCCCGGCAGTCCGCGCATGCCGGAGCCCTGGCCGAACTGCGCCAGCTTGATGCCGCCGAGATCGATCGGCGGCACGTTGGTGGCGGTGAGATTGACGTAGTTGCGCAGGTTGGTCATGTGCCAGTCGAAGGTCGGCGAGTTGGTCAGCACGCCGAGCGGGTTGTCATAAATCTTCAGCGTCTTGTCCAACGGCTCGATCACCACCGCTTTGCCGCTGCGATCGTGCACGACGAAATGCACCGGCGCCGCCTGCTCGAGGGCTTCGAGCACGACCGGCACCAGCACCACTTTGTCGAAATTGGCCTTGACCTCGTCGACGGTCGCGAAATTGCCAAGGAGCCAGTTGGCGTATTCGTGCGGCGCCATGGCGCGCGCGGCATTGTCCTTGGTCGCCTCGGCATAGCTGGCATAGCCGGGGAAATAGAAAAGGCCGACATAGAGGCCCTGATCGTTGATGCCGTCGATGATCGCCGTCATGCCCATGCCGTTGGCGCCGGCGAAGCCGTATTTGGTCTGGTAGCTGATGCCCTTGCCGCCATCCGGCAATGTGCCGGTGAGGGACGTGCCCGCCGGGACCACCATGACGTCCGAATGCAGGTCGAGGCCGAACTCCAGCGAGCGCGCGGCGACCACCCCGCCATCCTTGGCCACGAGGCGGATGCCGGTGCACGCTTGTGCCACCGGCGCGAAACCCAATGCCGCGGCGAAAACTGCAATCAGTAGCGGCCGAAACAGCGAACGCAACATCGGCGTCCCCTCCGAAATACATTCATGTCGATGGAACAAGTGCTTAGCCGGACGGCCGGCAGCGGATCAAAGTGAATTCAAATTCACCATGACCGAACCGGTGCCCCGGAATTTCTCATCAGTTTCAAATTGAATTGTTAGTGTTTGCGACATGACGCAGGGCATGCCGCGCCGGACAGGCGGACTGATTTGCCGGGGCGATCGGGTCCGGTCCGGGCATGAGTTCGCCGCAGCGCGACCGCGGTGCAGCCATCAACTTTGCGAGAGCGTGCTATTGTCCGTGCGGACGCGCGTTGGAAAAGCGGCACCGTATTCGCCGGCTCGGACTTAAACTTTGGAACTTGGGAGCATTGTCATGGCCGATCGCGTGACCGTTTCACATCCAGCGGCGCGGGCGCGCCGCAGAATTCATCACTGCTTCTTTTATAACCGCGGCTTTTTTGGTCAGCACAATGCTCCTTGCCGGCGGACCGGCGGCAGTGGCGCAACAGAATTCGCGTGCCGACTGCGCCGGCGACAACGGCGGCATCACGCTGTCACCCGGTTTCTGCGCGACCGTATTCGCCGACAATCTCGGCCACGCCCGGCAGATGGCGTTCGGTCCGAGCGGCGTGCTCTACGTTAATACTTGGAGCGGCCGCTATTATAAGAACGACAAGCCGCCGGCCGGCGGCTTTCTCATCGCGCTCAAGGATACTAACGGCGGCGGCCGCGCCGACGTGATCGAGCGTTTCGGCGACGGCGTCCCGCAAGGCTCGACCGGCGGCACCGGGCTGCGCATCTATAACGGCGGCCTCTACGCCGAGCAGAATGACAAGATCATCCGTTACCCGCTGCCGGCGAACGGCGTCGTGCCGAACGAACAGCCGCAGGTCATTGTTTCCGGTCTGCCGCTGACCGGCGATCATCCGATGCATCCGTTTATCATCGATGCCGAAGGGCATTTGTTCGTCGATATCGGCTCGGCGACCAATTCCTGCCAGCTGCAGAACCGCACCGCCAATTCGCCGGGCCATCAGCCGTGCACCGAGCTCGAGACCCGCGCCGGCATCTGGCTCTATGACGCCAACAAAAAAGATCAGCATTTCTCGCCCGCGGAACGCTACGCCACCGGACTGCGCAACGGCGAAGGATTTGCCTTCGATGCCGCCGGGCGCCTGTTCGTCACCCAGCACGGCCGCGACCAGCTCTCGCAGAACTGGCCGAGCTTCTTCACCGCGGAGCAGAACGCCCAATTGCCGGCCGAGGAAATCGTGCAACTGGAAAAAGCCGCCGACTATGGCTGGCCGGAATGCTACTACGACGGACTGGCCAACAAGCTGGTGCTGGCGCCGGAATATGGCGGCGACGGCAAGAAGGTCGGGGTCTGCGCTGACAAGAAAGCTCCGGTCGCATCCTTGCCTGGGCATTGGGCGCCGAACGATCTGTTGATCTATGCGGGCAACGCGTTTCCCGCTGCCTATCAGGGCGGCGCGTTTGTCGCTTTCCACGGCTCGTGGAATCGCGCGCCGGAGCCGCAAGGCGGCTACAATGTGGTGTTCCAGCCCCTCAAGGACGGCAAGGCGGCAGGGCCGTTTGTCGTCTTCGCCGACGGTTTCGCCGGGGCCGTGAAGGAGCCCGGCCAGGCGGCGTTCCGGCCATCAGGACTGGCGATGGGGCCCGATGGCGCACTTTATATTTCTGAGGACTGGCATGGCCGCATCTGGCGCGTCACCTATCACGGCGATCCCGGCGCGACGGTGGCGCCGGAGCAGGCGCCGAAGGTCGCCGGTGTCACGTCCGGCGAGCCCGGACCGCCGGAGGGCACGCACCCCGACGCCGGCCGGATGACGTTGGCGTCGCTGCCCGTTCCTCCCGGCGCCACCAAAGAAGAGGTCGCGCTCGGCGATCGCATCTTCCACGGCGAAGCATCCGGCGGCACCTGCACCGGCTGCCACGGCTCCGATGCAAGAGGATCGCCGCAGGCGCCGTCGCTCATCGACGGTAAATGGCTGCAACGAGACGGCAGTCTGACGCGCATCACGCAAGTGATCACCGACGGCATCGCCAAGCCGAAGGATTATTCGGTGCCGATGCCGCCACGCGGCGGCGCGCCGCTGTCGGATTCCGACGTCGCCGCCGTCTCCGCTTATGTCTGGGCGATCAGCCACCCGGACGGCAAGTAAGCGCGGCTTAAGCTTCGCGGCGGACGGCCTCTTTCGAACCAGGCGGAAAGCCGATAGCGTCCGTGCTCTTTTGCGGTGGTTCCGGCAAATTCGGATTCCGCCACTAGGAGGACGCCATGGGTGAGGAAGTGATCGGCCGGGTGGCCGCAGCTTTGTGTCTTCTTGTCATCGGCGGCATGCCGGTCTTCGCGGCCGATCTTCCAAACCGCAAGGCCGGACTCTGGGAGATTACGACAGACGCCGGTGAGCACTCGGTGAAGATGCAGCAATGCATCGACGCCGCGACCGATCACGCCATGCAGACGCGCGGCGGTGCCACGCCCCACGGCGATTGCTCAAAGCGCGATGTCAAACAATCCGGCAATACCACCACGATCGACTCCGTCTGCACATTCGGTGGCAAGACCAGGACCTCGCATATCGTCATCACCGGCAGCTTCGACAGCGACTACACCATGACCGTGACCGGCCAGACCGAGGGCCAGCCGGCCGGGCGAACAGTCACCTTGAGCGCCAAATGGCTCGGCCCCTGCGCGGCCGATCAGCGGCCCGGTGACATGATCATGCCGAACGGCATGAAAATGAACATCACCAGCATGCCGGGGATGCAGAAGGGCATGATGCCGCCGGGCGCCGCCGGCGCGCCGCCTGGGCATTGATGGCGTGATTGGTTCGTCTATCTGAGCGCCGCACTCACGAAGGCTCGACGCGCGGCTGATACTCATAGACGCGGATCGACGTGGAAATCCCTTTCACGGCTTCTTCGCCGATCTCGCGCATGCGATCGCGGCTTGCCATCGCCGCGACGACGGCCTCAGACACGGCGCAGCGCACGTTATGGGCTCTGGCGACCTCTTCCATCCGCGCCGCGATATTGATCGTATCGCCGTAAATGCCGATCGAGCGCTTGGTGTCGCCTTGCTCGCTGACGATGACGTCGCCGCCGTGGATGCCGATCCGGAAGCCCGGCACGACGCCGAACAATTTCTGGTACGCAGGCGCGCTGCCGCTCGATCGCGCTATACATGGCATCAACGGACCGCAGGATGCTGTCCTGGTCCGTCGCCGCGGCCCAATTCCAGATCGCGATCAAGCCGTCGCCTTTGTAGAGGTAGATTTCGCCGTTATGGTCGGTGATCGGCGCGGACAGGTCGGAGAGGAATTTGCTGACCAGCGAGCGCATCGAAAGCGCGCCGAGCTTTTCGCCCAGAGCGGTCGATCCGTTGATGTCGAGAAACAGCAATATTTTCCGTTCCCGCACCGGGCGATGGTAGGTCCCCACCATGAGGTGGAATAGATTCTCCAGCCCGATGAAGTGAACCACCCGCATCATCAGCACGCCGACCACCGAAAATATCGTGAAGATCGTCACGCCGAAGGGCAGCCGGCGATAGAGCGTCGGCAGGTCGTCCAGGCGCCACAATAACACCCGTACAAGGTGCGCCGAGATGATGTAGAACACGATGATCACGCAGATGTAGACCGGAATGGAGCGCAACGGATGCATGTTGCGCAGCCAGTTGCCGCGCGCGCTTTGGACGTAGAATTCCTCGAACAATCCCACGCCAAGCCCGATCAATATGGCGGTGCTGACACCGATCTCGAGCGGGCGTCCCGCGGCGAGGGTGGTCACGGTGCCGAGGCAGGCGAAGACGACCATCGCCACCAGCACGAACAGCGCCTTGCGGCGCGTCGTGGGTGTGGTCGGGAAAAATTTGCCGTCCGGCATGTCGCCCCCGCTCACGCGAACTACAAATTATCGGATTACGCCGCGCGCTTGCGCTCCTCCGGCACCAGCGAAATCAGTCAGCCGCTCGGTGCCGCGCAGCACGTCGAAGGCGACGCTCCGGCCGATCTTCTCGCCGGTGAGCGCACGGATCAGATCGTCGGCGCCGGTGATGGTTTGGCTGTCGAGGCGGAGCACGATATCGCCGGGCTTGAGGCCGGCGCGATCGGCGGCGCTGCCGGCCTCCACAGTGCCGACCATCACCGCGCTGTCCTGCTCGAGGCCGGCGGCGCGGCGCCGCCGCGGCGGGATCGCCGTCTGCTGGGCGGAAATGCCGATGAAGGCGCGGCGCACCCGGCCGTGACGGACCAGTTCGCCGAGCACGAAGCTCGCGGTATTGGCGGCGACCGCAAAGCAGATGCCTTGCGCGCCCATGATGACCGCGGTGTTGATGCCGACGACCTCGCCGCGCGACGACACCAGCGGGCCGCCGGAATTGCCGGGATTGAGCGCGGCGTCGGTCTGGATCACGTCGTCGATCAGCCGGCCGGTCGAGGCGCGCAGCGAACGGCCGAGCGCCGAGACCACGCCGGTCGTCACCGTCGATTCGAAGCCGAGCGGATTGCCGATGGCGATCACCAACTGGCCGCGCTTGAGCTTCTTGGAATCGCCGAGCGGCGCCGCCGGCAAGGTCACGGCCTCGTCGACGCGGATCAGCGCCAGATCGGTGTCGGGATCGTCGCCGACGAGCCGGGCGCGCAAGTCCTGGCCGTCGGCGGTGGTCACGGCGATGCGCGCACCGCCGCCGGCCGCCCCGGCCACGTGGCTGTTGGTCAGAATGAGGCCATCCGGCGCCACGACGACGCCCGAGCCAGTACCGCCGCTTCGGCCATTTCGCCCGCCGCCGCGGGCGGGAGAGGGCGGGTTGGCGGCGCGCACGGCAAGCCCGACCACCGCCGGACCGACCCGGTCGACGACGTCGATGACCGCGCGCGAATAGGCGTCGAGGAGCGCTTGATCCTCGGCGGGAATGGGGGATGGGGAAGAGGCCTCAGCGGTGGGATAACCCCCGCCCAGGCCGGCGTTCAGGGGTATGATCTTCACGGTTTTTCGCCTTATCTGGGCGGCGTCGCGGGTGTGGCGCCCGCGAGCCGGGTAGCAGATATGGGAAGTCCGGGCGGTTCGCGGAAGGGCGCGCGCTCTATGCCGTCAACGCCAGCGTGGCGTATGTCGCCAGCCAATGCTCCCCCATATAGTCGGTGGCGATATGCGGCAGGCTTGCCGCGATGTGTGCTTCCGCGGACGCAAGCGCGATGGCGCGCCGCGGATCTGCGGGCTCCAGGACATGAGACAATGCGCGCCAGCACCAGGCGCGGCTGAAATTGAGTCCGTCGAGATGGACGATCTGCGGATCGGAGCGATCCGATACCGCGACGGGCTCGAACAAAACGTTGGGCTCGCGCTCCACCAGATGCGGCAAAAATCGCTCAAGCCAAGGCAGGAAGTCGCGCTTGGGCAGCGTCCGGCGCATGCATTCCACCTCGATGAGAATCGGCGAATGAAAATCGTTGCCGTTCGGCTCGAAGCCCTGGCAATTCTCATCGGCGCCGAAAAAGTCCCGCATGCGGCCGCGCGCGATATGCAGCAGTTCGGGATCGCCGCAGACTTGCGCATATTCGATCGCCAAAGCCGCGGCAAAGGCGGTGTTGGGATGGGTACCGCCTCTGATGGGGTAGGGCAATTTCGGCAGATATTTTTTGAAACGCGCCGCAAAAACCAGTGCCAGCGGCTGCAGCTCTTTCAACCAGGTCGCCGCTTCCGGCGTCTTGTGTTGCTTGAATTCGCTGGCGAGCATGAGGAGCCATGCCCAGCCATAAGGGCGTTCGAAATTGTCCTGCAATGGCCCTTCCAGATAGCGGAGTTCGCCGGCGATCTTTGCCGGCGACAATTGCTCGTTGAACAGCGTGCGGATGCCGGCAGCTTGCGGCAGCTGGGGATAGAGCCGCAGCATCTTCGCCAACAGCCAAAAACCATGAACGCAGGAATGCCAGTCGAAGCTGCCGTAAAACGCTGGATGCAAAGCGCGCGGACTTTGCACGTCGGCTGGTCCGCTCAGAATATGATCCATCTTGCCCGGATACTCACGCCGCACATGGGCGAGAACGATGTCGGCAAAATTCGAAGCCAGCTCGCGGGTCAATTGGAAGGCCATGCGCGCCGCTCGGCTGACAAATCCAATCTCGGGAAGGCGCAATCAGAAGGCGCAAAATGCCTAACAAAAACAGGGCGCAAAAGCCACGCCGCTGGCGACCCGCACCGGCCGTTTGCGCTCGACGCCAATGGCCGCGCGACCACGCGCCGCGTACCGCTCGCCTGCCAAATAGCTGCAAATCGGGCTCGCCCTGGTGGACGGCTTGTGTAGACGGCTGTGTAGACGGCTCTTGGTCGAATCGGGTTTGCTCTCGGGCAGGATTTTCGCGAAGTTGAGTGGGCCAGGCGGCCTCGTCGGGGCGGGCAGCCGGATTGGGAACTGGGGCAGGTCGCGGAAGGGCTGATTGCTGCCGCGATTGACAGGCGCAATCGCATGTGGTGCGGAACATATTCTTAGGGCGCGATCGCCTTGGATCGACATCGAGCGGCGCGCTAAAACACTGTGGAGCATGATCTTTTCGGAAAACCGGCGGCCACCACCCCCGGATCACGTCCAGGCGCAGGACGGATCACGCTCCAAAGGAGACCTCATGGTCATCGCCTCTGCGGCGCGGCCGGCGGCCGCCCTCGTGATTGCGGCAGCTTTTTCGACCCTTGCCGGCTGCGGCGAGGCCCAGAAGCAGTCGTCGGCACCGCCGCCGCCGACCGTTACCGTGGCCAAGCCGGTCGAGCGCACCGTGGTCGATCAGGACGAATATGTCGGCCGCTTCGTCGCCGTCGATTCCGTCGAAATGCGCTCGCGCGTCTCCGGCTATCTGTCCGAGATTCACTTCACCGACGGCCAAATGGTGAAGAAGGGCGATCTTCTCTTCGTCATCGACCATCGGCCGTTCCAGATCGCGCTCGACCAGATGCGCGCCAATCTGGCGCAGGCGCGCGCCAATCTCGCTTTCACCGAAGCCGATCTCGCCCGCGCCCAGGAGCTGGTGCGCAACAAGACAATGACCGAGCAGACGTTCGATCAGCGCAAACAGGCCAAAAGCGTGGCCGAGGCGGCCGTGGCCGCCCAGGAGGCGATGGTCCATCAGGCCGAGCTCGATCTCAACGAATATTCGGAGCTGCGCGCGCCCGTCGACGGGCGCATCGGCGACCGCCGCGTCTCGGTCGGCAACCTGGTGACCGGCGGCAACGGCTCCAACACGACGCTCTTGGCCACCATCGTCTCGGTCGATCCGATCCGCTTTGAATTCACCTTCGACGAGGCGTCCTATCTGCGCTACCAGCGCTTCGCCGGAACGACTCGATACGCAAATGGCGAGCGGCCAGGGCGGAGTCCCGGTCACGCTGAAGCTGATCGACGAGCGCGGATTTCGGGCATGCCGGCAAGATGGATTTCGTCGACAACGTCATCGACCGTTCGTCGGGCACGATCCGCGGCCGCGCGGTATTCGCCAATCCCAGCGGTCTGTTCACGCCCGGCATGTTCGGCCGCGTCCGCGTTCCCGGCTCGCCACCGCATACCACGCTGCTCATTCCCGACGCGGCGATCGGCACCGAGCAGTCGCGCAAATACGTGCTGGTCGTCGATGACGGCAATGTCGTCCGCCTCAAATACGTCACGCCCGGCCAGCTCGACGACGGCCTGCGCGTGATCAACGACGGCCTTTCCGCGTCCGACCGGGTGATCGTCAACGGCTTGATGCGCGCGCGTCCCGGCATGAAAGTCACGGCGCAGGAGCAGGGCACGCCGGCGGCGGCGTCGGCGCCCAAGGAGCCAAAAAGACGCCGCGCAGACCAAGGCGGATTGAGTCGTGAGCAAAACACGGTCGCCATCGTCCGCTCGTCCCCGCGAAAGCGGGGACCCAGTTGCTGGATTCCCGCTTGCGCGGGAATGAGCGGAATGATGCGCCGTTCGACAGTGAGCAGGCGTAGATGCGCATTTCGCACTTCTTCATCGACCGGCCGATCTTTGCCGCGGTGATCTCGATCGTCTTCGTGATCCTGGGCGCGGTGTCGTTCGTGCGCCTGCCGATCGCGCAATATCCCGAGATCGCGCCGCCCTTGATCAGCGTCACCGGGCAATATCCCGGCGCCAGCGCCGAGGTCGTCGCCTCGACCGTGGTCACGCCGATCGAGCAGCAGATCAACGGCGTCGAGAACATGATCTATGTGGCGTCGAACTCGACCGCCGACGGGCGCTTCTCGATCGCGGTTAGCTTCGAGCTCGGCACCAATCTCGACATCGCCCAGGTGCAGGTGCAGAACCGCGTCGCCATCGCCAAGCCGCGCTTGCCCGCCGACGTGCGCAACATCGGCGTCACGGTGCAGAAGTCGTCGCCCGATCTGATGATGGTCGTGCACCTCTACTCGCCCGACAAGTCGCGCGATTCGCTGTTCATCTCCAACTACGCGACGCTGGAAGTGACCGACGCGGTCACCCGCATCGACGGCGTCGGCTCGATCACCGTGTTCGGCGCCCGCGACTATGCCATGCGCGTATGGCTCGATCCCGATCGCATGCAATCGCTTGGCCTGACGGCAACGACGTCACCAGCGCGCTGCAGGGCCAGAACATCCAGGTCGCTTCCGGCATTCTCGATCAGCCGCCGGTCGGCGCAGCAGGGCGCCTTCCAGATCGCGGTGCAGACGCTCGGACGGCTCGCCGATCCCGAGGAGTTTGCCTCGATCGTGATCAAGCAGACGCCAACGCGCCGTGGTGCGGCTCAAGGACGTCGCCAAGGTCGAGCTGGCGGCGCAGGATTATTCGTCGAACTCCTATCTCGATCACTATCCCGCCGTCGCGCTCGCCATTTTCCAGCGGCCCGGCTCCAATGCGCTTGAGACGGCCAACGGCGTGCGCGAACCTGATGGAGAAGCTGTCGAAGCGCTTCCCCGCCGGCGTCAAATACGACATTTTCTTCGATCCCACGCAGTTCATCCGCCAATCGGTCGATGCGGTGATCGAGACCATCGGCGAAGCCATCATCCTCGTCGTGCTGGTGGTGATCCTGTTCCTGCAGACCTGGCGCGCGGCCATCATTCCGCTGGTCGCCATCCCGGTTTCGCTGATCGGCACGTTTTTCTTCATGGCGGCGTTCGGCTTCACGCTCAACAATCTGTCGCTGTTCGGCCTGGTGCTGGCGATCGGCATCGTGGTCGACGACGCCATCGTCGTGGTCGAGAATGTCGAGCGCAATATCGCCACCGGGCTTGCGCCGCGCGAGGCGGCGAAAAAGAGCATGAACGAGGTCGGCTCGGCGCTGATCGCCATCGCGCTCGTGCTCTGCGCCGTGTTCGTGCCGTCGGTGTTCATCACCGGCATATCCGGGCAATTCTACCGGCAATTCGCGCTGACCATCGCCGGCGCCACCATCATTTCGCTGATCGTTTCGCTGACATTGTCGCCGGCGATGTGCGCGCTGTTGCTCAAACGGCACGATCCGACCGCATCGCGACCGCTGGTGGGAGGTGCCGATCCATCGCTTCTTCGGCGCCTTCAATTGGAGCTTCGACCATGTCGGCTCCGGCGTGTCCTGGCTCGCCGGGCGCACCGTGCGCCGCGCCGCGATCATGTTCGTGGTCTATCTGGTCGTCATCGGTTTCGGCCTCAACGCTTTCCGGCAGACGCCGGTCGGCTTCATCCCGCAGGTCGACGGCGGCTACCTCATCGTCGTGGTGCAGCTGCCGCCCGGCGCGTCGCTCTCCCGCACCGACGCCGTGCAGCAGCGCGCGCTCGACATCGCGCTGGACGTGCCCGGCGTGGCGCATGGCGTCAACGTCATCGGCTTCTCCGGCGCCACCTTCACCAATGCGCCCAATTCCGGCGCGATCTTCCTCACCCTCAAACCGTTCGAGGAGCGCGCCAAGGATCCGCGCCAATCGGCAGCGGGGATCCAGGCCGAGCTCAACAACCGGCTGTCCAAAGATTCAGGACGGCTTTTTGATCGCCGTGCTGCCGCCGCCGGTGCGCGGCATCAGCAATGCCGGCGGCTTCCGCATGATCATCGAGGATCGCGCCGGCCGCGGAGCCGGCCGCGCTGCGGACGGTCGACCGCCGATTTCATGGCGCGCGCCACGCAAACGTCCGGCGATCACGCGGGTCTTCACGCTGTTCGAGACGTCGACGCCGCAAGTCTATCTCGACATCGACCGCACCAAGGCGCAGCTCCTCGGCGTCAACGTGCAGGACGTGTTCAACGCGCTGCAGGTCTATATCGGCTCGGCCTATGTCAACGACTTCAATCTGTTCGGCCGCACCTTCCGCGTCACCGCGCAGGCGCGTGACGAGGACCGCCGCGACGTCAGCGACGTGCTCAAGATCCGCGTGCGCAACTCAAACGGCGACACGGTGCCGCTCGGCTCGTTCACGACCGTGCGCGATATTGCCGGCCCGTTCCGCGTGCCACACTACAATCTCTATCCGGCCGCCGAATGGATGGCGCCGCCGCGCCCGGATTTTCGCAAGGCCAGGGCATCGCCATCATGGACAAGCTCGCGGCCGAAACGCTGCCCGACGGCTTCGCCACCGAATGGACGTCGCTCGCCTTCCAGCAGATCAGGGCCGGCAACACCGCGATGTTCGCCTTCGTGCTGGCGGTGGTGTTCGTCTTTCTGGTGCTTGCCGCGCAATATGAAAGCCTGACGCTGCCGCTGGCGGTGATCATGATCGTGCCGATGTGCCTGGTCGCCGCCATCTCCGGCGTGATCCTGCGCGGGATGGACAACAACATCCTTACCCAGGTCGGCTTCGTGGTGCTGATCGGGCTTGCCGCCAAGAACGCCATCCTGATCGTCGAATTCGCCCGCCAGCTCGAGGATCAAGGCCGCAGCCGCTGGGACGCCGCGGTCGAGGCGACGCGGCTGCGGCTGCGCCCGATCCTGATGACCTCGTTCGCCTTCATTCTCGGCGTCACGCCTTTGGTCTGGGCGATCGGCGCCGGCGCCGAACTGCGGCAGGCGCTCGGCACCGCGGTGTTCTTCGGCATGATCGGCGTCACCGCCTTCGGCGTGATTTTCACGCCGGTCTTCTATGTCATCGCCCGCTGGATCGCCCAGCTCGGCCCGCGGCGCGGCAAGAAGCGGGAACTGACCGCGCATCCGGCGGAGTAGGGCTGTCCCCGAGCAGATGCAAAAGGTCGGAGCAAAGCGACGCGAGTTCGTCATCCTTATCAGCTAGTGGTCGGCGCGTGACCCTGACGGATCGGGGTGGCGGACATAAGTGCACATGTGATTTGTTCCTGCCCGGGTATCATCGATGTTTCCCATTCCCAAGCGCGTTTTCCTCACTCGCGGCATCGGCGTCCATCGCCAGCAGCTCTCGGCGTTCGAGTACGCGCTGCGCGATGCCGATATCGAGCAGCAAAATCTGGTTTCGGTGTCGTCGATCTTGCCGGCGCAATGCGAATTGATCGCCCGCAACACCGGCGTCGAAGCGTTGAGTCCGGGCGAGATCACGTTCTGCGTCATGGCGCGGGCCGAGACCAACGAACCGGGACGCTGGATCAATGCCGGCATCGGTTTCGCCCGGCCGACCAACTCCGCGCATTACGGCTATATTTCCGAGCACCACGGCTACGGCATGTCGGAGGCGGAAACCAGCGAATATGTCGAGGATCTCGCCGCCACCATGCTCGCCTCCACGCTCGGCGTCGAGTTCGATCTGGATGCCGCCTGGGACGAACGCAAGCGCGCCTACGCGCTGAGCAATCTCATCGTCGACAGCCAATCGATCGCGGCGGCGACCACCGGCGCGCCGCGCGGCGATTGGACCTGCGTAGTCGCCGTCGCGGTGTTCTTGTTCTCGCCGTCCGATTCCGGACAGCAGCGATGACGGGCGTTGCGACGTTCGAGCTGCCGCCGACATTTCTCGGCGTGCGCCGCAACGATCCGGGCTCGCCGATTTGCGTGGCCGGTATTCCCCTCGACCTCGGCACCACCAACCGGCCCGGCGCGCGGTTCGGACCCGTCGCGATCCGGCAGGCGAGCCGGATGCTGGTCGACGGCAACCACCCGGTGCACCGCGTCAACCCGGCCGCTTCCGGCTTGGCCGATATCGGCAACTTCACGATCGCGCTCGGCGACATCACAAACAGCATGGCGACGATCGAGGAGCAGGCGGCGCGCATCAAGCACCTCGTCGCGCTCGGCGGCGACCACGGCATCACGCTGCCGCTCCTGCGCGCGCTGGGCAAGCGGCGGGCTCCGCCCGCCCTGATCCATTTCGACGCTCACGTCGACACCTGGCCGGAGAATTTCGGCCAAAGCTACGCCCACGGCACTGTCTTCTATCATGCCATCTCGGAAGGTCTCGTCGCGCCGCGGCAGATGATTCAGATCGGCATCCGCTCGCCAGTCGAGCGCGATGTGCATGACTGGACGATCAAGCACGGCGTTGTCATCGTCACGGCGCAGGACGTGCACGAACGCGGCCCCGCGGCAATCGCCGAACAGATCCGCCAGGTGGTCGGCGAGGCGCCGGTCTATCTGAGCTTCGATATCGACGTGTTCGATCCGGCCTTCGCGCCGGGGACTGGAACGCCGGAAGTCGGCGGGCTGGCGACCTGGCAGGCGCAGGCGATCATGCGGCTACTGTCCGGCCTGCAATTCATCGGCATGGATGTGGTCGAAGTCTGCCCGGCTTATGATGTCGCCGAGATCACCGCGCTCGCCGGCGCGACCATGGCGTGGGAATATCTTTCGCTGCTCGCGGCCGCGGGCGCGTCGTAGGGCAGGCGCCCAAAACCAGCAATAAGTCGGCAGCATCTTAGCCGATTACTGCACCCATCCTTAGGCAATTTCGTGCACGGATCGCGAACGGCGTGCGCAATGTCGCAAGCCGGCACATCGCCACCAAAAATTGAATGATTTCGTTTGGGGTTGTGAAAGCCTTTCCGACCTAGAAGTCGTGCATCAGAGAGTGATGGCTGGGCCATGCTTGCGCGTCGCCAACCTCCGGCGATCAAACTATTCGCGGCTGCTAAGCCGGCCGTGGCTGGCGCGTCACCGACCGCCGGCGCTGCCGCTGATTCCGTCAATCGCGGCGTCGGCGTGCTTCCCCGCATCGCCGAACTCGCTCGCCGCCCGAAAATTGCTGCGCCGACACAGCTAGTCTCCCACCGTCGTGCCGACGGCGTCGCGGTGCCGTCGATCATCCTTCGGGCGGCGCGGGTTTTTCGCGGCCATCCGGCGATCGGCTACATTGCGGCGATTGTGTCGATCGGCCTCGCCACGGCGCTGCAATGGGCGGCGCGCGATCTTTATGAAGGCGCGCCGTTCTTGACGATCTATCCGGCCATTGTGCTGACCACCTTTATCGGCGGCTATCGGGCCGGCCTGTTGAGCGCGGTTTTGGCCGGGCTGTCGCAATGGTATTTGTTCATCCCGGAATCCAATTTGTTTGCCATCGTAACGTTCGTGCTCGACGCCATCCTCTGCGTGGCGCTGATCGAATACATCAATCGCAGTCTCGAGCAGGAAACCCAGGCCAAAGAGCATCAGGCATTTCTGAAAGACGAGATGCATCACCGCATGCATAATCTGTTTGCGGTGATCCAATCGGTCATCCGCTTCAGTCTGCCCAACAACAACGTCCCGGTGTTCCCCAGCGTGATCGAGGACCGCCTGTTTGGCCGGCTGCAGGCGATGTTCGACGCCAACCGCTATGTCAGTGACGCGACCGGCAATGTGGCGCTGCTCGACCTGATCCGCGGTCAAATTCGCGGTTTCGGCAGTCGCATCACCATCCGCGGCCGGCCGTTTTTGCTACTCGATCCGCAGACGACGCAGAATTTTTCCCTGATCATCCACGAGTTGGTGACGAATTCGCTCAAGTATGGAGCGCTGTCGACGGCCGACGGCCGCGTTGCGATCGATCTGAAGGAAACCCGCTGCGGCGTGGTGTTCGATTGGATGGAAGCCGATGGTCCGGTCGTCAAAGCGCCGTCTGACAACGGCGCCGGCGGCGGCTTCGGCTCGCACATCCTCGGCCCATTCGCTCGCGGCTTCTGCAGCGGGGTCACGATTTCCTACGAGCCGTCGGGCGTTCGTTACAGCCTGCGCATACCGCGCGATCAGCAGGTCTGAGCGCGGCGCCGTCCCGCGTTGTAGCCGGCACGATCATCGCGCTCAGTGCCGGGTATTCTGATCGCTGTTTGCCCGCGGTCCAATCGCGTCCTGAATGAAGCCGCGCAGCGCGTCGGTATCGAAAGGCTTGCGCAGGATGCGCAGGTGCGCCGGCGCCGCCCGCGCCGCGTCGCTGTAGCCGGTGGTCAGGATCACCGGCAAATTCGGGTACTGCGAGCGGATTTCGCTGGCGAGGCCGACGCCGTCGATGGTCCCCGGCATGACGATGTCGGAGAACACGAGATCGATCCTGGCGCCCTCGGCCAGCAGCTTCAGCGCCGCCTCGGCTGACTCCCGGTAGAGCGTCTCGTAGCCCAGATGCTCGAACAGCGAGGACGTGACTTCGGCGACTTCGGCGCTGTCGTCGACGATCAGCACGGCCGGACGTCGCGGATGCAGCGCCTCGATGTCGGAGCTATCGTCATCGATCACTGCGTCGGCCGGCAGCGCCGGCAAATACACCGTGATCATCGTTCCCTGTCCGACTCGGCTGTCGGCTTTGACCATGCCGCCGGACTGGTGGGCAAAGCCGTAGACCTGCGACAGGCCAAGTCCGGTGCCTTTGCCCACTTCCTTGGTGGTGAAGAACGGGTCGAAAATCTTCGACAACAGATCAGGCGGGATGCCGGTGCCGCTGTCGCTGAATTCGATGGCGACGAATTCCTCGGCGGGATGATCGCCGCCCTGCTCAGCCGCCACGTTGCGGATCGATATGCCGAAGGTGCCGCCGTTCGCCATGGCGTCGCGGGCATTGACCGCGATGTTGACGATGGCGAGCTCCAGCTCGGCGAGGTCGACCTTCACCGGCCAGACGTCCGGATCGCACTTCTCATCATAGACGATGTTGCCGCGCAGCGAGCTTTCGATCATCGGCCGCATGTTGCTGATGCAGGCATTGAGATCGATCACCGTCGGGCTCAGGTGCTGCCGGCGGGCAAACGTCAATAATTGCCGCGTCAGGCTTTCGCCGCGTTTCGCCGCCGTCTGGATCGCCTCGATGGCGCGCGGCAATTTGGGGTCGAGGAGCCGCTTAAAGGTCTGCGCGTTGCCGCCGATAATCATCAACAGATTGTTGAAGTCGTGGGCGATGCCGCCGGTCAGCTTGCCGATCGCCTCCATTTTCTGCGCCATCGCCAGCTGTTCGCGCGCCTGAACCAGCTTCTCCTGGGTGTTGCGCCGCTCGGTGGCGTCGCGGATGACGTTGGCAAAGCCGATCAGATTGCCGGCATTGTCGCGGATCGACGTGACCGAGCCGGTGACGAAGAACAGCGTGCCGTTCTTTTTGATGCGCCAGCCCTCGACATCGTGCTTGCCTTTTTGCACGGCCCAGTCGAGCGCGCGGTTCGGTTCGCCGGAACGGCGCTCGTCCGGCCGATAGAAGATGCCGAAATGCTTGCCGATGATTTCGTCGGCGGTGTAGCCGATGATCTGCTCCGCCGCCTTGTTCCAGCTTGCCACGCGGCCGGCGGTGTCGAGCACGAAGATGGCGTAGTCGACGATCCCCTCGATCAGGATCTGGAAATGGCGCCGGGAGCTGTCGAGCGCGAAATTCGTCTGCGCCAGCTGCCGGTTCAGGTGCTCCTGGGCGCGCAACAAACGGACCTCGGTGTCCTGGTGCGTCGCCATGGCGGCGCTGAGGATGAGAGCCGGCAATGAGGTGCCGACCGCAATGGCCAACAGCAACAACGGCGATGCGCTCAAGTCGGCCTGCAGCGATGGGCTCTCGCCGGTCGGCAATCCCCACGCGGCAATGCCGCAGAAGATCAGCACGGCGGTGGCGGCGTCGCGCCGGTTGCCGCGCAAGCAGGCCCACATCAACGGGATCAGGACGAGAAAGCCAAACAGGCTGCGATAGGGCTGCACGCCCTCCAGCGCCTCGTCGACCGGAGGTCCGAAGGCCAGGAAACCGATCGCCGTCGTCAGCGCGAAAATCCCGGCGGTCTCGAGCAGGTTCCGCCTGGTGACGGGACGCAGCGGGGTTATGGCCCACAGCACGACGACCGGCGCGATGATCAGACCGGCGGCGGCGTCGGCAAGCCACCAGGTCACGCCGGTCGGCAGCCAGCTGGCCGGATTGGCGAACGCGACGTCATCGGCAACCATCGCTCCGCCGAGCGCCACCGCCGAGCCGATCAGCGCCGTTGGCGCAAAAGCAATCAGCGCAAACTTCGCCGCGCCCGCGGCGGTTTCAAACGTTTTGCGGCCGTTCGACCAGCGATTGACCAGCCAAGCGCCGGCCCCGGCCGCAAGGAGCGTGCCGGCGGCGGCGAAGCCGGGCGTCAAAAAAGCGTGAGAAGCGATGACGCCAAAGGAAAATGATCCCAATAGAATCGCTGGCCAGACGCGGTAGCCGCCCAACAGCAGAAGCGCCAGGGCAAGCGAGGTCGGCGGCCACAACGGGGTCGCGGTCGGATTGAGCGATGGCAGCAACAGCTCGGTGGCCGCAAGGCCGACGTAACCCGCTGCGATGATGACGAGTTCGAGCGCGTAGGCTGCTGCGTTTGGAGCGCTGCGAAGTGCCGCCAATGAACCTTCGCCGGTCCCAGGACTTCTCATCGCGGACGATTCTCATCGTGACGCGAGCGCAAGTATAACGTCATCGCCCATCCCCCACGCATACTGCAGCTACAAGTGGGGCAAGCTCGTGGCAAACACGCACTTTGGCCATTATCGCGCGAGTTCGGACAGCGCCGCGCGAATCCGCGCAATGACCCGATCCCAGGCGCGGCTTTCGTCCTGCCGGAACAGGCGGGCCGCCGGATACCAGGGGCTGTCGTCGCCATCGAGCTGCCAACGCCAGTCAGGAACGAAAGGTAGCAGCACCCAGACCGGCCGCGCCAACGCGCCGGCGAGATGGGCAACGACGGTATCCACCGAGATCACAAGATCGAGATGTGAAATGACCGCGGCGGTGTCGGAAAAGTCTTTGAGTTCATGGCCGAAATGAAGAAGCCCGCTTTGATTCTTTAATAGCGCCAAGTCCAATAGCGCGATGTCCTCGGACGGAACTTCCTTCTGCAGACTTACGAACGTTGCATCAAACGCGAGATCAAGAAGCGGCAGCAACGCGTTGAGTTTCATCGATCTATGTCGGAGTGTCGGGCCGCCCGACCAGGCCAGCCCGATCATCGGCCGGCGCCGCGGCGGAAGCCGCTTTGCCCAGCGCGCGACGTCTTGCGATGCGGCGTGAAGATAGGGTGTCGCCGGCGGGATGGTGTGCGGCCGCGTGCCGAAGGCCAGCGGCAGGCTGAGCAAAGGGCAGTGCAGGTCGAACGCCGGCAGTGGCTCGCCTCTGGCGATGATTTCCGTTGCACCGGTCAGGCTGCCCATCAGCTGGCGAAGCGGCCTTTGCACTTCCAGGATCACGCGGGCCCCGCGCGAGGCGACCAGAGGGACGTAGCGGGCGAACTGGATAGTGTCGCCAAACCCCTGCTCGGCATGGAGCAGGATGGTCTTGCCGGCGATGTCGTCCGACCCGAGCCATAGCGGCTCCGCAAAATCCCGCTTTTGATCGCGTTGCTCGGCGCGCCATCGCCATTCGAGTTTTTCAAAGCCGCGCTGATAGTCGCCCCTGAGCGCCCGGCTCAAACCTTCATTGAAATGCGCCTCGGCATAGTCCGGCCGCACCGCGAGCGCGCCGGCATAGCTCGCCAGCGCCTCGTCGAAGCGCCGCATTTCCTGGAGCGTCACGCCGCGATTGGAAAGCGCTTCGGCATAGTTCGGCCGCACCGCCAGCGCGCGGTCGTAACTCGCCAGCGCCTCCTCAAACCGGCCCAGCCCATGCAGCGCGACGCCGCGATTGCACAGCGCTTCCGCATGATTGGGCGCCAAAGCTAGCGCGCGCTCGTAGCTCGCCAGTGCGTCGTCGAAGCGTGCGAGCTGTTGGAGCGCGCCGCCGCGATTGCACAGCGCCGTGACATAATCCGGCCGGATCGCGAGCGCGCGTTCATAGCTCGCTATCGCCTCTTCGAATCGGTTGCGCGCCTGCAAGGCGGCGCCGCGATTGCAGTGCGCCTCGGCATAATCCGGCCGCACCGGCTAGCGCGCGGTCGTAACTCGCCACCGCCTCGTCGAAGCGGTTGAGGCTGCGCAGCGTGTTGCCGCGGTTGGACAGCGCTTCGGCATAATCCGACCGCACCGCCAAGGCGCCGTCGTAACTTGCCAGCGCCTCCTCAAATCGCTCCAGCTGATGCAGCGTGATGCCGCGATTGCTTAGGACTTCCGCATGGTCCGGCCGCAAGCTTAAAGCCCGGTCGTAGCTCGCCAGCGCTGCGGTCTTGTTGCCGAGGCCTGATTGAACGATCGCCAGAAGATGCAGCGCGGCAAAGTGCTTGCCGTCGGATGCTAAAATCTGCTGGCAGAGTTGCTCGGCTTCGCTGAGCCGGCCTGAGCTATAGGCGGAAAAAGCTTGGCCAAGCGCTTGCTGCGGGGAGGGCGTGATGTTGTCCATTGCGCAGAATACCGGAGCGGAGCGTGACGCCGTCCGAACGGCCGCGATGATCGGCAGAAGCGATTGGTCAGTAGGCTATCGTGCCCGAAGGCAAGGTCAAATTGGCCCGTCGCCGCCGTTGCTTGGCTTTGGGCATCGGCATTGCGATAATCGAAAGACACCAACGCCGAGAGCTTCGTTGCATAGCCGAAACCCGATCGACACCGCCTGGCCGGACGCGATCCATGCCCATTTCCGCCGGGTCGGCGTCCGGCAGGTTGGCTATGTTCCCGACGCCGGTCACAGCCGGCTGATCGAGCTATGCCGCGACGATCCGCACATCGCCGACGTGGTGCTGACCACCGAGGAGGAGGGGGTCGGGCTCGTCGCCGGCGCCGCGCTCGGCGGGGAGCGCGCGGCCTTGCTGATGCAATCGAGCGGCGTCGGCAATTGCGTGAACATGTTTTCGCTCCTTCGCAATTGCGGCTTCGGCTGCGTCGTGCTCGTGACCATGCGTGGCGAGTTCGGCGAATTCAATCCTTGGCAAGTGCCGATGGGCACGATCACCGAGGATGTGCTGCGGCTCGCCGGCTTTCTCACCTATCGGGTCGATAGCGCAGACGCGGTCGATGAGATTGTCGGCGCCGGTTGCGACATGGCGTTCGACGGCAATCTTGCGGTCGCGATCCTGTTGTCCCAGCGGTTGATCGGCCGGAAGCTTTGGACCCGATAATGCCATGAGCGAGACGATCGAGCGGCGGGAATTGGTGCGGCGGCTCCTGATCGATCGCGGCGATCTGCTCGTGGTCAGCGGGCTTGGCTCGGCGACCTGGGACGTCGCCGCCGCCGGCGACCATCCGCTGAATTTCTATCTCTGGGGCGCGATGGGCGGCACGGCGATGATCGGGCTTGGGCTCGCGCTGGCGCGCCCGGACCGCCGGGTCGCCGTCATCACCGGCGACGGCGATATGCTGATGGGGATCGGCAGCCTGGCCACGATCGGCGTCAAGTCGCCGAAAAATCTCGCCATTGTCGTGCTGGACAACGCTCGTTATGGCGAGACCGGCATGCAGCCGAGCCACACCCATACCCACGGCCACGCGCAAGCCGGCGTCGATCTGGTCGCCATGGCGCGCGCCTGCCGGTTCCGCGATGCGCGGGCGATGTCAAGCATCGAGGAGGCGGCCGACATCCGCAACGTGCTGCACGCCGGCGAGGGCCCGATTTTCGTCAGCGCCAAGATCAAGCCGGAGGACACGGCGCGCGTCTTGCCGCTGCGCGACGGCCACGCCATCAAACAGCGGTTCATGTCTGCCCTGAACGGTCCGGCTTAAGTCGCTGAAATTTGCGCTGACGCTTCGGCTGTCGGCGTGAACTTCGCGATCACGCGGCGGCGGGTGCCGGCCGCGCTAGTGCGTGCGCCTCACCGCCTTCGATCTGGAACGTGCCGGCCTGGGCGCTCATGGCGGCAGCTTGCGTCTCCAGCATCCGCGCGGCGGCCGCGCTTTGCTCGACCAGCGCGGAATTTCGCTGCGTGATCTCGTCCATCTGGCTCAGCGCCTTGTTGACCTGCTCGATGCCGCCGGATTGTTCGGCTGCTGGCCGAGGCGATTTCGGCGACGATACCGGCCACTTCCTTGATCGAGCAACGATCTCGGTCAGCGCGCTGCCGGCCTGGTTGACGAGGTCGACGCCTTCGCGCACCTCGCCGGTGCTGTTGGTGATCAGGTCCTTGATGTCCTTCGCCGCCTGCGACGAGCGCTGGGCGAGGCTGCGTACTTCCGACGCCACCACGGCAAAGCCGCGGCCGGCTTCGCCGGCGCGCGCCGCCTCGACCGCGGCATTGAGCGCCAGGAGGTTGGTCTGGCGCGCGATTTCGTCGATCACGCCGATGATGTCGGCGATCTTGCGCGACGACGTCTCGATCTTGGCCATGGCGTCGACGGTTCGCCCGACCACCTGGCCGCTCCGTTCGGCAATCTTGCGCGCGCCGCGCGCCGAGCGGTTGGCGTGCTCGGCATTTTCGGCGTTCTTTCTCGCCGTGGCGGAGATTTCTTCCATCGCCGCCGAGGTCTGTTCGAGGCTTGCGGCCTGCTGTTCGGTGCGTTGCGCGAGATCAGTGGTGCTGCCGGAAATTTCGCCGGCGGCGCTCGCGACCTCGTGCGTCACGGCGACGATTGAGCCGATGGCGTCGCGAAGGCGAGCAACGGCGGCGTTGAAGTCGTCGCGGATCTGCCGACTTGATTCGGTGAAGCCGTCGCTGAGACGGGCGATGAGGTCACCGTCCGAAAGCTTGGCGAGACCGTGGGCGAGCGCGCTGACCATTCCGGTCTGCTTTTCGTGTTGCCGGCGCGCTCTTCGTCCATGCGGCGCTGGGCATCATGCTGCGAGGCGCGGAACCGGCGCTGCGCGTCGCGCGCCTCCTGCCGCTGCTCGGCCGCTTCCTGCTCGACGATCTCTCTGGACTTTGGCGGCCTGGCCGAGTTCGCGCACCGCGGCGCGCATCCGGCCGATTTCGTCGGAAGACCGCGCGCTCGAAGTGTGCGCGGCGTATTGGCCGCTAGCCGCAAGGCGCGGCTTGCCGACGAACAGGATGCCGATAACCTCGCCACCGGACAGGATCGGCTCGTAAATCGCAAAGTGCGGCGCGTCAAAGATGGTCGCGCTGCCGCGATAGGTCTTGCCGTCCCGGAGCACCCGGTCATGGACCGCGCCGGCCGCAAGCCTGGTGCCGACGACGCGGGAGCCGTCGGCCTTGCGCACATTGGTGGTGACGCGCTGATCGCCTGAGAAAACCGTCACCAGCGTGCCGTCCGCGGCCGATGCCGTCGACCAGAGCAAGGTCGTTGTTGACGGGCTTATCGCCGAACAAAAGCGTATCGCCATCGCGTCTCGGCTCGCCGAAGGCGTAGAGCGTCTGCCGCAGCTCGTCGAGATTGGCATCAAGCGCGGCGAGCGTTCGTCCGTCGACGCTCCCGTTGCGTCGTGGCGTTCGCCATCTCGACCAGTTCGCGCCGGATCACGCCGATCGGGCGGAAGATCCGCCTGACCAAGAAATACATGATCAGGCCGGCGAACAGGATCACGCCGGCGCCGGTGAAGATGTTGGCCGTCACCAGGCTTTGCAGGACGCTGAAGAACTCGGCCTTCTTGACACCGACATAGGCGATGCCGATGACGTCACCGCCGCTCACGATCGGCTGGTAGATGGTGAGATATGGTTCGCCGAGGATATTGGCCTCGCCGCGATAGGTCTGGCGTTGGCCGAATACGGAATCATAAACGGGCCCCGCCGCGAGCTTGGTGCCGATGGCGCGCGATCCGTCGGGCTTCTGCACATTGGTCGCGACGCGCTGGTCGCCAAGGAAGACGGTCGCCGTGCCGCCGGCCACCGCCTTGACCCGGTCCACCGCCTCGAAATTGCCGTTGATCAGCGTGGTGCCGAAATAGAGCTTGTCGCCCTGGCGCGACGGCGCGCCATAGCCGGCGAGGATGGAATCCAGGAGCTTGAGGTTGATCGAAAGCTCAGTCTGGGCGCGCCGATACATTTCCGCTTCGGTGATTTTCACCGAGGTCCAGATCGACACGGCGACGGCGGCAAACACGGTCAACACGCCGACCAGCGTCACCCGCGGCACAATGCCGAACGACGGCCTGAATTTGGCAAGCGTTGGCAGAACTGATCGCGTCGCGGCTCTCACGCCCGGCGAAGGGTCGGCGGTGACGAATTCGGTCATGTCGGGACGGCAGCTCCGCTTCCGAAAAAGGGGGAGCGATCCGCCGCACAGCGCCGACCCGGCAGACGCGCGCGTACGAACCGCACCTGCAACCTGCAGGCGGTACTATGATCGGCAAAGGTTCCGAACTTCTGAACGCGAACATGTTGCAGCGCGATCGACGGGCAAGCCGAGGCGGTTAACGGGCGTTAAAGGGTTGGAGCTGACGGCGCCGTGGCTTTCGTCAAGCGGGCGGCCAGCGTCCGTTCCGTATTCTATTCCCGCTTGCATGACCAAATGGGCCAGCAATAATGCTGCCGCCAACGGTGCCGTGATGCGGTCGGGGGGGCAGGTTTAGATTTAAGCTATGAGCGATCAGGGGCCCCGCGGTGGTGATGTCGATTCCGCTCCCAAGGCGAGGGTCTTCATCTCCTACTCGCGCAAGGACATGGCCTTCGCTGATCAGCTGGAGGCGGCACTCAAGGCCCGCGGCATCGAGGCGCTGATCGACCGCACCGAAATATACGCGTTCGAGGATTGGTGGAAGCGCATCGAGGCGCTGATCGGGCAGGCGGACACGGTCGTGTTCGTCATCAGCCCCGACGCGGTCGCATCCGACGTTTGCCACAAGGAGGTCGCGTTCGCGGCGTCGCTCAACAAGCGATTTGCGCCGGTCGTCTGCCGGCGAGCGGACGACAACACCGTGCCGGAAGCGCTCGCACGGTTGAACTTCATTTTCTTTGATGACGAGGCGAGGCTCGAGCAGAGCGCGGACAAGCTCGCCGAGGCGCTGCAAACAGATATCGAGTGGATTCGAAGGCACACCGAGTTCGGCGAGCAGGCACGACGCTGGGCGGCGGCAAACGGGCCGAGCGGATTGCTGCTGCACTCGCCGCTGTTGGACGAGGCCGAGCGCTGGATCGCGTCGCGTCCGGCAAACGCGCCGGCGCCGACTGAGCAGACGAAGGCGTTCATCGCCGACAGCCGGCGGGCCGCGACCCGGCGGCGAAATATTCTGACAGGAAGTCTGGCCGTGGGCCTCCTGCTCGCACTCGCGCTGGCGGGGATCGCGTTTTGGCAGCGCGGGCTTGCGGTTGCCAACGAGCAACGGGCCATTGCCGGCGAGGACCAGGCGAAACGCAATGAGGCGCGGGCAAAAGAAGAACGTGACAGGGCGCTGCTCACGCAATCCCGGTTTCTCGCGGATCTTGGCAATCAGCGCACCGCCGCCGGCGACGCAAGCGCCGGCGTGCTCTTGGCCCTTGAGGCGTTGCCAGACGCCAATGGCGCCGAGCGGCCGTATGCGCCGGAAGCGGAGCAGGCGTTTTACGCCGCCCTGCAAAAAATGCATGAGGTCTTCGTCCTCGCCAACGATCCAAACGCCGGGCTATCTGGGTTTAATGGTCAAAGGCAACAGATCGACGCCATTTACAGCTCCGACGGCCGCCGCGTTGCCACCGCGACCGATGGCAATGTCGGACGGATCTGGGACGCGACGACCGGAAACTGATAGCCGCGCTGGGCGGACACAAGGACTACATCAACACGATTGCGTTCAGCCCGACAATGCTCGCGTGATCACGGGTGCGGAGGACGCGCGGATTTGGGATAGCGCGACCGGCAGGATGATTCTGGCCTTGTCGAAGGACGTCCAAAGCCAAAGGATAACGAGGGTTGCATTCAGCCCCGATGGCCGACGGGTGCTGACCGTGTCTGGCGCCGGGTCATCCGACACCGTGCGGATTTGGGATGCGGAGAGCGGAGCCGCCATTTTCGTGTTGCAAGGACAGGAGGCTGCATTCAGCCCGGACGGTCGGCGTATTGCGACGGCGTCCGCGGGCCATACCGCGCGGGTCTGGGACGCCAATACGGGCAAGCCGGTTGCGGTGCTCACTGGCCACAAGGACGACGTCGTGAGCGCCGCGTTCAGCCCCGATGCGCGGCGCGTCGTGACGGCATCGAAGGACAAGACCGCGCGCATTTGGGATGCCGAGACCGGCAAGCCGATCGGCATCCTTGCCGGCCACGACGGTGCGGTCACGGACGCGCTCTTCAGCCCGGACGGCCGGCGCATCGCTACCGTTTCGGATGATCAGACCGCGCGAATTTGGGATGCCGCGACCAGCAAGCAAATCGCCAAGCTCGCCGGCCATTCGGCGGCCGTAGATTACGTGGCGTTCTCGCCTGACGGCCGCCACCTCGTCACGGCATGCGGATTTCAATCTGAGGACCATACGGCACGAATCTGGGATGTCGAAACCGGGACGCCGATTGCAGTCTTGCGCGGGCATGAGGGGAGCCTCGGGAGCGCTGGTTCAGCCCGGACGGTCTTCACGTCCTCACAAGTTCCGTCGACGGAGTGCCGGATTTGGGCAATAACGCCCCGCTATGCCAGCCAAGTCCTCGCCGGACATACGGCAGCCGTGAGCGCTCCCTCGTTCAGCCCGGACGGCTCTAGCGTGCTAACCGTCTCTGAGGATAAGACGGCGCGCATCTGGGACGTTGCCACCGGCAAGACCGTTACGACCCTGCCAGCCAACGACGACGAGCTCAAAAGCGCTCGGTTCAGCCCGAATGGTTCGCGGGTGCTGACGGTATCCGGCAAGAAACATAAATCGGTCCTGGATGCAAAGGATGGCAAGAGCGCTTCGATTTGGGACGCACGCTCGGGCAAGAGGATCGCAGTCCTCGCGGGCAATGACGGTGACATCAAGAAGGCTTTGTTCACCCCGGACGGGCAGCGGGTGTTGACGATAGCCGACCACTTCGCGGCAATTTGGGACGCACAAACCGGGGATCAACTCGCTCCCTTGCGTCCTGAATACACTATACACGACGCAGCTATCAGCCCGAAGGGCGACCGTCTCGCGACGGCGTGTGGCGACGGGACGGCTCGGATCTACGACTTCGGTACCGGACAGTCGATCGCCATCCTGACCGGGCATGACGCCCCCGTCCTGAGCGTTGCCTTCAGTCCTGACGGGGCGCGGGTCGCGACCGCCTCCAGCGACGCGACGGCGAGAATTTGGGACGCGCAGACCGGGAGCGCGATCCTTGTCCTCAAGGGTCAGGAGCGTTCGGTCGTCAACGTTCAGTTCAGCGCCGATGGGCGGTATTTGCTCACCCAGGCCATCGATGGGGTGCGCGTGTGGGACGCCGCAAGCGGTGAGACGATAACGCTGGTCGCAATAACGTCGACGATTTCGCGGCTACGCTGTTTATTGATCCGCCACCTGAATTCAGCCCCGACGGCCGGCGCATCGTGCGTTCGTTCATTGTGCGTGGGGCCGGTGACGGCGTGCAGGTAGTGGACGTTGGCACGGGAAAGATCATTGCCGTGTTCGATGGGTATGACGCGTCATTCAGCCCGGATGGCCGCTCTCTGATGGCGGCCTCCGCCAATACCGCGCGCATCTGGCGTCTGTTTGCATCGAACCAGCAGGAAATCGACGAAGGCAAAGGCCTCGTCTCCCGATGCCTTTCCGGGAACGAGCGCCGAGCAGCTTTTCTCGATCCCGAGCCGCCGGCGTGGTGCATTGAGACTGAGAAATAGCCATACCAGACGCAGGACTGGAAAGACTGGCTGCAATTTCAACGTGCCAACGCCAATCCGCCGCTTCCGGGCACGGCCGAATGGCAGGCCTGGCGGGAAGCGCACAAGTGACGCTTAAATGTTCGCCGTGCAGCCGCTGATGGGCGCGCTCGTTCGAACATGATAAAGTCGGCCCAAACCAGGAGGCAGCAGATGGTCGGGACCTTCCTGCGGCATGGCTCCAATATCTGGCTCGTGCTCGGGCTCGCGGCTCTGATTGCCGGGTTTCTCGCGCGCGTCTTGCCGCTTTCCCGCTTTGGGTCGTGATCGGCGCCCTGACATTCTATGTCAGCGAATATGTCTTCCACCGCTTCAGCTTCCATGCCGAGCCGTCGCGCTTTGCCTTCGTGCGCAAACTGCAGCACCGGCTGCACTATGACCATCACGCCGAGCCCGAGCGGCTCGATCTGTTGTTCCTGCCGATCTGGTTTCTGGTTCCCAATCTCGCCGTCACTGCGCTGATCTTCGCTTTGCTGTTCGGCTGGCCGATTGCCGCCTCGGCGATGTTCGGCGTGTTGCTGGCGATCTTCCACTACGAATGGGTGCATTACGTCGCCCATATCCCGTATCAGCCACGCACCCGCATCGGGCGGTGGATCAAGCAATATCATCTGCGCCATCACTTCATCAGCGAGAAGTTCTGGTTCGGCGTCTCCAACCCGTCGATGGATTTCATCGGCCGCACCTACAAAGAAGCGCGCGAGGTGCAGCGCAGCGGCACGACGCGAAAGCTTTACCGCTAAGGCCTCGTCCCCGTTAATCAACTGAGACCGATCGCGTCGCGCACAATCCGCCGTCCCGCGAAAATCTTCAACTCAGCAGCCCCTATAAAATAGAAAAGTAGCTCGGCATGCACGAATCCGCGGAGGACCAACAGATTGCTGGACGCGACAGCCCCTTGCGGCGGGCAGTCGATGCTGTTTTCGGATACGATTTCTTTGTTTCCTATTCTCACGTCGACGGACTTAAATATCCGGCAGAGCTAAAAACCAGGCTCGAACAGGCCGGATTCAGTGTCTTTCTTGACCAGACCGAGTATGTCGCGGGTGTCGATTTGCGGCGAGAAACTCGTCGGCAAGTTTTAAGAAGCACAAAAATAATAGTCGTTGGCCGACCAGGAGCGTTCAAGTCCTTCTGGGTCGAACGGGAAGTTGAGGTTGCGCTCAGGCGAGGCAAGATACCAATCCTTATCAACATTAATGGAGCACTTCAGGCGGCCGTCCCAGGGGCAAAGCTCGCTACCTTGGCGGCCGAACAACATTGGCTGCGTGTTGAAGAGGAAGCGAACGATGGCGGCGCGACGCCATCGGATAAGGCGGTGACCGAAATAATCCGATCATTCGGGGCGACGCGACAGGAGACCAAGCGGCAACGCATCTTTGCGCTGACCGCTGGCATATTTGCGATAGTTGCGTTGATCGCGGCCTGGCAAGCCGTTGCGGCGTATCAGCAGAAACAGGTCGCAGAGCGAAACGAACAAAGGGCGATCGAGCAGCGAAACGCCGCACTACTGACCCAGTCTCGTTATCTCGCCGATCAGGCCAAGAGGTTCATCAATACGGGCGATGCAACCTCGGCCACGTTGCTGAGCTTGGCAGCGCTGCCTGATGCTCGCGGAAGAGTCGAACGTCCTTATGCCGCTGAGGCGGAAGCGGCCCTGTTCACAGGCAGATATGCACGCCAGGAACTCGGGATTCTCAGCGGACACGAGGGCTGGGTATTTAGTGCGGTATTTAGCCCGGATGGCCGGCGCGTTTTGACGGCATCGGAGGACGGGACCGCTCGACTTTGGGATCTCGTCACTCGGAAACAGCTTGGTGTATTCGAGGGGCATGATGGCGCTTTGAGGCGAGCCGGGTTCGGTCGCGATGGCCAAATCGTGCTTACCGCAGCACAGGACGGTACGGCGCACATCTGGGATACCGAAACTCGCCGCCTCATTGCGACCCTTGCAGGCCACGAGGGCAACGTCACCAGCGCTTCTGCGAGCCCCGACGGAAAACTGGTGCTGACATCAGCAGGCGATGGCACAGCGCGGATTTGGGATATCGAGACCCGGCAGCCGATTGCGATCCTAAAGGGACACGGCGGGGGACTCCTCAGTGCTGCTTTCAGCCCTGATGGCCAGCGGGTGGTCACGGCGTCGAACGACAAGACCGCGCGCATCTGGGACAAGGAGGGGCACCTAATCGCGACACTCACGGGACATGAGGAAATGGTGCTGGATGCACAGTTCAGCCCCGACGGGCAGCGCGTCGTTACCGCTTCGCTGGACAGAACAGCACGCATCTGGGATGTCGAGTTGCGCCGGGCCATTGTGGTTCTCGCCGGTCACGATGGAGCTGTGATGACAGCGACCTTCAGTCCCGATGGCAAGCGCGTATTGACCTCATCGGAAGACGCGACGGCTAGGATTTGGGACGTCGCGACCGGGCAAGAAATCACAGCTTTGCGTGGAGGCTCGTACAATTTGCTGTTAGGTGCAGCATTCAACCATGATGGTTCGCAGGTATTGACGGCATCCGCGGACAAGACGGCGCGATTATGGGACCTGACGACGCATCAGGAGGCAGCTGTGCTCAGGGGCCACACTGACGCGGTGATCGCGGCGGCAATAAGTCCCGACGGAAAGAAGATATTGACAGCGTCCGCTGACCAAACAGCGCGCCTCTGGGATGATAAATACCGGATCATCGGAGATCTGGTTGGGCATCGGAATTGGATCTGGGCCGCAGCCTTCAGCCCGGACAGCCGTCTCGCCGCGACCGGAAGCACCGACGGCACGGCGCGGCTCTGGGATGTTGAAACACGCCGCGAAGTAGGCCTCCTCAGCGGTGCCGATGTGCTAGGCCTCGCTTTCAGCCCCGACGGACGGCTCCTCGCCACAGCGCGCTCCGACAATACCGCACGGCTATGGGACGTGGAGACGAAGCAGGAAGTTGGTGTCCTCAGGGGCCACGGCAGTTGGGTACGCGGCGTCGCATTCAGTCCGGACGGGAAACGGGTGCTCACCGCGTCCCACGATGAGACGGCTCGGCTCTGGGACTTGGAGACGAAGCAGGAGATCGGCACTTTCGGAGGGCACCATTCGCAGGTTTTGAGGGCAATTTTCAGCCCAGATGGACGACTCGTGGTCACCGCATCGGACGAGCGGAGGGTGCGCATCTGGGATGCGGACACGCGCCAGGAGCTCCGTGCCGTGGGCGACCATGAGGACGGGATTTGGAGCATCGCGTTCAGTCCCGATGGGCGCCGTCTGGTCACGGCGTCGGTCGACAAAACGGTGCGGCTGTGGGAAGTCGATACCGGTCAGAACCTCGGTGTCATCAGGGGACACGATGATCGGATCTTTGATGCGGAGCTCAGCGCGGATGGACGGTACCTGATAACCGCATCCAAAGACACTACCGCACGGGTCTGGGATATGTTCGAAACGACTTAAGATCTTGTGGAAGATGCGAAAAAAAATGTGCCGCGATGTCTGACGCTCGCTGAACGGGAGAAACTGTTCCTCGATCGTGAGCCACCCGTTTGGTGCTTCGAGCTGGAGAAATGGCCGTACCAAGGGCAGGATTGGAAAAATTGGCTCAAGTACACACGTCAAGGCGCCAACGCCCCTCTCCCCGATACACCCGAATGGAAGCTGGCTCGCCAGTCGTAACTTGGGACAGAAACCCTGACTTCTTTCTATGCCTGAGCTGAAAATATCGGCCGTTGTGCAGGTTTTCGGCCGGCGCCGGCTACGACGATCTAACCACGCGCCCATGTGGGCGGCAGCCGAAAAGCGCCAAGGCGCCGAGGTAGTAGGCTGATGGACTTAGCAACGACCATAGTACGCTTTTGCCGCCGCTATTTCTATCGGGGCAGCGGCAAACTTCCGCCGCGAGAATAACCGTTCCTGGCCCTTCTCCGACCTCAGGTGAGGTCCGAGTTGAGTTCGAAAAGCGTGGACGTTGCCACCGGCCTTCGACCAAACCGGTTTATGAGTACACGCCTAGCGGCGGATCGTTGTCTCGGGCTTGCTGACGCGCAGGTCATCGCCCCTCGTACGGGATTTGCCTCTGATCGGGAGGCCGCGGCGACGGCTCGGACGTCATGCGGTGAGCATCCCTGAAAAAAGTCCACCAGTACCAGATCAGGGCGATCGGAACGCCGATGTCATAGAGCACGTCGATCCCCGGTATGGGTTCCAACGGGATAGCGACGGCTCCCGCCGCCAATGTGGCCCCAAGCCGATAACACAACGCGGTCAGGACGCGCTTGAGCGGGTTGGTGTCGGGCAGCTTCGAGACCACGACGATCAGAGCGACGAGCAGCGCGGCGATCACGCCAATGAAGATCAGCAAGTCTCGAATGATTTCAGCGATCGTCGACAGCATTGCCGGCCTCCAAGAATTTATGACGCTCAGCGTGAGCGGGCTTCGGGATGACCCTCCCGGACATGGCCGTCATGTAAGCATTCCGCCGGCCATGGAACAGCTGCGACAGTTCCGCCATCGGGGGCAAAGCGCACGGCATACGCCGCCGCGATCGCTTCGCAGTTTGACCCGCTGCGATCGTTCCCAAACGCGGACAAGGGGTCCTACCGAAACGTCGCAGGTCGGAAACACCCTACGTTTAGAGCCGCAACGCGAAAATCTCCGTCGGCTCCCGTACCCCGCGGAGGACGTGGGCACCAAGCGGTTCAAGCCGCTTTCCGTCGGCGACCGCCGCGGCGAGCGCGGCCGAAACGAGGACCTTGCGGCCGAGCGGTTCGCACAGCGTTTCGATGCGCGCTACCTCGTTGACCGCCGGGCCGATGACTGTGAAGTCGAGGCGATCGACAGCGCCGACATTGCCATAGAGGACCTCGCCGACGTGGAGCGCGAGATCGACGACGGCAATTGGCTTGCCTGTTCGTGTTCGATCGGCGTTAAGTCGGTCGATGCTCCGCATCGCTTCGGCGGCGGCGTCGAGCGCGCGGCAACAGGTTTCACTGCACGTCGCGTCGACGAAGGCAAAGCTCGCGAGCATGCCATCGCCAAGGAACTTCAGCACCTGAGCCCCGCGTGGGCGCAACGCGGCCGTCAGCGCCTCGAAGACGTCGTCGAGCATTTCAATAAGAACCGGCCCCGGCGTCGCATCGGCTAATGGAGTGAAGCCTCGGATGTCGGCATACCATAACACGGCGCGGATGCTCTCGACCGAACCACGTTCGACCACACCGGCATGAACGCGACGACCCGCGTCGGCGCCGAGATAGGCGGCGAGCAGCTCGGCCGCAATCGTGTGCTCGGCATCCGACATGATCGCAAGTGCGACCGCGGGCAGCACGGCCTGGATCAGCTTGAGATCGTTCTCGCCAAAGCCCTCGATATGATCCGTCGCAAACGAGAAGCCAATCCCGCTGTCCGGGAACGCCTCTGACACCATGCCAACAGGGATCAGTTCGGCGACATAATCAGTCGCTCCGGCGATCGCTAACTGCTCGACAACTGGAAAATCGCGCTGCGCGCCGTCACCGATTAGCCTGCGCCGCAAACGTAGCGGCATGTCAGGCCCGGTGGCGGCATCGCGCAGATGCCAATAAGGGCTGTCTCGCAGGTCCTGATCATAGGCTTTGCCGCGCTCGCGCCGTTCCGGGTGCACCGCGTCGCGGTCACGCCACCAAGTGTAGGTGTATCCGGCCCATTGCGGATGTAACGTTCGCATCCCGGCGAACGCGCGCCAAAGCGGCACACCGAAAGCAACGAGCCGCCGGCAGAAATCCTCGAACAATGGCGCGGCCGGAGCTCTGCGTAGCCCTTCGCGTACCGCCCAGAGATGCAGTTCCCTGAATTTGCCCGTCGGTCGTCGGCGGAGCGATTGTGATCGGCGATTGAGCGCGCATCCAGGCGCCTCGCAAGCTTTCGACTTCTGTCCTTAGCTATGCTCTCGCCGCCGCTTCCGTAAACTCGGTTCGCCGCGCACGCCTTCACATGGTCGGACTGGCAAATTGTCCGCCGAGCGCGAGCAGGCCGTAGGCCGATCCGACGATGTCGAAGTTGAACGAGAAATGCTGACTGATGGCCAGCACATCGCGCAAGTGCCGCTGCAGCGGGTCGCGGGTGTACAGGCCCTGTGCTCCATAGCATGACCAAAGAACCTCGACCGCTTCGCGCGCCTGGCTCACCGCGAAAGCCGAGTGCGCGCGAAACCGGAGCTTGGTCTCCAGGTCCGGGATCTCATTGCGTTCGGCCGCCGCTTGGAACGCCAGCGCCGACTGCCGCAGCAGGTAGCGCGCGGAGTTGATCAGGCTGCGGGCGCGGCCGACCTTGATCTGCACCGCTTGGAAGTCCGCCACCCGGGCGCCGGTATAGGTGCCCGCGCGCTTGGCCATGGCCGCAAGGAAGAGCTCGTAGGCGCCTTCGGCGGCGCCGAGCGCTGCAGGCGCGAGCGGAAAGCTCGAGGCAGCGGTGACCGGTATGCGAAAGAGCGGACCGTTGTTGAGCGCGGCGCCGGGATGCTCAAGTCCGCCGCGCGTGCGGGTGAGCGGCAGCGCCCTGCGCTCCGGAACAAACAACTCGGTGACGGCAATATCTTTGCTGCCGGTCGCCGCCACGCCCATCGCATACCAGGTATCGATGATTTCGTAGTCGGATTTCGGCACCAGGCACAAGCGCCAATCGATCGGCGTTTTGCCGTCGTCGTCGTAGACCGTGACGGCGAGCATGTTCCAGTCCGAATTGTCGACCCCGGACGAAAACGGCCAGCGTCCGGTGACAATGAACCCGCCCTTGGACCTCCGTCCACGTCCGGCAGCCAGCGCAACCGAGGAGGCGATCAGCGCGTCCGGATTGGCATCCCACACTTCATGCTGCGTCTCCGGCTCGTAATATCCCAGAAGCCAATGGTGCGACGCGAGGTTGCCCACGTTCCAGGCGGTCGACGGACAGCCGCGCCCAAGCTCGGCCGGAATGTCGACGATCGCCACGAAGTCGAGTTCCATCCCGCCGAAACGCTTCGGCTGGTTGATCCGGAACAGCCCGGTCTCATGGAGGAGTTGCTCGTTCTCGCGGATCAGCATCCGCGCATCCTCGGCGCGCTGCGCGCGCTCGCGCAGGATCGGTACGATCTCCCGCGCCCGCCGCATGGCCTCGTCGTAGCCGGTCGTGTTGAAGTCGCGCCGGACCGACTGCGGCAAGGTGCCGACGGGTTCGGTATGGTTTTTCCCGCTCGTCATGCCCCCTCGATCTCCAGCCCGCCCCAACATGCGCAAGGCAGCCATGCCCGCACTTTGCTGATGGCAATCATGCTCGCCGATAATCTTCCATATTATTTCGCCTCGATAAAGCGATGCACGCCATCTGCCTTTGCTCGCCAACCGCGGTAGCGCAGCGCGTCGACCAATAAAGCAAACGCTGCCGAGGATTGGCGTCGGCTCGGATAGTAGAGGTGATAGCCTGCACATTGCGGGCACCAGTCCTCGACACCCGCTTGAGGCGGCCTTTGGCGAGAGGGGGCTGCGCCAAGCCTTCCGGCACATAAGCCAAGCCGAGTCCGGCGAGCGCAGCATTCAGCATCTGAGCAGTCGTGTTGCAGGTGAGCTGGCCCTTGGCCCTCGACGCGGACCCCTGAGTTCGCGGCCCTCCGATAGTTCGTTGCGCTGAACGCTAAGCAAGGGTCTGGATGACCCTCCAGTACATCGCGGTCGTGTAAGCATTCCCCCGGCGATGGAACAGGCTGCGACAACGGGCTATTTCGCTGCAAAGCGCAACAACCGCGCCGCCGCGATCGCTTCGTCGTTGGACCCAGAGCAGCCCAAGCCGGCCTGCAATGAGCGAGTTATCGATTTTGTTCCGGCGTTGCCCGCTTATCCGAGGCGTGTCTTCATTCCTTTTGAGTTGGTTGGCGTTGAGGCCGTACCGTCGGCACCGCCGGAAGTTTCCCCAGGGCGTCGGGATTGAGCCGGAACGCTGTGGGGTACTTTTGCGGATCCTTGTTCTCGTCCGGTTCGGTTGAACGCCAAACGTAGAAACAGGTGTCGCAGCCGAATACGGTCCATACTCCGGCAACGGCCGATTTGCCTCGCACCACAATGGTGCTTGATCGACAACGTGGACACACCGCGGCGGTCGGGGCGCTGTTCATCGTGTGACTCACTTTTTCAGATTGTCGATGAGCGTCTTGAGCTTGACCTGCCACGCCTCGGTTCGTTCAGGCTTGTCAAGGACTTCGCCGTAGTCGCCGCGGCGGTCAGGCGGGATCGGCGTGGTGGCATCGATAATCATCTTGTGGGACATGCCGGACGGTTGGCACGCCGGATCCAGGAGATTCTCGGAAAGATTTGGCAGGATCATAACGTCGCCCGCCGGATTGGTGCGAACGGACATCGCCCACATCACTTGATTGAGATTGAACGGATCGACGTCGTCGTCGACCACAATAACAATCTTGGCATAGCCGAGCCCATGCGGCGTCGTCAGCACGCCCATGCCGACCGATTTGGCAAACCCGCCGTAGCGGGTTTTCGTGGAAACGATGAGGACGAGGCCGTGGGTGTACAGCGCGTTCACCGCGACGACCTCCGGGAACATGTTTTTGAGCTGCACGAAGACTGGCGTGCTGGTCGTCATCGCCTGCAGGAAATCGAGTTCTGTCCAAGGCCGGCCGACATACACAGCTTCGAAAATCGGATTTTTTCGATGCGAGACGCGATCGATTTCGATCACTGGGTAGCGATGGCCGCCGGAATAATATCCGGGGAATTCGCCGAACGGGCCCTCCATTTCGCGCTGCCCGGCGAGCAGGCGCCCTTCCAAAACGTATTCCGATCCCCAGGGAACGTCCAAGCCTTTGGCGGTTTTAACGACGCGATACGGTTTGCCTTGCATTGCCGCCGCCATCTTGTATTCGAGCTGGTCATAGAGCATCGGCGTTGCGCCCATCAGGGTGATGACGGGTTCATTGCCGACCGCGATCGCCACCGGCAGGTCCTCGCCGCGCTCCTCGGCGTGCGCCAATTGGACGGCAATGTCATGCTCCGGCACGGTCTGAATCCCGAGCCGGTTCGGTCCCTTTACCTGGATGCGATAGATGCCGACGTTTTCAACGTTGTCATTATCCCAATCGTCGGGGTCACGCGCCACCGTGCACGCCTTGTCGATGTAATAGCCGCCGTCGCCCCGATTGAGCCGAAACAGCGGCATCAACTCGAACAGGTTGATATCCTTGTCGACGACCACTTCCTGCCACGGCGCGCTGCTGACGCGTTCCAGCTCACCAGGATACTGCTGGAACCGGCGCGCAAACTCGAAAAACTGGTCGCGCAATGGCGCGTCCTTTTGCATGCCCAGCGCCAGCGCATGATTGGGCCAAGAACCGTGCACGTTCATGACCACTTGGGCGCCCGCGCAGCCGGCGATGTTGTCAAAGTGGATCGCGGGAACCGTTTCGCCGATCTGCGCTAGCGCACAGGCTGCCGCCCCGAGATCAGGCTCAAAGCTGATTTGCTCGGTAACGCGCAATAACTGCCGCTCCTGCTCGAGCACAGACAGGAATTCGCGGAGGTCCTGGTAAGCCCGCATCGATTACCTCGCAATGGAGATGATTTAGGCCGCAGCGCGGAGCGCCTCGATCTGCCGTGTCCAGCGCGGCAGCACTGTGTCTGGATCATGAAGAGAGAAGGTGATTTCGCCAGTGACTGTGGCGTACGGCGCCACGTGCCGACGCACCGCCTCAATTTCAGCTTCGAAGAACGCCAGCTGCACGTCCTTGGAAGAATGATTTAGCCGACGGGCATGCATCTTCAACTCGCACATGCCGCCGTCGAGTGACAACGTGAGCGTCAGCCGTCCATCGCGAGCCAGATTGGCGGCGATGCCCGACTGCGGAAAGAGCGCAAAGCGAATGTTGCCGCTCGGCGTTGCCAACATGTCGCCGGCACTCAGCAGTGCCGCGTGCGGCCAGCCTTCTGCATCGATCGTTGACAGACGCAGCGCTTGAGTTTTTTCAAGGAGGTCAGTGCCATCGAGGTAACGCGCCACGGCGGTCGGCAAAGTTCGCGAAGCAACAATCTGCGGTGGCGTATACGTGTGATCGGCTTCGCGCATGAATTCACCCCACCGTGACGAAAAGCGATTTCGCAGCGCCGAGCGGACACCGTTGCATATCGCAGTTATCTGGTGTTGACAAACGTCGCGCCGTGGAACATTGCGCGTGCCATTGCGCGATCGCAGTTTTCATCGAACTGTCGCAAGGGTTGAGCCAAGTATCGATGCTGCCTCGGCGTGTAACCACCTCAAAGCGAAAGATGATTTGTCGACCGGCGTTCCTACTGGTTCGAATTTGGAGAAGGTGATACCGAAGCGGTTGGACGGCTTGGCTTGAAGCCTTTGAGCAACAAAGGTGCAACTGATTTTCGAAGAACTTATTGGGTGGCGAAACGCATTTCATGGATCAGCTTCCACTCATCGTCGGCATTAGCGGCGCGTCGGGCGCGATTTACGGGATCCGGTTGCTGGAAGTTCTTAAAGGTAAGATTCCCACCCACCTTGTCGTGTCGAAATCGGCGGCACTGACGTTAAAGCAGGAACTCGACCTTTCGGTCGCGCAGGTGCGTGCGCTCGCGCACACGCACCATGCAAATGCCGATGTCGGCGCGGCTATCTCTTCCGGCTCGTTCAAGACGCGAGGGATGGTGATTGCGCCGTGCTCGATCCGCACGCTGTCCGATATCGCCCATGGCACGACGGACACGTTGTTGAGCCGGGCGGCCGACGTTACCTTGAAAGAACGCCGCCGTCTCGTGCTTGTGGTGCGCGAGGCCCCGTTGCATGCCGGTCACCTGCGCAGCATGCTGACGGCTACCGAGAACGGCGCGATCGTTGTGCCGCCGGTACCCGCCTTTTATCATCAGCCCAAGACGATCGATGATGTCATCAATCAGACTGTAGGGCGCTGCCTCGATCTCTTCGATCTCGATATCGGTCTAGTCCAGCGCTGGCAGGGGTACTAATCGCAGTGCAAGCCACAGGCAGCCATCAGGAGCCAGGCGGAAGCGACACGTCGCGCACATCAAGCCGGGGCGCGAGGCGCACGGGCCGCTCGGCCCCGGAACCTTTTCGGTCAGCGGGCAATTGTCGCGAAGCGTAGTGCACGCGGCATCTTGCGTCCGCGCATCGCAGCCATACTTGGAGATGACTAACGACGATTGCCCGCTGGCTGATAGTCTTGCGGATCGACTCCAAATGGGAGATTTGTTTTTCTAAATCCGGGCAGTAGCTCCATAGGGGAGACTTGCCGTGACGACACTTAAAATTAACGGCGAAGACAAGACGTTCGACGCGCCGGACGACATGCCGCTGCTCTGGGTCCTGCGCGACGTGCTCGGCATGACCGGCACCAAATTCGGCTGCGGCATCGCGCAATGCGGCGCCTGCACGGTGCACATCGACGGCAATCCGGTGCGCTCATGCCTGCTGCCGGTCGGCGCCGTCGGCGGCAAGGTTGTCACCACCATCGAGGGCATCGGCTCAACGCCAACCGGCGCCAAGGTGCAGAAAGCCTGGCTCGATCTGGAAGTCATCCAGTGCGGCTATTGCCAATCCGGCCAGATCATGTCGGCGGCGGCTTTGCTCGCCACCACGCCTCGCCCCGACGATTCCGATATCGACGCCGCGATGGCCGGCAATATCTGCCGCTGCGGCACCTACGTGCGCATCCGCGAGGCGATCAAGCGCGCCGCGGGCGAACGGGCGTAGGAGGCAGCGATGCGTGCTCTTGAAAAACATTTGCTTGAAAATCCTGCCGGCACGCCGTCGCGCCGCGGTCTGCTGAAAGGCGGCTTGGCGGCTGGTTTCACGCTGGCCTTCAATCTGCCGCTGCGGGCGGCCGACGAAATGGATCCGTCGGCAAACAACAACGCCGATCAGTTCGCGCCGAATGCCTTCATCCACATCGGCCGTTCGGGCAAGACCACCCTCATCATGCCGCAGGTGGAAATGGGGCAGGGCGTCTACACCGCGATCCCCCAGATACTGGCCGAGGAGCTCGATGCCGACTTTGCGAAGGTGGCGCTGGAGCACGCGCCGCCCAGCGACAAGCTCTACGGCAATCCGCTTTTTGGCATTCAGGCCACCGGCAATTCCAATTCGGTGCGCGCTTTCTGGAAACCGCTGCGCATCGCCGGCGCCTCGGCAAGGGCGATGCTCGTGCGCGCGGCCGCCGATCAGTGGCAGGTCGATCCGGCGAGCTGCTCCGCCACAAACGGAACGGTGACGCACGCCGCCAGCGGCCGCACGCTGGCTTACGGCGATTTGGTGGACGCGGCAGGTAAGCTGCCGGTGCCGCCGGCGCCACCGCTCAAGGACCCAAAAGATTTCACCCTGATCGGCAAGCCGCTCAAGCGCCTCGACACGCCGGGCAAGAGCAATGGCAGCGTCATCTACGGTATCGACGCCATGCTTCCGGGGATGAAGTTTGCCACGCTGGCGCAGAGCCCGGTGTTTGGCGGCAGGGTGAAGCACGTCGACGACAGCGCCGCCAAAAGCGTTCCGGGCGTCCGCCAGGTCGTCGTCCTCGACGATCTGGTCGCGGTGGTCGGCGATCATATGTGGGCCGCCAAAAAAGGCCTCGATGCTTTGGTTGTCACCTGGGACGACGGCCCACACGCGCAAGTCAGCTCGGCGGAAATTTGGGCGGACCTCCGCGCGGCGAGCAAAAAAGACGGCGCGGTCGCGAAGTCGGTCGGCGACATCGCCAAGGGATTATCGCAAGGCGAGAAAGTCGATGGCGAATATGAGCTGCCGTTCCTAGCGCACGCGCCGATGGAGCCGATGAATTGCACCGTCCGGCTGACGCCGGGCGCCTGCGAAATCTGGACCGGCACGCAGGTCATGACGCGCGTGCAGCAAGCGGCGGCGAAAGCGGCCGGCGTCCCTATGGACAAGGTGACCGTACACAATCATCTGCTCGGCGGCGGCTTCGGCCGCCGCCTCGAAGCCGATATGGTCGACAGCGCGATACGCATCGCCCAGCATGTCGACGCGCCGATCAAGGTGGTGTGGACGCGCGAAGAAGATATCCAGCACGACATCTACCGTCCGGCCTATCGCGACGTCATTTCCGCAAGCCTATCCCAGGGGAAAATCGTCGCCTGGAAGTATCGCGTGGCCGGCTCGTCGATCATGGCCCGCTGGTTTCCGCCGGGCTTTCAGAACGGCATCGATATCGATGCGGTCGATAGCGCCGTCGACATCCCCTACGACATTCCCAACCTGCGGGTCGAATATGTGCGCGCCGAGCCGCGCGCCGTGCCGACCGGTTTCTGGCGCGGCGTCGGACCGAACAACAACGTCTTCGCCATCGAGTGTTTCATGGACGAGCTGGCGCGTAGGGCCGGCGCCGATCCGATCGCCTTCCGCCGCAACATGCTGGGAGGTACGCCGCGGCTCAAAGCGGCGCTTGGGCTGGTTGCGGAAAAATCCGGCTGGGGCGGGCCGCTGCCGGCGCGCGTCGGGCGCGGCGTGTGCGCGCAGCCGTCGTTCGCCAGCTACATCGCCACCGTGGTCGAGGCGGAAGTGGATGAGCGCGGCGAGGTAGCGTTGCGCAAAATCACCTCGGTCGTGGATACCGGCATTGCCGTCAATCCCGACATCATCGCCGCGCAGCTCCAGGGCGGACTGATCTTTGGCCTGACCGCAGCGCTGTATGGCGAGATCAACATCGACAAAGGCCGCGTGCGGGAGTCCAATTTCAACAATTACCGCATGTTGCGCATCGACGAAGTGCCGCCGATCGAGGTCCACGTCGTCAAAAGCGGCGAAGAGCCGGGCGGCATCGGCGAAACCGGCGCCACCGCCGGTCCGCCGGCGCTGCGCAACGCGATTTATGCGGCGACCGGCGTCGCGCTACGCCGGCTGCCGATCGACCGCGCTGCATTGGCGGTCGGACACAAGGCGTAGCCGTCATGCGCAAAGCAATCATCGCCGTCGTCGCCATTGTTGTCGTGATTGCCGGCGCCGTCTTATGGCACATTCTCGGTCCCGGGCCGCTGGCATTCGCCGGCGGAACGGCAGTACCGCTCGCTGCCTATCACGCCACCGATCCGACCGGCGTTCCCGCCGACCTTAAAAGCGCCGACGTCGTCAAGCGCGGCGAGTATCTGACGCGCGCCGCCGACTGCCTGGTCTGTCACACCACCCCAGGCGGTGCGCAATTCGCCGGCGGCCTCGCCATCCCGCTGCCGTTCGGCACGCTCTATTCGACCAACGTCACGCCCGACAAGGCTACCGGCATCGGCGACTATAGCGACGCTGATTTTCTCAACGCCGTGCAGCACGGCGTGCGCCGCGACGGCGCGCGCCTCTACCCGGCGATGCCGTATCCGTCCTACACCTACATGACGGACGCGGATGCGCTGGCCATCAAGGCCTATTTGTTCAGTCTTCCTGCGGTGCATGCCGCCAATCGCGCCGACACGTTGAGCTTCCCGTTCAATCAGCGCTGGGCGATGGGTCCGTGGTCGTTCTTCTTCAATGAGAATGTCCGTTTCCAGCCGAACACGGCGCGAAGCGCGGAATGGAATCGCGGCGCTTATCTCGCCGAAGCGCTGGCGCATTGCGGCGACTGCCACACCCCGCGCAATCTGGCGTTCGCCCTCGACAACCGCAACAAATTCGCCGGCGCCGTCGCCGCCGGATGGCACGCTTTCAACATCACCTCCGATCGCGGCACCGGCATCGGCGCCTGGAGCGACCAGGACGTTGCCGCCTATCTCTCGACCGGCCACGCCTCCGGTCGCGGCACCGCGGCCGGCCCGATGGGCGAGGCCGTGGACCAGAGCTTCAGCCTGATGACGCCGGCCGACATCAAGGCCATGGTTGTTTATCTGCGCAGCATTCCCGCGGTTCCTTCATCCGAGCCGGCGACGATCGCGCCGCCGGCGCCGCCTTCGCCCAAGCAGGGCGGCGAAACGGCGGACGCCGTTGGCAGACGGGTGTTTGCCGGCGCCTGCGCCGGCTGTCACGGCTGGACCGGAGTCAGCGCCATCTCGCCTTACGCGACGATCGCGGGCAGCCGCGCCGTCAACGATCCGCAAGCGATTAATGTTGCGCAGGTCGTGATCTCCGGCACGACGCGGCACGCGCCGGCAGGCGTGCTGTCGATGCCGGCGTTCGGCAGCATCTACTCCGACACCGAAATTGCCGCCGTCGCCAACTACGTCACCGGGCGCTTCGGCAGTGCGCCATCCAAGATCTCCGCCAAGGACGTGGCGGAGCTGCGGACGCAGACGTCTTATTGAACAGCTTTTGCTGCTCCTCGCCTGGGTGTTTGCTCACAATTGCCTAACGATCGTTTCGTTGCCACAGCCACATTGAGACGACGAAATAGCGCAACGCCGTAGGCTCGTTTGCGGCTTGCGCAGTGTTCCGGCGTTGAGCGCCGCTGCAAGTCGATAGGCGCGCCCGTTGAAGCGCAGCGTGTTTATTCGTCATAACGTCCGAGCGGCTTCGACCATGTTTTCTATCTTGGCTCGCAGCACCGGGATGTCCCGAGACGCGTGACGGCCAAAGCCGCAGGACGGCGAAACCCAAAGACGTTCTTCTCCCACTACTCTTGCCCAATCGGCGATCCGTTCGCGGATTTTCTTGACTGGTTCTACGCGGTAGTTCGCTTCGTCGACGATGCCGGTAGCGAGCTTCATGCTCTTTGGCATATTCTTGAACGCTTCGCGCTCAAGGTATTGGAAGAAGTATTTGACCTCGAACACCGCTACGTCGACGACGCCTTCCAGCCGCTGCAAAATTTCTACCCAGGGCGCGCAGTGTAGCGCGTGCGAGATCGGCCGGCCCGCCAGATTGCCGTTGCAAAAATGCAGTGAGCGCGTCGCCTTAACGCCTTCGAAACAAGGTGCGATCAGGTCGGCCGCTTGCTTCGCCGTCATCATCCCCATATTAACCTCCGCGCCGAAGATCGGTGCGTCGAGCTGGACGTTCGGACATCCTTCGTCGGCTATCGTGCGTAACTCGTAGTTGATGAGCTCGGTCACCGCGGGCATTTGCGGAGTGATGGCATCGAGCTGATCGCGCCCTGCCACGACAACCTCGTAGGGCGCGACGACGGCTGCTTTGCGCACGCCGCCCGGAAGGTTCTTTTCCCGTCGGTAGGCGGTCAGATAACCAAGACCGTCCGGAGCAGTAATCTTGCCGACGACCTTGACGTGAGTCATGTCGTCGTAGTCGAACACATCGTCTGCCTCGCGCTTGTCGATTTCGATGCCGGTCAGGCACTTATGCATGTGCATGACGAAATCATGAGTGAAGTATTCGCCGCCGGTCCATTCGTCGAGACCGAGATCCCGCTGCTCCTGGATTGCCTTCGCGGCGGCGCGATTGAGGACGGCCTCGCCGTCTTGGGGCGAAAGCTTGCCGGCGTGATAGTGGACCAAATCCTGTTCTAGCTCGGGATATGGCCACCACGATCCCACCACGGTAGTTCGAACTGGCACGGCACATCCTCCCTCATTAGATGAAATCTTGTCGTGAGATTTTGTCACACATCGTAGAGCGCGCGAGCACGCAGATCAATCGAGCAGCGCTCAACCCGATCGGCCGTCTCGACCATTAGGGATTATTCGCAGCTTGAGAATGATCTGTTTTTAACTTTGACAATTACGAAAGCCGCCGACTTGACCTAACATCAATTGACTACGCAAGTGAGCAAAAAATATCGGACGGAGCGCGTGATGATTTTGGCACTGGCTCGCCCCGGGGGACGTAGCCCCATCCGCCTCGGAACGGAGGCGCGTCCATGATCGTAGCTTGACCAACAAAACTGTCACGAAGCTCAAGGCAGGCGTTGGAGATGGGGCACGACCTGTTGCGCTCGAGCCGCAAACACACGCGGAGGTAATCGCTACCGGTGCTCTGGACCGCAATCCGGGGACCACTTTGGGAGGGAAACGAAATGAAACTGAAATCCCGCGCGACCAAGACCGGCGGCTGCTTGGACGTTGACATCCGGCGTCGCAAAATTGTGAAGCTAATCGCCGCTGGCGGTGCCAGCGTAATTGTGTCTCCCTGGGTGTTTCAGGCCGCGCGGTCTGCGGGCCGGACTGTAAAGATAGGCATGATCAGTCCGCAGACCGGTCCGATCGCCGAGTTTGCCGAGGCTGACCAGTTCGTGCTCGCAGGTGTGCGCAAGGCGCTCGCGAACGGTGTCGCCATTGGCGGCGAAACCTATCCCGTCGAGATCCTCTATAAGGATAGTCAGTCTAACTCGAACCGCGCTTCAGAGCTGGCGGCGCAGTTGATAGAGAGAGACCACATCGACATAATGGTTGTTTCGTCGGCATCGGTAACGGTTAATCCGGTCGCCGATCAGTGTGAGTTGAAAGGGGTGCCATGCGTCAGCTCGACCGAGGTATGGCAGGCATTTTTCTTTCCGCGCAAGGGTGATCCCAAAAAAGGCTTCGACTGGACTTACCACTTCTTTTTTGGATTCGATGCCGTCGCGAACCTGTTCATGGACATGTGGCTGTCCCTTCCGACGAACAATGACGTCGGCACGATGTTCGTGAACGATCCCGACGGGATCGCTGCCAACGACGACCAGCGGGGGCTACCCGCTCTGTTTAAGTCAAAGGGCTTCAGCGTCCATAATCTCGGCCTTTATCCCACGCTGTCCGATGACTTCACTGCGCAGATCAGCCAATTGAAGAAAACCAACTGTGAGATTGCATGCGGCATTTTCAACTCGCCGCAATTTGTAACCTTCTGGACTCAGTGCGCCCAACAAGGCTACCAGCCGAAAATTATGACGCCGGCGAAAGCACTGCTATTCCCATCCGCCGTTGAGGCGCTCGGCAGCCGCGGCGCTGGCATGTCGACGGAAGTGTGGTGGTCCCATCATCATCCATTTAAGTCGGGGCTTACCGGCGAGACCGCTCAGCAGTTCTGCGACGCCTATGAGGCTGCGACCGGCAAGCAGTGGACGCAACCGATCGGCTTCCAACACGCCATCTTCGAGGTGGCGATCGATGCCCTCAAGCGCGCGAAGAAACTCGATCCCGCAGCGATCCGCGACGCCATTGCCGCAACTGACTATGATTCGATCGTCGGCCGTATCACTTGGAAGGGTGGGCCTACCAACCCGGTGCCGAATGTGTGCACTACGCCGCTCGTTGGTGGGCAGTGGAAAAAAGGCAAGAAGTTCAAATACGATTTGGACATTGTGTTCAACCAGACGATGCCGGTGATCCCGCTCGACAGCACATTCGAGGCGGTTCAATATTCCTGACCCGTTCACGGAACAGCAAAGATTACGGCATCACGCTAAATTTGAGGTGGCAACTCAAATCTACGGAGGACGGTTGCTCGAGAAAGACCATCGCCTCTGTTGAGTCTCCTCGACTTTGCTGCGATGGATGAGATGCCTCGATCGCCAAACCCAATTCGTTCATGCTGTTTCAGCCCTCGCTGTCGGCGCGGGCGCATTCGATGACGCGATTGCGGAAATCCTCGAAATTCTGGCGTAGCTGCTCAAGGGCAAATCCCAACGCAAACAGGCGGCCGACGTCCTCTGCGGGCAAGGCCCGCGCGGCGCCCTCGCGCCGCAGCTCCTGGGTAGTCGCGATGAACGTTGCCAGCGCTTGCTCGAGCGCATCAAGCGCAGGGGGATTCTTGCGCTGGCGCAGCGCGTCGGCGCAGCTGCGCAAAAAGCCTTGTGCGGCCTCGGAAACTTGTTCGAGCGGCTGGCGCAGACGCGCCAGGATCGGCTCGGGCAAAGGCTGGGCTGCGGCGCGCCCGATCATGACAACGTCGTTACGCAGACGAAAGACGGCGCGAACCAACGGACCCGGGTCGAATTCGTGGGTGAGATAAATTCGCCGCTCCTGGCGTGCGTCGCCCGCCACGATTTCGAGGCTCGCCATTCCGGCGCGAACATCATCCTGCAATTGCGCGATGCGCGCACGGTCGCCGCTGCCGGTAAGCACCGCGAGCCAATCGCCGAGCAGATCGGCGAGATGGCCGAGCATGCCCGCTGTGGCGCTGATCACCAACCCATGCGCACGCGCCGGCAACAGCAAAAGTGAGACGCCGAGGCCGACGACGCTGCCAAGCGTAATTTCGAAAATGCGATAGAACGCCGATGCCAGCGGCCCGAGTTGCTGCGCGCCCGGCGTCATCAGCACGATCACCGCCGTGAGCGGCGCGATCCGGTAGTTCGGCCGCAGCGCCGCCACCAATGTCAATGGCACGAGCGCGACGACGAGGGCGACGCCGAGAGACAACACGCTTTCGTGGGGCAATAAATACCCCACGGCGCCACCGGCGACGGCACCGCCGACTGTCCCGATCAGGCGGTCGATGGTGGCTTTGACGGAGCCGCCGACGCTGGCTTGCACGATGATGATTGCCGAAAATATCGCCCAATAGCCCTGCGGCAATGTGAACAACTCCGCCAGCACATAGGCGAGAAGCCCGGCGACGGTCATGCGGACGCACAGCCGGAGCGCCGCCGCGTTGGCGCCGGCCCAACCGCGAAGGTCGTTCCAAAGCTTCACATTTCCTGCCAGCTGATGTGTCCCCTGCAGCACAGCTTACCCGATCTCGGCGGTGTCCGCTTTCCGACCTGACGCGTCGGCGCAGTCCGTCGGGCGAGTTGCGTCATTAAGCAGGAACGTAGGTCAACCTAATCGCGTCCTCGCCGATTAAATCGCTGGCCACAAGCCGGAGCGGCGGCCGGGGGCCGGCGAAAAATGGCTTGCCGCGACCAAGCACGACGGGGCGGAAGTAGAGTCGATACTCATCAATAAGACCAAGGTCGGTTAAGCTTCGTGCCAGGTCTGGTCCGCCAACTTCAATCTCCCCAACGAGCTGGGCCTTCAGCCCGCGTATCACCGCCTCGACGTCATCCGCGACAAGTGTGGCGTTGGGGCCGACTGACTTCAACGAGCGCGACACGACCCACTTCGGTTGGCTCCGCCACGCCGCCGCGAAGTCGCGCTCCTCCGCGTCCCACTCAGGACGGTCTTCGTCCCAATAACGCATCACCTCGTACATGCGGCGACCGTACACGCTGCCGGCCAGGTCGCTCACTTGCTCGGTGAAGTGACGAAAGAGCGAGGGACCAGGCGCAAATTCCTGGTGGTCGACATAGCCGTCCAGGGACTGGTTCAATCCGAAGACGAGCTTCGCCATGCTACAAAATCTCCACCGCAGGTTCTTCAGAATAACATCGAGCCGCCGTTACGCGGAAGTGAGGTTGGGCGCAAACTGCGCGCCGCTTTGTCGGTGTGACGAATAACCAGATGTCCGCTAGCCACCGGGTGAAGCGGACATCGTGGCTACGCACCGCAATGCGGCTTAATGACCAAGGCCGGACTTCTACAGCGGCTCGCAAGTTCAATGCGAGCGCATGAGTGGCGATCTCAAGGTTTCGGCACCAGCCCGATTTGCTGAAAGCAGGTGAGATTGACTTCGCCATGCTGGTTGTCTGTGATGCGACCTTCCTGCACTCGAAGCATGTCGATGGCGACAAAGCGCACTGGTTGGCCGCGACCTTCGAGGCCCCTGGAGTGTGTCTGACCGGCGCAACCGATGTGGGACCCCAACAACAATGTCATCTCTAAGAACAAGACCGTGCGAAGATGCCATTATCCAGTCGACCTCTGCGGCAACAAATCGCGCCGCCGCCGCCAAGCCTTGGGTCAAGCATTGGGTACTGATCGCAACAATCCTCGCGTCCAGCATCGCCAACATCGACGAATCCGTCATCAACGTCGCTTTGCCGGCGATTGAAACTGACCTCGCGACGTCGATCGTCACCATCCAATGGCTCGTCAATGCCTATACGCTATGTCTCTCAGCTCTGCTCTTGGTAGGCGGCGCATCGGCGGATCAGTTTGGCCGCCGACGATTTTTCATGATCGGGGTCAGTATCTTCGCCGCAGCGTCGCTTTGGTGTGGAATCGCTCCGAGCCTGACACAATTGATTTTGGCACGCGCAGCTCAGGGCGTTGGTGCCGCGCTCCTCATTCCCTGCTCGCTCGCGCTTATCGGCGCAACTTTCGACGAAAGTGAGCGCGGCAAAGCGATCGGCACGTGGGCCGGTTTCTCGGCCGTGGCGACCGCAATTGCTCCATTGTTAGGCGGATTGATCGTGGATCATTTCAGTTGGCGCTGGATTTTCCTCATCAATCCGCTGCTCGCACTTCCGACGATCTGGATCGCCTATCGTCATCTCCCCGAAAGTCGCGATCCGGACGCAAAGCCGGGCCTTGATTGGCGCGGAACCGTCCTTGTGTTGCTCGGTCTGGGCGGTCTCGCCTATGGACTGATTGCGGCGCCGATTTCCGGCTGGCGTGATCCGATCGTGTTCGCATCACTCACTGGAGGCTTGGTATCGCTTATTGGGTTCGTGTGCGTTGAACATTGGAGCCGCGCGCCGATGTTGCCGCTCACCCTGTTTAGATCGCGCACTTTCAGCGCCGTCAATTTGCTGACGCTGCTGCTTTATGCGGCCCTCGGCGGCGTATTGTTCTTTCTGCCATTTGCGTTGATCCAGGTGCATGGATATCCGGCCACACTTGCAGGTGCCGCTTTTCTGCCCTTTACGATCATCATGGCCGCGCTGTCGCGCTGGGCGGGCGGGTTGCTCGATCGCTTCGGTGCCCGCTTGCCCCTCGTCATCGGCCCCGCAATTGCTGCGTCGGGCATTGGACTGATGGCCGTGACGGTCGCCAATGGATCATATTGGCAGTTTCTCGTTTCGATCGTGGTCCTTGGCTTCGGCATGGTGGTGAGCGTCGCACCTCTTACAACGACGGTGATCAATGCGGTACCAGCGCATCAGGTCGGCGTCGCGTCCGGAATCAATAATGCGGTTTCGTCTGTGGCGAATCTCTTTGCGGTCGCCGTCCTTGGCGGCGTTGCGCTGGCGACCCTCGATCACGCGCTTGATCGGCATTTACAGGGCGGCGGCCTTTCCGAAGCCGCGAAACACGCCATCCAAGCCGCGCGTGGACAACTGGTGATCGAGCCGGCACTCGCAAACGTTCAGGGTGCCGACAGAACCATCGCAGAGCTGATCCTCAGGGGTTCGCTTGCTGAGAGTATTCGATCGGTGATGTTGGTTGCTGCGATATTGGCATTAAGCGCAGCAGCCGCGGGCACTCTAATTCCTCGTATCAGCACGCGCCCTGGTTCAAGCTCTGAGCGTCCGGCTCGCTGAGGAAGTTCATGATCTCGCGGAAGAACGAGTTAGGGACACCCCGGAAAATTTGGCATTGAGGCTATAGCTCATGGAACGCGCTTCAGAGATCGCCTTGCGGTCGATAGCCGCATAGTGCGTCCCGCCGGCTGGACTTAAACTCGACGCAATACGCTTGCGATGATTCCGAACGCTCCATGCCGATCCTGCTATTGAGGGTGCTTGGCTCGGGATGGGTTGGCCCTCAAGGCGTCGCGCTACCAAAGTTGGCTTCTGGAGGTAGGGCTGACATGAAGTACCTTTTGGGCCTTGTGCTGCTAGGAACGAGTTTCGTCCTCTCACTGTCCCCTGCTTCGGCCTGGTGGCAGTTCGTCGCCAATGGGCCGAACAGCGAACGGCAGGTTTCACCGCGCTTTCGCCACCGAAAAGGAGTGCAAAAGCCGCTTTGAAGGCGACCGAGGCGTTCATGGCCAAGAAATTTCCGGATCGCTATCCTTTGGTTGGTAGCTGCGAGGAGTACCGCTAAGCCCGCTAAGCCCGCTAAGCCCTCAAGACCTCATCGTCAGCTCGGCGTCCGCAGCAAAGACACCGGTTCCTCTCCCGAGAAGTCATTTGGTACGCGGCTGTGACTTTTTTTGCACTAGTTCGTGCGTCCAAATCGTCTAAATTTAAAAGTTAGTGTGGTGTTCACCATACTCTTGAGGAGGGTGGGCTGATATGAAACGACTTCTGACTTTCGGGTGCGCCCTAGCATTGGCTTTCGCCATGATGAGTTTCACCCAGGTGGTGAAGTCCCCATCGGGACTCACTGTCGTAAAAGGCGGGGCCGCCCTCGCGGCCGATCTTGGTCCGCCCCCGCCGCCGCCGCCGGTCGGCAAAGGCAAGGCGCCGGTTTACGGCAAAGGAAAAGCGCCGATCGTCGTGAGGGGCTAATCGGCCGAGCCGTGGACGTGGTGGCGGCGGTCAGGTGAGGTTGCGCTGTTAGCGCTCCTCTTTGGCCGCCGGCCGCATTGGCGCGGCATTTACTGACGAGTGAATGAAGAAAGGGCAGAAGGGCCATGCGACATGGTTTGCCAAATGCCCTCTGCATGCTTGTCGGCCTTGGGCTAGCTGCGTCGATACTGCAAAGCACGCAGTTTCCGCCCAGACAATCAGCGAACCCTTATCCCCTGTTTCGACTACTGCGCCTCTCGCCACCCATTCAAACCGCTACTCGCCGCGTAATCACTTCTTTGTGGAGTTTCGCGCCAGGAACGCGGCAAGTTATGGCCATGTGTACGTGATGTATGGCGAGGCCAATGCGCGCCATGAGGTGATCAGAAGCGAGATCGCCGGCCTTGGTCCGGCTGGAGATAGCGGAGATTGCCTGAACTGCAGCGTCTATAACTGGACGCTCGGCCATCTTATACCGGTACCGGGGGAAATCGCCGCTACTGACGGCGACCTTGAAGAACAATACGTCCTCGCCCGCTACCGAATCTGGATCGACGAGGCACAGTACAAAAGGCTGGTTGCCTACATAAACGAGCGCAAGGCCAACAAAGTGCAGTGGCACGCCATGTTCAACAGCTGCGTCATGTTTGGGCGCGATGTGGCGGCCTTTTTGGACCTGAAGGTTCCCCCGCTGTTTGATTTTTCACGGGGGTTTATACCCTACCCGCAAACTGCGGTGGAGGCGCTGCGCGACGCCAACAGTGGAGAGAAAGATCAAGCACCGCTGAAGGATGCACCTGGCACTATTCCGGTTGAGATCGCGTCTAAAGCGCACATTAAGAGCGAGCCGCCTGCGCAAACAGCCGACCGCAGGAACGTCCGCGATAGTGTCTGGAACCGAGAGCGCGCGCTCATTTGCTGCTTCCTCCAATCACGTGCCTAATGACCGCGGTGAAGACAAGCCGGGGACCACTTCAATCCACTAGGCGGCTGCACAAGATCCCCGACCTGCGGGCGTTTCGCGAATAATTCTCCGCTTAACGCACTACCCGGCGGCGTGGCAAAAACGGAATTAGCATCGGAACGCGACGACAATAGGCATCATAGATTTCCGGGCCAAGTTCGGTCAGTAAAAAGCGCTCCTCCGTGCGGGCCTTCAGCCACACCCCAAGGATGATGAGCGCGGCGCCGAATAGCGCCGTCAATGTTCCCTCAGCAGCCGCTGTCGCCACGAGTGCGATAATGAGGCCGCTATAGATCGGGTGCCGTACGAACGCATAAGGGCCGGTGTCTATGATCCTATGATCTTCCTTGCGGGTAATTCTGCTTGACCACAACGGTCCGAGACAAATGCGCGCCCACCAAGTCAGCGAAAGGCCAGCCAACATTAAGGCGGCGAGCGCATACATGCCGGCGTAGTTGATTTCCCAGATCGGCTTCTCCCCCAGCAACGATCCTGTCACCGGTACGAGCAGAATGCCTCCGGCTATCATGGCGGCGCGATAGCTCCAGGTTTCCAGCGTCGCGGCGCGCTTTTGCGCGCGATCGGACCAGAACGACGCCGCCACCCAGCTGATCAACCACCCGATCCAGATTATTTCGAGCACCAGGTTTGGCTGAATTGTCACGATCTTGACACTCCACAGCGACGCAGCGGCGGATATTGGGTCGTGTAACGGCAAACCGGTCGTAAAAGTTCGCTTATCAGGGCGCGCCCAACCAGTTGTCCAATCTACCAGGCCTTGCCCATAAGCGATGCTACCGCGTCGCACAAAGCGGGTCCGATCGGGTTAGGCGCATAGCCGAGGTCATGCCGTGATTTTTCGATCGAGAGCGATCGGGAGCGCAACGCAATGCGCACTCCCTCCACTGTCGCCGCCGGTGGGCGGTGTGTAGCATGATCCGCGACGAATTCCATTAGCGCGGCGGCCATCTGCGCGATCTCGGCAGGGATGGGAACGCGCAAAGCTTTGCGGCCGCTGATTGCTCGCATGGCATCAAGCACCTGACCCAGCGAGACAGCTTCACCGCCGAGAATGTAACGATGCCCGTTCTGTCCGCGCTTCATCGCCAGCAGCAGACCAGCCGCGACATCGCGTACATCAACCAGGTTCAGCACGAAATCGAAGTAGATTTGAATGCGGCGGTTGAGGAAATGCCGCAGCATCAAGGTTGGGGGCGTGAGATTTCCATAATGCGGGCCGATCGGCATTGTCGGATTGGCGATCACCACGGGAAATCCGGACGCCGCGGCCTGTAAAGCCAGCTGTTCCGCCAGTAATTTCGAGCGTGTGTAAGCTCCAGGCATTTCGTCGGGCGTGGTGCGGAGGTGTTCGATGCCGAAGGATTTCGGCGGCGACGGGCCGAACAGAATGGATTCGGTCGAGCAGTGCAGAAACCGCGAGACGCCGCGCTTGCGCGCCGCCTCCAGCATGATTTCGGTGCCACGGCAATTGACGGCATGAAAGTCGTCCTTGCACGGCATCCACATGCCGGGCAACGCAGCAAGGTGGTAGACTTCCTCGACCTCATCGAGCGCTTCTCGCACCAGTTCCTCGTCGAGTATCGAGCCTTTTACATATTGCGCTGCCTGGGCGGGGTAGGACGGCGGCCGCAGATCGAGAACCCTCACCCGACAACCTTGCGCAAGAAGGGCAGCCACCAAGTGCTGCCCGATAAAGCCGTTGCCGCCCGTAACGAGCGTTAGCGTCACAGGGTTCGGCTTGCGTCCGCTCGGCCTTCGACCGGATAACGCGGTGGCCCAAGCGGCGTCTGGTGGGGATTTTTGCAACACGGCGGCAAGATCGGGCCGCAAGCCGAGCTTAACGAAAAGCTTGGCGAAGATGTACATTGGGCTGATCAGCATCTGAACAGGATTAGCGAGCAGCGTTGGCCGCTTGCCTTCGAACAGCTGGTGTCCAACGATCTGCAAAGCCCAACCGAGAACAAATAGTCCAACGGCTATGATCCAGACCCAGAGAACGCTGACATGGCTGGCAATCGCATGGGCAGCAAAAAGCAGCGGAATGGAGGTAACGACAATCGCCAGTCCAATGGCGATGTCCCATGTTGTCCATAGGATCAGCGCCGGGATGACCAAGAGCGAAGCGGCGCTGGTTTGAACGCCGAACACGGTAACCGGCAGCAGACAAAGCGGCAGCACCACAGCCACGAAAAGGATCGGATTGCCAATCATATGCAGGACGGAGTTGACCGGGTCGCGATGAGCGTCCGCGTAATATGCAAGCTGGCGCTGGAAATAGTCCGTCATGCAGAATTCATCACGGCGCGAACGCCGTTCCCCCGGCAAATGTTCAGCCGCGTTTCCGCCTGCAGAAACACGATCACGCCCACGCCTGTCAAAAGCAGGGCCGTCGCTTCATCGTTTGGCCCGCCGTCCGCTGCAAAGCCAGTTAAACGTGAGACCGGGAGCGCGTCAAATGCCCCGCCGCATTGGATACATTTTGGTGCCGCTTGTCTTGGGGTAAAGCGGCGTTTGGCTCATCGACCGATTTATGATGGGGTGGACGCCCCCCGACGGCATCGATGTGCCAAAGTGGAGGTGTTGAGCACCACTTGAGGGATGCGTCCGTGTCGGAAGTTATCATAATCGGTCTGGATATCGCCAAGCACGTTTTTCACGTTCACGGAGCGGATGAGCGGGGTCGAGCGATATTCAGCAAGCGGATCGGTCGAGGAAAGCTGCTGGATTTCTTCGCAGCCCATCCGAGTTGCACGGTAGCGCTGGAGGCATGTGGTGGAGCGCATCACTGGGCCCGTCAGCTCACCCAGCTTGGCCATGAAGTTCGGCTAATCCCGCCCGCCTATGTAAAGCCGTTTGTGAAGCGGCAAAAGAACGACGCGATCGATGCCGAGGCGATCTGCGAAGCGGCGCAGCGCCCCAGCATGCGGTTCGTGGCAGTGAAGAGCGAACAGCAGCAGGCGGCGGGTTTGGTGTTCCGAACCCGTGATCTGTTAGTGCGGCAGCGAACCCAGCTCATCAACGCGATCCGGGGTCACCTCACTGAATATGGTTGGATCGCACCCAAGGGGCCGTCGCATGTGGCGATGCTTGCCGACCTGCTCGAGGAAGAAGAGATGGCCAGCTCGCTTCCCGAAGCGGCCCGTGTCATGTTCCGATTGATGTTAGACCTACTCGCCGGTCTCGGCGGCAAGATCGCGGATCTCGACAAGGAGATCGCGCGGCGGGCTCGCGAGGACGAAGTATCGCGCAGGCTGATGACCGTTCCTGGCATCGGCCCGATCTCTGCCACCGCGATCGCCGCTCTAGCACCGCCGGCCGAGACCTTTGCCAAGGGCCGCGACTTCGCCGCTTGGCTCGGTCTCACGCCTCTTCAAAGATCGACCGGCGGCAAGCGGAAGCTTGGGGCGACATCCAAAATGGGCGAACGCACGCTCAGGCGCCTACTCATCATCGGCAGCAGCGCCGTCGTGCTTCAGGCGAGCAAACGCGGCGCCCCAAAGGGTTCGTGGCTCGAACAGATGCTGGCTCGCAAACCGCGCATGCTGGTGACCGTCGCGCTCGCCAACAAGATGGCGCGGATCATCTGGGCGCTACTTGTAAAGCAGGAAAACTACAGAGCTCCGGTCGCAGCCAAGGCGTGAGCCTGGCGGACCTGAGGTCGTCGCAGGTGTAGTCGGTCGAAGGAGGGTATGGCGCAACAGTCGGCGAGACGGGGCCGGAAGAACCAGATGTACTCATCGTGCCTGGAGCACGCATTTATGATTTGGTTCCGGTCCGCGAACTCCCATACGGGCCCGCAGCTCCATCGCTGCATCAGAGGCCGGACAGATGGCAGCATCCGACTACGTGCCAATCTTCTTCAAAAACCGCTTGCACTTGGAGGGGCGTCCACAGATGAGTACCCGCTCTAGTTCAAGCTCTGAGCGTCCGGCTCATTGAGGAAATTCATGATCTCGCGGAAGAACTGCATCCGGTTCTTCTCCATCATGATGGTGTGCGTTCCTTCGCCGATTTCGACGAAGCGCTTGTAGGGCGCGTTGGTCAATTTGGCGAAATAGCCGCGCGCCTGGTCGCTCGGCAGGTCGGCGTCCCATTCGGCATGAATGAGCAGGGTAGGGACGTGGATGTCGGCTGGATCGTATTGCGGCTTGCCGGCGATCCAATAGGTGCGAAAATCCTGCAGCACGCCGTTCGGCGCCCGCAGCACCGGCGGCGTCTGTTTGGAACCGACGGGATCGGTCGCCCAGGTGGCTTCGGCCCATTGCTCGAACCAGCCGGCGGGAATGAGATCGGCCTTCTTGCTCTCGGGAACGCCGTTGAGCCAGCGCTGCTTGGCCGAATCCTTCGACACCATGCGGTAGGCGCCGAGCGGTGCCTCGCCGCCGCCGATCAGCGGGCGCGTCGTGAACACCCAGAGCGGGGCATAAAGCACCAGCCGGTTGACCTTGTCGTTATGCTCGGTCGGTGTACATGCCCATGATCGCCGTGCCCCACGACCAGCCCATCAGGTCGATCTTGGCGACGCCGCGCTTTTGCAAGATGTGATCGACGGCGGCACCGACGTCCTTCGACCGCGGTCGGCGTGTCGACGATCGGTTTGTTGTCCGCCGGCGGCTGGTCCATCTCCGGCGGCCGCGTCGAGCCGCCATAGCCGCGCACGTCGACGAGATAAACGTCGAAACCTTGTTGCGCGATGTAATCCATCATCGATCGGCCGTTGAGCGGCAGATCGAATGCGGTTTCGGATGGGTAAGTGGCGCCGTGGACGTAAAGCAGGATTCTGTCGCGGGCAAAGCTCGTGACGCCCGCGGCATGTTTGTTGCGGATATAAAGTTGAATGCCCGGATCGGCCGACGGTATCAGATAGCTCTCGGTTTCGAGCTTCGGCTCGTCCGGACGGGCTTGCGATACGCCAAGTGCAAATAGCAACGCCGCCGCTTGCGCAAGCCGCCGAATGCTCCGCGGCGCGTTCTGCCTTGGGCGCATTTTACCCTCCCCGATGAATGCTAGTGCGCAAAGGCTATAGGAGCTTCGCGCCTATCGAAATCCGGGGCTCCCGTGACTTCGCTTGACCGTTTTACGTTGTAAATTTACAATGTAAAAATAACAGCAAGCGATTACAGCCAGGGTTTGCAACGGAGGCGATCATGGGCGTTCACGCGCCGCATCGATCAACGATCCCGCCGACCAGGCGGCGTCCGCATTTCATCAATGCTGGTATCCGCTTGGCCTGGTGAATGAATTTCCTGCCGGGCCAGGTTTTTGGCCGGGACTTTCTCGGCACGCGCGTGGTGCTCTACCGCGACGCCGCCGGCAAGATCGTCGTGCACAGCGCTTGGTGCCCGCACCTTGGCGCCGACTTGTCGGTCGGCGCGCTGGTCGACGGGCAGCTCTGCTGCGCCTACCATCATTGGCGCTTCGACGCCGCGGGCGCCTGCGTCCACATTCCGGCCGGCGACAAGATTCCGCCCGGCGCGAAGATCGCGACCTTGCCGAGCGCTGAAGCCTGGGGACTGGTCTGGGTGTTCAACGGCGACGGCGCCGGCCTACGGCCCGCCGCAACATCCCGGGCGTCGCCGAAGCGGAACTGGCGATCGAGACGTATCGGCGCGGCGCGCGCAACACCGATCCCTGGGTCGCGGTGTCGAACGGCGTCGACTTCCAGCATCTGCGGACGCTGCACGGATTCCCTGGCGCGCTGACGCCCGAGACGCTGACCATCGACGATCACAGCATCGAATATAATGTCGGTGGCGGCGGCTATACCCAGCACGGCCGCATCAGCGGCACCAATTGCTTCGCGCAATATCTCAAGATCGGCGGCAACGAGATGTTCATGCTGTTCGCCGGCTGCTCGGTCGCCGCCGGCAAGTCGATCGAGCTATTACGTCATCGGCGTGCGCCGCGGCATGCCGGCGCCCGAGCAGCAGGCCAGGCTTGCGGGGCTCAAGCAGTTTGTCGACAAGCTCTATGCCGAGGACGCCGCCGTGCTCGATACCATCCGCTTCCGCAAGGGCGTGCTGGTCGCCTCCGACCGTCACCTGTCGCGCTTTCTCAAATACGTCGATAACTTCCCGCGCGCCGAGCCGTTCGCCGCTTGAAGCTCGCCGTGCCGAAGAATCTTTCATCCGCCAAAGTCGAAGAATTTCGCGCCCGGCTGTGCGACGCCGCCGAGCGGCGTTTTGCCAAGCATGGCGTCGACGGCGTCACCATGCGCCAGCTCGCCGACGAGCTCGGCTGCAGCGCCATGACGCCGTATCGGTATTTCCGCGACAAAGAAGAAATCCTCGCCGCGGTGCGCGCCGCGGCGTTCGACCGCTTCGCCGACGCCATGGAACGAGCCGCCGCGCGTTCCCGGCGACGCCGCGGCCAAGGCGCGCGCCGTCGGCGAGGCCTATATCCGCTTTGCGTTGCGCGATCAGCGCGCCTATCGGCTGATGTTCGATTTGTCCCAGCCCGACCAGGATCGCTTTCCCGATCTCGTCCGCGCCAGCACGCGCGCGCGTCGCACCATGAGCGGCTTTGTCGAGAAGATGGTCGAGGAGGGCGTTCTGGCCGGCGATCCGCGAAGTGCTCGGACAGCTATTCTGGGCGGCCAGTCACGGCCTCATTGTGCTGCATCTTGCTGGCAAGCTTTCGGGAAAGCCCGGCTTCCGCGCGCTGCACAGGCAGATGATGCAGCTTTTGGTGCGCGGCGCGCGCGCTTCGGCGGACGCGCGGCAAGCGGCGAGCGTCCGCGCGCATCGTCCTGACACCATACGGGAGGATCGGATGAGTATTCTTCTCGGCTTGTCGCCCTTCATCGTCTTCTTCGTGCTGATGCGGCTGGTTTCGCCGCTCGCCGGGCTTGCGGCGGCGCTTCGCGGTTTCGGTGCTGATGGGATTTCGCCAATGGCGCCGCGGCGAGTCGGTCAAGGTGCTCGAGGTCGGCAGCTTGGCGCTGTTCGGCGTTCTGGTGCTCTATACCCTCATCGCTGCGCCGGAATGGACCGTGGCGACGGTGCGGCTGGCGGTCGATGGCGGTCTGCTTCTCATCGTGCTGATGTCGCTCGCCATCGGCATGCCCTTCACCTTGCAATATGCGCGCGAGAGCGTGCCGAAGGAATTCTGGACCGCGCCGTTATTCATCACCACCAACCAGCCGCATCACCGCGGCCTGGGCGGCCGCGTTCGCGGTCATGACCGGCCGCCGACGCGGCCGCGCAATATGTCGAAGCAATCCCGCTCTGGATCGACGTTGCGGCGACGATCGCCGCTTTCGTCGGCGCGGTATGGTTCACGCGATGGTATGCGGCGTTGGTGCGGCGCCGCGTCCGCGTGCCGGCGGGGCAAGCGGCGCGTTATGAGTGCACGCCCCGCACCCTCCCCGCTTGCGGAGAGGGACGGGAGGGGCCTTGCGCGCGCCGACGCGCACGAAGCGCACCGGCTCGTTCAAGCCGCGCAATGTCGCGCTATCCTCGGTGACGTCTCGGCCGGCCAGCGTCTCGCGCGCTTCCGGGTCGGCCAGCACCGCTTGCGAGATGATCGCCTCGCCGCCGCGGCATTGATGTTCGAGCCGCGAAGCGGTGTTCACCGCCGAGCCGAAATAATCAAGCACGTCGCCGGCGGTGACGGCGATGCATGACGCCGAGATGCAGGCCGAGTTTCAGCACGATCCCGGATCGCTGCGCCCGCGATTGAAGCTCGCCACCTCGTCCTGCATCGACAGCACCGCGCGCACCGCGTCGGCCGGATCGTGGAACGCCGCCATCACCGCGTCGCCGACGGTCTTGACGATGAAGCCGTGATGGCGCGCGACCCGTTCCGACAAATAGGCGAAATGATCGCGCACCAGGCGGTAGGCGGAGGCGTCGCCGAGCTGATCGTAGATTTTGGTCGAGCCCTGCAGGTCGGTGAAGACGATGGCGACGCGGCCGATCTCGACTTCGTCGCCGGGACGTAAGAGCTGTTCGGGGCACAGCCGCCGGAACGCCGGCATGGCGATGACGAGCTCGCCGGTCAACGCGTCCTTCGCCCAGTCGCGATCTTCGATGACAAAGAACAACGGCCGGTCGGTGTCATTGTGGACGACGAATTCGCCCTGGTGGCCGGGCGTCCGCAGCACGATGTCCGTGCTCGTCGCCTCGACCTCGGGGACGAGGTCGTCCTCGGCGATGCGGGCGTCCGCCTCGCCGCCCGCCTCGATGGTGCGGAAGCGATAGGGACCGGGCGGCAAAGCGACCGCGAAGCTCTTGCGCGAATGCGCCGCGACCTCGGCCTGAAACCGCACATGCGGCGTGGTGCCTTGGCCGAGCAGGCACAGCTCGCCCTTGGGCAGCGGCCGCAGCCACGGCTCGGGATGAAAAGTCAGCTCGACATTGCGGGTGAAGTCGCGACCGTAGTCGATGTTGCACGATGCGCAATGCGCGCCTTGCGGCAATTCATGCAGATGCTTGACGCTCGACTTGGCGCCGCGGCAGCGCGGGCACAGCAAATCCCATCCCATCACCAGAATGCCGAGCCGCTGCGCGGCGAGGAACAGTTCGACGGTGTCCGCGGATTGGCGTGCCAGGATCGCGCCAGCGCCAAGCGGACGCATGGCGCGCAGCGCCACCACCGGCGCATGCAACAAAAAGTCGGCAGAGCTTCTGCGCAAGCCCGTGGCTCGCTGGGTCGCGATCGAGCTCGGCGATCAGCGCGGCAAGGCGGCGGCGCACGGCGGGCTTGGCGACCTCTTCGGCGCTCGAGCCTGGAACGTGGTCCGGAAGATCGCCCTCGGCGATCAGCTTCTCGATCACGGCGAGGCGCTTGTTGCCCTCGCGGTCGATCTGGCCGGACTTCTTCGCCAGCCATCCCAGCACGCCGACGCACTCGATCTCGGACGAAAACACCACCCGGCTGCCGGTGCCGTCCGGATGGAGGTCGACCGCCGCCTGGAAGCGGCGGATCGGGCCATTGCGGAAATCGCGCACCTGGACGATGCGGCGGTTTTCCTGCCACTCGCTGTAGCCGTCCTCCCAGCGCAGCCGCATCGGGCCCAAGCCGACGCTGGCGAGGCGATGGATGCGGCCGTCCGGCGTCGGCGCGCTCCTCGACCCGGTAGATCGGCGAGCCGGACAATTCGTTGATGCGCGCGGTATCGGCGACGAAGGGCCAAATCGCTTCCGGCGGCTTCGCGTAGTGCCGTTCCTTGCTGTAGCGATAAAGGCTTTTCATCGTCATTTCCGGCAAAAGTGTTCGGCCGCGGCGGCGCCGGCGCCGCTTCGCCTATTATACGGGCAAGCGGGGATACGGTTTCGTGACTTCTCGCTCCCGCTATTTGCCCATATTCTGCCCGGGCTGAAATTGACCGTGGAATGCCAGCTGGTCGCGCCGAGCGCCGTGCCGGCGAAAGGGGAGGCCAGCAGATGATTCGTATGTTCGGGTTTCCATGTTCGCCGTTGCGGTGATTGCGCTGGGCGTCGGCGTCGCCGCCGCCCAACAAGACCCGATCGCCGCGCGAAAGGTCGCTGATGAAAGCCAACGGCGATCAGGCCAAGGTCGGCGCCGCGATGATGAAGGGCGAAGCGCCGTTCGATCTCGACAAGGCGCGGACGATCTTCGCGGCGTTTCAGGAAGCGGCGGCCAAAGAGCCGTCGCTGTTCCCGGACAATTCGAAGACCGGCGGGGAAACCGCTGCCGATCCGAAGATCTGGGAGAACATGGACGACTTCAAAGCCAGGTTCGCCAAGCTCGGCACCGACGCCAAGGACGCGGCCGCCAAGGTCACCGACCTCGACAGCTTCAAGGCGGCCTTCGGCAATATCGGCAAGAACGATTGCGGCGGCTGCCACGAAAAGTATCGCATCAAGAAAAGCTGACGGTGATCCGCAATCCCGCTCGTCCCCGCGAAGGCGGGGACTTGTCGATTGCGAGGCAAGGGCCTAAGCCGTTCGAAGAGCTTCCGACGAAGCAATCCAAACGCTGCAGCGCGCTCGCTGGATTGCTTCGCTTCGCTCGCAATGACGAAGCCTTGGATTCCCGCTTGCGCGGGCATGAGCGGCACATAGCGACACTGCGGTAATGCGAAAGCTCACGCTCAGTGCGGCGGCCGTCGCCGTTGCCATCGCGCTCGTGCTTTGGTGTCTGACCATCCCGGCGACGGTGCCGGCGGCGTCGCTGCCGCCCTACACGCCCGATCTCGACAACGGCCGCACGATGTTCAACGCCGGCGGCTGCGCGTCCTGCCACGCCACGCCGGATGAAAATCCCGACAAGGTCGAGCGGACGCGGCTCGGCGGCGGGCTGGCGTTAAAATCGCCGTTCGGCACCTTCTATGTGCCGAACATTTCGCCCGACCCGATCGACGGCATCGGCGCATGGAGCGAAGCGGATTTCGTCACCGCGTTGTGGAAGGGAACCTCGTCGCGCCGCGGCCGGCACCTTTTTCCGGCGTTCCCGTATACGTCCTATCAGCATATGCAGCTTGCCGATGTGCGCGATCTTTTCGCTTATCTGAAAACGCTGCCGCCGGTGGCGGGCCGTGTGCGCAGGCACGATTTGGCGTTTCCTTTCAACATCCGCCGGCTGGTCGGGGGCTGGAAGCTGCTGTTTTTCCACGGCGAGCCGTTTAAGCCAGATCCCGCGCAATCGGCGCAATGGAATCGCGGCGCCTATCTGGTGAATGGGCCCGGACATTGCGCCGAGTGCCACAGCCCGCGCAACGTGCTCGGCGCCATCATCGCGAGCCAGCGTTTCGCCGGCGGCCCGGCGCCGGACGGCAAGGGCTGGGTGCCCAACATCACGCCGACGGGCTTGCAGCATTGGGGCGATGACAACACCGCTTGGAAGGAAAAGGACATCGCCAGCTATCTGAGCGACGGCATGGATCCGGCCGGCGATTATGCCGGCGGGGCAATGGCCGAAGTCATTCGCAATACCGCCTTGCTCAGCGCCGAAGACCGCGCCGCGATCGCGGCCTATATCGCTTCGCTGCCGCCGCGGCAGGGCCCGAAGCCGCCGGAAAAGAAGCGCTAGATTGGCGGATCAGGGCGCGTATCGATTCCGCGCCCCGGCCACAACTTTCATGGCTTGCGCGCCAGCGGCAGGCAAAATGGAATGAGCGCTCTTATGCGGGCGTCCCGCAACCAGAGACCGCCCCAAACGAATAGTCCGCAATAGACGCCGAACAAATCGTGCGAGAGGAGAGGGCTGCCGATGCGGGCATGGCACGCGACCGCTCCGCCGAGATAACCTGTCAGCAGGATGGCGCCCAAGACGCTGGTTCGTGGAAACGCGTAAATGGCCGTGGCCGCAAGCAGCACGACGCCGAGAACGTAAAGCGACGCAGAATCGGCGGGCCATCCGAGTTCACGTGTTGCATCGATCACCGCTTGCGGCTGGATCAATTTCATTGCGCCGTCAAAGACAAAGAAGGCTATTGCCAGGCCACTGAGGCCGCGGCCGATCCAAACCGTTGTTGTGGCGGTCGGGCCCGTCCCTGCCTGAGTGATTGGAGCGAAGGCAGCCATTTGTGATCTCCGTGATCAAATAATTCTCACTTCGCGATCGGCGGGAGATCGCAAGGTCATTCCGCGTCGGCTGGAACGACCCTGCGAAATGCGCCTATCACGCGGGCTGTGCCGCCTTTTGCTGGTTGCACATAGCTTGCATCGCTTGCTGCATGTCGGCCGGCGTCACGTCGCGGACATGGGTTGCGATCGACCAACGGTGACCGAACGGATCTTCAAGCTGGCCATAACGGTCGCCCCAGAACATTTCAGTGACCGGCATGGTCGTCTTGGCCCCAGCCGCGACAGCTTGCGCGGCGACAGCGTCGGCATCGTGGACATACAGATGGATGGCGACCGGTGAGCCTTTGAGAGATTTCGGTCCAAGGGCGCCGTGTTCCGGCATCTCGTCGACCAGCATCACAGTCGAATCTCCGATGCGAATGCTGGCATGCATGAGCCTGCCGTTAGGCCCGGGCAATCGCGACGCCTCGGTCGCGTTGAACGCCTTAACTCGATCGCTCCGGCCGCGCCTGCGCAAATCAGATGCGGCGTCACAGCATACATGCCCTCCGGAATTGCCTTGGTCGTCGTCATCGTCGCCATTCCTTGCGTTGGTGTTTTCAGGGATAGACAGAGCGTTTCAACTGGCGAAGTCCGCCATTTCGAAAAGTGGACGAACTTCGATGTCGGATGTCTGTTTCGTCGGATTCGGGCAACGCTTGACCCATTCGATGGCGTCATCGAGGGAATTCACGTTCCAAATCCAGTAACCGGAGACCAGCTCGGACGTCACGCCAAACGGACCTTTTGTGACGGTGCGATCCTTCCCGGCAAAGGTGACGCGCGCGCCTTTGGGCGTCGGACGCAAACCGCCGGCGTCGACATATATGCCTGCCGCCACGAGCTCCTGATTGAATTTGTCCATATCGGCCAGCAATTGCGGCTCGGGCATGATTCCGGCTTCGGAATCTTTGGTCGCCTTCACGAGCACCATGACGCGCAATTGTTATCCTCCGCTCTCGCTGGGTTGGCTGTTGCTAAATAAGAGCACCAGATATCGACGAAGATGGTCGATCGAGTTGGCGGCGACCGCGGCGCTGCCCGTGGCCTTGGCCAATATGAACGCGCCCTGCAGAACCGCCTGCGTGTGCAGAGCGAGGCTGCTTGCCGTCCAATCGCCGCGAATGCCGTGGCGTTTGATGGCTGCGGCTATGTCGGCTTCCACGTTTGCCGCGTGACCGCTGATGCTGGCGTCGCAGGCTTGTCGGATCGCGGGACACGACGCGTAGACTTCCTGCACCATCGTGCCGACCAGGCAGGTGAATTCGGGCACCGCTCCGGTGAGGATCGCCTTGCGGAAATCGACGTAGCCGAGAACGCGATCAAGCGGATCGGGGTATTGGTGGTAGGGCGCCGAACTCGAAGAATGCGCCGGTCACGCAGACAAGGATGCGCTGATCGTTCGGCTTTGGCGCGACCTGCAAGACGAGCGCACCCGATCGCAGGAACTGGAACGCAGCTTGGCGCTGCACAACGGCGATCCCGCGCAAGACGGTGCTGGGGACAGTCCGCTCCTCGAAAAGCTGCGGCAGGAAAAGCTTCATGAGGCCGGCGCGGGCGCGCTGGGTCATCGACGGATAGGCGCAAGCCCTCTCTTAGGATTGGGCCGCGAATTCTTGCGCACCAGGGTTCTGCTGGCGGGGTGCGCGATCGTCGCCCTTGTGTTTGCGCTCGATTTTGCCGTCGGCCGCTATCAGCAATACCGCGCCGACCACAAGCGCCTCGCTGACCTCAAGCTGCAACATGCCGCCTATGAGGGCATGTTCTTGGAAGTCGTCAATGTCGCCTACGAGCCGGACCAGAAATCCTATCGGCTGACGATGAAGATCACCAATGTCGAACCCGGCCGCCCACTCTACGTCATGCAAAGCCCGGTTCGCGTGTTCGAACAATCCGGCTTGGCGTGGAAAGAAGTCCCCTCCCGGGACCCCGATGGGCGGGCTGCGCGGGTCATCAAACTCACGGATGCTTATACCTTTGCGTCCATCTTTGAACCCAATCTGGCCGAATGGACCGAGCTCATTCCGGGCTACATGCACATCCGATTTGAAACCAACACGCTGATCAGCCAGCGCAGCGATCCCGACGACGATATCGTCGATCGTACCGACCGCTACTACGTTTATTTGAAGCCGCACGGCGCTGACGACGACGCCATCCGCAAACGGATGAAGGCCAAGGGCGATCCGCCGGTCTACATGCCGATGCCGCCGCATTAGCGCCGGCCGCAGGCGTCAGCCAACGTCGATTGCGCCTCAGAAATTCAGCGATGAGCGAACGCCGATCACCAGCGCGTTCCGCCGCAGGCTGCCGTCGGGGTTGAGGACGCCGCCGCCGGGATTGAAAATGTATTGCATATCCGGTTGCAGCATCCACCACGGCGTGAGCTGCGCCTGATACATCATCTCGATCACGGTTTCGCTGCTGCGCTCCGGAAAGAGGGGTTTCCGGAAAAAAATGCGGTATCGGCATCGAGCCCGCGCGCATTGTTGCCGACGCGCGCAAACATCGCGGCGATGCCGATCTTGTCGTCAGGACGGCGCGGCACGAGGCCTTTGTAGACCAGGCCGCCGTCGGCATAGAAATTGATCAGGTCGCGGTCGTTCGGCACGCCGCCGGCGCGGGCGAATCCGGACAGGCCCTGGTCGGCGGTGCCGGGAACGCGATACAGCGTCTGATCGATCACGCCGTAGAGGCCGCCATCGCCGGTATGCTCCAGCGGTATGCCGGTCGATTGCGGGCTTGCCAGCGAGACGCCGTTGTTGTCGAAGCGCTGATCGGCGAAACGCGCGCTGGTGTGGTACCAGGTGCCGACGCGGTAGGTGCCGGGAAGCCCGCTGGCGTCTCTTGCCCTGATTGAGCAAGTAGCTCGCCTCGGCGATGAAAAAGGCGCCGCCGCTGAAGCTGAAGACCGTTCCGGTCGGCAGCGGCGCCGGCTGATTGGAGCCGTCGGCGCCGCTCGGATCGCCGCTGAACACCGCCGCTTGAAACTGCCAGTCGTCGCGCGGCTGCACGCGCACGCGAATGCCGGGTGCGGGCAACGGAAAGGCCGGTCCCGAGGCCGGCAGGTTGGCGGCGAGGAAGGTCGGCCAGCTGATGCCGTTGTTGATGAAATTGGATGCGGTGTCGCTCAGCAGGAATTGGCTGTCCGCCAAGAGCAGGCCGGCACGGATCGACCAGAGATCGTTCGGCGCGTTGTGCTCGTACCAGAGCGCGTAGAGGCGCGCCATCGGTCCGGCCTCGAGATTCGACACCGCCAGGATGTTGCCGACATAGTACGCGCTGAAGGGCGGACCATAGGTGATGAGCCCGTGGACGTGGATGCGGTCACCGTCCCAGCCGGCAAGCTTTTGCAAGTCGAGATCGACCTTGGGCTGGAAGGCGCCGAGCCCGGCCGCGCCGGGCTTGATCCCGCCGGTGACATTGGCGAGGAAATCGGTGGTGTCGTTAAAGGTAAAAGTGACGCCCTGCCGCTCGAGAGCGGACCGCAAGCCATTCCAATCGCCGGTCAGATATTGCTGGCCTCCCGAGGCCGGATTGTCCGAGCGTTGCGCTTGACCGAAGGCCTGCGTCTCGAGCCCGCTGCACGCGCCAGCGAGGGCCAACGCGGCCAGTGCCAATCGCCAGCGCCGCCGGCCGCGCCTTGACGCCGCGTGAGAGGCTGATCGCGGAGATCGCCGCGCGTGCATGACACATCCAAATAGCACGGACGCTCAGACAGAAAACATGACGTCCGCGTCCGCCCCCGTTCGGACATCAGCTTGTTGCGCTAGACGTAGCGCAAGGTCGTGAACATCCCGGCGTCGAGATGATACAGCAGATGGCAATGCAACGCCCAAAGCCCCGGGTTGTTGGCGTCGAAGGCCACCACCACCTTGTGCCCCGGCGGCACCAGCACGGTGTCGCGGACGGCGCCGGAAAATCGCTGGTCGTTGATCTCCACGACCTGGAATTCATGGCCGTGCAGGTGCATCGGATGTGGCATCGGCGTCTGATTGACAAAAACCAGCTCGACGCGCTCGCCCTTCGCTATCGGCAGCGGCGGCGTCTCTTTGGTCCAGGCGACGTTGTTGAGCGACCAGACATATGACGCCATGTTGCCGGTGAGATTGAGGGTGTGCGTGCGATCGGCCTTGCGCGGCTCGAGCGGCGCCGCGGCCTGCAGCCGGCGTTCGAGATCGAGGGTGAGCGCTGGCGAAGCCATCGCCGCGGTGTCGGGGATGCGGGCGATCGGTGCATTTCCGGCACGCAGCACGATGCCGGTTTGTTTGTTATCGCCCTCGAGGATCGCCAGCACCGGATAGGCCGCGGCGCCGCGGGGGATTGCCAGACGGATATCGAGCCGCTGCGCCACCGCAATCGGGAAGCGCTTGCCGGTCACCGGCGCGATCTCGAAGCCGTCGACGGCGATCAATTCGCCCTCGAGCTCGCCGAGATCGACATGAAAGGCGCTCATCGACGAGCTGTTGATGACGCGCAGCAGCACGCGGCCCGATGGACGAGACGTTAACCACTTCGGGATCGCCAAGGGTGCGGCGGTTGGCCAGGAATGCATCGTATTTCACGTCGTTCAAGTCCGGCTTGGCCGGGGCCATCTTCATGCCGGAAGCGCCGGATCCGAGGAACCCGCCATGGCCGGCATGCTGCCGCCTTTTTTGAGAGACGCGAAGATTTCTTCCGGCGGCGTGAAGCTGAAGTCGGTCAGCATCACGACGACTTCATGTTGGTCGCGCCGGACACGCTGATCGTGGATGATCAGCGGAGCCGCCATCAAAAGCTGCTCCTGCAATCCCTGGTGCGAGTGCATCCAGAACGTGCCGCCGAAGCGCAGCGGAAAGTCATAGTCGGCGCTTTGGCCCGCCGGGATCGGCGGCCCGGATATGCCCGGGACACCGTCCTGCTGCCATGGCGGCGTCAGCCCGTGCCAGTGGATCAGGCTCGGCTCGTTGATCTTGTTTTCGACACGGACGCGAAACTGGGCGCCCGAGCGCGTCGTGATGCCTGAGGCGCCGTCGGGCTGCGAGATGTCGAACACCGAAGCGGGCTTGCCATTCACCTCGATGGTGCGGCGCTCGAGCCGCAATATGGTCGGCGATGCGCTGCTTTCGGCCGCGCTCGCAGGCGGTGCGATCAGCGAGCGAGCTAACGTGGTTGCGGCAGAACTCGCAACGGCGGACAGGAGAAGCGTGCGACGTGACAGCATCAAGCCTCCCGCAATGTCTCAACGGTATATAGCGCCGGGCGCAGTTTATGCTGTCCGCGCGCCGCCGTGAAGCATCACGGCTTGGAGCGAATTTAGCAGAAATTGAAAACGCTTCGGCTCGCCGGATTGTGACGCGGACGTGAAGGGCCGACGTTCACGCCGCGCGTCACTGCGAGGCAATAGGGCGTTCACGCCCGTCTTCGACGGGCCATGGCGACGAAGCAATCCAGCATCGGATGCGCGGCGCTGGATTGCGTCGGCATTACATGCATCGCAATGACGGGAACGGCTTAAGACCCGCCGAACGCCTTGAAGGTGATGATGGTGCGCGTGTCCTGCACGCCGGCGATGGTCTGCACCTTCTGGGCGATGAAATGGCCGATGTCGGTCGATTGCTCGACATAGAATTTCACCAGGAGGTCGAAATCGCCGGCGGTCGAATAGATCTCCGAGGCAATCTCGGCGTCGGCCAGCCGGTTGGCCACCTCGTAGGACTTGCCGAGCTGGCATTTGATCTGCACGAAGAAAGGAACCATGCGCACCTCCGCCTCGGGAGCTTATTATAGCATGCCAAGCGGCCCGTCATTCCGCTTCGCCGCGGAGCGAGGGCGCAGTATTGAGCTAGTTATGAGAGCTGTGCACGGAGCCATGGTGAAGCCGCTCGATCTGCGTCTGAACGCCATTGTCGATCCCGAGCGCGCCGGCGGGCGCGACCTCGCCGATCTGGCGCGCCGCGTCGCCGAGGGCGGCGCGACGCTGGTGCAGTTGCGCGACAAGAAGAGCGACACGCGGCGCATGGTCGAGGTGGCGCGCGCGATCAAGGCCGTGCTGGCGCCATTGCGATCCCGTTCGTCGTCAACGATCGGATCGATGTGGCGCTCGCCGCGCAGGCCGACGGCGTCCATATCGGCCCGGATGACATGGCGCCGCGAAGATGCGCGGGCGGTGCTTGGCCCGGACGCCATCATCGGCGTGTCGATCAAGAGCGTCGAGGCGGCCGAAGCGGCGCCGGTCGGGCTTGATCAACTATGCCGGCGTCGGCGGCGTCTATGCGACGCTCTCGAAGGAGCAGAACAAGCCCGCCGATCGGCCCGGAAGGATTGTCGCGCGATCGCCGAGGCGCTGCGCCGCCGCGCGCCGAATTTGCCGATTGTCGGCATCGCCGGCATCGACGCCGGCAACGCCGGCGCGGTGATCGCCGCCGGCGCCGACGGCGTCGCCGTCATCTCGGCGCTGTCGCTCGCCGACGATCCCACCGCCGCGGCGCGCGCGCTGCGCGACATCGTCGACGGCATGCTGGCGAAGCGAGGCACATAGCTCTCCTCACTGCTCTAGCAATGGTGAAACGCGAGCGCAAGGAGCGCATCGCGCCGCTACTGCCCGCTGCTCTGCTTCCGCTGCGCCGACGGAGTCGGCGGCGGGCCCATGATGTTGAACTTCGCCTTCTGCTCGTCATTCAGCGAGGCGTAGAAGTCTTGCAGCTTCGGGCGGATGGTGTTCATGGCCTCCACCATGGCGGCAAGCCGCGTCTTGACCGCATCGAGGCGCGCGTACCGGAGTCTGCGGCATCTCGCTCGGGCAGGACCCTTGCAGCTGCGCGGCGGCGTCTTGCGAGGCCTTTTTCAGAGCGTCAAAGGCTTCCTGCTGCTGCCCGCTCGGTTGCAGCACCTGTTCGATGCGCTGCACCGGTACCTTGGTCACATCGCTCGACTGCTCGCTGCAGAGCGCCACCACGTTGCCGCCGGCCGGTGCCTGTCCGCCACCGCTATTGCCCATCGCATTGAAGCGCTGCCTCTGCTCGTCGCTCAGCAAGTCGTAGAACCTTTGCAGCGGCCCGCGCACGATATCCACGGCCTGGATCATGGCCTAAAGCCGCGCCTCGGCGGCGTCGAGGCGCGCCATCGGCGTGAGCGGAATGGCCGTCGGGCAAGATGCCTTGATCGCTTCGTTCGCCTTGGCCGCGGCGGCGTTGAGGTCGTCGAGCGCGGCGAGCTGATCGCCGCGTCGGCCGCACCGTGTTTTTGATCCGCGCAATCGGCAGATCGGTCACGCCGGGCGCGAGCCCGTTGCAGCTTTCGGTCGCCGCCGCATTGGTTTCCGCAAGCGCCTGGCGATCGGCTTCGGTAGCGACCTTGGTAGCCGCTGGGAACGGCCCGCGTATAACCGTCGCCGCCGTGATAGCCGCATAGCCGCCGCCGCCGTAATAGACGTCGGGAGAATCCAGATATCCGGTGTAATCGGGCGCGTATCCGTAGTCGGGCCCGAAATAAGGTCCGGGCGCGAAGATGCTGACGAGTACGAAATCCGGGCCGAATGCCCAGAACGGATCGTAATAATCGTACGGCCAGAAGGCGAAGGAGAAGATGTCGCCGTAGAGGTACGGCCAGAAGACCGGACCGGCCCAGCCGCCCCATCCGAAGCCCCAACGATGCCAGCCGGCGCCCCAGAAACGGCCGCCCCAGCGATTCCAGTGGCTCGGGTCGCCGAATGCGTTGCGGTTAAAGCCGGTGCGATTGAAATTGTACAAGCCGTGGAAATTCTGCGCGGCGAACTGATTGTGCGCGAACTGAGCGTGCGTGACTTGACCGCGGTGATTGGCGCCGCCGAGCTGCGTATGAGTGGCGAGTGCGTTGTGCGTGGCCGCTAAACCGCCGCCGGTCGCCCATCGTCCGGCGTTGCCGTGAGCTGCGAAGGTATGGCCGCCGAACGAGCGTCCCGCAAATGGCATGGCCGGCAAAGCCCTGACCGCGCATAAACGTTGCCGGCGAAACGATGACCCGCAAAGCCCCGGCTGATGCCGCGACGGCAAAACCGTGAAAGCCACGCCGCCTGGCACGCGCACGAAACTGCGGAAGCCGCCGCCACCGCCGGGCACCGCCCGACTGCGGAAATGCCGCCACCGCCGCCGCCCACTGCGGAAGCCGCCGCCACCGCCGCACGCCAACTGTGGAAGCCGCCGCCACCGCCACCGCCCATGTGGACGCCACCGCCGCCGCCACCGCCCATGTGGAAGCCGCCACCACCGCCGCCGCCGTGAAAACCGCCACCTCCACCGCCCGCCGCCATGCCCGCCATGCTGCGCGAACCGCGTCATCGGAACGAATCATAGCCGCAACAGCGGCGCTCGCCAGAAGTGCGATCAGCGATTTTGCGATGATTGTGGCACCGAACAGATCGGACGAGATGACAGTGGGACGAGCTACATGGCACGAACTCCTCGGCATACTCTGGCACGTACTCCTTGGCGCGAACTCCTTGCGGTCCTGCGTCAGCGCACACCAGCCCCACAATTTCAAACTCTATTGCATCACCTAAAAGTTTCTGGCGGTGTTAGTTAAATCTGGGCAATGATTGCAGTGCAGCAATTCGCAGATGCGATATTTGTTGCTTGGCGCGCCAATGAGCTTGCGCGAATAATCTCTTCTCGGTCTGCGGGCGCGATGCGCGACGCCACCAGGCGCGGAGAGTAACTGCAATGAGCGCTCCATTGCCCTCACCATTGCCGGCTCGGATCCGAGCGGCGGCGCCGGCATCGAGGCCGATCTGAAGACCTTTTCCGCGCTCGGCGTCTATGGCGCGGCCGTCATCACCGCGCTGACGGCGCAGAACACCAAGGGCGTGTTCGGCATTCACGATGTGCCGGCCGATTTCGTCGCCGCGCAGCTCAATGCCGTGTTCACCGATCTTGATCCCGGCGCGGTCAAGATCGGCATGCTCGCCAACGCCGCGACCATCGACGTCGTCACCGCCGCGCTCGACCGCTACCAGCCGCGCAATGTCGTGCTCGATCCGGTCATCATCGCGACCTCCGGCAAAAAACTGCTGCGCGGCGATGTGCTCGGCCGGCTGCGCGAATTGATCGCGCGCGCGCGGGTGGTGACGCCCAATTTGCCGGAGGCCGCGGTGCTCCTCGAAACCGCGCCGGCCCGCGACGAGGACGAGATGCGCGCGCAGGCGCAAAAGCTGCTCGCACTTCGGGGCCGGCGCGGTGTTCATCAAAGGCGGCCATGGCAGCGGGGCGGAGAGCGTCGATTTTCTGGTCGAGCGGCGGCGCAACGTTGCGGCTCGCGGCGCCGCGTATCGCCACCAAGAACACCCATGGCACCGGCTGCACGCTCGCCTCGGCGATCGCCGCCGGGCTGGCCAAGGGGCTTGCGCTGCAAACGGCGGCGCAGGAAGCCAAAGCCTATGTCAGCGCCGCCATCGCCGCGGCCGACCGGCTCGGCGTCGGCTCCGGCCGCGGCCCCCTGCATCATTTTCATGCCTGGTGGTAGGCTTCTCCGGCACGGGGAAAGTTGCTACCGCTTAAATTCCCGGGTTGAACGGCGGAGACCACAACCATGCTCTCCAAGCTCACCTTCATGGCGGCGCTGGCGATGCTGCTCGCGGCCGGACACGCTTCTGCGGCGGAGTATGAGATCGTGAATCATGCCGACCTGGTTTTTGCCGAGCACGACGGCACCAAGCTGGTCGGCGATCTTTATCTGCCCAAAGGCCGCAGCAAGGTGCCGGTTCTGGTGGCCGTGCATGGCGGCGGTTGGCAGATCGGCAACAAGCAATTCTATCGCTATTGGGGCCTGTTCCTCGCCCGCGCCGGCTATGCGGTGTTTGCCGTCGACTATCGGCTGGGAAAGCCCGGCGTCTATCCGGCCGCGGTTTACGACGTCAAAGCCGCGGTCCAGTTCATCCGCGCCAAGGCCGCCGAATTCGATCTCGATCCGGATCGCATCGGGCTTGTTGGCGATTCCGCCGGCGCCCATCTCGCTTCGCTGGTGGCGCTGGCCGGCGATCAGTTCAATACCGCCTATCGCGACGACGCCAACGCCAACGTTGCCGCCAACGTCAAATGCGTGATCGGCTTCTACGGCGTCTATGACATGCATGCGCAATGGACGCATGATCTGACGACGCGCCCGAACGACAAGATCGTCGAAAAATTCCTCGGCGCGTCGCCGATGCAGAACCGCCGCGTCTATTTCGACGCCTCGCCGATCAGTTACGCGACCGTCGATCACAATCAGCTGCGCTTTCTGCTCATCCACGGCACCGACGACGACATCGTCGATTCGCCGACCCAGTCCGGCGCGTTCCTCACCGCGCTCACCCAATCCGGATTTTTCGTGCGCCGCATCATCATTCCCGGCGCCGGACATTTCTGGTCGGCCGATCCGTTCGAGAGCGAGCCGCACAGCTATAGCGCGCATGGCGATCCCGCGGCTGATGCGGTTTCTCGAAACTTCGCTCTGAGTTTTGCCAACACGCGGCGCAGCGGGTTTGCCCCGTCAAAGCGCCGCCCATCACAGGGAGGAAACGGTTATGTCGAGGTTGATCACGATCGCGGCTGCCGCCGCGCTTGCTGTTGCGGCGTTGGTTCTTCTGCCGGCGCGAGGCCACGAAGCGGCGGCGCAATCCGGGCCGCTTCTGGTCAATGTGGTCGAATACGACATCCAGCCCGGCCAGGTCGACGCCTATCTGGCGGCGCTCAAGGAGAATGCCGCGGCCTCGGTGAAGGAGCCGGGCTGCCGCGAGTTCAACATCCTGGTCTCGCAAAAGGACCCGAACCACGTGCTGATTTTCGAGGTCTACGACGACGCCGCGGCGGCGCAGGCGCATCGCGAGACCGATCACTTCAAGAAATATGCCGCGACGATCAAAGACATGTTCGTCAAGCGCGACGTGCGACCGTTTTCGTCGGTGGCGATGAATATGAAAGGCAAGTGATCGGCGCCGCCAGGCCCGAGCAAGAAATCATGGCAGCGAAAAAGAAGGGCGTTGTCGGGATCGTCGGTCTCGGCATCATGGGCGGCGCTTTTGCGCAAAATCTCCACGCCGCCGGCTGGCAGGTGATCGGCTATGACGTCGCCGGCGGCGCGGCGGCGTGCGCTCGCCCGCGCCGGCATCGAGATCGCCGCCGATGCCGGCGATCTTGCCGCCAAGGCGCCGATCATCATCACCAGCCTGCCGAAAGCCTCGGCGCTCGCCGCGACCGTCGACGCCATCGTCAAGGCCGGCGTGCCGCGCCGGGTCGTGATCGAGGCTTCGACCTTCAAGCTCGAAGACAAGGCGGCGGCCGAGGCGGCGTTGCGCAAGGCCGGCCACGTTCTGCTCGACTGTCCGGTCAGCGGCACCGGCATCCAGGCCAAGACCAAGGATCTCGTGATCTACGCCTCGGGCGGCGCCGCCGAGATCAAGAAGCTGCGCCCGCTGTTCGCCGACTTCACCCGCGCGGTGCACGATCTCGGCGAATTCGGCAACGGCAGCCGCATGAAATACGTCGCCAATCTTCTGGTCGCGATCCACAATGTGGCGAGCGCCGAGGCGTTGGTGCTCGGCATGAAAGCCGGCCTGCCGCCGCAGCTCATCTATGATCAGATCAGGATCGGCGCCGGCAATTCGCGGGTGTTCGAATTGCGCGCGCCGATGATGGTCAAAGGCCGCTACGACGAGCCGACGATGAAGGTGTCGATCTGGCAGAAGGACATGGACGTGATCGGCGGCTTTGCCCAGGCGCTCGGCGCGCCGACGCCGTTATTCTCGGCGACGCTGCCGATCTACGCCGCCGCCTTGTCGGACGGCTATGGCGAACAGGATACCGCCGCCACCTGCGCCGTGCTGGAGGCCATGGCGGGGCTCAAGCGCGGCCGGCGCAAGCGGCCCCGCCGTCGCTAGGCGCTGTTTACAAACTGGAGACGACCGCGCCCTGCGTTGCCGGTGGCCCTTGTGCCGCTCCGCGCTCTTGCTTGACAAACATATATCTCGGCGGTTATGTATCGCGATCAATAGCCAGCAGGTTATCGATCCCGAAAATGCCGAACACTCACGATATGCTCTTCAGAACGCTCGCCGATCCGACTCGGCGGGCTATTTTCGAGCGATTGTGCCGCGAAGGAGAGCAGACGGTCGGGGCCCTGACGGCGCGGGCCGGGGTCTCGCAACCGGCCGTCTCAAAGCATCTTGCGGTCCTCAAGCAGGCCGGGCTGGTGCGCGGCCGTCACGCAGGTCGCGAGACGCATTATAGCGCGCAGCTCGGCGCCTTGGCCCCGCTGATCGATTGGACCAGCCAAATGGCCAGCTTTTGGCAGAGCCGGTTCGATCACCTCGAAGATCTCCTCGAAAAGAATGGACCAATGACCGTCGAAACGCACACGCCGAACGTGACAAACCGAAGGAATACCGATGAAGATCAAGTTGACCAGCGTGTACGTGGACGACCAGGAAAAGGCTCTGCGCTTCTACACCGACGTGCTGGGCTTTACCAAGAAGGCCGATTTCAGCAATGGGCCGTTTCGCTGGCTGACCGTGGCCTCACCCGACGAGCCGGACGGAACCGAGCTGCAACTCGCGCTCAACGACAACCCGGCGGCCAAGGCCTACCAGCAAGCCCTATTCCAGCAGGGCCAGCCCGCGATCATGTTCTTTACCGACGACGTCAAGGGCGACTACGAGCGCATCAAAGCGCGCGGCGCCGAGTTCACCATGCCGCCGACCGAGGTGACCGGCTCGACCATCGCCCTGCTGAACGACACCTGCGGCAACCTCATTCAAATCACCCAGCTGGCGCGCTGGTAGGGCGGGCGCTCAGCCGCATGGCTGCCCGGTGAGCGTCGACGTTCACCGTCGGCGCGGCGGTGCTTAAAGGGACGGACCAATGAACGAAAGGTCGACCGAAACGCGCTCCGTCGTTATCGAACGTGAGATACCTTTTCCGCCGGAAAAGATCTGGCGCGCGCTCACGCAGCCACACCTCATCGAGGACTGGCTCATGAAGAGCGATTTCAAGCCAGTCGTGGGGTCCCGTCGCGGAGTTGGTTGGAATTGAAGGTGGCGTAGTCTCCGGGGTGTTCAACCTCGAATCATCTGACGTTGGAGCGTCGGACAGGAGACCACGCCATGAAGAAATTATCACGAAGTCTGATTCCTCGCAGCCGGTTGTCGAAACAGCTGTGTATCTTTTCGACGATTGGTTCGATCCGATCGAAGCTGGGGTGCGCGATCGGGTGCGCGGCTTCATCCAGGCCATGATCGAAGGCGAGCTGGATGAGACATTGATGCGCCCGCGCTACGGGCGGCGGTCGGCCTCGTCGAGCGGCAAGAATGACGGCTTGGCCGCGGTCGCCGGTCACCGGCACGGCCATCGCTCACGGTCATTGACGGGGACCTTCGGGCGGACCCAGATCGCGGTGCCGCGGGCGCGGCTTGCTTGGCGCGGACGGCAAGACCACGGAATGGAAGAGCAAGGCGTTGCGGACCTATCAGCGCCGCACGCTGGCTGCCGATGCCTTGATCGCGTCGGCCTACTTGGCGGGCACCAATACGCGCCGTGTCCGCCGTGCGCTCAAGGCGCTGTTTGCGGAAGGGATCGGCAAGGATGTCGTCAGCCGGGTCTGGCGGAAGGTGAAGAGCGACTGGGAGGCCTGGAACGCCCGCTCGCTCGCCGAGGAGCCGATTGTGCGGCTGATCCTCGACGGCACCGTCGTTCGCGTCCGGCTCGATCGAAAAGCCACGTCAATCTCGCTGCTTGTCGTCATCGGCGTGCGTGCGGACGGCCAGAAGATGTTGCTCGCGATCAAGAGCATGGGCGGAGAAAGCACGGAAGCCTGGCGCGCGGTCCTCGACGACCTGATCAAGCGTGGCCTGCGACGACCGCAGTTCCTCATCGTCGACGGCGCGCCAGGATTGGAGAAGGCGCTTGCCGCCGTCTGGGAGGGCGTACCGGTACAACGATGCACCGTGCACAAGCACAGGAACCTGCTCGCCCACGCGCCCGAGCGCCTGCATGATGAGGTGACCGCCGATTATACCGACATGATCTATGCGGCCACGCCCAAGGAAATCGAGACCCGCCGCAAAGCCTTCATCCGCAAGTGGCGGCTACGCCACCGCCCCGTCGCCGACTGTCTGGAGGAAGCTGGCGATCGCCTCTTTACCTTCACGCGCCTGCCGCCGAGCCAATGGCGAAGCGCGAGAACAACGAACGCGATCGAACGTCTACACGAAGAGTTCAAGCGGCGGATCAAAACGCAGACCGTGCTGCCATCGGCAGATACGGCGGCGATGTTGTTCTGGGCGCTGCTCGCCTCCGGTCAGATCAACATGCGCAAGGTCGATGGCTGGCAGACGCTTGCAACAAAGCCCATCGATCAGCCAATTGACCTCGCTGCCTGACCGGGTACTCTCGAAATGCCGGAGATCGCGTCACACCGAATTCCAACACAACTGCGCGACGGCACCAGTCGTGGGTCACCGCTTCAATCTTCGAAGGAACCCTCAACCTAACTTGAACATCGTTATTGACTGTCAGGTCCTGGTCGTCGAGCCGAACAAAACGCTTTCTTACACATGGGCGGCCTACGATCTCGAGAGCGTCGTTACTTGGACTCTCACCCCGACGAGCACCGGGACCCTCCTGCGCATGGAGCAGTCGGGCTTCCGGCCGGATCAGAAGCAGGCCTACGGGGGCGCCAAGGGCGGGTGGCCGAAGTTCCTTGCAAACCTGGAGCAGGTCTTGGCGCGGATAGATTGAAGTCTGCCGGCACAATTCAAAGCAAGCCAGAGTAAGTGGCGCGGTATCGCCCGCTCATGGAGCACTGATCAATCATGACAGACGCCACCACGCGTTCGATTGTTCGCTGGATTCACATCATCTGCGCCATTCCAATCATCGGCTATATTTATAGTCCGTTTGAAGCAATTCCGGATTACGCCCCCGCCACGCGGTTTGGCTTCGTTCCCGTCATGGTCCTTTCGGGATTATGGATGTGGAAAGGCCATGTCCTTCGACGACTTATTTCGAAAAGATCGGCGTAAGGCGCGGACTTCATGAAAAAATTCCACTCGAAAAAATTCCACTCCAAAAAATTCCGCCCCATGTCACATCCAGCAGGTTCAACTCGTCATCTCTCCGGAGAGCCCCAAAGGAGATCACGATGGCACCCCGGCTAAACCCCTTCACCGCCAGTCCTGCAGCAATGCGACCCTGGATCGAACTGGGAAAAACAATTCACACCAATGGTCTTGAGTCTTTGTTGAGAGAACTTGTCATGACGCGGGCGTCACAGATCAACGGATGCGCCTTCTGCATCCACCATCACGTCACCGATGCCCGCAAGTACGGAGAGACCGAGGACCGGCTTCATCTTCTCAGCGCGTGGCGCGAGTCCGCGCTCTATTCGGACCGCGAGCGAGCCGCGCTGGGCTGGACCGAGGCTCTGACGCTGGTCGCCAAGACCCATGCGCCGGACGATGCCTACGAGGCGCTGCGCCAGCACTTTACTGAGGACGAGCAGGTGAAGCTCACCTTGCTGATCGCGCAAGTCAACGCCTGGAACCGGATCAAGATCGGCTTTCGTGCGGTCCACCCGGCCGAAGAGAACAAGGCGGCGGCCTGACGGCAGCCGCGTCGAGCCAAGACGCCGCCGCCGTGTTCGATCCGCTGCGCCAGCGGCTTGTCCGCGTTGCGTATGGGATGCTGGGCGCGGACGCGGACGCGGCGGACGTTCTGCAGGACGCTTTCTTGCGTCTACGGCCTCTTGCTGCTTGCATCTCATATAATAATGTAGTCGCTACTTTCTCTATTGTGGTCGCATGAAACGGAACCGGAATTCGAGGCATTGAGATCCGATGAATTCATCGCAACGCATTGACCAGATGATCGCGGAACTCACCGACTGGCGAGGCAAAACGTTCGCCGGCATCCGCAAGATCATCCTTGAGGCCGACCGGGAGATAATCGAGGAATGGAAATGGATGGGAAGCCCGCTGTGGTCCCGCGACGGCATGATCGCAGTCGCCAACGCCCACAAAGGGAAGGTGAAGCTTACCTTTGCCTACGGGGCGAGCCTCCCAGATCCTGACAAGCTCTTCAACGCCGGCCTCGAAGGCAACGCGCGACGAGCCATCGATTTTTTCGAGGGCGATAAGATCAACGAGCGTGCTCTAAAAAATCTCGTCCGCGCCGCTGTTGATCGCAATCAGAGCAAGTTGAAGAAGAAAGCGCCTGCGGGTCCTCGGGCGAAAGCGCGCAAAAGCAAAACGAGATGAAGCGATGGCTTTTTCTCGTCAATTGTCTCTTGGCGCGTCCGCACTGGGCGCCAACGCCCGGTCCAAGCTACTGCAGCGGCGAAAAACTCGTCGCCGCCGCGCTGCGGCGCACTCGACCGAGACAAGACACTAAGCCGCCGGCAGCGTCGGAATCTTCTTGATCTCGCCTGCGAGCTCGCGCTCGGCGACGGCGAGATCGTAAGCGCGTTGCAGATTGATCCAAAGCTCCGGACCGTTGCCGAGCAGCTTGCCGATACGCAGCGCCATAGCCGGGCTTACCGGCTGCTTCTCATCGAGAATGTCGTAAAGGGTCTGTCGCGAAATACCGAGCAGCCGCGCGATCTCGGTCTTGGACTTGCCAAGCGCCGGCACAACATCCTCGCGCAGCATCTCGCCCGGATGCATCGGCTTCAAACCGCGAACGAGACGATTCCTATTCATCAATGATAGTCCTCCAAATCGACGTCAATCGCGTCCTCTCCCTCCCACACGAACGTCACACGCCAGTTTCCGCTGGCGTCGACGGCATAGCGTCCGCGATCCCGGCCCTTCAATGGATGAAAGCGAAAACCCGGGATATTCAATCCTTCCGGTGACATGGCGGCGTCGAGCGCGAGCAAGATGCGCCGAATGCGATCTGGATTTCGAACGCTTGGTTTTGAGGGATCACCCCGCTCGGCAAAGCGTTGTAAACCTTTGCTTCGGAACGACCGGATCACCGTTAGAATGTAAGGTATTGCCTTACATCTGTCCAGTATTGCCTGTAGTCGCAACAGCTACTATGCCTCGGGCCCGCCTTGCCAACGCCGGAGCGAAAGCAATCAACAATGGCGCGCCGCCGCATTTCCGAACAGCCGACGTCGCGGCTTGCCATCTGGTCGCGGCGGGTGGCGCTGTTTTCGCTTGCCGCGACGCTGATTGCCGTCATCGTCGTGCGCTCGGGCGCGCTCGAAATCGTGCCGGCGCTGTCGACGCTGGCCGGTGCGCTGGTGCTCGCCATCCTCGCCATCCTGCTTGCCTTCGGCGCGGCGGTGTCGATCTGGAAGGACGGCGTCGGCGGCGTTGGCGAGGCGGTCACCGGGCTCCTGATCGGGCTCGCGCTGACTGCCTATCCGGCCTATCTCGGCGTCAAAGCCTATCGGCTGCCGGCGATCTACGACGTCACCACCGATCCGATCGATCCGCCGAAGTTCGAGGCGATTGCGCGGCTGCGGCCGCGCGACGCCAATCCGGTCACCTATGCCGGCCTCTACACCGCCGAGCAGCAGCGCGTCGCCTATTCCGACATCGAGCCCGATCTCACCACCGTCGTCGCCGCAAGAGGCCTACGACGCCGTGCTCAAGGTCATCGCCAAGCGCAAGTGGCATGTGGTCGATGCGCGGCCGCCGCAGGGCACGGCGCCGCGCGACGGTCTGATCGAGGCGATCGCGCGCACGCCGATCCTCGGTTTCCGCGATGACGTCGCGGTGCGCGTGCGCGCCACGCAGGAAGGCGCCCGCATCGACGTGCGCTCGGCGTCGCGCTACGGCCGCCACGATCTCGGCGCCAACGCCGCGCGGGTGCGCGCGCTGATCGATGACGTCGACGACGTGCTTTCCGCGCCGGCGAAGCCCGAGAAGCCGGACAAGCAAGCGCCGGCGCCGAAGCCCACTCAGGCGGCGGGCAAGGGAAATTCGGTCAAGCGGTAGTTGCCGTCGATCGACGGCACGCCGTCGGTGGCGACGACGCCGCGGGCGACCAGATCTTCCAGGTGCGCCAGGACCGACAGCGCGGCCGCGCCGATCAGGCGCGGATCGATGCCGATATAGATCGCCCGCACCAGGGTCGGGATGTCGGCGTCGCCCTTGCCGAGCCGCCGCAAGATCGACGCCTCGCGCGCCTGCCGGTGACGGATATAGCTCTGCACGAAGCGCGGCGCGTCGCGCACCGGCCCGCCATGGCCGGGCAGGTAGATCGGCTCGCTGCGCCGCGCCAGCTTTTCCAGCGAGGCCATATAGTCGGTCATGGCGCCGTCCGGCGGCGCCACGATCGACGTCGACCACGCCATCACATGATCGCCGGAAAAGATCAGGTCCGCTTCCTTGAGCGCAAAGGCCATATGGTTGGCGGTGTGCCCGGGCGTCGTCACCGCTTCGATGGTCCAGCCGTCGCCGGCAACGACCGCGCCGTCGGCGAGCGCGACGTCGGGGCGGAAATCAAGATCGGCGGAGGCATCGAGCCGCGAGCCTTCGCCGATATGGAGGGGCCGCGCCAGACGGTGCGGACCCTCGGCATAAACCGTCGCGCCGGTCTCGGCCTTGATCTTGGGCACCGCCGGCGAATGATCGCGATGGGTGTGGGTGACGAAAATGTCGGTCACGGTCTCGCCGCGCACGGCGTCGAGCAAAGCGGCGATATGGGCGTCGTCGTCGGGGCCGGGATCGATGATCGCGACCTTGCCGCGGCCGATGATGTAGCTGACCGTGCCCTTGAAGGTGAACGGGCTCGGATTATTGGCGACGACGGCGCGCACGCCCGGCGCCACCTCGGCGGGCTTCCCCGGCACGAGATCGAACGTCTTGTTGTAACGGATGTCGTCGCCCATTCCCGGAGCCTTCACGCATGACAGTCCGCCGCGAGCGGCGCGGCTTCCATGTGCAAGGGACGAGTGCAAAGCGCAATAGGGCGATCCATGCGCGGGAAGCGGCGCCGCCGGCAAAATGCGGCGGCGCCGACCCCAAAAAGGATGGAGCCCCGGTGCCGGGAACCATGCAAGATTTGAACAACCAAGGAAAGTGCGAAAAGTGCTCATTCCATCTGCATTTTCGATGCTTTAACCGTGTCGCCAATTACTGTCGCCAATGCCTTGTCGCCGATGGCTGTCGCCAGTTATCTTCGGGCCATGACCAAGACACGATCACGACACGGCAGCTATCTATTCCAGCGGGGTTCGATCTGGTGGATCAGGCTTAGGAACCCCGCAGGCCGCACAGAAAAGAGCCTAGGCACGGCCGACAAAAAAGAGGCTGAGTTAGCCGGCTTGCCGCTGATCGCCGCTCACAAGGCCGCGCTGCTCGCGGCAAAGCCCCGCGTCGAAACCGTATGGACGCGTGAGTTCGAGCCGGGCTTACACGTCGGCCTGAATGGCGAGAAGATTTACGCGACGCTCGACCAATTGCATTTTCTCGACGAAGTGCCCGTGCGGATCGAGCCGAACGGCGTGATGGTGCATCGGCTAGTCGCCCGAGGCCCGCTGTCGGCGCATACGGAATTCGGCATGCTCGACGCCGCCCATGGTGAAGCTCCGCTACCACAACCGAAAGCGCCGACCAAGAACGGCGGTGATGATGCAATTCTGGATACCTACCTCGATCACCGCAACCTCGCCGGACGCTTCCGGGCCGAAGCCGAAGCGACTTGGGCGACCTACAAGCGGTTGACCAACAGCAAGCCGCTTCGAAACGCGACCCGTGATGATGGCCGGTTGCTGGTGAAGCATTTCATCGACGCCGGAAATAAAACCGCGACGGTCGTCAAAAAAGTCGGATGGCTACGTGCGGCAGTGCAGCTTGCTATCGACGAAGGCAAACTGACGTTCAATCCATTCGCCCGGATCATATCCGAAGGCAACGACGAAGTACGACGCAAGCCGCTCACAGAGGACGACATGGCGACGTGCAAACAACACTTCGCCGATCTGAGCGAGAACGATCAACTGCTATTCCGGGTGCTGGCGACAACCGGCATGCGGCTAGGCGAAGCATTTCAAATCGACAGCGAACAGACAGAGCGCGAAATCCGCTACTGCGTTGTCGGCACCAAAACCGAGGCGAGCAGGCGGCGAGCCCCGTTCCCGGTGGACCTGCTGCCACATCTACCAAAGAAGATCACGGGGCCGCTGTTCACTGGCAATGTCAAAGCGGCGTCGAAACGGCTAAATGATTTTCTCGACGACTGCGGCCTGACCGACCCGAGCATCGTCATCCATTCGTTACGGCATCGAGCGGCCGACCGGCTACGGGCTTATGAGTGTCCCGTTGATATTCGCCGAGCGATACTCGGCCATCAGGACGGCAGCGTGAGCGAGGGGTACGGAGAGGGCTTCCCGGTGAAAATTCTCCGGGAGTGGATTGACCGGATCGGCTTCTAACGCTCATCGCGTGGGGGCTGGTCGGTGACGATCTTCGTCTGTACGTCCGCCACCACGGCCGTGGATTTCAGCGTCAGGGTTACGGTGGCCGTAGTCTTGCCGACCGTGACTTCAATCCGGAATTCGAGCGTCTTAGGCTCGGCGGACTTTTGGTCTGCCATGCATAGCTCGGCAACTTCCTTGCGTCAGTCGCAGACTTACAGAGACGACCGAAACTACGGGTCGTGTAATGCGCGCTACTAAAAGCCGTTGGGTCTCGCGACCGCGCAGCCAAGCTCGCGATGGCAATATGCGCCGGCCGGAACGAAGACTTCTTGACAACACGTCATCCGCGTCCCTCGGACCGGGCTGCGCTGATGTCCAGAGACCTCATGTCCTTTCCAATCCCCCTAAGGATGGGACCGTTTGACCTAGCAGACCTGGCATTATCAGTTGTTCTGGGCATAAGGCAGACATGCAGTCGATGAAAATCGAGGAACTTTTGCCGTCCTGCGGACGTCAGCGCGGCCCCTCTTCTGCCGCCGGGCCACCGCATCTCGGGAGCAGCTGGAGCCAACGGTGCGCCAACGTGCAAGCGCCGGCAATCGATGTAGCGCCTCAAATGAGCGTTGAGTAGATCTCTAATTGGACTGCGGTCGAGTACTCTCTTTCTTGTTCATCTGATGCGTAACGACTTATTTTCAAACAAAAATCAGTCTGATTTCCACAGGTCACTTGTCAATACCTGCCTTTAGGCTTTTGTTCGTATGGCCTTTCCAGCTACAAAACTACTTTTTTCGAGACCGGGAGTTGTTCGATGGCTAAGAAGGCAAGGAAACGCCGGGCGTGGACTGCGGAGCAGGTCCGCACTTTAAAAACAATGGCGCGCCAGAAGAAGCGCGCATCGCGTATCGCCGAGAGGCTAAAACGTACAGAGAGCGCAACCCGGCAAAAAGCATTTAGCATAGGTCTGTCGCTCAACTCGCGGGCTTGAGTTCTGAGAAGCTTCGTTTGGGGGAACGCAGCCCAAGTCTCGGACCATTGTCTGGATATCCACCGGACGCGTTTCCTTCGATGCAGGCGCTTAGTTGAGCCCCCCGTTTTGCAAACGATCTGGAGTTTGTCGCGCGCGGGTGCGCCGATCGTCGGTATTAGACCGGGCCGGCGCAGACGATTTACGATCGCGGGATTGCGACAGCGTCGGCTGTGATGACTGCCGGTTTTGTGGCGGATAATAGGATCGGCCGTCGCGACGGCCCCAATCCCACGTACCCCAGCGTTGCTCAGCATACGGCTCAGCATTGCGACGCTCCCAACCCCAGGCATCCCAGCGTTGCTGTGGCGCCGGCTGTGCATCGCGACGACTCCAACCCCAAGCACCCCAACCTTGCTCAGCCGCCGGCCCGCGATTGTCCCAACCCCGATCCCTCCAGCCGTCTTGCTCAGCCTCGGGCTCAGCCTGGCCGGGCGGATAGGGCTCCTCGTGTGAAACGAGCTGATATTGCGTCTCGTTGACCTTGCCGTCGGCCTCGATCCGGAAATGCTCGACAAACGCTTGGCCGCCGCCATTGAGCCGGGTTCCGCTGTAGTAATCGATCGGCAGATCGACGAGATGCCGCTTCGCCTCCGGCGACGGCCCATTGAGCAGCGCCTTGGGCGCAATCCCTTCCGCCCAAACGGTCTGCAGGATCGGCTCGAAGATCGGCAGCGCGACGCGCGCTCCGGTGGCATTGGTGCCGAGCGAGCGGCGCTTGCCGTCGCCATTGTCGTAGCCGACCCACACGGCAATCGTCACATCGTTGGTGAAACCAATGAACCAGCCGTCGACCGCATCCTCGGTGGTCCCGGTCTTGCCGGCGACATACGGCGAGAGTGCACCGATCGCCCGGGCTGTGCCGCGCGCCACTACACCCTGCAACATGGTCTTGAGCTGATAGAAGGACGTACGGTCGGCGGCCCCGACGAAGGGCAGCGGCGCATCCGGATACTTGAAGACCGTTTTTCCGTCTTGTTCGATGGAATCGATAGCATGCGGGTACGGCAGCGCGCCCTCATTGGCGACCGCGGCGTAGAACCCGGCAAGATCGATCATGCGCACCGGCTGGGCGCCGAGCACAAACGGATAATAACGGATGCAATCGTTGTAGATCTTCGCCGCCACGGCCGTGGCGCAGACTTCGTCGAGACTTTTCTGTGGGTCGACGCTGATGCCGCCGTCGAGCAAGTGAGCAGTCACGACATTGACCGAATTCTCAAGCCCGCGCCGCATAGTGAATAGCCCACCGGAGCCGCCGTCGGCATTGCGCGGCGACCAGAAATATTCCTCGCGCATTGCCCCGCTCGGCTCGCGGGAAATGATGCCGCCGCCTGAGCCGACCGGCGCAAGCGTAATGGGATCGTTGGACACCAGTGTGTTGGGCTGCAATCCGGCCTGCAGCGCCGTCAAATAAGTGAGCGGCTTCATCGCCGAGCCGGGCTGGCGCTGGGTCTGCGAGGTGCGGTTGAGCTGGCTCAAGCCATACGAAAAGCTGCCGGCCATCGCCAGAATGCGGCCGGTCCTGTTCTCCAGCACCAAGGCCGCGCCTTGCACTGTCGGCCGGATACGCAATTCCGCGCGACCACCAACGACAACCGGAGCCGCAGCGACCGCGCCGGGCGTACCGGGAGCGCCTTTCGGCTTGGCAACGGCTTTGACGTCGATCACATGGACATAGACGACGTCGTCGAGACCCAGATTGCGCCTAGCCTGCCAGTTTGCCGCGTTCAGGAGTAGTATGCGCCCATCCCGCAGCCCGACCCGGAGCGCGCCGTCGCCGCGTTTGCCGCCCCGGTCGAGGATGACCGCCGGCTCCCAATGCACGTCGGAGAGCGGCAGGCGCAGCTCCTGCAACGCCTGTTGCCAAGCCGGCAGCGCACCCGGCGTACCGGCCGCGATGCTCTGTTTGCTCAGCAGAAGCTTTTGTATGGCATCGCCGATATTGGCTTCCGGACCGCGGAACTGCGCGCGGCCCGAACTAGCCTCATAGCGCGCCAGCCCCTCCTGCAGTGCCGCTTCGGCCTCACGTTGCAAGGTCGCATTGATCGTCGAGTGCACCGTGTAGGGCTCGGCAGTCAGGCTTGCGACACCGTCCGATTTTGCCTCGCGGCCGAGAAAATCGATGAAATGCAGACCACTGTCGCGGCGCCGTTGCTCGAAGACGACGAGCTTCGGCGGTGCTGCCAGCGCGTGGTCTTTGTCCTCGGCGGAGATGGCGCCGTCCTCCTGCATGCGGCCGAGCACATAAGCGAGGCGTTCCCTGGCGCGCTCGGGATGCCGGTCGGGATTGAAGAAGCTTGGCCCCTTGAGCAGCCCAGCGAGCATGGCGCCTTCCGCCAGCGTCAGGTTCTTCGCCGACTTGCCGAAATAGCTACGGGCGGCCATCTCGACGCCCCAGGAGCCGCGGCCCAGATACGCGGAATTGAGATAAAGCTCCAGAATTTCCGGCTTGCTGAGCGTGCTCTCGACCCGCGAGGCGACGATCATCTCGCGGATCTTGCGCTCGTAAGTCACGTCGTCGCCGACCAAGAGGTTCTTCACAACCTGCTGGGTGATAGTCGAACCGCCCTGCGGCCGGCCGGGGTTGGCGAAATTGCCGATGAAGGCGCGGATGATGCCACGCTCATCGACGCCGTGATGCTGGAAGAAACGCCGGTCTTCGGCAGCGACGAATGCCTTCTGGACCAGATCGGGAATGGTTGAGAGGGGGACCCAAACCCGGCGATTGCGCGGTTCGAACACATTGGCGAAATTGCCGCCCTTGCCGTCGAGCACCACGCTCATGCTCGGGAGCTTGCGGCCTTTGAGCCGCGTCGGGTCGGGCAGATCGCCGGCCGCGTTGTTGAAGAACTCGATCACCTGCCCAAGATCGACCACCGGATTGGCGACGCTCTCGTTCTTGCAGAACTGATGGTAGGCGGTATTAAGGTCGGCGAAATTGATCCCATGAAAGGCTTTGATGTCGGTGCCGACCGCCTTCGGGTCGTTCAATGCCGTGGAGATCAAGTCGTCAAGGTTGATCGAACTCGATGTCGAACGCCTGGCGCATATGGGCGCAGCCGTCGCGCAGGATCTGCACCACTTGGACGCGATCCTGCACCGGGTCGAAATGGGTCTTCACCGCCTGCGGCTGCGTCGTTACTTCGCTTAACGCCAGCGCAGTCGCGAAAATTTTGACGAGAATCATGTCCATGGCGAACGCGAAAAACACTTCGTTCGAGAAACACCAACTGCTTCACAAATCTGATCGACGCCGAAACTCAGTGGCTGTTGCCGCCGGAATGTGCCGATGCGACAGAAGGAAGCTGAGTTTAGCTATCTGATCCTTACAAAAAGACTTTTTTGCGAGTCTTTTGTGCCGCCCGTAATTGCGTTATACGGCAGCAATACGCCGGCCGGCATCCGGCGTGCTAACTGCTTGCCCGGCGGAGAGCCTATGCTAGGGATCGGCGTCCATGCGGTGCGTTTGCAACTGCTGCACGATCTGATTCACGCCGAAACCCAGCGACGGTTGCCACGCCGAATTTGAACGTGACGATGCGACGCGCGCCTTCCCGGTTTGAATTTTTTACATTGCGGAATGGTATCATGGCGGCGTCGGACCCACATCCGACAGATCGACGAAAGCCTCTTGCGACGTGCGGCCGGACCATACATCAGGGCCAAAAAGAGAAGTTTTCCTCAGTGCGCATTTAGTGTCCGGCCAATCCGGAAGCCGAGGTCATTGCGCCTGTTGTCGGTTGTACCCCGGAGGCGCCTTGTGCAACGGGAGGTTGTCTGGAGAGGAGGTAGACTAAGCTCGGCAGAACGAGCCACCACACAAGAGCGATTAATTGCAAGGTGTGGCTTTTATGCACTAGGCGGCCACGAATTGATTTTGTTACGCGGGCCGTCGCTCTTCCCTCGGCGGCCGCTGTCGCAAATCGTCACGATCCTGAATCTCCACACTCACTCACATGCCGGGTAGTATCATGGCGCGCCAGTCGTCACGCTTGCTTTATTCGGGCGCGCTTGACCCATTGCGGGGGCTTACGGTTTCTGCCCGACAACGGACGCAACGACTCCGCGCAATGCGAACTCGATCGTATGTGGCGCATAACCGAGCTCGCGCCGTGATTTTTCACTCGAAAGCGATTTGGACCGCATCGCAATCCGTACCCCTTCGACTGTCGCAGCCGGGGCACGGTGCGTCACATGATTCGCGACGAATTCCATCGCAAGTGCGGTCGTTTGGGCGATCATGGCGGGAACTGGAACGGGCACAGCCTTACGACCACTGATCGCCCTTAACCTGCTAAGCAGCCTGCTCAGCGGGATAGCTTCACCACTAAGTATGTAACGATGCCCGCACTGCCCATGCCTCATCGCCAGAACTAGACCCGCCGCGACATCGCGCACGTCAACGAGGTTCAGTATGAAATCAAAGTAGATTTGAACCCGCCGATTCAAAAAATGCTGAAGCATTAAAGTTGGTGGCGTAAGATTTCCATGATGGGGACCGATTGGCATTGTCGGACTGGCAATCACCACAGGGAATCCGGAAGCCGCCGCTTGCGAAGCTCGCAGTTCCGCGAACAATTTCGAGCGTGTGTAGGCCCCCGGCATCTCGTCGGGGGTGGTGCATACCGGTTCGACGGCGAAAGATGTCGGCGAGGAAGTACCGAACAAAATCGCCTCGGTCGAGCAGTGGAGAAACCGCGAGACGCCGCGCTTGCGGGCAGCGTCAAGCATGATTTCCGTGCCCCGACAATTCACGGCCTGAAAGTCATCCTTGCGCGTTATCCACATGCCTGGCAGCGCGGCAAGGTGGTAAACCTCCGCGACGTCATCGAGCGCTTCGCGGACCCGTTCCGGGTCGAGCACCGATCCCGGGACATATTGCGCCCCCGTTGCGGCGCATGGCGGAGGACGAAGGTCGAGAATGCGCACGCGATGGCCTTGCGCGAGAAGTGCAGCCACCAAGTGCTGCCCGATAAAACCGCTGCCACCCGTAACGAGCGTTTGTGTCACGCGGTTTGGTCCACATCCGCGCCACTCTCAACCGGGTGGGGCGGGGAGCCAAGGAGCGTCCGTTTGGACGATTTTTGCAAAACCGCCGCAAGATCGGGACGGAAGCCAAGGGCGATGAAAAGCTTAGCGAAAATGTACATCGGGCTGATCAGCATGTGAACCGGAATGTCGAGCAGTGTTGGCTGCTTGCGTTCGAAAACCTGGTGTCCGAGGATTTGCAAAGCCCAGCCGATAACAAATAGTCCAACCGCAATGATGGGACCGATGCCGGGGGTGCCAAGCTCGGTGCAAGCTGATGCCTGTTATTTATTCACCGTGAGATCGAACGTTGAGAAAAGAGTTTGTTGCGACTGAAGAGCTTGCCTTTCCTCGCTCAGACGTCTTTCGATAAAATCCCGTTCCATATCCGTTAGGTGGCTCTTTAACAGCTTCTCGTACCGTTCAATGTTCCGTTCACAAACGAATTTGAATTTTGACAACATCCCTCACCATCGCACCGCTCCATGTTGCAGCGCTTTTACGCCAGCCTGAAAATTAGCAGTTTCTGGTTGGGAAGCTTCAATTAGACGTTGGGAAAACGCCCCTATACAAAGGTTTATTCAAGGAAATGTCACATCGTCAGAGGCTCCGATTCGTAGGCTCGTTCGCTTGGATTCTCCCGTATTTTATTCCAGTGAGACATTGATCACTCCCTAGACTTAGGCCCTACGATCGCGACCTCGCCGGGGCTGCTCGCTGTTGCTGTGACTCGCACGCGCATCATGTGACGGTTGCTGCGGTATTGGGTCAGAGCGACCACGTGAAGGATTGCTGCGCGCGCCTGGACGGCATTCTGCTGAAGCGCGATCGAGCGCATCCTGCACCGCCCGAGGAAGCCTTCCTGACTTCTATAGCCATCGCGCAACAGCAGTAGGCGCGCAGTTTTGAACTGCGCGGGCGCTGGCGATTTTCCTCATCCTTTTAGATACTGCACCAAGGCTCTAGGGTTTCGGACATTTGTCGCAAGAGGCGGCCCGTAGAGGCGGGCCGTATCATGTGCGCGTATGACATAGGTCAATCTAGCATACTGGAAGTGGTCGGTCGTAAGTTCCAGACCAGTGATGATCTTCAGGGGCCGGCCTATGTCGCTCATGGTCGGAGGCGCGAGGGTGAGCGGGATGAAGTCCTGCGAACCCCGTCGTCGGCCCAAAAAAACCTCGGCGCACTAGAAGCAGCCGCGAAAAAAGCCGCGGGGGAAAGCCGTGAAAAGACCCAGATGTACGTTCAACGCTACATCGGGCGTTTTCCCGCCGCCGGAGAAATCGTCATTTTCGACCGTAGCTGGTACAACCGCGCCGGCGTCGAAAACGTCATGGGATTTATCAGCCCCAAGGACGTCGAGCGCTTTCTCAAGTCTGTCCGGAAATCGAGAAATACATCACCGACGTTTTTCCGCAACAAACTTCCGGCCGCGCAATGAGGCCTGATCGTCGTATGCGCCCTTATTCGAGCGTTTCGGCAGCTTGACCTTCGGCCGCGATATCTTCTTGTAGGAAATGGCGGCGAGCAGCGTCGAGATGCAATTCAGTCGGGCGCGCTTCTTGTCGTCCGACCGCACGATACGCCACGGCGCATAGCCGACGTCGGTGGCTTTGAGCATCATATCGCGAGCCCGCGAATAATCGTACCGGCGCCGGTACGATTCCAGATCCATCGGGCCGAGCTTCCATTGCCGCAGCGGGTCGTTGATGCGCGCGAGAAAGCGCTTCTCCTGCTCCTGCTTGCCGACCTGCAGCCAGAATTTGATGAGAATGATGCCAGCGCGCAGACGGCCGAGAAAAGAGCTTTCCGACCATCGGTAATGCGCCTGCCGACGGCGGTGCGCGCGACAATGCCGGCGGCGAAAGCGATGAGGACCAGCACCACGGCCGACAGGACAGTTGCGGCACCAACGCCGGCTGCGGCGCCCAATTGATCGAGGCGAAGGCTGTGTGAAATGGGCTCAGCAATTCGTTTTACTAGTCGCAATGCGTACGACAGAATGAACAAGACAAGGGCCATGGGCAAAAGGAACGACGCTCCGCCAATGATCGTCGTTTTCAAAAACTCTTTCAGAGTCTCGTTCCACCTGAACACGATCATCGAAGCCGACACGGGGATACGCGTGACGAACCCACCTCAGCTAGGAGGGTAGGCGTTTTACAGGACGGCTGAAAGCTGAATTTCAAGAAGCGATCTGGCAAACGCTTTGTCCCGATGCAACCGATCGGACATTAGCTTGTCAAGCTTATCAAGCTTTGGGCCGCGTTCCCCACGACCAAATGGACTGAGGCCCGCGCGCATTCGAATTTCGCCGTCGCGCGCGTGATTCAATGTTGACCGTCGGGATGCAACATGGGACTTTTTCAGGTCGTTGACTTGGGTATCTTCATCGATCTGAAAGATGGCAGATCAAGTCGGATGGATACGGTGGTTGCCAGGGTTACTCACCCTACGTCAGTATCAGATAACCTGGCTGCCCCACGACATCGTTGCCGGATTTGTTCTGGCGACCATGTTAGTGCCCGTCGGCATCGCCTACGCAGTGGCATCGGGCGTGCCGGGCATATGCGGGCTTTACGCTACGATCGCGCCACTTCTAGCGTATGCGCTGTTGGGCCCGAGCCGGATTTTAGTGCTGGGACCCAACTCATCGCTGGCTGCTGTCATTCTGGGCGTAGTCTTTCCTTTGTCTGGCGGAGAACCCATTCGCGCCGTGGCGCTGGCCGGAATGATGGCATTGGTGTCGGGGATCGTCTGCATTCTTGCCGGCGTCGCGCGGCTTGGCTTTGTAACCGAGCTTCTTTCCAAGCCGATCCGCTACGGTTACATGAATGGAATCGCGCTGACGGTACTGATCAGCCAACTGCCCAAATTTTTCGGCTTCTCGATTGAGGGTGACGGCCCTTTGCGAGAACTGTGGGCCATCGCCAAACTGCTTCTCGGCGGCAAAGCGAACTGGACGGCGTTCGCGATAGGCGCAGCTACGTTGGCGGTGATCCTGCTGCTCAAGAACAGCACACGTTTTCCTGGCATACTCGTTGCGGTAGTTGGCGCGACGGCGATCGTGGATTTGCTGGACTTGGCCGCACGTGCGAATGTGTCTGTGTTGGGTCCCCTTCCGCAAGGTCTACCTGCGTTCGCGATTCCTCGCATCGCCTATACCGATATCGTCCCGGTCCTGATCGGAGGCTGTGCCGTCGCCTTGATGTCGTTTGCCGACACGAGCGTCCTCTCGCGCACCTACGCGGTGCGTTTGGGCACCAAAGTCGATCCCAATCAGGAGATGGTGGGACTTGGAGTGGCTAATCTGGCGGCCGGGTTCTTTCACGGCTTTCCGATCAGCAGCAGCTCCTCACGCACGCCCGTGGCGGAGGCTGCAGGCGCTCGAACGCAGTTGACCGGTGTTGTCGGTGCAGTGGCTGTCGCGCTCATGCTCTTAGTTGCACCGAATCTGCTCCAGCATTTGCCTTCTGCAGCGTTGGCGGCGGTCGTCATCGCCTCGGCAATCGGCTTGATCGAGATCTCCGACCTGGTTCGAATTTTTCGCATCCAGCGTTGGGAGTTTTGGCTGTCGATCGTCTGTTTCATCGGCGTGGCTGTCTTTGGGGCCATCCCCGGCATTGGATTAGCGATCGTGATCGCGGTTATTGAGTTCTTGTGGGATGGTTGGCGTCCGCATTCTGCGGTGCTTGGGCGCGCTGAAGGCGTCAGGGGCTACCATGACATCACCCGCTATCCCGATGCACGGCAGATACCTGGCTTGGTTCTCTTTCGATGGGACGCGCCGTTATTTTTCGCCAATGCCGAGTTCTTCAGGGAGCGTGTTTTGGACGCGGTGGCGAAGGCGCCGGTGCCGGCACGCTGGCTGGTCGTTACGGCGGAGCCGGTCACCAGCGTGGACGTCACTGCCGCCGATACGCTTGCGGATTTGGATAAAGCTTTGCACGGGACCGGTATCGAGTTGTGCTTCGCCGAGCTCAAAGATCCCGTAAAAGACAAGCTCAAGCGATTCGGACTTGTCGCGCGGATCGGCGAAAGCAGGTTCTTTCCGACCATTGGTGCAGCCGTGAGTAGCTATCTCAAGAGTCACAACGTGCATTGGGTCGACGGGGAAGACCGGGGCCCGTGAACAACGCACCGACGCCGACAGCTGTCAAAGCGCTCCGAGATACGGACTGAATGCCTAGGTAACGTTCACCCAACAATTGCGCGTCTCCGTGCAGGACGATCTTGTTCTTCAGCTAAAGTCGCAAGCGGCTGTCATTGTTCGATTATGACGAAGTTGCTGCCGTTTTTTCGGCGGTCATGGGTGTGCCATCGGGCTCTCGGTATGGAGCGGCAAAGTCACCAACAGGGGGCTTCCACCCGCTGCTTTCACCGATGGGCTGTGCGCAGGCCATCCGATCGCTAACGTTGATCTGATAATTCACTCCGACCAATGTCTTTGGCGGCCCGTTGCCATGGCTAGCAACCCTCAATCTCGGTTTCGAGCGAGAAACTGAGGAATGTTCGGATCAGCACGATTGCATCTAGCAGACCAACACTCTCGAACGTAAGCGGAGCAGTGATAGTCGAGATAATATCCGCACCAACGAGCGACTCAAGCCCAAGTAAGATGCCCCGGCCTATATTGGAGCGGTAATGAGGATAAGCAGATTGCCAGTCGCCCGTGCGTTTACCGTCACGGATAAATGTCAACGTTGCAAGGGCAATGCCTCCAAAGATGATTGCGACGCCGTAAGTTCCAGCGTCCTGGCGAGTTGATCAACGAGGGCATGGGCCTGCTCGGTCGACATGATTATCTCTCGAAATGCTAGGTATCAGAAATATTTACGTCGGAATACCCGCGAGTACCCGCTTACTCTCCAAATTCCGACTGACTATTCTTGCGTGCGCCACCCCAAACACCGCCTTGGTGCGCGCGCTGATTGCCTCGCACTCGTGCTCGGCCGCGGCGGCAAGAAGCCGTCTTGGTTTGCCACGTCTCTAAACGCGACGCAGCCGGACGCCGATTACGATCTCCAATATGAGCGATGGATATCGCTTGTTTTGATGCGAGGCCCCGCCATTGCCTTGAAAAAAGCCATTTCAGGCGACTGAAATTGCGTAGACAGCTCGCTGGATTGAGGGATGGGGGTGAGCGAGATGGCGCGGGCGCATTCGGGGGTCCTGTACAGCCTTCGATATGACCTATTCGGGCTGGCCGCCATGGCGGCTATGACCGTCAGCAGCAATCCTGCCAACGCACGACATCATTCGGGCGGCATCGCACATTCCGCCCATGTCGACACCCATTCGCCGCCGACTTCCTGGATCGTGGTCGATGGCAACACCGGAGCGGTGCTGCACACGTCGAACCCCGACGCGTCGCGCCACCCAGCGTCCCTGACCAAAATCATGACGCTCTACTTGCTATTCGAACGCCTACAAGAGCGAACAATCAAGCTCGACACGCTACTCAGGGTTTCCGAGCACGCCGCCAAACAGGCGCCATCGAAACTTGGGCTAAGCCCCGGGCAGACCATCGCGGTCGAAGATGCGATCAAGGCTGTGATCACGAAGTCGGCGAACGACGTCGCTGTAACAATTGCGGAAAATCTAGGCGGCGATGAGATTAAGTTCGCCAAGCTCATGACCGAAAAGGCTCGTGCTCTGGGCATGAGCCACACCAACTATGTGAACGCCTCGGGCCTTCCGGACGACGACCAAAACAGCACCGCGCGAGACCAGGCGCTGCTTGGGCGCGCGATCCAGGAGCGGTTTCCGCACTACTACAAATATTTCTCGACGAAGGAGTTTGTCTATCGTGGTATGGCGATGCGCAACCACAACCACTTGCTTGGCGTTGTCGGCGGGGTCGACGGCATCAAAACCGGGTACACGCGTGCTTCCGGCTTCAATCTCGTCACCTCCGTTCACCGCGATGGGCGTTACATCGTTGCCGTCGTCCTCGGCGGCCATTCGGCTTCCGAGCGCGATACCCAAATGCGCGAACTGATCAATGCGCACATCAAGGAAGCCTCGCTGAGGCACAGCGCGCCGGTCATCGTCGAGAGGGCCGAGAAACAGCATGGCGTGAAGGCCGCCGCACTTGCCAACGCGCCGCATACGGACGCGACCCCTGCGGCAGGCGTAGATATTGAAGCGAACGGCAACGCGACAGTCGGTTCCAACGATCCGATCCAGCCGCTCCTGGTGAAGACGATTACCTATCGAACGGTGACCCTGCAAACCAAAGCGCTTGGACCCGTACCCACGGTCATCCCGGTTCCGACCGTGCCACAGGGCCCGGCGTCGGTTGCAGCCGAAGCGTCACCGCGTGCCGGAGATTAGGTAGCCCTAT
>CAWDQG010000037.1:0-33321 GCA_963804405.1 uncultured Alphaproteobacteria bacterium | reverse complement strand
CGTGCGCCCCGGCACCGGGGGGCTATACTGACGTCAGGGATCAGGAAACCGGCATCGGGATCAGGACAAGGACTGGCAATCGTTGACAGCCGGCGGTTGGCACCTGATATCTGATCCTTGAAACCTGTTACCTGACACCTGAAATGCGCGCCGAAATCGAGACCATTGTCGCCGAGATCAAGCAGTCGGTCGGGCTGCTGAGGAGGCATCTTTGACGTCGACAAGGCGCGGGCCCGGCTTGCCGAGCTCAACCGGCAGGCCGAGGATCCCAATCTCTGGAACGATCCGCAGCGCGCCAGCCGCGTGATGCAGGAGCGCACCGCGCTCGAGGATCAGCTCACCGCCATTGCCCGCATCGAGCAGGAGCTCGACGATCAGGTCACGCTGATCGAGCTCGGCGACGCCGAGAGGCGATCAGAAGGTCGTTGCCGAAGCCGAAGCGGCGTTCGCAAGCTCAAGACCGAGGTCGCGCGCCGCGAGCTCGAGGCGCTGCTGTCCGGCGAAGCCGACGCCAACGACTGCTATCTCGAAGTCCATGCCGGCGCCGGCGGCACCGAAAGCCAGGACTGGGCCAACATGCTGCTGCGCATGTACACGCGCTGGGCCGAGCAGCACGGCTACAAGGTCGAGTATCTCGAAGAGACCGACGGCGAAGAGGCCGGCATCAAATCGGCCACCATCCAGGTCAAGGGCCACAACGCCTATGGCTGGCTGAAGACCGAGAACGGCGTGCACCGCCTGGTGCGCATCTCGCCATTCGATTCCAATGCGCGGCGGCACACCTCGTTTGCCAGCGTCACCGTCTATCCGGTGGTCGACGACCGCATCGATATCGACATCAAGGAGGCCGACGTGCGCGTCGACACCATGCGCGCCGGCGGCGCCGGCGGCCAGCACGTCAACAAGACCGAATCGGCGATCCGCGCTCACCCATATTCCGACCAACATCGTCGTCGTCTGCCAGAACGACCGCTCGCAGCACCGCAATCGCGCGCAGGCCTGGCAGATGCTGCGCGCCAAGCTCTATCGAGGCGGAACTGAAGAAGCGCGAGGAGAAAGCCGCCGCCGACCAGGCCGCCAAGACCGACATCGGCTGGGGCCACCAGATCCGCTCCTACGTGCTGCAGCCCTATCAGATGGTGAAGGACCTGCGCACCGGCGTGTCGACCTCGAATACCGGCGGCGTGCTCGACGGCGATCTCGATCAGTTCATGGAAGCGGCGCTGGCGCAGAAGGCTTTCGGCGGCGCGCCGGCGGAAGTCGAGGACGTGGAGTAGGGGTCGCCTTAGCCTCCATCAGCGGGCTGCTCACAGGCCACAACAACCCCTAGCCGCTCGTGCACCGGACCAGTGGAAAATGGGATTTTTGCCACGCGGCCGGTACCGCGCGCGGGATCGTCGCGATTCCAGGCCAAAGGGGCGTGGTAATACGGCATCACTTGTCGGGAATCTCTTGCAAGCGACCATCGAAGCCACAATCGCGGCTTGGGAGGTCATTGCCGATACGGGCGGAACTTTCGTAATTTGACGTTGGGGCTGAAGGTTTGGGCCGAAAGGTTGGGAATCCCGCGTGTTTCGGTTGGGAAATGCGCGGGCGGGGCTGGGGTCGGCGTTGAAATCACGCGTCACCTTGACGGCGATTGAGGCTGCGGCTGCGCTTGTGGCCGCTGCAGCTCTGGGGTTTGCCGATTCCGGCGGCCGCCCAGTCAATCTGGGGCGGCAGCGGCAGCACGACGACGACGAGCGCCTACGGCACTGCCACGAACTGGTCGAACCCGCCGGGCGTCGCGCCGACTGCTCCTGGAACGTCGGCGGCTTTCGCCAATACCGGGCAAAGCACGGTCAACGTCAGCGCTGCGGTGAACCCGGACAGTTGGACCTTTGCGACTAACGCCCAGTCCTACGCCATCACGGGATCAGCCGTGACGTTCAACACCGGCGTGGGTCTCGTTGACAATGCCAATGCCGGCCAATCGATCAGCATCGCCAATTCGCTCAACGGAACCGGCGCGCAGCTTGTGCTGAACGGTAACAGCACGCTGACATTGTTCGACACTTCAATCTCTATACGGGCGCGACGGTCGACGGTTCTCGGCACAACGCTCGCGCTATCGGCAGCGGCGGCAGCATTTCGAACTCCAGTGTCGTGACCGTAAACGGCACGTTCGACATTTCCGCTTCCGGCATCTCCTTCAATCCGATCACCACGCTCGCCGGCACCGGAACGGTTCAGCTCGGCACCAACAAGCTTGGTGATTACCGCCGGCTCGACCGAATTTTCCGGCACGATTGCCGGCAACGGCGGTCATCGAAATTTTCGGTGGCACACAGACCCTGTCCGGCGTCAACACCTACAGCGACGTGACCCAGATCAATTCCGGCGCGACGCTGGCGCTCAAAGGCAATGGCTCGATTGCAAACTCGTCGTTTATCAGTTTCGCCCCGATTGGCGGCGGGAGTTGCGACGTTCGATATTTCGCAGACCAAAACGGGAGCGAGCTGTTGCTGGTCTGTTTGATATCACCGGCGTTGGCGTTGTCTCCCTCGGCTCCAAGACGCTGACCATCACCAACAATGTCGGACCTTTCGACGGCGTCATTCAGGATGGCGGGATCGCCGGCGGCACCGGCGGCAGTGTGACGATCGCCAACGGCGGTCTTGCGAGCTTTAGTGGCGTCAATACCTACACCGGCCTGACCACGATCAATGCCGGCGGCGAGCTCGACCTGATCTGCTGCGGCAGCATCGCCACCTCAAAGGCGGTCATCAACAATGGCATCTTCGATATTTCCGGCCTGAGCGGTCCCGCGACTTCGATAGCGAGTCTGTCGGGGGCCAGCACCGGCATCGTCAATCTTGGCAGCAACACTCTGATCATCACGAATGCGAATGGAACGTTCGCCGGCATTATCCAGGACAGCGGCGCCGGTGGCGGCCTCGCGATCACCGGCGGCAAGGAAATCCTAACCGGGGCCAATACCTATTCCGGCTCGACCGTCATCACCGGCGCGACGCTGGAATTGGACGGCTCGATCACCGGGTCGAGCGCCATGACAGTGAATGCAGGCGGCACGCTATCGGGCACCGGCCTGGTCGATCCGCCAACGACGACAATCAATAGCGGCGGCACGCTGTCGCCGGGCAACGCCTCGAACCCGACCGGCAAGCTGACCATTGCCGGCAATCTGGTGTTTCAGAGCGCAGCCATGTAACTAGAACCTATCTCAAAATCGTCTGAAGAGGACAACGAGGCAGGCGAGCTGGACAAAGCCGAGGAAGTTCTGAGCGTGGTACTCCCAGCGGACGAGGATGCGACGTTGCCATTGTATCCAGGCGAAGAAGCGCTCGACGAGCCAGCGTCGCATGTAACGGTTTAGCCGCCGCCGATCTTGCGTGGGCGGCTTGGTGCGATTGGAACGATGCGGCGCGATCATCTCAATGCCGTCGTTTCGCAGCTCCTCATCCAGCGGATCGCTGTCGTAGGCGCGATCGCCGATCAAATTCTCCGGCTTGGCTTCGATCATGTAGAAGTCGAAGCAGAGCTGCACCAAGCGGACTTCGTGATGGTTCGCCGCGTGCGTGCTGACCGAGAGCGGCAACCCATGGCGATCCACAATCGCCATGATTTTCATGCCTTTTCCGCGCTTCGTTGGTCCGATTTCCGGGCCGCCACCTTTGGCCATAACGAACGTCGCATCGATGAAGCATTCTTCTTCATCCAGCGCGCCTTTGTCGCGAAGCTCGTTGGCAACGTCCGTCAAAACCCGACGCAAAATCTCGTTGCAGCACCAAGTTTGAAAGCGTCGATGCGCAGTTTTGTAGTTCGGATAGCTTTGCGGCAGCATGTGCCATTGCGCACCTGTGTTGAGAATCCACAGTACCGCTTCCAGCACATGACGGGTCGGGATCGGCCTGCGTCCAGGACGCCCATCGGGAATATGCTCCTCCGGAAAATGCTTCCGAATGCGCTCCCACTGTTCGTCGGTCAGCCGAATCATTCCTCATTTATAGCGGATCGACAGCAGCCGGGAATTTTGAGATAGGTTCTAGTCACCGTTAGCGGCGCGAATGCGAGCAACACGCAGGTTGGCGGGACGGCGACGCTTGGTGGAACAGTGCAGGCCTCGTTCGCGTCAGGAGCTACGGCGAAAACCTACGACATTCTTCATTCCACAGGCCTTGGCGGCACCACGTTTAGTGGCGCCAGCACTAAAATCCAAACTACAAGGTAAGCCTGAGCTACATGTCGACCGACGTGCTGCTGAATGTCAATGCGCAGCTTGGCGGAGGCGGCGGGCTTACTCCCACCCAGCAAACAATCGCCAATACGATCAATAACGCGTTCAACATCGGCGGACGCTGCCATCCGGTCTCGCCAACATTTTCAGCCTGAGCGGAACTAACCTGTCGAATGCGCTGTCGCAGGTCTCCGGCGAAGCTGCGACCGACGCCGAATTCGGCGTGTTTCAGCTGATGGACGAGTTCCTGGCTCTGATGCTCGATCCGTTCGTTGACGGCCGACTCGGCGGCGTCAGAGTCGGCGGGCCGGCGCTCGGCTTTGCGCCGGACCAGCAGGCCGCGTTACCGCCCGATATCGCGCTCGCCTACGCCGCGATGCTCAAGGCGCCGCCGAAGCCGACGTTCGATCAGCGCTGGACCGCCTGGGGCGCAGCTTATGGCGGCACCAGCACGACCAACGGCAATGCCGCGGCCGGCACAAACAATGTCACCGCGCAGACCTTCGGCTTTGCCGGCGGCATGGACTATCACCTCTCGCCCGACACGATCGTCGGCTTTGCGCTCGCCGGCGGCGGCACCAATTGGGGCCTCGCCAATGCGCTCGGCACCGGACGGAGCGACGCGTTCCAGGCCGGCGTCTACGGCTTACCCACTGCGGTCCGGCTTATCTGGCCGGCGCGCTCGCGTTCGCCAATCATTGGTTCACGACCAATCGCTCCGCGCTGGGCGATGCGCTTGACCGCGAACTTCGCCGGGCAGAGCTACGGCGCGCGGCTGGAAGGCGGCTATCGCTATGCCGTGCTGCCGACGTCTCGGCGTCGCGCCTTACGCCGCGCTGCAAGCGCAAGACTTTCACACGCCGACCTACAGCGAGACCGATCAGACCGGCGGCGGTTTTGGGCTGACCTTCGCGTCGATGAACGCGACCGACGTCGCGCACCGAGCTCGGCGCGCGGCTTGACGCGCCGACGCTGGTCGCCGGCATGCCGCTCATTCTGCGCGGCCGCCTGGCCTGGGCGCACGATTTTGTCAGCAACCCGGCGCTGAGTGCCGCGTTCCAGGCGCTGCCGGGCGGCAGCTTCATCGTCAACGGCGCGGCGATCCCGCAGAATTCAGCGCTGACCTCGGCGGGCGCCGAGCTGTTCCTGACGCCGCGATGGACGCTCCTTGCCAAGTTCGACGGCGAGTTCGCCAACGGCTCGCAGACCTACGCCGGCTCCGGCACGCTGCGCTATACGTGGTAGCTCACACCGCGTAGCGGTACGCGCCGCCTTTTTCCAGCGCCCGCTTGTAAGCCGGCCGCGCGTGGATGCGGTGCAGGAAATCCATCAGCTTCGGGCGTGTCTCGTCGAGACCGGCGCGATCGCTCGAAACTTCCAGCGGAAAGCTCAGCATGATGTCGGCGGCGGAGAAACGCTCGCCGAGAAACCACGGCGCGTTGCTCAACTCGCGTTCCAAAAAGTCGAGGTGAAGTTTGAGCTGCGATTTCACGAACGGCCGGGCCGGATAGGCCAACAATCCGAGCCGGTCGACCACGAGCTTGAGCAGGAGCGGCGGCATCAGCGAGCCTTCCGCATAGTGCAGCCAATATTTGTAACGCCAATAAAGCTCGGAATCGCGCGCCGGCGCCAAATCGGCGCCGAAGCGTTCGACCAGATAGTCGATGATCAATCCGGTTTCCGCGAATGTCTTGCCGTCGTCTTCGACGACCGGAGATTTTCCGAGCGGATGCACGCGGCGCAACTCCTTCGGCGCCAGCATGGTCTTTTTGTCGCGCTCATAGCGCACGACTTCGTAGGGCGTGCCGGTCTCTTCCAGCAGCCACAGCACGCGCTGACTGCGCGAATTGTTCAGATGGTGGACGCGGATCATTGTCGGCGAATAGCGAGTGGCGAATGGCGAATAATAAGCGGCGGGCGGCAGAATGAATAGCGCAACAACTGTTGGCTATCCCCTATTCGCCGTTTCGCTATTCGCTCTTCTCGCTATTCGTATTCGCCTATTCGCTACTCGCTCCCGCGAGCCTGGCGCCGGCATTGAGGAATTTCTGCGGATCGACCGCTTCGCCGTCGATGCGGGTCTCATAGTGCAGATGCGGACCGGTCGAGCGGCCGGTCGAGCCCATGCGGCCGACGACCTGGCCGATGCGGATTTCGTCGCCGACCTTCACGTCGATCTGCGACAGGTGGCCGTAGCGGGTCGAGAGGCCGTTGCCGTGATCGATCTCGACCATCTTGCCGTAGCCGCCGCTCCAGCCGGCATTGATGACCGTGCCGGCCGCGGTCGCGTGGATCGGGTCGCCCGGGTCGCCGCGGAAATCGAGACCGGTATGCATCGCGGCGACATGGAGGAATGGATCGACGCGCACGCCGAACGTGGAGCTGAGATCGATTTCGCCGTCACCGGCCTTCGCACCGGCACCCGCACGAACGTGCGGCTCAGATGTTCGGCCTGCTTGCGCGCGATGTTGACGCGCGCGACGGCGCGCTCGAAGCCGTTGCCCTCGCCCGGCAGTTTGATCGGGACGAACGGGCCGCCGGTCCCGCTCAGCGCCGGACCGTCGAGCCTGAGCCCGAGATCGGTCAGCACGCCGCGCAGCTTTCGCGCTTTGCCTTCGTAGCGCTCCTGCAGCTGCGCCAGCGCGATTGCCTGGCGGTGATCGAGGCGATCCAGCGATGCTTCGATGCGCGCAAGCTTGGTGCCGATATCGCCGTCCTTGCCGCTCTTGCGACTGGCCGGTGTGTGATCGGGCTCGAGCGACGAGCGGCGGTCGCGCGCCTGCGGCGCTGCCATCGGGCTGGAAGACGCCGGACCAGCCGTGGATCGGATCGAGCCTGTCGCCAAAGGATCGCCGATGCCGACCAGCGCCGCCGCGTGCGATTCCAGCGTCGACTGGCGGCGCATCAAGTCGTCAAGCTTTTGCTCGAACTGCTCCTGGTCGAGCAATTGGCGGCTGGTGGTGCGGTCGATGCGGGCGCGCAATTCGGCGATGCGGTCCTCGTAGGCGTTTTGTTGCTCGGCCTGCCGCGCGATCAGGCCTCTGAGGAGATCGTCGCGGAAAGCGAAATAGGTCGCGGTCGCGATCGACCAGCCGGCCATGATGACGACGGTGCCGACAAAGATCCAAAACGCGACCGGTCCGAGCCTGATCTGCCGTCCCGCATGGGCGATGGTGTAGCCCGCGCCAGCGCTACCGCTTGGCTTCCGCTCCGTTGCGCGCGGATCGCTTGGTCCGGCCTGGTGCGCGATTTGCCGCGGTTGAGCCGCTCTCGAGCCCGACATTGACGCTCCCACTCACGGGCCTAGCTCGGCCACACAAGGAGCGGATTTGAGCGGGGTATGGTTAATTTTCAGGAAATCGCCGCGGACATTTTGCGGCCTTCGGTAAATGTTCTGGTAACTCGGCGCGCCGGCGGAAATCCGCAGCCGAAGTTGCGTAACGGGCGCTTTACGACCGAACTTTCACAACGCTTGGGCGGCGGCCAGCACCTCTTCGGCATGGCCGGCCACCGAGACCTTCGGCCAGACCTGGGCGATGCGCTGGTCCGGGCCGATCAGAAAGGTGGCGCGGACGACGCCCATGAATTTCCGCCCGTACATCGACTTCTCCTGCCATACGCCATAGGCCTCGAGCATGCGGTGCGTTTCGTCCGAGGCGAGCGCGATGGCGAGCTTGTGCTTGCTCTTGAACTTGTCCTGCGCCGGCACCGGGTCGGCGGAAACGCCGAGAACCTCGGTTCCGGCTTTGCCGAAGGCGGGCTTGAGGCGGGAGAAATCGATCGCCTCTTTGGTGCAGCCGGGCGTGTCGGCGCGCGGATAGAAATAGAGCACAAGCTTGCGCCCGGCGAAGTCGGCGAGCGAGATCGTCCCGCCGCCATCGCGGGGCAGGGTGAAAAGCCGGCGCCTTGGCGCCGGGACGCAAGCTCGCGGGTCATTTGCCTTCCTTTCGACGCTTTCACAGCGGCATTCTGACTCACAATACGCGTGTGCGTGGATGGGGTCGATCACAACGGGGTCGGTCTGGCTCTTCTGGACCGGTTGGTGAAAAGCCCGTAGTTGGAGCGTCGGGCTCCGGCGGGCCATCGAAAAATCCGTCCTGGAACGAACGACTTGCTGGCCTTGCTTGAGTTGCCGCTTCAGAGTGCTGGCGCTTTAAAAGCTTCGTTCGGAACACCGGCGGCCCTTATCCGCGGGTCGTTCTGCAGGCACCACGGACGAGGGGACGCCCGAGGGGCATGACGAACCAGGACAGGCAGCGCGCGACGCTTCCGCGATGGAGATCGGTCGTCCCGTTGCGCCGCCCGGTGCGTCTTCCCGCCATTGACACCGCCCGCCATGCCCATATCGGCGAGCGGTTGTCCCGTCCTCGACTGTTTTTAGCCAGCTACGGACGCCTGCTCCGCCGCATCGCCATCGGCGCCGGCATCCTCGGCGCCTGCGTGATCCTCGGCTGCCTGGCGCTGTTGTGGCGGCTCTCCAGCGGACCGATTCAGCTCGACGTCGTGACGCCGTGGCTGGTGTCCGCCATCGAAGAAAATTTCGGCAACGGCCGTCGCGTCGAAGTCGGCGGCACGCAGATCGAGCGCACCGAGAATGGCGGCACCGCGGTGCGCATTCGCGACATCGTCGTCCGCGACGCCGACGGCACAGTCGTGGCGAGTGCGCCGAAAGCCGAGGTGCGCGTCTCGGGGATGAGCCTCTTGAGCGGCCACATGCGCGCCGAAAGCCTCAATCTGGTCGGCGCGGAAATGGCGGTGCGGATCGAGCAGGATGGCGGCGTCACCATCTTCGCCGGCGCCGACAAACATCCGATCGCGACCGCGGCGGTGCCGGTCACGCGCTGCCGCCGCGCTGTTGCGTTCGGCGCAGGAAAAGCGCGACTCGGGCGGCCAGGCGGCTCGCGGTCGCCGCGCCGCGCGCCGGCAACACCGCTGCCGCCGTGGCCGCGCCCAACGCCCAGCCGGCGGCTTCGCATCGCGCCCGCGACGTCTTTGCCGCGCTGCTGTCCTGGATCGACGGCATCGGCGAAACCGGCCTCGACGGCCATGATCTCAAAGAGCTCGGCCTCAAGAACGGCAACCTTACGGTCGACGACGAGCGCACCGGCAAGCATTGGACGTTCAAGGACATCAGCCTGAGCGCCGAACGGGTCCATGGCGGCGGCGTCGAGGTCTCGATCGGCTCGGCCAATCCGGCGCGGCCATGGACGCTCACCGCCGCCGTGACGCCGACCCGTCAGGGCTACCGCAGAATTCAACTCGAAGCGCGGCGCGTTTCGGCGACCGATCTCATTTTGGCCTCGCGTCTCAACGACGGCAATTTCCGCATCGACATGCCGCTTTCGGCCAGCATCAGCGGCGAGATCGGGCCGGACGGACTGCCGCAGAATTTCACCGGCCGCATCATCGTCGATGCCGGCTCGATTGCCGAGCCGGATACCGACGACGGCCGCATTTCGATCGAGCGCGCCGAGTTCAAGCTGAATTGGGATGCCGAGAACCGCATCCTGTCGGTGCCGTTCCAAATCCTGTCCGGCGGCAACCGCATCACGCTGCTCGGCCAAATCGAAGCGCCGCAGGAAGCGAGCGGCACGTGGCAGTTCAAGATCGGCGGCGGCACGGTCGTGCTCAGCCCGTTCGGCGCATCGAGCGAGCCGCTGGTTTTCAACCGCATCGCCGTCAGCGGCCATTACGATGCAGCCAAGCAGCACTTCGCGATCGACGAGGGCGATGTCGGCAATACCAGCGTCGGCGTCGCCATGTCCGGCAATGCGGATTTTTCCGGCGGCAACGTCCGCGTGGCCGCCGGTCTCGCCGGCACGCGCATGCCGGTCGATGCCTTCAAGCGGATATGGCCGGTCTTCATCCAGCCCAAGGTGCGTGACTGGTTCAATGAGCACCTGCTCAGCGGTACGCTTGAGCGCATCGTCATCGCCGTGAATGCGCCGCTCGAAACCCTGCGCGACGGCGGTCCGCCGCTTCCCGATGACGGTCTGTCGATCGAAGCGCTGGTGACCGGCTGCGTGCTCCGGCCGGTCGACGGCCTTCCGGTGCTGCGTGACGCCGATATGAATGTGCATATCGTCGGGCGCGACGCCGTCGTTTCCATCGGCAAGGCGACCGGCGACCTGCCTTCGGGACGCAAGCTTGCTTTCTCGTCCGGCGTGTTCGAGGTGCCCGACACGTCGCCGCATGCGCCGCCGGCGCGGGTTCATTTCAAGATGGAAGGGCCGGTGCAGGCGGCGGCCGAGCTGTTGCGGATGGATCGCCTGCGCGACGTGTCGGAACTGCCGTTCGAGCCCTCGGCAATGCGCGGCAATTTGAGCGCGCAGGTGTCGCTCGGCATGCCGCTGCGAAGCCGATTTGCCGCCCGGATCGACCAACTACGCGATCGCCGTCGAAGCCACGAATTTTTCCGCCGATCGCATGATCATGGGGCAAAAGGTCGACGCCGCGATGCTGCGCGCCAACGCAACCCCGCAGGGCTTCCAGCTCAAGGGCGACGTCAAGATCGCCGGCGCGCCGGTGAGCCTCGAATACCGCAAGGTCCGCGGCGAGCCCGACGCCGAAGTCCGCCTGCAGGGCATGCTCGACGAGACCGCGCGCAGCAATCTCGGCTTCGAGATGGGCGAGGCCATCTCCGGCGCAATTCCGATCCGGCTCGCCGGCCGCGTCGCCACGTCGTCCGATCGCGAGGGCCGTTTCAATGTCGAGGCCGATCTGACGTCGGCGCAGATCGAGGGGCTGTTGCCCGGCTGGGCAAAGCCATCCGGCAAGCCGGCGCGCGCCACCTTTGTGCTCGCCACCAAACCGCAATCGATCCGCATCGAGGATCTCTTGATCGAAGGCGCCGGCGCCGGCGTCAAGGGCACGATCGATTTCGACGGCTCCGGCGAGGTGCAATCGGCGAACTTCCCGACCTACGGCTTTTCCGACGGCGACCGCGCCAGCCTCAAGATCGAGCGCGGCGCCGAAGGCGCGCTGCGGGTGATCATGCGCGGCGAAGTCTATGACGGGCGCGGCTTCGTCAAGAGCACGGCCGGCGGTGCGTCGACCAATCCCAATGCCAGCGCCAAGCGCCGCGCCATCGACGCCGACCTCGACATGAAGCTTGCCGCCGTTGTCGGCTTCAACGGCGAGGCGCTGCGCGGCGTCGAACTGAAAATGTCGCGGCGCGCCGGCGAGATTCGCAGCTTCGGGCTCAACGCCAAGATCGGCCGCGACGCGACGCTGACCGGCGATCTGCGCGGCCGTTCCAACGGCCGCCAGGTGATCTATCTGGAGAGCAGCGACGCCGGCGCGTTCTTCCGCTTCACCGACGTCTATTCGCGCATGACCGGCGGGCAGCTGGCGATGACCATGGAAGCGCCGTCGGCGGACAATCCGGCCCAACAAGGCATGCTCAACGTCCGCAACTTTGCCGTCCACGACGAAACCCAGCTCGAGCGCGCCGTGAACAACGGCACGCAGGCCCGCCGCAACGCCATCGATTTCTCCGGCATGCGGGTCGAATTCACCCGCATGCCCGGCAAAGTGGCGCTGCGCGAGGGCGTCGTGCGCGGGCCGTTGCTCGGCGGCACCATCGATGGCGTGGTCGATTACGGCCGCGATGACGTGCATCTGCGCGGCACGCTGGTGCCGCTGTACGGACCCAACAACCTGCTCGGCCAGATCCCGCTGGTCGGGCTGTTCATGGGCGGCGACAAGGAAGGGCTGTTCGGCATCACCTATGAAGTGGTCGGCCGGCCCGGCAATCCGGTGCTGCGCATCAATCCGATCTCGGCGCTGGCGCCGGGCATTCTGCGCAAGGTGTTCGAATTCCCCGCCAACGGCGAAACCGGCGGCGTCGATTTGTCGCCGAAGCTCGTCGCCAAGCTCGCCAAGGGTTCGCTAAGTTCGCTACAAGGCTTCGCTGGGCAGCAATCGCTAGACCGGCTTGAGCAGGACGTGCCGCTTGCGGCCGAGCGACAGCTTGATCACGCCGTCCGCCGTGACATCGGCTTCGCCGACCGTCGCCTTGTCGCTGGTGACGCGAACGTCGTTGACCATGATGGCGTTGTTGGCGATGGCGCGCCGCACTTCGCCGTTCGAGGCGGCGAGCCCGGCCTTGACGAAGGCGGCAGAGCACGCCGAGCCCGGCGGCAAGCTCGCCACGCGGCAATTCCACAGTCGGCAAGCTCGCGCCAAGCCCGCCTTCCTCGAAGGTGGTGCGGGCGGTTGCCGCCGCTTCGTCGGCCGCCGCGCGGCCGTGCACCAGCGCCGTCGCCTCGGTGGCGAGCACCTTCTTCGCCTCGTTGATCTCCTGGTCGCGCAGCGCCGCAAGCCGCGCGATCTCGCTCGAGCGGCAGCACCGTGAACAATTTCAGGAACCGCTCGACGTCGGCGTCCTCGGTGTTGCGCCAATATTGCCAATACTCATAGGGGCTCACCAGATCGGCGTTGAGCCATACCGCGCCCGCCGCGGTCTTGCCCATCTTGGCGCCCGACGACGTGGTGATCAGCGGCGAGGTCAGCGCGAAGAATTGCGCGTTGTGCAGGCGGCGGCCGAGATCGATGCCGTTGACGATGTTGCCCCACTGATCGGAGCCGCCCATCTGCAGCACGCAGCCGTAGCGCCGGTAGAGCTCGACGAAATCGTACGCCTGCAGGATCATGTAGTTGAATTCGAGAAACGACAATTCCTGCTGGCGCTCGAGCCGAAGCTTCACCGAATCGAACGCCAGCATCCGGTTGATCGAGAAGTGGCGGCCGACGTCGCGCAGGAAATCGATGTAGTTGAGCGTGTTGAGCCAGTCGGCATTGTTGGCCATGATGGCGTTGCCGCCGGCATTCTCGAATTTCAGGAACTTGGTGAAGATCGCGCGGATGCCTTCGAGGTTGTCGTTGATCGCCTCGTCGGTCAGGAGCCGCCGGCTTTCGTCCTTGCCGGACGGATCGCCGACGCGCGTGGTGCCGCCGCCCATCAACGCGATCGGCCGGTGCCCGGTCTGCTGCAGCCAGTAGAGCAGCATGATCGGCAGCAGCGAGCCGACATGCAGCGAGGCGGCGGTGCAGTCGAAACCGATATAAGCGGTGATGGTTTTTTCGCGCGCCAGCGCATCCAGCGCCTCGGGCTCGGAGACCTGATGAATGAAGCCTCGTTCGGAAAGCACGTTGAGAAAATCGGACTTGTAGGTGCTCATCGAACTTTTCACCGCCGTCATTGCCGGGCTTCATGCCGGCCATCCACGTTTTTGACTTGGTCGGCCTCTAAGACGTGGATGCCCGGCACAAGGCCGGGCATGACGAGTCAAATCAAGCCGGCGCTGGTGTAACAGATCGACTAGGAACGTTTCAACCTAAGACCACAGTATCACGTCGCAGCGGCAGTGGCGCGTTCCATCGCACCGGGTCCCGCAATCGCGCCCGGCGGACACTTGCCGAGGATGATCATGCCGAGGACTTCGTCCTTGGTGACGTCGGCGACGCGGGCGGTGCCGACGACGCGGCCGTTCTTCATCACGCAAATCCGGTCGGCCAGATCGAACACGTCGTGGATATCGTGGCTGATCAGAAAGATGCCGATGCCGCCGGCCTTGAGCTTTCGGATCAGCTCGCCGACCTGCGCGGTCTCCTGCGGCCCGAGCGCCGCGGTCGGCTCGTCCATGATCAGAATCTGCGCGTTGAACAGGATCGCGCGCGCGATCGCCACCGACTGGCGCTGGCCGCCGGACAGCGCCTTCACCGGATCCTTGAAGCGCTGGAAGTGCGGATTGAGCCGGCCCATGACCTTGCGCGCCTCGCGCCTCCATGGCGATGTCGTCGAGCGTGCCCCAGCGGGTCCGCAGCTCGCGGCCGAGAAACAGATTGGCGGCGGTGTCGACATTGTCGGCCAGCGCCAGCGTCTGATAGATCGTCTCGATGCCGTACTTCTTGGCGTCGCGCGGATTGGCGATTGCCGCGTCTTCGCCGCGAATGAGGATCGCGCCGGAATCGCGCTGATAGGCGCCGGACAGAATCTTGATCAGCGTCGACTTGCCGGCGCCGTTATGGCCGACGAGCCCCACCACCTCGCCGTCGTGGAGATCGATCGAGGCGCGCTCGACCGCATGAATGCCGCCGAACGACAGCGAAATGTCGCGCATGTCGACCAGCGGAGTGCGCTAGCCATTCATCGATCGCTCCAGATTTCGTCGCTCATCCCGCGTAGCGGGAATCAGATCGCTTGCTCCCTTTGCAAATCCACTGGGTCCCTGCCTTCGCGGGACGCGGATCGACCGCATTGGTCGCAGTCGTCATCCCGCGCGGCGCCGATAGATCGTGTCGAGCCCGACCGCGAACACGAGAACGGCGCCGACGACGATGCTCTGCAGCGGCGTATCGACGCCGAGCAGCACCATGCCCGACTGCAGCGACTGCATCAGCACGCGCGCCGAGCATCGCGCCGGCGACGGTGCCGACGCCGCCCGCAAGCGAGGTGCCGCCGATGACGGCGGCGGCGATGACCAGCAATTCGGTGAGCGTGCCTTCCGAGTTGGTGGCGGCGTTGAGCCGGGCGATCGAGATCGCGCCGGCGATGGCGGCCAGAAGCCCCATCAGCATGAAGATCTTCATGATCACCCAGCGGGTGTTGACGCCGGCAAGCTCGGCCGCCTCCGGATTGCCGCCGATGGCATAGACGTAGCGGCCGAAGCGCGTGCGCGTCGCGAGGAACGTCACCGCGACGCCGACGCCGATCGCGATCAGCACCGGTATGGCGATGCCGTGGGCGATGAACAGGCCGCCGTCGGGCAGCGCGATGTGGTTTGCTTCGGCATAGCGGCGCACGATGCCGGCCGGCCACGGATAGGCGTTGGCGATCGCGACCGCGGCGAGGATCAGCGCGCAGGCGACGCCGCCGAGAAAGACTTCGGCCGCCATCGGCCGCAGCGGAAAGTTGAAACGTCTTTGCGCCGGGTGCGGCCGTGCGCCAGCAAGGCGACGACCGCGACGCAGGCGATCACGCCGACCGCCCAGCTCCAGGCCGCGCCGATCGCGCCTTCCGGGCCGCCGCCCATGAGCCGAAATCGCGAGTCGAGCGGCGCCACCGTCTGCCCGCTGGTCACCCACCAGGCGGCGCCGCGCCAGACCAAGAGCCCGCCGAGCGTGACGATGAAGGACGGAATGCCGAGATAGGCGATGACAAAGCCCTGGAACGCGCCGAGCACGACGCCGAGCAGAAGCCCGGCCGCCAGCGTGAGTATCCAGATCGCCGGATGCTCGAAGCCGAGACAGCTTCGGCAGCAGATCGGCCTGGATCACGCCCATGATCATGCCGATGAAGCCGAGCATCGAGCCGACCGAGAGATCGATGTTGCGGGTGACGATGACCAGCACCATGCCGGTCGCCATGATCGCGACCGGCGACGACTGCACCGACAGATTCCACAAATTGCGCGGCGTCAGAAACAGGCCGCCCGAAAGCAGATGAAAGCCGATCCAGATCAACAGCAACGCGCCGATCATGCCGAGCAGACGGGTGTCGAGCTCGGTGGCTTTGAGAAAGCGGGCGAGGGGAGCGACTCGAGTGGCACCATCGTTGGGCGCGGAGGCTTGTGGTCTTCGCCGCTCAAGACGTCGTGTGACTCGGCGCTCATGAACGTGCCTTCTCCCCTTGCGGGAGAAGGCAGCGCCGGCATCCGACCTGGCACGTTTGGATGAGGCGGCGCGCCGCACCCCTCACCCAATCTTGCTGCTGACAGTCCGAGCCGCCCTCTCCCGCAAGGGGAGAGGGCACGCTTCCGGTTGCCCGCGATCATCGCCATACAGGACCAGATCATTGTCGTGGACGCTGCAACGTGGCCACCGGACCAGTCATCTCTAGCAATCAATCGCAGACCTTGACCGTGCCGGGCTTCACGCCGCGGCAGACTTCGTCCTTCTTGATCCAGCCGGCGTCGATGACGACGGCGAGATTGTCCTTGGTGATCGGGATCGGCGTCAGCAGCAGCGCGTTCATCGCCACCTTCTTCGGGCCGCCGGAAAATTTCATCACGCCGGGAACGTCGCTCATCTTCTTGCCGTCGGCGAGCAGAGCGGCGATCTCGGCCGCCTTCTTGCCGAGCTCGCGGGCGTCCTTCCACACCGAGACGGTCTGGGTGCCGAGCGCGATGCGGTTGAGCGCGGCATGATCGCCGTCCTGGCCGGACACCGGCACGGCGCCGGCCAGGCCCTGCGCCGCCAGCGCGGCGATGGCGCCGCCGGCGGTGCCGTCGTTCGACGCGACGACCGCGTCGACCTTGTTGTTATTCTTGGTCAGGATCTGCTCCATGTTCTTCTGCGCGTTGGCCGGCAGCCAGCCGTCGGTATAGGCCTCGCCGGCATTCTTGATCGCGCCGGAATCGATCGCGGCTTTGAGCACCTCCATCTGGCCGGAGAACAAAAAGTCGGCGTTCGGATCGGCGCGACGAGCCCTTGATGAAGGCGTAGTTGCCGTTCGGCTTGACGGCGAACACGCCGCGCGCCTGCATGCGGCCGACTTCCTTGTTGTCGAAGGTGATGTAGAACGCGTTCGGATTTTCGATCAGCCGGTCATAGCCGATCACCGGAATGCCTTCGTCGATCGCCTTCTGCACCGCCGGCGCGACGGCGGCGGCGTCCTGCGCCAGCACGATCAGCACATTGGCGTTCTGCGCGATCAGGCTTTCGATGTCGGTCAATTGCTTCTGCGCCGAGGATTGCGCGTCGGCGGAGATATATTTGTCGCCGGCCGCGGCGATCGCGGCCTTCATCGCCGCTTCGTCGGTCTTCCAGCGCTCCTCCTGGAAGTTCGACCAGGAGACGCCGATCACCTTGCCCTTGGCTTGCGCGACGGCGGCGAACGACAACGACAGCGCGACGCCCGCCAGCACGGCGGTGACGACCTTCCTCATGGTGACCCTCCCTGTGCCGGACCGTTTTTGCGCGCCGGCGGCATGTGTTTTTTCGAGCGTCAAAGTTACTGCGTTTGGCAGCATTTACGCACTCCCTCTCCCCGCATGCGGGGAGAGGGCTGGGGTGAGGGGGCCTCTCGGCTGGGCTGAGCCTCGCGGCCAAAATTCGCAGCGCCGTCGCGCCAACCGCTCCGCTCAGAATTGCGGAGAGGCCCCCTCACCCTCGGTCGCTTCGCTCCATCCACCTCTCCCCGCGCAGCGGGGAGAGGTGGGAGGCGAGCAAGCAAAATCGTTCTCGCGACGCGATGTGCGCCCGAGTTTTGCCAATACGACGCGCAAGAGGCCGAACCTGATCCCGTCATGAGGCGCCGGCGGTGGGACCGGCCGCCTCTCGATCAGTTCAGCCAAATAAAATCAGGACGGCGGAACGCCGACAGACGCGTAGCCCTTCCGTCCGCATCCTACGGGATGCGGTCGCGCGCTGAGCGCAGCGCGCTCGCCTGTCGGCGTCCCACCACGGCACTTGCGGCAGCGAACGAACGCCGCCGCTCAGCTCCAGAACGTTCTTCCTGGGACCCAGCTAAAAGGCGGGCGTTACCCGCCCCCGCCTGTCCCAGTCCAGCGGCATGGCCGCAGACCGGTCGTAATGCCGGCCGGATGTCTTCCCGAAGCCGCCCCGGCGCGGGGTTACGAATCCCGCGCGGAGGAACCGCCCTTGCTCCGCCCTCGGCACGTCACCGGTGGCGATCCTTTAAATGAGCAAGGTCAGGGAGTACGTAACTTGAATGGGGACGAATGTCAAGGTGAAGTCGCGGAGACGGTGACGATACTTACCGCGTGAAGAGGTACTATTTGTCTGCAGCCGTGGGATAGCGAATGGGGGGACGTGCGGCTTGAAAACGACCCGCTATTTCGAGGAGCAGGTGCTACGCAAACGGCCCTATATCGAGCGTCAATGGTGCCAGGAGGTGCTCACTAACCCAATCCGGCGCGTGGTCCAAACAGACAATCGCGTTCGCGTCTGGGGCAAGGTGGTAGTCCCCGGTGAGGCTCGACCGCGTTATCTTCGGGTTGTAACACTGGAAGACGGCGAGACGATCCATAACGCGTTCTTCGACCGGAATTTCCATGAGGACGAGCGATGAAGCTGCACTATTATCCCGATACCGACAGCCTTTACATTGAGCTCAAAAGTGTTCTGGGCGCCGAGGCGCGCGAAATTGTCGAGGGCTTGGTCGCCGATTTTGACGCCGATGGCAATGTCGTCGGCCTCGACATCGATCACGCCTCCCGCAAGCTCGATTTGTCAAAAGTCGAAACGATCGCACTTCCAGCGGCCAGCGCCGCCGAGTGAGGAGGGCGCCGCTCCCTTTCATCCGCCCCTGCGCAGTGGCATGGGCTGGGCAAAGGAGCGAAGCGATGTGCCCCCCGCGCAGTCTCGCGTCGGTCGCGTGGCCTCCCTTCGCCGTCTATCCCAACCTACTTTAACGCTCTAGCTTGCTTGCCCGAATCACGAAAATGATGGAACTATCAAAGGGTTCCCGTCGTAACCATTCGTTAACCATATTGGCCGCAGCATCCTTTCGCTGGCTTTGGGGATTCTCGCATGAACGTCATCACCATGGCGTCGCGAAAGGGCGGAGCGGGCAAGAGCACCCTGACCGCGCATCTCGCCGCCTACTGCCATCAGTCCGGTCACCGCTGCACCATCATCGACGCCGATCCGCAGGGCTCGCTCACGCTCTGGCATTCGCTGCGCCGCGGCGGCGGAGCCGCAACTGCGCAACGGCGCCCGCGGCATCGACCGCGCGCTGGCGATGGCGATGGTCGAGGGCTACGAATGGGCCTTCATCGACACCGCGGCGAGCATGTGGGTGGTGGCGCAGGAAGCGATCCGCGCGGCGACGCTGGTCGCCATTCCGGCGCGGCCCGGATTTTTCGATCTCAATGCGGTGCGCGAGACGGTCGCGGCGGCGCGCGAGCGCAACAAGCCCTATGCCGTCGTGCTCAACTCGACGCCGGTGAAACGCGACGACAAGGAAGCGCCGGCGGTGGCGCAGTCGCGGGCGTTTTTCGACAAGCTCGGCATCCCGGTCTGGTCGGGCCAGATCAGCCAGCGCACCGGTTATGTGCTGACGCTGGCCGCCGGTTCTAGCATCGGCGAGGTGGCGCCTGAGTTGGCGGCGGGCGTCGAGATCGCCACGCTGTGGTCGGCGATCGAGCGTTCGGTCGCGGCGATCAACGAGGCGCGCGCGGCGGCGTAGCGTGACGCGCGGCGTAACGCGGTTTAAATCCCGTAGGGTGGGCAAAGGCGCGAAGCGCCGTGCCCACGTGCAGCCTGAAGTCCGCGTGGGCTTCGCTGTGCTCAGCCCACCCTACGTTTATAGACTAAAGGGAGAAAGAACAATGGCAACAGCAACACTTGGCCTGGAGCAGGCCGCGGCTTTGGTCGGCCGGATGAAAGCGGCGGCGGAGAATGGCGGCAGCTTCTCCGACATCGTCATGCCGAACGGACAAAAGCTCAAAGATTGCACGTTCGGTTATGTCGCCCAAATCGGCGAAGCCATGCGCACCATGGGCTGGTCGATGCCGGATTCGTTGCCCGGCGCCTGAGCTTCGCTCATTGCGAGGCAACGGGTCCGGCCCGAAGTGGCCGGCCCGATGACAAGCTCCGCGAAGCAATCCAGCTTTCAGTTGCGCGCTTGCGCCGCCCTCCGGCGGCGACCACGCGGCAACGACCGCCGGGAGTGCGGCCTTTTAGGTTCGGGATGGGAGTGTGGCCAGCGCTGAAACCCGGCGCGGCTCAAAGAAATTCGTCGGCATACCGTATTTGTTTTCTCCTGCAGAGCCGGGGATGCCGAGCATCACAAGTTGAATAATCAGTCCGACCCATGGAATGACGCACCAGAGGCAGGCTAGGCCGGATCGATTGATGTCGTGAAAGCGTTTCGCCAGTGCGGCTAAGCCAATCCACGACAACGCGATAATCCAGGGAATGATCAAAAGCACAGTGAGGGTGCCTGGGTCTTCGTCCCCGGAGGCATGGCCCACGAGGCCTTCGAAGACATTGCCGACCAGGCGCTCGAAGACATAGCCCAACAGAATTGCCAGATATACCCCGGCGATCAGCACAATGAATGAGCCGAAAAATACCACGGCGTATTCGCGACGGTTCATTCTGCCGGAAAACGAAAACAACACTCGGATCGAGAACATCTGCCAGCTCCTGTATGGATGCGAATGGTAGGTGCGTTTCAGCCGGGTGTCGTTCCCGACCCGGCGTTATTGCGGAAAGTCCTCGACGGCGAAGGCGCGGAAGATCGCATGCTTCTCGTCGATCGATTTGCGTCACTTCCGGGTCGACGGCAAGGCGGGACGCCCGTGGTCAAATATCTGAATGTTCGTGAAGCTGACGCTGCCGTCTTCATTGAGAACGAGCGGCACGCTGGTGCGCCCGTCAGCGAGCGGCGCCTCGAGAACGATTTGGAAGTGTCCTGTCATCGGTCTGACGCACCGATACCGGGACAGGACTGCCGTCACTCAATGAACGCCAGCCAGTATCGGGCGTCCGGCGACGATTTGGCGTACAGAAGGTAGCCCGGGCCTTCGTCGGGGCAACTCACCTTGGACACGCGGTACCACAAGGGCCCGGCGGTGGTTTCGCGTACGATTGTCGTGTCGCATCCCGGGAAGGACGGGTCGCCGGTCATCATGCCGTACATGAAGTTGTAGAAGAATCTTGATCGGCTTGGCGAAATAGAGCCCGGTACCGAGGGGTAACGCGATCAGGACGGCGAAGATGCCGCCCGCGATCCACCAGCCGTAGCGGCGGCGGGCGCGGCGGCGCCGAGCTTGCGGGCCGCAGGGGCGGTGGCGATGAGCTTAGCGACGACATCGGTGTTCTCCCCGGAATTGGACAATTGCTGCGATTTTGTCGGTCCGGGACCTCTCCAGGTTCAACGCACCAGATTGCGTAGGGTGGGCTAAGGCGCGAATGCGCCGTGCCCACGCGTCCTGCAAAGTCCGCGTGGGCTTCGCTTAGCTCAGCCCACCCTACAATTCATCTTTCTTTCTTCTCGCCGAGCGCGGCTTTCAGCTCGGAGGCGGTGGTGCTCCAGGTCACCGTGCCGATGATCGCCGGATCGCAGCCGTTCGATCCGCCGGTTGCCGATCCCGTTCCGGTGATCAGAAAACAGCTTTGCTTCGACAGCGTGGTGGCGTGGAAATGCAGATCGAACGCCAGCGACTTGTAGGTATAGGTGACGCCGATATTGCCGTAGACATAGTCGGGCAATTTGACCGGCGGCGACGTCGCCGTCGGGTTGGTGGTGCCGAAACCCTGGCGGCCGAGCTCGCCGGATAATTGCCAGCCTGCGCCGAGATCGTATTTGCCGGTGATCGAATTGTAGTTCTCCCAGGCGCCGGTGCGATAGTAATTCGGCGCGTAGTAGAAATTGACGCCGAGCGTGAGCTTGTCGATGACGTAGCTCGGCGACAGGTAAAGCTCGGCGTAGGATTCGTCGGTCACGCTGCCCGGGATAGCTGTAATAGCCGACGCCGCTTTCCACTGTCAGCTTGTCGAACACCGGGCGGAGCCCGATCGTGTTGGTCATCTGAAAATGCGACAGCCCCGGGAACTGCACCGACGCCGTATTCACCGAGGTGAAAAAGATCGAATAGGTCGCCGTTCAAGATTGGACGAGACGCTGGGCAGGTGATTGGACAGCGTGTAGCCGCGGTAATTATAGTCGCTGGTCAGCGCGGCATTGAATTTGGCGTCGAACGAGGCGTCGGTGTCGGTTTGCGTCTTCGCCGCCGGCGCCTTGGTGACCATCGGCGGGGCTGCGGTCGTGCTGTCCGCTTGTTGAGCGTTGGCGGGCGACCACGCCGTAACGATCGCCGCGATCGCAAGCGCAGCCATGTTGGCAGGCGATGGCATGTTGTCGGCAATCGAGTTCGCTGGTCGCGAATCACGGATTGCTGGTGATTTTAGCTGATTTGGCGAGCGACGTTCCGACTGTGTGTCCCGGGCGCAGCGCAGCACGCAGTGGTGCGCTGCAGAACCGGCGACCTTCGCGATGCGCCGATTTGTAACGATCCCGGATCAGCGGTGCAGCGCCATGCGCGTCGAAGACGCGCGTGAACGCGTTTCGGCGCTCAGCCGCATCCGGGTACGGATGAGAGCTACGCCGCGCTGGTGGCGCGGCCGCCCTTGGTGCCGAGCCTTTTGTCGAGATAGGCGCCGACCGAGGTCATCAGCGCCTCGACCTTGCCGTCGAAGAAATGGTTGGCGCCGGGCACGACCTTCTGCTCGATGACGATGCCCTTCTGCGTCTTGAGCTTCTCGACCAGCGTGGTGACGTCGCGGTGCGGCACCACCGCGTCCTTGTCGCCGTGGATGATCAGCCCGGACGACGGGCAGGGGGCGAGGAAGGAAAAGTCGTAGAGATTGGCGGGCGGCGCGATCGAGATGAAGCCTTCGATCTCCGGCCGGCGCATCAAAAGCTGCATGCCGATCCAGGCGCCGAACGAGAAGCCGGCGATCCAGCAGCTGCGCGCCTCCGGATTGATCGTCTGCGCCCAGTCGAGCGCGGACGCGGCATCCGACAGTTCGCCGATGCCGTGGTCGAAGCCGCCCTGGCTTCGCCCGACGCCGCGGAAATTAAAGCGCAGCGCCGAGAAGCCGCGATGCACGAAGGCGTAGTAGAGCTGATAGACGATCTGATGGTTCATCGTGCCGCCGAACTGCGGATGCGGATGCAGCACGATGCCGATCGGCGCGTTTTTCTGCCGCGCGGGATGATAGCGGCCCTCGATGCGGCCCCCGGGTCCGGTGAAGATGACTTCCGGCATGTTTTGCGAACCTCGATTTGATTTACCCTGCAGCGGGCGACACGGCTCGGGCGCTTGACGGCACCGGCAGGCGAACGTAAGTGTCTAAAACCATTTCAGATTTTGAACTGGCGGCTCGACATGGAGGCGGCGCGAAGCAGTGCGTCGCGCCTTCTAGCACAAGGCCAGGGGCAAAAAGCAAGCATTTCGATGCCTTTAGCCGCGCTGCCTTGCCAGCCGCAAATGCGCATCCGAGCGCGCGATAACAAGGGCTTGGGCTGACTTGGGCCAACTTGGGCTGACTTGGGCTAACAGATTCTGGTGACGGTAAGGCTTATGGCCGAGCGCGCTTATTTCGACTGGAACGCGACGGCGCCGCTGCGACAGCGAGGCGCGCGACGCTTTGCACGACGGCGCTGGCGCTGACCGGGAACCCGTCCTCGGTCCATGCCGAGGGGCGGGCGGCGCGGCGAGCTGATCGAAGCAGGCGCGGGAGGAGGTGGCGCGCCTCGTCGGCGCCCGGCCGGCCGACGTGATTTTCACCTCGAGCGGCACCGAGGCCAATGCGCTGGCGCTGACGCCGGCGATCGAGACCAGCGGCTGAAAAGCGCCCGCGCGACCGGCTGTTCATGTCGGCGATCGAGCATTCTTCGGTGCGCACCGGCGGGCGATTTCCGCGCGAGGCGATCGAAGATCTTCCGGTCGACGCCGACGGGCGGCTCAATCTCGCGGCGCTGGCGGAGGCGTTGTCGCGCGCGTCGCGGCCGCTGGTCTCGCTCATGCTCGCCAACAACGAGACCGGCGTCATCCAGCCGGTCGCGCGAAGCCGCCGCCATCGTGCATGCGGCGAACGGGCTTCTGCACGTCGATGCGGTGCAGGCGGCCGGCCGCATCGCCTTCGATATCGAGCGCGCTCGGCGCCGATTTGCTGACGCTCTCGGCGCACAAGATCGGCGGCCCGAAGGGCGTCGGCGCCCTGGTGCGGCGGAGCGACGATATCCATTTCGCCGAGCCGCTGATTCGCGGCGGCGGCCAGGAGCGCGGCATGCGCGCCGGCACCGAGAATGTCGCCGGCATTGCGGCCTTCGGCGCGGCTGCGGCGGCGGCGCGGGCGGCAGCTTGCCGACGAAGCCGCTCACATGCTGGCGCTGCGGACCCGGCTGGAAGCCGGGCTCAAGGCGATCTCGCCGCAGGCGGTGATTTTCGGCGAAGCCGCCGAGCGGCTGCCGAATACGACGCTATTTTCGCTCGAAGGCATGAAGGCCGAGACCGCGGTCATCGCTTTCGACCTCGACGGTGTCGCAGTGTCGTCCGGCGCCGCCTGCTCGTCCGGCAAGGTGCAGCCCTCCCATGTCCTTGCCGCCATGGGGATTTCTCCGGCGCTGACCCGCGGCGCCGTGCGCGTCAGCCTGGGCTGGACCACGACGGAAGCCGATGTCGAGCGGTTCCTTGACGCTTGGAGAAAGCTCGCTTCTGCACTATCTAAGGGACGACAGGGCATAGCAGCCTAAATGGCTCTATGAATGACGGATTTAGCGAAGCCCTCACCCATCCCTCCCCGGCTCGCGGGGGAGGGTAAGGAGGGGGTTTCAAACGGCAACTAAGGGGTGACCCGAGACAAGGCACGCCTGACCATACCGACAAATCCAACCCGCGGTCCTTGAAACCGTGAGCGGAGGGACGAATGCCGGCAGTGCAAGAGACGGTCGATCAGGTCCGCCGGATCGACGTCGACCAGTATAAGTATGGATTCGAGACACAGATCGAATCCGACAAGGCGCCGAAGGGCCTTTCCGAAGATACCGTCCGGTTTATCTCGGCGAAAAAGAACGAGCCGGAATGGATGCTGGCGTGGCGGCTCGACGCCTATCGGCGCTGGCTGACCATGCGCGAGCCGAAATGGGCCAAGGTCGAGTACGGCCCGATCGACTACCAGGACATTTATTACTATTCCGCGCCGAAGAAGGCGCCGAAGTCGCTCGACGAGATCGACCCCGAAATCCTGCGCACCTACGAGAAGCTCGGCATTCCGCTGCGCGAGCGCGAGGCGCTGCTCGGCATCCAGAAGCCGGCAAACGAATCCGGCGAGGAAGGCGAGGGCGGTGAAAGCGGCAGCGGCTATGGCCGCGTCGCCGTCGATGCGGTGTTCGATTCCGTCTCGGTCGCCACCACGTTCAAGGCCGAGCTGGCCAAGGCCGGCGTGCTGTTCATGCCGATCTCGGAAGCGGTGCACGAGCATCCCGAGCTGGTGAAGAAGTATCTCGGCACGGTGGTGCCGGTCAGCGACAATTTCTTCGCCACGCTCAATTCGGCGGTGTTCTCCGACGGCTCGTTCGTCTACGTGCCGCCGGGCGTGCGCTGCCCGATGGAGCTGTCGACCTATTTCCGCATCAATGAGCGCAATACCGGCCAGTTCGAGCGCACGCTGATCATCGCCGACAAGGGCTCCTATGTGAGCTATCTCGAAGGCTGCACCGCGCCGATGCGCGACGAGAACCAGCTGCACGCCGCGGTGGTCGAGCTCGTCGCGCTCGACGACGCCGAGATCAAGTATTCGACGATTCAGAACTGGTATCCGGGCGACGCCGCCGGCCGCGGCGGCATCTACAATTTCGTCACCAAGCGCGGCGATTGCCGCGGCAGGAACGCCAAAATCTCGTGGACCCAGGTCGAGACCGGCTCGGCCATCACCTGGAAATATCCGAGCTGCATCCTGCGCGGCGACAATTCGCGCGGCGAGTTCTACTCGATCGCCATTTCCAACGGCTATCAGCAGGTCGATTCCGGCACCAAGATGCTGCATCTCGGCAAGAACACGACGAGCCGGATCATCAGTAAGGGCATCGCCGCCGGGCACTCCAACAACACCTATCGCGGGCTCGTCACCGCGCATCGCCGCGCCACCGGCGCGCGCAACTTCACCAATTGCGATTCGCTCCTGATCGGCGACAAGTGCGGCGCGCACACGGTGCCGTATATCGAGGCGAAGAATTCGAAGGCGGTGTTCGAGCACGAAGCCACGACCTCGAAGATTTCCGAGGAGATGCTGTTCTACTGCCGCCAGCGCGGGCTGTCGGCGGAGGAGGCGACCGCTTTGGTCGTCAATGGCTTCGTCAAGGACGTGCTGCAGCAGTTGCCGATGGAATTCGCGGTCGAGGCGCAGAAGCTGATCTCGGTTTCGCTCGAAGGATCGGTCGGATAACGGGGCCGCGGGCCTTAACCCGCTCGTCCCCGCGAAGGCGGGGACCCAGACCTGGATTCCCGCTTGCGCGGGAATGAGCGGAGAAACCACTCTCACGTACTGGGTAAAAGAAAATGCCGTTGCTGGAAATCGAAAATCTGCACGTCGAGATCGACGGCAAGGAGATCCTCAAAGGTCTCGACCTCACCGTGAATGCGGGCGAGGTGCACGCCATCATGGGCCCGAACGGCTCGGGCAAATCGACGCTCGCTTATGTGCTGGCCGGCAAGGACGGCTATGAGCCGACTGCCGGCGAAGTGCGCTTCAACGGCAAGAACATTTTCGACATGGCGCCTGACGAGCGCGCCGCCGCCGGGCTGTTCCTGGCGTTCCAATATCCGCTGGAAATCCCCGGCGTCGCCACCATGACGTTCCTGCGCACCGCGCTCAATGCGCAGCGCAAGAAGCGCGGCGAGGCGGAGCTGTCGACGCCGGAATTTCTGAAGAAAGTGCGCGAGGTCGCCAAAAAGCTCGGCATCGATCAGGAGATGCTGCGCCGCGCGGTCAATGTCGGCTTCTCCGGCGGCGAGAAGAAGCGCAACGAGATTCTGCAGATGGCGCTGCTCGAGCCGCGGCTCGCGGTGCTCGACGAGACCGATTCCGGCCTCGACATCGACGCGCTGCGCATCGTCGCCGACGGCGTCAACCGGCTGCGCGGGCCCGACCGCTCGTTCATCGTCATCACCCACTACCAGCGGCTGCTCAACTACATCGTGCCCGACGTGGTGCACGTCCTGTCCAAGGGCCGCATCGTCAAGACCGGCGGCAAGGATCTGGCGCTCGAGCTCGAAGCGCGCGGCTATGCCGAATATCAGGCGGAGGAGGCGGCGGCGTGAGCGTAATCGCCGCCCTGCACCACAATGAACGTCATGGCTGAAGTCAAAGTCATCAAGACCGCGGCGGAGACCGCGCTGGCGCACGCGTTTGCGCAGGCGCGGCCGCATTTGCCGGGCGGCGCCGCGATCGCCAAGGAGCGCGCCGCCGCCTTCGACGTGTTCGCCAGGGAAGGCCTGCCGCACCGCCGCATCGAGGACTGGAAATACACCGACCTGCGCGCGCTGATGCGCGAAGCCAAGCCGCTGGCGAGCCCGCCGGATGCGCCGGCCAAGGCGCGGGCAAAGAGCGCGGGCGCGCTCGTCGGCGATGTCGAAGCGCGCCGGCTGGTTTTTGTCGACGGCGCCTTCGTGCCGGAACTGTCCGACATCGCGGCGCTGGAGGCAGGGGCTCACGATCACCTCGCTTGCCGCGGCGCTGGCGGGCAACGACGCCGACCTTGCCGCCCATCTCGGCAAGCTCGCGCCGATCAGCGACGTCGCGGTGGCGCTCAACACCGCGTTCATGGGCGACGGCGCGGTGATCCGCGTCGGCGCCGGCGCCACCATCGAGCGGCCGCTGCATCTCGTCTTCACCGCGTCGGCGAAGCCGGCGGCGAGTTTCGTGCGTTCGCTCGTGATCGTCGAGCCGGGCGCCCGGGTGATGCTGGTCGAAAGCCACGAAGGCCCGGCCGGCAGCGACTATCAGGTCAACGCCGCGCTGGAGCTGTTCGTCGGCGACGACGCCCATGTCGATCACGTCAAGATCATCGGCGAGGGCGCGGACGCGCTGCATGTCTCGACGCTGGCGGCGGCGATCGGCGCCAAGGCCCGCTTCAATACCTTCACCTTCACCATCGGCGGCGCGGTGGTGCGCAACCAGCTGTTCCTCAAATTCGACGGCGAGGAAACGGTGGCGAACATCCGCGGCGCGACGCTGCTCAAAGGCCGCCAGCACGCCGACACGACGCTGGTCGTCAATCACGTCGCGCGCGGCTGCCAGAGCCGCGAAGTGTTCAAGTCGGTGCTCGACGACGAGGCGCACGGCGTGTTCCAGGGCCGCATCGTCGTGCGCCAGGGCGCGCAGCAGACCGACGCCAAGATGATGACGCGGGCGCTGCTTCTGTCCGAGACCGCCGAGGCCGACAACAAGCCGGAGCTCGAGATCTTCGCCGACGACGTGCAGTGCGGCCACGGCGCCACCGCCGGCGCGCTCGACGACGAGCTGAAATTCTATCTGATGGCGCGCGGCATTCCGGCGGCCGAAGCCGAGGCGTTGCTGATCCAGGCGTTCCTCGGCGAGGCGGTCGAGGGCATCGAGCATGCCGGGCTTGCGCGAGGCGCTGATGGATCAGGTGGCGGCGTGGCTCAAAGCGCGCGCCAAGGACAGAGTGATGCATCCGGCAGTGACCAACGGCGCCTATGACGTCAACCGCATCCGCGCGGATTTTCCGATCCTCGCCATGCAGGTCTATGGCAAGCCGCTGGTCTATCTCGACAACGCCGCCTCGGCGCAGAAGCCGCAAGCGGTGCTCGACCGCATCAACCAGGCCTACACGTCGCAATACGCCAACGTGCATCGCGGCCTGCATTATCTCGCCAACGAGGCGACCGAGGCCTACGAGGGCGCGCGCGAAAAGGTGGCGGCCTTCCTCAATGCCGGGCGCAAGGAAGAGATCATCTTCACCCGCAACGCCACCGAGGCGATCAACCTCGTCGCCTACACGTTCGGGCGCGAGCGCATCAAGGCAGGCGACGAGATCATGCTCTCGATCATGGAGCACCATTCCAACATCGTGCCGTGGCATTTCCTGCGCGAGCGCCAGGGCGCGGTGATCAAATGGGCGCCGGTCGACGATGACGGCAATTTCCTGATCGACGAATTCGAGAAGCTGATCGGTCCGCGCACCAAGATGGTCGCGATCACCCACATGTCGAACATGCTCGGCACGCTGGTGCCGGTGAAAGAGGTGACGCGGATCGCGCACGCCCACGGCATTCCGGTGCTGATCGACGGCGCCCAGGGCGCGGTGCACCCCGACGTCGACGTGCAGGACATCGATTGCGACTTCTACGCCTTCACCGGCCACAAGCTCTATGGCCCGACCGGCATCGGCGTGCTGTACGGCAAATACGAGCACCTCGAAGCCATGCCGCCGTTCAATGGCGGCGGCGAGATGATCCGCGAGGTGTTCGCAGGACGGCGTCACCTACGGCGATCCGCCGCACAAGTTCGAAGCCGGCACGCCGTCGATCGTGCAGGCGATCGGGCTCGGCGCGGCGATCGATTATGTCGCCTCGGTCGGCAAGCCGCGCATCCGCGCCCATGAAGCGGGCCTGCTGCGCTACGCGCACGACCGGCTGCGCGAGATCAATTCGCTGCGCATTTTCGGCACCGCCAAGGACAAGGGCGCCATCGTCTCGTTCGAGATGAAGGGCGCGCATCCGCACGACGTCGCGACCATCATCGACCGCTCCGGCGTGGCGGTGCGCGCCGGCACCCATTGCGTGATGCCGCTGCTGGCGCGCTTTGGCGTGACCGCGAGCTGCCGCGCCTCGTTTGCGATGTATAATACCCGCGAGGAGGTCGATTGCCTGGCGCAGGCGCTGATCAAAGCTCAGGATTTCTTCGCATGAGCGATGAACCCGAAACCCGATGCCATGAGCGGCGCAGCGGCTGTTGCCGAGGCCGGCACTGCCGAAGCAGCGCAGCGCGCCGGCGTCGCGCGACGTTATCGCCGAGCGGCCGTCGGCCATTCCGCCGGACGAGATGGCGCGCTTGAGCGACGAGATCGTGCAGGCGCTCAAGACCGTCTACGACCCGGAGATCCCCGCCGACATCTACGAGCTCGGCCTGATCTACAAGGTCGACGTCGACGACGACCGCGTCGTCAAGGTCGACATGACGCTGACGACGCCGAACTGCCCGTCGGCGGCGGAACTGCCGGCCATGGTGGAGAACGCGGTCGCCAGCGTGCCGGGCGTGCGCGAGGCCAAGGTCAGCATCGTCTGGGATCCGCCCTGGGATCCGAGCCGGATGTCGGACGAGGCCCGCGCGGTGCTCAATATGTGGTGAGTTGAGTGATGAGTTGCGCGCCGGCTGCCGGCGCATTACATCAAGTGCGTGCGATTGTTAGTAGTTTTGGCTTATAACAATTCGCAACTGGAACGAGGACTTAAACGATGGCCAGCCCCCGGCCGAGACCTCAGGTGATGCGGCTCACCGACGCCGCCGCGGACCGCATCAAGACCGTCATGGCGAAAGCCGACCGGCCGATCGAGGCGGTGCGCGTCGGCGTCAAGAATGGCGGCTGCGCCGGCATGGCCTACACCATGGAATATGCCGAGACGATCAATCCGCTCGACGAGGTGATCGAGGACAAGGGCGTGCGCATCCTCATCGATCCCAAGGCGGTGCTGTTCCTGCTCGGCACCGAGATGGACTACAAGGTCGACAAGCTCTCCGCCCAGTTCGTGTTCAACAACCCGAACCAGACCTCGGCCTGCGGCTGCGGCGAATCGGTCCAGATCGAGCCGGCGACCGGCGTCGAAGCCGGCGGCGCCGAAGCGCATTAAGCCCTTCGTCATTCCGGGGTCGCCGCGAAGCGGCGAATAGCCTAACGGCAATCCATAATCACCGACAGTCAATATCGACTCCTGAAGCCGTGGGTGCGAATGCGGCAAAGGGCGGGGTTATGGATTCCGGGCTCGCGCCATTGGCGCGCCCCGGAATGACGGGCTACGCCACGCGCGCCGGAATCACTCGGCAGGCCGGGGTCCGCCTCGTCGTCGCTTTCGCAGAACACGCAATTGGACACTTCTATCAACGGGCTATTGCTGGCTGGATCGAGGCCTTTCGGCTGTCTTTGGCTACCAATTTTCGCTTGGTTTGAATTGGCCAGTGCTGAATGCCTCGCCTTGGGTATCTGAAGCCGGTCATGCAACCACGGCTCGGCGCAGGAAGATTAGGCGTTTGATGTTATAGACGAGATTTGCGAGGCCGATCTTGGTCGTTGCCCGTGCGATGCCGACGGTTCGGATGAACAAATCCATTCGCTCCTTCTGCTCGGCGAACACATGCTCGACGCGCGAGCGGATTGTCGATTTCGCATTGTTGGCTCGCCGCGTCGCCTCCGGCATGATACGGCCCTTCGGCTTCTTGCGATGGATGTGGCTGACGAAGCCGTTGCGGATCAGAAACGCCTCGTTGGCCGCCGATCGGTAGGCGGTATCGGCCCAGACCCCGCTCGCCGTATTGCTCTTGTCGAGGAGGCCTTCGCGCAGACGGCGGCCCTCGTAGGCCGCGGCGTCTGTTGCGGTCCATCGGCGGATGAAGCCGAAGCCGCGATCGATCGAAACGTGGTTCTGATAGCCGAACAGCGGAATTGCCAGATCGACCAGCGGCATCGAGCCGTCGTCGCGCGGCTTGGCCTTGCTGAACTTAACCGTCCAGCGCGCATCGCGGTCCTTCTGGCGCAGCTTGGCGGGCTTGTCCTTCCAATCCTTCGGGATGCGGCCTCCTTTGATCGCCTGCTTCTCGTCCTCGCTATTGTGCTGGCGCGGCGCGGCAATCAGGCTGGCATCGACGATCTGTCCCGACATAGCGATGTAACCCGCTTGCCTCAGCGTCGCATCGAACCGCTCAAACAGCGTCTTGATGGCACCGGCCTTGGTGAGCTTCTCCCGGAATAACCAGATCGTACGGGCATCTGGGACGCGCTCGGCAAGCCCCAATCCCAGGAACCGCATGAACGACAGCCGGTCATTGATGAGGAACTCGGCGCGTTCGTCGGAGAGATTGTTGGTCGCCTGGATAACAAGGATCTTGAACATCATCACCGGATCGAATGGTGGTCGCCCGCCTTCCGACCCGTCCGAATAGCTGAGCGCCAAATTCAGTTCCGCGCGGAATAGCTCGAAATCCACCGTCGCACGGAATGCCTCCAGCCGATCGCCGAGATCGCTTAGCCGCTTCAACCGATCGTCGACGTCGAAAAATCCCCGTTGGCCCCGCATGCCGTCAGCTCCGAATCCATCACTCCAATGGAATCAGAAGACACACCAATTCGCTAGGTTTTTAGAAGCGTCCAATTGCGGCCACGGCGCTTGGCGGCGTAGAGGCATTTGTCGGCGCGCTCGATCAACGATTGCGGCGTATCGTCGGCCAGCATCGCGACGCCGATCGAGACGGTGACGCGGCCCAGCCGCTCGCCGCTCGATCGCTTCATCAGTTCCTTGTTCATGACCGCGCGACGGATGTGATCGGCGACGCTGACCGCCGAGCGCAACGCCGTCTTCGGCAGCGCAATGGCGAATTCCTCGCCGCCGTAACGCGCGGCGACGTCCTGTCCCGTCACATTCTGCTTCACCGACATGGCGACCAGACGCAGGACCTGGTCGCCGGTGAGATGGCCAAATTTGTCGTTGAACGCCTTGAAGTGATCGACGTCGCTCATCAGCAGCGTCAGCGGCTGGCCGCTGGCCTTGGCTTTGGCGACGAACTTGCGCAGCTCGGCATCGAAGAATTTGCGGTTGGCCAGCGTGGTCAGCTGATCGGTGAGGCTTTCGTGGCGCACCGTCTCGGTTTTGCTGCAGCTGCTCGATCTCCTGGCGCGACGCCGACAGCCGCGCTTCGAGCTTTTTGTTGCTGGTCTCCATCTCCTTGGCGCCGGTGACGAGCCGCTCATTACGGCGCGCAACGCCACGCTCTCGTTGCCGCTTTGCATCTCCTCGCTGGCGCCTTGCAGCTTCTCGCTGGCGTCGGCGAGGCTCGCCGAATAGCTGGTCGCCGAGCCTGTGGCGGTGTCGATCATTCGACACCTCTTTGATCTCGCCGCCATGCGGGTGCCGAGCGTATCGAGGCGGTCGCTACGCGGTTGGGCGAAATATAGCTGGGGTAGATCTGATCGATGTCGGCGTCGCCGAGCGTGCCTTTTTGCGCCAGCATCTCGTTGATCGAGCGATTGAGCTCCGGCGTGTAACCGGTGGCGAATCGGTACGAAATTTCAAAATTTCGCGGCGAGGCGGGTTGACGGAGCGCCTTGATTTGTTGGAGTGCGACCTCGGAGGCGAGTGTGCGTTCGTGCTTGTCGCTGGGCACGGCCATCGCTGCAACCCTCCGAATCGCCATGCGAATTACCGAAGCTAAATTTCAACAGCGCGACAGGCTGTCAGGAATGATTGAAGCCTAAAAGAAAGCGATGAAGGAGGGGTAAACAGCGAACGGAAAGGGTGCGCGAACCAGCTACCTAAAAACCTAAGAGGCTTTGAGTGGCACCGGGCGGAGCAAAAAGCCGGAAGGTGGGAGGT
>CAWDQG010000036.1:0-72574 GCA_963804405.1 uncultured Alphaproteobacteria bacterium | reverse complement strand
CGGCCTTTGTCTGGAGCAGACGGTTGCGACCCATAGATGTGCTTTCAGCTGAACAGAGTCTTTGGTCCTCGTAACGGTGGCGACGTAACCGTATCCTCCCAGGGCGGGGTAGGGGAGTGCGTTCAGTGGAATGGCGGTACTATCCCACCAGCGATGCCATTTGGATTGAAACAAGCATACACTCTACTCAGCAGCGCCGACGTCACGTCGGTCAGCCGAGCGAATGAGAACGAGGTTGGCAACCAGCGCGGCGACCGCCCCAGCCAAATGATTATGCTCATCCGCCGCGGCGTGGCGTCGGCGAACCAGCCGACAGCGGCGCTGACGAGCGCGCCAGCACCGAATTGTATCGCGCCGGCCAAGGCTGCCGCCGCACCAGCTCGATTCGGGAAAACGGAAAGCGCACCAGAAATCGCGTTGGAGGCAACGACTGTCAGAAGCGACGGCACCACGAACAAGGGAAACGCGAGGCCATGATTTCTCCAGCGTCACTCAGGCCGGTCGTAATAAGATGAAGTCGCCCGCGGCGCCGATCAAACACGCCATTCGCAGCACGTGGTCAGCGCCATGCCGCACCACGATGCGGCTATTGATGAAGGTCGACGCGATCATCCCGAGCATGTTCACGCCGAACAGCAAGCCGTAATACTGCGGCGCACGCCGAAATATTCGATGTAGACAAACGGCGAGCCGGCGATGAAGGCGAACAGGCAACAGAAATACAGAGTGGAGCACGCGACGTAGCCAACGTACCGGCCACTACGGAACATTTCAAAATAGCCGACCACCATGGCGAGGGGATGGGCCGCGTTCGACGAGACGGCCCAGGGTCTCCGGTAGTGCGAAAGCGGCCAATAACGAAATCAACCCGAAACCGACCAGTACCCAGAAGATTGCGCGCCAATCGAGCCACAGCAGCACCTGACCACCGATAAGGGAGCAACGACGGGAGCCGAGCCGTCACCAGCATGTTGAGCGAAAGGATGCGTGCGCTCTGGTTCGATCGTAAAGGTCGCGGACCATCGCCTGGACTACCGTCGAAACGACGGAGCCACCGAAGGCCTGAACGAGGCGCCAGAGCACAACATCCGACATGCTAGTCGCCAGCGCGCAGGCGATGGACGCAACGATGTAGATGGCGATACGACCGACTACAGGAAGTCGCGGCCAAAACGATCGGAAAGCGGCCCGAGCAACAATTGACCAAGACCGAAGCCGATGAAGAAGGCCGAAAGCGTGAAAAGCGTCTGCGCCTGATCAGCCGAAAGCGCTTGGCGCAGCATCGGCAGAGCTGGCAGGTATATGTCGATCGAAAGCGGCGCTATTGCCGAAAGAAATCCAAAAATGAAAATCCGGCCGCTTTGGCCGCAAATTCGGTAGGGGTATTCCATTACGGTTTCAAACTAGCACTTGGTCGTCAACGTGGACAGCACGAGCCAACGGCACCCCGTTTGCTGTCAAGGCTGCAGTCCGCAAATAGCTTGGGCTTTTCGAGAAAGTATGGAGGCCCGACGCAGGAGTTTAACCAAGGATAAGGGCTTTGGGCAACGAGTACCTGACTGTGGGCAGTTATTTCTGGTCCTGCAAATGCGACGGCCAGAGCCGCTCCCACTCGTCCTCGGACATGGGCTTGTAGCCGACGATGCGCCGGAGCAGTTCCTCGTCTTGGAGATAGGGAGCTACTAGACAACCGGCTCTGCGCGCAGCCTTCATGTATCGTAGCGCAACAGCCAGATCGGGTTTCGGCCGGTCGAGAGCTTGTCTAGTCAGCGCGTGACATTGTCGCGCCAACTTAAGCGTCGCTCCAAGCGCCGAATGAGGTTTCGTTGGCTTCACAGACGAGAACTCGTCAGACGAGAGCTTGCCATCCTCGGATTGCGCCAATGCGCTCAATGTTTCCAACAGGTACCCGCTCGACAACTCGTCGACGTCAATCGTGAAATGTCCCTCGGCGCCCGGAGAAGGGGAGCTAATGCGGGTGACGCGCGCACGGACGGGCATCCCGTCGACCGTCACGTCGATGACGTCGCCGACTGCCGGGGTCGTTGCTCGGTGCTGTGTCTCGACTGTCTCGCCTTCGGCGTCGCCGATGCGCGTAAGCTTCATCACACAGATCTTGAAATCCGCTGTGGTCTCCGCGTTGCCATCAGAGCCGTGTGTAGGGGACGCTCAACGGGGCCACGCAGATTTGTTCCTGCCATGGCTTGAGCTTTTGCGAATGACCAAAAGGGACCCGGTGATCAGCGCCAAGGGCCCCTCACGCGCGGCAGTTTTGCCCAGACAGCCAGTACAGGCCGGATCGTAAATTGGAATGGTTAGCCGAGGGTTAAGGACACACCTAATTGGCGCCCCTACCCACCGCGGATCAGCAATCATTGTTGCGCGAGATAACTGAGCAGATATCTAAGCGCCTCGCAGCGGCGGCTCTGCGCGAAAAATGAATGCCGCTGATAAAGCTGCGTCCCCAATCTTATCCCCAAGCATTGTGGACAATCTTGTTTCGATTGCGTCGCGTCACTCACTCGCCATGATGAATTTCAGATCACTCATGGAAACGTGAGCATCGCCAAGAACACTCGGACTGGGTGTCGAACGGTGTCGCTCGCGATGGTTATCGGCCATTGCCGTCATACTCCCTCAGAACGATGCCATCCTTACCCGCCACACCTCGCTGGCGATTTGTCCGAATGGCAACGGGCCGCTCCATCTAATCTCCATAGCGCGAACGCGTGGTCGGCAGTTCAGCGCGGCTGAATCCAGGACAAATGACTCAGAGATAGGAATGACCGCGACAAACGGGGGCAGGCCGCAAGTCGTAACCTAAGCATGACGCGGAAAGATCGCCGAGGTGCAAAAGGCTAACCAGGGAGCAGAAGGTCTGCCCTAGACAACTAGCCCGACGATTTTTCGGCCGTTGGCGCGACTGTCACGGGGTGATATAAGCGCCCCGGGCGCCCCAGGGCGCTCTTTTCGCCAGCGATTTGAACGTGCAAATGGCGAACAAAATCTTGGTGGTGCTAGGCAGGAAACTCAATATTTATCAGTGTTTCTTGCATCAGGGCGCATAGCTCAGTTGGTAGAGCAGCTGACTTTTAATCAGCGGGTCCAAGGTTCGAGTCCTTGTGCGCCCACCAATCAGATCAAGGGCTTAGGGCGGGCGACCGGCATTATTCCGACAAGTTGGTCAGCTGCTATTCCGACAAATTGGCTGGTTTCGTTCCCACGACTTCCAATTCGTTCGATTAAGGAGCGTGGCAATCGACGATTAGCGGCCTAACCGAATATCCCAAAGGTATCGAGGCTGCTGCCGCCTCCAGCTGCGCCTGAGCCTCCTGCGGCGTGAAATCCGTAATCTCGCCTTCGATCCTCAACCTCGCCGATATGGTTCTTGAGTGAGGCGAGCCAACTTTCGCTGATGGCCCCAAACCGACGTCGCGATGTCCGCGGTTTTGGTCGCTATCGGGAGTAACGCGGACGAGGGTCAGACGGATTCCTGCTGCAAATTTTCACGGTGGGGTACCGCCCTTTGCATGGCCGTTAATTTCGGCCATACTCGTTATATTCAGTCGAATATAACGAGGCAAGTCAGGTCGATGCAAGCTTGTCGGAGGCTCCAATCGGTGAAGCCGCCGCAGGACTGGGTTTGCCCGGCCTGTGCTTTTTGGCCGTCGATATCCGCCGTCGGCTGACGGAACAGCATCAAGGACTCATTCGCAGGGCGAACATGGAAACGCTTCTTCTGATCAACAACGAAAATATTCCTGCTTCGGACAGGCGCACCTTTGAGCGGCGCGATCCGCTTAATGGTACGCTGGTCACCCGTGCAGCGGCAGCCACTTTGCAGGATGCTCAAGCGACGGCCGATGCGGCAGCGGCGGCCTTTCCCGCATGGGCCGCCGTAAAGCCGACCGAGCGGCGCCGCCTGCTGTTGGCGGCAGCGGATATCCTCGCGTCACGATCCGACGACTTTGCCAGCCCGATGATGGGCGAGATCGGCGCTTCGCGGGCGTGGGTCAATTTCAACGTTGGCTTGGCAGCAAACATGCTGCGCGAAGTTGCTTCGTTCGTAACGCAGATCAATGGTCAAGTGCACACGTCGGAGATTCCCGGATGCCTCTCGATGTCGGTGCGGCAGCCAGTGGGGGTCGTTCTTGGTATCGCCCCGTGGAACGCGCCGATCATCCTGGCGATCCGCGCCATCGCGGCGCCGCTTGCTTGCGGCAACACCGTAATTTTAAAAGCCTCGGAAATCAGTCCCGGCACCCAAGCCCTCCTCGGTAAGGTGTTCGCCGATGCCGGCTTCCCGAGCGGCGTCGTCAATGTCATCAGTAACGCCCCAGCTGACGCCGAAAAGGTCGTCGACGTTCTGATCGCTCACACGGCGGTGCGCCGGATCAACTTCACCGGATCCACCCGGGTCGGGCGTATCATTGCTGAGAAGGGCGGCCGCCATCTCAAGCCCGTCTTGCTCGAGCTCGGCGGCAAGGCGCCACTCATCGTGCTTGACGACGCCGATCTCGACCAGGCGGTCAACGCGGCCGCGTTCGGCGCGTTCGCCTTCCAGGGGCAGGTCTGCATGTCCACCGAACGGGTCGTGGTCGACGAGAAAGTAGCCGACGAGTTTGTCTCGAAATTTGCCATCAAGGCGCAATCACTCCCGGCTGGCAATCCGCGTAACAGCAACATCGTGCTCGGTCCGATGATCGGCACCGAGTTGGCGGAACGCGTGGAAGGCTTGGTGACCGATGCCGTTGCCAAAGGCGCCAAGCTCGTGGTGGGCGGACAACGGGAAGGCTCCATCATGGCGGCGACGGTGCTCGATTTGGTTACGCCGAAAATGCGCATCTACCACGAGGAATCATTCGGGCCGGTTGCTTCGGTAATTCGGGTGAAGTGCATCGCGGATGCCATCCGCATCGCCAACGACACGGAATACGGGCTGTCATCGGCAGTGTTCGGCCGTGACGTCAACCGGGCGCTGACAGTCGCCCGCCAGATTGAATCCGGCATCTGCCACATCAACGGGCCGACCGTGCAAGACGAGGCGCAAACGCCGTTCGGCGGCATGAAGGCGAGCGGCTATGGCCGGTTCAACGGTCACGCCGCGATCAACGAATTCACCGAGCTGCGCTGGATCACGATCGAGACCGAGCCGCATCACTATCCGTTCTAAGCCGCAGACGAGCGGCACACATTTGGAGGAACTGATGAACAAGCCTCTTCCGCCTTGCCGTTCGGCGGATTCAAGCAATCGGGCTGGGGCCGCGAGAAGGGCAGCGAGGTCCTCAATCTGTATGCCGAAATCAAGTCGGTCGTCATGGCGCTATGACGCATAACTCCGATGCGGTTTGTCAATATCGTGTCGCAACGCCGCGGGATTGCACGTTTCATCTCTCCGATTGGGACGTGCTTGCCCGATCCTGGTTTCCGGTTGCGCGGGCCGACGAACTAAAAGACCGGCCGATAAAGGCGCGTCTGCTCGACGTCGACCTGGTCGTGTACCGGACGGGCGAAATCCCTCGCGCGAGACCTGTGTTTTCACCGTGGCACTGCGCTCAGCTTGGGCTGGGTCGAGGGCGACGTTATCGTGTGCCCTTATCACGGCTTCAGATACGGCCCCGACGGGCGCTGCGCGGGCGTGCCCGCCCATCCCGACATGGCGATACCGCCCAAGCTCCGCATTGTTACGTTCCCGGCAGTGGAGCGCTTCCGGCCAAGCTGCCGCTCTGTTTGCTGACGCGGAACATGCAGAACCGGAGAATTATTGATCGTCTTTTCGTTGCCGGTGGCGCCGGCATACCCAAAGTAGCGGTAGAAACGGATTGGTGTTGACGCTGGTTGCTCATGTGCGGTCGGGTGAATGGTCCAGTGTGTTTCCGCACAGCTTCCTGGGGTTGCTTGGGCGCAACGACGCAACATTCGGAGGCTTGCGCGTTGTTCCTCTCGTCGAACCGGAGGCAGAGCAAGCCGTCGGGCTGGTCGTAAGCGAGCGAGATCCATTGTCGCCGCTCGCTCGCGCGTTGGTCGATGTCGCCCAGCAATTCGCGATGTCCGGTGCGCTTGGGCAGACCTTGTTCAAACAGGCTTCTTGATCGGATTTTCCGATGATCGATCGGCATATTCCGATTTGATCGGCAAACCTCGCCGTCACATGCTGCAGACGCGCGCGTGAACGAACCATCGCATTGTGCGAGGCCGGCTGCCGCTATATATCGCCACGTATAGCAAGCAACCCCGGAGTTTGAGATGGCCCAGGCCAAAGCTATTTCGATGACGCGCCACGCCTTTGCGGACGGCTCGTTCAAACAGATGCTGATCGACGGCAGATGGGTGGACGCCGCTTCCGGCAAGCACTTTGAGAGCCGCAACCCGGCAACCGGCGAACTGCTTGCCACGGTGGCGGAAGGCGACGCCGAAGATATCAACCGCGCCGTGGCGGCGGCCCGCAGAGCTTTCGAGGGTCCATGGAGCAAATTCAAGCCCTACGAGCGGCAGCAAATTCTGCTCAAGCTCGCCGACCTGGTCGAGCGTCACTTCGACGAATTGAGTTCGCTCGACACGCTGGACATGGGCGCTCCGATCAGCCGCACCCGCGCCACCAGGCTGCGCGTGCTCGGCATGCTTCGCTATTACGCCGGCCAAGCCACCGCGATCCATGGCGAGACCATCCCGAACTCCCTTCCGGGAGAAATATTTTCGTACACGCTCAAGGAGCCCGTCGGCGTCGTCGGCGCCATCATCCCATGGAACGGTCCACTCGGGGCGTCGGTTTGGAAGATCGGACCGGCGCTCGCCACCGGCTGCACCGTGGTGCTCAAGCCGGCGGAGGAAGCGCCGCTGACGGCGTTGCGGCTCGGCGAACTGGCGCTCGAAGCCGGCGTTCCGCCAGGCGTCGTCAATGTTGTTCCCGGTTACGGTGAAACGGCGGGCGCTGCGCTCGCGGCTCACCCCGGCGTCGACAAGGTGGCGTTTACCGGGTCGCATTTCACCGGCCAGTCGATCGTCCGCGCGTCGGCCGGCAACCTCAAGCGCGTCTCGCTTGAGCTTGGCGGCAAGTCGCCTGACATCGTTTTCGCCGACGCTGACGTCGAAGCCGCCGTGCCTGGCGCGGCGATGGCGGTGTTTGCCAATTCCGGCCAGATCTGCAGCGCCGGCACGCGGATGTTTGTCGAGCAGAAAATCTACGACGAGTTCACCGATCGGGTTGCTGCGTTCGGCAAGAACTTGCGCGTCGGCAACGGGCTCGATCCGGAGACGCAAATCGGGCCGTTGGTGTCGGAGCAGCAGCTCGAGCGCGTGACCGGCTATCTCAGCCTTGGTAAGCAGGAAGGCGCGCGGGCGATGGCCGGCGGCGAACGGCTGACGGACGGGCCGCTGGCCAAGGGCTACTTTGTGCCGCCGACGGTCTTCGCCGACGTTCGCGACGACATGCGGATCGCCCAGGAGGAGATTTTTGGTCCGGTGATCTCCGCGATTCCATTCAAGGACATGGATGAGCTGGTGCACCGCGCCAATGCCACGATGTTCGGGCTGGGCAGCGGCGTGTGGACGCAGGATGTGAGCAAGGCGCATCGCCTGGCGGCGGCGATCCGCGCCGGTTCGGTATGGGTGAATTGCTATCAGGCGATGGACCCGGCGGTGCCGTTCGGCGGTTACAAGATGAGCGGATACGGCCGCGAGTCTGGACTTCAGCAGATGGAAGAGTATCTCAACGTCAAGGCGGTGTGGATCAAGACCGGCTAGGCACATGAGGCTGGCGGCGACCGAACTTTCGTAGCCAAGGGCTCGGCCCCGAAAGCCCAAGCGCCGCCCAGCCCAGCACGAGTCCGCGCGGAACTTCCGATCCGCGTTGAGGGAGGAACGGCATGTCGAAGGTTATTTGCGTCCTTTACGATGACCCAGTCGACGGATATCCGAAATCCTACGTTCGCGACGACTTGCCGAAGTTGACCCACTATCCCGATGGCCAAACGCTACCCACGCCGAAGGCTATCGACTTCGTTCCGGGTCACTTGCTCGGCAGCGTGTCCGGCGAGTTGGGCCTGCGCGAGTTTCTCGAAAGCCGGGGACACACTATCGTAGTGACCTCCGACAAGGACGGCGCCAATTCTGTCTTTGAGCGCGAGCTTCCCGATGCCGAAATCGTCATCTCGCAGCCGTTCTGGCCGGCTTATCTGACGGCAGAGCGGATCGCCAAGGCGCCGAAACTAAAACTCGCCATTACCGCCGGCATCGGATCGGACCACGTCGATCTTCAGGCCGCGATCGAGCGCGGCGTTACCGTGGCCGAGGTTACCTATTGCAATTCGATCAGCGTCGCCGAGCACGTGGTGATGATGATTCTCAGCTTGGTGCGGAATTACATCCCCTCTTATCAATGGGTGGTGAAGGGCGGATGGAATATCGCCGACTGCGCGGCGCGCTCGTACGACGTCGAGGGAATGCATGTCGGTACCGTCGCCGCCGGTCGTATCGGCCTCGCCGTACTGCGCCGGTTGAAGCCGTTCGACATGCGTCTACACTACACGGACCGCCACCGTTTGCCGGAAAGCGTCGAGAAGGAGCTCGGCCTCACCTTCCACAAGTCGGCCGCCGATATGGTGCCGATCTGCGATGCGGTCACGATCAATGCGCCGCTACATCCGGAAACCGAGAAATCTTTTCGACGACAAAATGATCGCGCGCATGAAACGCGGCGCCTATCTGGTGAACACCGCGCGGGGCAAGATCTGCAATCGGGACGCAGTTGTTCGAGCGCTGGAAAGCGGGCAACTCGCGGGCTACGCGGGCGATGTGTGGTTTCCGCAGCCGGCGCCGAAAGATCATCCGTGGCGAACCATGCCGCATCACGGCATGACGCCACACATATCGGGCACTTCGCTGTCCGCGCAGGCGCGCTACGCCGCCGGCACGCGCGAAATCCTCGAGTGTTGGTTCGAGAGCCGTCCAATACGCGACGAATATCTCATCGTCGACAAGGGCAAGCTCGCTGGCACCGGTGCTCACTCGTACAGCGCCGGTAATGCGACGCGCGGCTCGGAAGAGGCGGCGAAGTTCAAGCGCGGATAAGCGTTGGCTACTCAGCCTTTGCGAATGGCTGCGGCACACGCGCGCTATTTTGGCGATCGACCATCCAGCGGGGATATTCCGGCGCGAGGGCGCTTGCCTTCTCCAAGGCTGCGAGGTCGTCGTGGCTGAGCTGGAGCTCCGCGGCCGCGATGTTGTCGGCGAGCTGTTCCGCCGTCTTGGCGCCGACAATGACGCTCATGACGCTCTTCTGATGCAGCAGCCACGCCAGCGCCACCCGCGCTACCGAGACGCCGTGCCGTTCCGCGATCGGCTGGATCGCTTCGACGACGTCATAGGCGTGCTCGCGCTCAACCGGCGGAAAATCGAAGCGCGCGCGCCGCGCGTCGTTGGGCCCGGCAAAGTCGCGGCGGAACTTGCCGCTCAAGAGGCCGCCAGCCAGCGGGCTCCAGACCATCAGGCCAAGCTGTTCCTCAGCCATCAGGGGTGCGATCTCGCGCTCAATGTCGCGGCCGGCTATCGAGTAATAGGCCTGCACGGTTTCGAAGCGCGCCCATCCGTGGCGGGCAGAGAGGCCGAGCGCCTTCATGATCTGCCAGGCCATCAGGTTCGAGCAGCCGATGTAGCGGACATGACCCAAGCGCACGAGGTCGTCGAGCGCGCACAGCGTCTCATCGAGCGGCGTTACCAGATCGGCGCCGTGAATCTGGTAGAGGTCGATATAATCGGTTCCGAGCCGCTCGAGACTGGCCGTGACCGCATCCATAATGTGCCCGCGGGAGAGACCGACGGCGTTGGGGCCGGGTCCGGTCCTTCCCCTCGCCTTGGTGGCGATGATCACATCTTGCCGCGCGATGCCGAGGTCCTTGATGGCGCCGCCTGAAATCCTCTCCGACTCGCCCTCGGAATAGACGTCCGCGGTGTCGACGAAATTGATGCCGGCGTCGACCGAAAGACGGAGCAGATTAGTCGCGGCAGCCTGATCGAGCTGGCCGATGATTGGCCACATCTCGCCGCGTCCGCCGAACGTCATGGTGCCGAGGCAGATTTCCGAGACGAAAAGGCCAGTGCGGCCGAATTTCTTGTACTTCATGGCAATTTTGGTCCTGGTGCTGAAGGTGCGTGTTCCAACATCGCTGAACGTTCAATGACGGTCGGTAGGTGCGCCCGGCGCTCCTGCGTACAGCGACCTCCGTCCATCGTTGCGGGACTTAAAAACGAGTTTCGATTTTTAACCGTAAGGTCGATGAACTGGATTCCTATTTCGCCGGTTTCTTGGATAGCTCTTTGAGGAATTCGGTATGTGTAAGCGGGCGGGAGAACATCGGATAATTCTTCTCGACCGCAAGCCGCTGCTCTTCTTCGCTGACCGTTGCGGTGCAATCAGTCAGAGTGACGACATTGTAGCCTTTCTCATACCCGGTCCGCATCGTCGATTCGACGCAGCAATTGGTAAGAAAACCTCCCAAAGCGATATTGGTGATGCCGCGGCTGCGGAGAACAAAATCAAGATTGGTGCTGGCGAAGCCGCACAAACCGCGCTTGCCTTCAACGACGATGTCTTTCGGCTGCGGCTTGAGCACATCGACCATTTCCGCGCCCCAGGAGCCTTTGCGAAACGACTTTGAATCGACGACGCCCTTGAGGATGCCATAGGGCGTGGGGCTGAGTTCGTGATAGTCGTCGGTAAACGTGATCGGGGCATAGACGATCGTCGCCCCTAGTTCTCGGGCCTTGGCGACGGTCTCGACGGTGTTGGCCAGCATGTTGGTGCTTTCCATGACCGGCTTGACCGCCTGATGCAGCGTGCCGCCGTCACTCGTGAAGTCGTTCTGGTACTCGATTAGAACCAACGCGGTTTTTTCTGGCTCCACCGTCGCCTCCCTGAGCAAAGTGTGAATCCGAAGCCCGTGCGGAATGGAATTCGCTCGGATTGTTCGCTATATCCGTTGAAACATAGCGCTACATGCAGCCCCGTGACAAGGCACGCCTCGCACGGGCATCACGTCTTTGTGTGGCGCGACTTATCCAAGTGACAACACGACGGCCGCTTTTGTATCAGGTGGCAAACGAACCTCTTAGCGAACGGTGCACTGGGAGACTCTTTGAATGGCGTTGTTGGTTTTGGCCTATGTCGGCGGTGTGCTGACGATTATCAGCCCGTGCATTCTCCCAGTGCTGCCATTCGTGTTCGCGCGCGCTGATCGGCCCTTTCTGCGCAACGGCTTGCCGATGCTGGCGGGAATGGCGCTGACGTTCGCCGTTGTCGCCACATTGGCAGCGGTCGCCGGCGGCTGGGTCGTCGAAGCCAACCAATTCGGCAGGATCGCCGCGCTTGCGCTCATGGCGGCGTTTGGGCTCACGTTGGTATTTCCCGGACTAGCCGACCGCGTGATGGGTCCGCTTGTCAGCATCGGCGCCAGGCTTTCGGCTTCGGCTGACCGCGACGCCAGCCAACACAATGCGGCAATCGTTCCATCGCTGCTGCTTGGCGTTGCCACCGGGTTTCTATGGGCGCCATGCGCGGGCCCGGTGCTTGGCCTTATCCTGACCGGTGCGGCGCTCAATGGCGCGAGCGCCGGCACTTCGTTGTTGTTGCTCGCTTACGCCGCCGGCGCGGCCACATCGCTGGCGCTGGTCTTGCTCGTTGGAGGTCGGCTTTTCACAGCGATGAAACGCTCGCTGGGAGCGGCCGAGTGGGTCAAGCGGGGCTTAGGCGTGGCGGTGCTTGTCGCCGTCGCCGCGGTAGCGTCGGGGCTCGATACTGGCTTTCTTAGCAAGGTTTCGCTTTCCAACACCGCTGCGATCGAACAAGGACTCGTCGCGCGGCTCCATCCGCAATCGAAGGAGGCGAGCGCCTCCGCGCCATCGTCCGTCGTCATGAACGAAAATCCGGCCATGATGATGAGCGCGAACCCGAATGCGCGTGGCCCGAACATCGCGGTCGAGGGCGGCTTTCCGTCTTTGTCGGGCGCTGCGGCGTGGCTGAACTCACCGCCGCTGACGGCCGAGGGCCTTAGAGGGAAAGTCGTCCTGATCGACTTCTGGACATATTCCTGCATCAACTGTCTTCGTTCGATTCCCTACATCAAAGCGTGGGCCGAGAAATACAAGGATCGCGGACTGGTCGTGATCGGTGTGCACACGCCGGAGTTCGCCTTTGAGCGCAAGCTCAGCAACGTGCAGGCGGCCGTGAAGGATTTGAAAATCAGCTATCCGGTGGCGATCGACAACGACTACGCCATCTGGCGCGCCTTCGACAATGAATATTGGCCCGCGCACTATTTCATCGACGCGCAAGGGCACAGGCGCTACCACCATTTTGGCGAAGGCCACTACGACGAATCCGAACACGTGATCCAAACGCTCCTTGCCGAAGCCGGCGACAAGGGCTTTTCCTTCGCACTCGTTTCCGTCAATGCCTCGGGCGCCGAAGCGGCGCCAAGCATGATCGAAACTCAGTCGCCCGAAACTTACCTCGGTTATGCGCGCGCGGAGAATTTCATCTCACCGGGCGGCGCCGTCAAAGATGCCAGTCACGCTTATTCGGCGGAGGTTCCAAAGCTCGATCAATGGTCGCTTGCCGGCGATTGGACCGTTGGCCGGGAAAACGCAACTCTCGACAAAGAAGGCGGTCGCATCGTCTATCGGTTTCGGGCGCGCGATCTGCATCTCGTGCTCGGACCGGCAGCCGAGGGAAAACAGATACGATACCGCGTGACCATCGACGGCAAGGCGCCGGGCGCCGATCACGGTGTCGATGCTGATGCGGATGGCCGCGGCCTTGTCGACGAACATCGGCTGTATCAGCTTATTCGCGAGAGCGGCGGCATCTCGGATCATACGTTCGAAATCGAGTTTCTCGATCCCGGTGTACAAGCGTACGCTTTCACGTTCGGCTGAGTCGCGCCGTCTCATGAACGCTACCCACCACTTAATCAAGCGACAGCAAAGCGACGATTTGGCGGCGCGGCGGCGAGCCGGCGCCGACAGCCTCAAGGCGCCATTGATCGTCCGCCGCGCGCCGCGTACTCGTACTCGGCTTCGGTGAGCAGCCGGTAGGATTTGCCGGTGATCTTGGAAAGCCATGCGACGTAGCTTTGCGCATCGGCCCAGCTGACATCGATCGCCGGTTGACGATCGCGTCCCCAGCCGTGGTCGCTGACCTTGCCGGCGCAATCGCCGCGAGCCGCGCAGGCGTCCCACTGCGCAAAAGTCACTGCAAACTTGGATACCGCGAACGGCTTGGCGATCGTCACGTCATGCCGCGGTGCCTCGGTCCGCTGGCGGCCCGGTTCGGTTGCCGGCGATCCCATGACGAATGAACCAGCCGGGATGACGACCATCTCGGGGCAGTCCGCGGCGCAATCCTTGAAGGAGGCGGCGGGCTTGGGCGCGTGCTCGTCGGCGCGCGCGGGCGCCAACTCGCAAACCGCCAATGCGACTAAAAACAACAGCGTCAGACTTGGTTCAAAAAATGCGCGGACCGATGCGGATTTCATTGATCCCTCCGACACGGCGTAGGCTTCCCGTTAGCAACGCGGATTTAATTCTCGAAGCGCTTTTTGCAACGAGTACCGGGCACGGGACCCGGAAGCGCGCTGCCGGCCGGCAAAACCGGGCGCTGGCTTGCCTGGATCATCGAACTTTTGGCTGACCGCTTGCGCAGCCCGGCATACGCCGGCCGTCGCCCGGGACCGTGGCCAAGCGACTGCGCTCAGCTCGCCGCGCCCTTGAAACTCGCAATCAAGGCGTCGATCTCACGCACGCTCACCGGCTTGCCGATCAGAAATCCCTGGCCGAAATCGCACTCGAGCTGCCGCAGGGTCTGAAAATCCGCTTCCGCCGAAATGCCGACGGCGACCGCCCGACAACCGAAATTGTGCGCCATCTGAATGAGCGTCTTGCACACTTTGGCATTGGCCGCATTGGTCGCGCAGCCATCGACCAGCGCGCGGTCAATTTTGATTTCGCAAAACGGGATTTGGCTTAAGACATTCCAACTGGTAGAGCCGCGGCCGAAATTGTCGATCGCTATCGATACGCCGGACTCCTGTAGCTTTGGCGCCCGCGCTTTCAACGACTTCAATCTTGTTGATGACCTGACGCTCCGGCACTTCCAGAATGATGCCGGCCCAATCGCCTTGGTCGGGACGATGCATCAGCGCCAGATCGGAAATCGGCAGCGCCAACAGATTGTCGGCGCTGATATTGATGGCAAGCTGCAACGCGATGCCGGTTTCATGGAAATGTGCGCTCGCCCGAATTGCGTCGACCAGGGCCGCGCGTGACAGATTGAGCAGCGCTTCCTCGTCGGCGCCCTTCAGGAACTGATCTGGCGTGAGCAGGCCGAGCTGGGGATGCGCAATGCGCGCTACGGCTTCGGCGCCGACCACCAGCCCGGTCTTTAGATCGAGCTTCGGCTGATAAAGAAATTTCACGGTATTCTTCAGCAGCGCATCTTTGAGCGAGACGCCGCTCGACAGCGCCGGCGCGGCGCCGAGCTTCAGGTCGCGAATGATGTGGTGAATGGTCGCGACTTTGATCGGCTTCTGCAGCGGCGGCAGCATCGCCAGTGCGCTATCGAGGCCGATTGTCTTGAAGCTTTCGAGGAGCTTTGGTTCGCAATGCCCGAACAGCTGGACGGCGCCGGCATAGCGGCATTCTTTGAGGGCCAACAGCGCCCGCACGCATTCATGCGGCGCGGCGTTGTTCAGGTTGACGAGAACGATATCGGGATTTTGCGCATCGATCATATCGATCAATCGTGAGCTGTTCGAGAACTCGACGGCGTCGATGTCATCGCGGCGCAATTCCTTCGCCAAGTCGTGGCGGAAGACAAAATCCTCATCGACGATGAAGCACAGCGGATTGGCCGATCTTTTCGGCATGTTATTGAGCGCAGAGAGGACCTGTGCATCGGCCATGATCGGCTCAACCCGGAACCGTTAACAAAATGCAAAAATTTGCCGGAAGACTGTAAGCTACGACAGGTTGAAATATTATTGACGAACGATTTTTGAGCGAGCCGTTAGTCGATATCGATGCTTATGGCTCAGCGGTTGTCGCCCAAGAAGGATTTGCTGATCGAATCGAGCCGGCGGACGGTGCCGACCGGCACCGGAATGCCATGCGCATCACGCACCACGGTGGTCTCGCAGTGTTTTGAATTTTCCATGGTGCGGCCTGTATAGTTGTCGAATTTCACAAGCTCGCAGCGGCCCTTATCGGTCTGCTGCGAAATACTGCCGACGCCCATGTCGCTTGAATTGCCGGCTTGGGCTTGCTCGTTTGGAACCGATTGCTGTTGGATACCGTTCGGCGGCGAATTTCGCGATCACCGCCACTGCAGCCCAGCATAATGACTGCATATGCAGCTGTTGCGCAGAATGTGGTTGCGTTTTCTGCGAACGGCGCGCTGATTATTCGTTAGTTTTAGGGCGTGCCGACGGTTACCGTTTGATTGTTGCTCATCGTTAACCAATTTAGCCGGCGATGCGCGCGCCATCCGCGCCCACAGCCACATCCTGCTATTGGAAGTTGAAAATTAGTTTAATTGTAAGACGAAGACCGTCGGCAGGTACGTAACTTTATTTCTTGCCGTTTGTTAATCACTTGCCGCCAGGATGGTGGGCATGCTTGCACGCCGGCAGCCATGGCTCGGCAAAGGCGGATAACCGCAGGAAAAGTCCACGACGGTGGATGTGCCGCACCGCGGAGATTTTCTGCGGCACGGGCAAAGTGCCGATCGCGTGCCGGATCATTGATCTTTCCGACGGCGGAGCGCGGCTTGCCATCCCGGCCCGTCTGTTGGCCGCCTTGCCTCGCAGCTTCACTTTGGCCCTGTTCAGGGACGGCAGCGTCAACCGCGATTGCAAAGTGGTGTGGACCAATCAATGGAATTTGGGCGTCAAATTTACGTCGGGCTGGTACTCGGCGTTTGATATGAGCACGGCCTCCCGGCACCCAGCCCAAGAAGCGCCGCGTCGCGCACGTTGCCGCCGCAGCCATGCGTAGCGGCTCGCCTCTCGCCCGCCCCGCAGCGTGATCTCTCAATACGACTTCAATACGATTTGGGCTGGTCGAGCACCTTCTCGGCGACGAATGACAGAATGAGCTGCTCGGTGATCGGGGCGATGCGGGTGAGCGTGACTTCGCGCAACAGCCGCTCGACGTGATATTCCTTGGCATAGCCGAAACCGCCGTACGTCATCACCGCCTGCAGGCAGGCGTCATAGCCGGCGCGGGCGCCGAGGAATTTCGCCGCATTGGCTTCGGCGCCGCACGGCTCGCCGCGGTCGTAGAGGTCGGCGGCGCGCAGCGCCATCAGATACGCCGCTTCCAGATACATCCAGCACTCGGCGAGCGGATGCTGGATGCCCTGGTTCTGGCCGATCGGGCGGCCGAACACGACGCGCTCGCGGGCATATTTGGCGGCCCGGCGCAACGCGTCCTGGCCGATGCCGATCGCCTCGATGCCGATCAGGACGCGCTCGGGATTGAGGCTGTCGAGAATGTAGCCGAAGCCTTTGCCTTCCTCGCCGATGCGGTGCGCTTCGGGAATGAACAACCCGTCGATGAAGATGGCGTTGGAATTGACCGCCTTGCGGCCCATCTTCGGGATTCGGCGCACCTCGATCTTGGTGCGGTCGAGGTCGGTGTAGAAGATGGTGATGCCGTCGGTCGGACGCCGGGCGTCCTCGTAGCGCGTGGTGCGGGTCAGCAGCATGATCTTGTTGGCGACCTGCGCGGTCGACGTCCACACTTTTTGGCCGTGGACGAGATAGCCGCCCGGCACCTTCGTCGGCGAAGGTCTTGATGCGGGTGGTGTCGAGACCGGCGTCGGGCTCGGTGAAGCCGAAGCAGCATTGGTCGGTGCCGGCGACCAGGCCCGGAATCCATTCCGCCTTCTGCGCCGGCGTGCCGTGGACGACGATCGGATGCGGCCCGAATAAATTGATGTGCACCGACGAGGCCGCCGCCATGCCGCCGCCATGGCTCGACACCTCGTGCATCATGATCGCCGCTTCGGCGACGCCGAGGCCCGACGCCGCCATATTCCTCCGGCATGGTGATGCCAAGCCAGCCGCCGTCGGCCATGGCGCGGTGAAATCTGTGTGGAAACACGCCGTCTTCGTCGCGTGCGAGCCAATATTCGTCGTCGAAGCGGCTCACCACCGCGCGGACGCCCTGGCGAATGGCGTCGAGATGCGCTCTGGCGATTATGGTCGGCGGGGCTGCGTGGCGTCATGGTGATTGACCTGCCGGTATTAGACAGATGGAGGTGCGGGCCGGCAACGCCTTCGGCGGCAGGGATGCATGGACGCCCTGCGCCGGCGCCCCTAGTCATCGCTGATAGCGGATGTTATCGCCTTTAGATGCAATCGCCCTCCGCGTCGCCAAATCCCGCATCGCCGAGTGTCGCGCCAGCAACTCCCGGCGCCGAGCTGCTCGACTTCGCTTTTCCGACGCCGCCGGCGCCCGGGCGCACCATCGAAGTCGCGCCGGGCATTTTGTGGGCGCGGCTGGCGCTGCCGTTTCTGCTCGATCACGTCAATATCTACTTCATCGATGACGGCAAAGGATGGGCGCTGATCGATACCGGCCTCGGCAACAAGGCGACGCTCGCCGCCTGGGAGCCGCTGCTCGACACCGTGCTGACCGACCGTCCGCTGACGCGCATCATCGCCACGCACTTTCATCCCGACCATGTCGGCGCCGCCGGTTTTCTGCTCAAGCGCTTCGATGTGCCGCTCTACCATGTCGGCGACCGAATATCTGCAATGCTTGAACCTGCATCTCGATCCCGGCGCGCTCGAAGCCGAGCACTATCGCCGCTTCTATCTCGATCACGGCCTTGACGCGGAGACGACGCAGCGCGTCGTCACCGGCGGCCATGCCTATCTGCGGCTGTTGTCGGGATTGCCGCCGACCTATCATCGCGTCGTCGCCGGCGACGTGCTGCGCATCGGCGGCCGCGACTTCGAAGTGCTGACCGGCGGCGGCCACTCGCCGGAAGAAATCATGCTGTTCTGCCGCGCCGACAAGCTGTTTCTTTCCGCCGACCAGGTGCTCGCCAAGATCTCGCCGAATGTGAGCGTCGCCGCCATCGATCCGGAAGGCGATCCGCTCGGCCAGTATCTGCGCTCGCTCAATGCCTTGAAGCGCGACATCGGCGACGATGTGCTCGTGCTGCCCGGCCACAATCTGCCGTTCCATGGCCTGCACGCGCGCATCGAAGGACTGATCGCGCATCATCATGCGCGCTGCGACCGCATCCTGCGCGCCTGCCGCACCGAGCCGCGCTCGGCGGCCGAGCTCGTGCCCTTCGTGTATCACGCGCAAGCTCGATCCGCACCAGATGGGTTTCGCCTTCGGCGAGGTGCTGGCGCATGTGAACTACTTGCTGCGGCGCGGCGCGCTCAAGCCGGTCGACACCGCCGACGGCATTCAACGCATGGTCGTCGCGTAAGCGCGCGCCGTCTTGCCGCATGTCGGCCGGCTTGACGGAATTTGAATGTATATGCATTTATTTGTGTAAGCGGTATCGGATGGCGAGCTACGCCATGGCTAAGAATCGGCAAAGATTTCGATATCAGGGAGTTCCGGGACTGCTCGTGCCTGCGGCTGCGCCGCGTGGCGCGGGAGGCGACACGGGTTTATGACCGCCACCTCGAACCGACTGGCCTCGGCTCCAACCAATTGATCCTGCTGACGATGCTCCACGGCGCCGGGGAGCAATACCGCGACGGCGTGACGGCGAAGGCGCTCGCGGAACATTTCGGCGCCGATCCGACGACGCTGAGCCGTAATCTCAAGCCGCTGCATTCGACGCGGACTGATTGCGGCGCGGGCCGACCCGGCTGATGGCCGGAGCCGGCTTGCTTCGCATCACCGCGAAAGGCGAGGCCAAGCTGCGCGAGGCCGGCCCGCATTGGCGCAAGGCGGAAGCGCGGATGCAAAGCGCGCTCGGCGAGGCGCGGCTCAAGTCTTTGCACGATCTTCTCGACCGCGCCGCCGCCGGCTTGCAGCGCCTGATCAACGGAGCGTTCCGGTTATGCACTTTCCCAAGCATCAACGCCGCCAAGAATAAATGCATATGCATCGATATCGGAGGTAAATCATGTCGCTCGATCTTCTCGGCTTAGTTCTGCTCACCGCCATCTCGGCGCTGGCGATCGGCTTGCCGGCGCTCTGGTATGCCCGCGCGCCCGGCGGCATCGCGCTCCTTGCCGCGCATATTCTGTGGTTCTTTGTTGTCGTGGCGCTCGCCGCAAGCGGCGCCTTGGCCTGGGGGCTCAAGTTTGGCGCGCCGCTTTTGGGTTTAAGCATCGTCACGCCGATCGTCGTGCTGGCGGTTCTGGCAACGGTCGTGCCGGCAACGAGCCGGGCGCTCGCCGCCATCCCGCTGCCGGCGCTGATTGGCGTCCACGCCATCCGCATCGTCGGCTTCCTGTTCCTGTTGCTGCTCGCCACCGGTCGTCTTTCCGCGCCGTTCGCGCCCAGCGCCGGCTGGGGCGACATCATCGCCGGCGCCACGGCGGTGCCGGTCGCCTGGGCGCTGTCGGCCCGCGGCGCCAGCGTCCGCTGGCTGGTGCTGGTCTGGAACAGCTTCGGCTTGCTGGACCTCGTTGCCGCCTTCACGCTCGGCATGACGTCGGCGCCGGGCTCGCCGCTGCAGCTGTTTTTCGATCCGCCGGGCTCCGCGGCCATGGCGACGCTGCCCTGGGCCATCATTCCGGTCTTCCTGGTGCCGCAGCTGATCGTCAGCCATCTGGCGATCTATCGACGGCTGGGCCGCTCAGCGGATAGTCTCTGGCACACCGGTTCGGTCGCGAAGGCAGCGGGATTGGCGTGAGTCGCGCTTCCAGCCGGACAAAGACGAAGGTCGCGGACGCCGCGCGTGGTCGCGCGGCGCCACCGCGCGCCGGCTGAGGAAGCGCGTGCATGGCTTACGACGCCGACGCGATCATCGTCGGAGCCGGGCTCGCCGGCCTCGTCGCCGCCGCCGAACTGATCGATGCGCGGCAAGAAAATCATCATTGTCGATCAGGAGCCGGAGCAGTCGCTGGGCGGTCAGGCGTTCTGGTCGCTCGGCGGCATTTTTTTGGTCGACTCGCCCGAGCAGCGGCGCATGGGCATCCGCGACTCGCATGCGCTGGCGCTCGAGGACTGGATGGGCACGGCCGGCTTCGACCGCGACGAGGATTTCTGGCCGCGCCGATGGGCCGAAGCTTATGTCGCTTTTGCCGCCGGCGAGAAACGATCGTGGCTGCGCGAGCGCGGCTTGCGCTTCTTTCCGGTGGTCGGCTGGGCCGAGCGCGGCGGCGGCAATGCGACCGGCCACGGCAATTCGGTGCCGCGCTTTCATCTGACCTGGGGAACCGGACCGGGCGTCATCGAGCCGTTCGTCAAGCGCGTGCGCCAAGGCGCGGAGCAGGGACTGGTCACCTTCAAGTTCCGCCACCGCGTCAACGAGCTGACCAAATCGGGCGCGGCAGTTGACGGCGTGCGCGGCGACATCCTGGCGCCGAGCAATATCGAGCGCGGGCAGAAAAGCTCGCGCGAGGTCGTCGGCGCGTTCGAGCTGAAAGCGCCAGGCCGTCATTGTCGCCTCCGGCGGCATCGGCGCCAATCATGAGCTGGTGCGGGCGAACTGGCCGGCGCGGCTTGGCCGCGCGCCGCAGCGGATGATCACCGGCGTGCCCGATCATGTCGACGGCCGCATGCTGGCGATCACCGAAGCCGCCGGCGGCACCGTCATCAATCGCGACCGCATGTGGCATTACGTCGAGGGCATCAAGAACTGGAATCCGATCTGGACCGACCATGCCATCCGCATCCTGCCCGGGCCGTCGTCGCTGTGGCTCGATGCGCGCGGCAAACGGCTGCCGGTGCCGCTTTATCCCGGCTTCGACACGCTCGCCACGCTCAAATACATCATGGCGACCGGCTACGATTATTCCTGGTTCATCCTGACGCGAAAGATCATCGAGAAGGAATTCGCGCTTTCCGGCTCGGAGCAAAATCCGGATTTCACCAGCAAAAGCTGGCGCAAGGTCATCGCGCGCGCCCGAGCGGGCATTCCAGGCCCGGTCAAGGCGTTCATGGACAAGGGCGAGGATTTCATTGTCGAGCGCGATCTGGCGACGCTGGTAAAGCGCATGAACGCGCTGGTCGGCGACACGCCGCTGCTCGATCTCGCAAGTGTTGAGCGCGAGATCACCGCGCGTGATCGGCAGCTCGACAATGCCTATGGCAAGGACGCGCAGATCATGGCGATCCGCGCCGCGCGCGCGTATCTCGGCGACCGGCTCATTCGCACCGCCAAGCCGCACAAGCTCCTTGATCCCGAGGCCGGCCCGCTGATCGCGGTTCGCCTGAATATTCTCACCCGCAAAACGCTCGGCGGGCTGCAGACCGATCTCGACAGCCGCGTCATCGGCGTCGACGGCCAGCCGGTACCGGGGCTTTATGCCGCCGGCGAGGTGGCCGGCTTCGGCGGCGGCGGCGTGCATGGCTACGCCGCGCTGGAAGGCACGTTCCTCGGCGGCTGCATTTTCTCCGGCCGCGCCGCCGGGCGCGCCGCGGCGGCGGGCGTCGCGTAAGCGCGCGCTCCGCTTACGACCTCCGCGCTCCGCGGCGCTTAGGCTTGCCACCGCCGTCGGCAACGTGGCGTTTGCACCAGTCGTTGAGCGGCATCATCAGGCCGCGCAGCTCGCGCCCGGACGGCGTCAGGACGTAGCCGTCATCGTTTAGCGCGATGAGGCTCCAGGCTTTGAGTTCGGCCAAGCGCTGATTGATCACGCTCGGGCTCGCGCCGCAAGCCGCCTGCAACGCGCGAAAATCGCGCCGGACCGGTGTTGAGCTCCCACAGGATGCGCAACGCCCAGCGCCGGCCGATCAGGTCGAGGAACGCCATGATCGGCTTGCCGGTGCGCGAGCCGCGGACGCGTTTGCCGGGGAAGGGATCATGCGGCATCACCTCGCTACGAATTTAGTAGCGCGAATTGTCGCGACGCGCTACTATAATCGTAGCAGAGGAAGGACCGTGCAAATGCCGCGTATCGCTCCCCTCAGCGCGCCTTATCCGCCGGAGATTCAGGCGACGTTCGACAAGATCATGCCGGCGGGCGTCGACCCGCTGGTGCTGTTCCGCACCTTGGCGGTCAATGGGCGCGTCTATCAGCGGTTCACCGCCGGCGGCCTGCTGGATCGCGGACTATTGACACTGCGGCAGCGCGAGATCGTGATCGACCGCACCTGCGCGCTCAATCGCTGCGAGTATGAATGGGGCGTGCATATCGCGTTCTTTGCCGCCAAGGTGAAGCTCACGCCGCGGCAGATCGAAGCCACCGTCGATGGCGGCGACGCCGACTGGAGCGCCGACGAGCGCTTGCTGCTCGACGTTTGTGATGAGCTCGACGCCACGCGGACGATCTCGGACGCGCTGTGGCAACGGCTCGGCGAGCACTTCACACCCGAACAGATTCTGGAAATCATCGCCCTAGTCGGCTTCTATCGGACGGTGTCGCTCCATGCCAATGCGCTGCGGCTGCCGCCCGAGCCCTTCGCCGCGCGGTTTCCGGCAGTGGCGGTCAGTCGATGATTTTCAGCGCCCGCTGCGCGGCCTCGGCGATGCCGATTTCGCCGGCTGCGGCGGCCTCGATCAGCTCTTTCATGTCGCCGCCGGCATGGCTGCCGATTTGATCGTGCACCAGGCGGCCGGCGGCTTGGGCGATCAGCCGGCGCATGCGCCGCTCGCGGGATTTTTGCCTGTCGCCGGAACGCGCGGCCAGCAGCGTATCGATCGTCGTGAGTAAGGTCTCGACGCCGGTGTCCTTGATCGCCACGGTCTCGACGATCGGCACGTCGCGCCTTTGGTGGCGGAGCTTGAGCATGTTCGTGAGCTGATCGGTGGTGCGTTGCGCCAGCGGCAGATCGGCCTTGTTGACGACCAGCACATCGGCGATTTCGAGCACGCCGGCTTTCATCGCCTGGACGTCGTCGCCCATATTGGGCGCGTTCACGACGACGCAAAGATCGGCAATCTCGGCGACCTCGACTTCCGACTGACCGGTGCCGACCGTCTCGACAATCACGACATCGCGGCCGGCAGCATCCATCACGTCGACGATGCGATGGATGCTCTCCGACAGGCCGCCGAGATGGCCGCGCGAGGCCACCGAGCGAATGAAGACGCCGGGATCTTCGGCGTGGCGGCGCATCCGCACCCGGTCGCCGAGAATGGCGCCGCCGAAAATCGGGCTCGACGGATCGACGGCGGCGACGGCGACGGTGGAGCCGCGCCGGCGGAGCGCGGCAATATAGGCGTCGATCAAGGTCGATTTGCCGGCGCCCGGCGCGCCGGTGAAGCCGATCACCGCCGCGCGCCCGACCTTGGCGCAGATGCGCCGATGGATGCGGTCGGCGGCGGGACCGCCGCTTTCCATGATGCTGATGCAGCGCGCCAGCGCCGCCGCATCGCCGGCCGCAAGCCTGTCGACGATATCTTCGGCCGGCGGCGGTTTATTGGCGGCCGCCGTCGTGTCAGACAACGACAAGGGGATGGCCAAAGCCGAGCTCCGCCCGCAGCAGGCTGACGATCTCGCCGTGCGTCACGCCGACTTCGGCGGCTTCGACGATCCGCTCATAGACGTTCTCGCGCTCGCTGTTGGCGGCGCGCTTGAGCGCATCGAGCGCGCGGCCCACGTCGGCCTGGCTGCGCTCCTCCTTGTAGGCCTTGAAGCGGGCGACGTGCTCGGTCATGCGCGCGATATCCGGCCGCTCCGTCGGCCGGCTCTGCAGCGCGGCGTTGTCGTCTTGGTAGCAATTGACGCCGATGATTTTTTCCTCGCCGCGTTCGACCTTTTCCTGGAAGCCGAGCGCCGATTCGCCGATCATCGATTGGATCGAGACCCGCCTCGGCCGCCTTGTACATGCCCGCCGGCGTCGTCGATCTTGCCGATCAGCGTGAGCATTTCCTGCTCCATCTGGTCGGTCAGCGTCTCGACATAATAGGAGCCGCCGAGCGGATCGATCACGTCGCAGAGATGCGCCTCCTCGCGCAGGATGTTCTGCGTCGCCACCGCGATCCGCGCCGTCTCCTCGGTCGGCGTGGTGATCGCCTCGTCGTAGGCGTCGGTGTGCAGCGATTGCAGCCCGCTCATGATGCCGGCCATCGCCTGCACCGCGACGCGGGCGATGTTGTTCAGCGGCTGCTGCTCGGTGAGATCGACGCCGGAGGTCTGGCCGTGGAATTTGAAGCGCCACGAGCCCGGATCCTTGGCGCCGAGGCGCTCGCGGGCAAGCCGCGCCCAGATGCGCCGGCCGGCGCGGAATTTGGCGACCTCCTCGAAGAAGCTGATGGAGATGTCGAAGAAGAAGGTGAAGCGGCGCAGCACGTGATCGATGTCCATGCCGCGGTCGATGCAGTCCTGCGCGTATTGCAGCGCCGTCGAGATCGTGAACGCCATGGTCTCGACCGGCGTCGCGCCGGCCTGCTGCATGTGCTGGCCGACCACCGACACCGGATTCCAGCCCGGCACGTGCTGTGCGGCAGAACTCGATATGGTCGAGCAGCACGCGCCGCGAGCCGGCAAGCGACAGCCGGTAGAACATGTGATTGGCGATGAAGTGCGAAATGTAATCGCTCTGGTTCGAGGTGCCGGTGATCGAGGTCCAGGGAATGCCGCGCCGTTTGGCGACGGCGAGCGTGAAGGCGAAGAAGCGTGAACGGCGAGGGGTCGTTCATCGCGGTGGAGATTTCTGCCGAGCGGCACGCCGTCGAGCGCGCGATCCATGTGATCGGTGGTGTTGATCACGGTGCCGCAGGTGCCGAGCAAGACCGGATCGACTTCGTCGCAATCGACGCCGCGGAAGCCGGAATTGCAGGGCAGCAGGCTGATCGCGGTGGCGCCGGCATCGAGGATGATGCGGACGCGCTTGTTGTAATCCTCCGGCGTGCCCAGCCCGATCAGCTGCCGCTGCGTCCAGGTGCGGCCGCGATGCATGGTCGGATAGATGCCGCGGGTGTAGGGGTATTGGCCGGGGAAGCCGAGATTGTCGAGGAACGCGTCGCCGTTCCAGTCGCGCGGCGTGTAGAGCGGCTTGATCTCGATGCGCGAGCGGTTCTTGATCACGCGATCGGCGCCGATCTGCCGGCCATAGTCGGCGCGCCAGCCGCCGAAAGCCTGCTCGAATCCGGGAAGCGAAAGCTGCACCGCTTCTTTGCTCATTGGGCGATCTCCCCTAGCTCGATGTTTTTCTTGTCGCGCACCGTGGCGGCGAGCGCCGAAACATGCGCGATGATGTCATCGCGCGAGGTGCCGGGTCCGAGAATGGCGCTGACGCCGGCCGCGAGCAGCGCCGGGCGCTCGTCCTCCGGCACGATGCCGCCGACGACCAAGCCGACATGGCCGAGGCCGGCGGCGCGCAACGCGTCCATCAGCTTCGGCACGATGAGATGATCGGTGGCGAGCGAAGAGATGCCGATGACATCGACGTCCTCTTCCAGCGCCAGCTTGACCACGGCCGGGATCGATTGCCACGGCGGCGTGTAAATGACTTCCATGCCGGCGTCGCGCAGATAGGCGGCGACGATGCGGCTGCCGCGATCGTGACCGTCGAGCCCGATCTTGGTGACCAGGACGCGCGCCGGCGGCGATAGCTTGCTCGCGGTCATTTGCGCCCCCGCGAAGCTTTGACGCCGGCGAGCGCGCGCAGCGGCGCCAGCAATTCGCGGGCGATCGCCGGCACCGACTTGCCGCCTTCCTGGTACCAGACCGGCGTCCAGTTCATGGCGCCGAGCAAGGCGAGGCGGGCGATGGTCGGCATCGCGCTCGCGCGGCAAAGTGATCGCCGAAAAATAGCGGTTGAGGCGGGCCTCGTAGCGGTCGCGCAATTCTTTCAGCTCCGCGGCAATCTCCGGCGCGTCGGATGGCAGGATGCGAATGAGGACGCGGGCATAGGCGCTGGCGTCGAGAATCGAATGCAGATGCGCGGCGACGGCCTTTTCCAGCCGCGCCCACGGTTCCCGCTCTTTGGCGGCGGCGGCTTCGACCCGGTCGAGCAGGCGCTGCACGCCTTCCTCATAGACCGCGAGCAGCAGCGCCTGCTTGCTCGGCACGTGAAAGTAGATCGCGCCGGGCGTCATGGCGGTCGCGGCGGCAAGGTCGCGCATGCGAGGTGGCGTGATAGCCGCGCTCGGCGAATTGCGTCGCGGCGGCATCGAGCAAAGCCGGCCATCGGTTGGGCTGACGCTTGGCGCTGGCGGCTGGCACGGCTCGGCTCCGCGAGTGGTCACCAAACGACCGTTTAGCACTTTCAGCAGCGCAGAGGGAAGTCAAGAGGCTACGCTCTTATCGACAATTGCTGCGACGAAGCAAATCGGCCGTTTGGTCGTCGGGCCGCCAATTTTGCGCGTCGGCCCGGCCGCGCACCGATGTGCGACCGCGAGCCAGATCAGCAGCAGGGCGAGCGCGGCGCTGATCGCCGGCAAAGGCGAGCGGCGCGCTGCGGCCATCGACAAAGCGGTCGGGAAACCACGCGCAGGACCAAAGGCGCAGCGAGCAACGCAAATCCGCCGCCGATAATCGCCGCGTACCAGGGGACGAAGTGAAGCGCGCCCATGATGCCGCCGGCCAGACCGGCGATCACCAGCGCGATCGAGCCGAACAGGATGATCGCGCCGAACGCGGAGGCGAAAGCCGTCCCCTTTTGCCGGCGCGGGAAATGTCCGCTGACCGCCAAGCCGAAGAGCGACGCGGCCAGGATGAGCGCGGCGAACAGCGCAAGCGGAACCAGGTAATCGATCAACGGCACAAATCGCCTCCCATGCCGCGCGGCAATATTCTAACATCGGCCCGTCAGCGAGGTGCCGGTTGGAAAATGAAAACCTACGCAGGGAAGGCGCACCATGGACGGCCTTGTCGTCACCGTCGACGGCGCGCCGTTGCCGCCGCACTACGAAGTCAAGCAATTCACCAAGCGCGGCTTCGAATGGACTTATGAGGGAACCAGCCCGCAGCAATTGGCGCTGGCGATCCTGTTCGATCATACCGGCGATCAGCGAGCGCGCCATCGCGCTGTCGGAGCCATTCATGAAAGACGTCATCGCCAATCTCGACAACGATTGGCGGCTCACCGGCGATGAGGTCGAGGCGTATCTGCGGCAGCGCAGCGCGAAGCCGCTTTAAAGCAAGGTGGCGGCGGGTGTAACATGCGCCGACGACTGCGGCGGAGAAACTAAAGCCGACAACGAAAGCCTGCCCGTTCAGGGAGAGCGAACATGATCAGCCAGCGCCAAATCGAGTTTCGCCAGGAATACCGCTCCCGCATCCTCGGCTGGTACGACGGCTATATCCATGTCGTCATCATCTACGCGATGGGCGCGGCGGCATTCTACGTCTATGTCGCGCACCTGCATAACATCAGCCCGCTCGAATGGCTGACGGTGCCGCTGACCTTCCTGTTCACCAATGTGTTCGAATGGGCGGTGCACAGATACATCATGCACAGGCCGGTCGACATCAAAGGCCTGCGCGCGATCTACGAGCGGCATACGCTCAACCATCATCAGTTTTTCAGCGACGAGGAGATGCGCTTCCGCGATCACAAGGACTGGCGGGTGACGCTGTTCCCGCCCTACGCGCTGGTCGTCTTCATCCTGATGTCGATCCCGGCCGCCGTCATTCTCGGCCTCATCTTCACGCCGAATGTCGGCTGGCTGTTCATCTCAACGACGACGGCGATGTACCTGATCTACGAGTTCATGCATTTCTGCTGCCATGTCGACGAAAACTGGTTCGTGCGCCATTGCCCGTTCGTCAATACGCTGCGCCGGCATCACACCGCGCATCACAACGCGCGGCTGATGATGGAGGTCAATATGAACCTGACCTTCCCGATCGCCGATTGGCTGTTCGGCACGTCGGATCTCAACCGCGGCCTTTTGGGCACGCTGCTCAACGGCTACGACACCCGCTTTCTGAAAAAGACGTTGCGCGGCACGCCGCGGCGGCCGGATGAAGCCGCGGCAGTTCCAGTCGGCGCCAACTAAGCCGCGCTGCGGGCGCCGCCATGCCATACGACGTCAAAGCCATCCTCTCGGCCATCGTGCTGTCGTCGCGGCGATTCTCGCCTATTGGAGCGGATCGCCGATACGCCACGACTTCTCGACGTTCGTGATGGTGGTCGCCGTCCTCATGGTCGCCGCCATGTGGGTGTTCCCCGAGGCCGGCGTCAAAAAGGGCGACGCGAAGCGGGCGAAATAGCCGAGCCGCGCTCGATTGCGCGGCAGGCGATTTGCTTTACGCCGCTTGCGATTCATTGAATTCGTAGGCAGTGCCAATCCGCCGGTCATCGTTGAAAATGACAAGGGCCGATGTTGCGCCGATCGCCGCGCCGCCGTCTCGCGGCGCAACCTGCCAGCCGATATGCGCCACATTGTGATGATGCTGCGAACGGTCCGCCGCCGATGCGGCCATGTTCTTCGCAAGCCGGCCGCGGTGCGCAGCCGCGAATGCGTCAGCAAGCTCATCGCGACCATGGGCTTCGCCGTTCTCGCTGACCAGCGCGCCATTCTCCGCCCAAAGCTCGCCGATCAAGCTTCGGCGGCGCGCCGCATCCGTTTCATCGCGGCACGCCACATATTTTGTCGCAAGATCGGGAGCGTCATCGACTGAAGGATTGAACTGATAGTCGTGGACGATCCGGCCATCCTTGTCCACGAGCAGATAAGACAAGCCGTTCGCCTCCACCTTCCCGCTGTCGGTCGCGAGCATCGCGAAATTCAGCTTGATCGCCTGGTGATGGCAAACAGCCTTCACGGCGCGAAAGACGAATTTGCCCTCGCGCAGCCATCGATCCCAGGAGCCGGTGACGCGCGACTCGATCGCCTGATAGCCGCGGGCATCGAGCAGCCGATAGCAGGTCGCCCCGCTCCGGCGCCCAGACCGCGGCGATGCGCTGTCGCCGGATTTGCGCATCCGCCTCGTTCCACACCGCGACGTATTGGTCGATGAAGCTCGACAGCTTGTCCATGGTTCGCCGTGACAGGTTTCGACCGGCTCGGACCCGGCTTCGTGTGCCGGGTCCAGCCGCGCGCTTGATATTGGTGCCGGAAAAACGTCCGCCCTACGCAGCCGCCTTGTGGCGGGCGAGCTCGGCCTTGTAGAGCGCCATTTCTTCCAGGAACGCTTTGGCGATGCTCGGCCGGGTCTGCAGAAATTCGCGGTAGCTCTTGATCGCCGGCCATGGCGACAGATCGACGTTCAACGGCACCGTCCAGTTCAGGATGGTGTAGAGATAAGCGTCGGCGACGGTGAAGCGGTCGAGCAGGTATTGGCGGCCGGTGAGGTGGTCGTTGAGATATTTCAGCCGCGACTTATATTTCTTCAGCGTGTGCTGCCGCGTTCCTTCCGGCGCCTTTTGGTCGAACAGCGGGATGAAAAATCCCTTGTGCAGTTCGGTGCCGATGAAGCACAGCCATTGCTGCAGGTGCGCCCGCTCGATCTCGTTCTTGGGCGCGAGCTGCGATTGCGGATAGCGGGCGGCGATGTATTGCAGGATCGCGGCGTTCTCGCTCAGCAGCGAGCCGTCGTCGAGCCGAAGGAGCGGCACGAGCCCAAGCGGATAAATGTCGGAATAGTTGGCCCCATCGGGCGTCTTTTTGGTCTTGGGATCGACCTCGATAAAGTGGGCGTCCTGGGCGCCGGCTTCGTAGAGGGCGATCCGGCTCGCCAGCGAACAAGCCATCGGTGAAAAATAAAGGTCCATTTCCGCTCTCCCTTTGCACATTTTCAGGATGTCTGCCCTTTGATTTTTGTACTCTCTCGCATAAATTAGGGGTCGGTCAAGGATTTTTTGCGAAATGGTACAAAAAAAATCGAAATCGCTGGAAAAGCCGCAAAAATCAGCGCCCGGGGCCGAAAGCGCAGCGCGCGCGCCGCGGCCGCCCGCGGCAATACGATCCCGAGCTTGCGCTGGCCAAGGCCGCCGAGGCGTTCTGGAAGCACGGCTATGCGGCGACGTCGCTCGACGATCTCGTGGCCGCGACCGGCATGAACCGGCCGAGCCTTTACGCGGCGTTCGGCGACAAGCGCGACCTCTATCTCAAGACGCTGGAGCGCTATCAGCAACAGTCGCGGGCGATCGGCCAGGCAGATCCTCGCCGACGATCCGCCGCTGCGGGTTTTCCTCAAGCGCTTCTACGATGCCGCGCTCGACATCTATCTCGCCCGCGGCGACGAAGCGCGCGGCTGCTATTCGATCTCGACCGCGCCGGCGCAGGCGACGACCGATCCGGCGTGCGCGATTTCCTCGCCGCCAGTATCGGCGGCACCGACGCGTTCATTAGCCGGCAGATCGTCAAGGCGATTGAGCGGGGCGAGGTCCCATCGAAAGCCAGTCCGGGGGCGCTGGCCCAGATCGCAACCGCCACCATGCACACGATCGCGGTGCGCGCGCGTGTCGGCGTATCGCGCAAAGAACTGACGGCGATCGCCGCGGCCGCGATCGATTTGATTTGTGGGCCGAAAAAATCGTCGCGTTGATGGTTCGTCGGCTGGTCAATTGGCCCAGTTTCGACTAACAGGTCGCGACCGTGCCGGCGACCAAACGCTGGCGGCAAACACGCCAACGACACGATGCCGACGAAACAATGCCGATGACAAAACTGATCGACGGCAAAGCGCGGGCGGATCGGCTCGTTGCCGATGTCGCGGCCGCGACCGCCAAGCTCAAAGCAGAGACTGGAATCGCTCCGGGACTTTGCGCCGTGCTGGTCGGCGAGGATCCGGCGAGCCAGGTCTATGTGCGCAACAAGGGCAAGGCAGCGACCGCCGCCGGCATCGCCAGTTTCCAGGAGACCTTGCCGGCGACGATCAGCGAAGCCGAGCTGCTGGCGCTCATCGCCAGGCTCAACGCCGATGACCGGGTCGACGGCATTCTGGTGCAATTGCCGCTGCCGAAACATATCGACCCGCAGCGTGTCATTGACGCGATCGACCCCGGCAAGGACGTGGACGGATTTCACGCCGAGAATGTCGGCCGGTTGTGGAGCGGCGGGCTCGACCGGGCCCTGGTCCCGTGCACGCCCTATGGCTGTCTGATGCTGCTCCGCGACACCCTGCCGCAGCTTGCCGGCGCCGAGGCCGTCGTGCTCGGGCGCTCCAATATCGTCGGCAAGCCGATGGCGGCGCTGCTGTTGGCCGAAAGTTGCACGGTCACTGTCGTCCATTCCAAAAGCCGGGACATTCCGGCGATCCTGCGGCGCGCCGATATCCTGGTCGCGGCGGTGGGGCGGCCGCAATTTGTGCGCGGATCCTGGATCAAGGAAGGCGCCGTCGTCATCGACGTCGGCATCAACAGGATTGCCGGCGCAGAAGGGAAATCGAAGCTCGTTGGCGACGTCGCCTTTGCCGAGGCGCAAGGCATCGCCGGCGCGATTACGCCCGTTCCGGGCGGCGTCGGTCCCATGACCATCGCCTGCCTCCTTCGCAACACCTTGATTGCCGCTTGCCGGCGCCGCGGCCGGGCCGAGCCGGACATCTGAAAACTGCTCGTTCGAATTAACCAAAATTCGGCGTGAAATATCTGATCGTTTCGTTGTAATTGTCGTATGTTTTCAATGCGATAAGGCTGACCCGCGCCGTTGCGCCGGCAGCTCTTCGCGCCGGTTGCCGATACCCCGATTCCAAACGTCAATTGGTTTTGGAAAGGGCGGCAAAAAATATCGCTTTTTCAGAGGGAACCCGCCGGAACCTTCGCAAGCCGGGCACGTTCGGCTTACGGCTCAGGAGGAGTCCCGTTGAGGGGGAGATGATCCATGTCCGATCTGCCGAGGCGCGTGGGAAATCGCCGCGCCGGGCAATTTCGGCACTTGATCCGACCGCCCGCAAATCCAACTCAACTCCTTGCACGTACCACCCTTTCAGGTGGTGCCGCCCTATGAGTTTCGGAGACTTCAATGCCACGCACCTCTGACGTCGCCGGCGCAACGAATAAGAACGGAGCCGCCACGACGGCTTCACTCGCCAAGACGCAAGACGTCAACGGCGGCGAGCCCACGGAATTGCGCGAACTGCTGCACGCGCTGCAAGCCATGCGGGTCGGCGATTTCTCGGTTCGGATGCCCGGCCACCAGACCGGCCTGATGGGCAAGGTCGCCGACACATTCAACGAGATCGTCACCGCCAACCAGCGCATGGCGAAGCAGCTCGAGCGCGTGGGCCAGGTCGTCGGCCGCGAAGGCAAGACCCGTCAGCGCGTGCGCTTCGGCCTGTCCGAAGGCGCCTGGGGCGAGATGGAATCCTCCGTCAATTCGCTGATCGACGACTTGCTGTGGCCGACCACGGAAGTGACCCGCGCCATCGCCGCCGTGGCGCAGGGCGACCTGCTGCAGACCGTCAGTCTCGACGTCGACGGCCGGCCGCTGAAAGGCGAATTCCTGCGCTCGGCCGAGATCGTCAACACGATGATCAAGCAGCTCAACGTCTTCACCTCCGAAGTGACGCGCGTCGCGCGCGAGGTCGGCACCGAAGGCAAGCTCGGCGGCCAGGCCCAGGTCGGCGGCGTCACCGGCGTGTGGAAGGACCTCACCGAGAGCGTCAACTCGATGGCGTCGAATCTCACCGCGCAGGTGCGCAACATCGCCGAGGTGACGATCGCGGTGGCCAACGGCGACTTGTCGAAGAAGATCACCGTCGACGTGCGCGGCGAGATTTTGCAGCTCAAGGAAGCCATCAACACGATGGTCGATCAGCTGCGCTCGTTCGCTTCCGAAGTGACGCGCGTCGCCCGCGAAGTCGGCACCGACGGCAAGCTCGGCGGCCAGGCGATCGTGCCCGGCGTCGCCGGCACCTGGAAGGATCTGACCGACTCGGTCAACGCCATGTGCGGCAACCTCACCGACCAGGTGCGCAACATCGCGCATGTGACCACCGCGGTGGCGCGCGGCGACCTCTCGCGCAAGATCACCGTCGACGTCCGCGGCGAAATTCTCGAGCTCAAGGACACCATCAACACGATGGTGGACCAGCTCAACGGCTTTGCCTCGGAAGTCACTCGCGTCGCCCGCGAGGTCGGCACCGAAGGCAAGCTCGGCGGCCAGGCGCAGGTGCCGGGCGTCGCCGGCACCTGGAAAGACCTGACCGACAGCGTCAACTTCATGGCCGGCAACCTGACGGCTCAGGTCCGCAACATCGCCGACGTCGCCACCGCCATCGCCGGCGGCGACCTGTCGAAGAAGATCACCGTCAATGTCTCCGGCGAAATTCTGCAGCTCAAGGAAACCATCAACACGATGGTCGACCAGCTCAACGCCTTCGCCGGCGAAGTGACGCGCGTCGCGCGCGAAGTCGGCACCGAAGGCCGGCTCGGCGGCCAGGCCAACGTGCTCGGCGTCGCCGGCACCTGGAAGGACCTGACCGATTCCGTCAACTCGATGGCCTCGAACCTCACCGCGCAGGTGCGCAACATCGCCGAAGTCTCGACCGCCATCGCCTCAGGCGACCTGTCGAAGAAGATCACGGTCGACGTGCGCGGCGAAATCCTCGAGCTCAAAGACACCATCAATACGATGGTCGACCAGCTCAACGCCTTCGCCGGCGAGGTGACGCGCGTCGCGCGCGAAGTCGGCACCGAAGGCAAGCTCGGCGGCCAGGCGATGGTGCGCGGCGTCGCCGGCACCTGGAAGGATTTGACCGACTCGGTCAACTCGATGGCGTCGAACCTGACCGGCCAGGTGCGCAACATCGCCGAGGTCGCGACCGCGGTGGCGCGCGGCGACCTGTCGCGCAAGATCACCGTCGACGTGCGCGGCGAAATTCTCGAGCTGAAAGACACGCTCAATACCATGGTCGATCAGCTCAACGCCTTCGCCGCCGAAGTGACGCGCGTGGCGCGCGAGGTCGGCACCGAAGGCAAGCTCGGCGGCCAGGCGCAGGTGCCGGGCGTCGCCGGCACCTGGAAGGACTTGACCGAACTCGGTCAACTCCATGGCCGGCAATCTCACCGGCCAGGTCCGCAACATCGCCGAGGTGGCGACCGCCATCGCCGGCGGCGACCTCTCGCGCAAGATCACGGTCGACGTGCGCGGCGAAATCCTTCAGCTGAAGGAAACGCTCAACACCATGGTCGATCAGCTCAACCGCTTCGCCGGCGAAGTGACGCGCGTCGCCCGCGAAGTCGGCACCGAAGGCCGGCTCGGCGGCCAGGCCAACGTGCCCGGCGTCGCCGGCACCTGGAAGGACCTGACCGACTCCGTGAATTCCATGGCCGGCAATCTGACCGCCCAGGTGCGCAACATCGCCGAAGTGACGACCGCGGTCGCCCGCGGCGACCTCTCGCGCAAGATCACCGTCGACGTGAAGGGCGAAATTCTCGAGCTGAAGAACACCATCAACACGATGGCCGATCAGCTCAACGCCTTTGCCTCCGAAGTGACGCGCGTCGCCCGCGAAGTCGGCACCGAAGGCAAGCTCGGCGGCCAGGCGCAAGTGCCGGGCGTCGCCGGCACCTGGAAAGACCTGACCGACAACGTCAACTTCATGGCGTCGAACCTCACCGCGCAGGTCCGCAACATCGCCGAGGTGGCGACCGCCATCGCCGGCGGCGACCTGTCGAAGAAGATCACGGTCGACGTGCGCGGCGAGATGCTGCTGCTCAAAGACACGCTCAACACCATGGTCGAGCAGCTGCGCTCGTTCGCCGCCGAAGTGACCCGCGTCGCGCGCGAAGTCGGCGCCGACGGCCGGCTCGGCGGCCAGGCGGTGGTGCCCGGCGTCGCCGGCACCTGGAAGGACCTGACCGACAACGTCAACCTTTTGGCGGCCAACCTGACGACCCAGGTGCGCAACATCGCCGAGGTGACCACCGCGGTGGCGCGCGGCGACCTGTCGCGCAAGATCACCGTCGACGTGAAGGGCGAAATTCTCGAACTGAAGAACACCATCAACACGATGGTGGACCAGCTCAACGGCTTTGCCTCGGAAGTCACCCGCGTCGCCCGCGAGGTCGGCACCGAAGGCCTGCTCGGCGGCCAGGCCCAAGTGCCCGGCGTCGCCGGCACCTGGAAGGATTTGACCGACACCGTCAACGTCATGGCCGCCAACCTGACCGAGCAGGTGCGCGGCATCGTCAAGGTCGTGACCGCGGTCGCCAACGGCGATCTCAAGCAGAACCTGACGGTGAAATCGAAGGGCGAGGTGGCGGCGCTGGCCGAGACCATCAACAACATGACGGATACGCTTGCGACCTTCGCCGATCAGGTCACCACCGTGGCGCGCGAAGTCGGCGTCGAGGGCCGCCTCGGCGGCCAGGCCAACGTGCCCGGCGCCGCCGGCACCTGGAAGGACCTGACCGGCAACGTCAACCTGCTCGCCGCCAATCTCACCACCCAGGTGCGCGCCATCGCCGAGGTGGCGACCGCGGTGACCAAGGGCGACCTCACCCGCTCGATTCAGGTGGAAGCGCGCGGCGAAGTGGCCGAGCTGAAAGACAACATCAACACCATGATCGACAATCTGCGGCTCACCACCGACCGCAACACCGAGCAGGACTGGCTCAAGACCAACCTGGCGAAATTCACCAACATGCTGCAGGGCCAGCGCGATCTGACGACCGTCGGCCGGCTGCTGCTGTCGGAACTGACGCCGCTCGTCAACGCCCATCAGGGCGTGATCTATCAGATGGACAACGAGGAGACGCCCAGCCTTCGCCTGCTGGCCGCCTACGCCGACGACGGCGCCAACGGCCACGCGTCGGTGCTCCGCCTCGGCGAGGGCCTGATCGGCCAGTGCGCGGTCGACAAGCGCCGCATGCTGATCACCGAAATGCCGGAGAACGCCATCGCCATCGGCTCGGCGCTGTTCAAGGTGCGCGCCGCGCAACAACATCGTGCTGCCGGTGCTGTTCGAAAGCCAGGTGAAGGCGGTGATCGAGCTGGCCTCGATCAACGAATTCACCGCGTTGCAGACCATGTTCCTCGAACAGCTGACGACTTCGATCGGCATCGTGCTCAACTCGATCGAAGCGACCATGCAGACCGAAGGGCTGCTCAAGCAGTCGCAGCAGCTCGCCGGCGAATTGCAGGCGCAGCAGAGGGAGCTGCAGCAGACCAACGAGCAGCTCGAGCAGAAGGCGCAGCAGCTCGCCGAACGCAACGTCGAAGTCGAGCGCAAGAACCAGGAAATCGAGCAGGCGCGCCGCGCGCTGGAAGAAAAGGCGACCGAGCTGGCGCTGACCTCGAAGTACAAGTCGGAATTCCTGGCCAACATGTCGCACGAGCTGCGCACGCCGCTCAACTCGATCCTGATTCTCGGCCAGCAGCTGACCGACAATCCGGAGGGCAATCTGAGCGCGAAACAAGTCGAGTTCGCCAGGACCATCCACGGCGCCGGCACCGACCTCCTCAACCTCATCAGCGACATTTTGGATCTGTCGAAGATCGAGTCGGGCACGGTCACGGTCGACGCCGAAGATATTTTCTTCACCAATCTGCTCGACATGGTGGCGCGGCCGTTCCGTCACGAAGCGGATACCCGCCAGCTGTCGTTCGACGTGCACCTCGATCCCAATCTTGGGCGCGCCATCACCACGGATTCGAAACGTCTGCAGCAGGTGCTCAAGAATCTGCTGTCCAATGCGTTCAAGTTCACCGCCCAGGGCGGCGTGCGGCTCAATGTTTCGGCGGCATTGGGCGGCTGGAGCGCGACGCATCCGGTGCTGAGCCAGGCGTCGGCAGTCGTGGCCTTCGAGGTGTCTGACACCGGCATCGGCATCCCGCTGGAAAAGCAGAAGATCATCTTCGAGGCATTCCAGCAGGCCGATGCCTCGACCAGCCGCAAGTATGGCGGCACCGGTCTCGGCCTGGCCATCAGCCGCGAGCTGGCGACGCTGCTCGGCGGCGAAATTCATCTGCGCAGCGCTCCCGATTCCGGATCGAGCTTCACGCTCTATCTGCCGATCAAGTATGCCGGCTCGACGACGATGCCGCGGACGGCCGCAGCCAGCGTCATCGCCACCCCCGCGGTTACCGCCGAACGGACCGTCGAGCAGATTCCCGATGATCGTCTGGAAATCCAGCCGGGCGACGCCATCCTGCTGATCGTCGAGGACGATCCACACTACGCGCGGATCTTGCTCGACCTGGCGCGCGACAAGGGATTCAAGGTGCTGCTCGCCATGCGCGGCGACGACGCGCTCGATCTGGCCAAGCAGTATCAACCGACCGCAGTGTCGCTCGACGTGTTCCTGCCCGACATGCTGGGCTGGAACGTGCTGAGCCAACTCAAGCAGAACCCGCTCACCCGGCACATCCCGGTGCAAATCGTCACCCTCGACGAGGATCGTCAGCACGGGCTGGCGCGCGGCGCCTTCTCCTTTGTCACCAAGCCGACGACGCGCGAGGGTATTTCCGAGGCGTTGGCGAAGATCAGGGACTTTTCGCAGCCGCGCCGCCGCCGGCTGCTGGTGGTCGAGGACAACAAGGCCGAACAGCTGAGCATCCGCGAGCTGCTCGGCCACGACGACATCGAGATCGTCAATGCCGGGACCGGCGAGGAGGCGCTGGACATTCTGCGCCAGGGCGCCTGCGACTGCGTCGTGCTCGATCTGCGCCTGCCGGACATGTCAGGTTTCGAGGTGCTCGAGCGCATGCGCGGCGAGGCGGCGCTGGCCGACGTGCCGGTCGTAGTGTTCACCGGGCGCGAATTGTCGGCCAATGAGGACGCGCAGCTGCACACCATGGCGCGCAGCATCGTCGTCAAAGGCGTCGAATCGCCGGAACGCCTGCTCGACGAGACGGCGTTGTTCCTGCATCGCGTGTTCAGCGACCTTCCGCTCGACAAGCAGCGCATGCTGGAGCGGCTCAACAGTTCGGACGAGGATTTGATCGGCCGCTCGGTCCTCCTGGTCGACGACGACGCCCGCAACATCTTCGCGCTGTCGAGCGTACTGGAACGCCGCGGCATGCAGGTCTTGACCGCCACCACCGGCCGCGAGGCGATCGAGCTGATCGAGCAGACGCCGGCGCTGGCGATCGTGCTGATGGACATCATGATGCCGGAAATGGACGGCTATCAGACGATCGAAACCATCCGCGGCAATGCCGCCTATCGGCGGCTGCCGATCATCGCCTTGACCGCCAAGGCGATGAAGGGCGACCGCGAGAAATGTCTCGAGGCCGGCGCCTCCGATTATCTCGCCAAACCGGTCAATACCGAGCAACTCCTCGCCGCATTGCGGATGTGGCTCCATCGCTAGGCTTCCGCCATGCCGGAACTTCGGGCCATGAACGATAAAGTCAATGTCCTGCTGGTGGACGATCAGCCGGCGAAGCTCCTCGCCAACGAAGAGATTCTTCGCGATCTCGGGGAAAATCTGATCAAAGCGGCCTCGGCGCGCGAGGCGTTGGAGTTTCTGCTCAAGAACGAGGCTGCCGTCGTCCTGATCGACGTCTGCATGCCGGAGCTGGACGGTTTTCAGCTGGCGGCGATGATCCGCGATCATCCGCGGTTTCAGAAGACCGCGATTATCTTCATCTCAGCGGTGCAAGTCGAAGACGTTGACCGCGTCCGCGGTTACCAGATGGGCGCGGTCGATTATGTGCCGGTACCGGTCGTCCCCGCGGTTCTGCGCGCCAAGGTCAAGATATTCGCCGAGCTTTATCGCAAGACCCGCCAGCTGGAGCGGCTCAATGCCGAGCTGGAGCGGCGCGTGACCGAGCGCACGGCCGAGCTCCAAGCGTCGACCATGCGGCTGGTGCAAAGCGAGCAGGGCCGCAGTCTCGCGCTGGCCGCCGGCCAGATGGGCTCGTGGGACTTCGATCCGGTGACCGGCGAATGCAAATGGGACGAAGGCCAGCACCATATATTCGGCGTCGAGCGCGGACGCTTTCAGGTCACCGTCGACAGCATTCGCGCCATGATCCATCCCGAAGACTGGGAGCGGCTGTTGGCTAGGGGCCGCCGCATGGCGCAGGGTGAGCGTACGGTGCAAACGGATTTTCGCGTCGTGCAACCCGGTGGCAGCGTGCGCTGGTGCACCGGCACGGCGGCCGCAAGCTTCGACGCCGCCAACCGGCTGGTGCGGGTGAGCGGCGTCACCATTGACGTCACTGAACGCAAGGAGGCCGAGCAAAGACAGGATTTGCTGGCGCGGGAAGTCGATCACCGCGCCCGCAATGCGCTTGCCGTCGTCCAATCGATCGTCCGGCTGACGCGCGCGAGCAGCGTCGGCGACTACGTCGCCGCGGTCGAAGGGCGGATCAAGGCATTGGCGCGGGCGCATGCGCTGTTGTCGGATTCGCGCTGGCACAGCGCCGATCTCGGCGCGCTGGTGGCGGAAGAACTCGCGCCCTATCGGACCGGCGAGGTCGACAAAGTCGAGGTCATCGGGCCGAATGTGTCGCTGCCGCCGCACATGGCGCAGGGACTGGCGCTGGCGCTGCATGAACTTGCCACCAACGCCGCAAAGCACGGCGCGCTGTCCTCGATGCTGGGCAAGGTCAGCTTGAACTGGCAATTGCGGCCGGACCTCTTGGTTCTGAAATGGGTGGAAACCGGTGGCCCGCCGATTGCGCCGCCTTCGGCTCGCAGCTTCGGCCTCAAGGTGATCCGCGCCAGCATCGAGAACCAGCTCCGCGGCAAGGCCACGTTCGATTGGGCGCCGCAAGGCATGCAGTGCATGCTTTCGATTCCGCTGCGCGAAACCGCTCCCGCGCGCGAGCGAAGGAAGGCGGCCAACGGCGCCGGCTCAGGCGCGAAACAAACGGCCGCGGCAGTGGGCCGGCGAATCCTGCTGGTCGAGGACGAAGCGCTCGTCGCCATGATGATTGCCGAATGCCTGACGGAAAACGGGCACAGCGTCATCGGCCCGCTGTCGCAGGCGTCCGACGCGCTGCAGGCCGCCAAGGACAACGACTACGACGCCGCCATCCTCGACATCAATCTCGGCGACGGCATGGCCTATCCGGTCGCCGACATCGTGTCGGCGCGCGGCATTCCGTTTGTCTTTGTCACCGGCTACGACGCCGACACCATCGACGAGCGCTTCAGCACCGTGCCGATCCTGCAGAAGCCGATTGAGCGGCAAATGCTGGAGCGGCTGTTTCTGCCGAGCCCGAGCGTCGCGGCGGTCGCGCGCGGCGGCGCGCGCCCGCGGCGGCAAGCCGCACGGCCGCGGCTAGCCGGCATTCGCCCACGCGCCAAGCACGCCTAACTCGCCACCAGAGTAATGCGCTTGCTCGCCGCGCCGGACCGAGGCAATGGCCGCTTGCCCTGGTCGATGCGGAAGAATGAGACCCGCTCTAACGTTGTGGCGTGACGACGGGCGCTGGCCCGTCATCGGCGCCAGGGCGCGGTCGGGCCGGCGTCGCGATGGCGTCGATCAGAATTTGCAACACCATCCTGCGTTTGAACCCCGCATACAATCAACCGATGCCTATCGACGACGTGCCGGCGCGGCATGCCTAGCGCTTCGCAGGGCCGTAGATCGATTCGGCTTAGGGAGGTGGGCTTGGATGAGCGCGAGGACTGCCGAAAAGATCGAGACTCTCAATGTCTGCTTCGGAACCTATCCGCACACCCGGGCGCTCAAAGACGGCGCCGTCAAATCCGATCGGGTGGCGTTTGAATTCACCGAAATCAATCCCGTCAACCGCGCCTTCATGCCGATGGCGCGCGAGCAAAAGTTCGACCTGAGCGAGATGGCGATCGTCACTTATTTGCAGGCCAAGGCTTACGACAAGCCGCTCGTGTTGATGCCGGCGACGATGATGGGACGCTTTCAGCACGGCACCATGCTGTACAATTCCACACGCGGAACGCTGCGGCCGGAGGATCTTCCCGGCCGGCGGGTCGGGGTGCGCGCCTTCTCGCAGACCACCGGCGTGTGGATACGCGGCATTCTCTGGAAGGATTACGGCCTCGATCTCGGCACGGTGAATTGGGTGACGTTCGAGGATGCGCACGTCGCCGAATACCGCGATCCGCCGGGCGTCGAGCGCGCCGCGGCCGGCAAGGACCTCGCCAAGATGCTGGTCGACGGCGAACTCGACGCCGCGATTTTCGGCGGCGCCATGCCGAGCGAGCCGCAGCTTAAAAGCGTCATTCCCGATCCGGAGGCCGCGGCGCTGGAATGGTACAAAAAAAACCGCGCCGTGCCGATCAATCATATGGTGGTGCTCAAGGCGAGCCTGGCGAAGTCGGACCCTGGCGCGGTGCGCGAGGTTTATCGCATGCTACTCGAGAGCAAAAAGGCCGCCGGCCTGCCGAAGCCGGGCGCGATTGACTTTATTCCGTTCGGGTTCGATGCGGTCAAACCGTCGCTCGAACTTATGAGCGCGTACGCCTTCGAGATGAAACTGACCCCGCGCCGCTATGCGGTCGAGGAATTGTTCGACGACACCACGCGGGCGCTGCAGGCTTGAGCTTCCGCGGCGGTGTTTGGCCGGGCCGGCTCAAAGTGATAACATAAGCTTATCAGGAGCACGGCCATGCAGCTTCAGTCGCTCGGCTATGTCGGCGTGCGCACCGGCGATGTCGACCAGTGGGCGACCTATGCCACGCGGTTTCTCGGCATGCAGCTGGTCGACAAGAGCCGCGACACCTTGGCGTTACGCATGGATGACCGCAAGCAGCGCCTGATCGTCAATACCGATACCGGCGAGGGTGTTTGCTTCTACGGCTGGGAAGTCGCCGATGCCGCGACGCTCGGCGCCTTGGCGGCGCATCTGGAAAAGCACGCCGTGGCAGTGGCGCGCGGTTCACGCGCGCTCGCCGACGAGCGCCGGGTCAAGGAGCTGATCGTCTTTCACGATCCGATCGGCAACCGGCTCGAGGCATTTCACGGCGCCGAGCTTGCGGCCGAGCCGTTCAAGCCGGGACGCTCCATTTCAGGTTTCCGCACCGGGCCGCTTGGCATGGGACATGCGGTGCTGACGACGGCCCGGCTCGATGAGGTGATGCCGTTCTACGCTGACATCCTCGGCTTCCGGCTCAGCGACTATATTCTGCGGCCGTTCAAGGCCTATTTCTTTCACCTCAATCCGCGCCACCACAGCCTCGCCTTCGTCGACACCGGCAAGAACGGCGTCCATCATCTGATGGTCGAGCTATATTATCTTGACGACGTCGGGCAAGCTTACGACTTGGCGCTGCGCGATCCGCAAGGCATCGGCGCCACGCTTGGCCGCCACACCAACGATGAGATGACGTCGTTCTACTCGATATCGCCGTCAAAATTCATGGTCGAATACGGCTGGGGCGGCCGCTCCATCGATCCCGCGAATTGGGTCGCGCAGGAACGCGGCGACGGCCCAAGCCTGTGGGGCCACGACCGCATGTGGCTTTCGCCGGAGAAGCGCGAAGAGGCGCGGGCCATGCGCGTTGCAGTCGCCGAAGCCGGCGGCCGCGTTCCGCTCAATGTGATGGACGGCAACTACTTGCGGGCGCGCGACGTCTGCCCGTGGTGGAACGCAAACAGCGCCGCGCGCAAAACCGGATCGTAGGCTAGACCATGATCCGATCAAATCGGATCATGGTCTCGATTTAACGTCGGAGCATGATCTTTTCCGAAAACCGGTTTCCACTTTTCGGGATCATGCTCTACCAGCCGCCGCCGCGCGAGGCGGCCCATCGACCGGAGCATTCGCCGGCAGAGGTGCGCCACACGCCGCCGCCGCTATTGCCGACCAGCCGTCCGCTGCCGCTGGCGGAGCGGCCGCCCTCGGCGACCGTGACGTGGATCGCCCCGCTCGGAGCGACCGACCCGGCGACGCTATAGTTTCCGTCGCCGCTGACCACGCGGCCGCCGACAATACGCACGCCGTAGCGCAGCGAGCTGCCGCAATCGCCGCGCAGCGTGTTGATTACCACGCTCCAGCTGCCGTCAAAATTTGCTGCGATTGCAGCAGTCGGGACGCTGGCGCTTGTGATCAGCAAGGCGCCAAAGGCCGTGGCAACAATCGGACGCAGGAAATTCTTCATTGGTTGGCTCCGGTTTTCTGAATGTGACTGGGTTGAGGCGTAGGTCCACTTGGGGGAGGCGGTGGCTGGGCCGCAAAGGCCGTCACGCCTTTGCCTTGGACAGAGCCGACCTGGAATAGCGCTTTCATGTAGTCCGGATCGAAAGGCCCCCTGCTCGGAGCATAGAAGCTCGCCGGGATCGTCGCGACGTTGAATTCCACACCGCTGCGTTTCGCGACGATGAACGTGCGGTCGATCATCAGGCTGGTATCGACTGGGACCGCCATGCCGATCGACTGCGTCAAGATCGTCGGCGCGAAACGATCGACGACCTTGAAATCCCGCTGCAGGCCGGTGTTCACCACAATGTAAAGCTGGGTGGCCGGCAGGCGGTAGTCACTGGTACTTGCCATCAATGACGGCGGCGCGACAAAGAATTGTCCGCCCAGGCCGCCGTCGACATGCATCTCCTGAAAGCGTTTGCCCGCGGCCTCGACATCGATCAACACCGGCGGGAATCCGCCGGGAATCGAGGCTGAAGCCAGCAGCACCTTGCAGAACAGCTTGGTCGCATCGTCGCCGCCATGGGCGGCGATCGCGCCCATATTCCACACCACCGAGCGCTGTGAATCGATGTCGGAGGTGACCACGAACAGGCGACGGCCGGCGCGATGGGCGGCGGCGATATCGGCCATCAGCTGCGGGGTGATTTGCTTGGCGATGAAGTCGCGCAGCGGCCATGAATTGACGAAACTTTCGCCGGTGCTGCTGCCGGCTTCGAATATGTCGGCCGCCGTGACCTCCGTGAACGCCTTGTGCAGTGCCTCGTCATAGCGCGGCCCGGCAAAGGCGAACGGTGCAATGAGCGAACCGGTGCTCACGCCGGTCACCACCGTATAATCGGGCCGCTTGCCGGCCTCGGTCAGGCCGGTGAGCAAGCCGGCGCCGAAAGCGCCATCCGCCCCACCGCTGGTGAGAATGAGCCAGGGGCCGGGCTCCGACGGCAGCGCGGCTTTGTAGTCGGCGTCGGAATCGCCCCAGAAACGAGCGTCCGGCATGCCGGGGATGGTCGCCACCAAGGCTTCCGCCGCCGTATACGGCGCCCGGGGTGGTAATTCGGAGGATTTGGCTTCAGGCGGAGGCGGGCCGCCTCGTTTCGCCCGCGTCTGGGCCGCCAGATGCAGATGCCCGACGATCTGGGCCGACTTGGTCAGGCCCGGTACCTGGACCGGCGCTGCCGCGAGTCCTAAGGGCGCCAAGACAGGCGCGGCGACAATAACGGCCGCGGCCGCACGTAAAGTCCATAGCTTGCGGAGGGTCATGGGGATGATCGCTGGCGGATGATTACCGTCTGTCATGCGCGATTGCGCAATCCAGACCAGATAAGGCCCGTCAGCACGAAGTGCAATCGCGTCATTGCGGCTAACCCCCTTGAATTGGCCACAATGTTGAGAGGTTCGGTCCGCTCGCGCTGTGACGCAGATCACGCTCGCGCGGCGTGCAGCGACTTCATCGGCGTCCTTATCGCCTGACGGGCGTTTGCGGTGTCAGGAGCGAAGCAGCTCCTTTAAGGTGTTGTCGATGAACTTGACGTCGTCCGGATTGGTGCCAGGTCCGCCGGCAAAATGCCCCCAGATCGACGGCACCGGCAAGAATTTCGCATTCGGCATGTTGGCCACTTCGAACTCACTGTCTTCCGGCGGGAAGTAGAGATCGGTCTGGCCGGGCATCACAAAGGCTTTGGCCTTGATTGCGCCCAGCGCCTTCTTGAAATCGCCGTTGTAGAGTTCGTTGTCGCTGATGTCGCCGTTCTGCCAGGTCCAGAGCATGGCAAGGAGATTGTTGGCGTCTTTCGGCAGAAAGAAGCCTTCCCAGAACGCGACCAGAAAATCTTCCAGCGAGGAGTAGCCCAGGCGCTCGATATCGAGCCGCTGGCGATAGAAGGCTTGCGAGAAACCCCATCCGGCATAGACCCGCGCCATCGCGCGCAGACCCTTTGCTGGTTGTTCCTTGTACCAGCCGCCCGCGTAGGCAGCATCCGCCGTCAGCGCCGCCTTGACGCCTTCGAGAAAGACGAAGTTGTGGCGCGAGCATTTGGCCGAACCACAGAACGGGGCGATGCGCTCGACCATGTTGGGATAAAGCGCGCCCCAATGAAATGTCTGCAGCGCCCCCATCGACCAGCCGGTGACCAGGGCCAATTTCTTCACGCCAAACTTCTCGGTCACCAGCCGATATTGCAGACGGACATTGTCACAGGCTGTCACCCGCGGGAAGCGCGAGCCGTTATACGGCGCCGGCATGTTGCTCGGCGACGAGGATAGACCGTTGCCCAGCATGTTCGGGATGATGATGAAGTATTTTTCCGGATCGAGTGCCAGGCCCGGACCGATCAGCCACTCATTGTCGGAGTGCTGGCCGGAATACCAGGTTGGATAGACGATGACGTTGTCCTTAGCCGCGCTCAATTTGCCGAAGGTCTTGTGAGCAAGCTTGCAGTCGCGCAGCGTCGCGCCGCGCTGCAGCCGGACATTGCCGAGATCGAAGACTTGATAGTCCAGTGGCATGGTTCCTCTCCATGCGCCACAATAGCAATATTTCAGGAAAGTATGACGGCGATTGCCGCGATGGCAACCGCCGCCAGCGTTTATTTAGGACGAACGACTATCGAGCGTATTGGGTGCGCGGCGCCGTGACGCTTTGCAACACGCCGTAGACGACGCCGGCCACGAGGAACGCGGCGATCGCCGTCGAGTATTCCGGGGCGTATTCGCTGACGAAGAACGCAACTACCGAGCCTGCCGCCCAGGCGATGAACGGCATCGCCCGCCATTCAGCGTTGGCCTCCGAATTCGCCCGCAGGAGGTATTGATCGACCAGGATGATGGCGCCGATCGGCGGCACCAGGATGCCGAGCAGTGTGAGCCACTGAATAAAGAAGGCCCACACATTGCAGGCGGCGACGATGATGCCGACGACGCCTAGCGCAACGGCGAGGATGCGCATGTGGCTGCCGAGAATCCGCGACCACCCGGTTGCCGCATTGTAGAGACAATGCGAGCAAACCGAGCCGAGATTGCAATAGAGGAAGATGAAGGCCAGCACCGACAGCCAGGTGATTTGCTTTTCGTTCATGTAGCCGAACATGTTGTCGGCGCCGAACGGGTTGGCGTTGGGGGTCGCCAGCGCCGCCGTCATGATGCCGCCGACCAGCATCGCTACGAGATTGGCGAACGGGAAGGCGCTGAAGGTGGAGATCAGCGAGCTTCTCAGATCCTTTGCCCAGCGGTTGAAGTCGGCCGTGACCGTTCCCGCGTCGACGAACAGCGTCAGCACGATGGTCAGCCCAACGCCCATTGACATGGCGCCTTTGCCGTCGGCGCCGGCATAGGACATCACCGCCGCCCAACCGTGATTGGCGACGGAATCGCCCGCGACCCAGACGCCGAGCACGACAAAGAGCGGCACGGAGACGAGGCCGATATAGTGGAGTCCTCTGACGCCGACAAAAGTGATGGCGATGTAGAGTATGCCGGCGATGATCGTCATCAGCACGTAGTTCAGGTGATAGGTTGAACTGATGAGATTGCCGGTGATGCCGGTCTGCACGGCATACCAGCCGAGCAGCAGCGTGGACAGCAGGCCGGAGGAGAATACGTAGCCCTTGCGGCCGAAGACGATGCTGGCGATCAGCGCGAAATTCATGCCTTTTTTGGTGCCCAATGCGCCAAGCGCGCCGACATAGGCAAACATGATCAGATTACCGATGATCATGGCCACCAGCGCCCGCTGAAAGCCCATGCCGAGCACCAGCACCGATCCGGTCATTGCTCCCGTGATGATCATCGGGAAGCCGATCCAGACCATGGTGACCGAGAACAGACTTCGCCGCGCTTGTAGCGGCACCGGCTTGTGCTCGTATTCTTCGCCGAGCACGTGGTCTATTTGCTCGACTTCCGTTTCAACAGCAGTGGTAGTCGACATCGCTAACTCCCCAATATCCCCGGCGGTTTGCGCACGTCTCCGAACAGCAAAAAGCCCTTGGACGTCGCAAGACGCGCCAAGGGCTTCTTTGCCGGTATTCCGAGCTTCGTTGCTCGAATGAAAAGAGCCGCATACGGCTCATGAATTTCAATCGTCGAAAAAAGCTTACATGCTTTTGTTGTCGGGGCAACTGTTGTTTGCTCAACAACAGGGTGAAATAAAAGACGAGTTGGGCAAAAAGGAAGCGCCAAGCTGCAAAAAAATGTGGCAGTCGGTGGCGCGGTTACGTAGCAGCGGCGCGGTCACAGCTATGTTGCAATCAAGTACGTCGCGATCTCACACCTCGTGAAATACACGTCACGATCACATACATCGGATCACACACGTCGCGATCACATGCGGCGGTCGGCGACGAAGCGCGCGCCTTCGATCAGGATCGCGGCGCCTGGACCGAACGACGCCAGCGCCTGCTCGGCCTCCGCGACCAGCTCGCGAAGCCGCGCCTTCGCTCCGGTGGCGCCGAGCACGTCGACCATCGTCGCCTTGCCGGCCGTCGCGTCCTTGCCGGTCTGTTTGCCGACCAGCGCGGTATCGCCTTCGAGATCCAAAAGATCGTCGGCGATCTGGAATGCTTGGCCGACCGCCGATCCGTAACGTTCGAGTGCCTTGCGCTGCTGCGGTGTCGCCGATCCAAGCATGCCGCCGGCTTCGCAGGCGAAGCGCAACAGCGCGCCGGTTTTCATCGCCTGCAAGGTGCGCACGTCGTCTTCGCCGAGACGCTGGGCAACCCGCTGCTTGCCGTTGCCGGCAAAGCGTCCCTCGGCGGCGAGATCAAGCATCTGGCCCCCGACCATGCCGCCGAGGCCGGACGCACGCGCCAGCGCGCTGACGAGCTCGATACGCACGCCGGGATCGGGATGCGTCTGGGTTCGCGACAGGATCTCGAAGGCAAACGTCAACAGCCCGTCGCCGACCAGGATCGCCGTCGCCTCGTCGTAGGCTTTGTGCGCCGTGGGCTGGCCGCGCCGCAGATCGTCGTTGTCCATGGCCGGCAAGTCGTCATGCACCAGCGAGTAGCAATGGACGCATTCCAGCGCCGCGCCGGCCATCAGCGATTGTTGCCGCGGCACTTCGAACAAGGCGGCGCATTCCACTACCAGGAATGGCCGAAACCGTTTGCCGCCACCGAGGCTAGAATAGCGCATGGCTTCGATCAGGCGGGCCGGGCGGGCAAGCTCGCCGGCGGCCGGCGCGGCTGATAAGAGCCGGTCGAGCAGGTCGTCGATGTCCTTGGCCGTCGCCTCGAGCCGGGCGACAAAAGGGTTAGTTTTGCCGTTCATTACGTTGTTGCCAGCCTACGTTGCCCAGACGAACCGGTGTCCCCGCTGTGTCCGATCTGGCTCTATAATCGAAAAAGCAGCCGCGCGGGACCGAGGCAAGTCCCCGTTTCGGCATCGGTAAATGGCCACCCCCAATTCAAGGGCTATCTGTGACGACCGACCTCATAGCGTCAATGGTGCTGGCGATCTGGCTCTATCTCCTCCTGGGCCGGGGGGCATTCTGGCTGGGCCGGGAGCGCGACGGCGAGATCGTGGGGCAAGGACCCTGGCCCGCGATCACGGCCGTGATTCCGGCGCGCGACGAAGCCGAATGCGTCGGCGAGACCGTCGCCTCGTTGCTGCGGCAGGATTATCCCGGCGAGTTCCACGTCATTCTGGTCGACGACCAGAGCCGCGACGGCACGGCGGAGGTCGGACGCGACGCCGCCGAGGCGCTGGGCGCCGCCTGCCGCCTCACGGTCCTGTCCGGCCGGGCGCTGCCGGCGGGATGGACCGGCAAGCTCTGGGCACAGAGCCAAGGCGTCGAGGCAGCCGAAGCCGCGCCGCATCCGCCGGAACTCATCCTCTTCACCGACGCCGACATCGTGTATGCGTCGGGCGAGCTTACCAAGCTTGCGGCGCGGGCGCGAGCGGGCGGCTATGTTCTGACCTCGCTGATGGTGAAGCTCCGCTGCGAAAGCTTCGCCGAGCGCATGTTCATTCCCGCCTTCATTTTCTTTTTCCAGATGCTCTATCCATTCGCTTGGGCGAACGATCCGCGCCGTGCCACCGCCGCCGCGGCCGGCGGCTGCATGCTGGTGCGCCGGGAAACGCTCGGCGCGGCCGGCGGCATGGCTTCGATCCGCAGCGCCTTGATCGACGATTGCGCGCTGGCGAAGCGGCTCAAAGCCCATGGCCCGATCTGGATCGGATTGACCGACGGCGTGCGCAGCATTCGCGGCTATCCAACGGTCGAGGACATCCGCCGCATGGTCTCGCGCACGGCCTATGCGCAACTGCGTTATTCGCCGCTCCTGCTCGCGGGAACCGTCTTCGGCCTCGCCGTCACCTATCTTGCTCCGGTGCTGCTCACGGTCTTTGCCTCTGGCTGGGCGAAAATCCTCGGCATCGCCGCGTGGCTCCTGATGGCGTTGGCGTTCCAGCCGATCCTGCGCTTCTATCGCGTGTCGCCGCTATGGGGGCTGGCATTGCCGGCGATTGCCGCGACCTATATGGCGTTCACGCTGGATTCCGCCTATCAGCATGCCCGCGGCCGCGGCGGCATGTGGAAAGGGCGCGCCCAAGCGAACTTGAAAGACGCCAATGTCCACGACGGCAACGTTTCGGAATTGTCGATGAGTGAGATGCGCGCAAGTGGCGCCCAAGTAAGCGACGCCAAAGACTGGCGTTCGGGAAAAGGCCATCGGGATGAAAACTTCCCGGTCGCCTCGTTCCTCATCAATCCGCGCTATCGCGGCGTGATTCTGGCGTTCTACAATTTCGTGCGTACCGCCGACGACATCGCGGATCATGCCACGCTCGCTGCGCCGGAGAAGCTCAAACTGCTCGATCGACTCGGCGCCGGTCTCGTCGGCGAGAACAACGACGATGCCGCCGCGGTGCGGCTTCGCGACGCGCTCGCCGAGCGGGCGCTGTCGCCGCGTCATGCGCAGGATCTTCTCGCGGCGTTCAAGCTCGACGTCACCAAGCTGCGCTACCGCGACTGGGACGACCTGATCGGCTATTGTTCGCTCTCGGCGATGCCGGTCGGCCGTTTTGTGCTCGACGTGCACGGCGAGAGCCGCAGCACCTGGCCGGCCAATGACGCGCTGTGCGCGGCGCTTGCAGATCATCAACCACTTGCAGGATTGCAAGGACGATTATCGCAATCTCGACCGGGTCTATGTTCCGCAGGATGTTCTCGCCGCGCGCGGTATTGGGGTCGAAACGCTTGGTGAGCCGCGCGCATCGCCGGCGCTGCTCGCCGCCCTGCACAGTCTCGCGGTGCGCACCGAGCAACTCCTCACCGAGAGCGATGTGTTTCCGCTGCTGATCAACGACCGGCGGCTTGCTCTGGAAGTTTCCGTGATCAACACGCTGGCGCACCGGCTGACGCGTATGCTGATCGCGCGCGATCCGTTGAGCGACCGCGTGCATCTGTCCAAGCCCGCCATCGCCGGCCTGACATTGGCCGGGGTCGTCAGCGGCGCGTTCCGCCGCCTCGGCAGACGAGCCGCCGTCACGACCCAGAAGCCGCGGGGGGCTTAAGTGACAAGGCCCTCGCTCGCGGCCGAGCGCGCCTCCCGCAGCTCGTTCTACAAGGGCATGCGCATCCTGCCGCGCGCGCAGCGCGAAGCGATGTTCGAAATCTACTCGTTCTGCCGCGCCGTCGACGACATTGCCGACGATCTCGGCCCACGCGAGGGACGCCGCGCACAACTGGCGCAATGGCGCTGCGACATCGACGCGGTCTATCGCAGCGCGCCGCCGCCGGAGCTTGCCGGCTTGGCGCAAGCGGTGCGGACCTTCGGCCTGCAACGCGAAGACTTCATCGCCATTATCGACGGCATGGAGATGGACGTCACGACCGACATCCGCGCGCCCGACCGGCCGACGCTCGATCTCTATTGCGATCGCGTCGCCTGCGCGGTCGGACGGCTTTCGGTGCGGGTGTTCGGCATGGCGCACGACTCCGGGATGGCGCTGGCGCATCATCTCGGCCGCGCGCTGCAGCTCACCAACATTTTGCGCGACCTCGATGAAGATGCGTCGCTCGGCCGCTTGTATCTGCCGCGCGATCTGCTGCAAGCCGCCGGTATCGCCGCGACCGAGCCGCATGAAGTGTTAGCGCAGCCGGCTGTCGGCAAAGCCTGCGCGGCGATTGTCGATCTGGCCGAGGGCGAGTTTCGCTCCGCGCAGGCGATCATGGCAAAAAATCCGCGCCGCGTCGTGCGCGCGCCGCGGATCATGGGCGAGGCTTATCACATCATTCTGGAGAAGCTGATCGCGCGCGGCTTTGCCGCGCCGCGCCAACCGGTTCGCCTGCCCAAGGCGAAGCTCCTGCTCATTGTGCTGCGAAATCTCATCTGATGACCGGAACAGTTCACATCATCGGCGCCGGTCTTGCCGGCCTCTCCGCGGCCGTGCGGCTCACGGCGCTTGGCCGCAAGGTCGTGGTGCACGAGGCGACCAGTTTCGCCGGCGGCCGCTGCCGCTCCTATCACGACGCATCGGTCGGCATGACGATCGACAACGGCAATCATCTGCTGCTGTCCGGCAATCACGCCGCGCTCGATTATCTGCGCGGCATCGGCGCGGATCAGCGCCTGGTCGGTCCGGCGAGCGCCGAATTCAACTTTGCCGATCTCGCGAGCGGCGAGCGCTGGACGCTGCGGTTCAATGACGGCCCGGTACCGTTCTGGGTTTTCGACCCCGCCCGGCGCGTGCCGGGCACGCGGGTGCTCGATTATCTGCCGCTGGCGCGCCTGCTCTGGGCGCCGGCCGGAAAGTCGGTCGGCGAGGTCATCGCCTGCCACGGCACGCTGTACCAGCGGCTGGTCGAGCCCCTGATTCTGGCGGCGCTCAATATCGACGCACCGGACGGATCGGCGCGGCTCGCCGGCGCCATCATCCGCGAGACGCTCGCCGTCGGTGGCCGTGCCTGCCGCCCGCTGATTGCGCGCGAGGGGCTGGGCACGACCTTGATCGAGCCGGCGCTCACCCATTTGCAGCAGCGCGGCGCGCCGGTGCGCATGGAGCACCAATTGCGGGCGCTGCGCTTTGCCGCCCAGCGGATTGAGGCGCTCGATTTCGGCGCCGAGACGATCGGGCTTGGTGCGGATGATGCGGTCATCCTCGCGGTGCCGCCTTATATTGCCGCGTCGCTGGTGCCCGGTCTCGACGTGCCGACCGAGTTCCGCGCCATCGTCAACGCGCATTTCCGCATTGAGCCGCCGGCGGCGCAGCCGCCGATCCTGGGCGTGCTCAACGGCACGGTGCAGTGGCTGTTCGCCTTTCCGGGCCGCCTGTCCGTCACCATCAGCGCTGGCGACCGGTTGCTTGACGCGCCACGCGAGGAACTCGCCAAGACGATCTGGGGCGAGGTTGCACGCTTGACTGGATTGCCGCCCGAGCTGCCGCCGTGGCAGGTCGTGCGCGAGCGCCGCGCCACCTTTGCCGCCACACCGGCACAGGACGCCAGGCGTCCCGGTGCGTCGACCAAGTGGCGCAATCTCCTTCTGGCCGGTGATTGGACAGATACCGGACTGCCCGCTACCATTGAAGGTGCGATCCGATCCGGCAACCGCGCCGCCGACATTGTCGGCAAACAATCCTAACAATCATGATCAACGACACGATCGAAACAGCGCACGCAAGCAGTGAAACAAGCCGACGTCGTTGGTCCGCTTGACGACGCGCTCGAACAGCACATTCAGAAAGCGACGCAAGCGCTATTGGCAGAGCAGCGTCCGGATGGGCATTGGGTGTTCGAGCTCGAGGCCGACGCCACCATCCCCGCCGAATATGTACTGCTGCGGCATTATCTCGGCGAGCCGGTCGATGCGGCGCTGGAAGCAAAGATCGCGGTCTATCTGCGGCGCATCCAGGGCGCGCATGGCGGCTGGCCGCTGTTCCGCGACGGCGATGTCAACATCAGCGCGACGGTGAAGGCTTATTTTGCCCTGAAGATGATCGGCGACCCGATCGACGCCGATCATATGCGCCGCGCGCGCGACGCGGTTCTCGCCCGCGGCGGCGCCGAGCGCGCCAACGTCTTCAGCCGCATCATGCTGGCTTTGTTCGGCTTCATTCCGTGGCGCGCCGTGCCGGTGATCCCGGTCGAGGTGATGCTGTTGCCGAAGTGGTTTCCCTTCCACCTCGACAAGATTTCCTATTGGAGCCGCACGGTCATCGTGCCGCTTCTGGTGCTGATGGTGAAGAAGCCGCGGGCGCGCAACGCCAAAGGCGTGCGCATCGACGAGCTGTTCCTAAAACCGCCGCAGAGCATCGGGCCGACGCCGAAGGCGCCGCAGCAGAAGGCGTCATGGTTCTGGTTCTTCCGCGGCGTCGATAATGTGCTGCGCGCGACCGAGCCGTTGTTTCCGAAATCGACGCGGCAGCGGGCGATCGACAGCGCCGTCGCCTGGACCACCGAGCACCTCAATGGCGAGGACGGGCTGGGCGCGATTTTCCCGGCGATGGCGAACAGCGTGATGATGTTTGCCATGCTCGGCTATGCGCAAGACCATCCGCTGCGCGCCATTGCGCGGAAGTCGATCGAGAAGCTTTTGGTGGTGCACGAGCAGGAAGCCTATTGCCAGCCGTGCGTGTCGCCGATCTGGGATACCGGGCTCGTCTGCCACGCCTTGCTGGAAGTCGGCGGCGAGCGCACGGTGGCGCAGGTCAAACGCGGGCTCGATTGGCTGGTGCCGAAACAGATCCTCGATGTCCGCGGCGATTGGATCGCGCGGCGGCCCGACATCCGCCCTGGCGGTTGGGCATTCCAATACGCCAATCCGCACTATCCCGACGTTGACGACACCGCCGTCGTCGCCATGGCGATGGATCGCGTGCAGAATCTGTCCGGCCGCAAGGACTATGACCCCAGCCTCGCGCGCGCCCGCGAATGGATCAACGGCATGCAGAGCGAGAACGGCGCCTGGGGCGCGTTCGACTCTGACAACGAATATTATTATCTCAACAATATCCCGTTCGCCGATCACGGCGCGCTGCTCGATCCACCGACCGAGGACGTCACCGCGCGCTGTCTGTCGATGCTCGCCCAGTTCGGCGAGACGACGGCGAACAGCGCCGCGGTGGCGCGCGGCGTCGACTATCTGCGCCGCACCCAGCACCCGGAAGGCAGCTGGTACGGCCGCTGGGGCATGAATTACGTCTACGGCACCTGGTCTGTGCTCTGTGCGCTCAACATGGTCGGCGTCGAGCATGGCGCGCCGGAGATGCGCAAGGCGGTGGACTGGCTCATCGCCATTCAGAACGAGGACGGCGGCTGGGGCGAGGATGGCGCGAGCTACAAGCTCGACTATCGCGGCCATGAGCGGGCGCCGTCGACGGCGTCGCAGACGGCGTGGGCGCTGCTAGGCCTGATGGCCGCCGGTGAAGTCGATCACCCGGCGGTGGCGCGCGGCGTGAGATATCTCAGCGAAACGCAAGGCGCCGACGGCTTCTGGAACGAGCCGCGCTACACCGCCACCGGTTTCCCGCGCGTGTTCTATCTGCGCTACCACGGCTACTCGAAATTCTTCCCGGTCTGGGCGATGGCGCGTTACCGCAATCTCAAGCGCGGCAACGCGCCCGCGGTGCCGTGGGGGATGTAGGCAAAGGCGCGATTGCTCAAAAAGCTCACGCCCTTGCCAATTCCTCTCGGCAGGCCGCTTCCAAGATCGGTAGATCGACCGTTGCCAACTTCCAGACTACGTCGGCAGCGACCCTTTCATAGTCGTGCCGCAAGACGCTTCCTATTCCGGCAACCTTAGTCCATGGAATTTCCGGGTGTCGCGCCTTCACCTCAGGGCTGAGATGGCGGCTGGCTTCGGAAATTATCAGGATACCGCGCTGCACCAGCCATTGGTGTTGCCAACGTTGTTCGAATTCTTCCAGGCTGATGCGGCTGATCACGGAGCGGATGCGCTCCATGGCTTCGATCATGTCCGTTAGGCGCAGGGTAGGCGATCGATCCGCCATCAGAAGACGCGCTGAGCGGTCTTTTCTATGTGCTGGCGCAATGCAGGATGCAGACTGGCGCGCGTCATGATATCCGTCGGCCGTCTCAGGATTTCTTGCGCCCTTCGCTTGACGTCCATCAACTCGTAGAGACCCAGTCGTCCTCGCTGATGATCGAAAAACAAATCGACATCCAAATCATCGCTGGCGTTGTCGCGGGCAACGGAGCCGAACAGGAAAAGATGCTCGACGCCAAGTTTTTTGAGCTCGGCCTCGTGCCGTTTCAAAGTGCTTATGACATCGGCACGGTTCATCGCGCACCAAAGTCAGTCTACGCGGCGCTCGCCGACGGCTCGGCGGCCGCCTTCTTGGCGGCTTCTTTCGCCGCCTTCTCGCGCGCCTCGTTGGCGCGGATTTCCGACAGCCGCAGCTGCACCTGGCTGTCGAAGACGTATTGCGCCGGCCGCTGGTTCTCGAGCGAAATCTCCGGCGCCATCGGTCCCTCGGTCTTGATACCGCGCAGCGAGATCGCCAGCGCCTTGAGCGGATGCTGCAAGGTCGCTTCCGCCGCGGTCGCCTCGTAGCCGCAATGCGCCATGCAGTTCGCGCACTTTTCATAGCGGCCGGTGCCGTAGGCGTCCCAGTCGGTGGTTTCCATCAACTCGGTGAAGCTCTTGGTGTAGCCTTCGCCAAGCAAATAACAGGGCTTCTGCCAGCCGAAGACGTTGCGCGTCGGCATGCCCCACGGCGTGCAATGGAATTCCTGATTGCCGGCGAGGAAGTCGAGGAACATGCTGGAATGGGTGAGATTCCACTTCTTGCCCTTGCCGAGCGCGAAGACCTTGCGGAACACATCCTTGGTTTTGCGGCGCGCTAAAAAGTGCTGCTGATCGGGCGCGCGTTCATAGGCGTAGCCCGGCGAGATCGACACGCCGACGCCCAGCTCCTCGGTAAGGTCGAGAAACTTGGCGATGTCCTCGGCCGGATGGCCGTCAAAGATCGTGCAGTTGACGTTGACGGTGAAACCCTTGGCCTTGGCCGCCTTGATCGCCGACACCGCCTTCTCGAAGCCGCCTTCCATGCACACCGATTTGTCGTGATGCGCCTTGAGGCCGTCGAGATGCACCGAGAAGAACAGATAAGGCGAGGGCTCGAACAGATGCAGCTTCTTTTCCAAAAGCAGCGCATTGGTGCACAGCGAGACGAATTTTTTGCGCGCGACGATGCCTTTGACGATTTCGCCGATCTCCTTGTGGATCAGCGGCTCGCCGCCCGGAATCGCCACCATCGGCGCGCCGCACTCGTCGACCGCGTCGAGACATTCCCGCACCGACAAGCGCTTGTTGAGGATGGCGTCGGGATAATCGATCTTGCCGCAGCCGAAGCAGGCGAGATTGCAACGAAACAGCGGCTCGAGCATGAGCACCAGCGGATAACGCTTGCGCCCGGTGAGCCGTTGCTTGAGCACATAAGCGCCAACGGCCACCGTCTGTCGTAATGATACCGACACTCTCTTCGTCCTTCTTCTTCGTTTCTTTTTTGCCTCGCCGCATCAATCCCCGCGTGCGGCTACGCACTCTAAACCTTTGCGGTCGCCCGCTCTGGCAGTCTGCCGTCGGTCAGTTCCGGCGGCAAGCGAAACTCGATCGTCTCCTGGCGGCCGGTCAGTTCGGACACCTCCACCGGACCGAGCCGGCGCAGCGCGTCGATGACGTCCTCGACCAGCACCTCGGGTGCCGAAGCGCCGGCGGTGATGCCGACCGTGTGCGCGCCGTTAAACCATTCCGGTCGCACCTCGCTGCCGTCGGCGATCAGGTAACAGGGAATGCCGGCCTCGTTGCCGATTTCGCGCAGGCGATTGGAATTGGAACTGTTCTTGGCGCCGACCACCAAAATTACGTCGACCAGTGAGGAGAGCTCGCGCACCGCGGTCTGGCGGTTTTGCGTGGCGTAGCAGATGTCGCGCGTCTCCGGCCCGATGATGTCGGTGAATTTCTTATGCAAAGCCGCAATGATGCCGCGGGTGTCGTCGACGCTCAGCGTCGTTTGCGTGACATAGGCGACCGGCGTGTCCTGCGGGATGTCGAGGGTGTCGACATCGTGCTCGGTCTGCACCAGCGTCACCGGCTCGGAAATCTGCCCCATCGTGCCTTCGACCTCGGGATGCCCGGCATGGCCGATGAGGATGAGCCGGCGCCCCTGCGCGACGTAACGCTTGCCCTGATTGTGCACCTTGGTGACCAGCGGGCAGGTGGCGTTGAGCACCGGGAGCTCGCGCTGCGCGGCCTCCTCCTCGACACTTTTGGCGACGCCGTGGGCGCTGAAGATGGTTACCGCGTGCGGCGGAACCTCGGAGAGATCTTCGACGAAATGCGCGCCCTTGGCCTTGAGGCTCTCGACAACGTGCTTGTTGTGCACGATCTCGTGGCGGACATAGACCGGCGGGCCGTATTTCTGCAGGGCGCGCTCGACGATTTCGATGGCGCGCACCACGCCGGCGCAGAATCCACGAGGCTGAGCGAGTATGACCTTCATCAATGACCTCCGGGCCCGGGCAAACGACTGCGGCGTTGCGCCGCAACATAGCCCGTCCGCTATATTCCACGACCAATACTTTGGTCACAACGCCGTGGCAACCAACTTGGCCACGACGCTGCGACAATCAAGGCTATTAAGGCCCTCAACCCGGCGAGTTCAATCATGCCAGCATCCCGCCAATGCACTTTTTGAGCACAATTGCGCCATTGTCCAGCGCGCCATATTGCGCCGCAGGGGCCGCACTCGGGCAGCGCGCGAAGGCTCGTGGGCAAAGCTAGGAAAATATCCCGATTTCACTTTTGCGGGATTTCAGGGCATCTAGGGCCGCTGCCGGGTTCCGCTTTAGAGACTTCACGGCTTCACCGAGAGACTCTATGTACGACCCGCACGCCAATGCGTCTGGTTCCGCCGCGCGATCACGTTTCGCGGCGCGTAGGCTATCCGACCGCGCGTGCCTCCATTTTGCCTTTGTCTTAACGCCAAACGCCGGTTTCCAATATTCAGATCCCATGAAAACGATCACCGCATTCGTCGTTCGCGCCATCAACCTGTGCATTCATTACGCCTGGTGGGTCATCGCGGCAGCGATCCTGATCGCGATCGGATCGAGCTGGTACGCGGCGACGCGTTTTTCCGTCAACACCGATATCAACCAACTGCTGTCCGCCAACAGTCCGGGGCGGCAGCGTGAAATGGCATTCGAGAAGGCCTTCCCGCAGTTCGACATCACGCTCGCTGTGGTCGACGCGCCGACGCCCGAGCTGGTGCAGGAAGCCAGCGCCGCACTGGTGGCGAAGCTATCGCCGCAGAAGAATTTCTTTGTCTCCATCGAAGAGCAGCAGGGCAGCCCGTTCTTCACGCAGAACGGGCTTTTGTTCGAGCCGGTCGAGCAGCTCGAGCCGCAGATGATGGTGATGTCACAAGCGCAGCGGCTGGTGCAGGTCCTGGCCAGCGATCCGAGCTTGCGCGGCGTCATCCGCGCGCTGCAATTCGGGCTCCTTGGCGTGCAGTCCGGCAAAGTCACGCTCGACAAGATGGTTTGGCCGCTGACGCTTGCCGCCAACACGCTCGATCAGGTGAATGCCAACAAGCCGGCGACCTTCTCCTGGCAGGGCCTGGTGCAGGGCCAGGAGCCAAAAACCTCCGATCTGATGCGGTTCCTGAAAATCCAGCCCGTGCTCGACTATTCGGAGCTGCAGCCGGGGATGAAGGCGAGCAACGCCATTCGCCAAGCCGTCGCCGAACTCGATCTGGCCTCCAAATATCGGGCGCGCGTGCGCCTCACCGGCCCGGTGCCGATGAACGACGACCAATTCGCCACGATCAAGGAGAACGCGGCGCTCAACGCCTTCCTGACCATCGCCGTGGTGCTGTTCATCCTCTGGATGGCGCTGCGCTACTGGCAAATCATCCTGGCCGTGTTCATCAGCCTTGCGGTCGGATTGTCGATCACCGCGGCGCTCGGCATCGTCATGGTCGGCGCCTTCAATTTGATATCAGTCTATTTCGCGGTGCTGTTCGTCGGGCTCGGCGTCGATTTCGGCATCCAGTACAGCGTCCGCTATCGCGCCGAACGGCATGAGGTCGACGGTCTGTACGAGGCGCTGATGCATGCCGGCCGGCGCGCCGGTGCGCCGCTGACGCTGGCCGCGCTGGCAACGGCCGCGGGCTTTCTTTCGTTTCTGCCGACCGCTTACCGGGGACTTTCCGAACTCGGCCTGATTGCCGGCGTCGGCATGCTGATCGCGTTCTTCACCAGCATCACCTTGCTGCCGGCGCTGATGCACAAGCTCAAGCCGGGCGAGCGAGCCGCATCCGCTCGGCTACAAGTGGCTCGCCCCGGTCGATGAATTCCTCGAGCGCCATCGCACGCCGATTCTGGTCATTACCGCGCTGTTGATTGTCGGCGCCTCGCCGCTGCTGTTATGGCTGAAGTTCGATTTCAATCCGATGAATCTGCGCAATCGCAACGTGGAATCGGTCGCGACCTATCTGGAGCTGCAGGGCCAGCCGGACAACGCCGCCAACGACATCGTGGCCTTGGAGCCGTCGCTCAAGGTAGCCGACGAGGTCGCCGACAAGCTTCGGGCGCTGCCGCAGGTCGCGCGGGTGACGACGCTTTCGACCTTCATCCCGACGCAGCAGGAGCAGAAACTGCCGCTCATTCAAAATGCGGCGGAGACGCTCGATCCGGCCTTGTCGCCCGACAAGGTCAGCCCGCCGCCGACCGACGCGGAAAATATCGCCATCATCAACAGCACGATTGCCGCGCTCAACAATTTCGCCTGGTCAGTCGCCAGGTCCCGGCGCCGACGCCGCCAAGCGTCTCGCCGCCGCCATGGACACGCTCGCCAAGGGCGACCAGGCCGCGCGCCAGCGCGCCGAGGTCGCGTTCGTCCAGCCGCTGCAAACCGAGCTCGACAACCTGCGCCGCCTGCTCAAGGCGCAGCAGGTGACGCGGGACAATCTTCCCCCGGAGCTGGTGAACCAATGGATCACCAAAGACGGGCAGGCGCGCATCGAGGTCATGCCGAGCGGCAATGAAAACGACAATGCGACGCTTGCGGGAGTTCGCCCGCGACGTGCAGAACGTCGAGCCCAACGCCACCGAGGGCCCGGTTTCGATTCTCGAAGCGCGGCGCACCGTCATCACCGCCTTTCTCGAGGCCGGCGCCTGGGCGCTGCTGTCGATCGCGGTGCTGTTGTGGCTCACCTTGCGCCGCCTGGGCGACGTGCTGTTGACGCTGATCCCGCTCTTGGTCGCCGGCGTCGTTACGCTGGAAATCTGCGCGGCGATCGACATGCCGCTGAACTTCGCCAACATCATCGCGCTGCCGCTGTTGCTTGGCGTCGGCGTGGCGTTCAAGATCTACTACATTATGGCGTGGCGCGAGGGGCAGACCCGATTGCTGCAATCGGTGCTCACGCGCGCGGTCACGTTCAGCGCCTGCACCACGGCGACGGCGTTCGGCAGCCTCTACTTCTCCAGCGATCCGGGGACGTCGAGCATGGGCAAGCTGCTTTCCATCTCGCTGTTGACGACGATGACCGCGGCGGCGTTCTTTCAGCCGGTGCTGATGGGCAAGCCGCGCGAGAAGGACCTGACGCATCACGATCGGCTCAAGCGGATGGCCGCCGTCACCGACTGACGGGCGCAGGACGTGACCTTTTCGGAAAACCGGCCGCTGCCCCGGATCACGTCCGGGGCGGGCTTTTTCCAAATCGCGCGCTAATGCTTCGCGGCGTCTTGCTTGGACTTGCGTGCCGCGGCCGCTGGCGGCGGATTAGGATTGAAGCGCGGATCGATGTCGTTGAAGGCGGTGTCCGGCAGCCGCGTCCAATATTGGTTTTTCCCGAGCAGCGAAATGCCAAGATAGCCGCGCACCACGAGCGTCTGGCCGTCGGGCGTCAGCGTCATCTGCGCGCTATAGATGCTGCCGTCGCGGGGATCGAGAATGGTCCCATCGGTATATTTCATCCCGTCCCGCTTCATGCCGCGGATGATCTCGAGACCCATCCAGGGCTTGTTGCGGCGGTCGTCGGCGCATCTGTCGCAAACGACATTGGGATCTTCGCCTGGCTTGAGAAACATCTTCACGATGGCGCCGGCATAGACGCCGCCGCCGTTATCGCGGATCAGAAACCAGGCGTTCGGCTGATGGGTGTCGTCATCGAGCGATTGCCAAAGCCCGGTAGCGCTTGGCTCGGGGCTGACCGCGTAACTGCGTACTGACCAGCGACAAAACAGCGGCTGCAATCATCAGGTATCTTGCTCGCATCGTGCGTTCTCCGAAGCTCAAATCGCCTTCGTGATCGATCCTGCCATCAGCAACGGCGGCGAACTTAAGCAGCCAACGCCGATCCGGCAAGCGGGGTTTCCGTTTTAGCCGGCTCGCCGCCGTCCAAAACCGGCGAGCGCGGGCGCAAGAAGCGCCCGGCATGCAAGCCGACCGAAGCGGCAAAATTTTGATTTTTATGTGCAGTCCGGACCGCCATAGCGGCGGATTTCGCGGCGCCTTCGACGCGCCCCGCGCGCAGCCGAAGAACCTTTAGGCGGACGAATAGCTTAGCTGCGCGATAATGGTGGCCGCCCGGCTAAAAGGCGAGTTATGACAACGCCGAAGGGGGCCCGCCGCGCCAATCCGCCGCATCGCATCGCGGGCGCTCCCGCGGGCGCTGCCCCGGCAGCGGCGCCGCACGAGCGACTACGCAAGGAGGAGAGCAACGCCCATGGCGAACAAGATCATCATCAGCTGCGCGATCACCGGCTCGATCCACACGCCGACGATGTCGGAGGCGCTGCCTTACACGCCCGATCAGATCGCCACCCAGGCGATCGATGCCGCCAAGGCCGGCGCCGCGATCCTGCATCTGCACGCCCGCGATCCGAAGGATGGACGGCCGTCGCCGGATCCCAACGTATTCATGCAGTTTCTGCCGCGCATCAAGCAGGCGACCGATGCGGTGGTCAACATCACGACCGGCGGCGCCGTCACCATGACGGTCGAGCAGCGCATCTCGGCGGCGCAGCAGCTGTCGCCGGAAATGTGCTCGCTCAACATGGGATCGATGAACTTCGCGCTCTATCCGATGGCGCGGCGCTACAAGAACTGGAAATTCGATTGGGAGGAGAGCTACCTCACCAACTCAGACGCCTATATCTTCCCCAACACGTTTCGCGACATCGAGAAGATTTCGAAAATTCTCGGCGAGGGCCACGGCGTCAAATTCGAGCATGAATGCTACGATACCGGCCATCTCTACAATCTCGCCCATTGCATCGACCGCGGCATGTTCAAGCCGCCGGTTTTCGTGCAGCTGATTTTCGGCATCCTCGGCGGCATCGGTCCCGATCTCGACAATCTGCTGTTCATGAAGCGCACCGCCGATCGGCTGTTCGGCAACCAATATTACTGGTCGGTGCTCGCCGGCGGCCGGCATCAGATGAACTTCGGCACCAACGCCGCCATGATGGGCGGCAACATCCGCGTCGGGCTCGAGGATTCGCTCTATATCGGGCCCGGCAAGCTCGCCAAAAGCAATGCCGAGCAGGTGGCGAAAATCCGCCGCATCGTCGAGGAACTGGGCTTTGAGATCGCGACGCCGGCCGAGGCACGCGCGACGCTCGGGCTCAAAGGCGCCGACCGGGTCAAATTTTGACCATTTAAGATTAGCAGCCTTGACCCTGCGGGCGGCGCAACGCTACATCCACTTTCCCGGGCAGGGCGGTTAGCTCAGCGGGAGAGCACTTCCTTGACATGGAAGGGGTCAGAGGTTCGATCCCTCTACCGCCCACCATTGTTCGCCATTCCGCAATTGCAGTTCGGCAAGGTATTGAAGCCAAGGCTGCCGTGCCGCAGCCGTTGGCGAAGGCGGACTTAATCCCCGCGCGCTGATCCAACTGGCCGAGCCGCGCCCCGAACGGTTACGCCGCACCCTTGAGGTGCTTATTGCATTCGCTGTAATAGCCGCCGCCCTTTTAAATCCATTTCATACCGCCGTTGCCGCCGTTGGCCTTATTGGCTTTGTACTGGTCGAGGCAGGTGTTAAAGCGCGCCTTGCCGGCGAACTCGCCCGAATATTTGGACGAAACGGCGGACGGAAATACCGCGTTGCCGCCGCCTGCGCGGCGGGCCGCCGGCTTGCGGCGGTGGTCGGCGGCTTCCGGCTTTGCCGGCGGCGGATTTTCGGCTGCAGGCTCACCCCCGGTCATGCACTTCTTGCTGAAATCGCGGTATTTCATGCCCTCCGTTTGGTTCGCCGCTTTCATTTCCTGCCATTGCGCGGCGCATTCCTTCATGGTCTTGGCCTGCACCGGAACGGTGACGGCGGCGCAGCCAAGCGCGGCGGCAAAAACTCCCGAGGCGATCAACAGAGCGGTTTTCATGGCGGCAATTCTCCTGTGCCGAGGATGATGAAGCTCAAGCGCGGTGTGGTGCGCGGCGTTGACGCGCTTAGGCCCCGGTAGCGTCCGAAAGACACTTCTTGGTGAAGCTCGTCTGTGCCGCGCCGTGCAGGTTCTGAGCCGCGGCCTGGTCCTTGCAGCACTTCTTGGCGAAGCTGGTCAGCGCCGCGCCGTGCAGATTCTTGCCGGTCGCCTGCAATCTTGCAGCTGTCGTCGGCCAGCGCGGCGGTCGCGATCAGACAAAAAGCGGCGGCAACGATTGCGCAGGTTTTCATGGTCCTCTCCCTCGTCAGAGCAATCAATGACGGAATGATTGGCACGCACAACGCTACGGCTACTTCAGCGTTCCGTTCGGCGACGCCTTATCCACGATGTCGGGCAGATATTGCGACAGGTTTTTCAGCGTTTCGTCGACCGGCAGCCCGAGATGACGGGCCAATTCCTGCAGCTGGGTGTTGCCGAGCACGGCTTTGAGCTGATCTTCGCTGACCGGCAGGTTGGCGCCCGGGCCGAGCCACGATTGTACCTGGGCGTTTAGCCCGCCCTTTTGCAGCGCGGCAGTCAGCCCGTTGAGATCCTTATACTGCGTCTGCGCCAGAATGTTGTTGATGACCGCCGGCAGGCCGCCGGCTTGATCGACCTGGCCCAACAGGCTCTTGAGCATGTCGCCCAGATTGTCCAACAGGCCCATGTTTTTTCTCCATGCGCAGTTTGTTCTCTCCATGCGCAGATATGACGGCTCCACGCCGAAGTCGTGTCAAAACCGCGGCCGCTAGCTTAGTCCAAGCGAGGCGGCTCTGCCAGAGGCAGGCAGCCGGCTCCGCGCAATTTGTTGTTTATTTTCGCAACTCGTCGGGAACCTTGCCGCCGTTCTCGGCGAGCTTCTGCATCACCTGCTTATGCAGCCAGATGTTCATCGACGCCGAATCGTTCGTGTCACCGGTATAGTGGAGTTCGGTGGCAAGCTGTTTGCGCGCTGCGAAGCTCGAGTCGAGATTGAGAAGCTTCATCAGATCGACGATCGACTTCTGCCAGTCGAGCTTTTCTTTGTTGTTGGCCGCGAGCTTGGTGAGGATGGCGGCGACATCGACGGTTGTCGCAGGCGCGGCGCCCGGGGCGGACGCGGGTTTTGGCGCTGCCGACGCCGACGAGCCCGCGGGAGCGGTGCCGGGGGCCGCGCCCGCCGGTGCGGGGGCGGCGCTGGCGTGGCCGAAGATCGTCGATATGATGCTTCCAAGAATACTCATGGAACTCTCCCTTCGTCGGTTGTTTCAAGGTTCCGTTGTTTCAAGGTCGGGCTGCTGGCCGGGTCCAAATCCAGCAACCAAGTCCAGCAAGCATTAGCAAGCACGTATATGGCAAGCAGTTATGTAACGAGCACCAGAGCGAAACAAAAAGACGATACCGGCCGGAGCCGACAATTCTTTGACACGATGAGCGACCGCTAGCTCCGGTCTTTGTGCGCCGCCAAACCAAGCGCGGCAATGCCGGCGAGTGCAAGCGATATCAACACGTTGTAGCCGGCGAGCGAAAGGCCGAGCAAGCGCCACGCCGCCTCGTCGCAGCGCACAATATGGATTGAGCGCAACTGATCGAGCAGCGGCTTGGTGGTGAAATCAGTCATCGGCCCGGAACAATCGGCCGGACCCGGCCACCAGCGCCACTCGACGCCGGCGTGATAGGCGCCAAGAGCGGCGCTGGCAAGCATCGCGGCAATGATCGCGAGAAAGCCGACGATAATGAGCGCCCGCGGCGCGCGAACGATCGCCGCGATCACGAGCAAGAGCGAGAGCGGAATGACGATGTGGTAGGGCAGGCGCTCTTCAAGGCAGAGCGGGCAGGGCGGCAGCTTCAACACATATTGGAAATACCAGGCGCCGAGGATGGTCGCGGTGCTGCCGGCGAACACCACGAGCGCCGCGACGACCGCCGGCTCGCGGCGCAGCTGCTCGTTCCAACTCGCCTTCATCGCCATCTCGGTCATCGCGACAACCTCATAGCACGCGGCGCCGCCGCGCCAAGCGCCGCCGCAATGTGCCGATCTTGCAGGCGGAAGCAAGGCCGGAATGGCCGCTGACCAGCGCCGTCGCGACGTTTTGATTTTCTTTTGCCGAGCGTGGTAGATACCTGCCCGGAGCCGGCCGAAGCCTCATCTCCAAAACTAGCCCGTGTGGCGGAACTGGTAGACGCACGCGACTCAAAATCGCGCTCCGAAAGGAATGGGGGTTCGATTCCCTCCACGGGCACCACAATCAAACTTCGCCTCTGACTTTCAATCTTATTGAAAGCCGCTCCATTTGCTCGCGTTTTTGTCAGCAAACGCGCCTGGATTTTACCGGGGTGCCGCTATAGCTTAACGCCGCATGCCAATCAGAGCGGACATTGAACTCGACGCCGGCACCAAGACATTTGCGTCCGGCCTTCTGGTCGAACTGATTGGCGCGCTGAGGCGTACCCGCCCGGGCGATCTCGTCGCCATTGTCAGCGCCGAGGCCGACGTCGGCGTCGACGTCGAAGCCTGGTGTCGCTTCACCCGCAACAGCGTGGTCGACGCGGCTGTCGTGGAAGGCCGCCACCGCTGGGTGATCCGGTGTGGAGAAGCTCCTGCGGACGCCGAGGCCGAACGTCCCATCGGCTCGCGACTTTGGCTCTACACGAATTTTGATTGCAATTTGCGCTGTGATTATTGCTGTGTGCGCTCGTCGCCAAAAGCGCCGCGGCGCGCGCTCGGCCTCGAGCGGGTGCGTCAGATCGCGCGTGAAGCATCCGCGCTCGGCGTCGGCGAGATTTTCGTGACCGGCGGCGAGCCATTCCTGCTCGCCGACATTGGCGAGATCATCACGGCCTGCGCTGCCGCTGCGCCGACGACCGTGCTGACCAACGGGATGCTGTTCGCTGGGCGGCGGCTCGAAGCGCTGCGCGCCTTGCCCCGCGAGCAGGTGACGCTGCAGATCAGCCTCGACAGCCCGACGGCCGAACGCCACGACCAGCATCGCGGCGCGGGCTCCTGGGCGCGCGCATTAAAGGGCATTGAGCGGGCCCGGACTGAAGGATTTCGCGTCCGGCTTGCCGCGACCGTCACGACCGACGCTGAGGCCGAGGAGTTCCGCCAGTTTCTCGACCGCCGGCGGATCAGCGAACAGGACCGGGTGATCCGCCGCATCGCGCTGCGCGGCTTTGCGATGGACGGCATCGCGGTCGCCCGCGCCGATCTCCTGCCTGAAGTCACCATCACCGCCGACGGGGTTTATTGGCATCCGGTCGGAGCCGAGGACACCGATCTTCTCGTCACCCCGGATATCTTTCCGCTCGCCGATGCCTTCGCCGCGGCGCGCCGCGCCTTTGAGCGCGAACACCACCATCAGCGCCGGCTGGCGACGATCTTCAATTGCGCATAGAGGAAAGCGGCCCTGGACTTGACGAGGGTGGAAACCGGTTTTCGGAAAAGATCATGCTCAACGCAAAATCTAGATCATCATCCGATTAACTTGACCGGACATGGTCTAGCGGAAAAACGCCGGACCGCGGCCTATCCCGCCGCCGACGCCGCTACCGGGCTTCGTAAAAATCCCTGCCGCGCCGACGCCTCGCGCAAGGCGTCATAGCCATCGAGGTGCGGCGCCTCCCAATGATGCAGGCCCTCGGCGTCGAGCACGACGCGGTGAGCGGGATTGTCGTAGCTCATCTTGGACAGCGCGTCGGCGAATTGCTGCTGCAACGGCGCGGCCAGATCGGGACGCGCGGTGAACATGCAGTGATGGAAGGGCGGCGACGTCCAGATTTCCGTCAGTGCGCCCGCGGGCACCAGCCGTTCGGTCTGCACCGTTTTCCAGAACGGACTGCCGACCGAACCGGCGTCGGCGCGGCCGTCGAGCACCGCACGCACGACCTCAGCCTCGCTGGTACCGGTGTCGCCGTGTTTACCGACGTCGCTGTTGAAGCGCAGACTGCGGTAGTCGCGGCCTTCGATCAGGCCTTCGCGCTCGAGAAAGTGCACCGGCAGGATCGCCGCATGGCCGCTGTCGCGACTGCCCAGCGCCAGTGTCCGATTTCTCAGATCGGACAGCGCGGCGACCGGCCCGCCGCTAACCGCGACAATCTTGGTCGTCCAGCCGAGGTCGGTATCGCGCATGGCGATCGGCCGGCAGCGTTGATTGCTCCACGACTCCGCCTGCAGGTAGGCGAGATTGGTGTTCCACGCGATGTCGATGCGCGGCGTCAGATCTGCGGCGGCGGACAACAGCGCGCCGACTTGCGCCTCATAGCTCTGGAACAGAACCACCTCGACCGGCAGATGCGCCTCTTCATGAAAGTAGCGCCGCATGCCCTCCCAGATCGTCACCACCTTCGGATCGTATGCGACCGCCCCAACCCAGATTGTTCTAGTCATGGCTGCCTTTCTCGCTGATGCATCACGCGACCAAGGAACCTGTGGTCGGCAACGATTTAACGCCGTTCGTCAGAGCATGATCCCGAAAAAACCTGCCCTCGGACTTGATCCGAGGGTGGAAACCGGTTTCGTAAAAAAGATCATGCTCCAACGTAACATCTAGAACAACGGCAGCCCCAACACCGCCTTGCCGATGAACTCGCGCAAGACGTCGCCAGTCGGCGCCATGACGGCACCGGCATGTGCGTCGCGGAACAGCCGCTCGATCGCCATGTGTTTGGCGAACGCGGCGCCGCCGCAGGCCCGCATCGCCGCCGAGGTGACGGCGATGGCTGTGTCTCCCGCCGCCGCCTTGGATTCGAGGACGCGCAGCATCGTTGTGTCGCGGGGATGCTCGAGGTGATCGACGACATCATCGATGCGCGCCGCCAGGCCGTCGGTGTCGATCTGCATGGTTGCAAGAAGCGCGCGCAACGTCGGCAGGCTTTCGCCGAGGCTCTGACCCATATGCTCGAAGCGCGCGCTGTTGAGATGCGCCGCCGTCCCCGCCACGGCGGCACGGCAAATCCCGAGCGCCACCGCGGCCGATCCGAGGTTGAACAGCGGCAGCACCACTTGCAACATCGCCGGAAAGCCGGCGTTGTCGTCGGTCAGCTGGAATTGAGCCGCAACTCGCAATCGTCCAAGGTCATCGGTGCGGAAGCGTTGGCCCGCAACCCCAAGCCGTCCCAAGGGCCCGCGACCGATAGCCCACGGGCACCTGTTGGAATGAGATAAAGCGTCGTATCGGTTGCGCCCGCGCCGTCAGGCGACAGCGCCGAAACCACATAGCTCTGGGCCTGGCCGGCGCTGGTGACGAAGGATTTTTTGGCGGTGATGTGGACGCCTGAGGCGTTGCGTTTTGCCCGCGAGACCGGCGCCCAGAAATGACTGCGCGATCCGGCCTCGCTGAACGCCAGCGTCGACAGATGCCGGCCGGCGGTGATCTCCTGCAGCGTCGGCGCGACGGTGGCGTCTTTTCGCGCCGCGGCGATCGTAGCGGCGGCGCACACATGCATCAGATAGACCATGGCGACCGACGCGTCGGCTTCGGCGAGCGTGGCGACGACCGCCGCGAAGGTGCGTGGTCCAAGAGCGGCGCCGCCAATGTCGGCGGGCAGCATCAGGCCGAGGAGCCCGGCCGGGCCGAGCGCTTTTATCGCCTCGGACGAAAATCGGCCTTCCTTGTCGTTTTGCCGAGCCGCCGGAGCTAACACCCGATCAGCTAGGTCCTTGGCATTCGCAACTGCAGTTTCATAATTTATAACTCGACCCCGCAATTCATGGCGGCTTACGCCACCGGTAAAATTCAGAGGGAAAAATCCCGGACCGGTAGGACGCCGCCGGGACTAAACGCGAAGGACTTGCAATCGTTGCAACTTGCCAGTTGCGCAAAGATGCTACGTGGCTGCCATTTCGAGTCAAACTGCGGGGGGCTGGCTCATCGGGTAATGGCGGCCGGCTTGGATATTGGTGCCGGGCCGAACGGTCGGATAACAGAGCGAAACCCTGTGAAATGCAGCGCCCGTAACGTCACCTTCAAAATCTCGTGCGCGGACGAAAAGTGTGCCATCAGGCGTGTGTGGTTACGACTTCGCCAGCGCCACGAGCGATTTTTCCCATGAAATTCGTCCCATGAAATTCGCACCATGAAATCCGTCTCATGAAATTCGCGCATTTTTCGCATATCTGGGCCAAGCCCGGAATGACGCCGCACGAGCGCTACGAGCTGCTTTGGCGCGAGCTCGCCTTGTGCGACCAAGTCGGCTTCGATTATTCGTTTTGTGTCGAGCATCATTTCCGCCCCGACGAAAGCTGGATGTCGTCGCCGAGCCTCTATGCCGTCGGCGCCGGCGCCCGCACCAGGCGCATGCGCATTGGCCCGATGGGCTACATCGTACCGCTCTATCATCCGCTCCGCCTCGCCGAAGAGATCGCCATCGTCGATCAGATGCTCGGCGGCCGCATGGAGCTCGGTCTCGTTCCCGGCATCAGTCCGGATTATTTCCGCCCGTTCGGCGTCGATTACGGGGCGCGCAAGTCGCCGACCTTCGAGTTCGTCGACTATCTGCGCGCCGCCTTCGGCGAAACGCAGCCGTTCTCGTTTCACGGCGAGGAGTTTCACACTGAGCGCGCCGAGCTTGCGGTGATGCCGGCGCAGCGGCCGCATCCGCCGCTGTGGATGATGAGCCGCGATCCGCCGACGCTCGAGTTCTGCGCCAAACACGGCATTCATTCCGGCTATTTTCTGGTCTATCCGCGCGCCGACGCCGCGCCGCGCTATCGCGTCTTTCTCGACAACTGGCGGCGCGCCGGATGGCCGGATAAGCCGAACATCGCCTACACCTCGATCTGCTACGTCGACGAGACCGATGAGAAGGCGCTCGACGCTGCGCTGTTCCGCGCGAGCCGCGCCTATGAGGGTTTTCTGGCGCCGCCGAACCCCGGCGAAAGCTTCGAGGACCGCGTCCTAGCCTTCGCCAAGACGTTTGTCGGCCGCGGCGAGCCCGGCGCCTCCGAGATCATGGCCAACGTCTTCAACCCGGATTATCTCCTCAAGCACGATCTGGTTTTCATCGGCTCACCGGAAACGGTCGCGGCCAAACTTCAAGCCGCTGGGCAAGCCGGCGTGTTCAACACCTTCATGGGGGAATTCAATTTCTCAGACTTGCCAGAAGCCGATCTGATGCGCTCGATCCGGCTGTTCGGCGAACGGGTGATCCCGGCTTTGCGCGGCTACGAGCCGTTTTAGGGCAACGCTAACGGTGCGCGGCTCGTCCGGCCGCCTGGTCACGAAGCGTTGTATGCAAACAGACATATCGTTGGGCTATCCTCGGAATGTGAGGGCCGGTCGGATCGGGCGTCCGCCGAAAATCGGGGATGTCGATAAAACGCTTCAATTGCTCAACCCGGGAGGACGCGATAAAATCACCTGCCATTTGTACTGTTGCGACGGCGATGCTGTTCGCGATTGGGCTGACCCAACAAGCCTCGGCGCTCGACAAGATGCCGGTGCTCTCGCTCGATCTGGCGAAAAAAATGGCCGCCGGCTGCGAAGCCAAGGCGAAAGAAATGGGCTGGAAAATGAATGTCTCCATCGTCGATGTCGGCGCCAATGAGGTTTTCTTTGAGCGCATGGACGGCGCTTATCTGGGCGCCGGCGACATTGCCCGCCACAAGGCCCAGACATCGGCCCACTTCCCGTTTCCGACCCGTGGCATTGAACAACTCGCCTACGGCAAGGATCTCAAGGGCGGCACGGTGCCGGGCCTCGCGCTGGTTCCCGGCATCGTCGCCTTTGCCGGTGGATTGCCGATCATGACCGACGACAAGGTGCATATCGGCGGCATCGGCGTCAGCGGCGGCACCGCCGACCAGGACGAGGGGTGCGCGCAAGCCGGCATCGAGGATGGAAGGACGCGCTCAAATAACGTTCGACGACAAAGTCTTCGAGACTGTCTTGGGGATTTCCAGGCCGGCCGCAGGGAAATCCCCTACACCGCCTTCGCCAATTCCGGGTGCGCCTTGAGCCGCGCCGCGTTGAGGCGATAGATGGCGAAGCAGACGACCGCGCCGGCGGCGAAGGGCAGCGCCGACCAGACATAGAGCTGCTGCACCGGCATGGCGACGAAGAGCGAACCGAGCAGCGGCCCGACGATCGAGCCGAGCCGGCCGATCCCGAGCTCCCAGCCCGAGCCGTTGGCGCGCAGCGAGGTCGGATAGACCAGCGCGCCGGCGACATTGATGCCGGACTGGATGCCGAGGACGCAAAATCCGGCGAAGAACGTCGCCACCATCAAGGCAGTCTTGGACGTCGCGCCCATGAAGCCGATCGAGCCGACCACCGGAACCGCGATGACGAACAGGATGGCGAGGGCGAGGAAGCGCTGCTTGTCGAACCACCGGCACAGCAACAGCGCGCCCGTCGTCCCGCCCAATTGCAGCGACACGCCGGCGAGCGCGGCCGTGGCCGGCGGCAGATGCGCGGCGATGAGCAAGGTCGGCGTCCAGCTCGCGATGAAGAAATAGCCCATCAGGTTGAGCGCGAAGAGGAGCCACAGTAGCGGCGTGATCAGCTTCAGCCCGTCGCGGAAGAGATAGGCCGGGTTGAAGCCGGGGAATTGCTTCTCGTCCTCGATGACGAAGCGGGCATTGGGCGGCACCACGAAATCGGGGCGGATCTGCTTGATGAGCTGCTCCATCTTGCCGCGGTGGCGCTCGTGCAGCGCCATGAACTTGATCGATTCCGGCATGCCGATGAGAGCGGCGATGGCGACGAGGATGGGACCGGCGCCGCCGATGATGAACAGGATCGGCCATCCGTATTGCGGCACGAGCAAGGCCGAGACCAGGCCGGGCAGCGCGCCGCCCATCGGCACGAGCCCAACCGCGATGATGGCGAGCGTGGCGCGCAGCCGCCGCGGCGCCGATTCGGCGTTGATCGCGATGACGTTCGGGATGACGCCGCCGATGCCGATGCCGGCGACGAGGCGCAGCCAGAACATCTCGTTGAGGTTGGTCGACTAGGCGGCGATCAAGGTGAAGACCCCGAACCACAGCAAGGCGCCGATGAGCGCCGCCTTGCGGCCGTAGCGGTCGCCGACCCAGCCGAAGATCGCCGAGCCGAACAGGATGCCGATGAGGCTCGCGCTGAATACCGGCCCGAGCGCCCGGGGCTGGCGCCCCACGACCGGATGAGGTGCGGCGCGGCAAAGGCGAT
>CAWDQG010000035.1:0-143360 GCA_963804405.1 uncultured Alphaproteobacteria bacterium | reverse complement strand
TTCTATGTGCTCGACCGTCTCGGCGGCATCGAGGAACGCGCGATCGAGGCGGCGCGCGGCGCCGGCCGCGATCAGCTGATGTTTCCGGATTTCTATGGCGAGTACTTCCCGACCCAGAAGCTGCCGAAGCGCGGCACCGTCGTTTGCGTGGGGCCGATCACCTATAAGGGCCAGGCCGCTGTTCAAAAGGACATCGCGGTCTTTAAGACCGCGCTGAAAGGGGCCTCCGTCGCCGATGCATTCCTGCCTGTCGTGGCACCCGCCAGCGCCGTCCCTCGGCACAAGAACGAATATTACAAGGACGACGAAGAGTTTCTGTTCAAGCTCGCCGAGGCGTTGCGCGAGGAATACCGGGCGATTGTCGATGCCGGACTGATGGTGCAGATCGACGACGCGTTTCTGCCCTACATGTACGACGTCGCCTTTGCCGCCGACCAGCTCGAGCAATATCGCAAATGGGCGGCAGTGCGGATCGAGGCGCTCAATCATGCCATCGCCGGGTTGCCGGAAGACCGCATCCGTTATCACATCTGCTGGGGCAGCTTTAACACCCCGCACGTCACCGACGTGCCGCTGCGCGACATCGTCGATCTGGTGCTCAAAGTGAAAGCCGGCGCCTATTGCATCGAGATGGGAAATCCGCGGCACGAGCACGAGTGGCGGGTGTGGGAGAACGTGAAATTGCCCGCCGGCCGCAAGCTCATTCCCGGCGTCATCAGCCACGCCACCAATGTCGTCGAGCATCCCGAATTGGTCGCCGAACGATTGACGCGGCTGGCGCGGCTGGTCGGGCGGGAGAACGTCCTGGGCGGCACCGACTGCGGCTTTGCGCAGTCGCCTCACGTGCGGCGCGTCCACCCCTCGATCATGTGGGCGAAGCTGGAAGCGCTCGCCGAAGGCGCGCGCCTGGCGTCGCGGGAATTGTGGGGCAGGAAGGCGGCCTAGCGCTCACGCCGTTTTGCTCGGTGCTTCGGCCACCAGCGCCCAAATGGTCAGGGTCGCCGAAACGAGATCGATCACGCCGACGCCGAGAGCAATAGGCGGCGCGGCTCGCGACGCGACGAGTATTGCCAACGATGCCATCACCAATAACCGCGTCGCGGCGGTAATTTGATGAGCAATTTCGATTTGGCCCGGGCGCCGGCGATGCAAAGAACGCCGAGATTGAATACCGGCAGGGCTAACAACCGGTTCCACCAATCAAGCTCCGCCGGGAACGGAAACAAAAGCCGCACAACGCCAGGCGCAAGAAAAAGCACGAGCGCCACGACGACAGAGATAGATGCCGTGGCCGAGCACGGTCGCTCGCTGTTAAAGGGTGGCGCCAGTTTCACATCGTCATCTTTCGATGAAATTTCGGCGCGCGTAGGGCGTTCACTTGCGGGCACGGCGCCACCGGCCGTTTTCCCGCATGTCGTTTTCCAAACGCCAAACAATCTCAATACGGCAGGCCGACATAATTCTCGGCGAACACCGTCATGGCCGCCTTCGAGCGGAACAGATAGTCGAGTTCGGCGAGCTGGATTTTTTGGTCGAAAGTGCTTTCGGAAATGCGGTGCAGCAGCATGGTCATCCACCATGAGAAGCGCTCGGCTTTCCACACCCGCGCCAGCGCGCGCTCGGAATAGTGATCGAGGCCGGCGTCGGATTTTTCCGCATAGTGCTCGATCAAAGCCTGCGACAGATAACGCACGTCGCTGGCCGCAAGATTGAGCCCCTTGGCGCCGGTCGGCGGCACGATATGGGCGGCGTCGCCGGCGAGGAAAAGCCGGCCGAAGCGCATCGGCTCGGCGACGAAGCTGCGCAATGGCGCGATGCTTTTTTCGATCGATGGACCGGTCACAAGCCGCTCGCGCGCTTCCTCATCGAGCCGCGGCTTGAGCTCCTCCCAGAAGCGCTCATCGGGCCAGGATTCGATATCCTCGGCCAGGCTGCATTGGAGGTAATAGCGGCTGCGCGTCGGCGAGCGCATCGAGCACAGCGCGAAGCCAGCCGCGTGACGGACGTAAATCAGTTCCTCGGACACCGGCGGCGTGTCGGAAAGGACCCCGAGCCAGCCGAGCGGATAGACGCGCTCATGCGCCGTGATGGCGTCCGGCGGAACGCTTTTGCGGCTGATGCCGTGAAAGCCATCGCAGCCGGCAATGAAATCGCAAGCTAGCTCGTGCGCCCTGCCGTCGGCGTGGAAGGTCACGCGCGGGCTGTCGCCAAAAATGCCGTGCAGGGCGACGTCGTAAGCGGCGTAGATCGTCGGCGCCCCGGCCGCGGTGCGGCCATCCATCAGGTCCTTCGTGATCTCGGTCTGCCCATAGACCATCACCACTTTGCCGGTCATCTCCCTGAAGGAGATGCGGTGGCGGACGCCATCGACGCAAATCTGCACGCCTTCGTGCACTAGGCCGTCCTCGTGCGTGCGCGCGCCGACGCCCGCCTCGTCAAGCAGGTCGATCGTGACCTGTTCGATGACGCCGGCGCGGACGCGACCAAGCACGTATTCGCCGGTCTGCCGCTCGACGATGACGTTATCGATGCCGTGCTTGTGCAGGAGTTGGCCGAGCAACAGCCCCGACGGACCGGCTCCAATGATGGCGACTTGAGTTCGCATGCCCCCTCATAGCACTCGCCGGACGCTTTGAAAGTCTAGCGGTGAAGCGGACGCGAATGTCGGTGCACATCAACCCAGATTAGTCATGCGCCGGCGAAGGGATTCCCGATTTAATGCCGGAGCGTCCGACGCTTCGGTGATGATCATCGCCTCGATCAAGAGCCCAGACTTCCGGCGGCTGCTGGTCCCAACGGTTGGTTTTCCTCGCTACGTGTGAACTTCAATTTCACCGCACTCGCTGAAATTTCAATTAAATTGCAGATAATGTTTTATCGGCAGCTCAATCATTCTCTTGTCTGATCCCGCGATGCGCGGCGCTGAACGAGCAAGCACGATGGCGACTTCGTGGAACGGGACGCCGGATCGCTCGCGTAGCGGTGCGGCAGTGCGTCGGTCAGCGCGCGTACGGCGCGACGAGCAGCATGCAAAAAACACGCGCGTCGTCATCATCCTCTCATTGTTCTTGGCATTTCTGGCCGCGGCGCTGTTGCTCGGCGGCCGTGCCTTCATCGATCCGATGCTGCGTGCTGCGGCCGAGGCGCGCCAGTCAAAGCGGATGGGCGAGGTCGTCTTTACCATGCCCGACGGCGCTTTCTGTCGGCATCTGTCGTTCGACAACAAGACCGCGGAAATCAGCGAAAGCACCCTCGACCGATGCCCCGAAGCGCGCCCGCGCTCGAGAGAGAAAGAATCGGTGAACGCCCAAAAGGGCTTTGCCTGGGGCGCGAACTAAGGCGCTGCCGCGGCAAGCGCGAATCCGGCTTCCCGTCCCGATCAAGTCGAGGGCTGGCATTTTCCGGATCATGCTTTAGGCTGGCCATCGGGGTATGGCCCGTAAGGAACCAGGGGGCGAGCACATGCTGTCGATTTTTCGTCTTGTCTGCGGCCCGGCATTGCCGGTGAGCTTTGGGGTTATCGGAATTTGCGTTCTCGGCATTACCGGCGCCGCCGCGCAGGCCAGCGACGAAGCACGCCAGGCGTGCACCGGCGATGCCATGCGGCTTTGTTCGGACTTTATTCCTGACGTGCCGAAGATTACCGCCTGCATGATGCGCAAACGGGCTCAGTTGAGTGCCGAGTGCAGGCTGGCGATGGCTCATGAGCACATGCGTTATCGGCACACCGGCCGGACCTATTGCCGCTACAAGCATTGCCGCTAACCGGGTGCCATACGGGTGCCGGCTCAACGCCCGCAGCCCATAACCTGCGGCGGGGCGTGGCGCCGGCCCGCCTTGAGCGTTCTTGGCTGAACGTTCATGGCTGAAAATGTCATGGTGCATGCGTCGGCCGCAACGGCCGGCGTAGTTGGACGGAGTTTGTGAAGAGTCCTATGTGGGGCGCCGTCGAGAGGGGTAAGTCAGCAGCCATTTCCGTAACGGTGCGACCGGTCGTGCGCTGGGGCGGCTTCGTCGCGGTCGTTGCTGGCGTGCTGATCGCCGCTTTCGCGTTACCCAAAGCGCAGCCCAAGGCGCAGCCGATCGCCGGCGATACGGCGGTGTTTGCCGCCGATACGGCGCTCGGCGACGCCATGCGTGCCGGCGACAAGGCCGCCGCCCGACGGCTCCTGGCCTTGCAGTTCTCGCTGGTCGATGCCGACGGGACGATTCATCCGCGTAGGGAATTCCTCGCCGACCTCAAACGCGTCGCCCCTTCGGCGGCGAGCGACGTCAGGATCCGGAGCTTTGGCCTCGTCGCCACGGTCACCGGCCGGCACAAATCGGCGCATGACGCCGAGGTGTTCTTCATCGACGTTTGGGTCAAACAGAAGGGCGCATGGCGGGCGTTGCTGATGCAGGACGTGCCGGTCGTCGCGGACGATGCGCCGGCCGTCACGGCCGCGTCAGCGCCTACTGCCGCGCCGCAACCTTACGAATGCGACAATCCGTGCAGGACAGTTCCGTATCGCGTGCGTTCTCCGGCCGAGCAGGACGTCATCGCCGCATTCCAGACGATCAAAAGGGCGGTTGTTGCCCGTGACGCCAATGATTGGGCCAAGCATGTCGCCGACGAGTTCGTAGCTTATGCCAGCGGCCGGGCGCCGGTCGCGAAAGCAGGCCGGATCGCTATGATCGAACGCCAGAAAGAAGGCGACGCCGCAGTCAGGGTCGGTGCAGTGGAGACCATGCGGCTCGCGGTCTATGGCGACGGCGCGGTGATGAGGGCGACCGATGTCGATCAAGGGCGGCCGTCCTATCGTACCGCGCGCGTCTTTATGAAACGCGACGGTCAATGGCTCATGGCGATCAGCGCCCACACCGACGTGAAGTAGTCTAAAAAACTCCCGTGCTTGGAAAGGCAGGACGGTGAACGCAGTGAGCCGGACTGCTCTGATCAGCCTTCCAATCCGGTCGGCACGTTCTTGTTCTCGCTTTCAAGCTTCATGCCGGCGGCGAGCGCCATGGTCTCGGCCAATGCCGAAAAGTCCTTCTGCAAATATTCCTCCGGGTTCTTCTGCAGCATGGCGGCGCCGAAATGGCTTTGCAGGACTTCGCGCGCCGCAGCCGTGACCGGCATCGGCACATCGAGTTCACGGCCGAGTTCGAGCCCGAGATCGATGTCCTTGCGGAGCAGTTCCGGCGTGAACGTCGTGGTCCAGTCGCAATTGACCAGAGCCGGCGATTTATAGGCCGTGAACATCGAGCCCATGGCGCTGTTGTTGAGGAAGGCAAGGAAAGCGTGCCGCGGCACGCCCATCTTGTTGGTCAGGAGCGTGATCTCGATCAAATTCTCGATCACCACGCCAAGCATGACGTTGTGGGCGATCTTGCAGACGCGCGACAGCTCGCCGTCGCCGACATAGGAGACCCCGCGCTGGGCGAAGACTTCGATCAACGGCATCACCGCCTTGCACGCCGCTTCGGGCCCGGACACGACCGCGGACGCCTTGCCGGCCTTGATGACTTTGGCGTTGCCGCTCATCGGCGCGGCGACGAAGTCAGCGCCAAGTTCTTTGAGATGGTCGCGGATGGCGGCGGATTCTTCGACCGAGATCGTCGAGCAGTCGACGACGACCGGCGGCAGCTTGCCGCCCTGGCTGCAGACACCGTTCTTGCCGTAGAGGACCTCCTGCACGTCCTTGCCGGTCGATACGATCGAGAACAAGACGTCGACGTTCTTAAGCTCAAAGAGATGATCGACCAGCTTGCCGCCGATCTTTTGCAGCGGCTCGGCCTTGGCGCGCGTGCGGTTCCAGATGCTGACGTCATAGCCGGCCTTGATCAGCCGCTCGGCCATGGGAATCCCCATCCGGCCGGCGCCGATCCAACCGATTTTCTGTTTGTGGTTCTTGCCGTTCGTGGCCATTTTGCGCTCCTTGCCAAGCCGTTTTTGCCGGGCGTTGTCTTATCACAGGACGGAAAGTCCCGCGCGAGCCGAGGCCAAAGCCGCGTTGCGCCGGTCTCCGCCGGCTTTGCATTTCTTGACAGCGGTTTACGGTCCCGTCATAAGAACGCGGGCGCAAAAGCGAGCCGTTAAGGTTTGCCGGCAGGCGCCTCTAAGCCAGCAGCTTTTAGCAGCAGCAACGACTGGAAAAGGCCGGTCCGGATTTATTCCGCCTACCGGGAACGAACACGAGGACAAAGATGTTCGCGGTCTTCAAGACAGGCGGCAAGCAATACCGGGTCGCCGCCGAGGACGTGCTCAAGGTCGATAAGGTCAAGGGCGAGCCCGGCGAGATCGTCGAATTCGGCGAGGTATTGGTCGTCGGCGGCGACAGCGTGGTGCTCGGCGCGCCGACGGTCGCCGGCGCCTTGGTCGCGGCCGAGGTGCTCGATCAGGGGCGCGGCGCCAAGATCATCGCCTTCAAAAAGCGCCGGCGCAAGAATTCACGCCGCAAGCGGGGCCACCGGCAAGAATTTACGATGTTGCGGATCACGGAGATTCTCACCGACGGCCAGAAGCCGAGCAAGACCGTGCCGCCGCGGCCGAAACGCGCGCCGGCGCCCAAGCCGGAGGAAGCTTCGGATGACGTGTCAGCTGCGGCCGCCGGGTCCGAGGCCGCCACGGAAAAGCCGCGAACGGCGTCCGCCAAGAAGCCTGGTAAGGCGAAATCCGCCGCCGCAGCGAAGACAAAAAAGCCCGCTGCCAAGGGCAAAGGCGCCCCGGCCAAAGGTGAGAAAAAAGGCGCCAGAAAGAAATGACCCCGGCGGTGATGCTTTTGTCACGAATCCGGTATAGGTAAGCGACGCGAAAGGCTTGAGCGATGGCTCATAAGAAAGCAGGCGGATCCTCACGCAACGGCCGCGATTCGGGCGGTCAGCGTCTGGGGATCAAGATTTTTGGCGGCGAGGAAGTCGTCGCCGGCAACATCATCGCGCGCCAGCGCGGCACCAAATGGCATGCCGGCCGCAACGTCGGCCTTGGCCGGGACCACACGTTGTTCGCGTTGATCAACGGTCGTGTTGAGTTCCAGACCAAAACCAAGGGCCGCGTATTCGTTTCGGTACTTCCGATGACGCAGGCCGCGGCCCAGTAATACGGTGGATCATACGAGGTCTGCCGGTATCCAGTCGAACCGGCGGGCCCAATGGGCTTCGAAAAGGGGGAGACCGGATGCCGGCTCCCCCTTTCGGTTTGTTTAAGGAGCCCATGCGATGACCCTGCCGGACGAAGTTTTCACGGACAGCAGACGAGAGCGCTGTATTCCCGTCCTCGAGACCGAGCGGCTGACGCTTCGCGCGCCGCGTCACGAGGACGTAAAAGCGATTGCGGTTCTCGCCAACGATCGCCGCATCGCGGAAAATACCGCTCGCATCCCGCATCCCTATGGCGTCGCCGATGCGGAGCAATTTGTCACGACCGTCAATCAGCGCGACGGCGAAACCTGTTTCGTCCTGATGTTGAATGGCACGCTGATCGGCGCTTGCGGCATCGACCCGCGCGACGATGGCGCCGAGCTCGGCTATTGGCTCGGGGCGGGCTATTGGGGGCGCGGCCTGATGACAGAAGCCGCACGCGCCGTGATCGACCACGCGTTCGGCGATCTTCGGCACGAGACGCTGCAATCCGGGGCGCGGGTGAGCAATCCGGCTTCACGCCGCGTGCTGGAGAAGTGCGCGTTCCAATGGACCGGCGTGCGCCTGACGCGCATTCGCGCCATTCACTCCGCCGCGCCGGTCGACCGCTTTCGCCTCGATCGCGGATTGTGGCTGTCGCTAAAATCCTGGGGCCGCGTCCGACGCATTGCTTGAACAAGTGTCGGTTGGCAATCCAAGTCCGCCTTTGCGCCGCCGCTGGATTCCGCTTACGCGGGAATGAGCGAAAAAGCCTTACTGCCCAGCGGCGGATGACGACGCAAAGAACGGCGCGAGCTTGGCGACCAGCGCCGGGCCGAAATGCGCTTGCGGATTTGACGGCTTCGCCCGGTCCATCAGCTCCCATCCCTGGATCAGCACGCGGGCATTGTCGAAGGCGTGCTGGAAATCCCGTCCGGGCCGCACGCTCTGGCGGAAAAACGCATCGCCGAAATAAGTCCAGTCGCGCTCCGGCGCGCAGCCGAACGAGGTGCTCTTGGCGTCTGACGCGGTGATGACGATCGTATTGTCGTTGGTCAGCGGCGGCACGAACACGCCGGCGAAGCACGCCGAGACGATGACGATACGATTCTTGATGCCCTCATTGTCGAGCGCGCTCGCGACTTCCTGCGGCGTCAATTGGGTGATCACTTCGCTCGGCAGACGAAGCCCGAAGCCGCTCGGCTCGCCGTGTGACGTCATCAACAGCAGGAGAACGTCGATATCCTTGTCCATCACGTCGCCGAGCGCGTGCACGGCGGCGGCGAAATTGCGCTGGTTCGCCAGCGGCAGGCTTTCGAGCGTTTCGTGATGATTGACGAGACGCACCGCGTGGCCGCGGATCGGCAGGACACCGCCGAGCGCGGCCAGACCGCCGTCGAGTTCCTTGAGAAACACGTCCTGATCGGCCCAGCCGGCGATACCCAGCGCGTAGATATTGGTCGTGCCCTTCGTCGGTGGGGCGAGGCTTGCGATCTCCGCTTGCAGCAGCGACCGCTGGGCCTGCTCGAAATCCGGCGAACCGCCGCCGTCCTTCTTCAAGGCCGCAAACTGCGCGTTCAGCGTTTCCCACAGATTGGCGGTGCGAATATCGAAATCGCGGGCGACAAAAACCGGCGCGTGCGGCACCAGCGCGCTGACGGCGACGAGCGCAGCCCATAAGCCCGCGGCGCGGCCAACGGCGGCAAGCCGCCGTCCCGGCGCGAAACTGCGCAACACTGCGACCATGGCGCCGATCCACCACAGCGACACGACGACAAAGAGCGCCAACGGCGCCGCGGCGTGATCGTGAAAGGTCGCTTCGGCCGTCGCGAGGCCGGGAATCAGCGCCAGCGCGAGCTTGGCGGCATGGGTCACGAGCTCGGCCAGAATCGACAGCGTCAGCATCGCCGACAGCGCCGTCGTCCGTGGGCCTGGCTGGACGAACAAAGCGGCGACCGCGATTTCCAGCGCGACCCAGGCGACAGCCGCATTGAGCCCGTAAGGATTGAAAGCGCCGGCAGGTCCGGCCGCTATGAATTGGACCGCGATGCGCAACACCGCCAGCGTGATGGCGCAGATCATGAGGCTTGGCAGGCCGACCAGACGTGCGTCCGGGGTGGTCCGCCAGACGGCGGCGCGGGACGCAATCCGCAGAACTGACCAAACGCTGTTCATTTGCCGTTCAAATCCACCAAACCGCGACTGAAGTGCGGAGTTAGCGACACTATATCAGGGCTGTTTTCGCGCCGCGGGCCAATTGCGGCCGGCGCTTGTATGGTGGATTTGCGGCTCCGCCATTGTTACGAGTACGCGTTATGAAATTCCTCGACGAGGCCAAGGTCTATATCCGCTCGGGCGACGGCGGCAATGGCTGCGTGTCGTTCCGCCGCGAGAAGTTCATCGAGTTTGGCGGCCCGAACGGCGGCGACGGCGGCAAGGGCGGCGACGTGATCGCGGAAGCGGTCGACGGCCTCAATACGCTGATCGACTATCGCTACCAGCAGCACTTTTACGCCAAGAATGGCGGCGGCGGCATGGGCAAGGACCGGCATGGCGCAAACGGCGCCGACGCCATGCTCAAGGTGCCGGTCGGGACGCAGATCTACGACGAGGACGGCGAGACGCTGCTCGCGGATCTCACCGAGCGCGGTCAGCGCGCCGTGCTAGCTCGTGGCGGCAATGGCGGTTTCGGCAACGCACATTTCAAGTCCTCGACCAATCGGGCGCCACGCCGCGCCAATGCCGGCCAGCCGGGCGTGGAGTACACCATCCGGCTGCGGCTTAAGCTCATTGCCGATGCCGGCATTGTCGGTTTGCCCAATGCCGGCAAATCGACCTTTCTGGCCGCGGTCAGCGCCGCCAAGCCGAAGATTGCCGACTACCCGTTCACCACGCTGCAGCCGCAGCTTGGCGTCGTCGAGATCGACGGCCGCGAATTCGTGCTGGCCGACATTCCCGGACTGATCGAAGGCGCGCACGAGGGCGTCGGCCTTGGCGATCGCTTCCTCGGCCATGTCGAGCGCTGCCGGGTGCTTTTGCATCTCGTCGATGGCACCGGCGGCGACGCCGGCGCGGCTTACAAGACCGTGCGCGCGGAACTGACCGCCTACGGGCATGGTCTTGCCGACAAACCGGAAATTGTTGCTCTCAACAAGGCCGACGCGCTGACCGCCGACGGGATCAAGGAACAAACATCGCGGCTCAAGCGCGCCGCCAAGAAGCAGCCGTTGGTCATTTCCGCGGTCAGCGGGAATGGCGTGCCGGACGTGCTGCGCGCACTGATCGCCGTGATCGAAAAGGCGCGCGGCCGCGAGATTGAGCCAACGACCGCAAACGCCGCCTGGCAACCTTAAGGGCCACGCGCGCTCTCCGGCACGCTGCCGCCGGCTTGTTTGGATAAGCGTCCAGCAATCGCTACATTAGCGGCATGTTTGGTCTGCCAAGGACTCATCACCGGCCAAAGAACGTCCGGCTCGACACGCTGGTGCGGCTGCGCTGGCTCGCCGTGTTCGGTCAGTTGGCCGCCGTTCTGGTGGTGCATTTCGGCCTCGAATTCGACGTCCCGCTATGGCCGTGCCTGGCGGTGATTGCGCTTGCGGCTTTGCTCAACGTCGCGCTGCGCTTCGGTTTCCCGCATACCCAATGGCTTGAGCCTGAACGTGCCGCTTATCTGCTCGGTTTCGATATCGCCGAGCTTGCTGCGCTGCTCTATCTCACCGGCGGCCTGGAGAATCCGTTTTCCTTCCTGTTGCTCGGCCCGGTGTTGATTTCGGCGACCGCGCTGCCGCCGCGCATGACGCTGTTGCTCGGCGTTTTTGCCGTGCTGTGCGCGACGGTGCTGATTTTCTTCCACTATCAGCTGCCGTGGGAGAGCGAAGAGCAGCTGCAACTTCCCGAGACCTACGTAGTGGCGGTGTGGCTCTCGATCCTGCTGGCGATCGGCTATATCGGCGTCTACACGTGGCAGGTGGCCGAAGAAGCGCGTCAGCTCTCGGATGCGCTTGCGGCGACCGAGCTGGTGCTGGCGCGCGAGCAGCACCTGTCGCAGCTCGACGGCCTCGCCGCGGCGGCGGCACACGAGCTCGGCACGCCGCTTGCCACCATCACCGTCGTGGTGCGCGAAATCGAACGCGCCCTCGATGCGCATTCGCCCTATGCCGACGACGTGAAATTGCTGCGCGAGCAGGCGCAGCGCTGCCGCGAGATTCTTGCCAAGATCACCGAGCTGCCCGCCGGCGAGCCGTTCGATCGCGTGCCGCTTTCCGCTCTCATCGAGGAAGCGGTGGCGCCGCATCGTCACTTCGGCGTCTCGATCGAGGTGAAGCTGCCGCCCGATCGGGCGGACGAGCCGGTTGGCGCGCGCAACCCGGCGATCCGCTACGGCCTCGGCAATCTGATCGAGAACGCCGTCGATTTCGCCAACAAGCGCGTCGAAGTCCTAGCCCTATGGACGGCCGGCGAGGTGCGCATCACCATCAGCGACGACGGGCCGGGTTTTGCACCCGAAGTTTTGGATCGCATCGGCGCCCCCTATGTCACCCATCGGCGGCCCGGCCCGCGCGAACCGGGCAACGACGAAGACGATGGCGCATTCGGCCTTGGCCTCGGCTTCTTCATTGCCAAGACCTTACTGGAGCGGTCCGGCGCCACGATTTCGCTGAAAAATCAGATGCCTCCGCTGCATGGCGCGACGGTTACCATCGTTTGGAAACGTGCCGAATTTGAACGGCCGCTGGTTGCGCCCCCTCTTGAGCGGGCGGCGGCGGTCTCTTAACTATCAGGCGTCGTGGGGCGCGCCGCTTTTACTGCATGGAGTAGAATTGCCATGACCAGCGCCCTCAATGCAGTGCTCCAGAGAGCACCAAGACCAGCGTCATGATAGCCGCGACGGCCAGCACGGTTCCCAGCGAGCGCTCGTTGTTGATCGTTGAAGACGATAAATCGTTTCTTCAGCGCCTCGCCCGGGCGATGGAGACCCGCGGCTTTATCGTGAGCACGGCAGAGTCGGTTGCCGACGGCCTGTTGCAGGTGGAAAAGGCAGCGCCGGCCTTCGCCGTCGTCGACATGCGGCTCGGTGATGGCAACGGGCTCGACGTCATTTCCGCCATGAAAAAGCGCAGGCCGGAGGCGCGCGCCATCATTCTCACCGGCTACGGCAATATCGCGACTGCGGTCAATGCCGTCAAACTGGGCGCCGTCGACTATCTCGCCAAGCCGGTCGATGCCGACGACGTGGCGGCGGCGCTGCTGGCGCTCGACAACAAGAAGATCGAGCCGCCGGAAAATCCGATGTCGGCAGATCGCGTGCGTTGGGAGCATATCCAGCGCATCTACGAATTGTGTGGCCGCAACGTTTCGGAGACTGCGCGCCGCCTCAACATGCATCGGCGCACGCTGCAACGCATCCTCGCCAAACGCGCGCCGAAATAAACTCTGACGCGCGCGCAACGAAAGTCGGCCTTCGGCGTTTACCGATGGCTAACCGCGGCGGCATGAATCGGGCCAAATAACAACAAATCCGGCGCGGCGCGTTAAGGCGGGATTGGCGCCGCTGGCTAAGTTCGCGGCGTATTTACAAGGATTTAGCGAGAGTGCAGAGGGGTCGTATGTCCGGACAGGCAAGGGTATGGGACGCGGATCGCGCGGATCGAATTGCCGCCAAGGCGGAGCAGCCGGCGTTGCCGGCGCCGCGACTTTTGGTCATCGACAGCGACAATCTGCGTCGCATGATCATCTGCCGCACGGCCGACAAGGCCGGCTATATTCCAGCCGGCGCCGCAAATTTCGCCGAGGCGGCGAAGCTCACGCAAACGACACCATTCGATTGCATCACGCTCGACCTTTCGCTCGGTCAACAGACCGGCGAATTGCTGCGCCATTTGCGCGAGATCGACTGCGAAGCGCCGGTTCTCATCGTCGGCAATCGCGACGCGGCAGGCTGCCGGGAGACGTTGCGTTTCGCCAGATCGCTCGGCCTCAATGTCGGCGAGCCGGTGCCCAAGCCGGTTGATGTCGGCATGCTGCGCTACGCGCTCGAGCAGATCAAAATTCAACGGCGGCTGCAGCATGGGCTGGCGGCCGTTGGGGCCTAGCGAAACTAACTAAGCTTTATTCGGCGGCCTGTTTCAGGTCGCGGCGCTGGTCGTGGCTGGACGGCTTTGCCGCAAGCCGCAACGCTTGCAGTTCGACCTGCTGCCGCTGATAAAGCCGGAAGGCCTGCTCCTTGCCCGGGAGATAGGGCGACGGCCAGACTTGCGGCTGGTAGCCGTATTCGGCCGAAGCGACCAGGGTGAAATGCGGATTGGTCAGATGCGGGCGCGCCAGCGCGCATAAATCGGCGCGGCCGGCAGCGATGATAGTGTTGATCTGATCCGCGGTGGTGATGGCGCCGACGGCGATCGTCGCGACGCCGACTTCGTTGCGGATCATTTCCGAGAAAGGCGTTTGGAACATCCGGCCGTAAGCCGGGTTCGCCCAGCGCGAGGTCATTCCGGCCGACACATCGATGATGTCGGCGCCGTGCGCCTTAAACATCGCCGCAATGCCTAAACCGTCTTCCGGCGTGATCCCGCCGGGTGCCCAGTCGGTAGCGGAGATGCGCACCGATATCGGCTTATGCCGCGGCCAATGCGCCCGCACGGCATCAAAGACTTCAAGCGGGAAGCGCATGCGATTTTCCAGACTGCCGCCATACTCGTCAATGCGCGTGTTGCTGAGCGGCGATATGAAGCCGGACAGCAAATAGCCGTGGCCGCAATGGACTTCGATCATGTCGAAGCCGGCGCGTTCGGCGTTCGCCGCCGCGCTTGCATAATCGTCGCGCACCCGATCCATGTCGGCGCGGGTGATCTCGCGCGGCACATGCATGAAGTCATGGAACGCCAGCGGGGAGGCAGCGACGATCTCCCAATTCCCGTCGGGCAGCGGATGGTCCATACCTTCCCAGCCGCGACGGGTCGAGCCCTTGCGGCCGGAATGTCCGAGCTGAAGACAGAACTTCGCGCGGCTTTCGCGGTGAATAAAATCGCTGATGCGTTTCCAGGCCGTCACTTGCTCGTCGGTGTAAATGCCGGGGCAACCCGGCGTGATGCGGCCAGGCTCCGACACCGCCGTCATCTCGGCAAACACAAGCCCGGCGCCGCCCATGCCGAAGCGGCCGAGATGGACGAGATGGAAGTCGCCGGGAATACCGCCGGGCTCGGCCGAATACATGTTCATCGGCGAGACGACGACCCGGTTCTGCACCACCATCTGGCCGATCCGAAACGGCGTGAACATCGGCGGCGGCGGATTGTCGGCCGCCACGTCGAAGCCTTGCTCCCGCATTTTGCCAGCAAACCAGGATTGCACCTGATCGACGAATGTCGGATCGCGCATGCGCAAGTTTTCGTAGGTCACGGCCTTGGCGCGCGACAGCATGCTGAAGCAGGCTTGGATCGGTTCCATGCCCCAATAGCGCGCCGGGTTCTCGGTCCATAGCGCGCTGACATTGGCGGCGTACTGGGTCTTCTCGACGTCCTCGCGGCGCGCGCCTTGAAACCGCGCCAGCGCTTCAGCGACGGAGTGGGCGCCGTCGAAGGCGCTATAGAGATTGATGGCGTCCTCCATTGCGAGCTTGGTGCCGGAGCCGATGGAGAAATGCGCCGTGTGCAACGCGTCGCCGAGGAGCACGATGTTCTTGTAGCACCAGTTCTTGTTGCGGATCACCGGAAAGCGCCGCCAGTAGGATCGATTGCCGACCAGCTTGTGACCTTTGAGCAGGTGCGCCCACATGTCTTCAAGGTAGGCGATAGTTTTTTGCTCGCTCCATGTCCCGATCACCGGTTCGGCCTTGGCCCAGGTCGTGTCCGGCGCTTCGATCACCCAGGTGCACATATCCTGTTTGTATTGATAGGTGCACAGATCCCAGATGCCGAATTCATTGGTGGTGAAGTGAAAGGAGAACGCCGACGTGGGGGCGCTGGTGCCGAGCCAGATGAAATGATTGCGCCGCAGTTCGATTTCCGGCTGGAAATGCTCGTTGTAGCGTTCGCGGATGAAGCTGTTGATGCCGTCCGCCGCCACGATCAAATCGGCGTCTTTGAACTCGTCGAGGTCGGTAATTTCGCGCGAGAAGTGGAGCTTGACACCGAGTTCGCGGCAGCGCGCGTGCAGCACCAGCAGCAGCGTGCGGCGCTCGGTGCCGCAGAAACCGTGCCCGGTCGATCGCACCGTCTGGCCGTGGAAGTGGAAGTCGATCTCGTCCCAGCAGGAGAATTCGCGCGTGATCGCTCCGTAGGACGGTGCGTCGTAGTCCATGAGATTGTCGAGCGTCTCGTCGGAAAAGACGACGCCGAAGCCGAACGTGTCGTCGGCCTTGTTGCGCTCATAGACCGCGATGTCGTAGTCCGGAAAGCGTTTCTTCATCAGCAGCGCAAAATAGAGTCCGCCAGGACCGCCGCCGATGATCACGATTTTCATGCCGCGGCCTCCTTTGTCCGCTCGGCGCGCGATAATTCGTTGCGGCCGACGCCGTCGTACAAGTCTAGCATGCGCTCGAACCATGCGGCGATCGCGTCGGCGGGTTCAAGCACTCGCGTCCGCGAGGTGACGCGCGACCACTGCAAAAGCCCAAACAAAATATAGTCGGCGTAGGTCGACGCTGTGCCACCGAGGAAGCTTTTCTTGTCCAGCGCCTTGCGCACCGGCTGCAGCTTGCGGCGGAATGTCGTGAGCGCCTTCTCGCGTTCGGCGGCGAGCTCTTCAAGCGATTTCTTCACCGCGGCCTCGATCTGGCCGCGAAGATGCGCGGCGTCGGCCTCATTCACGCAATCGAGCACGTCGCGCATGAAATAAGGGACCAGCGCCGGAATCAGCTCGCGATCGGTCCAGACATTGAAAACCTGGGTGAGAGTCTCGCCGACCTCCCCACCGAACAGCGACGGGCGATCTGGAAATTCCTGTTCCAGATAAAGCGCGATCGCCCACGAGTCGGAGATGACGCGGTCGCTATGCTTGAGGATCGGCACCTTGTCCTGGCCGCTGAAAGCGATGGCGGCTTTGTCGCTGATCGATACCGGATGGAGGGCGAACGCCAAGCCTTTGTGGTGCAAAGCCAATCTGGTGCGCCACGAAAACGTGCTGAAGCGGCAGTCGCCGCGACCGCCGAGCTCCCACAATTCAAGCATGTGGACCTCGAAAAAGTATCAATCACTTTACATTGTACATTCGATAAGTCAAGATCGTGCCCAGGAGACCCTATGAAGACCGCCGTCAAGAAGCCGCCGCCCGATATTGCCGACGTGGACCGTGAACCGCCGCCGTTGGGCCGCACCGAGCGTGAGAAGGCATTTTTTGAGTTCGAGCAGGCGCTGATCTGTGCCTCAGAAGCCTTCTACCGCTTTGCCGGCGCGACGCTCGGGCCGACGGGCCGGCAGCACAATCTGACTGGCGAGGAGAACGTCATCCTCCAGCAATTGATGCTCACGTCGAAGCCGCGCAGCGTCAGCGACCTCAGCCGCTTCAGCAACCGCGACGATATTCCCAATATCCAGTACAGCCTGCGCAAGTTGACTGCTGCCGGCCTGATCGAAAAAGTCCCGGGCAGCACCAACCGCGATACGCGCTACCGGCCGACGGCCGCGGGACGCGAGCTTACCGAAGGATTAGTGGCGACGCGGCGCGAGCGGCTGATCGCGCCGAGCACCAATATCACCGACATCGAAAAACAGCTGAAGGCAGCGACGACGGCGATGTCGCTATTGACCGGTTTGTACGACCACGTATCGCGGGTGCTGGCCGGCCACTGACGAAGGTGTTCGGCAACCGTCGCTGAGGGATGTCGATGACCGTCTTCGATCCCGCCCATTTCCGAGTCCAAGGCTGGTGGCGGGACGAAACGCTTGGCCACTGGCTTGATCGTTGTGTCTCGAGAGCGCCACAGCGCGCCGCGATCCTGTCCGGCGATCGGACGCTCAGCTACGCGACGTTCGGCGCGGATGTTGCGAGCTTCGCCGCCGGCCTCGCCGACGCTGGCGTTGGGCGCGGCGACGTGGTTGTCGTGCATCTGCCGAATCTGCCCGAGTTCCTGATCGCGTGGCTTGCCATCAATGCCGTTGGCGCGGTGATGCAGACGGTGCACACCCCCTACGGCGTTCGCGAGCTGGAGCACTTCATCCGCCATGGCGGCGCCAAGGCGGCCATCGCGTTGGCGCAGACCAAGGATCGCTCGCCCGCCGGCGACGTCGTCGCGCTGCGCGAGCGCATTCCGGCTTTGCAGCTTGTCATCTCCGTTGGTGGCGACGCGCCGGGTGCGGTCAATTTCGCCACGCTGTTGGAGCGCGGTCGCGGCAAGCCCGTTGCTGCGCAGGCAAACGCAGGCGATCCTTTTCTGCTACTGTACACGTCCGGCACGACGTCGTCGCCCAAGGCGGTCTCGGTCACCTACAATCATTTTCTGAGCAACGCGCGCCTATGCGCGGCGGAGTTCGGTTTGCAGCCGGACGACCGGATTCTTTGCCTCGCGCCCTACACGCACCTGTATGGTCTCTACGCACTAGAGCTCGGGCTCGCCGTCGGCGCCACTGCCTGCCTGCTCGACGTCTTTACGCCGGCCGGATTTGTGGAAACGCTCAAGCGGACCAGGCCGACCGTGCTGATCGCCGGTCCGGCGCATATCGCGTCATGCTTGCAACAAAAGCTGTTCGCGGATGTGGATTTTTCCGCGTTGCGCTTCGCCGTGCTGTCCGGGTCGACCGTGCTGGCGACACTGTCGGGCGCCTTCGAAGAGTTGCTGCCGAACGGTAGGGTGGTGCAGGCTTGGGGCATGACCGAGCTCCAGTTCGGTGCCTGCAGCCGGCCTTCCAACTCGCGCGCGGTGCGTTTCGAAACCATCGGCCGCGCCACACCGGGAACCGAGCTTCGCGTTGCCGACAGCGAGGATCGCGTCCTGCCATACGGCGAGACCGGCGAGCTCCAGGTGCGTGGCTGCTCGCTGTTCTCCGGCTATCTGCGAAATCCGGACGCCAGTCGCGCCGCATTCAGCGCCGATGGCTGGTTTCGCACTGGCGATCTCGCCAGTATGGACGACGCTGGCGACGTGCTCCTTCGCGGCCGCACCAAAGAGCTGATCAACCGCGGCGGCGTGAAATTCAATCCGATCGACATGGAGATAGCGCTCGCTGGCCATCCGGCCGTGGCGCAGGTGGCGATCGCGCCCGTACCCGACGATGTGCTGGGCGAACGCGCCTCGTGCTTTCTCGTGCTGAAGAATGGCGCCTCGCTAAGCTTCGATGAGGTCAAGGCATTCCTGACCGAGCGTCAGTTCGCCAAGTTCACCTGGCCGGAGCAATTGGCCATCGTACCGGATATGCCGGTCACGCCGACTCGCAAGGTGATGAAGGCGGAGTTGGTCAGACGATATCTCAAAGCCGCCGCCGCCGCCGAACGGGGGAGCCTCGATCAATGAGCCTTCCGCTCCCGTTGCCGAACTCGCGGGCTCACATCGCGCAGATTCAAAGGGAGCGAAAAAGGGCGGCGTTCGCGCTGGCGAAAACCGTGCCTTGGTATCGCGACAAGCTCGGCGGCATCGATGCGAATGCGCTCGACGATCCCGCCGAGTGGCGAAAGATTCCGATCCTTGACAAGGACACGCTGCGCAAATTTTCTCACGCCGAGCTGCTCGAAGCGTTCTGCGCCGTTCCGCGCCATCAGATCGCGGAATATTGGCGCTCTGGCGGCTCGACCGGCCAGCCGGTGTTCTATCCACGCACCGCCGACGATCTGCGGTACGGCGAGCTGTCGTGGGGGCGCTCGTTCCCGTGCATTGGCATCGGCCGCGGCGATCTTTGCCACATCTCGTTTCCGCTTGGCGTGCACCCCGCCGGTCAGGTTTGGGCGCGTAGCGCGAAGATGTTCGACGTCGGCATGGTGTGGGTGGGCGCCGGCAATTCCTATCCATCGGCCGCGCAGCTCGATCTGATCGACACGCTGCGCCCGACGGTATTCATAGGCATGAGCAGCTTCGCGCTCCATCTTGCGAATCTCGCGGAGGCTAAAGGCATCGATCTTGCGGCTGGATCGGTGCGCAAGCTCGTCTGCTCGGCGGAGACGCTGTCCGCAGCCAAACGCGAAAAACTCTCGCGCCTGTGGGGCGCCGAGGTGTTCGACGTGTTCGGCATGAGCGAAGCGGGCCTGATGGGCGCGGAGAATTCCGCGCACGACGGTATCCACATCTGGACCGACATGTATTTCATCGAAGTGGTCGATCCCGACAGCGGCCGCGCCTTGCCGGAAGGCGAGGTCGGCACGCTCTGTGTCACGCCGCTTTGGACCAACCACGCGACGCCGTTCCTGCGCTGGAATTCCGGCGATCTGGTCAGCTTTGCCTCGCGTTCGGCCGGCGCCGGCCGTTTCGCCGAGCTGTTCCCGGTCATCAAACACGCCAATCGGACCACCGGATTTTTCAAAGTCCGCGGCGTCAATGTCAATCATGCGGAGTTCGAGGACATGATGTTCCGCAACGCCGACGTCCTCGACTTTCAGGCCGTGCTCGAAACCGAAGCCAAGACCGATCGGGAAAGCTTGCGTGTGCTCATCGAAATCAAGGGCTCGTGCGCGCCAGATTTGGCCTGCGCGGCGGTCGCCGCGGCGGTGAAAAATACGTTCGAGATTTCGCCTGCGGTGCAGGTGCTGGAGCGCGGCAGTCTGGCAGCGGAATTCGAGCGCAGCCTCAAGGCGCCGCGTTTCGTCGACCGCCGGCAATGACGTACTACTTCGACTCGGCCTCGTAGACGCCGGTCCAATCCGGCGGCGGCGGCGCGGCGCGATAAACCTCGATGCGCTCGGCATACATGTCGTAGAGGCCGTCGACGCCGAAGCCGTTGGCGACTTTGCGGCAGCGATCGATCAAACCGAGCGCCTCGTCCCAGTTCTGCTTGCGATACGTTGCGAGCATCTGCGCGTTGAGATCGCACAATTCGCCGCAGCGCGGATCGTCGGCGACCTCCTCCCGCCCAAGCACCGTGAACACGACCTCCGGCTGCTTCTTGCCCTTCACCTGGATGAGATCGATCTCCATGGTGGCGAACTTCGCCTTCGCCCGCTCGGCGGTGCGCGAGCCGATCACCAGCGACAAGCGATAATCCTTGGTGCGCGATTCCAGCCGCGAGGCGAGATTGACGGTATCGCCCAGCACCGAATAGTTGAACTTGAAGTCGGAGCCCATATTGCCGACCACGCACGGGCCGCTATTGAGCCCGATGCCGATGCGAAGCGGCATGTAGACGCCGCCATTGGCCTGTGCCTCGCGCTTGAGCTCGATATTGAGCGCCTCGGCGCGTGCCAGCATTTCCAGGGCCGCATCGCAGGCATTGGCTTCATGCTCGTCGTCGTCCACCGGCGCGTTCCAGAACGCCATGATGGCGTCACCGATATATTTGTCGATCGTTCCCTTGCGCTCGAGGATGGCGTCGGTCAGCGGCGTCAGGAACCGGTTCATCAGGCGCGTGAGGCCCTGCGGATCATCCTTGTAGTGCTCGGAGATGGTGGTGAAGCCGCGCACGTCGGAAAACATGATGGTCATGCGGCGCTCCTCGCCGCCGAGCACCAGCTTCTCCGGCGAGCGCGCGAACTGCTCGACCAGCGCCGGCGACACGTAAAATCCGAAAGCGTGGCGGATCTGCTGCCGCTGCTGCTGCTCGCGGAAATAGTTGACGAAGGTCAGCACCAGGTAGATCAGCCAGCAGGAGATCAACGGATAGGTAAAATCGATCAAGAGATTGTGCGCAGCGAAGAAGTACCACGACATGCCGATCAGGCCGGCGATCAAGATGGCGCCCAGCGCCGCCACAATCGCCGCCGGCAACATCGGCGCGGCAATGATGATGGCGAGGCCGAGCACCACCGCGGCGATGATCTCAGCGCCAATCGCGTAGCCCGGAGACGCCAACAGCGACTTGGTGAGGACGTTCTCGAGTATCTGCGCGTGAACTTCGACGCCCGGCATCGCCGGGTCGACGGGCGTGGTCTTGGTGTCAAGAAGGCCGACCGCCGAGGTGCCGACGAGCACCAGCCGGCCGCGCACGCGGTCCGCTGGTAAGCGTCCGTTCAATACGTCGGTCGCCGATACGAAGCGCGCCGGATCGTGCTTGTTGAAATGCACCCAGAATTGGCCTTGGCCGTCAGTCGGGACTTCGAGCCCGGGGACAGCGACTGCCTGCACGCCCGCTTGATTGGCGCGAACGAGAATTGCGCTGGCGTGGGTGACGACGCGGAGCATTTCCATCGTCAGCGACGGCACCAGCTCGTCCTGCGCCTCCATCACGACCGGGACGCGGCGGACGATGCCGTCGCGCTCGGGGTCGATGGAGAACAGTCCGCGCCCAGCCGCCGCCTGCTCGATCGGCAAGACGTTGCGCAGCAATCCGGGAAAGGTCACCAGGAACGGGCGCGGATCGGGGCCGCGAATGGCAAATCCCGTTCGCAACGCCATGTCGGCCTCGGTGCGCGGTGCGGGAGTCGCGAGCGCCGGCTTGACCGATCACGACACCGCCGGCTTGTTTAATCGCCTCGGCAAAGATCGTATCGTTACTGGGAAGGGCGGCGAGCTTTTCGCGGGTCTCAGCGTCGAGACCGCGAAAACTACTGGCAGCGACAGCCGGCGATATGCGATCCGGCTCGGCGAACACGATGTCGAAGCCGATCGCCACGGCGCCAGCCTCGCGCAGCCGCGTGACCAGATCGGCCACCATCGTCCGTGGCCACGGCCATTGTCCAATTTCCTTTAGGCTAGCCTCGTCGATATCAGCGATGACGACCGGCCGGATGGTCTGTTGGCGCGGGCGCAAAACCTGAAACAGATCGAACGTGCGCAGCCGCAATTCTTCGATCGGCCGCGGGTCGGCGACGCGCAGCGGCACCAGCGCGAACAGCAGCAACACGCAAACCGTCCGCGCGACACCGAATTGCCTCGCCCAGCGAGCAATGCGCCTCATGCTGCCGATCTCCAGCGCCGCGTGGCGGCGGCGCCTGGATAACTATAGCAATTTGTCAGGAATGTAGCCCGCTTCGCGGGACCGGGAGCGACGTTGTCACTTTTCCCGGAACGCCCGCTTGAGCTGGTCGTGCAGCGGCTTGACCAGATAAGACACCATGGTGCGCTCGCCGGTCTGGATGAACGCTTCGACCGGCATGCCCGGGGTCAGCTTCACGTCGCCGAGCTTGGCGATCTCCTCGACCGTCATTGAGATGCGGACGACATAATAGCTCTGCCCGGTGCGCTGGTCGGTCGAGGTATCCGCCCCAACCCGGACCACGGTGCCGTTGACCTCGGGCGTCGTGCGCATGTTGAACGCCGAGAAGCGCAGCACGACCGGCTGGCCAAACTGGATCTGATCGATGTCCTTGGGCTCGACTTTCGCCTCGACCAGAAGGTTGTCCGCCTCGGGCACGATCAGCATGACCGGATCGCCCGCGGTGATCACGCCGCCGACCGTATTCGCCGTCGACTGGAACACGGTGCCGTCCTGAGGCGCGCGCAGATCCGTGCGCTTGAGCTGATCCTCCGCGGTCACCTTGCGTTCCACATATTCGCCGATCTTGCTGTCGGTCTCGCGCAATTCCTTGGCGACGTCGCTGGTGAATTCCTGGTCGACCTGGAGGATCTGCAGCTCGGTCTCGACGATCTTGCCTTTGGCCTCCGCCGCGCTGGCAATGAGTTGGCCGTGCTCGCCCTGCAGGCGCGCCTCCTCGCGTTCAAGCGAGGTGAGCCGGCTGATCTGAATCAGATTCCTTGCCCACAAATCGCGGACGCCTTGAAGCTCCTGATTGATGATGGTCATTTCCTTCGACTTGGCGTCCTGCTGCGCGGTCAGCCCGGTGATCTGCTCCTGCAATTGCTTGATGCGCTCCTGCAGCTGGCTCTTTTGCCCAAACCGGGCCTTGCGGCGCAAGTCGAACAGCTTGCGCTCGCTCGCCAAGGCCTCCTGGACGTCCGCATCGTTAGCTCTGTTCGCAAGTTCCTTCGGCACCGCTACCGCGTCGGCGCCGTCACGCTCGGCGGACAAGCCGCGCCTTGCGCGCAAAAAGCTCGTTAAGACCCTTAGTGATGATGGCCAAATTGGCGCGGGTCACGGTCTCGTCGAGACGGACGAGAATATCGCCGGCTTTGACGTGATCGCCATCGTGCGCTCGCACTTCGCCGACCACGCCGCCGCTCGGGTGCTGCACTTTCTTCACGTTGGAATTGACGACCAGCGAGCCCTGGGCGATGAGCGCGCCGGAGATTTCGGCGGTCGAGGCCCAGCCGCCGACACCGAGGGCGAGGAATGCCACGACGGCGCCGCCGACGATGATATGCCGCCGGATCGACGCGCGAACGTCCAGGGCAGGCTTGGCGTTCATCCCGCGCCTCCTTCTCCGGGCACCACTTTGAGCGCCCGCTGCGGCGCGCTTTGCGGCTGGGTCACGCGGTTGAGCACTTCGTCTTTCGGTCCAAACTGCTGCTGGCGGCCCTTGGCCATCACCAGAATATAGTCGACGCCGGCGATGGCGCTCGGCCGATGGGCGACGACGATGACGATAGCACCGCGGGCCCGCACTCCCAAAATGGCGCGGGTCAGCGCTTCGTCGCCTTCGGCGTCGAGGTTGGAATTCGGCTCGTCGAGCACCACCAGGAACGGATCGCGATAAAGCGCGCGCGCCAGCGCGATGCGCTGGGCCTGACCGGCCGACAGCGCGCTGCCATGGTCGCCGACTTTGGTTTCATAGCCGTCGGGCAGATTGACGATGAGGTCGTGAACGCCGGCCGCTTGGGCGGCGGCGAGCACCGCCTCGGGGTTGGGCGGATCTTCGAAGCGCGCAATGTTCTGCGCGACATTGCCGGGAAACAATTCAACGTCCTGCGGCAAATAGCCGAGATGGCGGCCGAGCGCCTCTTGCGACCATTGATCGAAGGTGGCGCCGTCGAGCCGCACCGTGCCGCGCGCCGGCGCCCATATGCCGACCAGCATGCGCGCGAGCGAGGATTTTCCCGACGCCGTCGGGCCGATCACGCCGAGCGCTTTGCCGCTCGCCAGGGTGAAGTTCACGTCCTGGCATACGATCTTTTGCTCGCCGGGCGGACAGACCGCGGCGTTCTGCACGACCAGCGTCTTGGCCGGTGGCTGCAGCGGCATCGGCTCCGTGCGTGGCGGCAGATGGCCGAGCAATCGGGACAGCCGCTGCCAGCTCTGCCGCGCGCCGATAAAGCCGCGCCAATTGGCGATGGCGAGATCGACGGGCGCCAGCGCGCGGGCGCCCAAAATCGAGCCGGCGATGATGATGCCCGGCGTCGATTCCTGATGGATCACGAGCCAGGCGCCGACCGCCAGGATCGACGATTGCAGCAACAGCCGCAAAACTTTCGACGCCGCGCCAAGACCGCCGACCACATCGCTGGCCTGGCCGGTCGATGCGACGTAATTGCGATTGAGGTCGCCCCAGCGCCGGGCGATGCGGCCGACCATGCCCATCGCGGTGATCGCCTCGGCGTTGCGCCGGCTGGCCTCCAAGAGCGCGTTGCGCGCCACGGCGAATTGCGTGGCACTGCGGGTCGGCGATCGCGTCTGCACTTCGGTCAAGATGGTGAGGAGGACAAGGATGATAGCGCCGGCGAGCGCGGTCAGTCCGATATAAGTGTGGAACAGGAAGCAGATGCCGAGATAAACCGGCAGCCACGGCAGATCGAAGAACGCTGACGGACCGGCGCCGGACAGGAAGCCGCGGACGGCGTCAAGATCGCGGATCGGCTGCGAGCCGTCACCTTTGGCGCCGATCTTGAGCGGCAGCCTGACGATGGCATCGTAAACGCGCATGCTCATCGCCTCGTCCAGGCTGTCGCCGATGCGCACCAGGATGCGGCTGCGGATGGCTTCAATGAAGCCCTGGGCGGCGTAGAGGCCGGCGGTCAGGATCAATAGCGCCACGAGGGTCGGCACGCTGCGGCTCGGCAGCACCCGGTCGTAGACTTCCAGCATGAACAGCGAGCCGGTGAGCATCAAAATGTTGCTCATGCCGCTGAACAGCCCGATGGCGAGGAAGGCTTGGCGGCAGGCGCGCAGCGCGGTGGCGAGTTCCGAACTCGCCGGCTGTTGCCGCAGGGGGCTGGGGAAGCTGGATCATGCAGAGGCGCCTACGACCGTCCCTGGCCTCATAGCACGGCTAAGCCTAAGAATTACTGACGCCGGCCCGCCGTGCCGGCTTTTACGATCAAGAAAGTTCCCGGCTTCTGCGGCTAGAGCGTGGCAAGCCCGGGCCGGGGCGCGAAGCGGTCCCGTTGGATTGGCCTCGATTCGGACACCATTCCTAATCTTGTCAGAATCCTATCAGACTGCCGATGGCTTGATCCAACGGCCGCCTCGAGGGCCGGCGGCCTAATTCATGAGCGCCCGGGCGGCACGCTCCAACAAAAGCCCATGCGCCATCGCGCCGCGGCCCACATGGCAGGCGGCGTCCAACAATCCACTAAAACTTCGTTGCTGGGATGGAATCAGGAACGGGAATCGAGCGAGAGCCCGATGCTGAACGCCTTCTGCCGCGTTGCGCCCTCGGTCCTTTTCAACTTTTTGGCAATTCTCGCCGCGGCGGTCTTCTTTTTCGCCAATGCCTTTAATTCACGAACTTCGGTCGCCGTCCAAGCGCGCCGCTTCTTTGACTTCTTAGCCATAAATCCTCCCTTTCAAGAAAGGCAACTGCTGTCCCATAACGGGGGTTGAAGAAACAGAACAGATAGAATTGACGTCATGAGGATCGTAGCGTTGTCCGCAGACGCGCCTGCACTTTAGTGCAGCGCAAGTTAAGGAGCAGTTTTGTTAGATCGTTCTTAGCAACCTGCGGCGCTTTAAGCAAATCCAACTTTGCGCAATCCGACCGGTTATTGTTGGTATTGCGCGGTTCCTTTTTTGTGCTGTGCGGAAAACCGAGAGGCTCGGCGCTGTGCCGCGCCCAGCAAGTAATTCAGCGGCGTTCGACATGATTAGGACCTATTGATCGGCAGTATCACGTCCGGCAAGAGAGCGTCATGCGCGCGCCGATCCGGGGAGAACGATGAGCAAGTTTCAACCTATAGCCATATCACGGCTGGTGACATTATCGTGGCTAGTGGCTGTCGTGCTTGCGCTGACGTTGGGCCCGCGCGCCGGTCACGCCGCCGAGATGCGTTTTGCGCTGGTGATCGGCAACGACGAGTACAAATCCGCGAAGCTTGCGACGCCGGCCAACGATGCCGGCTTGGTCGCCAATGCGCTCGCGGCTGCGGGTTTTACCGTTACCGGTGCACGCAATCTCGATCAGGCCACGTTGCGAGAATCGTTTCGCGAATTTCTCGGTCAGGTGGCCGCGGCGGGACCCGACGCGATCGTCGTCATTTATCTCGCCGGTTATGGCGTTCAGTTCGCCGGCGAGAATTATTTTGTGCCGGTCGATGCCGATCTCGGGCGTGACGTCGACGTGCCGTTGCAGGCGGTGCGGGTGTCGGATTTTGCCCAGCCGCTGGCGGCGCTGCCCGGCCGGGTGAAAACTCGTCATTGTTGACGCCGCGCGGCAAAACTCGTTCGGGCAGGGCGGCGAACCATTGGCGAGCGGTTTGGCGCTGGTCGATCCGGCCGCCGGCATGGCGATCGCCTTCAACACGGCGCCGGGCACGGTCGGACCGGACGAGCCGGGTCCCTACGGCGCTACGCGACCGCGCTGACCGAGATGATCGCGGCCGGCGGGCTTGCGCTCGACGACGTGTTCACGCGTGTGCGGCTGCGCGTCAGCGAAGTCACCAATGGCGCTGAGGTGCCCTGGTATGCATCGCGGATCGATGGGCCGTTCTTCTTCACTGAACGTGTCGCTGACGCGCCGCCACCGCCCGACGTGGTGCCACTCGCCGACCTGCACGACAAACCGATGCGCGGGTATTCGAGCGTCGAGGACGCCTATGCGGCGGCGCTCGCACTCGACACCATGGAAGGCTACGAGCAATTTTTGGCGCTCTATCCTTCAAGCCCGTTCTCGCCGCGCGTCGCCGCCATGCTCGCGGTGCGCCGCGAAGAGATCATTTGGCGGCGTTGCGTGTTCAACAACACGCCGCCGGCCTATTGGTCGTATTTGCGCCGCTACCCGAGAGGACCGCATGCCTGGGACGCGCGGCGCCGATTAGGCATGCTGGGCGCACCGTTCGAAGGGCCGCCTGATTTCGGGATGGTGATTTCGGCGTGCCGCCGCCGCCGCCGGACGAAATGGGTTTTGTTGACCGGCCGGTCGTGATGTTTTGGGGGCCGGGCTATGAACCGCCGCCTCCTCCGCCGGTCCGCTTCCTGCCGCCGCGGCCGCGCGAGTTCGGCGCGTTGCCGCCGCCACCGCCGCCGCGCGAGCGTTACTTTCTGCCGGCGCCGAGCACCGCGGTCGTGCCTGCTTTCGTCAAACCGCCGCGGACTGTGGCGGTCCAACCGGCGCCGCCCGGAGCGGTCCCCGGCCACACGCCGGTCGCGTTGCCGGGCGCCGTGCAGCGCGCCGCTCCTGGCCGTCCAGGAGGCGCATCGCCGCCTCCGCCCCCATCGACTGCTGCCATAAAGCCTGCGCCGTTGCCTCCAGTGCCACCTGCGCCGGGCGCAGCGCCGGCTACCATCAAGCCGGCAACTCCGCCACCGCCGCCTGCTTCGGGTCCGTCGCCGGCGACCATCAAGCCGGCAACTCCGCCACCGCCGCCTGCTTTGGGCGCGGCGCCCGCGACCATCAAACCTGCGACTCCGCCACCGCCGCCACCGCCGCCTGCTTCGGGTCCGTCGCCGGCGACCATTAAGCCGGCAACTCCGCCACCGCCGCCACCGCCACCGCATCCCCCGGCTGCGGCGACGATCAAGCCGGCTGCGCCGCCGCCGCCACCGCCGCCTCCGGCCCCGGCAGCAGTCAAGCCCGCAGCACCACCTCCACCACCTCCAGCACCGGCGCCAGCCGCGGCCAAGCCGCCGCCACCTCCACCGGCTAAGCCAGCCTGCCCGCCCGGCAAGACGCTCGCCGAAGTGAACGGGCATCCGACGCTGCAAATAGCGGCTTGCAAATAGCGGCTTGCAAATAGCGGCCTGCAAATAAGCTCGCGCGATCTCGCTTTTGATCGCGCGCGGCATCCGGCTCGCGATATCGGTAACGGGGCCTTGCGGCCCCGTTACGTGCTTCCTAACTGCGAACCATGGAGGCGTTTGGACCGGAATGTGGATCATGGAAGAACTTAAGCTCGTCGCCCTGGACAAGGATGACATCGAGGTCGTGTCGGCTCACGTGCAGGACGCCCTCGTCAAGGTCGCGGACATTTTCTGGCAGCCGCGCGAGCATCGCTTCGTGATGGCGCTCAAGCGTTTCGACTGGATGAATGCGGCTGATGCCGACGCCCTGAAGAACAAAGCGCCTGATTATCGGCGTTGCCGGACCGCGCTGCGGTTCGAACGGGTCATTTCCTGCAAGTGCCGCGGTCTCGACCAGACCGGCAAGGACGCGCTTCTCAATCTTCTCGCCGTCGAGTTCGTCGACCACGATGCACCGGCCGGCACGGTGACGATGACGTTCTCAGGCGGCGGCGCCATTCGTCTCGAGGTCGAATGCCTCGAGGCCGAGCTCGTCGATCTCGGCGAAGTTTTTACGGCGATGGCGTGCCCGGATCATTTCGCCAAAACCAAGACGGCGTGACGGAGCTTTTACGCCGTCCGCGGCCTTTCCGCCTGCGGGACCGCGAACAGCTTCATCAGCACCGCAATGATGCCGAGCGTCGCCGTATAGACGATGAGCTGCATGGCGGTCGGCTGATCGACATAACCGATCAGCGTGTGCAACGCGCGCCCGAGGAAGCTACCGTCGCGCAAAATCCACGACGTGTCCCAAACCGTCTGATCGAGCGTGGTGAGGATGTCGGCCTGTTCGAGGAAGGCGATCGCTTGCGCCGCCATGCCGGCGGCCAATAACGCGATCAGCGTGCTGGTGACGGCGAACAGATAGCGCGTGGGAATGGTCAGAAGACCGAGATAGGTCAGAAGGCAGACCGCGCGCGCCGAGAACCAGCCCGATCATGCCGCCGACCAGCATGCCGCCCGAGGCGCCGCCTTCCGCTGCGGCTACGCCGTAAAGAAACAACACGACTTCCGAGCCCTCACGCAGCACCGCGATCATGACCACGGCGGCGAGCGCGGCGAGCGACTTCGATCCCTCGACCACGGCCTCGCCGGCGGCGCGCATCTCGGCGGCAAGCTCGCGGCCATGCCGCGCCATCCATACATTGTGCCACCCGAGCATCAGCACGGCGAAACCGAGGATACTGGCATTGAACAATTCCTGGCCGCTGCCGTGGAACAGCTGCGATATGCCGCCGGTGAATAGTGCAACGACGCATGCGCCCGAGCACGCCCGCGACAACGCCGCCGGCGACCCAGCGGCCGCGGCCTGCGACGCCGGACGTAACCGCCATGACGATGCCGATGATCAGGCCGGCCTCGAACACCTCACGAAAGACGATCACCAGCGAAGGCAGCACGGGTACCTCACGATGCAACGATCACGGCGCGAGCGTTCATGGCACGCAAACTCATGGCACGCAGTCTCTGGGCGACGCGCAACTTCATGGCACGACCAAAAAACCCTGCGTCGCGCGGTGGAAGTCGTCGAAGAAATTATAGCGGCCGGGCTCGAGCGGCCGTACCCGCACCACCGCTTCGCGGCCCGGCGGGACCACTTTCTCGACGTGTAACGCGTCGCTTTCGAATTCCGCGGCGATGGAATCCAGATTCTTGATCGTGATCGCAATCGGCTTTCCCGCCGGCGCGTGCACTTCGGCCGGCTCGAACTGATGCTCCTTGATGGCGATCGAAATCGTTACCGGCTCATCGGCACGAGCAACGCCGGCACCCGGAACGGAGAGACACGCAAGGACCATGAACGTTGCACGCGCGTTTCTTGTCATGACCAGCAAAGAGCTTGTCGCCGTTTTCGAGTGGCATGGACATACGAGGAATTGGTGAACGAAGCTGCTTTTGTCAATCAGAAAGCCCGCGGCGTCGTAAGATTAGAATTGTTATAATAAAAGAGACCTGATACGCGTCGCCGCGACCCCTACAAACTCGCGTACAAGGCATCGCGTACAAGGCAACACATGGCCATTCGTCTCGACACACGCGCCGCCGATTTCGCCGAAAAATTCCGCGTCTTTCTCGACACCAAACGCGAAATCTCGGCCGATGTCGAAGCGGCAGTCCGCGCCATTGTCGCCGATGTGGCCGCGCGCGGCGACGAGGCGCTGCACGACTACACGCGAAAATTTGATCACTTCGAGCTAGGCCGCGCCGGCTTGCGGGTGACCGGAGAAGAGATCGCCGCGGCGCTCGGCGCCTGTGAACAGCACACGCTCGACGCGCTGTCTTTCGCGCGAGATCGCATCGAGGCGTTTCACCGCCGGCAAATGCCGCAAGACGATCGCTTCACCGACGCGCTCGGCGTCGAGCTTGGCGCGCGCTGGACGGCGATCGATGCGGTCGGGCTCTACGTACCGGGCGGCACTGCCGCTTATCCCTCGTCGGTGCTGATGAATGCCGTGCCGGCCAAGGTCGCCGGCGTGCCGCGGCTCGTCATGGTGGTGCCGGCGCCGGGCGGCGTTCTGCCGCCGCTGGTGCTGGCCGCGGCCAAGATTGCCGGCGTTGAGGAAATTTATCGGGTCGGTGGCGCGCAGGCGATTGCCGCGCTCGCCTACGGCACCGCGACCATTGCTCCGGTCGCCAAGATCGTCGGCCCCGGCAATGCCTATGTCGCAGCCGCCAAGCGCCTCGTGTTCGGCAAGGTCGGCATCGATATGATCGCCGGGCCGTCCGAAGTGCTGATCCTCGCTGATCGCACTGGCAATGCCGATTGGATCGCCGCCGATCTGTTGGCGCAAGCCGAGCACGACGCAAGCGCGCAGGCGATCCTCATCACCGATGACGCAGAGCTCGCCGGCGCGGTCGAGCATGCGGTCGAGCGCCAGGTAGCGCGATTGCCGCGGGAACAAATCGCCGGCGCGTCGTGGCGCGATTTTGGCGCGGTCATTCTGGTCCGCAGCCTCGACGAAGCGCTGCCGCTCATCGATGCCATCGCACCCGAGCATCTTGAAATCGCGGCGGCCGAGGCCGAACGGATCGCCGCTCGCATCCGCAATGCCGGTGCGATCTTCATCGGCGCGCACACGCCCGAGGCGATCGGCGATTACGTCGCCGGTTCCAACCATGTGCTGCCGACGGCGCGCTCGGCGCGTTTCTCTTCCGGGCTGGGCGTTCTCGATTTCATGAAGCGCACGTCGATCCTCAAATGCGGGCCGGAACAGCTGCGCGCGCTCGCCGACGCAGCGATCACGCTCGGCAACGCCGAAGGGCTCGAAGCGCACGCCCGCTCCGTGGCGATCAGGCTTAATCGCTGATGGGGCGCAAGGACCGCGAGGGGGGCGAAACCGGCCGTCTGGTGGCGGTGACTTTGGACGAGTCCTCGATCGGCCGGTCAAGCCCCGACGTCGAGCATGAGCGCGCGGTCGCGATCTACGATCTTATCGAGGAGAACGGGTTTCGCCCGGCCGGCCACGACGGCGGGCCGTATGCCTTGAACTTGCGGATCGACGGCAACCGCCTGGTGTTTGATATCCGGCTGGCCGATGGCGCGCCGGTAATTGCGCACCTGCTCTCACTGGCGCCGTTCAGCCGCATCGTGAAAGACTATTTCACCGTCTGCGACAGCTACTACGCCGCGATCCGCGGGGCGACGCCGGACCGCATCGAGGCGCTCGACATGGCGCGCCGTTCGCTGCACGACGAGGGCTCGCACATCCTCATGGAACGGCTCAAGCGCAAGGTCGAGCTCGATTTCGACACGGCGCGGCGCCTGTTCACGCTGGTCACGGTGTTGCACTGGAAGGGTTGAACATGATTCCGAAAAAACCTGCCCCGGACTTGATCCGGGGTGGAAACCGGTTTTCGGAAAAAGATCATGCTCCAACGCCAAATCTAGACCATGATCAAATTCAGCTTGATCGGATCATGGTCTAGGGACTGCGATGCCGGCGTCCGCGACGCAGCCCCTGGCGGTTCTGTTTGCCTGCGGGCTCAATTCCGTGCGCTCGCCCATTGCCGCCGGGCTTTTTTCGCAGCTGTTCGGTCGCGCGATTTATGTCGGCTCGGCCGGCGTGCGCAAGGGCGAGCTCGATCCGTTCGCCGTTGCTGTTATGGCGGAAATCGGCGTCGACATCGCGCGGCACAAGCCGATTACGTTCGAGGAGCTCGACGAACTGGAAGGCCTCAACTTCGACCTGATCGTCTCGCTCTCGCCGGAGGCGCATCATCGGGCGCTCGAGCTCACCCGCACCAGCGCGGTCGATGTCGAATATTGGCCAACCGTCGATCCGACTGACACGGAGGGCAGCCGCGAGCAGCGGCTCGACGCCTATCGCGCCGTTCGCGACCAGCTTCTGAACAGGATTCGCGGGCGCTTTGCCGCGCGACGGCCTGGCAACGAATGAGCGCCAGCCGAACTATTCCGCTCGCGGGGACCCGGCGCGTATCTGGATTCGCGCCGGCGCGGGAATGAGCGGAATGCCGCTCACATGCAGTTGTAGAGCAGCCCGGCATCCGCTAGGTTCCGCGCCGCTTTCGGCCGCGATGTCGGGCACGTCGCGGCCGCCTATCGACAAGTCCGGATAGCGAATGGCGAAGGAAGAACTGCTGGAATTCCCCGGTGTGGTAACGGAATTGCTTCCGAACGCCACTTTCCGCGTCAAGCTCGAAAATGAGCACGAAATTATCGCGCATACCGCCGGCCGCATGCGCAAGAACCGCATCCGCGTGCTTGCCGGCGACAAGGTACTGGTAGAGATGACGCCATACGATTTGACCAAGGGCCGGATCACCTACCGTTTCAAATGATCGGCCGGCCAAAATTCGTTCTCGCCTCCGGCTCGCCGCGCCGGCTGGCGCTGGTCAATCAGGCCGGCATCGAGCCCGACGCGCTGCGTCCGGCCGATGTCGACGAGACGCCGAAGCGCGGAGAATTGCCGCGCGCCTGCGCTACGCGGCTGGCGCGCAGCAAAGCCGAAGCGGCGCTCGCCATGCTGCGGCTCGACGAAGAGCTGAAAGGTTCCTTCATTCTCGCCGCCGACACTGTCGTCGCGGTCGGCCGCCGCATCCTGCCGAAGGCGGAATTGCTCGACGAGGCGGCGCAGTGCTTGCGGCTGCTCTCGGGCCGCAACCATCGCGTCCACACCGCAATCTGCCTGGTGACGCCGAAGGAGACCTTCCGCCAGCGTCACGTCGAGACCCGGGTGCGCTTCAAGCGGCTGTCGGAACAGGACATCGAGGCTTACCTCGCCTCCGGCGAATGGCGCGGCAAAGCCGGCGGCTATGCGGCGCAGGGCATCGCCGGGACCTTTATCGTGAAGATCATCGGCTCCTATTCCAGCATCGTCGGCCTGCCGCTTTATGAGACGGTGACGCTGTTGGGCGGCGAGGGTTATCCGATCCACTTCGGCTGGCTCAACGCGGTGTAGCGGTTGGCGCGGCGGCGCGCGAGCCCCATATTTGCTTCATGCCTAAAGCTACCCACCGCGCTTGCCCAATCTGCGGCAAACCCGCTGCCGAGGCGTTTCGTCCGTTCTGCTCGCGGCGCTGCGCCGACGTCGATCTCAACCGTTGGCTTTCCGGCGTCTACGCCGTGCCGGCGACAGAGGACGAAGAAGAGGACGAAAGGCGCGACGACGGCGGCGGCGCGACGCACTAGAGCATGATCCCGAAAAAGCCTGCCCCAGACTTGATCCGGGGTGGAAACCGGTTTTCGGAAAAGATCATGCTCCAACACAAAATCTAGGCCGCACCGCCGCCATTCTGGACAGCCGGAGATCGAGCAATTATAACCGCCGCGCTCGCGCAGGGCCTTGATCGGCCTCGCAGCCGCGACGGCGTGGGCCCAGGTAGCTCAGTTGGTAGAGCACTGCACTGAAAATGCAGGTGTCGGTGGTTCGATTCCGCCCCTGGGCACCAACAGCAAAATGCCGACGCTCAGACCTGAAGGTTGATTGTCGTTGCTATTCGGTGGCACAAGCCGCTGCTCGGCGTTCTCCTCGACCATCAGCGTCTGCGAGTTCTGGCGCGATATCTCGCGCTTACGATTGACGACCACCGGCCAAGCTGACTCACTGGCAAGATCGCTGATTTGCGCGCCAGGCGATCATGAAAAAGAAGTCAGCAATTCACGCGGCATCCGCGCCAAGAGGTTTTCGGCCTCAGCCACCGGCAGTGTCGGCCACGGTCACATCGTTGTTTGCGCAAGGATTGGCGCTGCATCAAGCCGGCCGATTGGCTGAAGCGGAAAAAATCTACAATCAGATCCTTGCGATCCGGCCCGATCATTTTGACAGCCTGCATCTGCTCGGCGTCATTTTGTATCAGCGCGGCGACCATGCCGAGGCCGTGCGCCGGATCAATCTCGCGCTGAAGCGCAACCCGAACAACTTTCTGGCGCTGAACAATCGCGGTAATGCGCTCACGGCGCTCAGGCAATTCAAGGAGGCGCTGGCGAGCTACGATCGCGCCGTCGCGGCGCGGCCGGACTATGCCGAGGCGCACTCCAATAGGGGCAATGTGCTCAAGGAGCTCAGGCGGTTCGAGGACGCGCTGGCGAGCTATGACCGGGCGATTACGCTCCGGCCGGATTATGCCGAGGCGCATTCCAATCGCGCTGATGCGCTCAATGCGTTGGAGCGCTTCGATGAGGCGCTCCAAGCTTGCGACCGCGCGCTGGCGCTGCGGCCGGACCTTGTCGAGGCGCACGCCAATCGCGGCAATGCCCTGCATAAGGTCAAACGTTTCGCAGCGGCACTGGCGAGCCACGATCATGCGCTGAAGCTGCGACCGGATTATGCCGAGGCGCACTCCAATCGCGGCAATACCTTGCACGAGCTCAAGCGCTTCGAGGAAGCGCTGGCGAGCTACGACCGCGCGCTCGCGTTGCGGCCGGATTACGCCGAGGCGCATTCCAATCGCGGCAACGCCCTGCAGCAGCTCAAACGGTTCGACGAGGCGGTTGTAAGCCACGATCGCGCGGTCACGCTGCGCGCCGATCTAGCCGAGGCGCACTCCAATCGCGGCAATGCGCTCAAGGAGCTGGCGCGCTTCGAGGACGCGCTGGCGAGCTTTGAGCGTGCGATCGCGATGCGGCCAGACCTTGCCGATGCGCATTTCAATGAGGCGATGTGCCGGTTGCTCATCGGCGACTTCGATCGCGGCTGGGAAAAGAACGAATGGCGGTGGGGAACCGAGCAGCTCAAAGGCGGCAAGCGCAGCTTCTCACAGCCTTTGTGGCTCGGATCGGATGAGGTCGCGGGCAAGACCATTCTCCTCCATGCCGAGCAAGGCCTGGGCGACACGATCCAGTTCGGCCGCTACGCGCCGCTAGTCGCCGCGCGCGGTGCGCGTGTCATTCTGGAAGTGCAGCGGCCGCTCTACGATCTGATGCGCACGCTCTCGGATGCGGTCGAGGTCGTCGCCGCGGGCGATCGGCTGCCCGATTTCGATCTGCATTGTCCGTTGCTCAGCCTGCCGCTGGCGTTCGCGACGCGGTTCGAGACGATCCCGTCCGCGATGCCTTATCTTTCCGCCCCCGAGACAAGCACGCGGGCATGGCGCGAACGGCTCGGCAAGCGTGAAAAGCCCAGGATCGGTCTGGTATGGGCCGGCAATCCGCGGAAGGAATTGCCTGGCGCCAATCGGATCGACGGCCAGCGGAGCATTGCACTCGATCGGTTGGCGCCACTTTTTCAAGTCACTGCGTGCGCGTTTTTCAGCCTGCAAAAGGGCGACGATGCGGCAAGGCAGCTGCGCGACAGCGACTTGCGTCAACAGGTCATCGACCACACTGATGACTTGCATGATTTTTCCGACACCGCCGCCCTGATTGAGAACTTGGACCTGGTCATTTCGGTGGACACGTCGGTGGCGCACCTCGCCGGCGCACTTGGCAAGCCATTTTGGTTGCTCAACCGCTACAACACCTGCTGGCGATGGCTCCTTGATCGCGAAGACAGCCCCTGGTATCCGACCGCGCGCCTGTTTCGCCAGGACGCGACGCGCGAGTGGGATCCGGTGATCGCACGCGTTGCCGCCACGCTTTCGGATCACGTTCGCGCTATGTGAACGGCGTTCCACGCGTCTGGTCTTGCAAGCAGCCAGCGGAAACTTGATGCTGGGGGACGGCTGCGTTTTCTGCCACGCTTGGCGACGCAATCGGAGCGCGGTGCCGCGCCAAATCTGCGGCGTGCCATGGCGCGACGACCGTGATGCCGGAGGCGCTTTCATGTCAGTACAGACGCTGAGCAATCGGCTCCGATCGGCCCACGACATAAAACCGGCGCCCGGGAGCGCGCTGGCGCACATTCCGGGCGATGACGGTTGGCCGATCGTCGGCCATACATTCCCGCTTCTGGCCGATCCGAAGGGATTCGTCGAACGCCGGGCGCGGCGTTACGGTCTGGTGTATCGCAGCCATGCGTTTGGCCAAGCCAACGTCTCGCTGCTCGGCCCCGAGGGCAACGAACTCGTCCTGCTCGACAGCCAAAAATTGTTCTCGTCCACTCTCGGCTGGGACGTTCTGCTTGGCCGGCTGTTTCCCCGCGGGCTGATGCTGCTCGATTTCGATGAGCACCGCCTGCACCGGCGCGCGCTGTCAGTCGCGTTCAAGTCGGGACCGATGCAGTCATATCTGAGTGAACTCAATACCGGCATCGCCAAAGGCCTGCGCGATTGTCCGCGCGGACGCGCGTTCAAATTCTACCCGGCGATCAAGCAGCTGACGCTTGATCTCGCGGCGACGTCGTTTCTCGGCGACGAACTTGGGCCGGAGCTCGAGGCGGTCAAGCGCGCCTTCATCGCCATGGTCGCCGCTTCGATCGCCGTCATTCGGCTGCCGCTGCCGGGCACGCCGATGCGCCGCGGTGTGCGCGGGCGCGCGCTGATCGTCGACTATTTCAACCGGCAGATTCCGTTGCGGCGCGAGCGCGGCGGCGACGATCTGTTTTCGCAGCTCTGCCGCGCGACCTGGGACGACGGCTCGCTTCTGTCCAACGCCGACATCGTCGATCACATGAGCTTCCTGATGATGGCCGCGCACGACACGCTGACCTCGTCGCTCACGTCGTTTGTTTATCGGCTGGCGGCAAACCCTGACTGGCAGGAAAAAGTGCGTGCCGAGCTGCGCGGCTTAGGCCCCGCGTCGCACGAGCCGCTGCCATTTGCCCGCCTCGACGATCTGGTCCTCACCGAGATGGCGTTCAAGGAAGCGATGCGGCTCACGCCGCCGGTGCCGTCGCTGCCGCGCCGCGCCGTGCGGGACTTCGAGTTCAAGGGCTTCCGCATCCCGGCCGGGACCGGCGTCAACATCAATCCGCTCTACACCCATCACATGCCGGAATTTTGGCCCGAGCCGGAGCGCTACGACCCGATGCGTTTTGACATCGAGGCTTCGCGGGCACGGCACAAGTTCGCCTTCGTCCCGTTCGGTGGCGGCGCGCACATGTGTCTCGGTTTGAACTTCGCCTATATGCAGGCCAAGTGCTTCGCCTGGCATGCTCTGAACGCGTTTGAGGTATCGATCGCGCCCGATTACCGCCCCGACTGGAGCATGTGGCCGATACCCTACCCGCGCGATGGACTTGAGGTGACGCTCAGGGCGATGTGATGCTAGTGGCGCACGGTGAGCGGAGGCGCCGCTGATTTCTTGGCAACCTGCGCAAACGCCCGCACCAGCGCGCTTTCAAGTTTGCCGTCCATGTCTTCCAGAGTCTTGAATGCGCGCGCCGGCTCGATCGGCTTTTTGTATGACCGACGCTCGATCAGCGCCGCATAGATGTCGCAGATCGTCACCAGGCGCACCAGATCGGTGATCTGCTCGCCGGCGAGGCCATCCGGATAGCCGCTGCCATCCAGCAGTTCATGATGCCGCAGCACGACTTCGAGAAGCTCGGGCTCGTAACCGCCCTGCTCGCGCAGGAATTCGTAGCCGATTGTCGCGTGCGTGCGAACGATGGCGAGCTCTTCGCTCGTCAACGCGCCGGGCTTGTTCAGGATCGCGAGCGGGATTTTCGCTTTGCCGATATCGTGCAGCAAAGCGCCCCTTATGAGTTGCTTCTGATCGCTGCCGCCGAATTGCAAGCTCGCGGCGAAATCCGCGGCGAGGCCGGTGACCAGCAAGCAATGCTGGTAAGTGGCGTCGTCATGGGTCCAGACAATTTCAAGCCAATGGCGGATGCCGGCTTCGGCTATTGCAGCCATGATCGACAGGGTCGCGCTTTCGACCCCGGTTCTGTTGATCGTGTCCCCGCGTGTGGCTGCAGCGAACATGTCGCCAAACTGAAATACCGCCTGCTCCACATTTTGCGCGGGCGACAAGCCGGCAGCCGACGCGATCCGAGCCGTCCTTGAGCGAATAACCGGCGCCAGCGCTACGGAAATGTCCGCGACGGATGCATCGGCTGGCAGCAAGGAGGTCGCGCCGAGCGCGGTGGCTTGAACCCGTTCCTGGTGGCTGTTGTCGCGCAGGATGGCGACAATCGGCGCCCGCGATGCGCGCGGCTGTGACAGCAGATCGCGCACGCGCTCGATATTGGCTGGATCGCGGAAGCCAACATCGGTGATCACCGCAGTGACCGGTCCGGCAGCGTGCGTTTGATCGCCGAGCCCGATCATTCGGCAGCCGCAGAGGCCGTCCAGCCGGTAAGCTAATTCCTGGCTTCGCTCCGGATGATCTGAAATCAGCAGAATTGCGTCGTCAGTGAACATGGCCCATGCACCTGGCCCGCGCCGCCCACTTTCTGTGGGCAGTGGACCAACGCGATGTTAGGCGCGAGGTCACAACAGTTCGTAAATTCCTGATTGCAGGGCGCCATAATACAACCAATTACTTCAATTTAATAAAATAACTGCGCAAAGTGGAATGAATAACTTTTGTTTAAGCGAATCCGTCGGCGGTACGCGGCGTGCGGCGCAACAATATTTGACACCGCCAAGTGTCAGTCCGCGGCTCAAGGCGTCGCGCGCCGCTTGGGATGCCGCAGCGCATCACGCTGCAAGAGTTCCGCATCTAATTTTTTGCCGATGGATCAGGCCACCGCGGAGGTGCTTCGCGCCTGGGCAAGGAACGAATCAACGCGCGCTTCGCCCGCGGCTGGCGCGTAGCGATTGTTGCGCTTCACCCTGACCGGCGGAGGCTATGCGTTGGACCGCGCCCGGGCATCGCCCGCATAGACGTCGCGATATCGTTTCATTCCCGCGAATAAAGCCATCCGGTCGACCGGCGCGGCCTGCGGGCCCGAAAACTGCCGGTACAACGACGCCACGTTGATGACGATACGCTCGGGATCGAGCCAGCCGGCGAAGCGGTCGAAGTTGATCTTCCGCGCCGCCTCTTCGTAGGGCAAGCCGTTATCGAAGTGCGTCCGCGCCTCGCCGGCGATGTATTCCAAATAGCTTTTCAGTTCACGCGCCGCCGGTTTCTCGGCGATCGGCCCGTGGCCGGGCACAATGACTTCGACGTCCAGACTTAAAATATAATCGCAAGCCTTGATCCAGTTTTCGATCGGGCCTGCCCAAATGACCGGATGGCCGCCGACGAACAATAAATCGCCGGTGTAGAGGATTCGGTCGGCCGGCACGTGCACCAGCACATCGCCGCGGGTGTGCGCCGAGCCGAGATGGGTCAAGACCAGGCGCTTGCCGCCGACCGTGACTTCCATGGTGTTGTCGAACACCGTGGTCGGCGGGGTAGGGACGATGCCGTTCCAGTCGAAGCGGCTGCCCATGACATCGTGGAAAAACGCGCCGCCCTCGCCGAGATTCTTCCATCCAGTCTCCAAGGCCAGCAGCATGCTTGCCGGCATGTCGGCAAACTCTTCCGCGCAAGCGCGGCAGGCGATGATCTCGGCGCCTTCGACCAGCTGATTGCCGAACACGTGGTCGCCGTTGGCGTGAGTATTGATGAGTTTCCGGATGTCGCGCGCGGCCGGCACCGCGTCGCGCATGGTCTTGAGCATCTGCGCTGTGAGCGGCAAGTCGAATAAGGTGTCGACCAGCAAGGTCTGATCGCCGTCCGTCACCAGGCCGGCATTGCTCCAGCCCCACGAACCGTCCGGCTGCAAATAGGCAAAGCAGCCGCGCCCGATTTCTTGCAGTCCTTTGGTGTATTGCCACTTGCTCATTGAAAATCCGTCCCTGCCACCGCCGCCGCTGCTTTTGTCGCAGATCCGCTTGTCAGGCGGCCTGTTCGCGGCTTTTTGCCGACAGCAGCGCTATGACTTCGTTGGTGGTCGCTACGTCGCCGAACACCCGGAGGATCGTTCCCAGAGACGCGTTGTGGTCGGCGTCGCTCAATGCCGCATTGCCGTCGGAGACGAACACCAGACGATAGTTGAGCATCATGGCGTCGCGCGCGGAGGATTCGCAGCAGACATTGGTCAGGGTGCCGACGATGACGACAGTGTCGATGCCGGCTTCCCGCAGATGGCGTTCGATATCGGAGGAACCCTGGATGAAGGCGCTATAGCGCCGCTTCACCACGACGGCGTCTTCGGGCCGCACATCGAGATCGGCATAAAGCTCAAAGCCATGGGCGCCCGGTGTCAGTTCGGCGAGCGTCCCGCGCCGCGCGTCGCCGTCGAAGAAGACGCTCCACGCCTCGGTTTGCCCTTCGAGGCACATTTTAACCCAGACCACCTTGCCGCCGGCCTGCCGCGTCGCTGCGGCGAGCTTGTTGACGTTCGGAACGATTTCCCGCGCCGTCGGCACCTCGACCGGCATGCCGGGTAGCATGAAGACATTCTGCAAATCGATCACCACCAACGCGGTTTTGGGGCCGACCAAGTGGTCGTAGCGGTTGAGCCGGCCGCGCTGCGCCTTGACCTGCGCGATAATGCTGTCGGAAATGGCGATCTTGTGCATGGCTTTCCTCCCGGTGGGGCCAGTGAAATCCCGGTTTCGTCCTTGGCTCTTTCATAGCATCCGACGCCGCCGGACTCCACGCCTCGTCGTTGTGCCGGCGTTGGTCGATGCAATGCTCGCGCCTTGCGCGCCGTCGCTGCCACCATGTTAGGTTCGCCGCCGCCAAAACGGGGAGCAGGGGGAGGAAGCGATGTCAAAGCAAATGCAAAACAAGGTGTGCGTCGTCACCGGCGGCGCCGGCAGTATCGGCGCAGCTTCGGCGAAGCTCCTCCGGGACGAGGGCGCCAAGGTGATGCTCACCGATCTCAGCGAGGCAGCGCTGAGTGAAGTTGCCGCTAATATCGGCGGCGGCGACGATGTCGCCTGGTGCGCGGCCGACGTGACCAAATCCGATCAGGTCAAGAACGCGATTGCGAGCGCGGTCGCACGGTTCGGAAAGATCGACGTGCTGTTCAGCAATGCCGGCAATTTCGGCACCGTCGCGCCGATCGCCGACTATCCGGAGGAAGTCTTCGATTCAGTGCTTGCCGTCCATGTCAGAGGCGCATTCCTGTGCGCCAAACACGCCGTGCCGCACATGAACGATGGCGGCTCGATCATCATCACCTCCAGCGTTGCCGGGGTGACCGGCGATCCCGGGGTCTACGGCTATATCACCGCCAAGCATGCGCAGGTGGGACTCATGCGGGTGCTAGCCAAGGAACTTGCCGGGCGCAACATCCGGGTCAACACCGTTCATCCCGGTCCAGTCGACAATGCATTCCAGCTGAACGTCGAACAGAAATTGGGCGCCATCATCGGGCGCGACAGTACGCAATTCTTCAACGAGATAATTCCGCTCCATCGCCACGTGCGGGCCGAGGAAGTAGCCCGCTCGGTGCTGTTTCTCGCGTCCGACGCGTCGAGCTTCACGACCGGGTGCCTGCTCATGGTCGACGGCGGCATGAGCATTTGATCGTTGATTAACGAAGCGTAAATTGATCTTCGCTAAGTGGTGACGGGCCGCGCCAGGCCGGGCACTAGAAACGCGATCTCGCTCGATGTTTCGGACGCTGACTTGTTTGACCACACAGCACGACTGGCGTTTGGTCGTCGTTGCAGGCGTCGTCTGCTTCCTGGCCAGCCTCACCGCGATCACATTATTTTATCGCGCGCGTTCAACGACCGGTCGCGCCAGCGCCATCTGGATCCTGGCGGCCGGCGTCGCGACCGGCTGCGGCATCTGGGCCACGCACTTTCTGGCAATGCTGGCGTACCAGCCCGGCATTCCGATCGCCTATGACGTCCGCCTGACGACGCTGTCGCTCCTTGCCGCGGCAGTGGTCACGGCAGGCGGATTGGCGGTTGCGGTCGTATTTCGCGGCCGTTGGGGCCCGCTGCTCGGCGGCGGCATCATCGGCGGTGGCGTCGCCTGCATGCATTATCTCGGCATGGCTGCGCTCGAGCTCCCCGGTCATGTGGAGTGGGACGTTCCGCTGGTCATCGCATCGATTGTCTTCGGCATGGTATTGGGAATGGCGGCGCTTTTCGTCGCCGTGCGTTGGGAGGGATTGCGCGCACTCTTGGTTTCCGCGCTGTTCCTTACGCTCGCCATCGTGTCGCATCACTTCACGGCCATGGGAGCGGTAGACATCGTCCCCGACCCGGCGCGCACTTTCACCGCGCTGTCGCTGTCCCCGGGGTCGCTCGCCATTGCCGTTGCCAGCGTAGCTGTGGCCATCCTGAGCATGAGTTTGATCAGCGCCGCCGCGGATCGCCGGCTGGACGACAAGGGACGCCTTCTCGGTATCGCCCTCGACAACATGACGCAAGGCGTAGTGATGTTCGACACCAACGGTCGCCTCGTCGTCAGCAACGATCGATACGTAACGATGTATGGGCTGTCACCGGAGGTGGTAAAGCCCGGCGCCGCGCTCATCGACATCATCCGCAATAAAATCACCAGCGGCAACCTGCGCCGCGATGCGCAAGAATATTGCAACGAGATCATGAGCCAAATCGCCGCCGGCAAGACGGTGAGTTTCATCAGTGAAACTCCCGACGGCCGTGCGGTTTCAGTCGTCAACCGGCCGATACCCGGCTCCATTTATTGGGTCGGCACCCATGACGACATTACCGAGCGCCGCGCCGCCGAGCGAAAAAGCGCGCTGCTCGACGAGCAGGAAGCGCGGCGCGCCGCAATCGAGGAGGCGATCGCCTGGTTCCGCCAGAGCGTCGAGGGCGTTCTGAACACCGTCGCCGACAGCGTAGCGGCGATGCAATCGACGGCGAGCGCGCTGGCGGCGACGTCGAACGAGAGTACGGCGCAGACCGCGGGCGCAGTGCAGACCTCCACCGACGCCTCAGGCAGCGCCGAGATCGCCGCCACGGCGGCCGATGAATTGTCGAAGTCCATCGCCGAGATCAATCGGCAGCTTGGCCGCGCCTCCGAGGTCGTCGGCGCCGCCGCCACCGAGGCGCAATCGACCAACGCCGACATCGCCGAACTGGCGCAAGCCGCGCAAAAGATCGACGACGTCGTCAAGCTCATTCAGAGCGTCGCCCGGCAAACGAATTTGCTGGCGCTCAACGCCACCATCGAGGCGGCGCGCGCCGGCGTTGCGGGCAAGGGCTTTGCCGTCGTCGCCTCGGAAGTCAAAACGCTTGCGGTGCAGACGGCAAGGGCGACCGACGACATCGCGTCGCAGATCGCGGCGGTGCAGGGCTCGACGCGCAGCGCCGTCGACGCGATCGGCACCATCGCCGGCCGCATGCAGGAAATCAGGCAATTCACCGCCGCTATCGCCACGTCGGTCGAACAGCAAAACTCGGCGACGCAGGAGATCTCGGGAAGCGTCGCCGCCGCAGCGGCCGGAACGAGATCGGTGGTCTCGGTGTTGGGCCGCGTCTCCGGGGCGATCGCCGACATGCGCAATTCTGCCGACACGGTATTGGCGGCTTCGCAAGCCGTCGAGAGGGCCGCCGACTCGCTGCGCGACAGCGTCGACGGCTTCCTCCGCAAGGTCGCGATCTAACTCAACATCCGCTCGTCCGCGCAGGCGGGGAGCTAAAGGTGTTGGATTCCCGCTTTCCACCTTCGCACTCCGCGCTTTGGCGGACTCGAATCCGCCGTAGCTCCGAGCGAACGTCGGCGGGTCGCGGGAATGAGCGCAATCCTAGGCGCCGCGCATGGGCTCCATCGCCACGCGTGCGAATGTGACGATGATGCGCGATCCGGCTCTGATCGTTCCGCGCAGATTGCCGGCGACCTTGGATTCGCCGCCGGCGCGGCGGCGGTAAGCGACCGGCAATTCGAGCACGCGCAAGCGTGCCCGCGCCACCCGCATCTGCATTTCCAGATTCCAGCCGTAAGTGCGTTCGCGCATGCCGAGCTTCAACAGCGTCTCGCGGCGGATCGCGCGATAGGCGCACATGTCGGTGTAGCGCACGCCGTAGAACAGCATGATCAGCGCCCCGGCGACATGCCCGATCAGAAGCTGATGGCTTGCCATGCTGCCGGCCTCGCGCTCACCTTTCGCGCGCGAACCGATGACGAAGTCGTAACTGCCGGAACGAATGGCGGCGACCATGTCCTTGATGAATGCCGGATCGTCGGCGCCGTCGCCGTCCATGAACACGATGATGTCGGCATCATCGACCGCTTGCGCGCCGGCAAGGCAGGCGCGGCCGTAACCATCGCCGGCATTGAGCACCTCGGCGCCGGCGCGGCGTGCGACGTCGGCCGTGCCGTCGCTGCTGCCGCCATCAGCGACGATGATCCGGCTGACGATGTCGCGCGGTATGGCGGCCACGACGCCGCCAATCGCCGCGGCTTCGTTGTAGGTCGGGATGACGACGGCGACGCCGCTGGCGAATGGCGGCACTGCTACAGGCTCCAGCGCAACCCGCAACTCGCGCACGCCGACGGTGGCTTATCGGAGAGCAGGCCGCGGCGGAAATCGCGATACGCTTCGCCGGTCCAGATCTCACGCAAGGTCTGTTGCGTAGCGTCACCGAGCGTATAGTTTTCGTAACCGCGTTGCGAAAATGGCGCGATGCAGCACGGCAGCGCGCGGCCGTTGGCGGTGATGTACATGACCGTCCATGGCCGGCGGCACATCGACCACGGCGAACCGCTGTCGCCGCGTTTCAAACTCATGCCTGGCTCGGAGGCCGCGCCCGAAGCGCTGAACGTGATGCCGAGTGAACTGGCGACCTCGACTGCACGATCGATGTATGCAGCCTCCTCGCCTGTAAGCTGCTCGTAAAGCGCCTGGTCCGGCCGCGCCATGCCGATGGCGTTCTCGCCGAAAAACACCAGGCGCTGCAGATAGACTTCGCGCACGCCGGTTTCCGCGGCGACCCGCACAAAGTCCGGCAATTGCTCGACGGTCTCGCGCATGCCGGTGAGCCACGCCGACACCCGCGGCTTGAGCTTGCCCTCGCGCTCCTGCAGGTCGCGGAAGGCCCGGACATTCTTGAGAATGCGGTTGAAATAATTCTTGCCGCGGATGACTCGATACGATTTGGCATCGGCGGCATCGAACGAAACGCGCAACTCGTCGAGGTCGGCCTCGATCAGCGCGCGGCCGTTCCTTTCGTTGAGCACGGTGCCGTTGGTATTGAACAGTACGTAGGTGCCGCGGTCTTTCAGATAGCGCACCATGCGCGGCAAATGTTTCACCAGCATCGGCTCGCCGACACCGTGCAGCACCGCGCGCGCGAGGTTCGGAATCTGATCGACGATCGAGCAAAAAAGCTCCCAGCTCATGTCGGCCGGAGGCTCGAGCTCTTCATAGGTTCGCGGACAGGTCGTGCACAGAAGATTGCAGCGGTTGGTCGTCTCGAGATAAAGGCAGACCGGCTCGTGCATGGGCACGTCGCTGTCGGCGCGCACACCCTCGAAATAGCGCCGCGGATCGACCGCCGGTTTGGTTGCGCCAGCGTCCATCGTCAGGCGCCTCCGGCCGCGAGCCGCACCGCCTCCGCGCCGCGGCGGTCAAATTCGCCGTCCGCACAGAGGCGCTCGATCAACGCCGCGGTGGCGGCGGGAAAATTCGGTTCGCCTGTATCGAGCCGATGTTTGGCGGGGCGCAGCCCGCGTACTTCGCTACGCAGCCGGCGCAAGCCTTCGACGTCGTCGACATCGTACCAGACCGGCAGCGTGTGCACGTCGAGCTTAATCTCGCGCGCCCGCTCGCGCGTCTGCGCGGCGACGCGCTCGGTGCTCCAGGCGATGTCCTCGAATAGCCGGTAATGCGCCGTTTTAATCCGAGCAAATAGTAACCGCCGTCGCTCGATGGGCCGAGCACGGCGCGCTCGCCCGGCTGGGCCAGCGCCTGCGCGGTTTCGACCAGGACCGCCGTCGGCAAAGTCGGGCTGTCGGAATTGAGCACGACCGCCGATTGGTGTCCGCGGGCAAGAACCTCCTCGACCGTGCGCACCAAGCAATCGCCGAGCGTCGGCAAGCAGGCGTCGATCAAGCCAATTGCCGGCGGCAGGATGCCGCGAAAGAAATCTTCGGAGCCGCGCGGTGCGAATGCAACATAGCCGGCGATCGCGCTGTGACGCCCAGCCAGCAAAACATTGTCGGCGATATCCTGAACGAACGCAGTGTTGAGCGCGGCAGCCTGGTCGAACGTGAGCGGCGGCACGAGACGCGTCTTGGTCTGGCCCGGCGCCGAGGCCTTGGCCATGATGGCGATGCCGCAACTCGCCATTGCAGGTCGCTCGTTAAAATACTTCGCATCGTTCATGCGATGCCACCCCTGAAAATCAAATGATTCAACGCGGCGCACTGTCTGGCAACGAACGGCAACGCGCCAATCAATTCCGGCTCACTGCCGGACAAGTCAGCAGACACCAAAAGGTTATACGCTTCACAAAGTCGTGATTGCGACTAGCGCGACGTCACAGAGGCGACACAGTCCCGCCGACTGCTCCGCCCTGATAGCGACTGCGCGATTTTGATCATCAAGCAAAGTAGCTCTCACCGCATCATCAAGCAAAGTAGCTCTCACCGCCGAACATAAATCCGCCAGCGCCCGTCGCGCGTTTCCGCCAGACGATAGTCCGCACTGGCAGCGAACGGATCGTGGTCCCACGCTTTATCCGTTGGTGCCACCACGATGACGTCACAGCCATATTGCGTCGCCATGGCGTGCACGTCGTCGGCGGTGCCTTCGCCGGCAAAGACTCGAACGAACTGCGCGTTGATCGCCACGCGTCGCTCCGACGCCAGCGACGTATAAGCCAGCGCCAAATCGAGACCGGCAAAGCATGAGTTCCGGTCGGCGAGCAAGGCCCAGGATATGTTCACCGGCCACGGCGTCAGCTGGCTCACGAACAACGGATTATTGGCGACGCGTGCGGCCGCCGGCGCGTGGCGGCTCACAGCCGCCCACATTTCCGGTGATTGCGCAAATGCGACGCCGCCGGGCCGCGGCCGGCCGGCTGTATTGTCATAAATTATTTTTGCCATGTCTGGCAGGCTGAGCACGAGACCCGTGAGCGCGATCGCGATGACGACGATACGAAGGCGGCCTTTCGCCGGACCTGCGGCTGCCGCGGCGACACTGACGATCAGCACCATCTCGGCGGGGATGATGGCGCGCAGCCCGAGATCGTTGTTGTTGCCCAAGGTCGAGACCAGAAGCCAGGACACCGTCAGCCCGGCGCCGGCAAGACAGGCAAGAAGCGCCACGGCGAGCTTTTCCGCACGCGGCGAGGCGCTGCGCAGCATCACGATCAATGCGATGCCGCCGGCGACAAAAACCGCCGGCAATTCCACCGGCAGGATGACGAGCCAGTAGCCCGGCAGGTCGAGCATGCAGCGCAGCGCAGATGGCAGAAATTCCCCGAAAACCCGGTAGTGCGAAACGTTGATCGGGGCGCCGCCGCCGCGAGCGCGGACGGCGGCCACTTGATTGAGCACGAACGGGGCGATGAGGCAGACGACCAGCAAGGCGGCAAGCGCTAATGCGGTCAACAGGCGCCAGCGCCGCGCGGGGTTCACCGCGGCAAGAACGAGTGGCGCCGCAACCATCGCGGTAATCGCAAATGTGATACCGCCGACAAAGGTCGAGCTTTCAAAACCGGCGACAATGACCAAGGCCAGTGTCAGAACAAGCGTCCAGCTTTGCCGCACCGTCATGCGCACAACAAGTAGCATCGCCGTCACGACGCACGACGCCGCCATCATATGCTGCGGCACCCAGGTTGCCTGAAACAGCCAGCCGGCCATGCCGACCGGCGCCAGCAGCGCTGGCTTGAGGTCGCTGGTCCCGAATATCCAGTACAGCGTGATCCACAACGAGGCAGCAGCGGCGAGCACTAACACCCAGATCGCGGCCGCGGAGCGTTTGGCAAGCCAAACCGCAATCGCCATCATCAGCGTGAGCGAGGCGAAAGCGGTGAACCAGGTGAGCCCGATATCGGCCTCCCAGCCCGTTGCGCCGGCGGCAAGAGCGACCTCGGCGGCACTGAAATGCCAGAGATAATAATAGGCGAGGCAACTCGCCGAACCGATGTCCGGGACGCACTTCGCGCCGAACTGGCCGAACACGGGATTGACCGGCGGCACGCCAAGCCGGGCAATCGCGTCGATGATTGCGCTCTTGGAATGATCGAAGATTGGATCGGCCAGCTGAACGGCATCGCCGTAAAACTTCGGCAGGATGGCGACGGCCGGCACTAGCGCCACGAGCGCGGCGGCGGCAAATGTCCATGGCGGAACGCTGGCCTCGCCTTCGGCTTCGCTGCCAGATATCTGCAACGACAGCGAGAAACCGCTTAAGAGTATGCAGAGCGCGCCGACGGCAACGACCGTCATAGGCGATAGGCCGATCCAGACATAAACCGGGAGCATGACGGCGCTGTGCGCCGCCCAGCCGATTACTGCTGCTGCACCGAGCGCCAGCACGCGCGGCAGCAGATGCCGGGCAAGGGCAAAGCCGAGCAATGTCCAGAAGGCGGTGGCGACCAGCGCACAGAGAACGGCATTGACGGGCGACGCCATGGGCTCCCGATTCCGAAGTTCGCAGAAGCTTTCGCCTACCTTTACGCGAAGTTCGGAATCAAAGGGACACTAGCGGGCGCCAATGCAGGCGCTACTGCGCCGCGACGGCCGGCTTGGCGGTGGCGAGAACGATGACCTTGGTCCCGATCGGCGTGCGGTTGTAGAGGTCGGCGACGTCCTCGTTGGTCAGCCGGATGCAGCCGGACGACACGTTGGTGCCGATGGTCCACGGCTCATTGGTACCGTGGATGCGGTAGAGCGTGTCCTTGTTGCCTTGCCACAGATACATCGCGCGGGCGCCGATCGGATTGTCCGGGCCGCCCTTCATGCCGATGCCGCTTTGCAATTGCACCATGTGCTCTCGCAGCTCCGGCTTGCGCGCCAACATTTCCGGCGGCGGATACCAGTCGGGCCATTCCTGCTTGGTGTGAATCGTCGCCATGCCGGACCAGACGAAACCCTCGGCGCCGACGCCGACACCGTAGCGAATGGCCTGGCCGCCGCCCTGTACCAGGTACAGGAAGTGACTGCCCGGATCGACGACGATCGTGCCCGGCGGCTCGGGCGACGGATATGTCACGACTGCGCGCGCAAACGCCGGATCGGGCCCCGCGGCTCTTCGGGCTTGGCGCCATAGAAACCGAACCCGCTGCCGGTGTTGGTGGTGGCGGTGTTGCTGCCGGTGGTCGTGCAGGCGGCGAAGCCGAACAGGACGGCGCCGGCAACGCCAATCCTCATCAAGATCCGCCGGTTCGGCAATCCCGGGTCGCTGCGCTCCATGCCCGCATTCTAGCGCAAAACCTCGCCGGACTATTAATGATCGAATAACTCTAGGTCCGGGAGACGAGCGTTTCGCAGGGATTTCAGCAGCTTGTGATCGTTCTGCCGGTGTGATACACATAGCGTATATGCATCTACACGATATCGCATATACGGCTGGAATCGCCCATGGCCCTGCATATTCGTGATGATCGAGCCGCCAAGCTGGCGCGCCGCCTGGCCGACCGTAACGGCCTCTCGATGACGGAGGCGGTCATCGCCGCGCTTGAAGCCGCATTAGTCCGGGCCGAGCGGCCATTGCCGGAAAGACTTCGCCGAGATCGCCGCCGACGCGCGGCGCCTTGCCGATCCGCGGCGTCAGCGCGCGGCCGGCAGACGCGACGTCGATGCGCTTTGGGGCCATTCGTGATCTTCGTCGACAGCTCGGCCATCATCGCCTTACTGACCGCTGACCCGGATGCCGCGGCGCTGGCCGCGAAGCTCGAGAGCGACCGAGAACGGATATCGGCTGGCCACGTCGTCCTCGAGGCGTCGATGCGGCTTGCGAGCCTGTTCGGCCTCACAGCGGTCGCCGCGGACGGGCTGGTCACCCGGCTGCTGCGAGAGGCTGACATCAGCGTTGTTCCGATCACGGAAGACGTCGGCCATGGCGCCGTGGCCGCTTTCGACCGTTACGGCCGTGGCCGCGGAGCCGGCGGCAATCTGAACTTCGGCGACTGCCTGTCCTATGCCTGTGCCAAGGCGCACAGCGCCAGGTTGTTGTACAAGGGTCACGACTTCTCGCAGACGGATGTCGTTGCCGCGTGAGCTGTTGCCGCATGAGCGGATGTCGCCGGAACGGGCAACGCCGCGGGTTCGCAAGAACGAAATCAATTGATGAAATATTTCTGCTTGTGCGTTCACGGGTCGAGAGGGTGTGAACGCAAAGTCTTGCCGGCGGGTCTTCTCGGCGCTTTCCGGCGCGACTATTGTTATGAACAACGATGATCGGAGGCCCGTTATGGAACGATCGCGCATCGTAGCGTTTGCGGCAGTAGCATTGATAGCAGGGTCGGCTGCCAGTCATGCCGGCCCGTGCACCACTGAGATTTCGCAGGTTGAGCAACGCATCCGCGTTGCGGCGGCCAAATCGGCACCAGGCGGTGCGGGAGATGCAAGCGGTCCACAATCGGTTGGCGCACAGCTTCATCATCAACCGACGCCCGGCTCGGTACAGAGCGCCGAACGCGTGGCTAACGCCGACGGTGAGGCAGCGCTGGCGCGGGCGCGCAATGCTGACGCCGCGGGCGACGCCAAAGCGTGCACCAAGGCGCTGATGGAAGCCCAAGCGATTTATGGGATCGAGTAGGCCTAGTACGCCTGTTCCGTATAGATCGGATCGACCGAGCCGGCCCACGGCCCGTTGAACTTGTCCAGAAGCTCTTGTGCCGGCGTGGTGCGGCGGGCAACGCGATCCTCCAGGACTTCAAGATAGCGCGTCTCGTCCTGACCGCTGATGTCGAAATGTTTGCGGCGACCCAAGCCGGCACGCGCCAGCTTGAGGACATCGCCGGCAATCGCGAGGACGCTGCGGCCGCGCACCGTGGCGGCAAGGCCCGCTTTTGGCACTTCGTCGCGAAGCTTCTGGCGATCTGCGGCGCTCCAGCCTTTGACCAGATCCCAAGCGGCGTCGAGGCTGACATCGTCATAGAGAATGCCGACCCAAAAGGCCGGCAAGGCGAGCAGGTTGTGCGTCGGTCCGGAATCGGCGCCACGCATTTCCAGATAACGCTTGAGCCGCACCTCGGGAAAAATCGTGCTGATGTGATTCGACCAATCCGAGATCGTCGCCCGCGCGCCAGGCATGCCGGGCAGCTTCCCGGCCAGCAGGTCGCGAAACGACTGGCCCGAGGTATCGACATACTCGTCGCCGTGCTTGACGAAATACATCGGCACGTCGAGCGCATAGTCGACCCAGCGCTCGAAGCTCATGCCCGGCTCGAACACCCACGGCAGCATGCCGGTGCGGGCGTTGTCAGTATCGCGCCAGATTTCAGCGCGGAACGACAGAAAGCCGTTGGGCGTGCCGTCGGTGAACGGCGAATTCGCGAACAGTGCCGTCGCCACCGGCTGCAGCGACAGCGATACGCGCAGCTTCTTGACCATGTCGGCTTCCGAGGAGAAGTCGAGATTGGTCTGCACCGTGCAGGTTCGGTACATCATGTCGAGGCCGAGCTTGCCGACCTTCGGCATATAGGCGGTCATGATCTTGTAGCGCCCCTTCGGCATTTTCGGCATTGCCGAGCGGGTCCAGCTCGGCGTCATGCCGATGCCGAGAAATCCGATGCGCAGCGTTTGGGCGACTTCGCGCACCTGCGCCAGATGCGCCATCAGCTCGCCAGACGTCTGATGCACGGTTTCGAGCTGTGCGCCTGACAACTCGAATTGGCCGCCGGGCTCCAGCGAAATGGCGCCGCCGCCGGTCACGTCGAACAAGCCGATGACGTTGTCGCCTTCCATGATCGGCTGCCAGCCGAGCAGGTGCTGCATGCCTTCGAGCAGCGAGCGGATGCCGCGGCGGCCTTCATAGGGCACCGGTTGATGGCCTTCGAGCGTGAAGGCGAATTTCTCGTGCTCGGTGCCGATGCGGAATTGCGATTTCGGCTTGATGCCCTCCGCGATCCAATCGACGAGCTCGTCGTGGCGCTCGATCGGCGTCAGGTCGACTTGATCACGCGCCATGGCATCCGAGATGGGTGAGCGGCGGCCTTAAAGCGACGAAGCGACGATCGTCACGCCGCCTTGCGCTTCTCCGGTGCGAACCGGTGATAGAAGGTGTCGCCGGTTTTTGCCATGTCACGCAGCAGCTTGCCGGGCTTGAACCGATTGCCATGCTTCTTTGCCAGCCCATTGCACAATTCGACGAAGGCCTTGGTGCCCATGCCGTCGATATAGGAAATGGTGCCGCCGGTGAAAGGCGCGTAGCCGAAACCGAGGATCGAGCCGACGTCGGCCTCGCGCACGTCGGTCACCACGCCCTCCTCGATGCAGCGCGCGGATTCGAGCGCCTGGATCGCGAGCAGCCGCGTCTTCAGCTCGTCGACGTCAATCGTATCTGGATCGAGCTTCGTCGCCTGCAGATCGGCGAGGCCGGGCCACAGCCGCTTCGGCCCGTTCTGCGGATAGTCGTAGAATCCCTTGTTGTTCTTGCGGCCGAAGCGGCCGCGTTTCTCGACCATTTCTTCCAGCAGCGCCTTCTGCCGCTGGTCGATCTTGTCGGCGCCGAGATCGGCCTCGGTCGCTTTGAGGATCTTCCAGGCAAGGTCGACGGCGACTTCATCGTTGAGTGAGAGCGGACCGACCGGCATGCCGGCCATGCGCCCGACATTCTCGATCATCGCCGCCGGCACGCCTTCGGTCAGCATCAAATGACCTTCGCGGATATAGGTGCCGACCACGCGCGACGTGTAGAAGCCGCGTAAATCGTTGACCACGATCGGGGTTTTGCGGATGGCGCGGACGTAATCGAGCGCCATCGCCAGCGCCGCGTCGCCGGTCTTCTTTCCCATGATCACTTCGACCAGCATCATGCGATCGACCGGCGAGAAAAAGTGAATGCCGATGAAACGCGGCGTGTTCTTGAAGGTCGTCGCCAGCGAGGTGATCGGCAATGTCGAGGTGTTGGAGCCGAAGATCGTGTCCTTGCGGATCACGGCTTGCGCCTTGGCGATCGCTTCTTCCTTGATCTTGCGATCCTCGAACACCGCCTCGATGATGAGATCGCAATCCGCCAGTGCCGCGTAGTCCGGCGTCGCGGTGATGCGCGCCAATAGCGCGTCGCGGTCGGCGGCGGTGGCGCGGCCGCGATTGATCTGGTCGGTGATCAATTTCTGCGAATGCGCCTTGCCCTTGTCGGCGGATTCCTGATCGCGGTCGATCAACACCACGTCGATGCCCGCTTGTGCGCTGACATAGGCAACGCCGGCGCCCATGAAGCCGGCGCCGAGCACGCCGATTTTTTTGATCGCCTTTGGCGGCACCTCCGCCGGCCGGCGTGCGCCCTTGTTGAGTTCCTGCATCGAAACGAACAGCGAGCGGATCATGGCCGCCGCTTCGGGCGAGCGCAGGATTTTCGCGAAATAGCGAAACTCGACGCGCAGCGCCTGATCCATCGGCAGCTGCAGGCCTTCATAGACGACCTGCATGATGGCCCGCGCCGCCGGATAATTGTCGTAGGTTTCGCGGCGGTACAGCGCGTTGGCCGGCGGGAACACCATCATGCCGGCTTTCGAATAAACGAGCCCGCCGGGCAACTTGAACCCGTCGACGTCCCACGGCGCTTTCGCCGTGCCGCCGGCTTTGATCCAATCCTTGGATTTTTGTACCAGGTCGGCGGGCGCCACCACTTCGTCGACAAGCTTCATCGATTTGGCGCGGCTGAGGCGTAACTGGTCGCCTTTGAGCAGGAATTGCAGCGCGTCCGCCGGCTGCAGCATGCGCGCGATGCGCTGCGTGCCGCCACCGCCGGGAAACAGTCCGACCTTGATTTCCGGCAGGCCGAGCCGCGTCTTGTCGTTCTCGGCGGCGACGCGATGATGGCAGGCGAGCGCGAGCTCGAAGCCGCCGCCCATGGCGGTGCCGTTGATGGCCGCGACCCAGGGCTTGCCGCACGTCTCCATGCGACGGCCGATCTGCGACAGCTTGCGGCTTTCCTCGAACAGCCGTTTGTTTGCCGCTTCCTCGCCCTGCGACTTGGTCAATTCGGCGAAGGTGCGGCTCAGCGTCTCCAGCATGGTGAGATCGGCGCCGCCGCAGAACGCGTCCTTGCCGGAGGTCAGCACCGCGCCCTTGACGGCGTCTTCGGTGGCGACGCGCTCGGCGATCGCCGCGAGTTCCTCGGTGACTTTCTCGTCGATAACGTTCATCGAGCGCCCCGGCATGTTCCAGGTGACGAGCGCGATGCCGTCGGCGTCGGTCTCAAAAGTGAAATTGCTGTAGGTCATACTCATCTCCCGTCGCCTCTATGTCGCCTCGCCCCCAAGTGGAGAGCGGGAATCACTCCGAATATGCCTGCCCGTTTTTGTGCGTGTAGCGCCCGCCCGCCTCGTCGCGGATGACCCGCAGGTCCACATCGGGATATTCGGCGCGCTCGCGCTTCGACCGCGTGCCGATCTCGAGATAGACCGCGTCGCGGCCCGACTTGTTCACCAGGTGGTGGCCGTTCGGCACATTGGCCTTGAAGCCCGCGGCGTCACCGGCCTTAAGCACGGTCTCGCCGGCGTCCTCGATGAGCACCACTTCGCCCTGCAGGATATAGACGAGCTCGTCTTCGTTTTCGTGCCAGTGCCGCAACGCCGAAGCTGCACCCGGCTTGAGTGTCGTCAGGTTGACGCCGAATTGATCGAGGCCCGCGGCAACGCCGAGCCGCTTGCGCGCGCGGCCCATGACCACGCGCTTGAACGGCTCCGGATAATTGGTGCTGCTGTCGATCGGCAGGCTGGCGATATCGATCTTCGGCATGCCGCGCGGTCCCTTTTTTCCCGTCCCGGCGCGAAGAGGGAGATCACACCCGCTCGATGATGGTGGCGGTGCCCATGCCGGCGCCGATGCACAGCGTCACCAATGCCGTCGACAAACCGCGCCGCTCCAATTCGTCGAGCACGGTGCCGAGGATCATGGCGCCGGTGGCCCCAAGCGGATGGCCCATCGCGATGGCGCCGCCGTTGACGTTGATTTTGTTCGGATCGATGCCGAACGCCTGCATATAACGCAGCACCACCGAGGCGAACGCCTCGTTGAGTTCGAACAGATCGATGTCGTCGAGCGTCATGCCGGCCCTTTTCAGCACCTTTTTGGTGACGTCGACCGGACCGGTGAGCATGATCGCCGGCTCCGAACCGATATTGGCAAAGGCGCGCACCCGCGCGCGCGGCTTGAGATCGGCTTTCTTGCCGGCTTTGCTGTTGCCGAGCAGGACCGCGGCGGCGCCGTCGACAATGCCCGACGAATTGCCGGCGTGATGGACGTGGTTCACGGACTCGACTTCCGGATGCTTTTGCACGGCGACGGAATCGAAGCCGCCCATTTCGCCCATCTGCACGAACGACGGCTTGAGCGCGGCCAACGACTGCATGGTCGTGTCCGGTCGCATCTGCTCGTCCTTGTCGAGGATGGTGAGGCCGTTGACGTCCTTGACCTTCATCACGGAACGGCTGAAGCGGCCCTCCTGCCACGACGTCGCGGCGCGCTTTTGACTCTCCACGGCATAGGCGTCGACGTCGTCGCGTGAGAAGCCATATTTGGTGGCGATGAGATCGGCGGAAATGCCTTGCGGCATGAAATAATGGGCAACCGCAATCGTCGGATCCACCGCCCAGGCGCCGCCGGAAGCGCCGATGCCGACGCGGCTCATAGATTCGACGCCGCCGCCGATCGCCATGTCTTGCTGACCGGACATGATCTGCGCGGCGGCAAAATTCACCGCGTCAAGGCCTGAGGCGCAAAAGCGATTGATCTGCACACCGGCAACGCTGTCGCCGTAACCGGCGACCAGTGCTGCGGCGCGTGCAATATCGCCGCCGGCCTCACCCACCGGATCGACCACGCCCATCACCACGTCGTCGATCAGCGCCGGGTCGAGATCGTTGCGATCCTTGATGGCGCCGAGCGCTTGGCTCGCGAGATTGAGCGCGGTCACTTCATGCAGCGAGCCGTCAATCTTGCCGCGGCCGCGAGGTGTGCGCACGTGATCGTAGATGAAAGCGTCGGGCATAGCGTTTCCTCGCTATCGTGATCCTGACCCGTCCCGGGTGAGGCGGCCGCGCGGCCGATGACCGCAAGAGCCGGATTAGGCTGCTCGTCTGTGAAACCGGACTCTCCATATAGTCCAGGTTTCCCGAAATTGCAGCGGGTGGTCGTCAATCCGATTTGCCGCTCGTCCCCGCGAAGGCGGGGACCCAGTTAAACTTCGCAGAAGCATGCGATTTTGTTCTGGATTCCGGCTTGCGCGGAGATGAGCGGATCAAGACTCTTAGAACGCCTCGGCCGGCAACGCCATGATGCTGGCGGCGCCGGCCTTGATGCGCGCGAGATGGGTGGTCGACGCCGGCAATAGCCGCTCGGCAAAAAAGCGGCCGGTCGTAAGTTTCGCCGCCATCATATCGTTTGCGCCGTTGCCGCCATTGGCGGCCTTAGCCTTCGCCGCCTCGGCGATCAGGCACCACATGTAGCCGAGCGCTACCAGGCCGAAGAGATGCATGTAGTCGGTCGAACCGGCGCCAGCGTTGTCCGGATTGCCAAGCGCATTCTGCATGAACCACGTCGTCGCCTGCTGCAATTCGCCGAGCGCTTGTTGCAGCGGCTTGACGTAGGGCGCCAGATCCGCATCGGCGCCGTGGTCTTTGATGAAGCCGGAGACTTCGGCGAAAAACGCCTGCAAAGCGCGCCCGCCATCCCGCGGCAGTTTGCGGCCGACAAGATCGAGCGCCTGAATGCCGTTAGCGCCCTCGTAGATCATGGCAATGCGCGAGTCGCGGACGAACTGCTCCATCCCATGCTCGGCGATATAGCCGTGCCCGCCGAACACCTGCTGCGCCATGACGGTGTTGGCGAAGCCCTGGTCGGTCAGCACGCCTTTGATCACCGGCGTCATCAGGCCCATATGGTCGTCGGCGGCCTGCCGCTCCTTGGCATCGCCGGAACGATGCGCCACGTCACTCTTGATCGCGCTCCATAGCACCAGCGCGCGAGCGGCTTCGTTGAAGGCGCGCATGGTCATCAGCATGCGGCGCACATCCGGTTGCACGATGATCGGATCGGCCGGTTTGTCCTTGAACTTCGCGCCGGTCAGCGCGCGTCCGGCAAGCCGCTCCTTGGCGTAGCTGGCCGCGTTTTGATAGGCGACCTCCGACATCGCCAGACCCTGCATGCCGACGCCGAGCCGGGCCTCATTCATCATCACGAACATGGCGTTGAGGCCGCGGTTCGGCTCGCTCACCAGCCAGCCGATGGCGTCGTCGTAGTTCATCACGCACGTCGAATTGCCGTGGATGCCCATCTTCTCTTCGATCGACCCGCAGGAAACGCCGTTGCGCGCGCCAACGCCGCCGTCCTTAGTCGGCAGGAATTTGGGGACGATGAACAGCGAAATTCCCTTGACGCCGTCGGGCGCGCCCTCGATGCGCGCGAGCACGAGGTGGATGATATTGTCCGCAAGATCGTGCTCGCCGGCGGAGATGAAAATCTTCGTACCGGTGATTTTGTAGCTGCCATCAGCTTGCGGCACCGCACGCGCGCGCGTGAGCCCGAGATCGGTGCCGCATTGCGGCTCGGTGAGGTTCATCGTCCCGGTCCACTCACCACTGATCAGTTTGGGGAGATAAAGCGCCTTCTGCTCCGGCGAGCCGTGGACGATGAGCGCGGCGGCCGCGCCCTGCGTCAGTCCGGGATACATGGCGAACGCCATGTTGGCTGAGACGAGGAACTCACCGATTGCCTGCGAAAGCACGCGCGGCAGGCCCTGACCGCCATATTCGGCAGGCGCCGAAGCGCCGTTCCAGCCGCCTTCCATGAGCTTTTTGTAGGCGTCCTTGAAACCTGTCGGCGTCGTCACCGAGCCGTCCGGGTGGCGCTTACAGCCTTCCTTGTCGCCAACGCGATTGAGCGGCGTCAGCACGTCCTCGCAAAACTTCGCGGCCTCCTCGAGCACGGCCTCGACCAGATCGGGCGTGGCATCGGCAAAACCCGGCAAGTTGTTGTAGCGATCGATGTGGAACACGTCGCTCAACAGGAACATCACGTCCCCAACGGGAGCCTTATAAGTCGGCATGTCGTCCTCCGGGCTGCGGCCGGTCGCGGCGTTCTTGACCCGTTCTTGCCCGTCCCCGGGCTGCTTGCGGGGCGCCGGCCGCTGGGGAAGGTATAACGTAACGGAACGGCGTCAACGGGCCGTGAAATGAACGAACAGTGACCGGCCGAACCCCGTCTTAACGGCTTCTTTACCGTAATCCTGAACATTCAACCTGGGGATAGAAAACCGCGCCCTCGGCGTCGTCAGTTAATGGGTATCAGCCCGAAACGACGGGCGGATCCTGCTCCTCATGTGGCTTGGACGTGGGAATGAGATCGGGCGGTCCGTGGAATTTAAGAGGTCTCAGTCCGGAGGCGCGTGCCGCTGCGCGCGAGGCCGCGCGCCGCTCTGGTATGTCGGTCGGCGAATGGCTCAACACCGTCATCCAGCCTGCCGATGAGAACGACGAGGAGGCATGGTGGTCGGACGATGCCGATCGTGAGCCGGATGATCGATCAGAGCCGCGGTCCCAACACGAATATCCCGAGCGCGAGCCGCATCGCGCATCCCCTTCGCCCTGGCAGCCGTCGCGACCGTCAGCCAGACCCGCCGCCGCGGCAAGGCTCGCGGTATGATGAGGCGCGCGAGCGTTCCCATAGTGGATCGTCCCGCCGCCGCGATCGCGAGCCCGATGAGCCGCGAAGGCAACGGCCGCGCAACGACGATCACGCACGCTATCGCGACCGCGAGCCGCCGCAGCGTTCCCGTGACGACACGCCAATGACCGCCAGCGCCAAGAACGGTGCCGCAACCAGCGGCGCGAGCAGCCGCAGCGCGAACAACGGCGCAGGAGCAACGGCGCGAAGACCAATGGCGCCAGGCGTTCCGCGATGATGATCGGCAGCGCGATCACGATCGCGATGCGCCCCGGCGCCGCCGGAACGCGAGCCGGATGATCAATTCCGCTTGAACTTCCGGCGCGACGATCGGGAACAACGACCGGCTGACGCGGATTGGCGCCGCCGCGAGCGCGACGACCGTCACCAAAGCGATCCGCCGCCGATCGCGCCCGAAGGCGGTCCGCATCGCGACCAGCGCGGTCATGGCAGTACCTATCGCGATGAAGCGCAGCGCGCCGACCGGCAGCGCCTGGAGCGAGCGCGGATCGCGCAAGCCGCCGCGAGCGCGGCAACAAAACGAAGCCGCGATGACTCGATCGACAAGCGGTGGCCGAGATAACGGCGCGCCAGCAAGCGCTCGACGGCGACGTTGCCGCCGAAATCATCGCGCGCCCGCGCTCCACCGGGCAGTGAGCCGCCGCAGCGCCTTCGCTCGGCGAACCGCCGCCGCCGCACCGTCCGCCCGGGCCGGAGCCCGAGCGGGTATTCGCGGCGTGGCCTGGCGGCTGGCGTTCGCAGAGTGCGGCGGAAGCGCCGGTCGATATCAGCGGGCTCGAAGAGCAACTCCGCCAGATGACGGCACGGATCGAGGCGCTGCGTCCGTCAGGCGAGCTCGAAAAGGCGATCGTCGGACTTCGTACTGATCTCGCCGCGATCAGCCGCTCATTCACCGAAGCACTGCCGCGCCGTGCACTCGAGTTGCTCGAGGCCGAAGTCAAGGCGCTGAGCGAGCGTATCGATCACAGGCGTCAAGCCGGCGTCGACGCGGCGGCGCTGGCGGGCATCGAGCGCGGACTGGCGCAGGTGCATGAGGCGCTGAACGCACTGACGCCGGCCGAAGGCCTGGTTGGCTTCGCCGAGGCGGTCAATGCGCTCGGCAAAAAAGTCGACGCCCTGGTCGCCAGGGATGATCCGGGTGCGTTGCCGCAACTCGAAGCGGCGATCAGCTCCCTCCGCGGCATTGTTTCCCATGTCGCTTCCAGCGACGCGCTGAACAAGGTCGCCGAAGACGTGCGGGCGCTGTCGGCCAAAGTCGACGGCCTGGCCTCAAGCGGGCCCGAGCACACCCACGCTCGCGGCGCTCGAAAATCGCCTCGATATTTTGGCGAGCGCGCTCAACGCTTCGACTGAAGCGGGTCACGCCGTGCCCCGCGAACTCGAGAAGCTGTTGTCGAGCTTGATCGAGAAACTGGAACGCGTGCAGCTCTCGCAAACCGATCACACGGCACTGGCCCATCTCGAGGACCGCATTGCGGCCTTGGTCAAGCGTCTCGACGCCTCGGACGCGCGGCTTGGTTTGCTCGAAGGCGTTGAGCGCGGGCTCGCCGATCTCTTGGTGTATATCGACCAATTGCGCGACGACGCAGCCCTTGGCGCCAAGGCGCCAGTCGCCGCCGCTGCCGTGGCGCGCGAATTTGCCGATATCAAACAGACCGAGCGGCTGGTCCAAGACACGTTGGACGCTCCACTCGGAAACGCCCAAACCGCAGCCGATCGTCGTCGATCATCCGACCATGATCGCGAGTGACGCGCGGGTCGAGCGGCCAAAAGCTGCGACCGCGGAGCCTGCCACAGCCGCCGCAGCCAATCCAGGCGCCTTCGCCGCCGCCGCTACCGGCCGATGAATCCGGCGAAACAGACACAACAGCAGCCGATGCGACAATCTTCCAGCCGTCGCCGAGGCCAGCCTCGCCGGAGCCCGCACCGCCGCGGCCTGCAGCGTCACGAACGCCGATCGATCCGAGCTTGCCGCCGGATCATCCGCTCGAACCGGGCTCCACGACGCGCTCCCGTAACGCGCCGTCTGCCGCCGACCGCATCGCCGCGTCCGAAGCCGCAGCTGGCTCGAAGCCGCCTGTCATTCCGGACCCGGGGGGCGGCAAGCCGGATTTCATCGCCGCGGCGCGCCGCGCCGCGCAGGCCGCCGCCGCCGCTCTCCCGGAAGGTCGGAGACTGGCCAGGTCCGCCGCGGAAGGCGCAGCCCAGCCGAAAAAATTTACCGAGCGGCTGCGCATGATCGCCGTCGCCGCCGCCGTCGTCGTCATTGTCGTCGGCGGCTTCCATATTATTTCGCGGCTGTTCGAAGATGGTGGGTCTAACGCGCCCACGCCGGCGCAAACGGAACCGCCGCGCGGCCAGTCGACACCGCAGCTACGAACCGAGCCGCAGCCACAAGCAGCGCCGCCGCAGGTGCGGCCCGAGCCACCGGCTCAAAAAGGGCAGCCGCGCAGCGAAGCGGAACCGCCGTCGCCGACAAATTCAGCGGACTTGCCGGCACCGGTTCCGCTGCCGGGCACCGACCCCTCGCCGAATTTCGGCAATGGGCCGGATGCGGCGCCCGCTGCGCGTCCCGGGCAGCAATCGCAACTCAACAGCGCTGTTGGATCGGTCGCGATGGCTCCCGGTCCGCGTGCCGACGATGGCAAAGCTGGCGGTCGCCCACCCGCTTCGAGTTCGGCGATCGGAGCGCCGATGGACATTACCGGCGCGTTGCCGAAGCCCTCGCCACCCAACGCCGCGCCGCCGCGTTCCGTTGCGACACCGCCGGTCGGGGGTGAGCGGCTTCCGGCCGCGATTGGCGGGCCTACGCTACGGCTCGCCGCGCTCGCCGGCGACCCCTTGGCCGCCTACGAGGTGGGCGTGCGCTTCTCCGAAGGCCGTTTGGTTCCCGCCAACAATGAGGAAGCTGCGCGCTGGTTCGACATCGCCGCCAAGAAAGGCATCGTGCCCGCGCAGTTCCGGCTGGCGACGCTTTATGAAAAAGGCCTCGGCGTGAAGAAGGACCTCGCCACTGCGCGCGATCTTTATCGCGCCGCCGCCGAGAAAGGCCATGGCAAGGCCATGCACAATCTCGCCGTCCTTTACGCCGAAGGCGCCGACGGCAAGCCGGACTACAACACCGCGGCGCAATGGTTCCGCAAGGCCGCCGATCACGGCATTACCGACAGCCAATACAATCTCGCCATCCTTTATGCGCGCGGCGTCGGCGTCGAGCAGAACTTGGCCGAAGCCTACAAATGGTTCTTCCTCGCGGCCAAGGAGGGCGATCAGGACGCGGCGCAGAAGCGCGACCAGATCGCGCCCCGCCTCGACCAGCAGACGCTCGCGGCGGCGCGGGCCGCGGCGGAGAGTTGGACTGCGGTGCCGCAGCCCGCCGATGCGATCACGGTCAAGGGTAACTGGGACGCGCCACCCGCGGCCACACCAGCGGCGCCAAAGCCGAAGCCGCGGTCAGCGAAAGCGCCGATGCCGGAGGCGGCCAAGGTTAATTGAGCCGCGATTTCGCTCGTTTCCGCCGCCGCTTCAACTCGGCTTTCGGACTTTAACTAACAATCAAATTTGCGCGCCGGCTGATTGTTGACGGTATGCCGCGCGCCGCCGCGCGAGTAGAACGGGTAGATCGCGCAACCGATCGCCGGGCAGTCGATCCGTGCAAATCTACCTTCCGATCGCCGATATTCCGGTCAACGTCTTTCTCGTCCTCGCGATGGGGCTCGCGGTCGGATTCATTTCCGGCATGTTCGGCGTCGGCGGCGGATTTCTGATGACGCCGCTATTGATCTTCATCGGCGTGCAGCCGGCGGTGGCGGTGGCGAGCGTCACCACGCACGTCGCGGCGTCATCGTTCTCCGGGGCCATCGCCTATTGGCGGCGCCGGGCAATCGATGTCACTTTGGCGCTGACGCTGCTCGCCGGCGGCATTGTCGGCAGCGCCGGCGGCGTTGCCCTGTTCACGTGGCTGCGCGCGCTCGATCAGCTCGATCTGATGATCGGGCTATCCTATGTGACGCTGTTGGGCGTCGTCGGCGTGCTCATGGTCGGCGAGAGCGCGCGCGCCATCATCCGCAGCCGCCAGGGCAAGCCGGTCGAGCTGCGCCGGCCCGGCAGTCACGTCTGGTTTCACGGCTTGCCGCTGAAGCTCCGCTTCAAGCGCTCGAAAGTCTACGTCTCCGCCATCCCGGTGCTGGCGATCGGATTCATCATCGGCTTTCTCGGCGCCGTTATGGGCATCGGCGGCGGCTTTCTCCTGGTGCCGATGCTGATTTATCTGATGCGGGTGCCGACCGCGACGGTGATCGGCACCTCGATGGTGCTGACCTTCCTCACCATGGTGTCGGCGACCGTGCTGCACGCGGCGACCAATCATCTGGTCGATGCGGTGCTGGCGCTGATCCTGATGATCGGCGGCGTGATCGGCGCGCAATTCGGCGCCCATGCCGGCCAGCGCATCCGCGGCGAATGGCTGCGCCTGCTGCTCGGCCTACTGGTGTTGGCGGTGGGCATGCGCTTTGCTTTCCAGCTCGTGCTGCGCCCGGACGATCTCTACTCGATCCGCGTCATCGGGGGCGGGCTATGAGCTATCTGCGCATCGGGACAGCGGCGTTCGCCCTTGCTGCGCTCCTCGCCGGCGCCGCGCCGGCGGCGGCCGAGCGCCTCATCGCCTCGGTGACCAACCATCACGTGATGATCACGTCGAACTATACCGGCGTCGAGCTGGTGCTGTTCGGCTCGGTCGAACGCGACGCCGCCGGCGCGGCGCGCAGCGGCTCTTACGATATTGTCGCTACCGTCATCGGGCCGCGCGAGCCGCTGCGCACGCGCCGCAAGCAGCGCGTGCTCGGCATCTGGGTGAATACCGCCTCGCGCACCTTTGTCGATCCGCCGTCTTATCTGGCGGTCTTGGCAAACCGGCCGCTCGAGGCCATCGCCAATGCCGAGAACCGGCGGAAGCTGCAGCTCGGCATCGCCGATACGCCGCTGCCCGAGTTGATCAACAACGACATCGGCGAGGTGAGCAACGACCCGTTCCGCGCCGCTTTGGTGCGGCTGATGCGCGAGCGCGGCCTCTACAGCGAAGAGTCGAACGCGGTGACGTTCCTGACGCCGACGCTGTTTCGCGCCTCGATCACGCTGCCGGCCCAGGTGCCGATCGGCAACTACACCGTCGACGTCAAGCTGTTCGCCGACGGCAATCTGATCGCCCACACGGATTCGGCGTTCGAGATCGTCAAAGTCGGCTTCGAACAATTTGTGGTCGACGCTGCACGCGACCACGGTCTGCTCTATGGGCTCGCGACCGCGCTGATGGCGCTGTTGACCGGCTGGATCGCGAGCGTGGCTTTCCGGCGCGACTGATGAGCGGCTAATCCGGCAGACACCGCTCCACGGCAACCGCATAAAGCCGTTGCGCGCCGAGCATGTGGGCGGTGAACCCGGCCGGCCCGAACAATTCGAAAATCGCCTGGTCGCGCACGTTGAGGCCGCCCGCATAGGCACCGAAGGCCGGCATGACCAGACGGCGGCCGTCACTGGCGAAACAGCGCCGGCTCACCGCGCGGCCGCGCTGCGGAACTCGCGCCACCGGATGTAGATGCCCGGCGATCTCGCCGTCCGCAGCATTCTCGGATGGCTCGTGGCGGAAGGTGAGCGGTCCGAACGCTAAAGCGTCGGCAAGACGGCCGCCGATATCCGGCGGCAGATCGGGATCGTGGTTGCCGGCAATCCAGACCCAGTCGCGGCCCCGCTGCAAGCCTTTGAGCTTGATGCGGTCGAGATCGCTCATGCGCGCCGGCCCATGATCGTCATGGAAGCTGTCGCCCAGCGCGATAAGAATCCGCGGCGCGTAGTGCTCCACCAGCCGCGCCAGCCGCCCCAAGGTGGTTGCGGTGTCGTAAGGCGGCAGGAGGACGCCGCGCTTGGCGAAAGCCGAGCCCTTTTCCAAATGCAGATCGGCCACGACCAGGAGCCCTTCGTCGGGCCAATAAAGGGCGCCCGCCGGATCGGCGATCAAGGTCGAGCCGGCGACAGCAATGATGTGATCTTTTGCTCCCGCCGAAACGGGGGGCTTGGCGTGCTTCGCGGCCAGTGCCTGCGCTTTCACTGCATCGCCTCCTTCACCAGTTCGTCGGCCGCCTCGGCGAGTAGCGTATCGGACGCCTCGCCATAGACCATCTCCTTGCCGATCTCGAGCATGACCGGCACGGCAAGCGGCGACACGTGATCCAGTGCTTTATGAATGATTCGCCCCCTGATACGCGAGAGCATTTCTGACACCCGGCGCACGTCAAGGAGGCCGGTCGCGGCGTCGGCGCGGGCGGCCCGCAGCAGCACATGGTCCGGCTGGTGGCTGCGCAGCACGTCGTAAACCAGGTCGGTCGAGATGGTGACCTGGCGGCGGGACTTCTCCTGCCCGGGGAAGCGCCGTTCGATCAAGCCGGCGATGATCGCGCAATTGCGGAACATGCGTTTCATCAATGCCGACTCCGCGAGCCACGCTTCGAGGTCGTCACCCAGCATGTCCTCGTCGAACAGGGCGTCGAGCTTAAGGTCACCGCGGGCGATGTGCTGCCCCGCATCGCCAAGACCCCACACGGCAAGCGCATATTCATTGGCGACGAAGCCAAGCGGCCGCAGCCGCGCCCGCTCGAGCCGCCGCGTCAGCAGCATGCCGAGCGTGTAGTGGGCGAGCCGGCCTTCGAACGGGTAGCAGATCAGGTATTGCTTGTTGCCGCGTGGAAACGTTTCGACCAGCAGCTCGCGCGCGCCCGGCATCTGCGAGCGCCATTCCTGGATCTCGAGCCATTCGCGCACCTGCGCCGGCAGTTCGCGCCATTCTTGCGGGTGGGCGATGATGTTGCGCACCCGCGCAGCCAGATACGTCGAGAGCGGAAATTTGCCGCCGCCATAAGCCGGCACTTTGGGATCTTCGGAAGTCGCGCGCGAAACGTAGACTTCGTCCTCGACCAGCGCCTCGTATTTGAGAATTTCGCCGGAGAACACGAACGTGTCGCCCGGCACCATGGTCTCGACGAAATATTCCTCGACCTCGCCCAACAGCCGCCCGCCGCGTGGAATAACCTTCGACGCGCGCGACCGCACCAGCCGGACTTTCAACATGTCGGCCTCGACGATGGTGCCGACATTGAGACGGTAACGCTGCGCCACGTTCGGGTTGGCGATGCGCCAGCGTCCGTCCTTGCCCTCGCGGATGCGGGCAAAGCGGTCGTAAGCCTTGAGCGCGTAGCCGCCGGTAGCGACAAAATCGACCACCGCGGCGAAATCGGGCCGCGTCAGCGCCGCGTAAGGCGCCGCCGTCGTGACTTCGTCGTACAGCTCATCGCTGCGGAACGGCTCGCCGCAGGCGCAGCCGAGCACGTGCTGCGCCAGCACGTCGAGCGCGCCGACGCGCAGCGGCGGCGTGTCCTGCGCGTTCTCCGCGACGGCGTCGAGCGCGGCGCGGCATTCGAGCACTTCGAAGCGGTTAGCCGGCACCAATACGCCTTTCGACGGCTCGTCCATGCGGTGATTGGCGCGGCCGATACGTTGCAGGAGCCGCGAGGCGCCCTTTGGCGCCCCGACATTGATGACGAGATCAACGTCGCCCCAGTCGACGCCGAGATCGAGCGAAGAGGTGCAGACCACGGCGCGCAAGCGACCGGCGGCCATGGCCGTCTCCACTTTGCGCCGCTGCGCCACGTCGAGCGAGCCGTGATGCAGCGCGATGGCGAGGTTGTCGTCGTTGATGTGCCAGAGTTGCTGAAAAATCGCCTCGGCTTGGCTGCGGGTATTGACGAACACCAGCGTGGTGCGGTGCGCGGCGATCAACTGATAGATCTCGTCGAGCGCGTGCCGCGCCGAATGCCCGGCCCAGGGCAGCCGCTCGCGGGTGTCGAGCATCGTCACATGCGGCGCGGCGCCGCCTGCGGCAATGATGAGGTCGGCGCGCGCCGCGCCCGCTGCGCCGCTGCGTTGCGGCACCAAGAAGCGTGCGAGTTCCTCGGGCTCCGCCACGGTCGCCGAGAGCCCGATACTGGTGAGATCGGGCGCCAGGCGAAACAGCCGCGCCAGACCAAGCGAAAGCAGGTCGCCGCGCTTGGAGACGACGAGTGCGTGCAGTTCGTCGAGGATCACGCGGTTGAGCGAGCCGAACAGATACGGCGCATCGGCCGAGGCGAGCAGCAGTGCCAGCTGCTCCGGCGTCGTCAGCAAAATCTCCGGCGGATCGCGCCGCTGCCGCTGGCGCTTCGAGACCGGCGTATCGCCGGTGCGCGTCTCGATGCGGACCGGCAGCTGCATCTCGGCGACCGGCGCTTCGAGATTGCGCGCGATGTCGACGGCGAGCGCCTTGAGCGGCGAGATATAAAGCGTGTGCAATCCACCGTCGCGGCGCACGTCGCGGCCGGTGGAAAAGAGTTTTCCGCGCGGCCGTTCAATCTGCTCCTCCCCGCTGCTCCGCCGGGGGAGGGGAATGGAAGCACCACTCAACTCCACGAGGCTCGGCAAAAAACCGGCCAGCGTCTTGCCGCCGCCGGTTGGCGCGATCAGCAGCGTTGAGCGGCCGGCGCGGGCTTTGGCCAACAATTCGAGCTGATGCGCGCGCGGCGCCCAGCCGCGGCTGGCGAACCAGCGCGCGAATATGTCCGGCAAAACCGCAGGGCGCTCGAGGACGGTCATGCGTTGCAGTTTACCCTCGTCCCAGCGAAAGCGAGGACCCGGTTTCCTACGCTTGTTCCACTCGTGGATTCCCGCTTGCGCGGGAATGAGCGGAAGATGGGCGCGCGACTACCACAAGGCTATCGACCGGCACGCCTTTTTCGCTGCGGACGGCTGTCTTGGAAAGGGAGGCAAGCGCGAGGCCGGCGGCCGCCAGCGCACCGCGGATGTAAGGCTCGCCGTGGGCGTAACGCAGTGTCGGCAAAAGCTGCACGCCGTCACCTGAATGGGTCTCCACGGTGAAGGCGAGAACGCCGCCAGGCGCGAGGACCCGCGCCGTCGCCGCAATGATCGGCGTCAGATCGCTCACATAGACAAAAACGTCGGCAGCGATGACCAAATCGTAGGGAGCGCCGTTATCCGCCTCGGCGAGGAAGTTGGTGAGATCGGCGGTGACAAGACGATCATAGAGGTCTTTGCTTTTCGCCTGCGCGATCATGGCAGGCGAGAGATCGACGCCGACGAGTAGGTCGGTGATGGCGCGAAACGCCGCACCGCCGAGCCCGGTACCGCAGCCGAGATCAAGCGTCGCGCGAAAATGCAGCAGCCGGCCGGCCGCGCGCGTCATTTGTTCGATGGCGACGCGCAGCAACGCCGGTCCGCGATAGGCGAGGCGCTCGGTCAGTGCCGTGTCGTATCGCCCCGCGTATTGATCGAACAGCCGCCGCACGTACCTCTCGCTCATCGCCGGCGTCGCCTCGCCAGAACCCAGCCGGGCCAGCTGCAGACGTGCACCGTGATAGTCGTCGGGATCGGCGTCGCGGGCTTTTTCGAATGCGGCGACAGCGCCCGTGCGGTCGCCGAGGCGGTCGCGGATAGCGCCGAGCGCGAACCAGGCGGTGGCGAAGGCCGGCGCGATCTCGACCGTCTGCGCCAGGATATCGGCCGCGCCGGCAAGATCGCCGCGCGCGGCGTGATCAATGGCCCATTTGTAACGCCGGTCGGCGATGAGGTCGCCGGATGAAACAAAGAGCGGGCCGGTATCGGTCATGAGGCGTCATTCCGGGGCCGAGCGCAGGCGAGGAGCCCGGAATCCATAACCACCGGGTACGAAGACATTGCAAGGAGAAGGCATTGCCAGGACAGGTGTTATGGATTGCGGACAGCCGCTGTCGCGGCTTCCAGAATGACGCGCAGAGTTTATGTATTGGCCATGCGTCCTGAAGACATCCTGGTGCCGACGCCGTCCGGCGTCTGCAGCAAGCTCGGCTCTTTTCATATCGATCCGACGCGGCCGGTCGAGCGGGCCTTGATCACCCACGCCCATTCCGACCATGCCCGCGCCGGCCACGGCGCGGTGCTGGCGACGCAAGAGACGCTCGATCTCATGCGGCTCCGCTATGGCGAGAATTTCGCCGGCTCAACGCAGGCGATCCGCTATGGCGAAAGCGTCAATCTCGGCGGCGCCAAGGTGACGTTTCACCCCGCCGGCCATGTCCTCGGCTCGGCGCAGATCGCGGTCGAAGCGGGCGACCTCCGCGTAGTCGCCTCGGGCGATTACAAAAACGTGCCCGATCCGACTTGCGCGCCGTTCGAGCTGGTGCCATGCGACGTATTCATCACCGAGGCGACGTTTGCCTTGCCGGTGTTCCAGCACGGCGATCCGGACGAGCAGATCGTCAAGCTGCTCGGTTCGGTGGCGCTGTTCCCGGAGCGCGCCCATCTGGTCGGCGCCTATTCGCTCGGCAAGGCGCAGCGCGTCATTGCGCTTCTGCGCAAAGCCGGCCACGCCGCGCCAATCTATCTGCATGGCGCGATGGAAAACATCACCGGCTATTACGCCAGCCGCGGCATCGCGCTCGGCGAGTTGCGGGCAGTGCGCAGCGCCAACAAGGCAGAGCTCGCCGGCACCATCTCGATCTGCCCGCCCTCGGCGCTCAGCGACGTCTGGACCCGGCGCTTTCCCGATCCAGTGACGGCGTTCGCCTCCGGTTGGATGCGCATCCGGGCGCGGGCGCGACAGCATGGCGTGGCTTTGCCGCTGGTCATCTCCGACCACGCTGATTGGGATGGTCTCACCGCGACGATCGCGGCCACCGGCGCCGGCGAAATCTGGGTCACGCATGGCCAGGAGGATGCGCTGGTGCATTGGTGCGCGACGCGCGGATTGAAGGCGCGGCCGCTCGACATCGTCGGTTACGGCGATGAAGAGGAGGAAGCCGTCATTCCGGGGACGGCCGAAGGCCGGAGCCCGGAATCCATAACCACGGGCGCACCAGATTCGGTCGGCGACGGTGCCGATCCCGAAACGACAGGGGTTATGGATTCCGGGTTGGCGCTGCGCGCGCCCCGGAATGACGAAAGCGATTCGAAATCATGAACCGCTTCGCCGAGCTGATGGACCGCCTGACCTACGAGCCGGCGCGCAACGCCAAGCTTCGGCTGATGACGGATTATTTCCGCTCGACGCCCGATCCGGAGCGTGGCTGGGCGTTGGCGGCGCTCACCGGCGCGTTGAATTTTCCCCACGCCAAACCTGGCCTGATCCGGAGCCTGATCGCCGAACGCACCGATCCGGTGCTGTTTGAACTGTCCTACGATTATGTTGGCGATCTCTCCGAGACCGTCGCGCTGATGTGGCCAAAATCCTTTCCCTCCCCCCTTGTGGGGGAGGGTAGGGAGGGGGGTCGGGAGGCGACACACGGACGCGGATGGTTGCACCAGTCCGGGCTTGCGCACGACCTCGCGACCCCCACCCCTAACCCCTCCCCACAAGGGGGAGCGGAACTCTCCCTCACCGCCGTCATCGAAACGCTCTCGACCCTCGGCAAGGCCGAGCTGCCGGCGCGGCTCGCGCGCTGGCTGGACATGCTTGATGAGACCGGGCGCTGGGCGCTGATCAAGCTCGTGACCGGCGGCCTGCGCATCGGCGTGTCGGCGCGGCTGGCCAAGGCAGCAGTAGCGGCGCTCGGCGCCTCCGACGCGCAAGATATCGAATTGCTTTGGCCCGGCTTGGCGCCCCCTTACGTCCCGCTGTTTGCCTGGCTCGAAGGCCGGGCGGAAAAGCCGGCGAGCAGCGATCCGGCGCCGTTTCGGCCACCGATGCTGGCGCATGCGCTCGACGAGCCTGATCTCGCGGCGCTCGATCCGGCCGACTTCATGGCCGAATGGAAATGGGACGGCATCCGCGTGCAGGCGGTGACCGCGACCCGCGACGCCGACGCGATCGGGCGGCTCTATTCGCGCACCGGCGAAAATATTTCCAGGAGCTTTCCCGATCTGGTCGATGCGCTGCGGCTGCCCGGCGCAATCGACGGCGAGCTCCTGATCATGCGCGATCGTCGCGTCCAATCGTTCAACGTGCTGCAGCAGCGGCTCAACCGCAAAACCGTCACCGGGAAACTCATGGCCGAGTTTCCCGCGCATCTGCGTGCCTATGATCTGCTCGCCGACGGCGATGAAGACTTACGCGAGCTTCCGTTCGTCGAGCGTCGCGCGCGGCTCGAACAATTTATCGCCCGGTTCGACGAGCCGCGCGTCGATGTTTCGCCGCTGGTCTCGTTCAAGACCTGGGGCGACTTAGGCCGCGCGCGAAAAGATCCTGCGGCGGCAGGCGCTGGCGCCGATGCCGACGCGGTCGAAGGCATCATGCTCAAACGGCGCGATGCGCCTTATGTCCCAGGCCGGCCGAAAGGCCCGTGGTGGAAATGGAAGCGCGATCCATTCATCGTCGATGCGGTGCTGATGTACGCCCAGCGCGGACACGGCAAGCGGTCGTCGTATTATTCCGACTATACGTTCGGCGTCTGGACGCAAGGCGAGGACGGCGACGAGCTGGTGCCGGTCGGCAAAGCGTATTTCGGCTTCACCGACGAGGAGCTTCTACAGATCGACCGCTTCGTGCGCCGCAATACCATCGATCGGTTCGGGCCGGTACGCGAAGTGGTGCATCAGCCGAGTGAGGGTCTGGTGTTGGAGGTCGCTTTCGAAGGGCTGCAGCGCTCGACCCGGCACAAATCCGGCTTGGCCATGCGCTTTCCGCGCATCAACCGATTGCGCTGGGACAAGCCGCCGCGCGAAGCGGACCGGCTCGAGCGGCTGGAGACGATATTGGCCCAGATCGATGCGGGTCGCGGATAAGTGCAAGGAACTTTTTTGTCCGCTCGTCCCCGCGAAGGCGGGCACCCAGCTGGATTCCCGCCTTCGCGGGAATGAGCGGAATTCTTGCCGTTCTCTTTAACTCGCCGCTTCCGCCTTCTTCACCTCCGTGAGCGGCCAGCGTGCCCGGGGCGCGGTTGCGAGCGAATCGGTCAGCCCAAGCGCAAGCCGTTCGGCACCGGCCCAGGCGATCATGGCGCCGTTGTCGGTACACAACGCCGGCGGCGGGGCCACGAGCGAGATGCCGACCTCGAAGGCGACGCGATGCAGCGCCTTGCGGATCGCCTGGTTGGCGGCGACGCCGCCGGCACAAACCAACGCCGTTGGCGTACCGACCTGCGCGCGGAACATGCGGAGCCCGGTGCGCAGCCGGTCCATGACCACGTCCCCGACCGCCTGCTGAAACGAGGCGCAGAGATCAGCCACATCCGCGTCGCTCAACGGCGCGATTTTTTCAGCTTCCAGGCGCAGCGCAGTCTTGAGTCCCGAAAACGAGAAGTTCGGCGTCGTGGCGCCCGGCCATGGGGCGCGGCAGCGCAAACCGCTCCGGATCGCCCTGCGCCGCTTCCTTCTCGACCAGAGGTCCGCCCGGATACCCAAGACCGAGAAGCTTCGCCGTCTTGTCGAACGCTTCGCCGATGGCGTCGTCGACCGTGCCGCCGATGCGCAGATAATCGCCGACGCCGCGCACGCCGAGGATTTGCGTGTGGCCGCCGGAGGCAAGGAACAGGCAATAGGGAAATGCCGTCGCGTCGGTAAGCCGCGCCGTCAGGGCGTGCGCCTCCAAGTGGTTGACCGCGATCAGCGGCTTGTCGTGCACAAAGGCGATCGCCTTGGCCATGGTCAGGCCGACGATCACACCGCCGATCAGGCCCGGTCCCGCGGCGGCAGCTATGCCGTCAAGCGCGGCAAATGAAACCTGCGCCTCGACCATCGCCTTGGCGATGATGGAATCGAGCGTCTCGACATGGGCGCGGGCGGCGATTTCCGGCACCACGCCGCCGAATGCCGCGTGCTCGCTGATCTGCGAGAGCACGATGTTGGACACAATGCGGCCGTGGCCTTCCGCATTCCTCTCCACCACCGCGGCGGCGGTTTCGTCGCAGGTCGTTTCGATGCCGAGAATGATCATCGGTGTATTATATGGCCCGTCGTTGTTGCGAGGCACACTGGTCGCAGCGGCGATGGCCTATCATTGGATGGTCCGGTGACACAATCTTCGACCGAGAAACCCATCCTGCGCATCGGTTCGCGCGGTTCCCCGCTGGCGTTGGTGCAGGCGCGCGAGGTGCAAAACCGCATTGCCGCGGCCGCCGGCATCGACGCCGCGCGCATCGCGGTCAAGGTCATTCGCACGACCGGCGATGTTGTCGTGGACCGCCCGCTCGCCGAGGCCGGCGGCAAGGGGCTTTTCACCAAGGAGATCGAGGAGGCGCTGCTTGCTGGCAGCATCGACCTCGCGGTGCACTCCTTGAAGGATCTACCGACCATCCTGCCGGCCGGGCTGGTGCTCGCGGGTTTTCCGCCGCGCGAGGATCCGCGCGACGCGTTTATCAGCCACAAGGCCGCGAGTTTGCGCGAGCTGCCGCGCGGCGCGGTGGTCGGCACCGCGTCGCCGCGCCGGGAGGCTTTGGTCAAAAGGCTGCGGCCGGACGCCACCGTCGTTACGCTGCGCGGCAATGTCGAAACGCGATTGCGCAAGCTCGAAGCCGGCGAAGTCGATGCGACGCTGCTTGCCGTCGCCGGCTTGAAGCGGCTTGGCCTTCTGTCGGCGGCAACCGCAATTCTCGATCCTGACGAATTCCTTCCGGCGGTAGGGCAGGGCGCGATCGGTATCGAGACGCGTACCGACGATGCCAAGACGCGCGCGCTGGTCGAAGCGATCAACGATGCCGACACCAGCGACCGCGCTCGCCGCCGAGCGCGCTTTCCTTGCCGTGCTCGATGGCTCCTGCCGGACGCCGATCGGCGGCCATGCTACATTGCGAGCAGGCATGCTCCGCTTTCGCGGGATCATCGTGAAGCCGGACGGCAGTGAAGCGTTCGAGGTTCGGCGCGAAGGCCACCGCGAGAAAGCGGCGGAACTCGGCGCGGATGCTGGCCGCGAGTTGCGCGATCGCGCCAGCAGGGACTTCTTCGTACGGGTGTGATTATGCGGCTGCTGGTGACGCGGCCTGAGCGGGATTCAGAGCGCACCGCCGCCGCGCTGCGCGAGCGCGGTCATACGGTCTTTGTCGCGCCATTGCTGCGTATCGAGGCAATGGACAACGCCGAGATCGGCCCCGGGCCGTTCACGGCCATCCTCGTAACCAGCGCCAACGTCGCGCCGGCGATCGTTCGGCACGCACGCTTCCAGCAGTTTCGCGCATTGCCGGTGCTCGCCGTCGGCGACCGCAGCGCGGCGAGCGATGCGCGCCGTTGGTTTTGGCGATGTGGCGTCCGCAAATGGCGACGTGGGTGATCTGGCGCGGCTGGTCGCCGAGCGGTTCAAGCGTGGAGCTGCGCTGCTCTATCTTGCCGGCGCTGACCGCTCCGGCGACCTGGTGGGCGCTCTTTCCGGTCGCGGCTTGGCGGTTCGTAGCATCACGATTTATCGCGCTGTAGCAGCTGACGCTCTTCCCGCCGCGGTGGTCGTGGCCATCGCTGACGGACTCGACGGCGTCCTGCATTTTTCCCGCCGTAGCGCCGAGACCTACGTGAATGCGGCATATGCCGCCGGCCTCGATGAAACCGCCCTGAAGAAGCCGGTCCACTTTTGTATGTCCGCGCAGGTGGTGGAGCCGCTCGCGCAGGCGGGGGCCGCCGAAATTCGCATCGCCCCGGAGCCGACCGAAGCGGCGTTGCTGGCACTTATTCCCGCAGCTTGAACCGAGTTTTCCCCTTATTGTGCGCGTCTGCGGTCGTGTTGCCGCCATCGCTCCCCCGTACTATGCCGGAGGTGAGATTTTGCCGCGGCGAATCGGCCGCTTGCTTGGGAAACGTGCCTTGGAAGCTTGCTTTGGAGCGCCTGGCTTTTGAGTGCTTGGCTTTTGAACGCTTGATGTGGAGAGCGTATGAGCGACGCTGACAGCGCGCCGCGGCGCCGGCCGCCAACCATCGATCTGACGGCGAAGGAAGTGGAAACCGGAACCCCCGGCGCGACGCCGGGGCCGGATGCGGACGCAGCCCACGGAGCAACAGCTCACCCGGCTCCGGGCGGCGGGTCTGGTTTTTCCGGCCGGGCAACGCCGTACGCCATCGGCGGCCTGATCGGCGCGGTGGCGGTGGCCGCAATCATTGCCGGACTTTGGATCGCGGGTTTCGTGCCGGTCCATCAGGCGGTCGCGCCTTCGAGCGCAGCCACGGCACCGGGCGCACCGGGCCCGAAAACTGCCGACAACGACGAGATCTCGGCGCGGCTCGATAAGATTCAGCAGGCGCTCCAAGCGCGGCGCCCTGATGCCGCGCTGGAGAGCCGCCTGACCGCGGCGGAGGCGCAAACAAAAGCGCTTGGCGATTCGCTCGCGGCGCTCACGCGTCGCGTCGATGACGTCGCCGCCGGCTCGCAGACGGCGCTGGCGCAGGCCAAGGCCGCGGCGACAGCCGCCGAGGCGGCTAAGAACGCGGCTCAGGCCGGCGTCCAGCGCGCTGATCTTGACCCGCTGGCGAGCCGGATTGCCGCGCTGGAAAGCGCCGTCAAATCGCTGTCCGCCGAGGTGTCGCAGCGGACCTCAACCTCAACGGCCGACGATCGGGCGACGCGCCTGACCGTTGCCGCCGAGGCGCTGCGTGCGGCCGTCGAGCGCGGCGCGCCGTATCAAGCCGAGCTCGGGGCGGTCACAGCGCTCGGCGCCGAGCAGAGCGCCATGGCGGCGCTCGAGCCGTTTGCGGCGCAGGGCGTGCCGGGCGCCGCGCAGCTTGGCCACGAGCTCGCCGCGCTGACGCCGGCGCTCTATCGGGCGAGCGACCCCGAGCCGAGCGGCAACTCGTTCCTCGCGCGGCTGGAAAGCCACGCACAAAAGCTCGTCGCGCATCACGCCGGTCGGCACATCGGCGGCGCCGGCGGACGACGATCCTTCGTCGGTGATTGCGCGGATCAATGCGGCTGCGGCGCGCGGCGATGTCGCCGCCGCGCTCGCCGATATCGCCAAATTGCCGGATGCGCCGCGCGCCTTGCCGACGGTTGGGTCAAAAAAGCGCAAGCGCGCGAGGCGGCGATTGCGGCCAGCCAGCGCATCGCCGCCGACGCGCTCGCCGCGCTCAGCAAACCGGGCTCGCAATGATCCGGGTCGTCGTCTTTCTGATCGTTGTCGGCGCTGCTGTCGCTCGGCGTGGCCTGGCTCGCCGACCGGCCGGGCGACGTGGTGATCACGTGGCAGGGCCGGCGCATCGAAACCTCGCTCATGGTCCTGGGCGCGGCGATCCTGGTCGCGTTGGTGGTGCTCTGGCTTCTGATCTGGCGCCTGTCCGCGCGTTGCTGCGCTCGCCGTTCATGCTGCGCCGACACCTGCACCATCGCCGCGGCGAGCGCGCCTATGAGGCGATTTCGCGCGGGCTTGTTGCGGTCGGCGCCGGCGATCTTGTTGCGGCGCGCAAGCATGTCGGCGGAAGTCAAGCGCATCGCCCCGGCCGAGCCGCTGGCGCTGCTGCTCAGCGCGCAAGCGGCGCAGCTTGCCGGCGATCGCGAAGCCGCCGATAGTGCCTTTCGCGCCATGGCGGGCCGCGCCGATACCAAGGCGCTTGGCCTGCACGGGCTCCATGTCGAGGCGCGGCGCCGCGGCGATCACGCGAGCGCGCATGCCTTCGCCGAGGAGGCGGCGCGCGAAAACCCGTCGCTCGGCTGGGCTGGCAAGGCGGTGCTGGAATTCCGCTGCGTCACCGGCGATTGGGCCGGCGCGCTGGCGCTGCTGGAAGGCAGCAAGCGTGCGCTCGACAAGGAGACCTATCGCCGGCAGCGCGCGGTGATGCTCACGGCGCGTGCGCTCGCCACCGAGGACACGGATCGCGACAACGCCAAGGCGTTTGCGCTCGAAGCCAACAAGCTCGCGCCGACGCTCGTGCCGGCGGCGACGCTCGCCGGCCGCATGCTGGCGGAGGGCGGCGATCTGCGCAAAGCCTCGCGCATCGTCAACAAGGCCTGGCTCGCGCATCCGCATCCTGATCTGGCGCAAGTCCTTTCCGATCTGCGCTTCGGCGACGCAGCGCGCGACCGGCTCAAGCGCATCGAAGCGCTGGCGAAGAAGGTCCCCGGCCATATCGAGGGCGCTCTGGCGCTGGCGCGCGCCGCGCTCGACGCGCGGGAATTTGGCAAGGCGCGCGCCGCGCTCGCTTCGTTTCTCGCCGCGCCGACCAGGCGCGTGGCTTTGCTGATGGCCGAGCTTGAGCGGATCGAGCACAATGACGAAGGCCGCGCCCGCGAATGGATCGCCCGCGCGCTCAATGCCGCGCCCGATCCGGCATGGACCGCCGACGGACACGTCTCCGATCGCTGGCTGCCGGTATCGCCGAGCGGCAAGCTCGACGCCTTCGAATGGCGCGTTCCGCGTCACCGGAGTGCCGTCTGCGGCGCCGGCGATCGAGCGCGAGCCGGCTCCAGTTGCTGCGGTCACGGCCGCGCCGGCTGTAACGGCGAGCGAACCGATCAGCCAAAACGCGCCGGCGGCTTCGCCGAAGCCCGTTGAACAGAAGCTTGAGGTATCGCCAGCCGCGGCCAAGTCCGCCGACGGCGCGCCTGCGCTGCGCCGCGTCGCGCCGCCGCAACCAAAGCCGGAAGCGGTGATCCCGCTGGTCCACGCGCCCGACGATCCCGGCCCCGATGCCGCCGACGAAAACGAGCCAAGCGCCGAGCCGCAGAATGGCGGCTGGCGGAAGATTTTCGAGTAGGGAACGGCGCCTCCCCGAACTTGCAATCCGCCTTCCTGCGCGCATTATAGCGCATGAACTATAATGCATGAGACGCGACGGTGGCGAAGCCGACGGCGAAAACTCAACTACCGCAGAAGCTTGCTCCGGCCGCCGCCAGCGAAGGCCCGGATGCGGCCGCCTTCCTCGCCGCCATCGGGCGCGAGGTCCGTCGCCATCGCGCCAAGCGCGGCATGACGCGCCGGCAATTGGCGCAAGCCTCCGCAACCTCGGAGCGGTATCTGGCGCAGATCGAGAGCGGCGCCGGCAATCCGTCGGTCAGCGTGCTCCGCGCCATCGCGCAAGCGCTTGATCTTCCCGCTGCTGCGCTCCTGCCCGAGCACGGTGCGCGCACTGCCGAGCTGGGCGCCATCCTCGATCTCCTGGCACAGGTGCCGGAGAAAGAACTGCCGGCACTGGCCAAGGAGATCGAGGCGCGCGTGGCGCTCCGCGCCGGCGCCGACCGAGCGCGGCGCATTGCGCTGGTCGGTCTGCGCGGCGCCGGCAAGTCGACGCTCGGACGCATGCTGGCGCAGCATCTCGGCTGGCCTTTCATCGAGCTCGACCGGCGCGTCGAGGAGGATTACGGCGCCAGCATTCCAGATCTGATCGAAATGGCCGGCACGGCGACCTTCCGCCGCCAGGAGCGAAGCGCGCTCGAGCGCGTCATCGCCGAACACGACGGGGCGATCGTCACCACCGCCGGCGGCATCGTCTCGAATCCCGAAACCTACGCACTGCTGCTGCGCCACGCCCACACCATCTGGATCAAGGCCCGGCCGGAAGAGCATATGAGCCGGGTGATGGCGCAGGGTGATTTTCGCCCCATGGCGGCGAACCGCCAGGCGATGGCCGACTTGGTGGCGATCCTGGAAGCGCGACGCGCCGACTATGCCCGCGCCGAGGCGGAAGTGGACACGTCGGGCGACGCCGTCGAGCAAAGCTTCACCAAACTTCTGCGCATCGTCGAGCCGTTGCTCGGGGAGCAAAAGCCATGATGCTCGCCGACGAAGGCTTCCTCGAGCTTGCGCCGCTGCGCCTCGAATACCGCATGATCGGGCCGCGACCGGACGCGGCGTCGACCATTGTGATGTTGCATGAAGGCCTGGGCTCGGTCGGCCTCTGGGGGGCATTCCCGGAGCAACTCGCGTCGGCGACCGGCGCCGGCGTGTTCGTCTATTCGCGCGCCAACTACGGCAAATCGAGTCCGGATAAGCTGCCACGCTCCGTCAACTTCATGCATGAGGAAGCGCTCGACGTTTTGCCGCGCGTGCTTGCGGCGATCGGCTTCGAGCGCGGCATCCTGTTCGGCCACAGCGATGGAGCATCGATCGCGACCATTTACGCCGGCGGCGTGCAGGACCATCGGGTGCGCGGCCTGGTGCTGATGGCGCCGCATTTCTTCACCGAGGAGATGGGGCTTGCCGAGGTCCGCCGCACCAACGACGACTACGCCAGCGGCAACCTGCGCGACAAGCTTAAGCGCTGGCACAGCGACGTCGATAGCGCCTTCCAGTCCTGGAGCGGCCCGTGGCTCAATCCGCACATTCGCGATTGGGATATCACCGAGGCGCTGGGCTATATCCGCGTGCCGATTCTGATCGTGCAGGGCGCCGACGACCAATACGGTACGCTCAAGCAGATCGAGGCGGCGCAACAGGAGTGCTATTGCCCGGTCGAAGTAACGATCCTGCCCGGGGCGCGCCATTCCCCGCATCGTGATGCGCCACGAGGCGACGCTGGACGCGGCCGCGAGCTTCATCAACTGGCTCCTGCGCGACCACCGTGAAGGCGAACGGACCGTCGATTCCGGGGTTGCAGCCTGATGCATTATAATGCATATTAGGCCGAACGCGACAGATGAACTATAATACATTTCGGTGAGGAAACGCTGCGATGGCGCATGCGCATGCCCCCGAGCGTCCGCTGGCAAACGGCGAGACGCGGATCGACTTCCAGACTGAGCCGTCCCGCTATCGCCATTGGAAGCTCAACATCGACGGCGATGTCGCTACGCTTCTCCTCGACGTCGACGAGAAGGGCGCGCTGTTCGAGGGCTATGAGCTCAAGCTCAATTCCTACGATCTCGGCGTCGATATCGAACTCGCCGATGCCATCGAGCGGCTCCGCTTCGAGCATCCGCAGGTGCGCGCCGTGGTGCTGCGCTCCGGCAAGCCGCGGGTGTTCTGCGCCGGCGCCAACATCCGCATGCTGGCCGGCGCCAGCCACGCGCACAAAGTCAATTTCTGCAAATTCACCAACGAGACGCGGAACGGCATCGAGGACTTAAGCGAAAATTCCGGGCTGCAGACCATCTGCGCCATCAGCGGCACCGCGGCGGGCGGTGGCTATGAGCTTGCGCTTGCGGCCGACTACATCATGCTGGTCGACGACGGCTCCTCAGCCGTGTCATTGCCGGAGCTGCCGCTCCTTGCCGTGCTGCCCGGCACCGGCGGGCTCACCCGCGTCTCCGATAAGCGCAAAGTCCGGCGTGACCACGCCGATTTTTTCTGCACCACCGAAGAAGGCGTGAAGGGCAAGCGCGCGCTCGACTGGCGGCTGGTCGACGAAGTCGTGCCGGGCTCGAAGTTCGAAGAGACCATCGCCGCGCGGGCCGACGAATTCGCTGCCAAGTCACGGCGTGGCGAAGCGGGGCAGGGGATCAAGCTCACGCCGCTCTCCCGCACGTTCACCGCCAATGGCGTCGACTATGGCTCGCTCTCGGTCGAATTCGACCGCGGCAGCCGCATCGCCACCATCACCTTGCGCGAACCGGCGACACCGCCGCCGGCATCAGCCGACGCCATGACCACGCTCGGCGCCGAGTTCTGGCCGCTCAAGGTCGCGCGCGAGCTTGACGACGCGATCCTCAATATCCGGCTCAACGAGTTCGATGTTGCCGCGATCGTCTTCAAATCGTCCGGCGATCCGGCCGAGGTCGTGGCCTATGAGCATTTTCTCGACGCCAACAAAGATCATTGGCTGGTTCGCGAAATCCGCCATTTCTGGAAGCGGGTGCTCAAGCGCATCGACCTGACGTCGCGCTCGCTGGTCACGTTCGTCGAGCCGGGTTCGTGCTTTGCCGGCACCCTGGCCGAGATCGTCTTCGCCAGCGATCGTTCCTACATGTTCCTCGGCCAGCGCGCCGGCGATAACAAGCCGCCGGCCGTGATCGCACTGACGGCGGCGAATTTCGGCGCCTATCCGATGTCGAATGGGCTGACGCGGCTTGCGAGCCGCTTTCTCGCCAATCCGGCCGATCTCGAAGCGGCGAAATCCGAGCGGGAAAAAATGCTCGACGCCGAGCGCGCGCAGAAACTCGGTCTCATCACCTTCGCGCTCGACGACATCGATTGGGACGACGAGGTGCGCGTCTTCCTTGAGGAGCGCGCCAGCTTTTCGCCCGACGGCCTCACCGGGCTTGAAGCCAATCTGCGCTTCGCCGGGCCGGAGACCATGGAATCGAAAATCTTTGCCCGGCTGACCGCGTGGCAGAACTGGATTTTCCAGCGGCCCAATGCGGTCGGCGAGGAAGGAGCGCTCAAGCGCTACGGCACCGGCCAGCAGCCGGTATTCGACACGCGCCGGGTTTAGACCCGGATCAGGAGCCAGCCATGAACATCGAGAATGTCGATTACACGACCAAGATCCCGAACAACGTCAATCTCGCCGAAGACCGTGCCGTGCTGCGCGCGCTGGAAAGCTGGCATCCCGGCTATATCGACTGGTGGATGGACATGGGGCCGGAAGGTTTCCAGCAGGCGCTGGTTTATCTGCGCACCGCCGTGTCGGTCGATCCCAAAGGCTGGGCCAAATTCGACTATGTGAAGATGCCCGAATATCGCTGGGGCATCCTGCTGGCGCCGAAGGAGGAGGGCCGCACCATTCCGTTCGGCCATCACTATGGTCAACCTGCGTGGCAGGACGTGCCGGGCGAATATCGCGCCATGCTGCGGCGTCTCGTCGTCATTCAGGGCGACACCGAGCCGGCTTCGGTCGAGCAGCAGCGCCATCTCGGCAAGACCGCGCCGTCGCTCTACGACCTACGCAATGTCTTTCAGGTCAATGTCGAGGAAGGCCGTCACCTCTGGGCGATGGTGTATATCCTGCAAAAATATTTCGGCCGCGACGGCCGCGAGGAGGCGGCCGAATTGTTGCAGCGCCGCTCCGGCAGCGCCGACAAGCCGCGCATGCTTGGCGCCTTCAACGAGGCGACGCCGGACTGGCTGTCGTTCTACATGTTCACCTTCTTCACCGATCGCGACGGCAAGATGCAGCTCGAAAGCCTGGCGCAATCCGGCTTCGATCCGCTGTCGCGGACCTGCCGCTTCATGCTGACGGAAGAAGCGCACCACATGTTCGTCGGCGAGACCGGCGTCGGCCGCACCATCCAGCGCACCTGCGAGGCGATGACAGCGGCCGGCATCGACGATCCGAGCGAGATCGAGAAAGTCCGCAAGCTCGGCGTGATCGATCTGCCGACCATCCAGAAGAAGCTCAACCTGCACTATTCGCTGTCGCTCGATCTGTTCGGCTCGGAAGTCTCGACCAACGCCGCCAACGCGTTCAACGCCGGTCTCAAGGGCCGCTTCCAGGAGACCAAGATCGACGACGATCACCGGTTGGAAAATTTGACCTACCCGGTGCTCAAATTCGTCGAGGGCCAGATCAAGCGCGTGGACGAGCCGGCGCTCACCGCCGTCAACATGCGATTGCGCGACGACTACACCGCCGACTGCCAGCGCGGGCTCGATCGGTGGAACAAAGTGATCGACCGGACCGGCGTTGCCTTCAAGTTCGAATTGCCGCACGTCGGCTTCCATCGCGACATCGGCGAGTTCAAGGAGGTCAAGATTACGCCGGCCGGCGAAATCGTCGGTGAAGCAGCGTGGAGCCACGACCGCGACCAATGGCTGCCGTCGAAGGACGATGGCGATTTCATCGTCAGTCTGATGCACGCGGTGTCGGAGCCGGGCCAGTTCGCCGGCTGGATCGCGCCGCCGCGCATCGGCATCGACAACAAGCCGGGCGATTTCGAATACGTGAAGATCGCGGCGTAGCCGTCATTCCGGGGCCGGCCGAAGGCCGGAGCCCGGAATCCATAACCGCTGAACGAGCCGAACACACACTGAGTGCCATCCTGCGGCGGCAGGGGTTATGGATTCCGGGTTCGCGCTTTGCGCGCCCCGGAATGACGCCGCCTCGGACCCTGATAAACGCCAGCGCGTCGGCGGCGCGCTCATTCTCGCGTGTTTTTTTTGGATTAACTACTGCGACAGCGGACCCTCGCGCAGCCGGTTCAGATCGAAACGATCCACCTCCTCCAGCAACTCAACAAACGCCTTGGCGCCCGCCACAATGGCTGCCTCGCCCTTCGCTTTGCCTGCCAGTGTCGCGTTACCGACCGCGCCGCTCGGATGAAGATCCTGCGTCAGCCAGGCGAAGCCGGCCGGCCGAGAGGCGCCGAGCCATTTGAAGTCACGCGCCATCGCTACCGTGGCTGACGTCGCGTTGGGCGCCATGTCCAAGCGCACTGTTTCTGCCCGGGCCGCGAGCATCAGCGAAGTCTCGATATCGCCGGCGTGAATGCCATGGCGTTTTTCTTCGCTGGAAAATCCGTCATCCGGATAACCGAAGCGATGCCAGCCGACGGTGACGGCGAGCATGCCGAGCCGCGCGCGCAGGTCGCGCGCCGCCAATTCCATGGCCGCGACGTTGCCGCCATGGCTGGTGACGAGGACGAGCTTGCGCACGCCCGCGCGTGCCAGGCTCTCGCCGATTTCCGTCCATGCGCCGATCGCGATCGGCGCCGACAGCGTCAGCGTGCCGGGATAGGCAATGTGCTCCACCGAGACGCCGATGGGTTGCACCGGCAGAAACGACACCGGCAACGCGTCGGGCAGGATTTTGCGCACCTGCGCGAGATAGGCCTCGGCAATGAAGGCATCGACGCCGAGCGGCAGATGCGGCCCGTGCTGCTCCACGGCCGCAAGCGGCAGCACCGCGATCCAGCGGGCGGTCGCCTCGCCGGCGCTGGCAATGTCCTGCCAAGTCATCTCCATCCAGTCGCGTTTCGGCAGAGTCATCGTTCTCACTCACCAAAGGTCCACACACTCAGGATCACGTCCCAGGAGGCTTTTTTCTGCAGATCATGCTGTATTCTCACGTCGCCGGTGCAAAGGAGCAACCTATGCCGTCCGCAACAAGGTCATGCACAAAGTTCGCAGCTTTTCTCCTGTCGGCCGCCGTGGCGACGCTCGGGCCAGCCTCCGCCCAGGGCCTGGACAAGGTTGCGTTCGGCTCCAATTGGGTGGCAGAGGCCGAGCACGGCGGCTTCTATCAGGCCGTGGCAGACGGCACCTACAAGAAATACGGCCTCGACGTCACCATTTTGCCCGGCGGCCCGAACGCCAACAACCGCATGCTGCTCCTGGTCGACAAGATCGACTTTTATCTGAGCGCCAACACGCTGCAGGGTTTTGACGCCGTCGAGCACAACATACCGACGCTCGAAATCGCCGCACTGTTCCAGAAGGACCCGCAGGTGCTGATCGCGCACCCGGATCAGGGCATCGACAAATTCGAAGACTTGAAGAAATTGACGCTGTTTGTGTCGAAGGAAGGCATGGTGACCTACTATCAATGGCTCAAGGCCGACTTCGGCTTCAAGGACGATCAGGTCAAGCCTTACACCTTCAACCCGCAACCTTTCCTCGCCGACAAAAGAAGCGCGATGCAGGGCTACGTCACGTCGGAGCCGTTTGCCATCGAAAAGGAGGGCAAGTTCAAGCCCAAGATATTCTTGCTCGCCGATCAGGGCTTTTCCGCCTATTCGACCTTGATCGAGACACGCCGTGAACTGGTCGACAAGAAACCGGATCTCGTCCAGCGCTTTGTCGATGCCTCGATCCTCGGCTGGCGCAATTACATCTACGGCGACAATGCCGCCGCCAATGCCCTGATCAAGAGCCAAAATCCGGAAATGACCGACGCGCTGTTGGCCTATTCGGTCGCCAAGATGAAGGACTACGGCATCGTCAATTCTGGCGACACGTCGACGCTCGGGATCGGCGCCATGACCGACGCGCGCATGAAGGACTTTTTTGACAAGATGGTGCGCGCCGGCGTGGTCAAGGCCGACCTCGATTACCGCAAGGCCTACACGTTGCAGTTCGTCAATAAGAAGGTCGGGCTCGAGAAGCGCTGAGTATCTCCCGAAGGCGGCCGCGCATGCATCCCGCTCCGCTGGTCGCGCTGCGTGGCGTCGGCAAAGCATTTCCCAACGGCACGCGGGCGCTGCAAAGCCTCGACCTCGAGATCCGGCCCGGCGAATTTGTGGCGCTGCTCGGCCCGTCCGGCTGCGGCAAATCGACGGCGCTGCGCATCATCGCCGGCTTGAGCGAGCCGACCGACGGCGTTGTCGAATGGCCTTCAGCGGCTGGCGAAGCGCAAGGCAAAGGCCGTATCGGCTTCGTCTTCCAGGAGCCGACGCTGATGCCGTGGGCTTCAGTGTTCAGCAACGTGCTGCTGCCGCTCGATCTCCAGGGCGCGCCGCCGGCGAATAGCGCCAGGCTCGTCGCGGCGGTGCTCGAGCGCGTCGGGCTGACCGCCTTCCGCGACGCCTACCCGCGCGAGCTATCCGGCGGCATGCGCATGCGCGTCTCGATCGCCCGCGCGCTCGTCACCGAGCCGCAGCTTCTGTTGATGGACGAGCCGTTTGCCGCGCTCGACGAGATCACGCGCTTTGCGCTCAACGACGATCTGTTGCGGATGTGGCAGGGGCTGCGCACGACCGTCGTATTCGTCACTCATTCGGTTTTTGAATCGGTCTATCTGTCGAACCGCATCGTGGTGATGGCGGCGCGGCCGGGCCGCGTCTTTACCGAGCTTGCAGCGGACGCGCCTTACCCGCGCGAGCGGAATTTCCGCACGTCATCGGACTATGCTGGGCACTGCCGCCGCGCGTCCGAAGCGCTGGCGCAGGCCATGGCTGCGGGAGGCGCGCCATGAGTGATCTTGGGCCCGCTCATTCCCGCGAAAGCGGCAATCCGACAACGGCGAATGAGCAAAGAACTGGGTCCCCGCCTACGGGGCACCCCACCGCGCGGTCGCGCGATGGGGACCCCGAGCGGGGACGAGGGGAGATATTCGGCGTCTGGCGCCGCTCATCCGGCACCGAACGCCGCGATCGCGCGCTGCGCATTGCATTGCCGATCGTCGTGTTGGCGCTGGTCCTTCTAATCTGGCAAACGGTGGTGTGGATCGCCGACGTCCAACCGTATGTCTTGCCGGCGCCGGGGTTGATCGCGCGCACGCTGGTCGCCGATTGGGCATTGCTGTCGCGATCGCTCGTCGTCACGCTCGTCACCACCTTCGAGGGCTTCTTGCTTGCAGCCTTCGGCGGCATCGGCCTCGCGGTGCTCTTCAACCAATCGCGGCTGGTTGAATATTCGTTTTATCCTTACGCCGTGATCTTGCAGGTGACGCCGATCGTCGCCGTCGCGCCGCTTCTTCTCATCTATCTGCCGCAGCAGGCGGCGGTGCTCGTCTGCGCCTGGATCGTCGCGTTCTTTCCAGTGTTGGCCAACACGACGCTCGGACTGAATTCGGTCGACCGCAACCTCGCCGACCTGTTTTCGCTCTACGGCGCTTCACGCGGGCAGGTGCTGTGGCGGCTGAAGCTGCCGTCGGCGCTGCCCTATATGCTCGGCGGTCTGCGCATTGCCGGCGGGCTGTCGCTGATCGGCGCCGTTGTCGCCGAGATCGCGGCCGGCGCGGCCGGCGCCGGCTCGGGCCTCGCCTACCGCATCTCCGAGTCGCAATATCGGCTCAACATCCCGCGCATGTTCGCGGCTTTGTTGCTCCTATCCGTGGCCGGCATCGTGATTTTTTATCTGCTGTCGCTGGTCAATTATCTGGCGCTGCGGCGCTGGCACGAAAGCGCACTTTCGGCGGCCGAACGCTGACGGCGCTCGCCGTCCCCGACGCTGCCCAATAAGTTGCCCAACAACGAGCGCTACGACCGGGCCGCCGATCGGGGGCGGTTATCCCTGCATCAACGATACGTCAGCCTGCGGCGGTTAAGAGGCTTGACCCGCATCGGGCATTCGGGGATCAAGGCGCCGCCGCGCTGCCTTCGGACCGTCGCGGTTTTTTTGAAAAGCGTCCGACGGAGCCAAAAAATGCCGCAGAACGCCTCGCGTCTTCCCGGGCGCCATTTCCTGCAAATTCCCGGGCCGACGCCCGTTCCGGACCGCGTCCTGCGCGCCATCGATATGCCGCTGATTGATCAGCGTGGCCCCGAATTCGCCAAGCTGACCAAGCGTGTGCTCGAAGGCATCAAGACCATCTTCAAGACCGCGCAACCGGTCATCATTTACACCGCGACCGGCACCGGCGCGTGGGAAGCGGCGCTCACCAACACGCTGTCGCCCGGCGACCGCGTGCTCATGGTCGAGACCGGCCAGTTCGCCACGCTGTGGAAGGTGATGGCGGAGCGGCTCGGATTGAAGCCGGAATTCATCAAGACCGATTGGCGCATCGGCGCCGATCCAAAAGTCATCGAAGAGCATCTGCGCAAGGACAAGGCCCACGAGATCAAGGCGGTCTGCGTGCTGCATAACGAGACGGCGACCGGCTGCCTCTCGCCCATCGCCGAAATCCGCAAGGCCATCGACGCGGCCGGCCATCCGGCGCTGTTTCTGGTCGACACCATCTCTTCGCTCGCCTCGACCGACTACCGCCACGACGAATGGGGCGTCGATGTCACCGTCGGCGGCGCGCAAAAGGGACTAATGCTGCCGCCGGGTATGTCGTTCAACGCGGTGAGCGGGAAGGCGCTGCAGGCGGCGAAGACGGCCAAGCTGCCGCGGTCGTTCTTTCAGTGGGACGATATGCTGACGATGTACAAGCAGGGATTCTTCCCTTACACGCCGGCGACGCAGATGCTTTACGGCCTCGACGTGTCGATCGAGATGCTGCACGAGGAAGGTCTCGACAATGTCTTTGCCCGCCATGACCGGCTGGCCGAAGCGACGCGGCGCGCGGTGCGGGCGTGGGGGCTCGAAATCCTCTGCCGCGATCCGAAATACTATTCGCCCACGGTCACGGCTGTGCTCTTGCCGGACGGCCACGACGCCGATCAATTCCGCAGCGTCGCGCTCGACACCTTCAATATTTCCTACGGTGCAAGCTTCGGCCCGTACGCCAAGAAATATTTCCGCATCGGTCACCTCGGCGACGTTAACGACACGATGATGGTTGGCGCGCTGGCGGCGACGGAAATGGCGCTGACGCTCGCCGGCGTGCCGCACAAGAAGGGCGGCGTGCAGGCGGCCATGGACTACATCGTGTCGACGCAATCGGCTGTCACCCGCGCCGCGGCGGAATAGTGTAACCGCTCATTCCCGCGAAGGCGGGAATCCAGAAAGCGTGAAAGGAAGGCTGGGTCACCGCCTTCGCGGGGACGAGCGGAAGGTGCACGCGGCTACGCCAACGCCACCGCCGCCACCTGGTCCTTAAAGGCCGGCCGCGCGGCAATCGCGGCAAACCAGCGCTCGAAATTGCGAAACGCCGGCCGCTCGGGCACGAGCTGACGATAGCGATTGGCCATCACCGCCGCCGGAATATCACCGTAGGAAAAAGCGTCGCCGGCAACAAACGCGCTCCTGCCAAGGTCGGTGTCGAGAATGGCGACGGCCTCCGTCGTCTTCTGCTTCGATGCCTCGATCGCCGCATGGTCGCGTTTCTCCGGTGGCGTGCGGACCAGGCCGATGAAGCACGGCGTGATCGCCGGTCCGATCACGCTGAGCTGCCAGTCCATCCAGGCGTTGGCGCGGGCATGGGCGCGCGGATCGGCGGGTTCGAGAACGCCGGCGCGATGCTTGGCGGCGAGGTAACGCACGATCGAATTCGATTCCCAGAGCAGGAAACCGTCGTCTTCCTCGAGCGTCGGCACCAGCCCGTTCGGATTCATGGCGAGATAGGCCTGCTCGCGATTTCCGCCGAACGGCCCGCCAATATCGATGCGCTCGTGCGGCAGGCCGATCTCGCCGACGGCCCACATCACTTTTTGCACGTTCGCCGACGTGTTCCGCCCCCAGATTTTGATCACTGACACTCTCCCACATTCCATTTTTCGTCATTGCCGGACTTGATCCGGCAATCCATGCGGCGGCGCCGAACGCGCCGCGAGTCGGCATGGACCCGCGGGTTATAGGCGAGCGAAGCGACGCCGTTCTTCGAACGGCTATGCCCGCGGGTGACGACACAGATAAACTATCAATCAATCCGCCGCGCTTCTTCGGGCAGCATGATCGGGATGCCGTCGCGGATCGGGTAAGCGAGCTTGGCGGCGCGCGAGATCAGCTCCTGCTTGGCCGCGTCGTATTCGAGCGGCGTTTTGGTCAGCGGGCAGACCAGGATTTCGAGAAGCTTCGGATCGATAACATCGCCGGGATGGTCGGATGACATGGCGGGCTCCAATGCGATCTCAGCTATAACAAATCATCGGCGCAAATAGCAGTCGCTGTGCGGCGTCGCTCTACTGCAAGGTCGTCTCGCCGGTTTGGCCCTTGGCGAGCTCGATCTCGGTGACGGCGACCAAAATCTCGGCGCGGGTTTTCAAGTCCGGCGCTTCCAGCAGCGCCTGTTTCTCGGGCGCGCCATAAGGCGACATCATCGCCAACGCGTTGACCAAGGCTTCGTTGGGCGCATTCTCGATGCCTTCCCAGTCGGCCTTGAGGTTGTTGGCTTTGAGAAAATCCGCAAGCGTCCGCAACAGCGTCTTGCGGTCGACCTGGTCCTCGCCCTTGCGCGCAACGAAGTCGTCAAGAAACGGCTGATAGGTCACCCGGCATTGCCGATACGGCGTGCCGATCGAAAGCTCCTCTTCCACACGGTAGCGGGCAATGCCGGTGAGCTCGATGAGGTAGCGGCCGTCGCCGCTTTCGGCGAGTTGCGTGATGCGGCCGACGCTGCCAACTCGAAACAGCCGCGGCTTGCTTTCGTCCGGGCCGGGTTGGTGCGGATCGGGCTGGATCATGCCGATCAAGCGCAATCCGGAGCGCAGCGCGTCGTCGACCATCGCCAGATAGCGCGGCTCAAAAACGTTGAGCGACATCTGCCCCCGTGGCAACAGCAACGCGCCGGGCAGCGGGAATATCGCGATCACGCCGGGGAGGTCATCGGGACCCTTGTAGACCGCATTCATCGGCATGTTGTACTCCGCACGCGACCGAACGCGCGCCTTGCCGCCGAGAGACTAACCGCTACGCGAACAGGATCGAGGAGAGCCGCTTGCGGCCCTCGATCGTGGCTTCGTCGGTCGGACCCCATGCATCGAAGAACTGCACCAGCTGCTTGCGGGCGCCGTCATCGTTCCATTTGCGGTCGCGCTTGACGATGCTGATCAGCTGGTCGAGCGCCTCCAGCCGCCGGGCCTTGCCGTTGAGCGCCAGCGCCAGATCGAACCGCGCCTGATGGTCCAGCGGATTGGCGGCGACTTTCTGTTCCAGCTCGGCGATCGGGCCGAGCGACTTCGCCTGCTCGGCCAGATCGAGTGCGGCCTTGGCGGCGACAAAGGATGCGTCGTTGTGCTTGGAGTCGGGCACCAGCGCCAGCGTCTGCTTGGCTTGCTCAATCGCCCCGGTCTGGACGTAACAGCGCGCCAGGCCGGCGAGCGCCTGAACGTTGGCGTTATCTTCGGCGAGAAGCTGCGCATAAAGATCCGCTGCGCCGGCCGGATCGCCGTCGGCAAGGGCCGCGTCGGCGGCCGCGAGCAGGTCCTTGGCTTCACCGCCGATCCGGTCCTTGGTCAACCGCTCCAGGAACGCCACGACCTGGCTCTCCGGCAGCGCGCCCATGAAGCCGTCGGCCGGCTGGCCGTTGACGAAGGCAATGACGGCGGGGATCGACTGGATGCCCATCTGCCCGGGGATGGCCGGATGCTCGTCGATATTCATCTTGACGAGCTTCACCTTGCCCTTGGCGGCGCGCACCGCCTTCTCCAGGACCGGCGTCAGCTGCTTGCAGGGGCCGCACCAGGGCGCCCAGAAGTCGATCAGGACCGGCTGCCGCTTTGATTCTTCGACGACATCCTTGACGAAGGTTTGCGTCGTCGTGTCCTTGACCAGGCCGTCGGCGGCGCTTTCCGCTTGCTGCAACATCTCCTTGCTATGCCTTCCTTTTGGGCATGATCCCGAAACAGCCCGCTCCGGGCTCGATCCAGGTTGGAAACCGGCTTTCGGAGAGCATCATGCTCCAATGTAATATCTAGACCCTGATCCGATTCAACTTGATCGGCTCATGGTCGAGGGCCTCCTTCGGCCGCATCTTTCGCTATTCGCCTGATTAAATGGGAAGAATGCCGGCGAATGCAATCGCAAGAGGTCAGATCGCCGTCGCCGAAACTGCCTCGATTCGAGGCTTATGGCCTGTGGCTTCGAGGAACTTGAGTAAGCCGTCGCGGGCAATCGTCGTGGTGCCGGTGTTCGCCAAAGGGTGAAAGTTGAGCACCTGCTGCGCCATCATGGCGGCGTCGAGCACCACCGTCACCTGCGCGGCCTGGTCGTTCATCACCGAAAACGGCGTCACCGAGCCCGGCTCGACGCCCAGAAGCTCGCGCATCAGCTCAGCCGAAGCGAATGAGAAACGCCCGCGTGGCGCCAAGGAGCCGATGCAGCGATTTAAGCTCGATCGCAGCGTCCTCCGGCGCGACGATGAGGAACAATGTCCCCTTCTTGTCGCGCAGGAACAGGTTCTTGGTAAACCCGCCGGCGATGTGATCGCGATCGCGTTGCGCCCGCGCCTCCTCGACGGTGAATACCGGCGGATGCCACACCGTTTGGTGGGCGATGCCGAGACTATCCAGATAAGCGAAGAGGTCGTCAGGCGAGGCGGGCGGCATGTGCGCGCCGGTATAGGCCAGGTAGGTCCGTTGAATAGTAAAAGCGCGGCTTGGACCGCCGATTACCGACGCACGGTGCGCCGGCGATTGATACCGGGGATTTTCCAGTGGTTAGCCGTCCCTCATGGCCAACTGCCTAGGGCGGTTGCAAAGCGTTGCGCTCTTTGGCATAGCTTTCTGTTGCGGCGCCTTTGCGTCGCCGCTTACCCTCTACGGATGCGGGTGTAGCTCAGGGGTAGAGCACAACCTTGCCAAGGTTGGGGTCGAGGGTTCGAATCCCTTCGCCCGCTCCAACAATATCAAATACTTAGGTTCACATAATCAGATCTGCGCCTTACAGTAGCAAGCACATAGCTAGCAGAAGGCAGAGAGTCTGCAGAGGGCAAAGAATCTAATGGTGGGTTGCTGCCTACACGGCCAGTTGGCGTCCAAACGCATTGAGCAAGCAAATGGGCATTAGGTGTGGACGGCTATCCACCCTTCTCGCCAAACTATCGCGTCATCAGCATCTGGCCGTATTGCGTTGTCTCGAAAGACCGCAAGCGCGGCGAACGAGGATATAACCGCATCCAATGCGTCGGCACTTTCTTCCGCCAACTTCCGAAATCCATCAAATCTAACGCGCGGCTCTAGGCCTTGAATTATCTGTTGCCGCATATCGCTTCCGTTGATGCCGTCATACTTCTTGAAAGGCAAACCCCACGATCTAAGCTGAGCGGCGGGAAACGCTTCGGCGATGAGTCCTTCTGTCTTAGCCGACCAAGGCCAGCAAGGTGGCATCCCTGCTGTGGCAAGAAGCTTCATACAGGCCGCAGCAAATGGAGCCCCGCCTCGCGGTTTCCACCAGAGTGTAGACCGAACATTAATTTGACGATCGGACCACCATTTTTCGGTACAACGAAGAGGTTTCAGGCGGTCAAGGCTAGCGACTGTTTCAGCGAGCGCAATAAGCGATGGGCCGCTGGGAAACGAGGCGGCTGCGTCGAATGCCAGCGCGTCAACTAATTCCAATAATTCTGGCCATCCATCCGCCGGGACATATCGCGATGGAAGAGAGAAGGGTGCGTCAATCGCAGCAGCCGAAAATTGTCTCGCGGCCAGAATGTGTGCGAGGCGCTGGAACGGTGATCCAGTGCCCTCAAGGTCTTGTACTGGCCGCAGTTCAGTAACTTGCGGTTTTTGATGGCTACCGCATTTGATTCGGCAGACCCAAACGTTCGGGTTCGCGTTAGCGGCACGCCACGACCGAGCGTTTCCTGAAAAATCGATCCCCAAGAACTCCATGGCGTACGCTTAGCTCGTCTTTTTTGGGCATTGGATAGCAAACTCACAAAGCAACCTGACGACCTATCCTGTCGGCAATGCTAACGTCCATCACATTCTCTAACTTGGAGGAGTGCGGTGGAAGTAAATCCTTCAGGTTTGGAAAGTGCGCGATAATCAAATGCACCTTGGCGGGAAGCCATAGTCATAAACGTGGCTTTGGATGCCGTAGAACTCCAATATCTCGACAGGCCAAATGCGCCAAACCTTGGGAGGACCTTTTCAAAGTTTCGTAGAGGACAAGAGTAGGTACAGGTTCGTTCGACGCCAAAAATGAACGCCTTTGTCGTCTCCGGCCTCGTCAAGCGCCGCGCCTAAATGCCCAGCCACAGCCATCACTTTCGGAGCCTTCCGATCTTTCGTCCGCTGTGCCCGCCGAAATTAACCACTGCCACGTTGTTGATTAGGGTGCGCTGTCGACTAGCCGCTATCCGATTCGACAAAATCTGCCGACCAATAGATCATTCTTCGGCAGGCCGCCCGCTGGGGGGAAGACGGTCATCGGCCAATGACGGAAGCCGTGGGGCGGAGCCATGCCGCTGTCTCTTAGCGACCACAAGGCGATGTTGGTCGGCTTTGAAAGCATTGGATTTGTTTGTGAAGAAGCACCAACTACGGTCACGAACCCTATCAAGATCGAATGGCACCTTGAAGGGAGGGTTCGCCACTATAGGCTTTGGGCTTTTGAGGTCATGCACTAATGTCGGCACCACGCCCTTGGGATTGAGCTTCAGATATTTCGGATCGTATTGCTCTGTTTTGAACAGATCGACCTTGATAGGCTCCCAATCGAGCCTCTTAGCACATAACGTAATCCGCACCTTCTGACAGCATACCGAGTTGCCGAAATCATACAGTGTCAGCATTTGTCGCTCTCGATTCCAGATTGGCAGCCAGCACAATGGCGCGAAGTGCTCGCGTGGCATTCACAGTCTTCGCACTCACTAAGCCGTCTGAGCGCTGCTCAAATCGCTTAAATTGAATGGCGGCGACGGCAGATGATGCCGGCCAGGGACAGGACAGTTTCATACATCGGCTTTGGCACTGATCGACGCCGGCACTTTTTGACACAAACGCATTTGCGCGCGTGGCACTGATTGAACACAGTTCGCAATAAGGATCGTGTAAAAGTCGCTCCCCGTTGATGCCCGATTGATCGACGCCCGGTTTCGGCCGCTTCGCTATCCCATCTGATGGCGCCGGCAGCGCCGCCAAGTCAATAAGCCCGGCCGAGGTCAATACCGCAAGCCGCTTCATGATCTCCGCCCGTATTTCATCGGCGCTCGCATCATCCCGGATACGAAGCGGGCTGTTCGGATCGCCTGCGAGCTTCACAGCCGATAGACGTGCGTGCTTATAGGGCGCAATTTTCTCCGCGATCGACACCGCCTGCAGCATGTTCGGGTCGATAGTCTCCGGTTTCCCCTTGTTCGCTTTGGCGTGCATCGCCTTCGCAAAGAAATGCCGCATGCCCACTTCCATCACATGCAAACTGTCGAGAAATTCCTGCTCGCGACCCTCAAGACCGCGAGCGAACATTGCTTCCTCAGCCTCGCGAAGGATCGTGGCGCGATTTTTTGAGAAACAGAGCGGCGTTTGCGACGTCCCAAGCCGTGCCCATCTTGCGGCGCAGGGGCACGCGCGCATCCCGCGCGGCCGCGACCTCAGCCCGGCCCTTACCGCTAACGCGGGCACCCAAGCGCGATTGCGAGCCCGCGCGGACGCGCGTCAAGCGGCTACGCTGACGTGCCGACAACCTGCCCACGAGGCTCGTCGCTGAGCCAGCGATAAATCACGCCGCCGAGAACACCGCCGATCAGCGGCGCGGCCCAGAACAGCCAGAGCTGCGTGATCGCGGCGCCGCCGACGATGAGCGCCGGGCCGGTGCTGCGTGCCGGATTGACCGACGTGTTGGTCACCGGAATGCTCACGAGATGAATGAGCGTCAGGCACAAGCCGATCGCCAGCGGCGCAAAACCCGCCGGCGCCTTGCCGTGTGTCGAGCCCATGATGACGAACAGGAACAGCATCGTCATCACGATTTCCATGAGTAGCGCCGAGGTCAGGTCGTAGTGGCCGGGCGAATGGTCGCCGTAGCCGTTGGTTGCAAATCCGCCGGCGAGATCGAAACCCGGATGACCCTTGGCGATCGCGTACAGGAGCAGCGCCGCGACGATGGCGCCGATCAATTGCGCGACGACATAGGGAATGACCTGCCCCGCGGGAAAGCGGCCACCGGCCGTTAAGCCGACGGTGATCGCCGGGTTGAGATGGCAGCCGGAAATATGGCCGATGGCGTAGGCCATCGTCACCACGGTCAGACCGAACGCGAGCGCCACGCCGAGAAGGCCGATGCCGACTTGGGGAAAACCGGCGGCAATTACCGCGCTGCCACATCCTCCGAACGTTAACCAGAACGTACCGATTGCTTCAGCAACATACGCTTTGTAGTTCATCATAATGTTTCCTCCCCTGGCCGCCGCTTAAATTAGGTGGTCGAACGTCTCTTAGGTTCGCTACTCGCTAGAAATCTGTCAATGTTGTTGCGCGCGCAATATCTTTGCCTGCACCGCCTTCGAAAAATAATGCCGCATCCCTTCTTCCATTAGGAACAAGCTATCGAGAAACGCCTCCTTGCCGCGCCGCTCGATGATGTCAACCATCGACACCTCAGCCTCGCGGAGGATCGTCACGCGATTTTTCGATCAAAAACCCGTCGGCGCCTGCGGTACGACGGGAGGCCGAGGAGGATTGGGGCGACAAGCGATGGGCGTCCGGACGACGAAAGACGCGATGACCGAGGCATCGCGCCGCTTCCCGCCGCCTTGGATCGCCAAGGAAACCGAAGCGTGCTTCATCATCCATGATTGCAACGGGCAAGCGCTCGCGTACGTTTATTTCAAGGATGAGCCCGGTCGGCGCGTGGCGGCGAAGCTACTGTCGCGCGACGAGGCGTCCGCTCTGACTAAGCAGTGGCCGTCAATAAGTCCACAGGGGTACCGCTGGGGGATATGATACGGGTAAACCCAAAACCTGTCAGCGAGCAGCGCGGAGGCAAACGGGAGCCACCTTCGCTAGAACGCCCGGCGAAATAGGGCAGCCTCGACCATGGAGCCGTTCGGCCCCTCCAGCGACGTCATATGTCCCACAAGGGCAACGGCGGTGCGAAGTATGCGGTGCGGGCGGTCCGCGACCATCTCGCGGATAATTGCTTCGTGCTGCGGACCGACGTGAAATCCTACTACGCCTCCGGGGTGTGATTTCTGGCGTTCGTTCCAGCACGCGCCGCATCGCCGGTTTGTCTTTTGAACGTAACTTAAGGTCAGCGACATGACGACGAAACATAAACACGACACCCCGATCCTCGTTACTGGAGCGGCCGGCGCTGTGGGCGGCATCGGCCGCACCCTCACTGAACTCCTGCTCTCAAGGGGGTACAAGGTGCGCGCCTTGGTTCGGCGTGAGGACGAGCGCGCCGAAGCCCTGCGGCGGCTCGGCGCAGAGGTCGCACAGGGCGACCTGACGGACCTCGCCTCGATGCACCGCGCCATCGAAGGGTGCAGGCGCATCTATTTCGGAATGTCTGTCTCGACGGCCTACCTGGAAGCCACGGTCAACACCGCCGCGGTGGCGCGCCACCACGGCGTCGAGGCTTTCGTGAACATGTCGCAGATGACGGTCACGCAGATGAACATCAGCGAGACCACCGACAGCCCGCAGCACAAGCTGCACTGGCTGGCGGAGCAGGCTCTGTCCTGGTCGGGACTGCCGGTCGTCACGGTGCGGCCGACAGTCTTCCTTGAGGGCTTCTTTCTTCAACTCGCCGCCCCCGGCGTGCGAGCCTCCGACGAGTTGGCGCTGCCCATGGGCGGGGGCAAGACCTCGCCGATCTCGGCGGTCGACGTGGCGCGCGCGGTAGCGGTGATCCTCGATGACCCCGCACCGCATATCGGACAAATATACGATCTGACGGGGCCGGAATTGGCCGATCTGGAGCACTATGCGCGCGTCTTCTCCGAGGCGCTCGGCAGGCCCATCCGATATCGCGACGTCCCACTCCCGGCGTGGAGCGAAGGCCTTCGTCAGGCGAAGCTTCCTGAGCACCTCGTCAGGCATCTCTCGGCCATGGCCGAGTTGACCAAGCAGGGGCGTTACGACCGCATGACGGACACCCTGTGCAAGCTCACGGGCGAAGCACCGACGAACATGCGCGACTTCGTGAAACTCCATGCCGCCGAGTTCAAGCCGCGTGGACCGGCGCATTCCTAGGCGCTCAGCACATCCCGGAGCGGAATCTGAACGTTGAGGCGCCCGGATGGTCGGCTTTGGGTCGAGGTTGTGTGAAAACTCGGCTGACCAAAATTCCAGCGCAATAATCTGCCCCGGCCACGCTCCGTATTCGGTCAAAGCGTAGCCGCCGCCCAAACGGCGATCACTCAGGTCGGTTGCCGGATTGCAGGCGCGCCGATACCGAAGACCCCGGCAAGGACGGCAGCTATTGGCCCATTTCGACTTCGGGACGTTTCAACATTATGTCTGAAATTGAGGGACGAACGGACCCAACGCGAACATCGCGTTTCGGTAGCGATCGACCTGTCACGTCCGTTTGCCGGGGGACTTCAGCGCCATGCAGAACTAGTCCGCCACCGGGGCGGGACGGTTTCATACTCGACTTGGCACTGATCGACGCTGGCACCGTTTGAGGTTGCGGTCTCAGTCGGCCCACGGCACCTACAATCCTCACCACAGCTCAATCGTGACGACGCTTTCAGGACGCTGGCGTTCGTAAGGGACAATCAAGATCCAATAGGGCGACCAAGCGTTGAGCGCCCGAAGGTCTGCCACGGTCTTTGCGACCAATGGCACGCCCGGCTGAACTTCAAGCTCCATGTCATCAGGGCAGTCGCCGAGGCATGTCCGCAACATGTCTGTGGTCTCGGGTCTGTATCGATGAAACACAGTGCGGTTTCCCAGCTTGTTGCACGTTTTACAACTGGTTCCGGTCGCCGTCGAGGTCACGACGCCGAGCAACCGCCATCATCAAAGCGGCGCGGTGTCGTCGAAACCCGTTGCGCTGGAGCCTCATTCCCTATTGGTGCGAGGAACCCCAGGGGCAGCCGCAAGCCGAGAACTAGCGACTGCTAGGGATCTAAGATAGTTTAGGCTTGGCGACGTGAAATGACGTAGGAGCAAAAGGTGACGCACAAGGGAGAGTGTTTCTGCGGTACCGTTCAGATAGAGGTGTCAGGCGAACCCGAAGTTATGGGATATTGTCATTGCCGATCCTGCCGTTCGTGGTCCGCTGGACCCGTCAATGCTTTTACACTTTGGAAACCTGATGCCGTGCGGGTCACGGCGGGCGCCGAGCATGTTGGGACGTTCCAGAAAACCCCAGTCAGCCAGCGGCAATACTGCACGAAATGCGGCGGCCATTTGATGACTAATCATCCTCCGCTGGGTTTGGTCGATGTGTATGCGGCGACGCTGCCTACGCTGACTTTTAGCCCCAGTGTTCACGTCAACTACGCTGAGACCGTTCTGCCGATGCCCGACGGACTGCCGAAACTGAAAGATTTTCCCACTGAGTTCGGCGGATCGGGCGAGCAGATAGCGGAGTAGCGCGGTTCCGCCAATGCATCAACCAGTCAAGGCAACTGCGACATAGTCGGGAACAACACGCCTTTATTCTTCGTGCGAGACTCGATGAAGTTCCAGCAGTTCATCCGGTCCCAGATTTGGCACTGGTCGACGTCGGCACTGTTTGACACATTGCATCGCGCCGCGTGGCACTGATTGACACAGTTCGCAATAAGGATCGTGTAAAAGTCACACCGTACTAACTTCATCTACCGAACATCGCCGCTTCCGCTCGAGCCCGAAGCCGCAGGAAGGTTCGTCTATGCATTCTCTTTGGCTTTCCTGGGGGCGGCTCAAGCAGGTCGACGCCGCCGCCTAGTCTCATCCTGATCTTTCGCGCCTGCTCCAAGCGGCGATCCAGCGCCGTCTGCTGTTGGCTCGCATAGGACAAGCCATAGCACCGCCGACAGGCAAATAGTCCACCAGCACAATAAAGGATGGCGGCCCGGCGCCCGCAGTAACGGCCATTGCAATAGGCCGGACAGACGAACCAAGGGCGTACACCACCGAAGTGGCAAGCCGTCAATCTGATCGGCACCCGTTGCTGAATGGATTTCCACTCGCTAGAGCCCGGACGGCAGGACCGGTAACTCAGGACAAAGGCGGCGTCTTCGACTTGGACCGTGACACTCCCGGCCGCGTCGCCGCCGCGCGTCCATGACCATGAAAACTCTTGCCCAGCGTGTAGAAGACCTTTTCGCTGCCACTCGCACACATCAATCGAAGGGCAAGACTCGCACGTCGTGCGACCGCCGAGGGCTCGCCGAGCCATCAAGTCACCAAGCGCACCATCGCCAGCGCGCTCGAACGTCGAGCAGAGGCCCTGCGGATGTCCGTCGCTCTGACGATGGGCCGGCCGACGCGAGCCTACGCTGATCAGCGGATCAATAGACGAACTTCTCGCGCACCACCTTACCGTTCGACCACTCCTGAATGGCAACCTCGCTCATCTTGAGAGTGCCCCAGTCGGCATGATCCGCGTCGATGCGATAAACAATGAACGCCTTGTTATCGGAAATTACGAAGCCGTCGCAAACGTAGATCCGCACCGCCTTGATCTTAGACAGAAAGTCCACCTCGAAAGCGCGACAGGCAGCTTTGCCAACCCGCGGCGGCTGGTCGTTTTCTTGCATCGTCACGTCGTCGGCGTAGTAGCGGTCGAAAGCTTCCAGCGCTTTTCCGCCGACAACCTTAGCAATCAAGTCCTCAACTGCCGCTTTGGGGGTCTCCGCGTTCATCAGATTCTCCTGGGGTGAAGGGCTATCGAGGAATCATGGTCATGCCTGTCCCAATGGACAAGCAGGCACCTATTTGTGCCTGCCTATGAGCGCCCTTATTCCCCCTCGCGCGCGCACGCGCGAGGAAGATCATGACCAGGATCACCGCGACCTGGACGCCGCCGACTGCTGTAAAGCCGTCGCCGCTGAATTCGGAGATTGACCGTGAAAGCTACCAAGGATTTGCCAGTTAACTGCCCTGAAGCCGCTGCCGATTGCAGGGATTCTGACACGAATCTGCCGGGCAATTTGAGGCAGGAGCGAAGACGCGCCGCGTTCCTGAAAAGGCGCCTGACCCCTCGTGCCCGTGACCTATTCCAAGGGCTCGTCCGCAAGATCGGCCGCGACCGTGTCGACATCACCATCGAGGCGCACTGCCTCAAGTTGGCGGAGCTTCAAGCCGGCTGCGAGACCCTGCGCTCAAGATTTGGACCGAGCAGCCGACACCAGCCCTCAGCTTGATAATCCGCCGACCGCCTCACTTTTTGCTGCACTGCATGAGTTTGGTTGTGATGTGGTGGACGGTGCCCGCTCCCGGCAGCGAGTTCCCCTAGGGTGATCGTTGCCAACGAATTACATCAGGGAGCGATCCACATGCAAATTGCCACCATCGGTTTGGATATCGCCAAGAACGTGTTCCAAGTTCACGGGATCGACGCGGCCGAGAAGGTCGTCGTTCGGAAGCAGCTTCGGCGCAGCCAGGTGCTGGCCTTTTTCGAGGCGCTGCCGCCGTGCCTAGTCGGCATGGAGGCCTGCGCCTCAGCCCACTATTGGGCGCGTGAACTCACGAAGCTTGGCCACCAGGTTCGTCTGATGCCGGCGAAAGACGTGAAAGCATACGTCAAGCGCAACAAGAACGATGCCGCTGACGCCGAGGCGATCTGCGAGGCGGTACGACGTCCGACCATGCGTTTTGTGCAGGTCAAGTCGGCCGAGCAGCAGAGCCAGTTGATGCTGCACCGGACACGCGATCTGCTGATGAGACAACGAACCCAAGTGATCAATGCGTTGCGGGCGCACTTGGGCGAGCTCGGCATAACGGCGGCGCAAGGGCAAGCAGGGCTCAGGGAGCTGCTGGCGATCATTGCAGGCAGTGCGGATGAGCGCTTGCCGGCAGAGGCTCACGCGAGCCTGATCGTGCTGGCGGCGGAACTTCAGGCAATGCGGACGCTGATCGCATCAATCGAGAAGCGGATTATTGCTCATCATCGCTTTGACGAAGCAAGCAAGCGGCTGCGGAGCATCCCTGGGATTGGTCTGGTGGGCGCGACCGCCATTGCGGCCACGATCACGGACCCAAAGGCATTCCGGTCGGGCCGTGATTTGGCGGCCTGGATCGGGCTAGTGCCACGGCAGGATTTGACTGGCGGCAAGCAGAAGCTCGGACCGATCTCGAAACAGGGAAACCGATATTTGCGACGCATTCTGGTGGTCGGAGCCCATGCGGTGTTGAAGCTCGCGCGGCAAAAGCCGGAGAAGTATCCCTGGCTCACGCAGCTTCTCGCCCGCAAACCGTTCAAGATCGTGGCGGTCGCGCTGGCCAACAAGATGGCACGCATCGCCTGGGCGTTGCTGGTCAAGGGCGGCCCGTATCGGGCGCGTGCACTGGTGGCAGCAGCCTAAGGGGACTGGCGATGGAAGGATGAGGTTGCGTATGAGCGTTCACGAACTGCAAGGGTGATGACGACGTTGATGCGAAACGGTCGAGACCGTCGATCGGAAAACCCGCTTTGGGCCGACGCGATAGTTGAGCGCGTGTTTGTGGTTGGGACCGATCAGCGGATCACATCAGGGCCAGCGGCCACTGCGGCTGCATCGCGACAGAGGTAATCCTCCAAGCGACAATAGGCCGGATACATGGCTGCACCCGAACGCTTCGCTACACGTCAGATTCCTCTTGCAACGCGGGCACCGTCCATACATGGCCCTTCTCGGACCTCAGGCGAGGTCCGAGTTGAGTTCGCAAAGCGTGGAATAGCAGACATTGCAAGCGACCTTCGACCAAACCGGTTTATGAGAACACGCCCTTCCGTAATGGGCGCCCTCGCCAGGAGGCGCGCTGGGCTTCATCAGCACGAACTGTGTGTTCTGATGCGATCCGCAGCAGCGCTTTAGCGGCTTCTGTCGATCGCAGGTTGTCTCTGCGAGATGAAATGAGCGATGTTCGCCTGGCGGCGATGATAGCCTGGACTTATGTCACCCCCACCCTCAACCAGACACTGAACTGCCGGTGTGTTAATCGCTAACTATGGCAACTTGTTGCCGATGAAAGAGGCAGCCCACTCAGCGTGACTTGTCCTTACTCTTCATGCGGTGCGTTCACCTGCATCAAGAGCGTAAGCATTTCGTGTGGCAAGTCTTGCGGAACTTCATAGCGGCTGCTCAGCGCTTGACCTATCGCAGTGCGCACTGCGCATCGCGCCCCTCGTGTAAGGCAGCCATTCAATTTCATAGCTTGATCGAGGGCGGCGATCTGTCATGAGTGCAATCCCTGCTGCGCCCCACACGAGAGCTAAGGGAAGGAACCGATAAATGGTTCCTAAAGCGGATCGTCCGCCAGATATCCCCAAACAATAGCCGTGAATTGGCCGAGCAGGATGCGGACTCATCGCTACAATCGGCGAGGTGGCACTTTGACCCCCATACCGAGGCTGGTGTCGCTAAGGCTTCCGGCTAGGAGCGACGAATGGGTTACTCTCGACTCCAGCGCGGCTATTCTTCTCAAAACATGTTTCCAAGCGCCCAAGGGCAGCCATGCTTCCGTCGAGCGGCACCCGCAATGTTGCTCCTTCTCCTCTCACCTCCAGAATATCAGCGGTGCGCATTCTCTCGTTGAGGGGCCGATCTGCCAGAGCGATCGTTACACCCTTGGTTTCGGCCAAGGCCTTCGCTTCCACCGAGCGCGAACCTGCAACCAAAATAACATTGTACGCTTTGCCTCGCTCGAGCTTCCATTTCGATGAATCGAGAAGAAGGAGTAGGCCGTCATGAGCACGAACAAACGTTATATCGAGATCGTTTGTGGACCGGCTCATAGTGCAACTGTCGAACTTGTCCGCTTTGGAGGAAGTAGCAATCGTCCAAGGTCCCACGGTCACAGTTTGCTCTTCGGCACGCGTGATTGCCGATGTGGTCAATAATCCCGCAACACAAAGCGCAACTGGCATTCGCATTGTTTGCCTCCTCAAATCACGAGTGCGCTAGAAACCATCGGCCACTTTAAAAGGCTTTAGACTCTCGCCAACCTCAATGCGCACCCGTTGCTGCGTGTTAGTGGGCGGCAGGTAACATGATTTGAAATACTGAGCCGTGCGGATGCGCGGGAGAGACCGACAACCGGCCTCCGTGTGACTCGACTATCGAGCGACAGATAGACAAACCCAACCCAATTCCGTTTGGTTTGGTCGTGTAGAACGCGTCAAACGTGCGCTCAGCTTGCTCGGGCTTGATCCCCGTTCCGGAATCTTCGACACTAATAAGCACCCAATCCTCGAGGTGCTCGGAATGCAAACGGAGCACGTGGGGACGTTCTATGACGGAGGCCATGGAGTTGAGTGCATTCGTCAGGACATTCACAAGCACCTGTTGAAGCTGCACTCGGTCGGCCTTGACGGGCGGAAGGTCTCCCAGAAGCTCGAGGGCGAGCGAAACCTGACGGCTCTTTAGCTCGCCAAGCGAAGTTGAAACAACGTCGCAGACGAGTTCATTTATCGCCACGGCCGACCTCTCCCCTGACTCCTTTCTGAACATTGCCCGAATGCTGGTGATGATATGTGCAGCGCGATGACCCTCGTTGACAATGCGTCCGAACGCCAATCGAGCCTCTTCGAGATTTGGCTCCGAACGATCCAGCCAACGAAGGCCGGCATTACCGTTCGTCACGATCGAAGCTAGGGGCTGGTTGAGTTCGTGCGCGATTGACGCGGCCATCGCACCCACCGTTGTTAGTCGTGCAACCCTCGCCAGCTCCGATTGAGCCGCGCGTAAGGCTGCTTCGGCCGCCCGGCGCGCTGTGATGTCGATGGTCAACGTAAGAAATGTTTGCTGATTCGGCGGGCTCCCGCTAACGGTTGAAAAGAACGTGTTGACCGGAATAGAGGTTCCGTCTTTGCGTCGGTATCGTGTTTCGATCTCGTAGTGAAGACGCGCGCCCTCACGCAACTCACGGAGAGGAACACGGCATTCGTCGCTCGCCTCATCAATACCGATCTCAAGGAATGATAGCTGCTGAAGCTCTTCGCTCGAGTAACCGAGCATGTTGAGAAATGCAGGGTTTGCTATCAGGAAACGAAATCCCGAGTCCGCCATTGCAACGCCCAACGTCGAATTCTCGAACAGCGAACGCCATCGGTCAGTGCTGTCCGGCAGCGACGATTCGCACTCGTCGGCCAAAGCAAAGCCATGCGTAAGCGGCACAATTGAGCTGAGGTTCATGGACCATCCCCTGTCCACGCCAGACCACTAGGTGGCCGTGATAGGAAAATCAGAAAGCGGCTCTAAAGTTCCTCTTTTTTGTTAGGCAACTCAGTAAATGCGTAAAACCAAACGCCAAAATGTGCATGGCCAAATTGAGGAACAACTGTCTCATGTCTGAGTTGGATTGCTGGGTTCTCGCGTAGCGGCAGGACGCGCCTGCATGGAGCGCCCACGCTGTTGCTTTGTCCTAATTCACACATCAGCAGTTTCTGCAAGAAAGGTTCAAAAAGATGGACCGGCGTGATCAGGAGCTTTTAGACAAGCAGCTTACCCGTGTTGCTCTGAAAAGAAGCGACAGCATAATGATGTGGGCACTTGTTGTAGCGTTTCTCGGGGGTATCGTCCTTGGGGGCGCCTTGTTTGGGCCAGAAAGCAAACCGATTCAGACCGCATCCAACGAAGCTAACATTCACACCCTGGCAATGCCGCCTCGCTAAGTCGTCGTTTCTGACCTCTGCCACTAAGCACCAAGATTTCACACTTCCTCGACTTCTTGTTCCGAATTGTCCTTTACGGGCATCTTGATTTGGCGCGTTGCCATTCGCCGCTCCTTTTGGACATTTCCTTTGGGGGATCTTCGTATCTAGCGGTTGCGGACATCGGCCGCCAGTCCTGTGGCGGCACATTGCGGCACATAGGGGATTAAATCGCCTCGGCCGCGGAATTTCGCTAGGCAGTACGTAAGTCGGCTTGTGGCCCGTTGCGTCCCTTAATACGGCGCAGTGATATGTCTAGTGTTGGGGGACAAGCCGACATTGTGCAGACATCGCGAATGTGCCGAGTTTGACCTATTTGAGACGTCGTGCCTCAGCTCTCGTCGGACTGAAGTGTGCGAGGAGCGGACCGGCTTGAGGCGCATTCAATTGGCCAAGAAACAATATATCAGGCCGGCGCCTCCTGTACCTTTCAGGGCCTCCTGGCTGCAACCGCGCGAGCCATGTGAGGAGTTCCAGGAGTTCATGTGTCTGGTGTCTTTGAGGCCGGTACGGTCATGGTGGCCCACAATGGCCGATCCGTCGCTGTTCTTCGTCCAGTTCCCGCAGGTGGTGTCGCCACCGGCCGTAGAATAAAGCCCCTGCGGGTCTGAGCCGGTCAGAATGTCGTGCATGTTGACCGCGTCGCCGCGGCCGCTGACGATTTCGCCTTTCTCAGTCAGGGCGGTCTGTTTGTTGATGTTGTTGTAATCTGAATGGAGATCCTCCACGCTCTTTGCCACAACAACGCCCTTAGCATTCTGCCACGGGCCCTTTCCGATGCGGTCACGCGCGTTGACGCCTGCGACGCCTCCCGGTTCAGTCGTGCTTAGATAGGCATGCCAGTTGGTTTCGGTCGAACCCGCAGCTTTGGCGAGCACCTGACAGTGTGCATCGGCGCCGGCGAGACCACCAAGGTCGGCGCCATCGCCCTTGCCCATGCTGGTCACGCAAGAACGATCCGAGCAGCGCGGCACGAAAAATGACGCCGTCTTGCGGTTGGCGGCACGGCTCGAAGAGATCTCCCCGCGAGATCGTGACGGGGTCGAGGAATCCGCCCGTGGCGTTGCTCATGATCTCGACACGCTCGGCCTTGCCGACAAAGCCTTGGCGTTGCGTGATCGGTATGGCATCTCGCGGTCCAAAGCAGCAAAGGTCTTATGACCTGCCTTTCGTCGTCGGGGGGACGACAAGAATGTCCACGTTGAGCGTGACATTTTCTGCGGTCCAAAATTTCGATCCTGGCCCGTCGCGACGTGGTCCCCGGATGTCCGACCCTCCGTTGGTAAGCCCTCCAAAAAAGGACTCGTAAAACGGGCACTTCTTGAGCGAAATCGCACTCAAAAGACGTCCTACTGCCCTCTGCTGGCACCTGGGCGAGCAAAACCGCTTGTTGCGGCTCACTTTCCGGCCCTTGTGCCATTTGGAGATGATGGCGTTGCAGGCGGGGCCCTCGCACTTGCGTTTGGCTGTCAGCTCAATGCCGGCTTGGGCCATGATGACCAGGTTCTCTTCCCGCTCGCGGTGGGCTCGTTCGCATTCGGCAGAGCAACAGCGTAGGCCCAGGCTCTCGAACTCTTTACGGCAGTGGGCGCAGGCGATGTAGAAGCCCTTGCTGCCCCTCTTCATGCCGTACTCGATGCTATCGGTGATGGCCACCGGATTGCCGGCGTCGGCCAATGTTGCGATCGGGCACGCGGCGATGGATGCGGCGATCGCCGACTATCCGGAGCGGCGGCTCATGTTGCGGAATGGGATATTGGTGATACGGCAGTATCCGCGATGAGAGGCCTAAGCGGCCAAAAATTTGGGGTGAAGAAAAAGTACTGCGCCGCTAAAATGGGTTGGGCCAACCGAATTCTTGAGATCTGCCTTTCGAAATCGCGATCGAGGGATAGCAAGATGAAAAAGGTGCTTGTGATCGGGCTGGACGGATATGAGCTGAGCCTGGCCGATACCATGATTAAGTTAGGGCAGTTGCCTTCGCTTGCAAGGATCCGAGAGAAAAGCGCAAGATTTTTATTAGATCATGGCCACGCAAGAGATACCGGGCTGGCGTGGGAGCATGTTAGTTCCGGACTATCGCCAGAAGATGGGGAACGTTGGTCCGCGGTTTCTTTCGATAAAGAAAACTATGCGGTTTGGCAGGAAGGTCCGTTATTTGCTCCATTTCCTTCAAAACTGCGAGCTAACACGATTGTCTTCGATTTTCCGTATTTCGATCTTTCGAAGGCTAGCAACGTGCGCGGCGTGGTTGCCTGGGGCGCACACGATGCCGGTACCAAGCTCTCGACGAATCCCAAGGGGCTACTTGACGAACTCCACGAGAAGTATGGCGTCTATCCAGCGGATCAGTGGATCTATGGCTTTGCTTGGCCATCGCCGCAACGTTGTCAGACCATGGGGAATGCTCTGGCGGAGGGCGTTGCCGCGCGCTCTAAAATAGCGCTGTGGCTGTTAAAGGAACGTTTCCCCGATTGGGATCTTGCCTTGATTGGCGTCAGCGAGTCTCATTCTGCGCTTGAAGCTCTTTGGCACGGAGTTGACGAACGGCACCCTCTGCATAACCATTCCTCATCACGGGCGGCTGCCGACGGCGTTCACAAGGTTTATCAGGCTATCGATCGGCTTATCGGCACACTCACTGCCGAATTTGAAGACGCCACGATCCTTCTCTTCAGCATGCATGGTATGGGACCGAACCGTTCCGATGTTCCGGCCATGGTGCTCTTGCCCGAGCTTTTACATCGCTATGCATTTGGTTGCTCTTTTTTTGTCCAGCCAGAGCCTTGGACGCGCGCCACCGATGGTGTCCCAATTCTCGGCGAAGAGGACTATTGGCATGTAGTCACTCCTGACCTGAGGTCGATACGGAGGCGCATTCGGGATAAAGTGGCAGCGTTCCTTCCCGGATATGTGAAGGAAGCCCTGAAACACATGCTTCGGGTCCGAAACGGCAAAGCCATCTCAAAGGCGCTCCGAGGAGAAACCGTATCAGAACGGAGGTCCCTTGAATGGATGCCGGCCGCACGCTACCAGCCTCTATGGTCCAAAATGCCGGCCTTCGCCCTGCCGTCATTCTATGACGGCAGAATAAGGATCAATCTTCAGGGCAGGGAGCGAAATGGATTAGTCCCGCTAGAGGGATATGAAACGCGCTGCGACGAGATCAGCCAGATGCTCAAGGATTGTCGTGACCCGTTTAGTGGAGAGTGCGTGGTTGATGGCATCGAACGGCTTGGTTATCACGACCCGCTTAGCGTCACGGCGTCGGGCGCCGATTTGAAAGTGAACTGGAGGGGAAGCCCTCTTTGCTTGGAGCATCCAGATCTGGGGCGGGTTGGGCCTGTGCCGTTCCGGCGGCCGGGCGGCCACACTGGGCTTTATGGGATGGCATATCTAAAATCTGACATCCTTGCGCCGGGCGACTACGGAACACGGAGTTCATTTGACGTGGTTCCAACGTTATTCGATCTCACGAACGAGCAAGTGCCCGCAAAAATCAGCGGCTATAGTTTAGTTCAGGGGCCTTGATTTAACTGATCCGTTCGTGAAGTACGTCGGGCCTTTCAAATCCAGCAGACCAGGTTCGGTAACCCCGACAAAAAAGATGGAGGTCACGGAGTGGCCGAGTATGCAGGCGATTAACCGAGCCATACCCTTCAAAATTCACACAATTTGCGAACCCCCACTGCGCGGGCCGAGCCGAGCGAATTTTGCCCCCGCCCCCACCCAACCTGGCCCTCCTTGTCAATGACGCCGCCGTCGACGCGAGCAAACAAACAATGACGAGATCAAACAAAATAATGCGTCGAGCAAACAAATAAAAATCGCGAGCGAGAGCGTTATCTGATAAACTCGCTGCGCTAAAAAAAGCGGGCTGGCTCCCGCGCGCCCGGCAGGCTCGATAAGCTCCAAGGTATCAGCGATTTCATCCATGGCTTTCGCGAATTGATCGTCGAAGCTCGCAACAAATTTATCAGCCATCTTGATCTTGAAGCGGTTCGGCTCGGCGAGCCGCGCGGTGCGGCATCGATGGAGAAGTGGCGGCAGTTCTGGATCGATCTACAGGACTCCCTAGCCGTCATGCATACGCATTACGTTGGCGCCGATCACCACTTCAACTTGAACGTGGTGGGCAATATGTCCGACGCGCATTCGTTGCTCGCTGCACTTCGGAACGCCAAGCTTTTTCACGCCGCGTTGAGCGATCATGAAATCACCACGCGAGCCATGGCCGCGGCGAATAAGTCGAAGTTTGCCGCCGATTTTTAGTATGATGCCGGCGCCTTTTCGCGCCGGGAAGGAAAAGCTCAACGCTGTATTTTGCCCTCCATCACCGGAGCGGGTCCGCCGCCGGCGGCGTCATCGGGCTCGGCTGCCGGCGCGCCATCGCCAACGCCTGCTCGACGAGGTGGTTGCCGCATTCGAGCCGCAGCCGGGCGAGATCGGCGGGAAGCCTCACCTCGGCTTGTTCGCGATTGGGCATCCCCGCATAAGCCTCGCGCCGCTCCGTGAGGAAGGACGCGAGATCGGCTACGTTCGCCATGATGCTTCGATGTCGCGTCGACGCCGCCGGCACGCAAGACAGCGATCATGTCCGGATCGGGGGAGGAAGCAGAAGAGTCCTCGCCAGCATCGCTGTGCAGCGAGAGCGCGGCGAGGAATTGGCGTACGTGAATCCGGCATTATGAGTTCGCACCGCCGGTAACCCGCACCTTCTGTCTCAGGAGGGGTCCTTCAGCCAATTCCGGGCCGCAGTCCGCATCAGACCCCAAAGTTCTGTGTTCATTTCTCGCTCGTTCCACCAAGGCGGGTCCCAGCCGATGGCGCGACCTTGATCAAGTTGCATGAGGTCGCTGCCATGAAGAATCTTCGAGCGCAATCCGTACATCTTGGTGCGGCGCTCCCTTAACCCTGGGTCTGGGGTGTATTTCTCGAAGAACGACCGGAACTTTTCGGTCGCGCCAGGCACCTCGTGCGTACGGTTCTCCTTGCACTTATCACAATAAACGGAATGCGTGGTGCGATCCTCCGGTGTCAGCGCCTCGGCTGCGGAGACGAGCGATGCGTATGAGGCGGACATGGAATCCTCCCACTGCCGTGACGCCATGCTCAGCCAATAGGCCGCACGATCGAATTTGGCCCGCAGGGCTGCAGGGAGAGACTGATATCTGCAAATCGACTCGTCGAGGTCATCTGGAACGTGCAGGCCGAGCCCATCAAGGCCCGTAGCCTCTTTGTAGTATTTTTCCGATTCAATCTGCCCAAGTTTCTCACCGACTGGCGCCGAAAGTTCTTGGATGACGATCTGTCCGAAGTCTGCGAAGTACCATTCCTGCACCCACTCGATTTTCGACTCGCCGCTGGAGCGAACATTGGCCCAAAAATGCCTAGGCCGCTCACGTAGGAACTTCGTGGTCCCTCCAAGAAGAAGGTTGAGCAAGAGCGTGAGTTTCTGATGCTCTCGCCTTCGGCGTTGATTGGTGACGGAATAATTGATGGTGGGCCACACACCGGCATCTTGGATGGGAAATTCGAGAATGAAGGGATTGTCTGCGCCTTCGCTGGCGCGCGGCGCACTTTCTGGCGCCGGTAGGATTTGTACTCCCGATCGTTCGCCGCGCCACCAGCCCCCTACGCCTTTCGTGTTGAAGCTAATTTCTCGCCCGACCTTTAGCGGGCCCTTCATAGGCCCTTCGATTTCAGCACAAATCCGGTCCCATTCCTCGCGGTCGAAAGCGACCCCGGGTTCGATAGCGACAATCTTTGCGCCTTTATAGGTGAGCGAAACCCGACATTGCTCGCCCGCGAGCGGCAGGTGGATTACGTTGTCGTCACCGTCATACTGACCGGGGGGGCCGATCCGCTCCTGAAGTAACAGTCTCAAATCTGCCTGATCGAGATCGGCCCAAGAGGCGCGAAGAAGATTTTCTGCCACGATTTCGTCTCCGAGGCGAAGCTTTTATGATCAGCATCGAAATCGGCGGGATTGAGGCAAGTTGGCCTAATCGCTTCCGCTGCTCAAATCCACTGACGAAGCTCGGCTTTTGCGCCCGGCGCACCGCGCTTCTCCTTCGCGCACATGGGACGGGGCCGGGCGGACATCGCTCGCTCGCGCTCGCTGTCGTCTTCAGGTAAAGAAAAAGCCCGGACTCCTCGCACGGAAATCCGGGCCAGAAGAAAGCCTCGTCGGCGCATTCGATCTAATCGAGGGCGCCGCTAATGGCAACCATCCCCACGCTTCCGCGCGGCGTATCCGATTACGTCGCCGCGTTCGATCTCACCGCGATCGCCGTCACCCGCGACGGCCGCCTTGTCGTCACCCGCAATCCCACTGGCGCATCCTCGGCATGGTGGGGTCAGGCGAAGGAGGCAGGCCGCCTGTTCCGTCATGCTCGCAAAGACGGCGGCGATATCCCTGCCGCGGCCCGCGAGCTTGGCGTGACCGTCACCATGCACCACGTCGCGATACTACGCGCCGGCGCATCGGTCGCACGCTTCGACGCCGCGCTCGCTGAGGCGCAACGGTGCGGCACCATGAAGTTCTTCAATGCCGAGTACCGGCGCCGGCGCGAGGCCGCGAGCGCACGAGGCCGGGGCTTTATGACCTATGAACGCGCCCGGGCGCGGCTGCGGCGCGCCGTTGCCGGCGTCATCGCCGCCGGCGGCGTGATCTCGGCTTCGCTCGTGGTGCAGGTGTTCGAGTAGATGGAGGGATAAGCGTCAGGCGCACTGCCCAATTATCGGCGGCGTCCTGTTGGAACGAGAGCGTGACGAAGGAGATATTCGTCACCCAAAGTTATCAGGATCGATGCGAGCAACGGTGCTTGACGTCGCTCGTCTTGCTCCATGATCATCTCGACAAGGCTTTTCGCCATCTCGGCAAATCTCTCTTGTGCCCTATGAAGTTTAGCCGTATGGTCAATCTGCTTGGTCATCTGACCCACTTTTGTCGCGCCCCTGTCGCACGGACTCGATATTGGCCGCGATGCGCCGGGCTTCCCTGTTATATAAGTTCACTGCTCCTCGCTGCGCTCGCGGCGCGCGTTCCTACCACCTGTCAATCATAGATCGAGCTAACAAGTCCGTTCGCTCACGGGGGCCAGTGACGACTCTTTGCGCGCCTTCGATGCCTGCGGGATGAATGGAGACGGTCCATTCGTTTCGCTCGATCCGAGCGCGGACCGTGTATCTGATTCCCCTGTACTCCACCGGAAACCCTTTGCGCGCGGTCGTTTTGCTTAGACGGTCAGAACGCCAAATCCTGCCGCGCATTGTCGAGGTTAGTCTGTTCAAAATGGACCACTCAATATTGAACACCTTAGCCATGACGAGATACAAGACATGTGCCGCGCTTTGGGGGCGAGGTCGATGTCCACGAAAGTCTCCGATCCGGTCGATAGATATGTTGGAAGCCGGGTGCGGTTGCGCCGGCAGATGCTGCGCATGAGTCAGAAAAAACTCGGGCACAAACTCGGCATAACCTTCCAGCAAGTGCAGAAATATGAGAAAGGCACGAACCGCGTCAGCGCAAGCCGACTACAGGCGCTCTCCAACATTTTGCAGGTCCCGGTGCCGTTCTTCTTCGACGGGTGTCCGCAGAGTGCCGGCAGCGGCGGAGAGGCTCCGTCGCCCGCATATGTCTTGGATTTTCTCGCCTACTCCGGCGGGTTAAAACTGATTGAGGCGTTCACGCAGATCGGTGACGCTAAGCTGAAACATTACCTTGTGCGTCTCGTCGAAGAACTCGGCGGCGAGAGCGACAGCTAGAGCTAGTCACGCAACTAGGCCGCCAACTGAGGTAGCTTTCCGGAGGTGTGAGCCATATTCGGCCTGTCTCGCGAAGTTGTAGGCTATGTGCGCGATGCGCTCATATTGTTGGTCCTCATAGCCGGCGTCAGTTACGTTTTGTGGAATCCCGACAAGCTAGACGCCTTCCTGAATTGGTTGGTAGGGCGACCTTGAAAAGGATGACCCCGGCAGGTGGGAGCCATGCCGGGTCTCTGTGCCGAAACGGGCGCGCTGACAGTCGCGCCCATGAATTTATTGCCAACTTCCGATGACGGCTTTGCGACAGAAATGAGCCCCGGCAGGGGGTCGCCCACCGGGACTTAAGTACAAGTGAGGGGACGGCAGATGGTCGTCTCCCGCCCCGCGTCTCCACTGTTACATACAGTGTGACAACAATGTGTAGTCTATGGAAAACCGAGACCTCTACCGAAACCACGCCGGGTGCTGAAGGATCATTGCGACGCCGACGATAAATAACAGAAGGCAGATGATGTTGGCTTGCAGAGGCAGATGGTCGTCGCAGCGATTCTGGTACTTGGTCATAGCTGCCTCCTAGACCCAGCCCTCTAAGGGCCTCACGTCGTCCCGGTGCGCGCGATACTCTAGTTCGTCGGGCCATTCCTTGATTGGGTCCAGCACACGACGACGTGCTCGTCTTCAAGACGAACAACGACGCCGATATGTTCCAGAATGCCGCGACGAACCGCTACCTTCATTCCGGGTTCGATTTTGTTCTCGCTGTGCATAAGCCTTAGTTTGGGATTTCGGGCCCGTGTCTGACAGGCTACACTGCCGTTGCTTTAGGTGGGTTTGACGACCCCCTTCTAAAGCGAGCAACTCAAGCTTCGGTTAGGTTCGCCCAGCCGGAGCTTTTTCTTTTAGGAACCCCAAGCGCGGAGGCCAAACGCGCGCCTGGGGCCCGACGCGAGACTGCGGGGCTGGCTAAGTGGACCCCTCGTCCCGCCCCACGATACGAGAAGCATGCATCGTGCCACGGCTCCATCGCGATCGAGGATTAACGTTACGTACGGAGCCCGGATGCAAAATTCGCTCGACGACGAAATGCCCAGGCGACGGTAAGGCGGCGGGGCTGGTCGCTTCGGCCGACATGCGATGCCTTCCGTTTCGGGTTGTTTGGTCCCGCCAACGGTGGAGTTATTCCACTTATCCACCGTCTATTCAGAGTGAGCTATTTGATACAAATTCCGAAAGCGATGCATCTCAAAGTCAACAAATGCCGGGCGCCTCAAGCTCCCAAAGCCCCCAGGCGCCCGTGCGTGCGGTATGCGTTGCGTACAAGACCCCAGCGAAGGCAGCACCTCGCTGGGGTCTTTGCCTTTTGTGTGTCGGGACGTCTCAGGTAGCAAGCGGTCAATGGGGCGGCGCGACCCGCGTCCATTTCTGGTGGCGGCCTACATGCCGCAGCAGAAAATACTTGAAGACGAATTTCCCCTCGCGGCCCCGCAACGGACCGCCGCAGGTACGGCACGTTATCTGACGATCATCGGATTCTGGGCCACCCTCAACCTTGATGATGTGGTAGAGCGCGCTGCAATGCGGACATTTAAAAAACGGCTTACTCGCGGACGCAATGTGCGCCGCTTTGCTCCTCATAGCCATGGCACGCCCCCGCGGTGCTGTAACACCGACGATACGTCGTCGGTGGACCTCGGGCAATCAGACTTCGGCCGGGACCGGCTTCGGCCGCCCTCTTCATGTTTGTGCTAAATCGGCAACAGCTTTTTACCGAACGCCACGTTCGTACAAAGCGCTGTTTCAACTTGGCCAAAAGGGTGCAAAAAAGGCGGGCCTCGGCGACACAACACCGCGCCGAGGCCCTGTGTGGCCAGAGCGCCTTGCGGCCTTGGGAGCTTGGGGGCGTGGCCCGGCCACAACTTAAACTCTCATCGCCTCGCGACACGCGCGGCGATTATACAATGTTGATGCGTTGAATTCCCCCGTACCGCTCAAACAACTCAATCCTTGCGTACTTAGTTCCAGCGGCTTTGCAATTTTTTGTAGCAACGCGGCGGCAGGATCAGCGCGGCGGCAGTCCGCGACGCGATTGCGTGGCCCGTCTGCCATTGCGCGCATCACCTCGTTGCTCAGCAAATGAGTTTGCGTCATAGTGAAGCAACGGTGCTTTGGCTTTTTTCCAAGTCAAGAACACAAAATGACTAGGGGGATGGAAATGAGCAAATACTTGTTGACGCCGGAACAGCACAGGAGGCGCGCGCGGCGACTACGACAATGGCCTCGGTATAGCCGCGCCGCGGAGCTGCATGAGCTTGCCGCTGCCATACAGGAAAGGCTCGCAAAAGCCAGAGACACCATTGGCTGCCATTGGCAGCCAACTGCGCCGAGTATTACGTCGATGGGCGATACAACGCTCTGACTCAGCCGCGGCCATGGATTTGATTTCCCGCAGGGGAGGGGAGAGGGGGGGGAGGAGGATGGGGGGGCTAGACAGCATTCCAGCGTTTAGCAGATAAATGAGGCGGGGGGAAGGCACCGGTAACGGGGCGACGATAAGCATCCCAATGCGCGCGCCGGCGCCAATCCTCCGGAGCACGACCACGTTGTCGGCGCTCAACGCCTGCAAGGCGGCCATATCAGATACGAGGCGATTTTCTCGCCATGGCCTCAACCATATCAAGAATCGAGTTGCGCAACGCTCTATCGTTGAGCCGGATAAATGCTTCAGCAAGCCGTAGCGCCTGTGGATCGAATGCCAGTGGTTTTGCCGACGTTCGATTCGTTCCAGCACCATCAGCAAAAAAGCTGCCCGACTGGGACGTCGAGAGCGGTCGAGATCATTTGTAGCCGGCTGGCGCCCACGCGATTCTTGCCGTTCTCGTATTTCTGGACTTGCTGGAATGTGACGCCGAGCTTTTTACCAAGCTGAGCCTGGCTCATGCTTGCGACCTTTGCGAAACATCCTGATCCGCGAACCGACCAAAAGGTCGATTGGATTACCCCCTCCCTTGGTTCTCATTCAGTCACATCCTCGCGTTGAGACGATATTTGGTGATGATCCATTGCTTAAGACCCGCGTCCGCTGCCGGGCATGCGCTCGGCTCGCCAACTTCCACTAAAGCTTGTTTATCGAATCCTCGCGCATTGTCTCAAGAAAATTAGTGCGCATTTGAGCGTTTGCCTCCTATGAAGCGAGCTGAAACGGGAAAGTCCGGGAGATCAGAATGGCAGAGCACAAGATTTCACGAGCATCACGAACAAGCGGCGCAACACTATGACCAAGCCGCCAAACATCATCGCGAGGCCGCCAAGCATCACAAAGCGGGAAATCATGAAAAGGCCGCGCATCATGCCCGGATCGCATTCGGTCATTACCTCGAAGCCGCCGAGCACCAGAACAATGCCGCGAGGCAACACGCGAAACAGCACAGCTAAAAATGCCGACTGTGTTGCATCGATTGGCGTGATGACTTTTCAAGTCTGTGATTGTCGCCCAAATGGCCGCGCCATTCTGGCGTCGGCCAAGTCATAGGGGCGGCTTGTGCGGTTGGGATTGGGGGCCGCCCTACGGGGGAAGTTAGACGGGCAAATCTCGCCGAAAGCTTAAGTCGCGCGGTGGCTCGGTCGCCGTAGTTAATGGTGCACGTTTGGGTGTGGTGTGCAGGCGGCAGCGTAGGCTTCCGCCATTGGTATTGAGAGTGAATAGCTGTGGGTTTGGTTGCAGGCGCGGCAGACGAACGTGGTCCGCATCATTTTTTTAGGGGAGCGCGGATGCGGCAGTGCGGTGACGTAGATCATCTCGGCGCGGCACTTGTGACAGAGCGCCTTCAGCGGTTCATCTGCAGCCATAGCGACGATCCGAGGGACGGGCGGAATATTGGTATCTCCGCCAAAAATGCCCCGGCCGCTTCCCTCGAAGTACACGCCGCTAACGGTTAACGGTTCGACAATAGGTCAGGTGCGTTGCCACTATGGCCGGCCTGTATAGGTTCGGCCTATGCAGACCAAATCGGCAATTTTCAACTTTCATCTGCCGCCCCCGGTTTGGCGTGCGCTGCACGGGCGCCTTAGTGCAACACAGTCCGCTGGACCGCCCCGTCAGTCGCCCGCACCTTGATGTCGTGCTGCGGGAACTGATCTCTCAACTGCAGGCCCGCGCGCAACGCGTCGATGAAGCGCCGATGCCCTGATTTCGTCCGCCCGTCGATTTGCACGAGAAAGTACTTGTGCTGTTGCAGACCGCTCGAACCGCTTTTCATGGCACCCTCCATTGGCTTGCTCTACAGGTCTGTCGCAATTCGGCGGTAAGCGGTTCAAACGGCTTAAAAGAAATGTGTTTCGATCCGGCAGCCGCCGAAGTAGGTCCGGCAGCTTGCGCGTGATGGGCACTGCAGCAAATAAAGGGCCGCCTGCGGTGTTTTCGCAGGCGGCTGTTTCAGTTCGGCTAGGCCGGCGTCTTTAGTTCTTCTGCGTCAGACCGTTGGCCGCCAGGAAGTCCTGGTAGGTCTTGCCGGCGTAGTTGTTCGTGGTCGGCGCCTGCGAGGCGTCGGCGACATTCGCCGGAGGAGCCGGCGGGGTCGCTTCCGAGGACTTGGCCGGAGGCGTCACTTCGGTACCGCCGACCCGCGCGCTGGCCGCTTCCTTGGTGCAGACGTCCGCGAACACCACGAGGCCGTCCTGCGTGTAGGTCTTGGTCAGGCAGGTGCACGGGCCAGGCGTGGCAACCGGAGCCACATAGCCGCGTCGACAACCCGTCGACGCCGCCGTCTCGAGGATGAACCAGCGGCCATCGCGCCAAACCAGTGATGATGATGCCAGTGGTTCCAATGGGGAGGCAAATGCGGACCGCGGCGTGGATTGAAGCGGGCAAAGTTGCGCCCGGTGAAGTGGTTGCCGTTGAAGCGGGCGCCAGCGAAATGGCCGCCGCCGAAGCCGCCGCCGCGGGCAAAGCCGCCGCCGAAGCCACCGCCGCGGCTGAAGCCGCCGCCGCCGAAATGGCCGCCACCGAAACCGCCACCGCCGAACCCGCCGCCGCGGGCATCAGCCGCGCTGGAGGCAAGGATGGCAGCAGCTGCGATCGTGGCCGCAGTTGCGAGAGTGAAGAGGACTTTGCGTGACATGGTCGTTCTCCGAGTTTGGGTTTGGGTCTGAGTTTGAATTCCAATACCCATAGGTCGCCGTTGTCGGAGAAAGGTTCATGCGGGGGCAAAATCCCGGTCCGACCCGTGCCCCCGCGCCTGACCCCAGCTCCGCAAAACCTGCTGCCTAGTCCCGCCAAAATCCCTTGAACCGATCCGGCGCCAGCGCCGTATAACGTGTGGTATTCTGGATATTGCGATGCCCCAGGTAAGCCTGGAGTGACCGAGTATCGACCCCGTCGTTCGCCAGCTTAAAGCCGCAAGCGTGGCGCAGCATGTGAGCATGCGCCTTGATGCCGAGCTTGGCCGCCGCCGCCGCTCGCTCGATCATGCGGCTGAATCCCGGCGCCGATAACGGCGCACCGCGCTCCGAAACGAAGACGAAGGGCGACTTGGCGCTTTCCCTCTGATGCCGACGCAGCTCGCGCAGCTCGCGGCCGGTCAGCGGGTGTGTGCTTGGCGTGCCGTTCTTGACCCTGCGGACGTGCAGGGATGCCGTTTTGAAGTCGATCTGCTCCCACCGCAGATCCGCGACTTCGGCCGCCCGCAGGCCGTGCCGGTAGGCCATGAGCACCATCAGGGCATCGCGGTGGCCGTGGCGGTTGTCGCCGGCCGCCTTGATCAGCTTCTCCACCTCACCGTCGGTCAAATGCTCCCTGGTCCGCAGCTCGGCGTTTTTCGGCCGGCGCGGGGCAACTGTTCGATTTACAGTTATTGGCGCGACCAACCGCAGCTTCAGTTTTGCCATGACTGACATGCTCCCCTCGATCCGCACTGTTCATATATTAGGCCTTCTTTGAACAATGCTCCAACGGCAATCCGACTTGCCGCATTGAGTTAAACCGCCGCAGGAAAATGCACGACGATGCTCAGTTGGCGGTCTCGTTTGCCCAATAAATCGCCTTCCAAAAGCTCTTGGCTTCGTGGAAGATTGATCCGGGTCGGACGTGTTACGTGAGGGTCCAGCGATGGCCGCCAGCCGATCCTATTATCTTAATTCCAGGCAGGACGATTTTGCCGAACCTCACGCAGAGACAGGGGCGGTAAATATCAACGACATCCCGTACGTCATGCCTGCGAACGACAACTCGCAGGACCAAAGATAGATTGTCGACGCGCTGCGGATTTTAATCCGGCGTCTAATTGGCCTGCACAGCCTCAGGCGGCCGCGGGAGATTTTCCTGAGTTTGCGACATTGGAACTGCTGATCCAACAGGAGGAGCGGCGATGAGGACTATTGAAGGGTTGCAGGTGGTAGATGCCGACGAGCCAGTGACGGTCCACATTACGAAGGCGGACTGTGAACGCGGATCGAAGAAGGACCCTGCCAAATGTGCAGCAGCGTTAGCGCTGAAGCGAGACACCGCCTGCAATGAAAGCCGGGTTCACCTTGCCTGCACCTATTTGCGATTTGGGGACCGGTGGCTTCGTTACGCAACACCGCCGTCCCTCAAAGCAGAAATCATTTCGTTCGACCGCGGTGGCGGGTTTTATCCGGGCGACTTTCGCTTGCATCCGATGCCAAAAGCTCTTCGCTTAAGACCACCCAGCCCGATGACCGATCGCACTACCAGCAGAGCTGCAAGTGAGTTCAACGGAGAGAAGACCTCTGGACAACGTGCGCGCACCGTGAAGGCAGGAAGAACATCAAGAAGCAAGAACCCGAAAGCAGAACCAAGAGTGTTCCACCGGGTGAAAGGGGTCCGCGAGCGCGCGAGTTAGTGGTGTCGACACGATCGCTGATCGCAGAACGTAGGACCCCGCCCTGTGCATTGCAGCATGAAGAGTATTGTTCCGAAGTTCCACTGGGGCATCGCCATGTCAGCATTTGAGCGATTTCTTGAGCCCGGCTGTACCGAAGGTCCTCCCTGCCGATGCGGAGAGGAGATGAAAGTCGCCAGTATAGAGCGGCTTCCCGAGGAAACGGATGCGGCCGTGCGTGTCTACCATTGCAGCTCCTGCAGCCATGAGATGCGCCTGACCGTGTGGGCCTCGGCACACTGACCTTGGGTCTACAAAGCCGGAACGGATCAAACCCGCGTTCGCTACAAATGCCCCCGCCCGATTCTTACCCGGCATGGCGAGCGCTGTGTACCGGGTCATATCTTGAATGTCGCGATGCGAGCTGGCGGCCTGCCGTCGGCGGGTGGAACCGGGATCCGCGGCGAGTTTTAGCTCTGAGTGGCCAGGGCTCGTTCTCCGATCCCGTTCGGCAAGCGGGCTCTAGCGCACGGGGCCTCGGCGGACGGCAACCCGCCGGGGCCGCTGTTTAGGCGAACAAGGACACTGGCGACGTTTAGAAGCGAGCTCCAGCCAAACGCTGTTTCGCTGTTGCGATGTTACCAAGACGCCGGGTCATTCGCTTCTGGAACGGTATCGCTGACAACCTCCCAGCGAAGAAAATTACAGGCCTTGCGAAGTGCAGTTGCATTGGGATTTCGAAAGAGGACTAGGTCTTCCGGCTGCAGCACAATAACGTAGTCCTCCGCGTCGCGTCGGATCGCTACCTTTCGCCTAGACGGGCCATCAAAACCCCTAATCGCTACTGACATGGAACGCCCCCAACTCTGACACAGCGCGAGTGCGGGGCGTGTCCGCCATCCCTCGGCGCCCGCCCCGCACTCCGCCGTCCCGTCCCCCTGGGCAGGGGAACATTGTTCCATACTGAAGATGGCGAGGAAAGGGCCGGCATGTGGCGCGGGCCGCCTCGAAACTATCCTGTCGCGCGATTGTTACAGTCGTAGAATAGGCTTTCGCATGGCGCAGCCTCGGTGCTGCGTCTTCCCAAATCTTGGAAACGAACGCGACGCTGGTCGGGCGCGACGCGTTTTTGGAGCAATCGACGTGTTATCGGCCGAAGAATTCTACAAGAACGCAGACGAGCATTTCGGCTGGGCGGAAAGCGCGAAGACCGAACGCGAGCGCACGATCTTTCTACAAATGGCGGCCGCTTGGCTCGAGGTCGCCCAGAAATGGGATAGCGTAAATGTCGACGCTAGTCGTGATTTCCCCGGGTCGGCCTAGCTGAGGTCAGCCTGATCCGCGGCCGGTGCTTTGATGGCCGCAAAAAGCTCCTTCGCCCTATCGAGGTTGTTGCCTTATCGATTTTCAGTGGTTGGCGCGACGAGGTGCAACGTCGGCTTTGCTGTGGCTCATGCGGGCTTCGCAGCACTGACTTTTCAAAGATCGGCCAATGGGCAGTTCGCGTCAGCGTTGGTCGCTTCCGTTGAGCTGTCGAAACCGCTTGCCGGACCTACCCGTGAAGGCGGGACCTTCAGCCCACGACTTGGGGTCTGGAATTGCTGCGCTAGGTTTTTCGCCCAAATTCATTGCCTGCTACGCTCAGCGTCTCGACACTTTGGCTACGAGGCCCATGAAAACCGTCGCTACTGCGATTATGACGATGGTTTTGTTGCTTGCGGCAGGCTATCTGCTAGGTGCTGTGCTCGGCCTCATCCTCGGCCTTGTCAGCACGGCGGCGACCAAGCTCCTCTACCTCTGGAACGACGACAAGTTCGCGCCACAGAGGCGCGGTGGTCGCAGAGTCCAAGAGCATGAGGCGCCGGAGCTAGTTGCCACCCTGCGCGATTTAGCGCGGCGCGCGGGAATACCGGTGCCGAACCTCTATGTCATCGAGAGCCCGACGAAAGCCAACGCACTCGCCGCTGGCCGCGGCCGGCGGCATGCCGCGATCTGCGTCACCACGGGACTTCTGCATGCGCTCTCACGCGACGAGCTCGCTGGGGTAGTTGCTCACGAGTTGGGCCATGTACTCCGTCGCTCCGCCGTGATCAAGACGACGGCTGCGGTGCTCGGAGCCGCCGTCTCGTTGCTACCGCCGTTCGGTATATTTTTCGGCCTCGGAATCGGCATTTCGCTGCTGCTGATGTTCGTCACGCCACCCGCCGCCGTTCTATTGCAACTGGCGATTGCCCGTGCCGACGAATATGCTGCCGATGAATACGGCGCCCGCCTCACTGGCCGGCCCGACGTGGTCGCTGGCTTGCTGGGCAAAATCGCGCTCGTGGACGACGCGGGTTCCGAAGATATGGCGAACAGCGCCATGGGGCGAACGATGCTCGCGATCGGGAGACGGATAGTCGGACCGCGGCGAGACAATCCGTTCTCAGCCTACCCTTTGCCGGCAAACCGCGCGGTCGAGCTCGCGCGATTGGCGCATGAAATGGGGCTGGCTGCCGGCGGGCAATCCCATCAGAACCCTTGAACTGATCCGTTGCCAACTTCGCCGCAGGCCCAGCCGGAACCCGGCTCCGCGGCTAGTTTTAGCCTCAAGTGGCCAGGCTCCGTTTCCGATCCCGTCGGCAAGCGGGCTCTAGCGCACGGGCCTCGGCGGACGGCAACCCGCCGGTGCCGCTGTTTATGCGAACAAGGACATCGGCGACGTTAGAAGTGAGTTCCAGCCAAACGCTTTTTCGCTGTTGCGATGTTACCAAGACGCCGGGTCATTCGTTTCGGGAACGGTATCGCTGACAACCTCCCAGCGTAGAAAATTACAGGCCTTGCGAAGTGCAGCTGCACTGGGATTGGAAGAGACCAGATCTTCCGGTTGCAGCACAATAATGTAATCCTCTTGGTCGCGTCGGATCGCTACCTTGCGCCTCGCCGGGCCAACAAAACCCTCAATCGCTTCTGACATGGAACGCCCCTAACTCAGAAAACACAGCGCGAGTGCGGGACGTGTCCGCCATCCTCGGCGCCCGCCCCGCACTCCGCCGTCCCGTCCCCCACGGACAGGCAATTATGGTCCGTACCGAAGACGGCAAGGAAAGGGCAGCCTTTGGCGGCGCCGCCTCGAAACTATCCTGTCGTGCCGTTGTTACAGTGGTAGAATAGGGTTTCGCATGGCGCAGCCTCCGTGTTGCGTCTTCCCAAATCTTCGAAACGAACGCGCCGCTGGGCGGGCGGACGGCGCCGCTTTTTTGGAGCAGTCGAGATGTTATCGGCCGAAGAATTCTACAAGAACGCGGACGAGCATTTCGGCTGGGCGGAGAGCGCGAAGACCGAACGCGAGCGCGCGATCTTTCTACAAATGGCGGCCGCTTGGCTCAAAGTCGCCCAAAAATGGGATGGCGTAAATGTCGACGCTAGTCGTGATCTACCCGGGTCGGCCTAGCTGAGGGCGTACTCGAGCACCCGCGTCCGCTGCCTGATCGTCAGCCTGATCCGCGGCCGGTGAAGCCGCCAATCGCGTTGCCTATACTCGGCGTTAAATCCTTCGGAGCACGACCACGTTTTCGGCGGTCAACACCTGCAAGGCGGCCATATCAGATAGGAGGCGATTTTCTCGCCATGGCCTCAACCATATCAAGAATCGAGTTGCGCAATTCTTTGTCGTTGAGCCGGGTAAATGCCTCCGCAAGCCGTAGCGCCTGTGGATCGAATGCCAGTGGTTTTGCCGACGTTCGACTCGTTGCAGCACCATCAGTAAACAAGTGCCCGACTGGGACGTCGAGAGCGGTCGAGATCATTTGTAGCCGGCTGGCGCCCACGCGATTCTTGCCGTTCTCGTATTTCTGGACTTGCTGGAATGTGACGCCGAGCTTTTCACCAAGCTGAGCCTGGCTCATGCCGCGACCTTTGCGAAACTTCCTGATCCGCGAACCGACCAAAAGGTCGATCGGATTACCCCCTCCCTTGGTTCTCATTAGTCATCCTTCCGTTGAAACAATATTTGGTGATGATCTATCCCATGCGGCGCTGCGTCATCAACGACACTTTTGTAACGTGACTCGATCGGCACGAGCCAATACTCGGTCCCCAGCCTTGCAAGGTTAGGGCGGCCGCGAGTGTTGCACGGGAGGATGCGGCCGGTCGCCTTGCCGTTTCCTACCGACATGTCTGTGGCGGGTGACGATCGGATGCTCACTTAAACAAATCGGCGCGCAAGAGGCGATAACCGTCGCCTGTCGAACGGCGAACAGGTGAACCGCTTGAGCGGGCTGGCGATGAAGCAAAAGCCGAGCGTAGATTTCACCGGCTACTGGCAACGCCGCCGTGCGGCAGTCTGACGCGAAATCACAATATTTAGAGATAAAATTTCCTCATGCTCCCTCATGCGCCCAATGCCGGCCGAAGTAGTGGGCGCCGCGGGGTTTGCCGCCCGGTGATATGCGCCGGTACAAAAGTGAACGCAATCTGCATTGTCTAAACAAGGGACGAACGAGAAGCAACCATGACCGCAACGACAGAAGGTCGCCCAATCGGTAAGACGTCCGCAGACTACTACGCGCAGCAAAGCGCGACGAGTGATCCCGGCAACCACCACGCCTTGTTCGAGGGATTGCAGAACGACGTGCGCTCCTTGGCGCGCATCATTCACGGCCTCGGGATCTACGATGTGGTCGCAAAAGACTTTTATGACTGCGATTTGAGCGAGGTGCGCCGGAGGGAGATTCACATCCGTTCCATGGAGAAGCGGCTCGATCGCATGATGGCACTTGAGGATCGCCCGCTGAGCGTCGCGCGCCCACCCGACAAGCGCATCGCCGGACGCTGCAACTCATTCACTCTGGCGCTCGTCAGCATGTTGAGAGCGAACGGTGTTCCGGCACGATCGCGTTGCGGTTTCGGCGCCTATTTCAACCCGCCAAAGTTCGAGGATCATTGGGTATGCGAATATTGGGACGCCGACCGGCGGTGCTGGGCGCTGGCCGACGCGCAGCTCGATGCGGTCTGGTGCGAGAAGATCGGACTCTCTTTCGACACGTGCGACGTTCCGCGCGAGCAGTTCCTGACGGCGGCCGACGCTTGGTGGCGATATCGTCGCGGCGAGGCGGACCCGCAGATGTTCGGAATCTCCTTCGCGGGGCTCTATGGCGAATGGTTCATGGCGGCGAACGTGATCCGCGATCTCGCCGCGCTCAATAAGGTCGAGACACTACCCTGGGACGTCTGGGGCGCCATGCCGCGGCCGGGCGCAACGCTCGATGGCAGCCAGCACGCCTATTTCGACCGACTTGCCGCGCTCGCGTTCGATCCCGACGCCAATCTAGACGAACTGCGCCAGCTCTATGAAGATGACGCGGGTCTGCGCGTTCCGCCGATGGTGTTCAATGCTCTGCTGCAACGGCCCGAAGCGTTGTGAAGTGAGCGCAGGAACGTATCCCTCCCGCTGATGGTCCGCGACATGCGGCGGGCTGTCGCGCACCCCGACTTCTTTTACGATGTCCGCTCCTGGTCGAGCCAGACATACCATCCGGGACCATGTCGGTCGCGATTTGCCCTTAGCGGAAGTAGGGGATTTGCCCTAGCATTCTAAATCTCTCAAGGCGCGAGAAGCGTCCTTGCCACTCGGAAGCCGAAATCGAGGTAGCGGTATTCGGTGGTAAACCTCAGTCTGTACGAGGAACGAACATCTTTTGCGGGCATGACAAAGGAGCCTCCGCGAGCCACACGCTCTCTGCAGTCGCTGCCGGTGATCCACGCGGCACCATCTGTCGGTGCGCCGTTGTAAGTTACATGGCCGCAATCCTCGACCCACTCCAGGACGTTGCCGACCATATCGTAGAGCCCGAAACGGTTCTGCGCAAAGGAGCCGACAGGCGCTGGCAAAAGTTGCCAACGGCTGGCGCACTCGCTGCAGTTGGCCATCACCGTGCCGTTGAACTTGATATCGTCGCCCCATGGATAGGCAGTCGTCGTTCCGGCGCGTGCAGCATATTCATATTCGGCTTCGGATAGGAGTCGATAGGCCTTTCCGGTCACTGTCGACAGCCACTTAATGTATTGTTGTGCATCGTCCAATTGACGTTCATCGCTGGCTGCTTTCCACGGCCCCAACCTTTGTCGTCTGGCTTGTAGCCATTGCAGCCGCCGCCGGACACGCACGCGTCCCAGTCGGCGAAAGTCAGATACAGCAAAGGGCTTGGCGATGATCACTGTATGTTGTGGTTGTTCGACCGCGAGAGAGCCTCCCATCCTGTACGACCCCGCCGGAACGATAACCATTTCTGGGCAGTCCTGCGCGCACTCCTTGAAGGAATCGCCCGGCTTGAGCGCCTGCTCTTGCGCGGCAGTAAGGATATGAGCCCAAACCTGCGACCTCGCGTACGGCAACGTAACGGTATACCAGCGCCATTGATCCGCGATGTACGTCTGATTGATCCATCCAACCAGACCAAGAATAATGCCGATGAGCAGCGTGAACATTGACGCCGCGACCACCCGACGAAGTCGCTGAGAGGCGCGCGCGCTTCGCCGACTGGCGGTGACAAATTCTTTAATCTCGCGCGTGGGCTCCGGCGCACCGGCGGGCCGCGACCCAATCCAGTATTCAGCGACTTCCAGAGTAGGCGATTGCAACAGCAGCCCACGCGGGCGCCCAGCTGTCGACCATCGCCGTTCTGCTTCGCCGTATTCGGTGTGCTGCCTAACCCAGCCGATATCAGTACGTAGAGCTTCAGCCAACTGATCGGCGCTCGCGTCGAACCGGCTCTGATCATCGAAGAAGATAAAGTTCAGAGGCCGCAGAAGAGCGGGTACTGCGCTGTCCTGCACCTGCCGGCACACGATCGGCGCAAATCGTTTGTTCAGCGAGGCCGCGTACGCAACCTCCTTCAGCGCTACATCAGATTTTGCTGCGTCAGGCGACAGCGCGAACACCACGGTGTCGGCGCGGCCGATCAGCGACTCGATACGCTTCCACCAATCCTCAAAAGCGTAAATCTCTTGACGGTCTATCAAAACCTCGAAGCCGCGAGCCTTGAGCGCCACTTCGAGCCCATCGGCGAACGCAAGGTCCTTGCGGGAATAGGAGATAAAGACCCTGGTTTTCGCTTGGCCAGTGCCTGCTTCCATAGCATTCGCCACGACGTGACTGCACCCCGACACAAAGGAGCCTACTAAATCCCCGTTCAACGCGCGACCGCTTCATTAGTCGGCTGGACTTCAGTCACTGGATCCTCCGGTCAATCCGTCCAGATCCCCTTTAACCGATCGGTGCCAACGCCGTGTAGCGCGTCGCGTTCTTTATATTGTAATGCCCAAGTAGGCTTGCATCTGTCGAATCGTGTCGGAGCAGTCTTGGAGGGGCTAGCTGGCCTGCTGGCGCTTAATTCTGTCGGTAAGGCGTTTCGGCAACGTGAAATACGCGAATGAGTCACGTTCGACTGCGTCACTGTGCATATGATGCAAAATTCCGCGCTCCACCAAACCGGAAAGGAGGAACCCGCGCGTTGGACCGTTATCCACAATGCGCTGCCCTGGCGACGTGCCGCTCCGGGCATTCCAACGAATCAGTTATACTGTTTGGGCTAGCGCGAGACTTTTCCTCCGCGCGCTGGCGGGACTAATGTCAGCAACTAAAGCCCCGACGGTCGGGGCTTTTTTTTGTGCCGGTAGACGATTTCTAGCCCAAGCGCTTTGAGGATCGATTTTGTTAGCGGTTCTCGTCCCTGCAAAACTTTATTGATGAGACTTCGATGAACGCCGGTTTTTTTGGACCAACCAGTTTGTCCGCCAGCTTTGGTTACTTCTCGCCGGAGAAGTTGAACAGCATCTTTTTGTGTCAAGAGTTCTAGCGGCACAGTTTCAATCTAATTGACGCTGAGTTGTTTTTTAGATCGCGTCACAGCGGTTTTTGACAGAGCTTGCATTCGCGCGCACGATTTAAAGCGCCGGGCGATCCAGGTGTTGCATCCCTGAGCCGCCGACTTGCCACAGCGCACCGGAGCACGACGCGCCATGACCGAATCCATCATACTGAACGACGCTGGCCATCCATTTCGTGGCATAACTACGCGGCATTAACAGGAAGCGCACTGGCGCGGGGCGGCCGGCGGTGGCGCTGTTGACAAATCCGCCGGGTGCAGCGAACCTTGCGTTTGTTAACGGAACCTAGACTTGGCGCCATCGCTCGTTGCGGCGGCGCCATTTTGTTTATGTTGCCGGTTGCGACGTGCGTCCCGCGTCCTACGGGCCGACCAAGCAGATTGCTTCGGGACATAGCTGTGGAGCGGCCGATTGCGAAGAAAACGCGCCAAACCCGATAACACCGAAACCCAACGCCGCTAGGATGATCAACTTTGTCATGGGAAGCCCCTTTTGTGAATCAGGTGCGCCGACGCGAAGGAAGTAGCGCGACTGCCGGTGTTAATACCGTGACCGACGTCACAAAACTTTCGATCTTTTTGCGCGCTGGTTGAATGACGGCCGCGGCCCATCGGTCGCGCTTATTTAGATCGGCATTGTTTCAGGTTGATCGCTGCGGGCGAGAACGCGATCTCGATCACACAGCATCACCAGCCGGTTCGGATGGTTCATGACAGCCTGCCAATAAAGCGAGCGCGCCACGGCGAGGCGATCGTCGCTACCAACAACGGCGACTATCGCTTCGCTGGATATTTCGATCCTATAGCGCCCCGCCAAACCCATGGCGCACCATGCGCCGATTTGGTTCCACAACGAAATGCTCGAAGGCGACGGGTGCGACACGCGCCGATTGTGCAGGAAAATCTGCTTCGACGCACTTGTAAGGCTTTAGCGCATTGTTAACCACGTCAAGGTATCTTGTTCGCGGGGAAGGGGGCATCACTCCGAAGTTTGTTGGAGATTATGATGCCGAGCTACGGAGCCGACGAAACGGCAAACCCACCGCCTATCAGTCTACCGGCGCGAAAAGGACAGCCGTGGCGGTGGCATGATTATGTGACGGTGGCTGTTAGCGTGTTGTTTGTGACCGCCATACTCTTTTCGTTTCGCATCAATGACTGGGTGATGCACACATTCGCCTGGGGCTACTAACGTGAGCGTCTACGATCGTCCATCATGGTGCCGGGAAGCGGCGAGCACTTTGGAATGTAGTCAGGCCAGAAAGCGCGCCTCGCCTCATTGCGTTGGATACGCGAGGAAGAAGAAATCATGATAGCCGTAGTAATTGTTGCGTCGATCGTTTTGCTACGGGAAGTGGCGTGTCTTCACTTCATCAGGCATTCGACGCCTTCAAGCGCCAGCACAAGGCGAAGCGACACGCAGACTTCCATCAGATCTTTTTCGCCTTGCGCCGCTTCGGCTAGCTGACTTGAGACATGCTTCCATGCCGGCTTGCGGCGGTACATTGGGCGGCAAGTGCTTCTCGACCAAATCCCGCACGTCGGCGAGGGTCGATAGCTTCATAACGGTCGGGATGGTCAATGGCCGCGGCAGCGCGCGGGATCAGTCGGGCTTAGACACGCGGTAATCCTACGCGAACACTGGTTTTATGCCCCTGAAATAGGGATTTGCGCCACCGGAGTTCAGTTGGCCGCAAAGTGTTGCGGCTCCTCCGTGCCGGCTTAGGCTCGGCTCAATGAACGTTCGATTTCAACTGATGCTGCCCGAAGAGGACCACGGCGAGCTGCAACAGGGCTTGCCGGTGAGACGCGTATGGCAGCGGCCGATATCATGCGGCTTGGGCTCCGCTGTGTGTCGTCCACACCGCGTCAGGCGACCCGATCGATCAGCGTTGGGTCCTCAGCCGACGCCTTCGAGCTGGACGAAAAAGGAAGAGCCGCCGGGCGTGCGCGACGCGTCCGAACGGCTCCCACCCTGGCTGGGTTTCTGCCGGCTGAAGGCAGAGTTGGAGAGCAGGCGTGTCATCCTAAAAAGGGCACCAGCCCCGCCAACGCCACAAAGTCTAGATGGCGAGGTTACCCGCAGCAATAGCCTTTCATCCGGTCTTTTTTGCTGGCCGAGTGTGTTTTTTATGCCGTAGAGGCGCGCGCGAGGAGATGGACCATGAAGTACCGACTTAGCCAAATCCAGCCGACGGAGGATTTTCGAGTTCCCTTCGTGGGCATCGGTTTCAGCATTGTGGACGATCACGACGCACCGATCGTCACCTTCGGCTATCTCGATCCGACAGATGCGGCAAATGGCCGAGCGCTGATGGAGAAGGCGATCCAGAACGCAGTATTGATAACTTCGGTGGGACGATGACTGGGCCCTGCGCACACCGCGGTCGAGGCGCGGAACTCTTCGCCTCAATCGTCGCCGCCGACCACTCTCGGCGATCTGCAGCGATCATCACCGGGGGTGTGGCTCAATTGCGAGAAGTGTCAGCACTACGCGCCGCTGGCGTGTGCGGTGCCGATGATCCGTTGGGGCGGCCGACGTATCGAGCGACAAGCTACGCCGCTCCGCTCGGTGCACCGGCTGCGGCCACAAGGGCGCGACCATTCAGCATTCTGGGTGGGGCGGCGCTGACATCGGCTTCCTACCGTTTCCAGGTTGACCACTTGCTGCTGAATAGAAAGGTGTTGCCCAATGCCGAAACCACTGCGCGAAGCAATCAACGATGTGGTGGTGGAGTATGTGACGAGCAAGTTGCGGACGGGCGAGCCGGTGGACGTGGCGTTCATGGCCCGCGAAATGTCTCTGCCACTAATCGACATGGTTATGGAGCAAGACGAAAAGCACCAAGGACCGCTGCTCGCTCAGATCATCGGGAGCTTGGGCAACGAGTATCTTGAACGGCGCGGACTTCTTCAGACCGGACGACGTGACAACTAACAGGGAAAATGGGGCCTCCCTGCGCCGACGATTTGAGGTTTCGAGGCGCCCACCCGGATTTCAAAAGTTGCCTGAAGGGCCAACGGCTCCGTATGACCTGGGCGCGCGTCGTGCAAACGCGAAAACACCGCATCTATTCGTCATCATAGCCCAGGCGCCGGGTTCACGATCTTTCAGAGTTACGACAAGCGGGTTGAAATCACAGTAACCTACCGTGCGAATGTTGTGTTTTCGATCACAGTTTTTGGGAAGGGCAGGCCCTACGATCTCAGGGTTGCTGTTAGCCTGTTTTGATCCGAAAGGTGGTCGCGATGCTGGCAGAGATTTTTATGGTGCGATCGGAAGCAGAAGCACGGCTGGTGGAAGAAGTCCTTCCGTCGAGCACATCCCGCTTCATACCGTTCAGCCCGAGTAGCCAATTCGTCTTCGCGCAACTGGACCTCAACGGCGAGGAAGGTCCAAGCGAGACGCCGCATGTCGGAGCGGTTCGGTAACAGAAGGGCGGCGGCGGTCTGAGTTGGTGCTGACGACGCTGAACGGCGGCAAGGCGCTCTAAGCACTCCTCATACACTTTGCCATGAAGCTATTCTTGGCTGCGCCGTGCAGCGGCTTGCCCTCCGCACTCACAGCCTTGCCAGCGCAGGCGTCTCGCTTGCACTTCTTAATGAAACTCGTCTTGGCGGCACCGTGAAGCGGCTGGCCGGCCGCGCTTACCGCCTGGCTCTCGCAGGACTGCGCCGCTGCCGTACCAACCGCGAAACAGGCAATCAACGCCGCTAGGATAATGCGTCTCATCAACTCGTCCTCCATCTACTCACAACTCAAGCGAACATGAGACCAACGTGCCCACAAGGGACAACGTAGTCCGTCCATGATCGGCACCGAAGCCGACGTGTGCGGCCTCGGAGGGAGCAGAAGGCGGCAAGCCATCTAAACGCTGTTTGATTTGAGAGAGGATCGGCAGTTCTCCGGCGTCCTAGATTGCCGAAGTTTCGGCCAGATTTGCGGATACCGCGGCTTCTCTCTTGATCGGAGCGTTAGCTATGCGTCAGGCTTGTCGCTTCGTGGTGACATTAGCGGCTCTCTGCTCGGCTCATATCATTTGGGGATCGTCGCAGCCCGCGTTGGCGGAAGGCGTCGGGTCGGCGCGGACCCAATCGCGGAACGACAGCGGACAATCGTCTAAATCCGTTCGGCAGTCCCGGGGCCTCCTGTGCGATAGCGTTGACGCGGAATTCTGCTTTCTTGCGCTCGCGCGGTCTATAGCTAAAGAACCAGCGCAGACGCTCCCGGCCGCAAAATAGCTCAGACTTACCTACGTCCCTCTTTGGAACAGCCAATGGTGCGCCTGATTTCGTGTGGAGTGGGCCCCTAGTGGTGGACATCTTGCGGGACTGGAATTGACCAAGGCTGTCGGGCTTTCAGAGGATGAAAGCCATGGCCAGGCACCGCTCCCATAGCATCGAATTCAAACGACAGGTCGCCCAAGAATTTATTGCGGGCGAAACGCTTTACGCTCTCGCCAAACGCCACGACGTGTCACCCAACCTGATCAGGGTTTGGGTCAGGAAGCTTGAGACTGGGGCGTTCGATGACGACGCGCGTGCTGCTGATCTTCTTCAGGAATATGAGGCGAAGATAGCGGCACTCGAACGCATGGTCGGCAGGCAGGTACTCGAGATTGAGTTTTCTAACTTCATCTACCGGACATCGCTGCTTCCGCTCGGGCCTGAAGGCAAACCGACGATCCCCTCTACGCGGATCAGCGCAACTTCTACAAGGTCGAGAAGTGGAGCAGGGGAGTTAAGGCCGCAGATATGAAAATCATCTTCGCAGCCTCCCTACTTTCCATTTCATTGTGTTGCTGCTCTGCTTACAACGACTGGAGTATTTATCGCAACCCGGTTGGTGCAACTGTGGTCGGTGACGGCAAATCTGTGCTGGTTTCGAATGCCCAAAACGAAGCGGACGGCCAGGAGCTTGCCGAAAAGCACTGCAAGCGATTTGGGAAAAGCGCACGGTTCAATCGGATGGTAGGCGTACGAGCATTTTTCGATTGCCAATCCCCTTCGTGAATGTGAACCGCTGCCCCGGATAATTCGCAATTATTTTGATTTCGTCAGGCGTTCCAGCGCCTGCATGACGAGCACTTTGCCGTTTTCCCCCGTTCGGCAAAAGTCCATAAGCTTCCCGAAGATGGCTTCTGACTGCTCCGTATCAATGGTCGTGCTACCAATCTTGCCGTGATAGTAGCCGTTCAGCCATATAGCCGTGGTTCTGGGCAGACCGACCTTGCCCTGTGCGAACTGACCTGCCCAAGGGCAAGCGATGTGGACAACAGCGTTATAGCCGAACCTAATAAGGCAAGATCGACACGCATAAAGCCTCCACTAATTTTGCAAACTTTGCGCCGCGTCAGGATACGGAAAGCCCTTCGAGCTCCACTAAGGAAAAGCCCCGGCCTGGGGGAGACCGGGGCTTAACGGACAGAAGGCGGGGCATCGGGGGGTGCGAGGATACCTTCCATCCGAATTCACGTTGACGGCGGTTTCGCCGTTGGCTGGTCCTCATTCAGTCGCCAAGGATCGCCGCGATCTGTAAGTTGCCGGACCACGTGATCGGCGACGGCGTAGCGTTCGTTTTCGGTCAGCCCTTCTTTGAAGCCACGAATGATCTTGCGAGAGCGCATAAGTGCGTAGGCGATCGCGTATTTGAGGACTTCACCTCTTGTCATGGCCTATGTGAACATATAGAGAACGAAATCGCAAGCCGCTACATCTTGCGTGCCATTTGTGAAGGCACAGCTACTGCCAGACGACCGGAGTGTTATCAATGTGCGGGCGTTTCACCGTGAAGGCGACTTGGGCTGAACTCGTCGCGCTCTATCGGCTGACGATGGATGCGCCGCCGCACAATCTGCCGCCGCGCTACAATGTTTGCCCCACGGACCCGATCGATGTTGTGACCGAACAGGACGGCAAGCGCGACCTTGTCAGCATGCGCTGGGGGCTTGTGCCGCGGTGGTGGTCGAAGCCGCTGAAGGATTTGCGTGCGGCAACCTTCAACGCGCGGGCGGAGACCGTCGAGACGAAGCCATTCTTCCGCGACGCGTTGAAGCGCACGCGCTGTCTGATCCCGATGTCTGGATATTACGAATGGCAGGACACGCCGGGCGGCAAGCAGCCTTGGTATTTCACCGCTCGCGATGGCTCGCCGCTTCTCACCGCAGCCGGGCTTTGGGATGAGTGGAAAAATCGCGAGACTGGGGAGCGGCTGAAGTCCTGCACCATGATCATCACTGAGCCAAGCGACTTCGCTGCGCAAATCCACGACCGGATGCCGGCGTTTTTGACAGAGGGGCAATTCGCGCCGTGGCTAAGCGGGGAAGCGGGAGCCGGAATCCTAAAGCCAGCGCCGAGCGACTTCCTGCAACGCTGGTCGGTATCGAAGCGGGTCAACAGCTCAAAGGCTGATGCGGATGACCCGACGCTGATTAATCCGGTGGAACCGGCAACCGCCTAAAGCGTGACTACCGCGCCGCCCTGACGCGCAGGAAGGGGGCCCTGGTACGCAGAACTCACCCAGAGCCCGATGCAGATAGTCAGCGCCGACACTATCGGTTCTGGCTACTTAAAGATCTGTTACACTTCGCTGGCCACAGCCCCCTAAGATTGGGGGATTGCCGGAGCGAGAACGATACCGTTCAATTTGGCAGGCGACGCCACCACGCCTCGCCGAATTGAACTCCTGACTGGTCCCGACGGCCTGCATGGTTCGTCGGGACTTTGTTTGTGTGCGAGCGCTTACGGCGGCCGTGACGTGAGCAGCCGAAGGCTACAAGCAGCGCAAACATCGGAAGCGTGAGATTTGGATGGATAGGCTAAAGATTTGCATGAACGTGTTGCGCGCACTAGCGCTCCAGTCCGCCGATCCGAACTGTATGGTATTGGGCGAACAAGAGATCACGCAATATCAGCAAAGCCCCAAAGCTTCGTTGCAAAAATTGCGCGAAGCAATTGATCGCGAGGTTGGGATCTCCCAACAATACACTACTTTCTGGACAACGATGCAGGAGTTCGTAGGTCGTCTTCAACGGGGATGAGCTTGGGTTCGGAAGGGAGGCGATGGTCACCGCAATGGTCACCAACTCCCCCCGCACGGCGTAGCATCGGCCGAGATCAACAGCGCCGAGCAAGCGAAGATACTCAACCAAATCAACACTGCCCGCCACAGCACAGTACAGAACAAAACACGGTCAGGAGAATTTCAAGACCGGTGGGGTGACGCATGGTCTTCAGCGTGCCCTAGTGGTGGGGCGGTGGATACGCTGCATCCAGTGTCTCAAGCTCTTGCGGCGTGAGCATCAGCGAGAGCGCTACGGCGTTCTCCTTTACGTGCGCCGCCGAGCCCGATTTGGGAATTGCAATGACCTTACCGCTGCGGATGGTCCAGGCCAACGCAACAGCGGCTGCCGAGCAATCGTGTGCTGCGCCGATACGTGCAAGCGCAGGATCGCGCAGCAGGCGGGAGTTGGGGCCCCCGAGCGGCGAATAAGCCATCAGCGGCATGTCATGCTGCTCGCACCATGGCAGCAAGTCATGTTCAATACCGCGGTCGCCGAGGTTGTAAGGCACCTGATTGGTGGCGCAGCGATCGCCATCTGGAATATGGGAGAGGTCTTCCATATGGCTGACCTTGAAGTTGGACACGCCCCAGGCGCGAATCTTGCCCGCCGAACGTAAATTTTCGAACGCCTTCACAACGCCGGAGAGGTCGGTAACCCCATTTGGCCAGTGCAATAGATAGAGATCGAGATGATCAGTCCCAAGACGGGCGAGGCTCCCTTCGCAAGCCCGCTCAATGCCGTTTGCCGCCACATGACTGGGCCAGACTTTGGAGACCAAAAATACGCGATCGCGCTGGCCCGCAATTACATGGTTGATCAATCTCTCGGCGTTGCCGTTGCCATATATCTCCGCCGTGTCGATTAAAGTCATGCCAAGTGAAAGGCCTGTGCGAAGAGCTTCTTCTTCAGCGGCTTCAGAATGTCTTCCCTGTCCTAGACGCGCAGAGCCCTGACCGAGCGCTGGGACGATGGTGTCGTCAGGAAATTTCACCGCTCGCCCTGGGCTGTCAGAAGCCACCGCAGTGGCAAGAGCCGATGCACTTGATAGCGTCGCAATTATTGTGCTGGCGATGGGGAGCGATGAGCTGAGCGCCGCGCAAAGCCCATTAATTTCGCGCCGGCTCAACATCTGCTTACCCATATCTTCCATCTTCATTGTGCGATCCTTTGCGCTATGCCAATCGCTCTCGAGAGGGGGTCGCTGTCTGTCGTAATATTTTGATTGATGTCATTCAGCTATCCCTCAAGACACTAATCGCCGTACCGCCGGCGATCGCAAACTCACGTCGAGTCAGGGTGACGGTCATACGGGTTCTCCTTCCACTGCGTCTCTATCGATGAGCGCGGCGCGATATTCCTGAACGCGCCCCAGTGCCACCGACAAGATGAGCCAGCCGGCCGCGACCGGCAACGCGACCAACGCAATGCCGCCGAGTTTCAGTCCCAGCGCCTGCAATATATCGAAGACCCAGCCGTACAACGCGTCGGAGCCCCGATAGATCACGACGTCGATCAGGTTCTTGGCTTTGTATTTTTCTCCACGGTCAAGCACTGTAAAGAAGACCTGCCGCGCCGGATTGGCGATGGCGAAATTCATCCAGCGCTGGGCGACTTGAAGAGTCACGACGACGGCCAGCGTCGGCGCCAGGAACAGCGCGGCGAAGCCTATGAAATAGACCCCCGGGAGCGCGCCAGCGGCGATGCCGGTGCCGAACCTTTTGAGCACATGGCTGGTCGCCAGAAATTGTGTCGCCAGGGTGAGCAGGCCCACCGCCAGATCGATACTGGCGAAAATGCGCGTCTGCGCGCCGGCGCCATGCACCGTCGCCGAAACGATATGGGCCTGCTCGAAATAGACGATGGTCGCGCAAAACGACAACAGGCTGACCCAGAAGCCGACGCCGAGAAGATAGGGCGAGCGGATCACTTCGGCCAACGCGGCAAAGGCGTTGCCGCCGACGCGGCCGGGCTCGGCCTGGACGCCGCCTTGCGCGCCGGCCTGCGCCATGGCTGCGCGCTCGAGCCGATAGACGCAGAACACGGCGATTTCCAGAAGCACCGCAGCGGCGATCAGCAGGTTGACCGGCCCGAACGGCACCGAGAGCCAAATGGTGATGACCGGGCCCAAGAGCGCGCCTGCCGTGCCGCCGGCGCCGACAAAGCCGAACAAACGCTTGCCCTGCTCGGCGCTGAATAGGTCTGCCATGAACGACCAGAAGACGGCAACCGCGAACAGATTAAACACGCTGACCCAGACAAAGAACACGCGCGCGATGATCACCGGCGCGATGTCGAGCGTCAACAACAGCCAGAACGCAGCCAGATTGGCGACAAAGAAATGATAGACGATGGGAATGAACCGCGCGCGCGGCAACTTCGCCACGAGCGCGCCGTAGAGTGGCTGCGCGACAATGAGCGTGACGAACGTCGCGGTGAACAGCCACGGCAGGTTTCGCACGCCACCGGCAATGCCCATCTGGTCGCGCAGCGGCCGCAATACGTAATACCCGGCAAGAAGCGCAAAGAAATAGCCGAACGACCACAGCGCCGCCGCACGCTCCCGCGGCGTCGCCGGCATCGCCCATGCAAGACCGCGATGGAACGTGGCCGTTATATTTTTCATGGCCTAAGCGACAATTTCTGTTTCAGTTCCGCCGCACTCACCGCCTGACCGTAACCCGGGCCGCCGCGCTGGAAGCGGCTGGCATCGGCGAGCTTGCCGACGACGACCGGATCGAAGCCGGCATCGCGAACCAGCCCAGCCGCAGTCTGCACCGCCTCGGGATCGTCGCCGGCAATGGGGATTGCAAGCTTCGGATAGGGACGATTCGCCTCGCTGGCGAAGATTTTGTAGCTGAGCGTGTTGAAGGCGCGGACGAGCCGCGCGCCCGGAAGATATTTCTGCGAGACCACGCCGATGCCTTCGCGCTCGACCTCGTCGGCGATGGGGCCGCCGTCGCGGGCGGCGACGGCATTGCAAGCGTCGAGCATAATCTTGCCCTTGAGCGCGGCGCCGTAGTCCTGGCCGATCTGCGGCAGCGCACCATAAGGCACGGCGATAAACAGCACGTCGCCGAAAGCGATTGCCTGATCGACCGTGCCGGCTTTCGCCAGTTCACCCAAGCCGGCGACCAAATCCTTGAGCTCATCGGGATGGCGCGACGAGAAGAGAACCGGGTGGCCGGCTTTGATCCACAGCCCGCCAATCGTGCCGCCGATATGGCCCGAGCCGATAACGCCGATATGGAGCTTGGTTTGCGCCGAGGCGCGCCATGGCCACGGTGCCGCAGCGAGCAAAATCACGCCGCCGGCGCGAAGGACTACACGGCGTTCATGATTGATGGAATGATAAATGGACACGCAAGGTTCCTTCGCGTTTGGGATGTCGCAATCGTGTTAGCGCGCACCAGTACATACGCCAATGCTTACCGCCGCCAATGCTGCCGACGGCACAATCGCGACCTTTTGACCAGGATTGATACGCTGCTTACGAACGAGTGCCCTATTCCATCGCGAGCCGACTGCGTGACGTGCTTGGGCCTGCACGCGGGTGTCCGGGAAGCAGTGGATCCGGCCGCGGACGGTTTTACCTTTTCACCCCTGACCGGCAACTTCCGCTTTCAGATCATTCCAGACATCGTGTGAGGCTGGTGCCGGACACATCGGCAGCAAATGATGGTGCCAAGTTCAGTCGCTATCTCTGAGCTTGTGGCCGGACGTTTGCGTCGTCCGGAGCCGATACGAGACTGCGCCGAAGGTTGCGACGCAGTATGGGACAGCATAAGTTAAAACGATCTTTGTTAGGTTCAGATGGCCTTGTCCAAAAAGGGTGTCTCCCTGATTTATTAAATTAAGGATGGTGCCGACGATCAGGGCGACCAAAAAAGAACGCCGCGGCACACCATCTGATATGCAACAGCTGTATATGCGTTCTAGCTGAAACCGGGTCATCGCTAGGGCGACAAAGGTGCTCTCGACATCGATGCGACGCGCCGGCCCCGTTCAGTGAGTTCCGCACGGGTGGTCTTATGCTTTCGCGATTTGAGCGAAGACGTCGTAGCCCTGCGTCGAAAGCCGTTTTGCCGCCTCAGCCACATAGCCTTCGGGAAGCGCCAATCCTACGCCATCAACGAGGCGGTTATAGAAATTGAATAACGCCGTCACCAGCACAGCCGAATAGAGGGCATCGTCACCCCATCCAGCTTCGTAGATCGCAGCCGCGTCGGCCTCGGTCATGCGTGCAGGGCTTAATGTGAGCTTTCGGGCATAACGCAGGATTGGCTTTATGCGGTCCTCCACCGGCGCCAAGTCTATGTCGGAGAGGAGCACGTTGAACAAATCCGGCTCCACGCCAAAAGCGGCGGCTACACCCGCGTGCGTGGTGTGGCAATAGGTGCAAGCGTTAAGCCCCGAAACATAGGCGGCTATCAGCTCGCGCTGGCCCTGAGTGAAAGGCGACGGACCCCGCATCGCAACCTCGGTGAGTTCGCCCAACGGCTTACAGCTCGCCGGTTGGGACTTGTAAAGGTCGCGCATAACTGGCTGCTCAGGCAACGATCGCAGTCGTGGCATGATGCTCCCTCCTGCCGAGAGTTCCGGTGGCATCATACAACTCTCGATAAGGGGCGTCTCAGCGCGCGGTTATGGATTTCGGGCTGAGACCGTTCCTAAGTCGGCTGGTATGGCAATACTGTCGGGCCGCGAGCGAGATCGTCCACAAAGTTTCCTTCCTCGCGCAATTCATGCTTCGGATCGGCGCCGTTTTGAGGTCCGGATACGACCGTGCGGCGGATCATGGCCATGGCGTTCGTACGCGTATTGAAGGCGCGACAGCCGCAGAACTTTTCGTTACGCTCACCGCACCGCCTTACTAATGTTCATCGGTGTGCCGATGTGTGCTGTCCTCGTCGCGTTGGCGGAAGTACTCACGGATGAGATCGCGCATGCGGATCGACCGCTCATCCATGAAATCGACAAGGCGATAGAGGCCATCGGGGCCGCGAATGAGGTCCCGTGTCGGATCGAATTGAGTACACTTCAGAATGTCCCAACGTTCGCGGTATTTCCGATTGATCTTGTCGCCGTGCCAGTGGTGCGTGATTAGTCCGGGCACGTAGCCAACCTTCCGCCTTATGTAGATTTCTGCGAGCGCTGCCCAATTTTCGACCTGTGCTCGATAGCCGGGCGAAACTCCTTGCGGTACTGACAGCTCACCTCTGCCAATCAGCCCTAACGCCATGTGGCGGTCGCCTGAGCCTAAGATCGCTTGGTCGAATAGCGGCAGCTTCTCCCAAGCGGTCATAGTCGTCGACCAGGCGTATCCTGAATGCCAATCCTTTGGAGCAACGGCTCCCCCACCCTGCGACGCCAGAGGGAGTTGAGCTCCATTGCGATGATATTCATACATGAAGCCAAGATCGCTGCGGATGTTCTCGCCTCTCGGCCCCATATCAACGGCGTGGCTAAACATCTGCACGATGTCATAGTGCTGAAGTTGCTCTACCGTCTCCCCGATGATGTCACGGCGCTGAAAGACGATATCCGCATCAATCCAGGCGACGTATCGAGCCCTCGGCCGAACGCGCCTTAAATGAATGATCGCCAAATTGATTAGGTTTTCTTTTGAACCAAAGCTCCTGGTCGGTTCTGAGCCGTAGATGCATGTCATCGTTCGGTCTGGTGACCGCAAACGGCCGGTCACCAAAGGCCAGCGGACGAGAGCGAATCGAAAACAATAGACTGTCGTGACGCGCCGAGCTCGTCCCGACCGAGTACATACAGAGTGGGTGCCGCGGCTATCGCGCGAAGCAATCCGATGACGTATGCAAAAAGCCCTAGGCATATGGGCGTCATATCAAGTTACATCGAAGCACTGTGCCCGTGGCCGCTACTACCAACGACGTCTTCCCCAGCCTCCGCCCCAACCGCCTCCAAAGCTACCCCGCAGAAGCCCAGCTACAACGAGGAGTAAGACGGCGCCAATAGTGGCATTGACGATTGCCGGAATAATTCCAGTGCCGAGATGGATGCCGATTTGAGGCAGCAACCAGTCGCCAATGAACGCGCCAATAATCCCTATTACGAGATCGCCGATAAGTCCGAAGCCGGTGCCTCGTACGATCTTGCCGGCCAGCCAGCCTGCGACGAGGCCAACCACCAAAATTACTAGGAGATTTTCATTTGAAATATGCACACATCTTCTCCGCGGATAGCGCCGCTCCCACGCCGTCCACTCAATAGCACACTGCTGCTGGACGCTACAGCACATGCCTGATAGTCTTCGCCAACGCGAGAGTATCCTGATGTCTTTTAAGTTTTTCGTTGGCCAAGCTGTCGAGTACAGACCAGTCGGCGAGAAAATAGCCGGTCTCTACAAGATTGTGAGGCAGATGCCAAAGGAGGAGTGGGCGTTCGACTTAAGATACCTCATCAAAAGTAAGGCCGAGGCCTACGAGCGCAATGTCCTGGAATGCCAGCTGAGTTCTAATGTTCGTGCTGAAAGCGACTATCCCACGACGAAGCCTCGTCCCTCGCTGGGCTCACACCGAAGGTAGGCCTCAAAACGTCCGTCACACAACGCCACCACTGATCGTCTTGGTCTTCCGTGCCCCGCCCAATCGGCACCGTGTTGCGGGCCGCAATTCCAGCTTCGAAGACGACGACGGGCTAACGAGGACAACGCGCCATGTGCGTTGTGATCGCGGGCTCCCGAGACTATCGTTGAAACGCAATGGAGGAGTTTGAAATGGCTCGCGGCACGGTGAAGTGGTTCAATCCGACCAAGGGATACGGATTTATTCAACCCTCGGGCGGCGGTGGCGGTAAGGATGTCTTCGTCCACATTTCAGCTGTTGAGCGGGCCGGCCTCAGCTCACTGAACGAGGGACAAGCCGTTGAGTTTGAGATCGAGAGTAATCGCGGAAAGGAATTGGCAGTCAACCTCAAGATCAAATGACCGTTTTGATGTCGGAACCGGCCGAGCCACCTCGGTCTCATGTCGATCCTGTGGCGCGTGCTGTTCGTTCTCGACGGAATGGCCGCTGGTTCTTATTGGAAAGCGAGCTTAGTATTAGTCAAATTCCCCGCAAATACGTAGATGACAAGCGAGGTCGGATGCGATGCAATGGCAATCGCTGTGCCGCCCTTGTAGGAGACGTCGGCGTTTCGACGGCGTGCGCGATCTGCGCCGTGAAGCCCGATGTTTGCAAAGCCTGTTTGCCTGGAGATGGCGCGTGCCAAATAGCAAGGGCGCACTTTAATCTTTAGTCTACGTGCTGCCGGCAGGACGGTGACGCGGCTGGGGTGCATTGAGCGCGTCTAAACTTTCACGTGTCGCTGGCGCCACCCGGGCCTCCGTGATCGAGGTGTTACGGCAGCAGCTCCGACCGTTTTATCGTTGGAAGATCTCCGGTGGCACGCGCAAAGGGCCCCGGCAATTTCCGGACCGACCCGCTTACATGGGGTTCAACGGCCAACGGTGCACCTTTTCACGACAAATATTGCAGCGTATTTTCTGAGCATGACGGCCAATCCGCTTGAGTTTGACTTTTACATAAGCGCGAACAGCGAAAATCCGGTCGCACAGGAGGTCGCCCGAGTTTTGCGGGAAGCGGGCTACTCGATTTATTTGCCCGATCGTCAGGATGAAGTTGCCGCCAAGCGATTTGTGGCGAGCAAATCGAAGACGTTTGTGCTTCCGTTGGTGAATGATAGTGAGCAAAACCAATTTTTGGCAGACATTCTAAATTTTGCACCGCTGGGCGTCGCGGAAGGCCGCGTAGTGGTCATTCAATTTGAGGAGTGCGAACTTGCAAGCCTGATTGACTTCAGGCTCATCAGCAACCTGTCGGGCCTGACTGATTCACGAGCTCGAAAACTTCGCATTATTGACGCGGTGGAAATATCGCTTCCGAAGAGGCTGATGAGAGCCGACCAACAGCCGTGTGGCCAGAGGAGGACACACCGCGGCCTCAGCTTGGACCACTTCCTCCCGAAATGGGGTAGCGCCAGAGGCACCTCAGCGGGACAAAAGGTCGAGGAAGTCAATCCAGCGGGCGCCGATGCCCTCAAGGAGCACGCGGCATCATCCACACCTTCCGCAGCTATCGGTCAAAGCGAGCCCGCCCTGCCTCAGCAGTACGAAAGATACGAGGCGACAACTAGACCCATGGTCGATGTCCTTCAGCAGCGTTCGGCATCGTCCACCCCTCGTGCCAACATTGATCAAAGCGAGGCCGGGCCGATTTACGAAACGGGCGATCCGGCGATAGACGATCCGCTGACGACACTGCTCGAAACCATTCCGAGAAAGATCCGGCGCCTTTCGTCCGATCGCCTTTGCGACCCCCGAATGGTTATCAAATAATTGGCGGCAGCTCGGGTCGCGCCGGCTAGCGAAAGTGGCAATAACCAGCACGCTCGACTAACTGCTGGAAGAGAACCTCTCGAATTCGCGGTAAGCCATCCAACTCAGTTTTCGATGGGTGTGCCGTTTATTGTTGACGCCTTGATATATCGACCTGAATCACTCGTCGGCTCGCTGTCTCCTACGCGCTGCCGAACTCAGTCCAGATAACGACCGCTTTCGTTCGAGTGGCTCGACCCAAGCAGCAGTCGGCGGCACCAAGCTCCGTGTAACGCTGGGGCTGACGTTGGCCTACGGAGCCGGCAGCCCAGACGGTTGATTGGAGTGGTGCGCTCTCTAACGTCTCATTTCAGGTTATTACTCCAAAATATGCG
>CAWDQG010000034.1:0-83422 GCA_963804405.1 uncultured Alphaproteobacteria bacterium | reverse complement strand
GCGCGCTTCTGAAGGTCATGAAAATCGGCGAGGGCTCGTTTTACAACAGCTTCAAAAGCAAGAAGAATCTCTACTTGCTGTGCCTCAGGCATTATCACGAGGTGCTGACGCGAAAGCGCTGGCAGGTCTTTGCCGCCGAGCCGTCGGCGCGCAACGCGATCCGCCGGTTCTTTGCGGTGGTGCTGGACGATCTCGACGATCCGAAAGTGCCGAATGTCTGCTTGATGGCGGCCAGTCTGTCGAGCGATGTGCTCAGTTCCCGCGATCTACGCAAACACGTGCTCGACGACATGCGGGTGATGCAGGAGATGCTGTTTAAGCGACTGGAGCACGCGAAAGCCGCAGGCGAGCTGCCGGCGGCGTTCGACGCCGCGGTCGCCGCCGAGGTCATCGTCACCTATTTGCAAGGATTCTACCGGGTCGTGCGGGTGCTGCACGACCGCAAGCATATGGAGCAGCAGATCGAGACGCTGCTCAAAGGTTTGGGGCTTTAGAGCAGCCTCCGGCGTTCAGATCGCCGCCGGACGTTACCCCGGCAGCGTGACGGCAATCAGAGATATCGCGACTGCAGATCGACGGTGCCCTTCGACCCCGATCGAGTCGTAATTTTCCGCAAGCCATTTGTCGCGGCGCTCGCGGCCGATCTCGAACAGATGGGTCAGGAATTTCCAGGTCCCGTTCATCTTGCTGGAGCCCGCCAATTCCCGGATCACGTCCTCGGCCTCGATCAAGTGCATGAACATGCGCTTGCCGCCGGCCATCTTGCCCTCGTCGATCAGCTGGGTGACGAAAGCGATGGCGCGCATTTCCCGCATCAGCGATGAATTGAAGCTGATCTCCTGCATGCGGTTGATGATGGCGCGGGAGTTGGTCGGCAGCTCGGGCCGCTCGGTCGGCGTCAAATGCACCATGATGACGTCCGGCGCCTTGCAGCCGTAGATCACCGGAAAGATCGCCGGATTGCCCATGAAGCCGCCGTCCCAATAAGCGTCGCCGTCGATCTCCGGCGCGCGCATCATGAACGGCAGGCAAGCGGACGCCAGCACATGTTCGGCGGCGAGCTCTTCGCGGGCGAAGACTTTCACCTTGCCGGTGCGCACGTTGGTCGCCGACAGAAACAGCTTGATCACTTTTTGCTGGCGCACCCGCTCGAAATTGACTTCGGCGTTGAGCAGATCCTTGAGCGGATTCATGTCGAACGGATTGAGCTGATAGGGCGACAGAATGCGGCTCAGCATGTCGATAAAAACGTAGTTCGGCGTCTGATCGAGACCGAAATTCGGGTTCATCTGATCGATGAAAGACGGCGCGATGAAGCTCGAGGACGACACCTCGGACATCTTCTTCCAGAAACTCTGCAGCCGCTCGCGCGCGCCCTCGCGGCCGTTGAGCGCAAGGCCGTCGGCGAGCACGACGGCATTGACGCCGCCGGCGCTGGTCGCGGTGACGCCGTCGAAGCCGATGCGCTCGTCTTCCAGCATGCGATCGAGCACGCCCCAGGTGAAGGCGCCGTGACTGCCGCCGCCCTGGAGCGCCAAATTGACGGTCTTCTGTCCTACGATCGGCTCGCTTCGTTCAAGCTCGCCGGGTTTGGGCTGCGCAGTCATGGTTTCCCCCACAGTGCGCGCTGCGGCTCAATGATGCTGCCGCCTTTCTTAAAACCGTAATCTAGCACCGCGGCGTGGTCTCCGTCACTGTCTAAAAACGGCGCGGCACGAGGAGGTTAACGGAGTAGTCGCGTGCATTCGCAATGCGCCCATCGTGGGCCGGCCTGATCAATATCTCTTGATCAATATCGGCACGCCCTGGTTGCCGGCCCCACTCGCGCGGAATCGCAAGCGGCACTCGCGATGAGGGATCGGATTGACGGACATGTGAATTGGCGGCGGCGTCGGCATTGCCCGGCGGCTGGTTCGGTGATTACTGATGCGCCGATGACCACCCGCATCACCATCCGCAAGCCTGACGACTGGCATCTGCATGTCCGCGACGGCGACATGCTCAAGGCGGTGCTGCCGTACACGGCGCAGCATTTCGGCCGCGCCATCCTGATGCCGAACCTCGTTCCGCCCATCCGCACCACGCAGGAAGCCATCGCCTATCGCGAGCGCGTCATGGCGGCGCTGCCGAAAGGCTCGCATTTCACGCCGCTGATGACCTGCTATCTCACCGACGAGACCGACCCCGACGATGTCGAGCGCGGCTTCCGCGACGGCGTGTTCACCGGCGTCAAGCTTTATCCGGCCAACGCCACGACCAACTCGGCGGCCGGCGTGACCGATTATCGCAACATCATGCGCGTGCTGGCGCGCATGGAAAAGATCGGCATGCCGTTCCTCATGCACGGCGAGGAGGTCGGTCCCGACATCGACATTTTCGACCGCGAGGCGGTGTTCATCGATCGGCGGCTGTCGAAATGGGTGAAGGAATTCCCCGGGCTGCGCATGACCATGGAGCATCTGTCGTCGAAGCAGGGCGCCGAATTCGTCAAAAGCGCGGCGCCGCAGGTCGGCGGCACCATCACGCCCTATCACCTCAATCTCACGCGCACCGACTGGCTTGGCGCCGGCATCAAGCCGATGATGTATGCCATGCCGGTGATCAAGACCGCCAACGACCGCGCGGCGTTGCGCAAAGCCGCGACGTCGGGTGACGCCTGCTATTTCCTCGGCACCGATTCCGCCCCGCATCCGTTCGCGCGCAAGGTCGCGATCAGCGGGGTTCCCGGCATCTTCAATGCGCCGGTGGCGCTCGCCACCTATGCCAAGGTGTTCGAAGAGGAAGGCGCGCTCGACAAGCTCGAGGCCTTTGCTTCGCTCAACGGACCGAGGCATTATCGCCTGCCGCCGAATGAGGATAAAATCGTGCTGGAGAAAGTCGCCGTGGACGGCGCCGGTCGAGGTCAAGGTCGCTGGACCGGACGAGCGCACGCTGCTCTATCGCGGCGGCGAGACCATCGAGTGGCAGGTGGTGGCGAGCTAAGAGAAGGAAACGAACAATGACCGGCTTCGCCGACAAGAAAGTGATCGCCGAGCTGACGGCAAAGATGCTGATCGAGGTCGAAGCGGTTCGCTTCATGACCGACAAGCCGTTCATTTTCACGTCCGGCTGGGCGAGCCCGGTCTATACCGATTGCCGGCGGCTGATTTCATTTCCGCGCGTGCGGCGGACGCTGATCGACTTCGGCGCCGAAACGATCGAACGCGATGTCGGCTTCGAGCAATTCGATTCGGTCGCCGGCGGCGAGACGGCCGGCATTCCATTTGCCGCCTGGATGGCGGACCGGCTGATGCTGCCGATGCAATATGTGCGCAAGAAGCCGAAAGGTTTCGGCCGCAACGCGCAGATCGAGGGCCACATCGAAGCCGGCGATCGCGTGCTGCTGGTCGAGGACATGACCACCGACGGCCGCAGCAAGGTCAATTTCTGCACCGCTCTTGCGCGAGGCCGGCGCCACCATCGAGCATTGCTTCGTGATTTTTTTCTACGACATCTTTCCCGAGGGCAGAAAAATCCTAAGCGATCTCGGCGTCACCCTGCATGCGCTCGCGACCTGGTGGGACGTGCTCGACGCGGCGAAGAAGAGCGGCCGGTTCGACAAGGGCCGGCTGCAGGAAGCCGAGACCTTCATGAAGGATCCGGCCGGCTGGTCGAAGGCCCATGGCGGCGCCGCGCAAGCGGCGGAGTAGCTCGCCGGCGTTGCATCACGAGGCGACGTTCGTTGTCGGCGCCGGCCGCGTTATGAGTAATCCTCGATGAGCAACCCTTTATGACTAATCCCTGGCCGACGGAACTGCGTCTGCAGAAAGACCGCAAAATCCTCGCGGTGACGTTCGACGACGGCGAAAGCTTCGCGCTGCCGGCGGAATATTTGCGCGTGCGCAGTCCGAGCGCCGAGGTGCAGGGCCATTCGCCGGCCGAACGCCGTCTTGTCGCCGGCAAGCGCGACGTGCAGATCCTGGAACTGCATCCGGTCGGCAACTACGCCGTGCGTCTGGTTTTCGACGACATGCACTCGACCGGAATTTTCACCTGGGATTATCTGTTCGAGCTCGGCAAGAACCACGACAAATACTGGCGCGACTATCTCGACGAGCTGGAAGCAAAAAAGCTTTCGCGCGCTCCTGCGGCGCGCTGAGATTTCTTCGCCGCACTGGTTAACGGTCGCTGTCCGGGCGCGGCGCCGGCGCAAACGTCGGTCGTGCGTCACGCGCCGTCATTTGGCGATGCCGCAGCATGTAACGAACGATCAACCTCATGTCGGTACCATGACAAAAGTGTCGGGGTGGGGGTTGATGGGACACCTTCGGCATAGAGCGGCCTTGGCCCGGACTCCCTCAGGGCCGAGGCCGTTCGTTTTTGACGGCGCACGCGCGCACGGCTTGCATCACATTAGATCGGAATCGGCGCCGCATGCTGGCGGGCATGGCGGCTTGTCGTTTAAGATCAAGGTTGCTCGCATGATCGAGCCAGGGAGAAAGTCATGACGATGCGCGCATCGACGGTGGTTTTGCTGGCGGCAGGATTTCTCGCGATGGCGGCGGCGCAACGCCCAGCAGCCGGCGCCGCGCCGGGACAAAATCCGCTCGATGTCGTTCCGGAGAAGATGCCGTTCAACACGCCCTACGGCACGCCGATTTCGCTAAAAAAGGCCGAAGAGGCCGTGCAGGCCGCGCTCGCGGAAGCCAACCAGCATGGCTGGGCATTGAACGTCGCCGTCGTCGATTCCGGCGGCAATCTCGTCACCTTTGCGCGCATGGACGGCGCGCAACTGGCCTCGATTGCCATCGCCGAGCACAAGGCGCGTGCCGCCGCCAAATTCCGCCGGCCGACGCGGGTGTTCGAAGAGGCCGTGCAAAAAGGCATCGTCTTCATCGCCACGCTCGACGACGTGGTCGCCTCGCGCGGCGGCATTCCGCTGATCGAGGACGGCAAGCTCATCGGGGCCATCGGCTGCTCGGGCGGCACCGGCTCGCAGGACGAGGTGGTCTGCATGGCCGGCGCCGCGACGATCAACAAATAGCCGCTTTCTTACGCCCTTCTCGCCAGCGGGATAGGGAATTCTCCTGCGCCTGCCGTTTTTGACCTCGGCAGGGCTTCCGAGGCCAATTTGAAGCGGCGCGAATTCATCACGCATTTCGCTGCGGTTTGCACGTCGTCGTGCCCGGCGTTTTGGCCGCTCGTGGCGCGCGCACAAAACCCGGGGGATCAACCGGCGGCCGATCAGGGCGCGGGCGACGTCGGTCAAGTCGCGACTTTGAAAGGCAGTGCCTCAGTGACCCGCGGCAATCCGGCAACCACCGTCGCCTTGCGGATCAAAGATCCGATTTTCAAACATGACATTCTGGCGACAGACGCGAATTCCACGCTTGGCATCACCTTCGACGACCAAACCACGTTCAGTCTGTCCGCCAACACCCGCATCGTGGTCAACGAATTCATCTATCAGGAAGGCGGCAGCGGCAACGCCGCCACGTTCAATGTCGCCGTCGGCACGGCGGCATTCGTCGCCAGCCTGGTCGCCAAGACCGGCGACATGAGGATCACCACCCCAAGCACGACGCTTGGCATCCGCGGCACGACCGGCGTGGTCGACGTGCCGCCGGGCGGAGCGGGCGCGGCGGGAGGCGCCGGCGAGTCGAAGATCAAGCTTTATCCGGACGCCGACGGCCATGTCGGCCAGATCGATGTCTTCAACCGGCAAGGCGGACGGCTCGGCACGCTGACGCAAGGCGCCAGCGCATTCACGATTCAACGCGGTCCCGGCGGCGGCTTTCGCGCCGTGCCATTCCAGATCCCGCCGGCGGAAGCGGCGCGCGACCGCGGCGTGCTGCGGCGCTTGTTGGCCTCGCACACGATCGGCCGGCGCATGACCATCGAGCGGGTGCGCACGCGCGGCGGCAATCGGTCGGGGCCAAATGGGCGGGGACCAAACAGGCAGGGACCAAACAACCGGCAACCAGGCAACCGGCAGCCCGAACACCGGCAGCAGGAGCACCAGCAGCGCGAGCACCAGCAGCGCGAGCACCAGCAACGCGAACGACAGCAACAACCGTCCAACCGCAGTCCGCGTCCGGGCGGACCGCCGCCTGGCGGCGGACCACGCGGCGGCGGGCCGCGCGGCGGCGGCGGACCGCGCGGCGGCGGTGGTGGCGGCGGCGGGCGAGGCAAGCGGCACTAGAGCATGATCGCGAGCAGTGGCGGCCGGTATCCGGAAAAGGTCTTGCTCCAACGACGGCCGCTGGCGCGGAGACGGTCACCTTGAACTTCACGATGCTTCATCGCCGCGTCGCCTATTTGCTGGCGGTGTCATTCGTCCTTTCGTCGACGGCCGGCTGCGATCGCGGCCGAGGCCCGAAAGGATCAAGCGCCAACGCCGGCGGTTTCCGCCGACGCCATGGCGCAGTATCGCCGCGCCTTGGCCGAATATCAGGCGGCGCAGGCGGCGTATGCCGCGGCGGCCGACGCCTACTGGAGCTCGATTTCGCAGCAGCGGCGTCTGCGCAACGCCAAGCGCGCGAACCACGAGCAGATTTCGATCGACGATTATGTGCTCACCCAACCGCCGGTTTATACCGGGCCGCCAAAGCCGCGCGATCCGTCGAAGCCGGCCGAAGAGGCGCCGCCCCCGCCATACGTGCCGGTGGTGAGCGATTTTCTCGCCGACGCCTGGCAGGAATTCAAATTCGTGCCGCGCACGCCGCAAAGCGAAAGCGAATTCAAGCGCGCCTATGCCAAGGTCGCGCTCGCGGCCGGGCTGAACGCGGAACAAATCGTCCGCATCTACAGCTTCGAGGCCGGTGGCAACGGCGAATACGATGTGCAGGCCGGGCGCGAACGTGACAAGCAGGCGCGCGCGATCACCACGGCGCTCGGCTATAATCAATTGCTGGCGACGAACTCGGTCGAGATCATCGCCGAAAGCGGCAACCAGTTCGTCAAGAGCTTGCAGGCACGCGGCGCAACCCTGCCGGACGCCGAGAGGAAGGCGCTGGAAAGCAAGCTTGCGATCGTGCGCAACATGATCGATTTCGCCAAGAGCGTTCCCGACGACTGGAACCAGCATCAGGTCCTGGCCAATACGCCGAAGGGGCTCGGCATTCATGCGCTGAATCTTGACGTTGATGTTGGACCCTATCTGCAGACTCAGAAGCTCGTGGATTCGGTGAACTTCGCGCGCCGCAAGGGATTTTCCGGCACGTTGACCGCCGCCGAGCTGGAAATGATGAATTTGACCGGCGACGGCAACGGCTTCGACATGATCACCATGCCGCGCGAATGGCGCGACCGGGTGCCGACGGCGAATTTCTTTCAACAGAGCGGCTACCGCGACAATCCGGTGGCGCAGCGCAACAACGTCGTCAGCAAGCTGATCGCGGCAACCGACGCGCAGATGGATCGGGAAGTCAAACTGCCGGGAGCGAAGGACTTGGCGGCGGCACTGCAATGAATGCCATGCATGGTGCGCGGCGAACCGAGGCGAATCGTGATTTGATCGGCTCGCGCGGTGCCGCAAGCACAAACGTTCGCGTAGGGTCACGCCGCAGCAGAGGACGATCGTTTGCGTCTTTTCGATCTTGAGGCCGACGCCCGCAAGGCGTTCGATGCGTTGAAGGCCGGCGGCATCGTCATCGTGCCGAACGACGTCGGCTATTCGATCCTCGGCGGCTCCGGTCTCGGCGCTGCGGCGCATTTTCGAGACCAAAGGCCGCGCCGCGTCCAAGCTCAACGCCATGGTGGGAAATGCCGACATCCATCGCGAGCTGCATGCCTGCAGTCAACGCGGCCGCGACATCGTCGCCGCCATCACCGGCGACTACGATTTGCCGTTGGGCTGCATCGCGCCGTGCCGCACCGATCATCCGCTGTTGCGGGCATTACCGGCCGACACGCTCGCCGCGAGCACGCTCAACAATACTCTGGTCATTCTGTTGAACGCCGGGAAGTTTCACGCGGCGATCACGCGGCTGAGCTTTCAGGAGGGCCATCCGCTGTTCGGCTCGTCGGCTAATCGCAGCTTAAGCGGAACCAAATTCGCGGTCGAAGCAATCGAGCCGGAGATCAAAGCCATCGCCGACGTCATCATCGATCACGGCTTGCAGAAATATCACAGTTACGCCGCGTCATCGACGCTGCTCAACGTCGAGACGCTGGAAGTCGTTCGCGTGGGTTCATGCTACGAAAACATCCGCTACGTCGTCGAACGCCATTTCGGCATTACGTTGTCGCCGCCGACTCAAGCAATGGCACGTGACGTTTGATCGAAAGGACGGCCTGACGCACCGGCGCCGGTGAAACTCAGCGTGTGGTTTTTCCGCAGCGGTGGTGTTCGCCTGCGCCGTTGTCTCGGCGTTACAACGCCATCACGACGGACTTTACCTCGGTATAAAGATCGAGCACGTCGCGGCCTTTCTCGCGTCCCCAGCCCGACTGCTTGAATCCGCCGAACGGCAGTGCCGGATCAATGGAGCCATGCATGTTCACGCCGATCATTCCGGCTTTGATCTTGCGCACCATTTGATGGGCGATGCTTAGATCGCGCGTCCACACGCTTCCGGCCAAGCCATTGGTGGTGCGGTTGGCTTCCTTGGCGATGCGGTCGAGATCGTCGTCGTCGAAGGTCATGGCGCACAGCACCGGGCCGAAAATCTCCTCGCGGACGACCGACATTTCCGGCCGTGTGTCGGTCAAGATCGTTGGTTCAATGAAATATCCTTCGCTGCCGATGCGATTGCCGCCGGCTACGACCTTGGCGCCGTCGCTTGCTCCCTGTTCGAGATAACCGGACACTCGCTCGAGCTGTTCCTTGGAAACTAGCGGTCCCATCTGGGTGCCGTCGCTTAAGGCATGGCCGACGCGGATTTTCCTGGCTTCCTGCGCGATGCCGTCGACGATCTGGTCGAACAGCTTCTTGTGCGCATAGAGCCGCGAGCCGGCGGCGCAGACCTGGCCGGAATTCGTGAAGATCGCCTTGGCGGCTCCGGGAGCAGCGACGCTCAAATCCGCATCGGGAAAAACGATCACCGGCGACTTGCCGCCGAGCTCGAGCGAAACCTTTTTCAGATTGCCGCTGGCTGCTTGAATAATGAGCCTGCCGACTTCGCCAGAACCGGTGAACGCAACCTTGTCGACGTCGGGATGCGCAGCGATGGCGGCGCCCGCCGTCGGACCAAATCCCGGCACGATGTTGACAACGCCATCGGGGATTCCGGCCTCCTGAATCAGTCGCGCCAGGTAGAGCGCGGTCAGCGGCGTTTGCTCGGCCGGCTTGAGCACGACGGTGCAGCCGGTCGCCAATGCCGGCGCGAGCTTCCAGGTCGCCATCATCAGCGGCGAATTCCACGGAATGATCTGGCCGACCACGCCGATCGGCTCCCTGACGGTGAAGGCATGTGTCTTCGGCGCTGTCGACAGCGCGAGGGTCTCGCCGGTGATCTTGGTCGCCCAGCCGGCGGTGTAACGAAGCGTCTCGCAGCCGAGCATGAGGTCGACGTTGCGCACGTTGGGACGCGGCTTGCCGTTGTTGAGCGATTCCAGTTCGGTCAGTACGTCGGCATGCTGTTCGATCAGCTCAGCGAGCTTCCACATCATGCGGGCGCGGTCGCTTCCGGTCGTGCGGCTCCACGGTCCGCTTTCAAACGCTTCGCGCGCGGCCGCGACCGCTCGGTCGATATCGGCGGCATCGCACTCGGCGACCTGCGCGATCACCCGCCCGGTGCCGGGATCGAACGTGTCGAACGTCTTGCCGGATACCGCGTCGACCCATTTGCCGCCGATAAAGGCTTGATGCTTGGCGGCGAGAAACTTCGACGCTGCTTCGCTGAGCTGCGGATGGGGAAGGGGCTTGTTCATGACGTTCCTCCAAATAGGCACCGCTCGAGCAGCAGACGACGCCGCTCGGTCGGCTTTGCGGCAGTGCCTGTGCCGGGTTTCCGCCTCGTTATATTCCATTAGATATAACGATTATGGACGAAAATAACAGCGGCGCAAAGGGTGACGCCGGAGGTGGGCACAACGGACGGCCGCACCACGGCCAATTGGGACCTCTGCGATCGCCGTCATACTATCTTCACGCAACGCTATGTTCAGGAGAATATAACCCTTGTGCTCGCGAGGTCGCGGAACTAGCATTTCTTTTCAATGAGCTATCGCGCGCCAGCCCGCCGCGATAAGCGACGCAATAATTCAACCGGCGATAAATCAACACCTAAGGGAGGAATGCAATGTCGACAGGCGCAGCAGGCAGCACGTTCGACCCGCAGCAGGCTCTTTCGCAGCATGTGCTGAAGAGTTTTTATGTCGGCGGCGAATGGGTCAAGCCGCAATCCGATCGCATGCTCGAACTGATCTCGCCAGTAACGGAAGAGTGCTTCCTGCGGGTGCCGGAAGCGTCCGAAGCGGATGTCGATCGTGCGGTGAAAGCGGCGCGCCAGGCTTTCGATCACGGTCCCTGGCCGCGAATGACGACGGCCGAGCGCGCCAAGTTCGTCAGCGCAATCGGCGAGGAAATGAAAAAGCGCCTGCCGCTCCTGACCAATGTCTGGACGGCGCAAGTCGGGGCGCCGCAGGGCTTTGCCAGCTATGTGATCCAATATGGGCCGCAACTGTTCGAGTTCTACGGTCAGCTTGGCGCCAAGGCCGACTTCACCGAAACGCGCGACGTGGTCGGCGGCAAGGCGCAGATCATCCGCGAGCCGGTCGGCGTCGTCGCCATCATCACGCCGTGGAACGCGCCGGTGCCGTTGATTTCCTACGGCGTCGCCGCGGGTCTTTTGGCCGGCTGCACGATCGTGGCCAAGCCGGCGCCGGAAACGCCGCTCGAAGCGCAGATCATCGCCGAATGCGCCGAAGCGGTCGGATTGCCCGCAGGCGTGTTCAACGTCCTGCCGGCGGGTCGCGAAGTCGGCGACTATCTGATCAACCGTCCGGAGATCGACAAGGTCAGCTTCACCGGCAGCGTCGCCGGCGGCAAACGCATCGCCGAAGTTTGCGCCAAGCGATTGGCGCGCTACACGCTCGAGCTTGGCGGCAAATCACCGGCCGTGATCATGGACGACGCCGACCTGTCGGCCGCGCTGGGAGCGATCGTGCCGTTCTCCATGCCGATGACCGGTCAGATTTGCTTCTCGCTGACGCGGGTATTGGTTTCGAAAAAGCGCCATGACGAAGTCGTTGACGCCTACAAGCAGGCGGTCAACAGCATCGTGGTCGGCGATCCGTGGAAGGCGGAAACGCAAATGGGCCCGCTTTCCATGAAGCGGCAACTGGACCGCGTCATGGGTTATCTGGAAAAGGGCCGCAACGAAGGCGCCAAGCTCGTCACCGGCGGCGGCCGGCCGAAGGATATAAATCGCGGCTACTACGTGGAGCCGACGATCTTCAGCAACGTCGACAGCGACATGACGATCGCCAAGGAAGAGATTTTCGGGCCGGTCGTGTCGGTGATGCCGTACGAAAATGAGGAAGACGCCATCCGCATCGCCAACAAAAGTACCTATGGATTGAGCGGCGCGGTGTTCACCAAAGATCCGGAGAAGGGGCTGGCGTTGGCGAAGCGAATCCGCACCGGCAACGTGACGGTCAACGGATTGAACCTGCAGGTCAATGCGCCATTCGGCGGCTATAAGGAATCCGGCATCGGCCGTGTTGGTGGTCCGGAAGGGCTAGAAGGTTACCAAGAGATTAAGTCGGTCTATCTGCCGGGTTGATCGGCTGCCTGATTCGCTGTCTGAATTGGTGGTCAAGGCGACATTGCGAGGCTCCCGACCCACGGTCGGGAGCCTCGTGTGTTTTACGCCGGGCGTCTGGCCGGCCCTGAAATTGCGACCTTAGGGCAACAATCCCTGGCGTTCGGCCCACTTTTGCAGATTTTTGCTCCGGAAGTTGTGACGTTTCTGCAACAGGTTTTCTTTTCCACCATTTGAACCGCCTAAGACCAATTTACGACACACCTGCAGTAGATACTCTTGACACCGGGGACGCCTGCCGAGCAGCGCTTCATAGTCGGTGTTCGAGGGCGACGATGGAGGGTGCCATGAAGAACGCTACCGCGACTCACAGCCTGCACCACGAGTACTTTGTGCTCCAGATCGACGGACGGACGAAATCCGGGCATCGCCGCTTTATCGATGCGCTCCGCGCCGGCCTGCAACTCAAAGATCAGTTCCCGCAGCACAACATCAAAGTGCGGGCGATGCAGATTGAAGACGCCGGGCAGACCGTTTTGCACTGACGAAGTTCTGAAGTTCGGATCGGGCGCAGCCCATCGGTGAAGCTACGTGCCGCGGCGATTGTCGGCATGCCCCTTAGCCCCGGCGCGCGAGTAAGTGGGAATAGATCCACCAACGGCCAAATAGTGACCTCGGGGCTAAGCGGCCTGCTCTCCCAAAGCACCCAACGGCCAAAGCGACCTACCGGTCAAACGCATCTGCCGGCCGAAGCACCCAATGTCCAAAACGACGATAAAGCAGTAACTGTTTTCACTCAGTGCCCGCTGCGGCTCGCTGTCCGCTCAGCCGCAAAATAAGCGGAAGTTTCGAACTCGAAACCGCACGACTCGCAGGACCAAACATTGCGGACGCAGCGCTCGCTCACGCGCTCCGACCATGTGGCGGCGATGATATAAGCGGAACAATTTGGACAGAGATGGAGTGGTTTGCCGCCGGCGCCACCAACGCCTAATGCGCGGAACAGATTGTCCATGGGACGTCCTCCCTGACGTCCCCCGACCCTGCAACAAATACGCTCCCTGCGCGCTCCGCGGTCAAGTCAGCAACGCTGACATTTGCCGACAAGGGCCAACGCAAACCGGCGCAACACGCGGCCGCTTTTTCAGTCTGGCGCGCGTACGCAATGGCGGCTCCCGTTTCTGAAATGCGGCTCTTTGGTGCCGATCTCGTGTCAGAGCTCGTGTTCGACTTCGGGCAGCATCGTGCCGTTAGTGATTCATCATCTTTTTGGTTGATGAATGACCATTTTATTGCACCACGCGGCGAAATCAAGTTTAAATAGCCGCTCCGGGGTAGTAGTGCGTAACGAGTCGGGGAAATAATGAAAATTTGGCAGTTCGCCGGCATCGTCATTGCCGTCGCAGTGATTGCGATCAGCTTAGCTCTTCTCAGCTGGCTGTGTCACCATGCCGGGCAGCGCGCCGTCGAACGCGGCGGCCGAGCCTGAAGTCATCGCGGCATTGCCGACTTCTTCTTCTGAGGTCGCCGCCACGTCTGCGGGAGCTCTCAGTGCACGTGCGCCATCGCTCCCACCTCGAGATGAAAGCTGCCAGCGATATAAGCTGCCAGCGACATGACAGCTGCCAGCGATATTCCGGCGACGAAATCGGCGAAGTTGGAGGAGCAGCTCTCGGTTCGGATCTTTCCGCCGAGCAGCCGCCGCGGAAGCCGGACTTCACTACGTCACCTATTATGTCTATTCGGAGCTGCCGCCGGAGAAAAAGCCGGCGGTCATTGTCTTGGAGTCGCTGAAAGATGTCCCGATCGGAACGCCGATCGAGGAGATCAAGCGCGCGGCCGATGCGTTCGGCCTGGATTTCAGCTTCATGAGAGCGGTCGCCAAGATCGAGTCCGATTTTGATCCGAAGCAACGCACTGGCCAGTATATCGGCCTGTTCCAGCTCAACAAATACGAGTTCAAAAAATACGGATCGGGAGAAATCACCAATCCGCGCGACAATGCCATCGCCGCCGCCTACAAATTTGTCAACGAGGCGCACCCTGTTCGAATGGGACACCCACAAGAAGCCGACATTCAGCGATCTCTACCTGATCCATCAACAAGGATGGCAGGGAGCCGCCGAACACGTCGCCCATCCGGAGCGGATCGCCTGGCAGTCCATGTGCGCCACCGATGAAGGCCGGGAAAAAGGCGAACGATGGTGCAAGCGCGCGATCTGGGGGAATACGCTTCCGGATATCAAAAAGGCCTGGAAGTCAGTCGATAAACTGACCTCTGCGGCTTTTGTGACCATGTGGCGGGAGCGGGTCGATCACCTCTATGCCCGCTATTCGGAAGCGACCGCCAGCCAACCGAAGCACTGAGCATTTTCCATCCTCAGGCCGGGCCTCGACGTCCCCTACAACATCTCTGCTTCCATTGAACTGCCCGAGGCCAGGCGGCGCAGTTCGTCGGCCTTGCGGATGATGGTCCAGCCGCCTTTCAACTCGACGATGCCGCGCCGCTGCCAATCGCGCAGGCAACGATTGACGTTCTCGCGCGTGCCGCCGGCCATTTCCGCCAATTCTCGCTGCGACAAGGAGAGTCTGGTAGTCGTCGCGGGTTTTCGCCGGGTAATTCAGCAGCACCTTGGCAAGCCGTGTCGGCAGGTCGAAGAATGCGATGTCGGCCATGCGCTCATCGGAGTGGCGGATCCGGGCGCAAAGCATTTCCATCAGCTTCAGGCACACGGCCGGGATTCTGCTCGAGAAACGGGATGACGTGCCGGCGCTCCAGGACCAGGAGCTCGCACTTGGTCAGCGCGGTGGCGTCCGCCGAACGCGGCTTGCCGTCGAGCATGGCGATCTCGCCGAACAGCTCGCCGGCCGGCAGATCGGCGAGGATGATTTCCTTGCCCTTCGGCATCGGCAGCGAAATGCGCACCGTGCCGGTAACCACCGCCATCATGCTGAGCCCCACATCGCCCAGGCGGCAGATCGGCTCGCCGACGCCGAAGTTGCGCGGCACGGCCAAGGCGACGAGGTCCCGCCGGTTACGCTCGTCCATGCCGGCGAATAGCGAGCATTGTTCCAGCAGTTTGCGGCCGCGCGCCGCCGTGGTCTCGGTCATTTTCCTGGTCTCCCGCCGGCACAAATCGCTGTGACGCACGGCACTGATGCCCTGACCCGCATCATGTACGCCGAAAGTCGCAGCGGCAACCGGTGACCCCTGCCGAAGGGGATGGCGTCGCGACAAGAATTAGGATGGATGCCGTGACCGAAATAACCTCGGAAAGTTTGAATACCATTCTACAGCAACGTTCGACAGTCGGCGTTGACCAGGGAACAAGTGTTTCGTCTTTGGCGCTGCGCGATCAAGGATGACGACAAGCTGGTCGACGAGATCATTCAACAAGTTTATGAGAATATTATTGCATTCGATTGCGGGCGCGCCGAAAGCGTCATTGAACTGATCGTCCGACGCAACGTGGCGGCTGGTTGCGCGTTCCGTTCCCTGCTTAAGGACATGCGTACCGGCGGTGACCCCGGCTCGGCGGCCACACTGCCGCCCGTGAGTTGTTGATCCGAGCGGACACATCCTTGACACGAATTCTGCATAGGTTCATCGTCGTTCAGTCCAGGCAGCGGCATTTCCGTCCGGGCGCCAGCTGAGTTACGTTGGGTCATTGGGGGAGCGCACGATGGAAACTGGCGCGCAGACCAACCCGGCCGTATTCGTCCCGAAGACTCTGGGGAAATCGCCAACCTAGAAGCCGAAAGACGACGTCAGCGCGACGAAGAAGACAAACTTGGCTAACGCTATAACAAGCGGCCCGACATGACGTGGCGCGATCATCTGTTGATGCTGCTGTCGTTCGGCGCCACCGTCGAGCACTGCCTGATGGTGCAGTATCTCTACGCCGCCTATTCGCTGCGCACCGACGAGCCGGACAAGCGACGCCGCAAGATAATCGAGCGCTGGCGCGCCAGCATTCTCGCGGTCGCCAAGGAGGAGATGGGACATCTCCTGACCGTGCAGAATTTGCGGCTGCTGCTCGGGTCGACGGTCGAGATCGGCCGCGACTCCTCGCCATGGGCGCGAGCAGTATTATCCCTATCCCGTTTTCGCTCGAGCCGGTGTCGCTGATGTCGCTGAGTTGTTTCGTCTATGCCGAGATGCCTGCACTCACGGCCCTCGAAAGCTGATTTTCCTGAACACGAGCGCGACGCTCGTCGAAGACGAGATCTTGCCGAGGTTTCGAAGCGTATTTTGGTGCCGGATTCCAGGCCGACGTGCACCGCGTCGGGAAACTTTACGAAGAGATCATCGACTTGATCTCCAATCGGGAGCCGCATCCCGGATTAGATGTTCGACGAATTCGAGTTACGAGTTTCAGGCTTCGTGGGACGAATGGGGCCGCGGCTACAAGCCGCCGCCGCGGCAACTCGACGCCGCAAGGAAATCCGAGGGCCCCAAGCTGCCAGGGCCGGGGCACGATGCCATCGTGCAGATCGATCGCATGGCGACCCGGGCCGACGCGATCAAGGCGTTGCGGGCGCTTGCGGCCCAGGGCGAGGCGCCGCACCTGCGCAACGCCTTTGCTGCCTGGATAGCGCCGACGAGATGTCCCATTTCGATCGCTTCCTGGATATCTACCGGAGTTCAAGGACGAGCAGGACAAAGATCCCGACTGGTCGCCGGCGGCCGGCATTCCTGCCAATCCCACCACGCGCACGGAGTTTTCTCGGCAACGGCAGCGCCCACCGGACGGCGATCGTCGACCGGCCCGGCCGGGCGCAAGCCGGCGCACCAGTCGAGCCCAAGCGGGCGCACAAGTTGGCGGACAAGTCACCTACGCGCTCATTGACGGGACCAGCGCCAGTCACCTGGCCCAGCTGTTCAACCAACGCTACCGGCTGCTGTTGAACTATCTGGCGCACAGTTTTCGCATCTCGCGCAGCCAGCGCGTCGATCGGCCGAATCTTCGCGCCATGATTATGCACCGCGTGTTCGGCGAAATGTACAACCTCAAGACCATCTCCGGGCTGTTGGTGCGATTGCCGCGCAGCGACAACGGCAAGGATGAGGAGCGTGCGGCACCACCGTTCGAGCTGCCGTATTCGCTCGGCTTACCGGACCGGGATGTCGACATGTGGCGCCGGCACGAGAACCTCCTTGCCTCGTCGCAGCAGATGTGTAAGCGGCTGCTCGCCGACGCTTCACCTTCGACATCTAAACATCCCAACGCGGCCAAGGTCCAAGACGAGCTCGCCGCGCACCGGCGCCGACGTCTACCTGCGCACGTTGTTTCAATTGGACGGCCAAGCCCGCGACTGGATGAACAAGATCATCGTCGGCGAGGCTTTGAACGAAGGGGCGCATCGTTGACCAGCAAGCGGACGATCAAGGAGCTGCGAATTCTGCCGCCGTTTGCGATCGCACGGCTTGGCTCCGCCGATACGCCGATGGACAATTATACCATTGATCTGGATGTCGCCGCCGAGGACGAGGCGCCGCTTGGCTACCGCGCCATCAAGCTGCAGCCGACGCTTTTCGTCAACGAGCAGTCGGGCGAGATCGAAGCCGAGCGCACGCCGGAAAAGCTGGAGTTCAAGCAATGCGAAAACAACAAGCAGGACGTTAATAGAAAAATTCGTCCGGTGGCGCCGTTCCTGGAAGTCTTTGCCGTCACCGATGCCGACGACACGCTGGTGCCGCTGACGGTCGATCTGTTGAAGGAGAACGGTGTCGGCGTCGAAGACATCTCCTGGAACGTACGGGTCGCCAATCGCAAAGTGGCGCGCCGAACTGGCGACAATGACGATGTCGTCCACGCTGAAGTAGAGATACAGGATCACGACGCACACTCGCTGCATGGAACCTGCGCGAACTTCCTCGCCGGCGAAGCATGTCGATTTTGGCCGAGTGCGTTTCATCAAGCCGAATGCGAAATTCCCGGAAATCCGTCTGCGTTTCACGCCGGCGAAAGGTTTGATCTATGGCCCCGCGTCGGATGCGAGCCCGCCGCCCGCAAGTGCGGCCGGCCCGGGACATACGCCGGCGAATGCCAGCCCGACTTCCTCGCCCGCTATCACATTACAAACGAATGCGCGGTCTACGACGACAGGAAAAACAAGGGCAGGAATTGGCAGGGCTTCGGCGATCCGGATCGCGAGGACGACCTCGGTCCTGAAGAAGTGGCACGAAGATTTGGGCTGGCCGCCGGACTTCAGCAACGAAACTGTGCCGCCCGATCTGTTTGCGATCGAGCCGCCGGCGCCGTCCTGGCTGTTCGACAATCGGGCGGTCAGCCGCGGCTATCTCGACGATGCCTGCGACGGCTTTGTCGACGTGCATCTGACGCTGCCCGAACGGCCGCAAACTCGATGCGACCGCACGCATCTGCGCGGCGCCGCCGGCCATGGCGCCGGACTCGCTGTTCGTGCGCTCGCTCGCCGACGATCTCGATCAAGTGGTGTACGGCCCCGATGTGCCTGCGCACGAGCCGCCGGAAGTCACGCGGGCGCGCGCCCTCGATATCGTCCGGCGGGCGTTTGAGACGGTCCGCTTCATGAATGTCGTGGTGATGAACGGCAACGACTATCGAGGGCCGGCGGCGCTGTCGCTCGATTCCATGCCCGAAGAAGAAGCCGCCGACACCGAGCGCGCCATCCGTCCGGTCATGGCGCCGGGCACGGTCGACACGTTCGCGATCATGACGCTGCACCAGCAAGCCTACGCGGCGCTGCGTGGCGGCGCGGCGCCGTGGTTCGCGCGGCTGCTGCGCCAGCCCGACGAGGTCGCCGACTTCACCGATCACGGCCGGCGCAAGATGCCGGCGCTGATGTGCGGCGCCGACAACAACTATCTTGCGCTGACGTGGCGCCAGATCCACACCATCGAGAAGACGGCGGCCGACCCGCCGGTTGCCCAGCCGGCCGCGGCGGCGCCTGCAGCTAACGGGCTGACGCCGCGCAATCTGTCGGCGCAGATCCATTACGAGGCCAAGGGCAACCCGATCTGTTCGCGGCCGATCACCTCGGTCGCCAATTGTTGTCCCGGGCTCGAGGTGGATTTCCGCGCCGTCTGGCGGCGGATGTTCAAGGGCGTGGAGCTGCGCGAGCACGACAATCTCGTTGTCCGCATCGATCCGGCATGCGACGCCGAGGTTCGGCTGCGGCAAGGTATGGACAAGCTGCAGCTTCGACGACCTGCCCGGGCGCCGCCTGTTGCGCGTCGTCGCCGACGAACAACGGCCATGACGAGTCCTGTTCCGATGACGACGCCGATCAAGGGACCGGCCTCCTCGGACCCGGACGGAATGATCGACCTGACGACCAACATGAACCCGAATGGGCTGGCGGCGGTGGAATGGTCGAACGCGCTGGCGCACATCCTGCATCACGCGGGCGGCAAGCGCGTGCGCTGCGACTTCAGCCAGAAGTCTCCTGGGACCAGCAACAGGCTCTGCGACGAGAAGGCGAAAAACTACGTCAGCTTCGATCTGGAGGTGCGGCCGTTCTTCAAGGACCACACCGCGGTCATTTCCGACGCCCTGGCGCAGGCCGGCGAGCTGACGCAAGGCCTCTGTTCGCCCTGGCAAAACGACTATCGCGAATGCTCCTGCTATTATTGGGCGTCGGCGCGGCCCGACTTCGTCAATGTCGACGACGACGCGCGAGCGGGTTGAGCGCCGGCGACAACTGGATGCAGCGCGAGCGCACCGGCTCCTATGTCGCCGACGACTATGCCGACTACGCGCCTGATGATGTATGACGAACTGTTCCGCGATTGGGAAACGAAATTGCAAGTTCCAGTCGGCGGACACGACTACGCCGGACTCGCCCGCCGACGGAGCGACGGGCAAAAAAGTGTGAGCCTCGCCGACGCCCGGCGACTACATGCGCGCCTCGGCGCCGAGGACGCCGCAAGCTTCATTTGATCGAAAGCGCGCTCGGGCGGCCATCTCTTTGTCGCCGACGGCAGCCGGCTGTTCGACGCCGATGCCGAAATGTTCGCGGCGCTACGACGCGGCGATGGCCCGCGGCGACAGCGACGAGATCGATGAATTGCTGCGACAGGCTGGCCTGACGGCCAGCCCTTTATCGACGACACGCCGCTGCCGCCGCCGCCGATCCGGGCGCTTTCGCTCGCCATCGCGCAGAAATGCAATCTCGGCTGCACCTATTGCTACGCCCAGCAGGGCGAGTTCGGCGGCGCCGGCGAAGAACATGCCGCTTGGCGGAGGCGCTGCGCGCCGTCGAGCTTGCTGGTCGGCGACGCCGAGCCCGGCGCGAAAGCCTCAATCTGGCGTTTCTCGGCGGCGAACCGTTGGTCAATCGCGACGTGCTGCGGGCGGCCGCCCGGCGCGCGCTCGAATTGGCGCAAGCCCGCGGCGCGACGATCAACTTTTCGATCACCACCAACGGGACGTTGCTGACCGAAGACGATGCGCGCTTCTTCGAGGAGTCACGGCTTCGCTGTCAGCATCAGCATTGATGGGCCGCGGCAGGTCGCATGACGCGTTACGGCCCTTCAAGGACGGGCGCGGCAGTTATGACAGGGTGATGCAGCGCGTCGCTCCGCTGTTGAAGATGCAGCGGCGGATGCAGGTCTCGGCCCGGGTCACGGTGACGCCGAAGAATCTTGCGCTGCGGCGAACGCTGGACTCATTCGATCGCGGCCGGCTTTCACAGCGTCGGCTTTTCGCCGATGCTCAGCGCGCCCACCGGCGACGGCGAAATGCAAGCGGACGATCTCGAACTCATGTTGGGCGAAATGATCGACGTGCGGGCGCGAGTTCGAGCGCCGTTCGCGCCTCGGCCACGCTATCCGTTCGCCAACATGGTCAACGCCATGCGGGAGATCCACCGCGGCACGCACCGGCCCTATCCGTGCGGCGCCGGCGCCGGCTATCTCGGCGTTTCCGCCGAGGGCGAGCTTGCCGCCTGCCATCGCTTTGTCGGCGACGAGGAAGGAGCGATGGGCTCGCTCGCCGAAGGCATCGATCGGCGCCGCCAGGCGCGAGTGGCTGGCCGCACGGCACGTGCACCGGCAGGAGCCCTGCCGATCCTGTTGGGCGCGCTACCTCTGCGGCGGCGGCTGCCATCACGAAATCATCCGGCGCGGCCGGCCGGCCTGCGACTTATATCCGCGGCTGGCTGCATTATTGTCTCGAAGCTTATCTGCGGCTCTCGACGCGGCCGGACGGAATCGGGCTCGAACCGTCTGGCACGTCCTATGGCTGATGTCTGCGTCGTCGGCGCCGGTCCTGCCGGCACGTACTTCGCGGCGCGCATGGCGCAGCTCGGGCACGACGTCCGTCTGATCGAACGCGAACGCTTTCCGCGCAGCCGTCTCGGCAAGTCGCTGAGCCCCGGGTCGATGCCGCTGCTCAAGGCGGCGAACCTCCACGAAACCGATCGAGGCGGCGGGTTTCCCGCGCGTGCGGCGCGTCTGGGTGAAGTGGGCGGACGGGCCGCGACTGGCGCGAAGACCCGCGCGAGCAGGGCTTGCTGGTCGACCGCGGCCGCTTTCGATCTGCGGCTCGTCGAGCGCGTCCGCGCCTTCGGCGTCACGGTGCATCAACCGGCGCGCATCGTCGAGCGCGGCGTGGCGCGGCGGCGAAATGGCGGATCGCGCTCGACGTCGATGGGCGCGCAGACGCAGATCGACGCCGATTTTCTGGCCGACGCCGGCGGACGGCGCGACGCCTCGGGCCGACCCCGCGGCTCAAACGGGAGCGACGACGCTCGCGGTCTATGCCTATTGGCGCGGCGCAAGCCTGCCGGCGGCGCCGCGGATCGAGGCCGGCGAGGACGCCTGGTTCTGGGGCGTGCCGCTGCCGGACCAGACCTACAACACGCTCGCGTTCGTCGATCCCAAATCGTTCCGGTCCGTGCCGGGCTCCTCGCTCGCGCAGCGGTTTCTGACCGCTGCTCGGCCGCTCGGGCCTGATGGACGATTGCCGCGACGCCGAGCAGATCGGTCCGGTGCGGGCGATCGACGCGACGCCTTATCTTGCCGACGATTGCGTCGCGCCGAACGCCATTCGGCTGGGAGACGCGGCGCTGGCGATCGATCCGATTTCCTCGAGCGGCGTTCAAAAGGCCATTGCCAGCGCGCTTTCCGGCGCCGTCGTCGCCAACACCCTGCTGCGGCGGCCCGACTGCGCGGACGCGGCGTTCAGCTTCTATCGCGCCCAGCTGAGCGAGGCGTCGGAACGGCACCGCCGCTGGGCCGCCGAGCATTATGGCGCCGTGGCCGACAAGAACGGCCATGCCTTCTGGCGCGAGCGCGCCGCCGGGCGCGGGCCGGCGGAACCAATCGCCGTCGTCGGCGCCGGTCGACGCCCAGGCGATGACCGCGATGCCGGTGAAGCTTTCGCCGGACGCCGCGTTCGTGCGCACGCCTTGCCTCGACGGCGACTTTGTCGGCGTCGCCGAGGCTCTTCACCACCCAAGCCTGGAAAGGCCGGTCGCCTATCTCGGCGGGTCGGGAACTGGCGCCGCTGCTGCGGCGTTTGCCTGCCGGGCCGGACGCCGCTGCAGATTGCCCAATCCTGGTCGAACCTGATGCCGCTCGATTCCGGCCTTGCCATCGCCGGCTGGCTCGTCAATCACGGCGTATTGGTCGGACGCAAACCAAGGGGGAGCGTCGCCATGGTGACATCGTCCCTCACCGAATGGCTGAAGTCGCATGGTCTCGAACGTTTCGCCTCGGTCTTCGAGGAGAACGAAGTCGATCTGCATGACGTTCCGCATGCTGACGGAAGGCGATCTCAAAGAGATCGGCGTGCCGTTCGGGCCGCGCAAGCGAATCATTCATTTGCTGGGCGAGGAGAAGCGGCTGGAAAAGTCCGCTCCATTCGACGCCGTCGTGGGCGTTCCGGTCGGCGAACGGCGCCAGCTGACGGTGATGTTCTGCGACATGGTCGGCTTCACCAAGCTCGCCTACAAGCTCGATCCCGAGCGGCTGCAGGTCGTCATTCGCGCCTATGAAGACGCCTGCACGACCTGCGTCAATCGTTACGAGGGTTATGTTTTCACGACGCTCGGCGACGGCATTGTCGCGTTCTTCGGCTTTCCGCTGGCGCACGAGGGCGAGGCCGAACGCGCGATCCGGGCCGGGCTCGACATCATCGAGACGATCTCGGGCATCCACATCCCCGGCGCCGGAAAGCTGCAAGTCCGTATCGGCATCGCCGCCGGCATGGTGGTGGTCACCTCCGGCGAGCGCAATGCGGTGGGCGAGACCATGAATCTGGCCTCGCGCCTTCAGTCCGATCGCCCATCCGGGCATCGATTGTCGTCAGCGAGCGGGTGCAGCGTCTGGCCGCCGGCCGCTTCGAATTCGAGGACCTGGGCGAAAAGGACCTCAAGGGCGTCTCCGGCCTCACCCGGGTCTATCACGTGCTCGGCGTCAGCGAGGCGCAGAGCCGTTTCGAAGCGGCGACGCAGCATGGCATGACGCCGCTGGTCGGACGCGAAGCGGAGATCGACAGCCTGCTCGACCGCTGGCGACATGTGCGGCAGAGCGGCGTCGGGCCGGGCGGTGGTGGTGCGCGGCGAGCCCGGCCTCGGCAAGAGCCGCATCGTCGCCGCGCTGCGCGAGCGTCTGCACGATCAATCGAGCTACACGCTGCTGCTTCAATGCTCGCCGTTCTTCGTCAATAGCGCCTTCTATCCGATCCGGACGTGGTTCGAACGCACGCTTGAGTTCGGCCGCGACGAGCGTGCCGACTCGCGGCTCGACAAGCTCGAGGCTCTGGTCGTCGACCGGCTGGGCCTGCCGAAAGACGATCTGCGCTTTGTCGCGGCGATGTTGTCGATCCCGTACCAGGACCGATACGGCGCGATCCTGATTTCGCCCAAGCTCGCCAAGGAAGACACGATGCGCGTGCTGGTCGATATCGTCCGCGCCGCAGCGCGCACCCAGCCGACGCTGCTGCTGTTCGAGGACGCCCATCTCGCCGACCCGACGACGCTCGACGTGCTCAGCCGCCTGGTCGACCGGCTGGTCGATGTGCCGACGCTCATGGTCGTCACCGCGCGACCGGAATTCAAATCGCCATGGAGCGATCGTGCCGGATGTCTCGACGATCGAGTTGACCAAGTTCACGCCGGCGCAGAGCCTTTCGCTGATCGACAAGCTCGTCGGCCGCAAAGCGCTGCCGGCCGGCCTCGCCGATCAGATCGTCGCGCGAACCGACGGCGTGCCGCTGTTCGTCGAGGAGCTGACCAAGAGCATCCTGGAATCGGGCGACCTGGTCGTTGAAGGCGATCGCTATGCCTTCGCCCAGTCCGTCGGCCCACATCACCATCCCCGAAACACTGCGCGACTCGCTGATGGCTCGGCTCGATCGCGTCGCCGTCTGCAAGGAGATCGCCCAGGTCGGTTCGGTCATCGGCCGCGAGTTCGGTTTCGAGCTGGTTGCCGGCCTCGAACTGATGAGCGAGACCGCGCTCGGCAATGCGCTGCGGCTCTTGGTCGGCGCTGGACTAGCGAATTGCCGGGGCGAGATACCGAATACGACTTATACGTTTTCCCACGCCCTGGTGCAGGACGCCGCCTACGACTCGCTGTTAAAGAGCCGGCGCAAGCAGCTGCACGGCGCGGTCGCCCGTCTGCTGGAGGAACGCTGGCCGGAAACCCGCAACGCCGCGCCGGAATTGCTCGCCTTCCACTACACCGCCGCCGAATTGTACGAGACCGCCGCGCCGCTTTGGCTGCATGCCGGCGAGGTCGCTTACGCGCGGTTTGCGTTGCCTGAGGCAATCACCCATCTGCGCACCGGCATGTCGGCGGTGGCGAAGCTGCGGCCGTCCAAGGCGCGCGATCAAGCCGAACTGTCGTTTCGGACGGCGCTCGGGCCGGCGCTGATGGCGCATCGCGGTTGGGGTCATGGCGAAGTCAGTCAGGCCCTCGAGCCGGCCTGGACCATCGCGCAATCGCTAAAGCAGCACAACGCCTACCTGCCGATCCTGAGCTGCGCTATCGTTGCATTATATGTGCATCGACAAGCTCGAGGAATTGCTGCGCTGGGCCGACCGCACGGTGAAGGCGGGCGTCGACGACGGCGACGACGGCCTCGAAATCGTCGGGCACCGCGCCGCGTCCGCCTGTCACTTCTGGTTGGGCGATTTCGCCGCCGCGCGCCAGTCGGGCGACCTGGTCCGCAAGCTCTACAATCCCGATCGGCATTGGCGGCTGCCGCTTCTCACCAACAACGACCCGTTTACCGGCGAGGGCATCTATCGCGCGCAGTATCTGTGGATCATGGGTTACCCGGACCAGGCGCTGGCGGCGAACCAGGAGATGGAAGCCAACGCGCGGCGCCGCGGCCATCCTTTCGACCTTGCCTTCGCCCTGACGCTGGGGGCGCAATTGTTCGACTTCCTCGGCGATTCCGAAGCGCTGTTGCGACGCACCGAGGAAGCCGAGCACATCGGCAAGGAGCACGGCATTGCGCTCCTTGGCGAGATCATGGTCGAGATCAGCCGCGGCGTGGCCTGGCTGCGGGTCCGGCCGCGCCGCCGACGCCGCCGCCCAGCTCGATCACGGCATCGCCCGCCTGATGCTGACCGGCCACCGTATTTGGATCGATTACCTCAAAGCTTTGCAGGCCGAGGCGCTGGCGCTGAGCGGCGACCTCGAACTGGCGGCCGCGCTGCTCGACGAAAGCGTCGCGCGGATCGAGGCCGGCGAGGAGCGCTCGCATTTCGCCGAAGTGCTGCGTTTGCGCGGCTGGCTGTTGATCCGCAAAGGCCAGCCGAGTGCCGCCGAGGCGACGCTGCAGAAGGCGATCAAGGTCGCACGCGGCCAGCAGGCGAAATCGTGGGAGCTGCGCGCCGCGACAACGCTGGCGCGCCTGCTTGGCGAGCCGGGGCAAATCCGAAAAGGCGGTGGCGCTGCTGCAGCCCGTCTGTGATGGCTTCACCGAGGGCAGCGATACCAAGGATGTGAAGGAAGCCCGCCAGCTTCTGACCGAGCTGAGCGCGGCTGCCGCCGCGCGAACATCCGCGGCCGCCGATCAAGAAACCGAACCCGATCAGGAGAAAATCCCATGCCCGCCACCAAGCGTAGCAGCGCGAAGCGCAGCTAGCGTGAAGCGTCGTAGCGCCAAGCGCAATGAGCGCCAAGCGAGGCGGCAGCGCAAAGCGCGGCGGCGCGAAGCATGGTGATGATGAAAAGGCGATCAGAGATCTCGACGCGGCGTGGAGCGAAGCCGCGGGCAAGATGGACCTCGAACGCGTCGTTGGCTTCTATGCGCCGGACGGGTCGGTGGTTTGGCCGGACCATCCGGCGGCCCACGGCACCGCGGCCATTCGCAGCCGCTGGGCCGAGCTGTTCAAGACTACGCCCGGGCTTTATCTGAAGTTCGAGCCGGAGCGAATCGTGGTCGCCGCCGACCACGATCTCGCATCCGATTTCGGCGTCGTGCATTTTGGCTTCGACGCGCCACAGCGGGCCGCAGCGCGAAACCGGGAAATATGTCGTCGTCTGGCGGCGCGAGAAGGGCCGCTGGAAAGTGCTCTACGACTGTTACAACATGAACGCGCCGCAAAAGAGCTGAGCGGTCGAGAGCGCCCGCGGCAAATTTTTGCCGATCAATCCTTGAGCGGCCCGAGGCTGCGGCCAGCGATAAGCGTCGGCGGCGCGCCGGATCAGCGCCGTCGCCAATGTCGTGCCGTTGTCGGACCCGGCCAATACGACAATGCCTTGTCCGATTTGCGTCGGCATCGACTTTCGTCTCGGCTCGCACCGCTATTTTTCGACGAAGTCTTCGCACTTCTGGATTTCGTCGTTCTGTCCCCAGGGCATGATCGGCACCGACGAAGTCGAATTTTTCGGCGACCCTTCGATCAGGCTGTCGGAATAGACCATGTAGACCAGCACGTTCCGCTTGGTGTCGCAGCCGCGCACGATCTGCATCTTCTTGAAGAACAGCGAGCGGCGCTTGCGGAACACGTCCTCGCCCTGGGCGAACTTCGCCTTGAAGCGGATCGGGCCGATCTGCCGGCAGGCGAGCGAAATGTCCGATACCTCCTCGGCGACGCCGAGCCAGCCCTTCAAGCCGCCGCGCTCGGGAACGGTGAAATGGCAGGCGACGCCTTCGACCTCGGGATCGTCGAGGCCATAGGTCGCAAGCTTGTCGTTCGGCGTCAACAGCTTGAACACCGTCGAACGTTTGAAGATCAAGTCCGGCTCGTCGGCCGCTTTCACCGGCGTGACCGCGAGGCCGCCGCAGAGCAACGCGAGAAATAGATAAATGGACTTGGACATCCAAGACTTGAGCATCCAACCAGACTTTAACATCGCAACTCCTTGTCGCTTGCCGCGCCTGCTGCGCCGCGACTTCGCGCCGTTAGATAGAGGCGAGGTGCTTCCGTTGAAAGACGTGTCGGGTGCGACAGCGTGACATTCGTCAGGGCGCGTCCGCAGCGTGAAACCGTCGCAGATCGGCATCAGTCGTTCTTGATCGCCGCCTTGGCGTCGGCGGTCATCTTGCGGCGAACGTCCTCGAACATCAGGCGCACCGGATCGTCGACTTGCTGTTCTTCCGGAAAACCGGAAATGATTTCGTCGAACAGGCCTTGGACCTCTTCCTTGAATTCGCCGTGCGGCAGGATGTAGGCGTCGTTGCGCTGAATGCCGAGCAGGACCCGCTCGCCAAGTTCGACCGGATCCATGCCGCCGCCCATATCGAAGGTCGACTGCCAATCGTCGCGCGCGGCAGCGGTTGCCGGCGCCGCTCCCGGCGACGGACGATGCTTTTCGGCTTCCATGATTCGGGTCCGCGTCATCCCCGGGCACAAGACGGAAACGCCGATGTTGTGCGCGCCGAGCGCCAGCCGCAGCGAGTCCGTCAAGCCGCGAACCGCGAATTTCGAGGTTGCATAAAGCCCGCCGCCGGAGGGCAGCGGAATAAGGCCTGCCATCGACGACGTGTTGACGATATGGCCGCCCTCGCCATGAGCGATCATCTTGGGGACAAAACTGACAATGCCATTGATGACGCCGCCGACATTGACGCCCAGCACCCAGTCCCAATCCTCGTAGCTCGCGGTTTCGATCGGCAGATTTCCGTAAACGCCGGCGTTGTTGCACAGCACGTGCACCTTGCCGAAGACCCGCTCGGCTTCCGCCGCTGCCGCGGCCATCGCCGCGCGATCGGTCACATCGACCTTGATGAAGTGGTAGTCCCGATTGGTGCTGTGGGCGAGGATGCGCGCCGCCTCGTCGAGACGCTCCTGCAGAATGTCGGCGATGATGACCTTCATCCCGGACTTGAGAAAAACTTGCGCCATGCCAAATCCGATGCCGCTGGCGCCTCCGGTGATGAACGCCACCTTTCCCTCGACCTGCTTCATGGCTTCCCTCCCTGTATTGGACGATTATTGTGGGCCGACGCATTGACGCGGCGTGCCTCTACCGAAGACGCGCACGGCATCTCTACGCTTCCGGCGTTCTCCGGCTCGCGGCTCGTCCTCGAAGAACGTAAAGGCGCGAGCCTCGACGCTGGCGCGCTCGTGCCGCTTGGAAAACGTCAGCGTGATTTTACATCATCACGCTAGGGCTTGGGGATCAATGGTGGGCGCTGTAGGGATTGAACCTACGACCTCTCCGTGTGAAGGGTTTCCCGCACTCAGGAAGTTCATGAGTTGCCGCTGTTGAAAGCGGCTTTCCACGGTTTCTCCAACCCGCCTTGTGACGATTGCGTCGGGCAGTAAGGTCCGCTTTTACTGGATAAGCAGATTTCGCTGCCGCAAGCTTGAAACGACGCGAATGACCGGATTCGGACATCCGAGGTGTACAACCGGCAACGCCGCCTGCCATGCTCTGAAACTGTTCTGGAAATCCCGATCCGTTCCCTATAGGCGGGTGGATTATGGCCGGTTTCCACGGTTAGTAGCTGGATTTGAAATACTTCTGGATTTGAATTACTTGGCGTGCGCCGCCAACAAAGGCGTGTCGCCCTATTTGTCGCGCCAATTTGTATGACCTGACGTTTGACGACCTCGAGTGGCGGGCGCATATTGCAAATTATGCGTGGTTCGTTCGATCAAACCGATTTTTCTGTCGTTATTAAGAACCGGGCTTCGCTTCCGAAACCGTGGCGGTGGGAGATTTACCGGGCTGGTCGGAACAGCCCGATAGAATGTTCATCCGTGCTCTATGAAAGCATGACCGCCGCCCGCCGAGCTGGAAATGAGGCTCTCAAGCAGCTTTTGACCGATTTCCCTGCCTGACGACCGAAAACGGCGCTGACCCGAAGGCAGGTTACGGTTGGATTTCGGATGTCCTATCGTCAAAGGCATTAACCAATGTGAAGAGAGGCACGTTTCGGGCGGTCCAGCTGTACATGGTTCGATGGCAAACCTGGCACTTGGCATAGCTCCGCTGCCGGAAAGACAGGCGAGCCGTCATCATTTCATATTCGGCCCGGCAATAGGGACATTTGAAGATCACCATTCTTTCACACTGTCAGACGGCGACAACCTCCTTTCGGAAGAGGATTTTGGTCTTCACACCCCCGCAGTCCGCGCATTCAAATTTGTGGACTGAAAGGTCGCGGCGAGTTGGATGTTGCTCGATAACCGCAAGCTTTATCGGCTTGCGGCATCTCGGGCAGGTATCATTCATAAACAGGTCAAGAGACATGCTGGTCGTGAGCTCCGTCGTGGACGTGGGACCTGAAGACCGCAGAACTATTTGCAGGCAAAAATCTCGGAAAGGCCTTCCCGCTTGCCAATTCCCTTGGCCGTATGAACGGCCGTCAAGAAGGAAAGCTCACTGACGGTCTTTGATTTTTGTCGAGCGACCGTGATCGTAAGGCCATGCGGCTGTCTCGTTTCCTCAAAGGCCAAGCGGCTGTCTCGTTTCCTCATATGTCTCGCCATATCTCACCAGCACATAATTTTGGCCGGTGGGAATCTCGGACGGTGACAGGATGTATTTCACTCTTGGCGTCGGCATTGGCAGGCCTTTGCATCTGTCCGCTTGGGGTGAAGTGAGCGATCTTTGGACGGCGCGTTCGCGTTGCGCCGCTATCACCTGTGTTTAGGTTGCACCAGCCGGGGTCGGGGCGATAGGAGGCTAGGGCTTTCACCTTCCGAGACCGGAGGCGCGCATCATGGAACTGCGGGTGCCGTAGGCAACCGCAATGCGAGCCTCAACATTTTTATCAGAATTGTGTCGGCCGATGACACCAGCGCTGCCAGTGGTTGAACGGAAACTTCGGCATGTCGCCGCTTTATGGGCAGCTGTCAGGCAAGCCGCTGCTTGCACCACCGGCCTACGTATAGGCGCCGGGATCAAAGCACAAGGCTGTGTAAGAAAATAGTTCGTAGTCGAGGGGAACTACGCCGACCGCTGGTATGAGCTCAATGCGCCGCTCAAAAAATCTACCGCCGAAATGGCGGGACAACGTCACCCTGTATTTGGAAGGGTCATCAGGGCCCGAACCGCCAATACGAGAGCAATTGAAGGCGCCGGCGATTTCAGTGTTTCCGCGCCGAGACAAGGAAGCCGACGATAGTTTTTTCGCCGAGCGCCTTGGCGGCCTCCAGTCGATGCAGACCCTCAACCAGTACAAAGCGCGCGCCGTCCGCTCGCACCAGGATCGGCGTCCGCTGGCCGTCGTCGAGCATGCTGGCGGCGATTTCGTCCACGCGCTTTTGTTCAAGCGTGGTACGCCTTTTTATCGGCACGTAAATGTCGGCGATTGTGAAGGTCTCGCGCTTCATCATGATCGAGTGAGAGGATAGCATTTTGTCAAAGACATGAAGATGGAGAAGCGGCGGCTTGAACTAAGCGCACGGGCGACCGTTTCCAGCCGCTGGCCCGTGAAGTTATGGACGATCTACGGGGAGGCAAATGGCTCTTGCAACGGCGCCTTGGTTGTCCCACATGGGATAGGGTATTAGAGAGGATGCGCGGTGCCTCGGTACTTTTTCGCAATCCGGTGGCCTGAGCACGAGGACAATGATCGGCTCGGCACGTCGCTGCCGGATGATGCTGCCGCGCTTATTCACGCCACCCGCATCATTGGAGAACTCAGACGGGGCGGCGAACATGACGACCCTGGATTAATGCTGATCGTCAAAAACGAGATGCTCAAACCGGTGCTGTCGTTGCCGTTCCTCGCGGGTTGCGCCTAGTGCCCAGGTGGACGTCGGACGTGCCTTTCCGTCCCAGATTAGATAAGCTAAGGAGCCGTGAACATGGAAGACCACGGCACGCGCCGAAAAATCATTCGCGAATGGATGGCGCTTCCGAAGGACAAGCGACAAACCGAAGAACAAGTCGCGGCATTCGCCAAAAAGGCGACCCAGCAGAACGAGTTCCATCGCAGTCGGCGCGATCCGGACCATCAATTTCGTCGCGATTTGTACCAGAAAATTATCGGCTGGCTCTTGCCTCGCGCTGGCAAGTCGTGATTGGGCTGCGCAGCCGCCCACTTTCCTGATTAGGAAGTAATTTCCCTCAACCAGCCGACGTCCGTTGTTGGCCGTTAGCCGACATGGCGCGACTAAGTCCGCTCTCGGGGTAAGGCGGACTCTTACGACGACGCATGAGGCGGAAGTCATTCTAGGATTACGTGACCCTTATTGGACTTCGTGGTGGGCGCTGTAGCGATTGAACCTACGGACTCTTCCGTGTGAGATTTCCCGCACTCAGCAAGTTCGATGAGTTGCCGCTGTTGCAAGCGGCTTTACCCTGCCAACGGGTTCAATTTCAGTCCAGCCGCTACGCTGCCCTGTCGATTTGCTCAATGGGAGATCTTCCAAGCACCTCGTCGCCCGGCCTGTTCCACCAATCGGCGGCGGAGAATATCTCCACTTCAACGCGGCCGCGATAACCCGCCTGCTCGATCCAGCCGCCGATGCGCCGCAGATCGATAACGCCATCACCCATCATGCCGCGATCGAGCAAAATCGCGCGTCGGGATCAGCCAATCACAGATATGGTAGGCGAATATTTTTTTCGCCGTCCTGCGCGCGCGATCTGGGCCTCGAGATGGGGATCCCACCACACATGATAAGTGTCGATTGCAACGCCTACGCCTTCACCGAAAGCCTCGCAGAGATCGAGCGCTTGGCAAGCGTGTTTATGCAAGCGCGATCGCCAGCATACATCGGATGCAGCGGCTCGATCGCCAGCGGCATCTGGTTGGCGCGCGCGTGCGGCAGGATCGCGGCGATGCCGTCGGCGACCATACGGCGCGCAGCTCCGATGTCCCGCGAGCCATGCGGCAGGCCGCCGACCACCAGCACCAGGCACTCGGCCCCGAGCGCCGCGGCTTCGTCTATGGCGCGCTTGTTGTCGTCGATTGCCGCCTGTCTTCCGGCCGCGTCGGCGGCCGGAAACATGCCGCCGCGGCAATAGCCGGTGACGCTCATGCCATTCTCCTTGATCGCGCGCACCGACTCATCGAGCCCGATCGCCGCGACCTGGTCGCGCCATGGATCGATTGCCGTGATGCCGTGCCGCGCGCAGGCCTCGACCGCCTCGCGCAAATTCCATTGTTCGCGCACGGTAGCAAGATTGATGGACAGGCGTGAGGTCCGCATCGTCAGATTCGGCGGCGATGCCGTTCTCTCAAGCCAAGCCCTGCACGGCCAGCAGCTTGCTCATGCGCGAGGCCGCAAATTCGGGGTCGTGCAGCACGCGCGCCTTGTCGGCAAGACGGAACAGCTCGGCCAGATGCAGCAGCGAGCGGGCGCTTTCCTGTCCGCCGACCATGATGAAGTGATCCTGCAGGCCGTTGAGCCAGGCGAGGAACACGACGCCGGTCTTGTAGAAGCGCGTCGGCGATTTGAAGATATGGCGCGACAGCGGCACGGTCGGCTCCAGAATGCCATGAAAACCCTGCAAGTCGCCGGCCGCCAGCCGCGCCAGTGCCGCGGAAGCCGCCGGCGCGATGGCGTCGAAGATGCCGAGCAGCGCGTCGGAATAACCTTGCTCGTCGCCGGCGATCAATTCGGCATAATTGAAGTCGTCGCCGGTATACATCCGCACGCCCGCCGGCAGCCGGCGGCGCATCGCGATCTCTTTTTCCTTCGACAGCAGCGAGATCTTCACGCCGTCGATCTTGGCCGCATGGTCGCGGATAATGGCGAGGCAGGTTTCCATCGCGGCCATGTGATCGGTCGAGCCCCAGTAGCCGGCGAGCGCCGGATCGAACATTTCGCCGAGCCAGTGCATGATCACCGGCTCGTGACCTGGCGCAGGATGCGGCCGTAGACGCTGGCGTAATCGTTGGGCGTCCTGGCGACGCGGGCAAGCGCGCGGCTCGCCATGACGATGAGCTTGCCGCCCATCGCCTCGATCGCCTCGATCTGCTCCTCGTAAGCGCGGATGACGTCGTCGAGGGTCATGTCGGCGCCGGTTCGAGATGATCGGTGCCGACGCCGCAGCCGATTTTCACGCCGGGCCGGCGCTTGGCGGCATCGAGCGCGTGGCGGATCAGCTCTCTGGCGCCGGCCCAGTCGAGCCCCCCGCCGCGCTGCGCCGTATCCATCGCTTCGGCGACGCCGAGACCGAGGTCCCAAAGATAATGCCGGAACGCGATGGTCTTCTCCCAGTCGATCGCGGCATCGAGCCACGGATCGACGTCGGCGAGCGGATCGGCGACCACGTGGGCGGCCGCGTAGGCGACGCGGTTGAAACGCCGCGTCTCGGCCTTCGACGGCAATTCGAGCGGCTCGCCGGTCGCGTAGGGTTCAAGCTTGCGGTCCTTGGTCGGCAGCGCGATCGTCGGCACGTGCGCTCCTAAATCTTCATCTCCGGCACGTCGACCCAGCGCCGCTCGGCCCAGCTCTTCAGGCCAAGTTCGGCGAGCTGCACGCCTTTGGCGCCTTCGACGAGATCATGCTGCCAAGGCGTGTCGGCCACGACGTGACGGATGAAGTCCTCCCACTGAATCTTGAAGCCGTTTTCGTAGACGATGTTGTCCGGCACCTCTTCCCACTGCGAATAGAAATTCATGCTCTGCGGCACGTCCGGATTCCATACCGGCCGGGCGTGTTGACGCGGTGCTGCGTCAAGCAGCGGGTCAGGCCGGCGACCGCCGAGCCATGGGTGCCGTCGACCTGGAAGGTGACCAGATCGTCGCGCCGCACTCGCACGTCCCAGGACGAATTGATGTGGGCGACGACGCCGCCTTCGAGCTGGAAAGTCGCATAGGCCGCATCGTCGGCATCCGCATTGTACGGCTTGCCGTTCTCGTCGACGCGTTTTGGAATGTGCGTCGCGCCCAGGCAGCTCACCGCTTGCACCTTGCCGAACAGATTGTCGAGCACGTAGCGCCAGTGGCAGAGCATATCGAGGATGATGCCGCCGCCTTCGGCCTTGCGGTAGTTCCAGCTCGGCCGCTGCGCCGGCTGCCCCAATCGCCTTCGAACACCCAGTAACCGAACTCGCCGCGCACCGCGAACATGCGGCCGAAGAAACCGGCGTCACGCAGCATCCTGATCTTGCGCAGGCCGGGCAGGAACAGCTTGTCCTGCACGACGCCGTTCTTGAGCTTTTCGCCTTGGCGAGCTTGGCCACGGCGATCGCCTTGTCGAGCCTGTCGGCGACCGGCTTTTCGCAATAGACGTGCTTGCCGGCCTCGATCGCCTTGGTCAGCAGATCGGCGCGCATCTGCGTCGTGGCCGCGTCGAAGAACACTTCATCGTCGCGGTCTTTCAGCGCCGCATCGAGGTCGGTCGTGAAGCGCTCGATGCCGTATTGGCGCGCCAGCGCGGCGACTTTCTCCGCGTTGCGGCCGACCAGTATCGGGTCGGGCATGACCCGGTCGCCATTCGGCAGCGCCACGCCGCCTTGCTCGCGGATCGCGACGATCGAACGCACGAGATGCTGATTGAGTCCCATGCGCCCGGTGACGCCGTGCATGATGATGCCGAGCCTGCGGTGGCCATGCGTGCGCTACTCCCAGCTGCGATCTGCGGCAGCGATACATGCATCTTATCGACATGTAAAACAACCGCGCCGCGGCTATTCTGGCGCAAAGAATGCCGGTCGGGCGCGCTACGCGTGTGCCGGTCTATCGGCCAAAACTATGGGGGATACGCCACCGTGCTCACACGCTCGCAACAACGGCACACCGTCGCGGCCTGTTTTCTCAGCTGGACGCTCGACGCCTTCGACTTTTTCATCATGGTCTTTGTTCTCGCCGATATCGCCAAGGAGTTCGGCACTGGCATGACCGCGGTGACGATCGCGATCACGCTCACTTTGGCGGCGCGGCCGCTCGGCGCGCTGCTGTTCGGTTACATGGCCGATCGCATCGGCCGGCGCCATGTGCTGATCATCAACGTGTTGACTTTCACGGTTTTCGAGTTTGTTTCAGGCCTCGCTCCCTCACTTGTCGCCTTCATCATCATCCGCGCGCTGTTCGGCGTTGCCATGGGCGGCGAGTGGGGTGTCGGGCTTCGCTCACCATCGAATCGATCCCGGCGAAATGGCGTGGCGCCGCGTCGGGGCTCCTCCAGGCCGGCTATCCTTGCGGCTACCTTCTCGCCTCGCTGCTCTACTGGATCGCGTTCTTGGCCGTCGGTTGGCGCATGCTGTTCATGATCGGCGCCGTCCCGGGGCTGTTCGTCGCTGGCTATATTTTCTTGTGCGTGAAGAAATCGCCGGACTGGCTGCAACGCAAAGCGGAACCCAGAACCGGCATGTGGCAGGCGATCAGGGGCAATCTGCCGCTGATGGTCTATGCCATTCTCATCATGACCGCGATCAACTTTTACGCCCACGGCACACAAGACCTTTATCCGAGCGCCTTTCTGCGCGTGCAGCACGGCTTCTCTGTTTCCACGGTGTCGAAGATTGCGATCGTCTATTCGATAGGCGCAATACTTGGCTGCATCCTGGTCGCGAGCCTATCGCAGAAGATCGGACGGCGCCGCGCGATCGTCGGTTCCGCGCTGCTGTCCATCCTTGTCATTCCGCTGTGGGCGTTTTCCAATGACCCGATCTATCTTGGCGTCGGCGCCTTCCTCATGCAGTTTTTGGTGCAGGGCTGCTTCGGTGTCGTTCCGGCCCACCTCAACGAGTTGTCGCCGGCCGAGGTCCGCGGAACGTTCCCGGGCTTCGTCTATCAGTTCGGCAATTTCCTGGCTGCGGGCAATGCTACGATCCAGTCGCTGATCGCCGACCATATGGATCACAATTACAGCTTCGCCTTGGCGGTCGTGCCGTTTTTCGGCGCGATCGTCATCGCCGGTCTCGTCGGCATGGGGCGGGAGGGGCGTGACGTGAAAATGGGTGGCGAGGCGGCGTCAGAGCAATAGGACGACTGCAAAAAGGGAAGCGCCGGCGCTGGCTCGCTACTATTAGCCGCGGGCACAGGTCTGCGGGACTTCCGGTGTTGGCCGTTTGCCGACATGCAGCGACCGCGGGAGAGAGTCCGCTTTTGGGGGTAAGGGTACTCGTTACAACGAAGCATCGGGCAGAAGGCAGTCTGGATTACGCGGGCCCTTATCGGATTTCGTGGTGGGCGCTGTAGGGATTGAACCTACGACCTCTCCCGTGTGAAGGGTTTCCCGCACTTAGCAAATTCAATCAGTTGGCGCTGTTGAAGGCGGCTTTCCACGGATTCTCCAACGCGATTATGACGGGTCACGTCGGGCAACAGAGTCCGCTTTTAAGGGAAAAGCGAAGTCGCTGGCGCAAGCTACAAACGACGCGAGTGACCTAAAGCAGACATGGCGCCTCAACAAGCCCTGCTAGGTGAGCCATAAACTTGCGGTGATCTGGCCCTTCCTGGAGGAGCGGCCTGCACAGCCGAACGGCCGCTCCATCGAGGTGCTAAACGGGATGGCCGAAACAGCGTCGTTTAATCAAGCGACCTTTGGCAAAGGAGCGTTGAGCATCTCTGCCGCTCCTTTGGTATAAATTTCGCCGAGACTTTTAATTTGTTCACCAAATGAACCCAATTGAGACTGCATGAATTCGGTCTGAATTGGCACTGCTTCCAGCAAATTCTTTGCTCGGCTTAGTTTATGCATGTAGTCACGAGCAATGGTTATGTTCTTCTCGGCACACGCCTTTGCTTTTCCACCTAACTCAGTCTCACCCAACGGGTAAGATGAAACAGTCTTCTGAAGAAAATCGAAGTACTTATCTACTGACTTGCGAACCTCCTCTCTGATCTGGTCTGTAAGCTGATCCAGTGTTATGTTCCAATCTAAGATATTATCCTTTGCCATCGTGGCGTCCTCCTAGGAAACAGATGGGTCGAAGCGCCTCAAGTTACGGCGTTAGAGGGCGAAGACGTGACCCTATGACGGTCGTTGCGCTAATCCCGCGCCTTTAGTCGATCTAAGTCAACAACTATCCTCACCCCAAGCGATGCCCTGCGGAAGAAGCTTGCCAGCCTTCGATGGCGCATGAACTTGAGGGCAAGCAAAAGCGCGTGGCTTTCGGACAAATCTAGACTTCGGAACGACACTACCTTTTCTTCACTGGACCCATCGAGCGCCACTTGTTTGAGAAGGTCGGACACAATCCACCACAAGAGGCTCGAGAGACGATTCTCCGCGCTGTTCCTGCGCGGCAGGAAATGGAGATTTCGTCGATGCTCTGAAAGTGCCAGTAACTCGGGCCATGTCCGCGCTTGGCCCTCAGCCGCCGTGCCGCGACTGCCGCGCAGAGTCCGCTGTTGGGGTAAAACGGACTCCATACAGCGAAGCATAAGGCAGGAGTCAGTGTGGATTACGCGGGCCTTATTGGATTCGTGGTGGGCGCTGTAGGGATTGAACCTACGACCTCTCCCGTGTGAAGGGAACGCTCTCCCGCTGAGCTAAGCGCCCGGTCCAGTTCGGGGCGGATTTAAGGAACGGTGCGGCGGGGTGTCAAGCGAGCGATCTTCGCTCGTGCCCGCGGGGCACATCGTGTGCTTGCCCCGAGCAATCGGCGGGCGCAAACCGCCAAGCGCTTAGCGCGAATGCAGGCTGCTTGCCCTTCGCGCTGGGCGCTCGGGATCTCAAACGCGCTTGCGCGCGAACGAGCGGAGTCAGGTCGAGGCTCAATTCGACGCCGCGCGCGAGGCGGTCGTCTGCAGGGCGCGGATGCGGTCGGCGAGCGTGCCTTTGTTGTCCTGGGGCGCATCGATCGCGGCGTCGCCTTCGCCGTTGATGCCGGGCGCTCGTGGGTGCCCCATTTCCGGCATCGCTTCCGCCAGCATCGACTCGATCGGCGAACCGGGACCTTCGAGCACCGCCGTGAGCCGCGCCACCTCGGCGGCGACGTCGTTGATGCGTTCGCGCAGCAGCGCATTCTCGACGCGCTCGGCCGCCCAGGTCGGTTTCGGCGTCGCGTTTCATCGCCGCGATCTCGCGTTGCAGCTTGGTCCGCTCCTCGATCGCGGCGGCGAGCTGCGCCTCCAGCTGGCTGATGTCGGCGCGGAATTTGTCGACGGCGCCGCTGGTCCGGCCGCCGGCATTCTCGATCTCTTCGCGCAAATCGCTCTCGATCTTGGCGGCTGCTTCGAGATCGCTGCGCAGCCGGGCGAGCAGGAAATCGCGCTCCGCCAGCATCCGGCCCTGTTCGCCCAGCCGCTCTTCCAGCTCGCTGTACGCGGCGGCTCATGACCTCGGCTTCGGTCTTCTGCACCAGGAGCTGCCGTTCGAGCTCGCCGGTGCGCGCGGCGAGCCCGTCGAGCTTGCCGCGCTCCTCGCCCGACTGCCTGGCCGCCGCTTCCGCCTCGGCGCGTTCGCGCGCCAGCCTCTCCTCGGTCGCGCGCACCGCGCGCTCGTAGTCGGCGACGCTGACCTTCATCGCTTCGATCTGGCGTGCGCAACGCCGCGAGCTCGACGCGCTGGCTGTCGGCCATGATCGAGCGCTCGCCGAGCTCGGCGACGATTCTGGCGAGGTCGGCCTGCTTGTCGGCGAGCGCCGCGCTCGGCTTCGCGCAGCGACGCCCGATTTGAGCTCGAACTCTTCCTCGGTGACGCGCAGCTGATCCCGCAAATTCTTGTCGCGCGATTCGAGCGCGAAGATCGCCGCGGTCTTTTCGCCGAGCTCTTTCTTGAGCTGGTTGATGGCGTCGGTCTTTTTGCCGAGCTCGGCGAGCTGGCCGGTCGTCTTCGCCTTCATCTGCTCGACGCTCATTTCGAGCCGGCGCGTCGACATGGCGAATTCGGCGCGCAGCTGATCCTTGTCGGCGCGGATTTCGGCGATCGACAGCGGCGTCGCCGCTTCGAGGCGACGCATCGTCAGGCGCACCGCGCGACTATGGACCAGGGGGACGAAAAGCAATCCGAGCAGCGCCGCAACCAGGAACCCGATCCCGAAATACATGACCGGTTCGATCATGACACCACTCTTTGAGCCCGCCGCCCGGCTCTACATTGCCACGCCGAGGCGGGGCCGCGCCATCGTTGCGGAACGGTTAACCTAAACCGGGAGCGGCTGCCGCGCCAGAAAAGACAACAGACCGATGGCGACAAACCGATGACGCCGCGCCGTTACTGCCGCTCTTTTATATGCGGCGAATGGCAGGCGGTCAGAAGGGGTTCCAGGTCGGGTGCGACGTGAATTTGAGGTAGCCGAGATTGGCCCCGAGCCGCAGCCCGACGCCGGTGCGGATCGGCACGACCACGATGTCGTTGGCCGTGAGCGCGGTCATGCCCAGCCCGCCGATGAAATAGGCGGAGCCGGCGACGCCGCCGAAACGCTCGAAAATCGCGTCGGTCCGCGGCAGGTTGTAGACCAGCATCATGGTCCGGGCGCCGTCGGCGCCGGCGTCAAAGCCGAGCGACGGCCCCTGCCAGTAGACGCGCACGTCGCCGGCATTCTTGGTGTAGAGCGTGCCGTCGCCGTAGCGCAGGCCGCCGACGAAGGCGCCGCTTGCCTCCTCGCCGAGGATATAGCCGTTCGGCTGGCCCCACTGGCTGCCCGCCTTCTCCACGAGCGACGCCAGGCCGCGCGAGACGCCGCCGAAAAAGTGATGGCCGGCATCGATAATCTCGTTTGGCGAGAACTGGTTAGTCGCGGGCGGTTGCGGCGGCGGGGGCGCGCGCCGGCCCGACGCTCGAAGGCGGCGGCGGTGGCGCCGTGGTCTGCGCCCCGGCCGCTTCCGGCGTGAGCGCGAGCGTGGCCGTGAGACCGGCGACCATCAGGGAGACAATGGCAAACCGCGCAGCAGCATTCATCGGGCGTCCCCAGGTTAACCCCTTGCTCACATGCGCCCGGCTAAGTCTCGGCTTAGCTTGTTCTCGGACGCCCATGCGAATCAGCCGATCGTTCGCCGAAACTATGACCGCAGCACGGCAGCAACGGAAGCGAAACCGGGCCGGCGATGCCGCTTTCGCCGGCCTTCTAGCCATTCTTGCGGCGGTCGCGCCGGCGTCACGGGCCGCGACCACGGAAACGCTCGTGGTCGACCGGCACACCGGCCTTGCCATTGGCGGCTACGATCCGGTCGCCTTCTATACCGACGGCAAACCGGTGCCCGGCAGTCCCGATCTCGAATTCCGGTATGGCGGCGCGGTCTGGCGCTTCTGCAATGTCGGCAACCGCGAAGCCTTCGCCGCCCGGCCCGATGTCTATATGCCGAAATTCGGCGGCTATGACCCGCTGGGCGTCGCCCATGGCGTCGCGGTTGCGGGAAATCCGAGCCTCTGGCGATAACCGGCGGGCGGCTGTTTCTGTTCTACGACCGCGATCGGCTCGCGACCTTTGCGGCCGACGCCGAACGCATCACCAGCGCGGCCGAGCGCAAATGGCCGGACGTGCTGCGCACGCTTAGTCCTTGAACGTAGCGCGGAGCCCTCGGCGCCGGACCGCCCCAGGCGAGGAAGCCGGGAATGAGCAGCTCCGGCGGTACCGTAGCGGAGCGGACTGCCGTCCGGCGCGAGCACGCTGCCGCCCGCCGCCGTCAGCACCGCGTGGCCGGCCGCCACGTCCCAGTCCCGCGTCGGTCCAAGCCGGGGATAATGGTCGGCCGCCCCTTCGGCCAGCCGGCAGAATTTCACCGAGGAGCCGCAGGCGATGCGGCGCGTGTGCGGCAGCCCGTCGAGATAGGCCTGCGTCGGCGCGTCGAGGTGGGATCGGCTGACCATGACGATCAAGCTCGCCGGCGGGTCGGGGGCGCGTGTGGATCGCCTGCGGTCGGGAAGTCTTGCCCGACGAAAATTCCAAACGCTCGGCGCCGCGGCCGACGATGCCGCGCCAGATCAGCCCGAGCGCCGGCGCGACGATCATGCCGAGGATCGGCGCGCCGTCGGACATGAGGCCGATATTGACGGTATATTCGTCGCGCCCGGCGATGAACTCCCGCGTGCCGTCGAGCGGGTCGACCAGAAAATAACGCGCGCTCACTTTTGGCCGCTCGCGCTCGGCCTGCTCCTCCGACACGATCGGCACGGTCGGAGCAACGCGGCTCAGTCCGTCGCGGATGATCGCCTCCGCGGCTCAGTCGGCACGCGTCACCGGCGAGCCATCGGCTTTGATGCGGACCTCGCCGTCGCCGCGGGACTGAAGGATCGCCGCCGCCGCAGCGATGCCGATCGCGGTCAGCCGGTCCACACAATCGGCGCTAGCAGCGATGTCGAAAGTTGGCACGGCGTTCCTTGTTGTTCCCCAGATGCCCGCTTTGGACAAAGGGTGCCCGTGTACCACACGGCCGCAAGCGACGGCACGATTGCCGAATCGGCGCGCTATGACACCCAACGCGGAGCCTAGCGCACTTCAGCGGAGTTTCGCATGTCCGCCCCTGTTTCCGGTTCCATTGCCATCGGCGCCCTCGATCTTGCCGCGCTGCTATGCTCGCGCGTTTGCCATGACCTGATCAGCCCGGTCGGCGCGATCGTCAACGGCATCGAAGTCATGGAGGAGGACAAGAACGAGGAAACCAAGACCTTTGCGCTCGATCTGATCAAGAAGAGCGCCTATCAGGCGTCGGCAAAGCTGCAATTCTGCCGGCTTGCCTTCGGTGCGGCCGGCTCGGCGGGCGCCGAGATCGATCTTGGCGATGCGGAAAAAGCGGCGCGCGGCCTGTTTGAGGATGGCAAGACCACGCTGGTGTGGAATTTGCCGCGCCAGCTGCTGGCGAAGAACCGCGTCAAGCTCTTGCTGAATATGCTGCTGATCGCCGCCGGAACCGTTTCGCGCGGCGGGACGCTGACCGTCGATCCGGTATCCGGCGGCGACGGCATCGCCGGCTTTGTCGTTACCGCGTCCGGCCTCAACGCCAAGCTCAATCCGACGGTCGCCGAGCTTCTCGCCGGCAACTCGGCTCACCCGGTTGATGCCCATGCCGTTCAGCCGCTCTATGCCGGCATCCTGGCGCGCGATTGCGGGCTTGTGCTTTCGGCGGGCGGCGAGAGCGGCACCGTCACGTTAACGGCGCGCTAACCATCGCAATTGCTGCGAAACGGTGTTTTTTTGCGGCTGTGAGTTCACCTTCCCGCAACCGAAATTAAACGCTTAGGCAACACACTGATCCGGAGGCCGACCGGGCGCCTTGGCGCCTGGCCGCGAGCGCGCGCCTTCTGCGCGCGTGGCGGCGGTGCAGCAGCGCCGGCCGTCAAAAGTGCGTTGTGCGTAAGAGGCGCCTTAGATGGACGACCTGCTCCAGGAGTTCCTGACCGAGACCAACGAGAGTCTCGAACGAGTCGATGCGGAGCTGGTGCGCTTCGAGCAGGAGCCGAATAACGGCGAGATCCTCGGCAACATTTTTCGCCTCGTCCACACCATCAAGGGCACCTGCGGCTTTCTCGGCCTGCCCCGGCTCGAGACGCTCGCGCATGCCGCCGAAAGTTTGATGGGCAAATTCCGCGACGGCATGCCGGTCACGACCGAAGCCGTCACCCTCATTCTTTCCACCATCGACCGCATCAAGACCATTCTCGACGGGCTCGAGAAGAACGAATGCGAGCCCGCGGGAGACGACACCGATCTCATCGGCCAATTTCACGACCTGACGCTGCAACAGGGTGAAAGGCCGCCGACCGTCGGCCCGCGCCGAAGCGAAGGCGCCGCCGCGACCCGCCGCCGAGGTGGAAGAGGAAGCGGCATCGCCGGAGCCAGCGCCGGACAAGTTATCGTCTGACAAGCTTCCGTCCGACAAGCTCGCGGCCGACAAATCCGCGGCTGAGCGCTCCGACGATGAACGCGGCGACCGGCTCGCCAACCATTCGATCCGCGTCCATGTCGAGACGCTCGACCACCTCATGACGACGGTCTCCGAGCTGGTGCTGACCCGCAACCAGCTGCTGGAGATCGTCCGCCGTCACGAGGATTCCGATTTCAAGGTGCCGCTGCAGCGCCTCTCGAACGTCACCGCCGAGCTGCAGGAAGGCGTGATGAAAACGCGCATGCAGCCGATCGGCAACGCCTGGCAGAAGCTGCCGCGGATCGTGCGCGATCTTTCCACCGAGCTCGGCAAACAGATCGAGCTCGAGATGCACGGCGCCGAGACCGAGCTCGACCGCCAGGTGCTTGAACTGGTCAAAGACCCGCTCACGCACCTGGTGCGCAACTGCGCCGATCACGGCATCGAATCCGCCGCCGAGCGGCTTGCCGCCGGCAAGCCGGAGAAGGGCACGATCCGCCTGTCGGCCTGGCATCAGGGCGGCCACATCATCATCGAGATCGCCGACGACGGCCGCGGCCTCGATTTCGCACGCATCCGCGCCAAAGCCGTCGAGCAAGGACTTGGCAGCGAGGCCGAGGTGGCGGCGAAATCCGACAGCGAGATCGGCAATCTGATCTTCATGCCGGGCTTCTCGACCGCGGCCAAGGTCACCAGCATTTCCGGCCGCGGCGTCGGCATGGACGTGGTGCGCGCCAACATCGAGCAGATCGGCGGCACCGTTGATCTGAAATCCACGCCGGGCGTCGGCACCGCTTTCACCATCAAGATTCCGCTGACGCTGGCGATCGTTTCGGCGCTGATCGTCGAAGCGGGCGGCGAACGCTTCGCCATCCCGCAGCTCTCCGTGCTCGAGCTGGTGCGCGCCTCGAATAGCGGCGAGCACCGCATCGAGCGGATCAAGGACACGCCGGTGCTGCGGCTGCGCAACAAGCTGTTGCCGCTGGTCCAGCTCAAGGACGTGCTGCGCATCGGCGGCGGCGAAAGCGACAAAGGCTTCGTCGTCGTGACCCAGGTCGGCAGCCAGACCTTCGGCGTGGTGGTCGACGGCGTGTTCCATACCGAGGAGATCGTGATCAAGCCGATGTCGTCGATGCTGCGGCACATCGCGGCGTTCTCCGGCACCACCATCCTCGGCGACGGCACGGTGATCATGATCATCGACCCGAACGGGATTGCCCAGGCGCTCGGCCGCATCACGCCGGTCGCGCAAGCCGACAAGATCGAGCTCGACGACGGCGAGGATGCCGGCGACGACGACTTGACGCCGCTCCTCGTGTTCCGCGCCGGCTCGCAACAGCCCAAGGCGGTGCTGCTGTCGCTGGTGGCGCGGCTTGAGGAGATCGATTGCCGCCGGATCGAAGTTTCCGACGGCCATTGTCTCGTTCAGTATCGCGATCAGCTGATGCCGCTACTTCGCATCGACGCCCAAAGCGGCGTTAAGCAGGACGGCGCGCAGCCGATCCTGGTGTTTGCCGATCGCGGCCGCTGCATGGGGCTGATGGTCGACGAGATCGTCGACATCGTCGAGCAGCGGCTCGACATCGAGGTGGCGAGCGAACGTCCCGGCGTGCTCGGCTATGCCGTGGTGAAAGGCAGCGCCACCGAGATTATCGACATCGGCCATTTCCTGCCGCAGGCCTATGCCGACTGGTTCCGCCGCCGCGATGCGCGGCCGGCGCCGCAGACGCGGCGGATCATGCTGGTCGACGATTCGGCGTTCTTCCGCGACATGCTGGCGCCGCTGATCAAGGCTGCCGGCTACCAGGTCGTCGCCGCCGCCTCGGCCGCCGAGGCGCTCGACCGCGATCAAGTCCGGCGCCCGGGTCGATATCGTCGTCACCGATATCGAGATGCCGGACATGGACGGCTTCGCGCTGGCCGCGGCGTTGCGCCAAAATCCGGCGACCGCCGCCATTCCGGTGATCGCGCTGTCGGCGATGGTTTCCGCCGACGCGATCGAGCGCGGCCGGCAGGTCGGCTTCCACGATTTTGTCGCCAAGTTCGATCGCACCGGGCTGATCGCGGCGATCAAGGAGCAGACCGACGATCTGCATCAGGCGGCGTGAGCGACGGGGCGATTGAGAGACGCCATGCACGACGATACCGCATTCACCGAATTCGTCACGTTCACGATCGCCGGCCAGATCTTCGGCCTGCCGATCGGGCGCGTCCAGGACGTGTTCAAGCCGGCGCGCATTACGCGGGTGCCGCTGGCGGCGGCGGAGATCGCCGGCGTTCTCAATCTGCGCGGCCGCATCGTCACCGCGATCGATATGCGCCACCGGCTCGACGTGCAGAAGCGCGAACGAGGGCGCGGCGCCGATGGCGATCGGCATCGAAGCCAAGGGCGAATCGTTCGGTCTCTTGGTCGACGCCGTCGGCGAGGTGCTCAAGCTGCCGGATTTCGACCGCGAGCCCAATCCGATCAATCTCGACGGCAAGCTCGCGGCGCTGTCGGCCGGCGTCTACCGGCTCGACGGTCAGCTTCTTGTCGTGCTCGACGTCGACCGGGTGCTCGACCTGCGCGGCGAGCCGATGGCGGCGTGAGCGGAGCATGCAGACGATGCATGGAAGTGCGCATAGCGGAACATCCAAGCGGGTTCGCCCGCGAAGCGTGGAGTGAGGTGTTATGAAGACGTGTTTGGTCGTCGACGACTCCAGCGTCATCCGCAAGGTGGCGCGGAGAATTCTCGAAGGTCTCGACTTTCAGATCGCCGAAGCGGAGAACGGCGAAGAGGCCATCGAGGCCTGCCGCAAGCAAATTCCGGACGCGATCCTGCTCGACTGGAATATGCCGAAAATGGACGGCTACGAGTTCTTGCGGGCGCTGCGCCGCCTGCCCGGCGGCGACAAGCCGAAGGTGGTGTTCTGCACCACCGAGAACGACGTCGCCCACATCGCCCGCGCGCTGCATGCCGGCGCCAACGAATACATCATGAAGCCGTTCGACAAGGACATCGTCGAAGCGAAATTCCAGGAAGTCGGTCTGTCTGTAAGCTGGCGAATCGCTCGAAAGTCGCGCAGGTACGCTGAAGTCATGCTCGAAAGTTCGAGTGCGGAAAGTCGCGTCGTCCATGAATACCGCTTTTACCGCCACGACCCCCACGACCGTGATCGCCAAGCCGATCCGGGTGATGGTCGTCGACGACGCCATCGTCGTGCGCCGGCTGCTGACGCGCTGGATCGGCGCTGAGCCCGACATGATGATGGCCGGCTGTGTGCGCACCGGGCGCGAGGCGGTCGAGCAGCTCGAAGGCTACGATCCCGACGTTGTCGTCCTCGATGTCGACATGCCGGAGCTCGACGGCATCTCGGCGCTGCCGCTGCTCTTGAAAAAGAAGCGCGATCTGGTCGTGATCATGGCCTCGACGCTGACCCGGCGCAGCGCGGAAATCAGCTTGCGGGCGCTGTCGCTCGGCGCCGCCGACTATATTCCGAAGCCCGAGAGTCGCTCCCGATCCGTCGACCTCGATCGAGTTTCATCGCGAGCTGATCGACAAGATCCGCAATCTCGGCCGCCGCGGCCGCTTTCTGCTTCGCCAGTGGAAGCCGGACGGCGCCCCGCACCCGGCCGAGCCGCCGCCGCGCCGGCGCGCGCCTGTGCCGCAGCAGGCGGACGGCGCGGCCTTCGCGCTGCGGCCGTTCGCGCATTTCGCCGCCGCGGGCGCTGTTGATCGGCTCCTCGACCGGCGGACCGCAAGCGCTGACGACCTTGATCGGACAGATCGGCGCCACCATCGACCGGGCGCCGATCCTGATCACGCAGCACATGCCGCCGACCTTTACGACGGTTCTGGCCGAGCATCTGGCGCGATCGAGCGGCCGCCGCGTCGCGCGAGGCCGAGCACGGCGAGCCGATCGTCGCCGGCGGCATCTATGTGGCGCCGGGGGGCCGCCACATGCGGGTGGTGCGCGGCCGCGCCGGCCCGACCATCGCGCTTGGCGACGATCCGCCGGTCAATTTCTGCAAGCCGTCGGTGGATCCGTTGCTCTCCTCGGCGGCGCAGGTGTGGGGCTCTTCAAGCCTGGCGCTCGTCCTGACCGGCATGGGCTCCGACGGAGCGCGCGGCGCCGCCGATATCGCCGCCGCCGGCGGCAGCGTGATCGCCCAGGACGAAGAGACCAGCGTGGTGTGGGGCATGCCGCGCTCGGTCGCGTCTGGCCGGCCTGTGCTCGGCGGTTCTGCCGCTCGTGCCAGATCGCGGCCGAGGTCAATCGGCTGTTCTCGGGAGGCCGCGCATGACGCCGCTCGATTACGATTTCCTGCGCAAGGCGCTCAAGGAGCGCTCCGGCCTGGTGCTGTCCGCCGACAAGCAATATCTGGTCGAGAGCCGGCTGCTGCCGATCGCGCGCAAGGCCGGCTTCGGCAATCTCGGCGAGCTCGTGGCGGCGCTCAAACACGGCGATACCGACGTCCTCATGACCAGGGTCGTCGAGGCGATGACCACCAACGAGACGTTCTTTTTTCGCGACAAGACGCCGTTCGAAAATTTCCGCACGGCGGTGCTGCCGGCGCTGCTTGGCGCGCGCCGGGCTGCGCGCACCATTCGCATCTGGTGCGCCGCCGCCTCGACCGGGCAGGAACCCTATTCGCTCGCCATGGCGTTGAAGGAGATGGAAGGCGACGTCGCCGGGTGGCGGATCGAGATCATCGCCACCGATCTTGCCAGCGAGGTGCTGGAGAAGGCGCAGGCGGGCATCTACAGCCAATTCGAAGTGCAGCGCGGGCTGCCGATCCAGCTGTTGATCAAATATTTCGCCAAGGTCGGCGACATGTGGCAGATCGCGCCGGAAATCCGCGCGATGGTCAAATTCCGGCAGCTCAATCTGCTGGCCGATTTCTCGGCGCTCGGCACGTTCGATCTGATCTTCTGCCGCAACGTGCTGATCTATTTCGACCAGGAGACCAAGATCGGCGTGCTCAACCGGCTCGGCCGCATCACCGCCGGCGACGGCTATCTCGTGCTCGGCGCCGCCGAGACCGTGGTCGGCTTGACCGACAGCTTTCGAACCGTGCCGGAGCTGCGCGGCCTCTATGTGCCGAACGTGCGCCCGCCGCGGCCGCAGGTTTTGCCCGGCGGCAAGCTCGGGCCGCGCTTGGTCGCGGTCAATGGCGGCGGACGCTAAGCGTTCGCAAGCGGCTTCAAAAAGGATACAGTGCTGCCAAACAAAAACCCCGGCCGTTGGCCGGGGTTTGTATTTCCGAAATCCGGAAAAGCTCAGGCGGAGATTTTCGCCTCGTCTTCGCTCGGCTCGCGCAGCACGTAGCCGCGGCCCCACACCGTCTCGATGTAGTTCTTGCCGTTCGAGGCGTTGGCGAGCTTCTTGCGCAGCTTGCAGATGAAGACGTCGATGATCTTCAGCTCCGGCTCGTCCATGCCGCCATAGAGATGATTGAGGAACATCTCCTTGGTCAGCGTCGTGCCCTTGCGCAGCGAGAGCAGCTCCAGCATCTGGTATTCCTTGCCGGTCAGATGCACGCGCGCGCCGTTGACCTCGACCGTCTTGGTGTCGAGGTTGACGACGAGATCGCCGGTCTGGATGACCGATTGGGCGTGGCCCTTGGAGCGCCGCACGATGGCGTGGATGCGCGCCACCAGCTCGTCCTTGTGGAACGGCTTGGTCATGTAGTCGTCGGCGCCGAAGCCGAGCCCTCTGACCTTGTCCTCGATGCCGGCGAGCCCGGTCAGGATCAGGATCGGCGTCTTGACCTTCGAGACGCGCAGGCTGCGCAAGACCTCGAAGCCGGACATGTCCGGCAAGATTAAGGTCGAGCAGGATGATGTCGTAGTCGTAGATTTTGCCGAGATCGATCCCTTCCTCGCCGAGATCGGTCGTATAGACGTTGAAGCTCTCGGATTTGAGCATCAACTCGATCGATTGCGCCGTGGCGCTATCGTCTTCAATCAGCAATACGCGCATGCCAGTCCCCTTCCTCGCCGCGCGGCTAAGGTTGGCGCGCCGTCCGTGGCGGCCCCCGAAAAACGCCTTGGGACAAACTGATTCGAGACTGTAAACGCGGTATGGTTAACAAAACCTGATTCCCACATGCAAGCATTGCCTAGGCAAATTCCAGCCGAATCGCCTTAAGCTGCTGCGAGAAGAGTGGTTTTTGAGCCACGCGGGCGCTCATAGATCAGGTTAAGTTTTGGCGCTAACCGACTCTGGAGACTCGCCCCTCCGTCATGGTTTGGCGAGCCTTCCATTCCCAAGGACGAGCGCAATGATTAACGGCGCGGGTAAATACAGCGTTAAGACCGGCGAACGAGAGGTAACCATCTGCGCCAAGAGCGCCGTTGCGCCATGAAGGCGCTGGCGGAACAGATTAACGAGCTCGACGGTATCGAGATCTACGGCCGCGTCGTCGGCGTGCGCGGGTTAATGGTCGAAGTCGCCGGGCCGCTGCATGCGATGTCGGTCGGCGCGCGCGTCGTCATCGAGACGCCGGCGAAAAACATTCCAAGCGAAGTCATCGGCTTCTCCGGACCGTACGCATTGCTGATGCCGTTCGCGCCGCTTGAAGGCGTGCGCCGCGGCTGCCGCGCGCTTGTGACGTCGGTCGCCGGCGCGGTGCGGCCATCGGTCGGCTGGCTCGGCCGCGTCGTCAACGCGTTGGGCGAACCGATCGACGGCAAGGGGGCCTTGCTCTACGGTGCCTTCGCCCTATCCGTTCCGCAACGCGCCGCCGCTGGCGCATGCGCGGCGCCGGGTCGGCGCGCCGCTCGATCTCGGCGTGCGCGCGCTCAACACCTTCATCACCTGCTGCCGCGGCCAGCGCATGGGCATTTTCTCCGGCTCCGGCGTCGGCAAATCGGTGCTGCTGTCGATGCTGGCCCGCAACGTCGCCGCCGATGTCACGGTGATCGGGCTGATCGGCGAACGCGGCCGCGAGGTGCAGGAATTCCTTCAGGACGATCTCGGCGACGCCGGTCTCGCCCGCTCGGTCGTGGTCGTGTCGACCTCCGACGAGCCGGCGCTGATGCGCCGCCAGGCCGCCCACGTGACGCTCGCCATCGCCGAATATTTCCGCGACGAGGGCAAGGACGTGCTGGTGCTGATGGATTCGGTGACCCGCTTTGCCATGGCGCAGCGCGAGATCGGGCTCTCGGCCGGCGAGCCGCCGACCGCCAAGGGCTATACGCCGACGGTGTTCACCGAGCTGCCGCGGCTTCTGGAGCGGGCCGGGCCCGGCACCGAGCAAGGCACGATCACCGGCATCTTCACCGTGCTGGTCGACGGCGACGATCACAACGAGCCGATCGCCGACGCCGTGCGCGGCATTCTCGACGGCCATATCGTCATGGAGCGCGCCATCGCCGAGCGCGGGCGTTATCCGGCGATCAACGTGCTCAAATCGGTGTCGCGCACCATGCCGCGGGCGGCCGACCAGGAATACCTGCCGGTCCTCAACCGGGCGCGCCAGGTCATGGCGACCTATGCCGATATGGAGGAACTCATCCGGCTCGGCGCCTATCGGGCCGGCACCAGCGCCGAGGTCGATGAGGCCATCCGCCTGCACAAGCCGCTGGAGGCCTTTCTGGCCCAAGGTAAGGAAGAAGCAACCAGCTTGGCGGAAGGTTATCAACGGTTGGCCCAAATAATGGCCATCGCGGAAACCGAACGCTAACGTTATCAGGGCAGACTTGCGGTCTGCGGCGCCTGCGCGGACGCAGTTTGACGGCGCCTTTGGTCCCGCGCCTTCGGGGGAGTAGTGGTAGATGAAGTCCCGTGAGACGCTCATTCGCCTGAAAAAGTTTCAGGTCGACGAGAGACGGCGCAAGGTCGCGCAAATCGAGACGATGATCGCCGAGTTCGACCGCATGGCGGGCGATCTGGAACGCGAGATCCGGGTCGAGCAGGACCGCGCCGGCATCCATGATCCCGGGCATTTTGCCTATCCGACCTATGCCAAGGCGGCGATTGGCGCGCCGGGAGAACCTCAAGCGCTCGGCGGACGAGCTGCGGACGCAGCTCGAGGACGCCAAACTGGCGCTCGGCGATGCCTTCGATGAGCTGAAAAAGGTCGAGCTGCTCGACGAGCGCGATCAGATGCGCGAGCGCGAGGCGGAAACCGCCGCCGAGCAGACGGAGCTCGATTCCATCGCGCTGATGCGGGTGCGCGGCGCGCAGGTTTAGGCTTCATCGCGGAAGCCTTGCCGCTCGTTCGCTTCGCCCGCGCACGGCGGGATGCGGCCATTTGCGCCCTGCGACGTTTTCTGGATAAGCCGGCCGGTGGCGAAGGGCGGGGAAAATTCCGAGGCCTGGACCGGCTACTTATCCCCGTTTCGCTCTCGACGAGCGCCCGCTTCCCCGGCGATAATCGGCCGCCGCGTAAGGGTCCCGACGGACGACCAACGGGGATGCCCAACGGAATCGCCGGGGACAGTGATGCTGACGCAAGCGGAATTGGTTGAACTGCTTGCGGCCGTCGCCAAGGGTGACGTCGCCGCGTTCGAGCAGCTCTATGGAGCCACCCGCGCGAAACTGTACGGGGTGCTTCTCCGTATCTTGGGCAGGCCCGAATTGGCCGACGAGGTCATGCAGGAGGCCTACCTCAAGGTGTGGAAGATGGCTGTCAAGTTCGATCCGACCATCGCGAGCCCGATCACCTGGATGGTGGCGATCGCGCGCAATCGCGCCATCGATATCGTGCGCAAGAAGGGCGAGGTGTCGATCGAGGACGAGCCCGATGCGCTCAACGTCGCCGCCGAAACGCCGCCGCCGCTGGCGCGCCGCGAGATGACCGAGGAGCTCAAGAAGCTGTTGTCGTGCCTCGGCAAGCTCGACCCGGAGAAGCAGCGCATCGTGCTGCTCGCCTATTACAGCGGCTGGAGTCGCGATCAACTCGCGAAGAAGCTCGATATTCCCGTGAACACGATCAAGACGTGGTTGCGCCGCAGCCTGCTCGAGATCCGCGCCTGCATGGGAACGTGACGGAGGAGCTTGGCTAGCCATGTTTGAAGAGGACCAGGACACGCTCGCCGCGGAATATGTGCTCGGCACGCTTGTCCGCCGAGGAGCGCGAACACGCCGAGGCGTTGCTATCGTTCGATCCGGGCTTCGAGACGGCCGTGCGGCAATGGGAACGCCGGCTGGGCGAGCTTAACGTCATGGTCGAGGCGGTCGAGCCGCCGACCGAGCTGTGGGACAAGATCAAGAAGGAGATCGCCCCGGACGCGGCGCCCGCGTTGCGGCGAGTCGCACGATACGGATGCTGCCGTCGACGCGGACGCGGCGTCGCCGCACGATCTCGATGCGCCGTCGACGGTCGCGGCCGTGGCCTCGGACTCTTCTGTTGGTGGAAAAGGCGCTGCATCGCCGTCGGCCGAAACCGCGGCGGAGGCGCTGCCCGCATGCTCTAGCTTGCGCCGCCGCCGCTCGCCGCGGAGCCGCGCAAGCGTCGAACGTGGCGCCGACGTCATTGATCTGAGAAAGCGCGTCGGCCGCTGGCGCGGCTTGACCATCGCGTTCGGCGCGATCGCGGCGTTGTTGGCGGCTTACATCGCCGTATCGCAGGTCGCGCCCGATCTCATTCCGCCGCAGCTGCGGGGCGCCGGCTCGCGGATGATGGCGCGGCCGGAGGGCGGCGGGCGTGCGCAGCAGGACCGGCTGGTCGCCGTGCTGCAACAGCAACCGACGGCGCCGGCGTTCTTGCTCACGGTCGATACGCTCAATCGGACGCTCGTCGTGCGCCGCGTTTCGGCGACGCCGGAAACGAGCCGCAGCTATGAGCTCTGGCTGATTCCGAACCGCTCGACCACGCCGCGTTCGCTTGGTGTGGTCGGCAACGATGAATTCACCCAGCGCACGCTTCCCGGAAACGTCGATCTCGATACGCTGCGCTCGGCAACCTATGCGGTGTCGCTCGAGCCGTCGGGCGGTTCGCCAAGCGGCGCGCCGACCGGTCCGGTCCTCTTCACTGGAAAAGCCGTGGAATCGCTGCCGGCCTCGCCGCCGCCGCAGAAGCCGGCAAAGACCTAGTCCTAAACGCGTCATGGCCGGGCTTGTGCCCGGCCATCTCGATCCAATTTGCAGGATATGAAGCGTTACTGGGCCGGGCGAAGCCCGGCCGCGGCGTTCAGTCAGCGGATAGCCGGCAGCTTGCCGCTCACCGCGGTCGGCTGGCCTGCCTTGACCAGCGGCGCCGTGCCGAGATCAAGGTCGCGCACATTGGCGAAAATGCCGACCGCCGCGACAATCGTCGCGCACAGAAGCCCGATCACGACGATCTTCAAATGGGTGCGGCGGTCCGCGCCATACATCGAGTGGTTCATCGCAACCTCCCGTTTCCGCGTTATTAGCGGAGCGGCCGGGCCCAAAATGTGATTTAACTCACATTATGCGTGATTTACGCACTCACGCCTTGGCTCGGGAACCGCTCTTCACCAGGCCTTGAACGACGGTGATAACCGGTGAAAGCCGCTCGGTTCCGATGCCGGCGGGCTCCTAACCACCCGCAATCCATGTGAATTCGCCGCCGCAACAACTCGTCTCAGATGCTGGCGACCGTCTTCAGCCGCGCCCGCGGGTGAATCTCCGATTGCGCCAGCACGCTCGTCTGGGCGCGGAAGCGCTCGACGATGCCGCGCACGAATTGCCGGATTCCCGGCGACGTCACCAGCACCGGCGCTTCGCCGTCGCGCGCCGCCTGCTCGAATTTCTCGCGCACCAGATTGATGAATTCGGTGAGTTTCGACGGCTGCATGGCGAGGTTGCGATCGTCGCCCTGGCCGACGATCGATTCGGCAAACGCCTGCTCCCATTTGGCGGTCAGCGCGATGATCGGCAGATAGCCGGCCGGCGTCGTATGCTGGGCGCAAAGCTGGCGCGACAGCCGCGCGCGCACATGCTCGGCCAGCATCGCCGGATTGCGCGTCGCCGCCAGCCCGTCGGCGATGCCTTCGAGAATGGTCGCGAGATCGCGGATCGACACGCGCTCGGCCAACAGAATCTGCAGCACGCGCTGGATGCCGGAAATCGTGATCTGCCCCGGCACGATGTCCTTCATCAGGTCGCCCTGTTCCTTCGGCAATTCCTTGATCAGTTTCTGCACCTCGCCGTAGGAGAGCAGCTCGGACATGTTGGCCTTGATCAGTTCGGTGAGATGGGTGGCGAGCACCGTCGCCGAGTCGACCACGGTGTAGCCCTTCACCGAGGCTTCTTCCTTGAGCGCCGCCTCGATCCAGGTCGCCGGCAGGCCGAATGTCGGCTCGGTGGTGTGCACGCCGGGCAGCGTCACCTGCTTGCCGGCCGGATCCATGACCATGTACTGGCCGTGCCATACCTTGCCGCTGCCGGATTCCACTTCCTTGATCTTGATGACGTAGCCGTTGGCGTCGAGCTGAACGTTGTCGAGGATGCGCACCGCCGGCATGACGAAGCCCATTTCCGTGGCCAACGAGCGGCGCAGCGCCTTGATCTGCTCGGTGAGCCGGTCGCCGCCGTCGGGCGCGTTGACCAGCGGCAACAGCGCATAGCCGAGTTCGATCTTGAGATCGTCCATTTTCAGCGTCGCCGACATCGGCTCTTCCGTCGGCGCCGGCTTGTCGGCGCCGGCTTTTTTCGCTTCCGCCGCGGCGGCCCGCTTGTTGCGGCGATCGATCATGTAGGCGAGCGCCGCGGTGCCGCCGCCGAGCGCGAAGAACGGGATCAGCGGGATGCCCGGCAACAGCGCCATCACCAGCATCGACCGCAGCCGACATGCCGAGCGCCTTCGGATAGCCGGAAAACTGTTTGAGCAGCGCCTTGTCGGCGGCGCCGGCGACGCCGGCCTTGGAAACCAAGAGGCCGGCGGCGATCGACACGATCAGCGCCGGAACCTGCGTGACCAGGCCGTCGCCGACCGTCAGCAGCGTGTAGGTATGGGCGGCGTCGGCGAAGCTCAGGCTCTGCTGCATGATGCCGATGACCATGCCGCCGATGACGTTGATCAGCACCACCAGGAGGCCGGCGATGGCGTCGCCGCGGACGAATTTCGAGGCGCCGTCCATGGCGCCGAAGAAACCGGATTCGTCCTCCAGATTCTTGCGCCGCCGCCGCGCATCCTTCTCGTCGATCAGGCCGGCGGAGAGGTCGGCGTCGATCGCCATCTGCTTGCCCGGCATCGAATCGAGGTGGAAGCGCGCCGCCACTTCGGCGATGCGCCCGGAGCCCTTGGTGATGACCACGAAATTCACGATCACCAGGATGGTGAAGACGATGATGCCGATGACGAAGTTGCCGCCCATGACGAAATTGCCGAACGCCTGGATGACGTGGCCGGCGGCGTCGGTCCCCTCGTGGCCGTGCGCCAGGATCAGGCGCGTCGAGGCGAGATTGAGCGCCAAGCCGCAGCATGGTGGCGATCAAGAGCACGGTCGGGAACGCGGAAAATTCGAGCGGCGCCTGGATGAACAGCGACGTCATCAGGATCAGCACCGAGAAGGTGATGGAGATGGCGAGCGCGAAATCGAGCAGGATCGACGGCAGCGGCAGGATCAGGACGACGAGAATGGCCATCATGCCGACGGCGAGCCCGATGTCGCTGCGCTTGAGCAGGGAGCCGAGGTCGGTCAGGCGCGTCAGCGCCAATGGTGCGTCGCCGCGCTCGGCCGAAGTTGCGTCGGTCATGTCGCTTGTTTGCGCCCGCCGGTTACGGTCACGTGTTGCGAAGCTGTGCGCGGCGGCGGTCGGGCCGCCGGCGTGCACGGTAGGAAAAGGAGCCGCACTCGCGTCCAAGGCTGCCCCCGAAGGTGCGGTGGAAACGGACTTCGCAACGGACTGGAAACGGACTTGCCTCCCCGGCAAAATCTGCCGGGTTTATGGTTACTGGCGGGTTAATATGGGCTGATTTCGATGCTCGGATTCGGCGGTTTCCGGCTGATTCCCGGCGAAAGCGGGAATCAGGTTTTTGGGTCCTGGGTCCCGCTTTCGCGGGGACGGGCGGATAACCAGCTATCTTGTCGGCTAGATTCGACGAGGTCACACATGCATTTGCACTCGATGAGCCAGTGGACCCACGGCCACGCCTTTCTTGGCGCCCATCACGGCGAGCATGAACGGCGCACCTGGAGCGTCGTGGCGCTGACCGCGGTGATGATGGTCGCCGAAATCGTCGGCGGCACCATGTTCGGCTCGATCGCGCTCGTGGCCGACGGCTGGCACATGGGCACCCATGTCGCCGCGCTGGCGATTGCCGGGCTCGCTTATCTGTTCGCGCGGCGGCACATGAACGATGCGCGCTTTACGCTCGGCACCGGCAAGTTCGGCGAACTGGCGGCGTTCGCCAGCGCCATCATCCTCGGCATGATCGCGCTCGGCATCGGCTACGAGTCGGTGCTGCGGCTCCTGCACCCGGTCGCCATCCATTTTCGCGAGGCGATCCCGATTGCCGGCGCTCGGGCTGTGCGTAAACCTGGCCAGCGCCTGGCTGCTGCGCGAAAGCCATGATCACGGACATGGTCATGCGCACGGCCACGCCGCGCACCACGACGACCATCGACCACGACCATGATCACGATCACGACCACCACGCCGGTCACGATCATGCGCAGATGGGACATCACCAGGATTCGAATTTTCGCGCCGCCTACGTGCACGTGCTCGCCGATGCGCTGACCTCGGTGCTGACCATCGCCGGACTTGTCGGCGGCCTGGGCGTTCGGCTGGACGTTCATGGACCCGGTGGTGGGGCTGATCGGGATGATCGTGATTTTGTCCTGGGGGCTGAGCCTGGTTCGCTCGGCCGGCGGCGTGCTGCTCGATACCGTTCCCGATCCGGCGATGGCGCAGCGCATTCGCGAGCGCATCGAGACAGATGGCGACCGGCTGGCCGACTTGCATCTTTGGCAACTCGGCCCCGGCCATGCCGCCGTGATCGCCTCGGTCGTTTCCGATTCGCCGCAGCCGCCTTCGGTCTATAAGCAGCGGCTCGAAGGCCTCGCCGGGCTTTCGCATGTGACCATCGAAGTCAATCAATGTCCGCATACGTTGGCGAATAGCGAGTGGCGAATAGCGAATAGCGAATAGCGAATAGCCAGCGGACGCGCCGAGCGCAGGCGTGCGCCATCTTTCTATTCGCCATTCGCTACTTCGCTATTCGCTCATCACCGCTTTGCTGAGGAGCTTAGCGCCAACGCCGCGGCCCAAGATCGGCCCGGCCGCCTTCGTCGATGCCGCGACCGTCGTGCCGGGATTGATCGTCGACGCCCGCTATGCCGGCTCGCACAACTTTGTCGGCCGCCCGATCGACGGCTATGAGGCGCCGCGTTGCCTGCTGACGCGGCCGGCGGCCGAGGCGCTCGCCGGCGTCGCGCAAAGACGTCGCGCACTACGGTCTCGTGATCAAGGTGTTCGACTGCTATCGGCCGGTGCGCGCGGTGGCGAATTTCATCCGCTGGGCGCGCGATCTCAACGATACCGCGGCGAAGGCCGAGTTCTATCCCGACGTCGACAAGCGCACGCTGTTCCGCGACGGCTATATATCGCCGCGCTCCGGCCATTCGCGCGGCTCGACCATCGATCTGACGCTGGCGCGCCCCGACGGCCGCGAGCTCGACATGGGCACGCCGTTCGATTTCTTCAGCCCGAAGTCCTCGACCGCTCGACGGCAGCATCGGCCTCAAGGCGATCGCCAATCGCGGCGAATTGTCGGCAGCGATGCGGCACCACGGCTTTCGCTCCTACGAGAAGGAATGGTGGCACTTCACGCTGTCGCATGAGCCGTTCCCGAACACCTATTTCGATTTTCCGGTGAAGTGAGCGGGCGAGGACGCGCGGCGTCCGTTGCTCATTTGCCGTCGCCGCGTGTGCGTCAGCGTCATCAGGGTGACGGTCGCCAGCGCGCAGAGTTGCTCCTGCCCGGTCTCGTCGACGCTGTACAAGTTGACCTGCGACACCGTCAGCGTCCGGCCGGCGCGGGCGACTTCGCCGACCGCCTTGAGCTGCTGCGCCTTGGCGGGGCTGAGAAAATTGATCTTGTATTCCGCCGTCAGCAGCCACTGCTGCGCCTCGATCAACGTCGCCGCGGCGCCGGCGCCGGCCGCGTCGGCGATCGTGCCGAGAAGGCCGCCGTGAAAGAATCCATTCTGCTGCGCGAGCTCGTTGCGAAAATCCGCCGCAATGACGCATCGCCCGGGAGCGATCTCTTCGACCCGCGCGTCGATGTGGCGCAAGAAGCCCTGGCGGCTGAAGGCGTCCTTGACGCGCGCGACATAATTCGGATCGCGCACGGCAAACTGTTTAGCGGATGTTCGACGACATGGCGCTGTTTCGCGACCTTAATCGGCGTAGCCCGGCGGCGGCACGAAGCCGCCGAACTCGCGCTCCATCAGCGCGGCAAAGGCGATCGGCGTGCGGTCTTCGAGATAGGGACCGACGATCTGCACGCCGATCGGCAGGCCGGTATCCGAAAGGCCGATCGGCGCCGCCGTCGCCGGAAGGCCCGGCGTGGTCGCGATCTCCGGCCAGACCAATTGATCAAAGAACGAAAACTGCCTTGCCGTCGATCTCGATGCGGCGCTCCGACATCGGCGAATGATCGTGCGGGAAGGCCGGCGTCGGCATCGGCGGACAAAGCACCACGTCCCATTCGCGGAACACGTCCGCCCATTGCTGCTGCAGCGTCATCCGCGCCGTGTCGGCCGCGGCCCACTCGCGATGGCTCATGACCGCGCCGCGCCAGCGTTCGGCTTCGAGGCTGTTGTCGTCGGGCTTGAGCGCCGCGGCGGTGGTTTCCGCTTGCTGGTAGATTTCGGCCGGCCATCGTTCCGACAATGCCGACATCAAAAGACGCATGTAAAGGCGCGCGGACGCGGCGAGATCGGGCAGGAGCGGGCTTGCGTGCGCCACCTTGGCGCCGGCTTTGACCAGGCTGCTGCGACAAGGCGCTCGAGCGCCGCGCGCACCGACGCGGCGGTCGGCAGCGACGGATGATCGTCGATGACCAGGACGCGAAAATCCTTGAGACTGTTCGTGGCGCGGCTTGGGCAAATCCAGGCGATAAGCGATGCCGGCGCGCGTTTCGTCGGGGCCCGCGGTCACCGCCGAGCGCGAGATCGAGATCGGCGGCGCAGCGCGCCATCGGTCCGACCACCGCGAGATCGCTGATGCGGGCCACCATGCCGGGGACAAAATGTCCGCGCGGCGGGATGAGATTCAGTGTCGGCTTATGCGCGTAGATGCCGCAATAATGCGCCGGCACGCGCAGCGAGCCGCCGATGTCGGAGCCGAGCGACAGCGGCCCGTAACCGGCGGCGAGCGCCGCTGACGATCCGCCTGACGATCCGCCCGGCGTGCGGCCGAGATCCCACGGATTGTTGGTGGTGCCGTAAATGTCGTTGTAGCTCTGCCAGTCGCCCAAAAGGTACGGCACGTTGGTCTTGCCCAGGATCACCGCGCCGGCCGCCTTGACGCGGGCGACCATGACCGCATCCTCTTGCGGCACGAAATTCTTGTAGGCCGGCACGCCCCAGGTGGTCGGCAGGCCGGCGACGTCGAACGACTCTTTGACCACCATCGGTATGCCGAGGAGCGGCCGCCGCTCGCCGCGGGCGAGCGCGGCGTCGGCGCTTCTGGCGGCGTCGCGGCCACGGTCGAAGTCGCGCGCCACGACGGCATTGAGCTTTGGATCGAGCGCCTCGATGCGGGCGATGACGTGGTCGGTCAGTTCGAGGGCGGAAATCTTGCCGGCCGCAAGCGCGGCGACCAATTCCTTGGTCGTGCCGTAGCTCAACGTATAGTCGCCGCGGCTTTGACCCGTCATAACTCCGCCCCCCTGACGTTTCACTGAGCACGAGACTGCTGCGCGTACCGTATGCCGCCTACCATAAGTGGCGTGCCGCCGGCGCGCCAGCCGTCGCGGGTTTGGTCGCTCAGGCGTCCAGCACTCTTGCGAATGGCGCTGGCGAGGTGCTCGCTGTTGAGAGGCTTTTGGATCAAATCGACGCCCGGATCGAGCCGGCCTTGGTGGACAATGGCGTTGCGCGAATATCCGGTCATGTAAAGAACTTTCAGGAAGGGCTGACGCTGTTTTGCCTCCTCGGCAAGCTTGCGGCCGTTCATGCCGGGCATGACCACATCGGTCAAAAGCAGCCGGACGGTTCGGTCGCCGTTGAGAAGGCGCAGCGCAGCCTCGCCGTCGGCGGCCTCGAGCACGTCGTAGCCGAGCCGGTCCGAGCGTTTCGACGACGTAGCGGCGCACGTCGGCGTCGTCCTCGCACACCAGCACGCATTCGCCGGAGCGGCCGCGGCTCGGTTCGCGGGCGGATTCTTCCGCCGCCGAAGGCCTGCCGACAAACCGCGGCAAGTACACCTTGACCGTAGTGCCTTCGTTCTTCTCGCTGTAGATCTTGACGTGGCCGCCGGACTGCTTGACGAAGCCGTAGACTTGGCTGAGCCCAAGTCCGGTGCCCTGGCCGGATTGTTTGGTCGTGTAAAACGGCTCGAAGGCGCGGTCGATCACGTCCTTGGCCATTCCCGAGTCCGGTATCGGTCACCGCGATCTGCACGTATTGCCCGGGCGCGCACGTCGGGATTTTGCTTGCAATAGCCGTCGTCGAGATAGGAATTGCTGGCTTCGATCGTCAGCTTGCCGCCGCCCGGCATGGCGTCGCGGGCGTTCACCGCGAGGTTGAGAATGGCGGCCTCGAGCTCGGCGGCGTCGGCCTCGACCGGCCAGACGCCGCCGCCGCCGACAATTTCCAGCGACACATCCTCGCCCAGCGCGCGCCGCAGAAAGTCGGACAGGCCGTTGAGCGCGCGATTGACGTCGAGCACGGTCGGGTTGAGCGGCTGCTGCCGGGAAAACGCCAACAGCCGCTTGGTCAGCGTCGAGGCGCGCTCGGCGCCGCGCATGGCGCTTTCCAGCCGGCGCGCCAGCTTGATCTGCGATCCGTCCGCCCACTTTTCCAATTGACGCTGCGCCGCTTCCAGATTGCCGATGATGATGGTGAGCAGATTGTTGAAATCGTGGGCGACGCCGCCGGTGAGATGGCCGATGGCGTCGAGCTTTTGCGATTGCCGCAGCGCCTCCTCGGCCACGGCGCGCCGGTCGATCTCCGCATAAAGGCGCTCGGTCCGGCGCAGCACCGCGAACAATGTAAAGAACAGGATCAGCGTCACCGGGATGCCGTAGATCAGATGCGCCGCCATCTCCCGGAGCCACTCGTTACGCAGTGTTGTCAGTGCGATACCCTGTCGTCAGATAGAGCGGCGTCGCGCCGAAGCGGCGCGCGGAGAAACGGCGCTCGACATGATCGATCGGTGACAGTCGTCGTGTACGATCCGCCCAGCAGCGATTGCGCAATCGTGCGGCGAAATCCGGTGTTCTCGCCGAGCCGGTCGGGTGCGCTCGGCGGCGCCAGCGGATAGCGCGCCAAGATCACGACCGTCATTGCGGATCAGTGCGAATTGCTGGCCTTCCGCATAAGCCAGTGTCGCGAACATGCGGAAAAAGTTGCTGGGCAAGCACCGAGATCTCCAGGACGCCGATGAACTCGCCGTTGCGCATCGAGCCGCCGGCTGACGGTGAAAAACGGCTGAGCGTTGAACATCGATTGGTAGACTTGGCCGTAATACGTGCCGACATCGCCCTTGACGGTGGGCCTGGAAAAAATCCCGGTCGGAAAAGTCTTGGTCCGGCGCCGGATCGAGCCACGAAGAAACCAGCGGCTCGTCCATCCTTGCCGAAGATCCAGATCGATTGGATCGCCGGGATCTGAGCGGCCAACTTTTGCAGCTGAAAGATGGAGCCGGCTTGCATCGCTGCGGATATCGGCATCGGACATGCCGGCGATCTGGTCGTCGACGGTGCTCAACGCCAGGTCGACGAGCTCAAAGGTCTTTTGCGCCTCCTCCTCCTGCACGTCGAGCGACCGCGCCAGCCGCTCGTCGGTCAGCGCCGAGAGGTTGCGGTAGCTGTTCCAGGCGGCGAAGGCGAACAGAGGCGCAGGGGACGAGCAATGATGCGGCCATCGCCAGCCGCACCAGCCGAATCGTCAGCGTCCGTGCCTGCATTCCACCGATTCCTCGAATGGGGCGGTAGATTAATTTAGCGTCGGCGCAAGCACCAGATGCGACGAAGTGGCCGTGGCCAAGCCGCGCCGCGGTCACAATCCCAGATAAAACTTCTTGATCAGGTCGTTGTTGTTGAGCGCGTCGGCGGAGCCGCCTTCGAAGGCGATCTTGCCGTGCACGATCACATAGCCGCGGTCGGCGATGCGGATCGCCTGGGTGAAATTCTGCTCCGCCATCAGCACCGTCAGATTGTAGCGTTTCTTCATTTCGGCGATGGCGTCGATGGTGCGGCTGACCAGGATCGGCGCGAGCCCGACTGAGGGCTCGTCGACCAGCAGGATTTTCGGCGCCAGCATCAAGGCGCGCCCGAGCGCCAGCATCTGCTGCTCGCCGCCGCTCATGCAGCCGGCAAGCTGCGAGCGGCGCTCGGCGAGCCGCGGGAAGGTCTCGAAGCAGACTGCGAGGTTGCGGGCAAGCTCGCGGCGCGCGGTGCGGCGGAACGCGCCGAGCAGCAGGTTCTCCTCGACGGTCAGCTTGGGAAACAGCCGCCGGCCTTCCGGCACCAGCGCGATGCCGAGATCGACGATCTCTTCGGTGGTGCGGCCGACCAGATCGTGATGGACGCCGTCGATCTCGGCGATGATCGATCCTTCGCTCGGCTGCACCATGCCCATGATGCACTTCATCAGCGTCGACTTGCCGTTGCCGTTGGTGCCGAGCAGCACCACGGTCTCGCCGCCGCCGATATTGAGCGAGACGTCCTCGATCACGCGCACCGCGCCGTAGGCGGCGTGGATGCGGCCGATGGTGAGACTACTGGCCAAGGTAAGCCCTCTCCACTTCCGGATCGCGCACGACCACGTTCGGGATCGCCGTCGGCGATCTTGCGCCCGGAGACCAGCACCACGAGCCGCTGCGAGAAGCTCATCACCGCGCGCATGATGTGCTCGATGAGGATGATGGTGACGCCTTGCGCGTTCAAGCGCATGCAGCAGCGCCAAAATCTCCTCGACCTCCGAATGGGTGAGGCCGGCCATGGATTCGTCGGCGATCAACAGCTTCGGCTCCGCCGCCATGGCGCGGGCGAGTTCGAGCTTGCGCATCTCGACCTGGGTCAGCTCGCGCGGCAGCCGTTTCGGCTTTGCTGTCGAGGCCGACCTCGCGCAACAGCTCGACGCATCGCCCCTCGATCGCCTGCGCCGGACTGCCCGGCGCCGCGCGACGCGACCGTGTAAAGCAGCGGGATGCGCAGATTGTCGGCGAGGCTCAAGCTGGCAAACGGCCGCGGCAATTGAAACGTGCGGGACAGTCCGCGGCGGGTGCGCTGATGGGCGCTGGTGCCGTTGAGCAGATGGCCGTCGAACGTGACCGAGCCCGCCTCGTTCTGCAGCGTGCCGCAGATGCAATTGACCAGCGTGCTCTTGCCGGAGCCGTTCGGTCCGATCAGGCCGACGCGCTCGCCCGGATTGACCGAGAGCGAGATGTTATCGAGCGCGACAAAGCCGCCGAAACGCTTGCCGAGATTGTCGACCGCGAGCAGTTCGGTTGCGGCATGCGTGTCATGGCACGTGTCCCGTGGCGTCGGCCTCGATGCGGCGGCGGCCGACCTGGCCGACCGGCGCGATGCTGGATGTATTTGTGCACCAGCCCGATGATGCCATTCGGCGCGACGATCACGAAGCCCACCAGCAGGAATCCGACGATCAACAGATTGACCGCCGACGAGATCGTCACCGTCGCGATCTGCTGCAGCGAGCCGAGCAGCACGGCGCCGATCAGCGGACCGACCCAGCTCGTGGTGCCGCCGATCAGCGGCATGGCGATCGAGTTGACGGCATAGTCGAGGCCGAAGGCCGAGGACGGCTGCAGAAAGCCGATATAGTAGGGAAACGGCGCGCCGGCCATGCCCATGAGCGCGCCGGATATCGTGGTCGCGATCAGCTTGAGCCGCAGCGTCGGCACGCCGGACGCTTCCGCCGCCAGTTCGTCGTCGCGAATGGTGGCGAAGCCGTAGCCGAGCCGCGAGCGCTCGATCAGGCGCGCCACCGTGATCGCGCCGACCGCCAGCAGCATCATGATCAGGAACAGATATCGGATGTAGGTGCCGAGCGGCCAGATCGCTTCAGGCCGGATGATGTAGGCGCCGCGCGAGCCGCCGACAAAGTCCCAGTTGACGACAAAGGTCTGCAACACGACCGCCAGCGCCAGCGTGGCGATGGCGAAGAACGCGCCGCGCAGCCGCAGCGTCAGATAGCCCATGCCGAGGCCGACGATCCCGGAGACGATGCCGCCGATGACGACCAGAACCGGGATCGGCAGCGGAGAGAGCTTGTACATGGCGACGGTCGAATAGGCGCCGAGCGCAAAGAAAGCGGCCGAGCCGAAATTCACGTAGCCGCAATAGCCGCCGAGGATGTTCCAGGCGGTCGAGAGCACGACATATTGCAGCACGACATAGCCGGCGAAGAAGTAATAGTCGTTGCCGAGCGCGAACGCGGCGGCGAAAATCGCGGCGCCGACGATCAGGCAAATGAGCGAAGAACAGGTCGGAGCGCACCGCTAGCGTCCCAACAAACCGGCCGGCCGCACCGCCAGCGTCAGCAACAAAAATCCGAACGACACCGCCGGCGCCCAGGACGGTCCGTAGAAGGTCGAGGTCAGGCTTTCGACGATGCCGACCAGCATGGCGGCGATCACCGTTCCCGGCAGGCTGCCCATGCCGCCGAGCACGCAGATCGCGAAGACGCGGCCGATATATTCGCGTCCGACCGACGGCTCGACCGGCTGAATGATGATGAGGAAGGCGCCGGCCAGCGACGCGGTCGCGATCGAGATGCCGAAAGCGATGCGCTTGATGCGGATCGGATCGACCGCCATCAGCTTGAGCGCCAGCTGATCCTGCGCCACCGCCATGATGGCGCGGCCGATGAAGGTGCGCGTCAGCACGAGCTGCAGCAGCGCGATCAGCGCCAGCGACACCAGGCACGGCACCAGGATGCGCAGCGGAATATCGAGAAAGCCGATATGCCAGGTCGTGCCGATATACGGCGCCTCGACGTAGCGGTAATCGACGCCGAAATACGAGGATGAGCAGCACTTCGGTGATGAACAACAGACCGAAGAAGAAGGCGAGGCCGCGCAGCGATTCCTGGCCGCGTTTCTCGAACGAAACATAGTAGATCTGATAGATGCCGGCGCCGAGCGCGTAGAAGGCCGGCGTGGCGATGATGGCGACGATGATCGGATCGAGGCCGAGCTGGATGTTGACGATATAGGCGATGTAGGAGCCGAGGATGATGAAAGCCGGGTGGGCGATGTTGACGATGTCGAGGATGCCGAATGAAATCGATACGCCGGCGGTCACCGCCGCATAGAACGCGCCGATCAGGATGCCCGATACGATGGCGTTAATCAGAAGATCGAACGAAAACATCATCCCCAGCCCTGAGCGCCCTTAAAGCACGCGTCCTTCCGGGCTTCCGCCGTCGCCCGGCCCGGCATGACGCGCGCGCAAGCAAATTAAGTCAGCTGCTCTCTATGCGGCGGCCCGCACCTTGTCGGGCATGTGCCAGCGGCTGGTTGGCGCTATTGAGGAATTCGATGGTCATGAAGACCATCTCCTTGTCGCCGATATTTTCCAGATCATGGACCTTGAACTCGCCGGGCCCGTAAGTCTCGTGCCGGGTCTCGCCCGGCGCGTAGCTATATTCGACCGTGGTGCCGTCGTGGACGTGCTGGCGGCCGCGGCCGCCGGTGACGCAGGTCCAGAAATAGTCGAGCACATGGCGATGAAAGCCGAACCGCTCGCCGGGTGCGAGCCTGATCATCCACACCCGCACGCGCTCGCTCTCGGAAACCAGCATGTTGCCGACGCAGGGATTGTTGCTGGCCCGCTCGCGCTCGAACTCCGCGATCAGGGCGGGCGGCCAGGCCGATTTGTCGGCATGGTCGCTGGTTTTTTCCAGCATCGTCAGGGCCATGCGTCCTCCAGCTGTTTCCTCCAGCGATTTTCGGCACAATACCGAAAGCGCCCGGCCATTGGCAAATAGTCCCGATAGATTAACAAGGTGCCGGCATGTCGCAGCGACGCGCCTTGATCATCGGCGGCTCGATGAGCGGGCTTTTGGCCGCCATCATGCTTGCGCGGCGCGGCTTCGAGGTCGGCGTTTACGAGCGCGTGCCCGGCGAGCTTGCCGGCCGCGGCGCCGGGATCGTGGCGCAGCCGCCGCTGATTGCGCGGCTCGAGGTGCTCGGGCTCGATACCGGCGACCTCGGCGTTGCGATTGCGCGGCGGCAAATGCTCGATCGCGAGGGCCGCGTGACCGCGACGAGCACCTGCCCGCAGGTCTTCACCGCCTGGGAGCGCGTCTATCGGCTGCTGCGCGACGCGTTCCCGTCCGATCGATATCAGCGCGGGCGCGGCCTTGTGGCATTCGACCAGAGCGATCGCGGCGTTGTTGCTCATTTCAGCGACGGCGGCTACGGCCGAAGGCGATCTGCTTGATCGGCGCCGACGGCCTGCGCTCGACGGTGCGGCAAGCCTGCCTGCCCGCGATCGCGCCGCTCTATGCCGGCTATGTGGCGTGGCGCGCCATGCTGCCGGAGCGCGTCCTGCCGGACGCGATCCACCGCGATCTGTTCGGCGCGATGACGTTCTGCCTGCCGCCCGGCGAGCAAATTATCGGCTATCCGGTGGCCGGCCCCGACAATGACCTGCGGCCGGGACGGCGCCGCTACAACGTCATCTGGTACCGGCCGGCGGACGAGGTGAAGGAGCTGCCGTGGCTTCTGACCGACGAAAGCGGCGTCGTTCATTCGATTTCAATTCCGCCGCCGCTGATCCGCCGCGACGCGATCGCGCAGATGCGCGCCGCGGCGGAGCGGCTCCTGCCGCCGCAATTTCGCGACATCGTGCGGCTGATCGACGAACCGCTGCTGCAGCCGATCTACGATCTGGCCAGCCCGCGACTGGCGTTCGGCCGGGTGGCGCTGGTCGGCGATGCGGCGTTTGTCGCGCGCCCGCATGTCGGCGCCGGCGTGTCCAAAGCGGCCGACGATGCCGCGGCGCTGGCTGCGGCGCTCGACGGCGACGATGATGTCGAAGCCGCGCTCCGCCGTTACGAGCGACACCGGCTTGCCGGAGAACAATCGCATCATCGAACGCGCCCGCCATCTCGGCGCTTATCTGCAGGCGACGCAAAGCGCCGAGGAGCGCACGCGGTCGGCGCGGCATGGCATTCCAGAAGCGGTGCTTGCGGAAACGGCGACGCTGGATTTCCTTTACGTGTGAGGTCAAGAAACTGGCGCGAGCCGCGGCGGCTCATGCCCGGCGCCGGTCAATAGTCGGCTGACAAAATATTTCGGCGCGATCGCAGCAGGCCCATATTTTGTTCGGTCGGGCTTTCGGTAAAATTTTCGTGCTGGTCCGGCGCATGACCCTTTAAATTGCCGCGCCGCGACGCAATTTGGTATCTCGCATTCAGTTATTACTTGCACATTGAGAGGAGTGTGACCCGATGAAGAAGCTCGCTGTTTTGACCGCCCTCACGCTTGGTGCCTGGCCTTGACCTTTTCCGCGGTCGCCATTCCGCGCGAAGCGGCGGCATGTTCGCAGACCTGCATGAATTGCTGCAATTGATCTCGCGAGCAACGGCAACGCTCAGCGTCTCTTGACGCGTAATTCAACGGGGACGCTAGTCGGCGACGGCCAGCGTCGCGGCTGCAGGTCGAGAAAAAGATCGTCGCAGCTGAACGAGCGTCTCGGCCGAAAGTGCTTGTCCAGCAGATCCGCCGGGGTCACGGCGAGCCTTCGCCTTCAAGATCGAGACACGAGTGTTCGGATCAGGCTTGCGAAACGACGAATGACTTGGCGCACTTCCGCAATGTAACGGCGGCAGCCGACCGCGATCGAGGCGCATCGCCGTTCTTGATACGGTCAACAGCATGGTCGCCGGATGACCCGCCGCTCGTCTCCGGCTCGTTGAGGACCATCAGCGTCGGCGGCCGCGGCGACAACAGCGCGGCGACCAGGAGCAGATAGCGCAGCGTGCCGTCGGAAAGCTCGGCCGCCTTCAGCGGACGCAGCAGGCCATGCTGCGACATCTGCCAGTTCGAAATAGCCGTCGCTGTTGGCGATCTCGATGCTGCGCAGCCGGGGAAAGGCGTCGGCGATCGCCTCGTCGCAGTTCGATCGTGCGTTGCCGATCTCGCGAATGGTCTGCATGGCGGCCGCGAGATCGGATCCGTCGCTGCCGAGCACCGGCGTGTAGGTGCCGATCTGCGGCTCGCGCGCCGGCGCATCGCGATCGGTGCTGAAATGATCGTAAAATCGCCAATCGCGCATCCGTTCGCGCAGCAACAGCAGCTCGGGCGCGTCGCGCGGATCGCTGCAATGGGTCATCATGCTGTCGAACGGCGCCGAGTGCGTGAAACACCTGCCGCCATGAACCAGCTTCGTCGCGGATGCGAACGCTCGGACCGTTGCGCACGGCGAACACGTTCGCTGCCGCGTGAGCGTTTCACCGAGTCCATTGGCTCTCTGCCTTGATTTCCGGATCGCGGGCAAACTGAGATGAAGGACGGTGTCGGCAGGCCGAGATCGATGGCGTAGCCGTAATCGTCGCCGGAAAAGCCGAGCTTCAAACTGATCGACGCTTTGCGCACGGTGCCTTGGACCGGCTGCTGCGCCCTTCTTCATCGCGCGCGAGAACGATTCTGGTCCCGCCCAGAGCGTCGAATGCAGGCCGCCTTCGGCGGCAAGCGATTGAATGATGCGGCCTTGGGCGATATCGGCCAACAGCCGCACGGCGCGGTAAAGACTCGACTTGCCGCTGCCGTTCGGCGCCGGTCACGACATTCAGCGCGCCGAGCGCCGAGCCTTACGTCGCGCAACGATCGATAGCCGGAAATGGCGATCTTCGTGATCATGCGACCGGGGGCGCTCGCACTTTTGCGCCTTCGTCACCGCCGCAATCAGGTCGTGACTTCGTCGCGGAAGCTCGCCGCCGCCGGGCTTGCGGCAACGAGCTTCGGATAGAATTTCTTGAAATCGGCCACGATGGTCTCGAACGGCACGTCGGCAAACGCGCCGCGGTCCTGCAGATATTCCATGTGGCGGCGGCCGATCTGATCGAACGGCTGGAACAGGCTGTCGTTGACGCCGTCGAAGTCGAGCGGCACGACCTTGGCGCGCTCGCACAAAGCCTTGTCGAAGGCCGGCGTGCACTTGACCCATTTCCGTCGATCTGGAGCTCCGTGTAGGAGTGCCAGTAGAACGTGTCGCCGACCTGCTCCTGGAGCCGCTTCGACGTGAGATGGTTGCGGACATCGGCGTAACCCGGACGGCCGGGATGCCGGCGGCGCGCGCCGCGGCTGTCAACAGCGCCGACTTGCCGACGCAAAAGCCTTTGCCGGCGCGCAGCACGTCGCTGGCGCGATACTCGGCGGAATTAAAGAAATCGATATACGGATCATACTGGACCTGATCGCGCACGGCGCCGTAAAGCGCCAGCGCTTTGTCCTTCACCGTTTGCGCATTGCCGAGCGCCTGTTGGGCGAAGGCCTGGATCGCCGGATCGCCGCTGTCGATGAAGCGCGTGGCGCTGCAGATAGTCCGTTTCTTCCGTGGTCATGTTCGCAACGCCTCACACGTGCTGGCCGCCATTGATGTGGATTTCCGCGCCGTTGACGTAGGAAGACGTCTCCGTGCACAGCACATAGATGATCTTCGCCACCTCGTCCGGCGTGCCGAGGCGGTGCATTGGGATCACTTCGACGATCTTTTCCGTTCCCGGCGACAGCATCGCGGTGTCGATTTCGCCGGGCGCGATGGCATTGACGCGGACGCCGACCGCGCCGAAATCGGCCGCCATTTCGCGGGTCAGCGCGGCGAGCGCCGCTTTCGACGTCGCGTAAGCCGCGCCGGCGAACGGATGCACGCGCGAGCCGGCGATCGAGGTGACGTTGACCACCGAGCCCTTGGCCGCCTTGAGCTCATCGAGGAGGCCGCGCGCCAGCATGATCGGGGCAAAAAAATTCACCTGAAAGACGCGATGCCAGTCGTCCTGCGAGGTCGCGATCGAGTCGAGCCGCTTGCCGCCGTCGGCTTTGGGCGAGATCGCCGCGTTGTTGACCAGCGCGTGCAGCTCGCCATTGAGCCGCGTCTTGATCTCGGCGATCGCTTCGTCGGTGTTGTCGATGTCGCCGAGATCGACCTGGATGTGATCCTCGGGTCCGGCTTCCCACGGGCAATTTTCCGGAAACGCATGCCGCGAGCAGGTGAGGACGCGCCAGCCGGCGGCGGAAAATCGCTTGACCGTCGCGTGGCCGATGCCGCGGCTGGCGCCGGTGAGAAGGAGCGTGCGGCCGGGCCGGTTGCTCAGTGGCATGTCAGCGTTTCCCAATTCTGCCGGGTGCTCACGGATAAAGCCGCGTCTTGGTCCACGGCGCACGCAGATCGCCGCGCCGAAACCGCACGCGATCATGCAGCCGAAACGGCCGTTCCTGCCAGAACTCGATTTCCTGCGGCACCACGCGATAGCCCGACCAATGCGGCGGCCGCGGCACCGCGCCGATCGCGAACTTCGCCGTATAGCAGCGCGACCGCCTTCTCGAACGCCAGCCGGCTTTCGAGCGCGCTCGATTGTTTGCTCGCCCAGGCGCCGATCTGCGCCATCCGCGGGCGCGAGGCGAAATAGGCGTCGGCCTCTTGCGGCGGTAACCGGCTCGACATGGCCGCGGGCGCGCACCTGGCGTTGCAGCGATTTCCAGTAGAATGTCAGCGCCGCCTTTGGCGCGTCGGCAAGCTCGTGGCCCTTCACGCTGTCGATGTTGGTGTAGAAGACGAAGCCGCGCTCGTCGAAGCCCTTCAACAAAACCATGCGCGCATTGGGCAAGCCGTCGGCATCGACGGTCGCGAGCGCCATGGCGTCGGGATTGTTCGGCTCGGCGCGCTTGGCCTCGGCAAACCATGCCGCAAACAGCCGCCATGGCTCGTCGGCTTCGGTGAAGTCACCGCCCGTTAACCATCCGGGGTGTTCTATGGGCGGCGCGTCGGTCATTGTGTCGGAGTACTCCAGGTGCTCGCGTGCGGCGATCGGAGATCGGGCCGTCGGTCTCTATATAGTGGAACTGAAGCGTACCGCCTATGTCGGCGCCCGCATCGGCTCGCGGCCGTCGCCGCCTTATTCGCCGCGTTTTCCGCCGGCGGCTGCTCCCACCAGATCGAGACGATGTTTTCGAAGAGCGACGCGGACGTGGAGCAGACCGGCTCGATCGCCGAAGCCGGCCGTCAAGCCGACGCGGCCACCGTGGCGACGCCGTCGGAGGTCGATCTCGCTTACGCGCGCGCGGTCGCCGCGGACGCGCTGGCGCACGGCTCGAAGGATTCCAGCATCCCCTGGGAAAATCCCAATACCGGCGCCGGCGGCAACATCACGCCGCTTGCCGCGGTCTATAATGAAGGCGCTGCCACCTGCCGCGACTTCCTGGCGAGCTACGTGCTCGGGCAAGCGCAAGCCTGGCTGCAGGGCGAAGCCTGCCGGACCGCGCACGGCAAGTGGGAGGTCAAGAGCTTAAAGCCCTTCAAGCAGGGCTGAACGGCCGTGGCACGGCGCCGAAAGCCGCCAACGGCCGCATTGCAGGGCGGTCCGCAAAGTCCCACATTAACGTAATTGAAGAGCGATGGGCGGGCGGGGCCGGCCCCAGAACTGAACGGAGTCCATGGGGAATGCGCGATCCCTATGAGGTGTTGGGCGTTGATCGCAAGGCGAGTGCAGCCGACGTCAAAAGCGCCTTCCGGCGCCTTGCGAAAAAATTGCATCCCGACGCCAACAAGAACGATCCCAAAGCGGCATCGCGCTTTGCCGAAATCAATGCGGCGTACGAAATCCTCGGCGAGGAGGACAAGCGCAAGGCATTCGACCGCGGCGAGATCGATGCCGAGGGCAAGCCGCGCTTCCAAGGGTTTGAAGGATTCGGCGGCGGCGCGGGCGCGCGCCCTGGCGGCGGATTTGGCCCGGAGACCGAATTCGAAACCTTCAGCTTCGGTCCCGAAGGCTTCACCCGCGGCGCGCGCCGCGGCCGCGCCGGAGCGGCGGGCGGCGGCGGTTTTGGCGGCTTCGAGGATATCTTGCGCGAGGCTTTCGCCGGCGCCGCGCGCCGCGGCGGGGGCGGTACGACGTTTGAGGCCGAGGATTTCGGCGGCGGCGTCGGCGCCAATGTCACGGCGGCGCTGACGTTATCGCTGCCGGACGCGGCGCACGGCGTCAGCCAGCGGGTGCGGCTGCCGTCCGGCAAGGATGTCGAGGTCAAGATTCCCGCCGGCATCACCAACGGCCAGCAAGTCCGGCTTCGCGGCCAAGGCATGGCGGGCCCGGCGGCGCCGGCGATCTCCTGATCACCGTCTCGATCGCGCCGCATCACACCTTCACGCTCGACGGCAACGATATCCGGCTCGATCTGCCGGTGACGCTTTACGAAGCCGCGCTCGGCGCCAAGGTGCGGGTACCGACGCTCGACCGGCCGGTTGAGCTCACCATTCCGCCGGGGACCAGCGGCGGCCGCACCTTCCGGCTCAAAGGCAAGGGCTTCCCGGCCAAGGAGGGACGCGGCGATCTCCTCGCCACCGTCCGCATCATGCTGCCGCCGCAGATCGACCCGGATTTCGAGGCGCTGATGAAGAAGTGGCAGACCGAGAAACCCTACGATCCGCGCAAGGATATGTAAGGATTTTCGCGGCAAATCCGGGCGCGCCGACCCGGCAATCGACGGAACCTGCCGCCGCGCTTGATGGCTCCCTACGGCCCTATGCCATAGGAGGCCCGGCGCTGGAAATGTCGAGCGGGGTCGGAGAAATGCCGGAAATCTCGGGCCTCATGCGCGGCAAGCGCGGCCTGATCATCGGGGTTGCCAACCAGCGCTCGCTGGCCTGGGGCATCGCCAAAGCCTGCCACAATCACGGCGCCGAGCTTGCGTTCACCTATCAGGGCGACTCGCTGAAGAAGCGCGTCGAGCCGCTGGCCGAGGAGGTCGGCGGCTTCGTCGTCGGGCATTGCGACGTTACCGACCCGCCCACGATCGATGCGGTTTTCGCCAAGGTGCAATCGGTCTGGGGCACGATCGATTTCCTGGTCCACGCCATCGCCTTCTCCGACAAGGACCAGCTCGACGGCCGCTATGTCGACACCACGGCGGACAATTTCACCAACACCATGCTGGTGAGCTGCTATTCGCTCACCGCGATCGCGCAGCGCGCCGAAAAGCTGATGCCGAACGGCGGCTCCATGCTCACGCTCACCTATTACGGCGCGGAAAAATGGATGCCGCATTACAACGTCATGGGCGTCGCCAAAGCGGCGCTGGAAGCCTCGGTCTGGTATCTCGCCGCCGATCTCGGCGTGAAAAACATCCGCGTCAACGCCATCTCGTCGGGGCCGATCAAGACGCTCGCCGCCGCCGGCATCCGCGACCTGCGCTACATCTTCCGCTGGAACGAATACAACGCGCCGCTGCGGCGCAACGTCACCATCGAAGACGTCGGCGACGCCGCCGTCTATCTGCTGTCCGACATGTCGCGCAGCGTCACCGGCGAAATCCATCACGTCGATGCCGGCTATCATATTGTCGGCATGAAGCACCCGGACGCCCCCGATATTGCCGTCGGCAAGGAATAGCGCGCAGTCGCTACGCTTCCAGCCAGCTCGGCCGCTTTTGGCTGCGCCGCACTGTTTACGGTAACGATGCAATTCCGGAGCAGGTGATGCCGTTCTTTCCAACAGTCACGGTGGCGGCGGCGGAGGCGGGCGCAATCGCCGCAGCTCTTGACGCGGCTGCGTCGCCGCGAGATCGACGCCATCATCGTCAAGAACGTCTACGATCGCGCCGACTTGCGAGGCGCTGCGCATCGCGCTGGAAGCCGGCCACCACGATCTGATCAAGACCGAATTCCCCGCCAAGTTCGCCGCATTCTTTTACGGCATCAACCTCAATCTCGCCCATCCCGATCTCAAGGATTACTTCGCGCAGGCGCCGCGATTTCGCGACGGGCTGTCACGCTTGTTTCCGGGCGAGCTGGATTTGCAACAACGGATCACCGGCCTGTTCGCGGCGTTGGACCAAGGCTGCGATTACGCTCCGGCGCCGGGACCGCAGCCTGGCATGAGCTACATGTTCACCACCATCCGCGCGCATCTTCCCGGCGGCTATATCCCGGCGCATTTCGATGACGAGCAGGCGGCGAGGCCGAGCTACCGGCACCTCTTGCCGCTCGTCCAGATGAAGCTTTTCTCCTTCGTGCTGGCGTTTTCCCAAGCCGAGGAAGGCGGGGCGCTGGAGATTTTCAATCTGCAGCCGGCGAAGGAAGGACAGCGCATCGCCGCCGGCGACCGCAGCGCCGTCAAGCCCGACCTCGATACCGTCGAGAAGGTCTCGTTCCGGCTCGATCCCGGCGACCTGATCGTCTTCAATTCCGGACACTATCTGCATCGCGTCACGCCGGTGACCGGCGCGCGGGTGCGCTGGACCGCCTGCAGCTTCATGGCGGAGGCCCGCACGCCGGGCCGCGTCTATTGCTGGGGTTGATGCGTGCCGGTAACGGTGCCGCGCTACTTCGATCCTCTCATCGAGGGTTTCTGGTCCGGCCGCGCCGGGCGCAACGTTCATCTCGGCTACTGGGACGAGCCGCCGCCGCTGTCGGCTTCATGTAGTCCGCAGGAATTCGAAGCCGCGCAAGCGCGGCTGACGGAAATTCTGATCGATCTAGCGGACCTGCATGAAGGCCAGAGCGTGCTCGATGTCGGCTGCGGTTTCGGCGGCACGCTTGAAGCCGTCGGCAAATGGCCGGGCCTGCGGCGCGCCGGCGTCAATGTCGACCGCCGCCAGCTCGACATTTGCCGCATGCTGCCGGCGACGACAGGCCCGCTGTGGCTCGTCCTTGCGGACGCCTGCGCGCTGCCGTTTCGTGCGGCAAGTTTCGATCGCGTGTTCTGCGTCGAAGCGATGTTTCATTTTCGTGCTCGCGACGGCTTCTTGCGCCAAGCCGCGCAGGTGTTGCGCCCCGGCGGACGTCTCGTGGTCTCGGATATTTTGCTGCGCCGGCCCACCGGGCCTGCGGCGCTGAGCGCCGCCGCAATCGAGACGGCGATTGGCGGCGAATATGGACCGTGGCCACAGCCTTTTGTAACCGCCGAGGAGATCGTGAACAATGCGGGGCAGGCCGGGCTGCGGCTCGAGAAGACGATCGATGCGACACGGCAGACGTTGCCGACCTATCGCGTAACCGCCCCGCAGCAGTTCGCCACCGAGCCCGGGGATCCAAACCTCGCGCTGTTCTCGCCGTTCGGCCCGCTGATTGCGCAAGCCGCCATGCCGCAGGCCTTGGTCGAGCGCATGAACCGCTACGCCGATCAGGTGGTGGGCGACGGCGCCGGCATGGAGTTTCTGTTGCCCAAGGAGGTGGTGCTTGACGGCGGCGAACAATCGTTGATGCGCCAGACCGAAAACCTGATCCGCCGCTACCTCGCCCTGTCCGACGAGCCGCCGGCCGGCGACATCAAGATCGATGTTTTCTGGATCGTCAGCCAGCGCGCCGGCACGCCGAGTCCGGTGCACTTTCACTCCTGCGACATTTCCGGCGTGTTCTATCTCAAGACGCCGCAGCTCGACCGCGAAGACGAGGAATTGCAGAAAACCTATATTTCCGGGCGGCAGGCGGGCTACATCAATTTCCTGATCGGCGGCAAACAGCGGTTTGCCAAGTCGCTGGTAAGCTTCCGGCCGCGCGTCGGCGACTTCTATATCTTTCCCAGGCTGGCTCCTCCACGGCGCCGAACCCTTCCGCGGAGCGGCGAACGCGCTCGCTGGCGTTCAATGCTTATGTCGACGCTCCCGTAGGCACCGCCGGCGTTCTGAGCATCGCCTCGGCTGTAACGGCGCCCGCCGCGACGTCCCCGGCCGGCGACGCGCGCGTAGCGGCCTCGGGCGGCTGGTCCTTGGTGCATCGACCCCAGTACTGTTATCGGCCGATTTGCGGTGAACCCGAGCTGTGGGGTCCATGCCATCTGCCGCCTATCAGGAGGCGATCGACCGCGCCGCGCTGATGCTGCTCGCCGCCCTGCGCGATCACGCCAAGCCGCAATATTCGTCGGTTCAGCTGGAGGCGATGCGGCTGCGCGGCGGCCTGATCGAAGGTGGTTTCGGAAAAACCAACGTGCGCGCCGTGTTCACCGACATCCGCCAGCGCGCCACGACCATGCTGGCGGCGGAGCTCAAGACCGCCCGGGTCGGCGACGACGTCGGCGCGGAAATGAATCGCATCCTGCGCCGGCTCCTGGACTCCGTCGAGGATATGTTTGCCGAGCGCTGACATCGGCGGCGTGTCGCGCGTTCGATCAATCGTCCAGCAATTCCGGCCTGAATTGGCTGCGCCGGCTGATGATCTTTCCCGCCACCATGAACACGCCGTCGCCGGTATAGTGCAGGGTCTGCGGGTGCCGCGGCGTCGGCGCGACATGCGCCTTGACCACCTCGAAGATGAAAAAATTGTATTTGTCGACCAGCCTGTCGTCGGCAAGCCGGCATTCGAAATTGGCGTGACATTCGCGGATCAGCGGCGCGCCGACGCGCTGCGCCGGCTGCGGCGTCAGCGCGAAGGTGGCGAATTTGTCGATCTGCGCGCCCGACGTGTTGCCGATGCCGACCGCCTGATCGGTCAGCGCCGTGGTCGGCAGGTTGATCACGCATTCGCCGCTGCGGCGCACGAGGTCGAAGCTGTGATTTCGCGCGGCGATGACGCAGCCGACCAGCGACGGGGCGAATTCCATCACCGTGTGCCAGCCCATCGTCATGATGTTGCGGGTTTCGCCGAACGCCGACGTCACCAGCACGATCGGGCCGGGTTCGAGATAACGCCGGACTTTCGATAGCGGCAAGTCGACCTTGGCGGGCCGTCTGGTCATGTCCAGCCTGTGTTATTGCCGCAGACCGTCGAGCAGGGCCTTGTGGAATACATCGGGCGCCTGGATTTGCGGCGCGTGGCCCGAAATCGGGAAACCCGACCAGACGCGCCCGCGGCAAGCGGCTTGCCGCCGCTTTCGCCAGCACCGGATAATTGCCGAGCGCGGCGCGGACCGCCGGCGGCGCGAGATTCTTGCCCAAGCGCCGTCGTGTCCTTGTCGCCGATCATCAGCAGCACCGGCACGGACAGCTTGCTCGAATTCGTAGAACACCGGCTGGGTGTAGGCCATGTCGTCGACCAGCGCCATGTCCCAGGAAACGATGTCGTGGCCCGGACCGCGATAGAGCCCGGCCAGCATCTGCACCCAGCGCTCGTATTTCGCATCCCATGTTCCGGCATAATAGGTCGAGCGCTGATAGTCGCGGATGCCGTCTGCGGTCGTTTTCAGCTCCTGCTGATACCAGGCGTCGACGCTTTGCCAGGGCACGCCCTTTGCCTTCCAGTCCTCGAGCCCGATCGGATTGACGAGCACCAGCTGCTCCACGTCATCGGGATAGATGCAGCGCATAGCGCATGCCGAGCATGCCGCCGACCGAATGTCCGATGATCGTCGCCCGCGCTATGCCGAGCGAGGCCAGCAGAGCATGGGTGTTGCCGGCAAGCTGCTGGAAGCTGAACTGATAATGCGTCGGCTTGCTCGATTTGCAGAAGCCGATCTGATCGACGGCGATCACGCGGTAGCCGGCCTCGACTCAGCGCCGCGATGGTGTCCTGCCAAGTCGCCGCGCAGAAATTCTTGCCGTGAAACAGCACGACGGTCTTGCCGTTGGCGGCCGCCGTCGGCTTCACGTCCATGTACGCCATGCGCAGCGCCTCGCCCTGCGAGCGTGAAGGAGAAATACGAAACCGGCCAAGGATATTCGAAGCCCTGCAGTTCCGGCCCGTAGGCTCGCTCGTCCTCGGCGGCAGCTGCCGGCGCGGACCGGCCGCCAACTGATCGCAATCGGCCGCGAGCGACGCCGAAGCACAGCACGGAAATAACTGCAGACAAGCGCATGATGCGACCTTTCACTCCAACGTCCGACTCGAAGCTGCCGGGCAATTATGCGGTAAACGCGGCTCTGGCCATTCCCGACCCAAATCCTGCGGAAATAGTCCTTCGCCTAGCGCCGATATGCGGAAAATATATTCGACGCCGCTCCCCGTAAGTATCGGAAGTAAAACGTGTTCAGGTTCCGTCCGGAATGGGTCGCCAAGTGGGCGTTGGGCCATGCTAGGGGAGGGGCTGGGTGACGGTGTCGAGGGAGCCCTTTCGATCATGGGTAGGGCCGGCTGGGGGTAATCCGTTGAAAATTGGGGTTGTTGGCGTCGGCGTCATGGGCAGCAACCATGCGCGCGTGCTGTCGGAAATGGCCGGCGTCGAGCTGGTCGGCGTGGTCGATCCCGATCGCAAGCAGCGCGACTTTGTCGCCCGCACGCTCGGCTGCGCCGAATTCGCCGACCTGGAAGCGCTGATCGGCGGCGGCGTCGATGCCGTGACCATCGCGGCGCCGACCCATCTGCATCACGATATCGCGCTCACCTGCATCGCCCGCGGCCTTCATGTCCTGGTCGAGAAGCCGATCGCGCCGACGGTGGAGGAGGGCCGCGCCATCGTCGCCGCCGCCCGCCGCGCCGGCGTCACGCTGATGATCGGCCATGTCGAGCGTTTCAATCCGGCGGTCGAGTCGATCAAGCGCGCGATCAAGGACCAGGACATTCTCTCGATCGCCATCACCCGCGTCGGTCCGTTTCCGCCGCGCATGTCGAATGTCGGCGTCGTCATCGACCTCGCGGTGCACGACATCGATCTGATCCGCTGGTTCACCGACTCCGAAATCGTGGAAATCCAGCCGCAATTGTCGAGCGCCGTCGCCGAGCGCGAGGACATCGCGCTGCTGCAGTTCCGCACCGCCTCGGGCGTGCTGGCGCACATCAACACCAACTGGCTGACGCCGTTCAAGGCGCGCACCATCCACGTCGCCACCCGCGACAAATATCTGATCGGCGATCTGTTGACGCTGCAGGTCACCGAGTGTTTCGGCTTCCAGCCGGACGGCAGCTATTCGATGCGGCATTTGTCGGTCGGCTATGCCGAGCCGTTGCGCGCCGAGCTGCGGGCCTTCGTCGATGCCATCCGCACCGGCCGCGCGCCCGCCGTCACCGGCGAAGAAGGCGTCGCCAGTCTCGAAGTCGCCATCCGCTGCCTCGACACCCGCGCCGAGCTGTCGCGCGCACCGGCGCGCAAGGGACCGCGGCGCGTCGTCGGCTAGCGCATGATCCCGAAAAGTGGATGCCGGTTTTCGGAAAAGATCATGCGCCAAACAGCAAGACCTCAGCCGATGAATCAGCACGCCCGCCTGGACGCAGCGGCCGATCCCGTTCATCGACGTCGCCGCGCAGCGCCGCCGGCTCGGCCGCGCCATCGATGACGCGGTCGCGCGCGTGCTGGCGCATTGCCAGTTCATCCTCGGCCCCGAGGTGCGCGCGCTCGAGGCCGAGCTTGCGGCGTTCTGCGGCGCCCGCCATGCCATCACCTGTTCGAGCGGCACCGATGCGCTCCGCCTGGTGCTGATGGCCTGGGGGATCGGTCCGGGCGATGCCGTGATCTGCCCCGCCTTCACCTTTTGCGCGACGGCCGAAGTGGTGGCGCTGTGCGGCGCGACGCCGGTGCTGGCCGACGTCGCGGCCGACACATTCAATCTCGATCCGGCGAGCCTTGAGCGCGCGGTCGCGACCGCCAAGAAGCTCGGACTCAAGCCGCGGGCGGTCATACCGGTCGACCTGTTCGGCCTGCCGGCCGATCATGATGCCATTGCCGCGATCGCCGACGCGCACGGCCTCTTTATCCTTGACGACGCGGCGCAGGCGTTCGGCGCGACCTACAAGGACCGCAAGCTTGGCGCGGCCTATCCGGGCCGCAAGCCCGGCACGTCGGCGACCGCGACCAGCTTTTTCCCCGCCAAGCCGCTCGGCTGCTATGGCGACGGCGGCGCCATCTTCGTCGACGACGACGATCTGGCGGCGCGGCTCAAAAGCCTGCGCGTGCACGGCGAGGGCGTCGACAAATACGACGCCACCGGCATCGGTCTCGCCGCCCGGCTCGATACCATCCAGGCCGCGGTGCTCCTGGAAAAGCTCAAAATCTTTCCGGAGGAGATCGTCGCGCGCAACGCCGTGGCGCAGCGTTATGCGGCCGGGCTCGCTGGCGTCGCCATCGTGCCGCGCGTCGGCAACGAAGCGACGTCGGTCTGGGCGCAATACACCATCCGGCTCGCGCCGGGGCGGCGGGACGCGCTTGCGGCCGCGCTCAAGGAACAGGGCATTCCGACCGCGATCTATTACGCCAAGCCGCTGCACCGCCAGGCCGCCTATCGCGGCTTTCCCGTGGCCGACGGCGGGCTGCCGGTCAGCGAGCGGCTTGGCCGAGGAAGTGATCAGCCTGCCGATGCACGCCTATCTCGATGCAGCCGACCCAGGATCGCATCATCGACGGCGGTGCGCCGGGCGCTGGCGTAGGCGTCATTCCGGCCACGCTCAGCGCGGAGCGCGGAATCCAGTCACGTCTGCGATGTGGATACGGACTCGCTGGGTCCCCGCTTTCGCGGGTGACGAGCGGTTAATGCGTAACATAGCGCCCATGATCGACCGGATTCTCACCGTCGGCGGCTATACGCTGCTGTCGCGTATCACCGGCTTTGTCCGCGACATCATGCTGGCCGCGATCCTCGGCGCCGGGCCGGTCGCCGACGCGTTTTTTGTCGCCTTCCGCCTGCCCAACCATTTCCGCGCCATCTTCGCCGAAGGCGCGTTCAATGCCGCTTTCATTCCGGCTTACGCGCGCATTCGCACCCAGGAGGGCAACGATGCCGCCGGCATTTTCGGCGATCGCATCTTTACGTTATTGCTCGCGACGCAAGCGGTGCTGCTGGCGCTGGCGCTGCTGTTCACGCCGCAGGTCATCGACGTGCTGGCGCCCGGCTTCTCGCGCGAGCCGCAGCAATTCGAGCTGGCGGTGTCGCTGACGCGGATCACCTTTCCTTATCTTCTGCTCATCACGCTGGTGACGCTGTGGGGCGGCATTCTCAATGCGCTGCATCGCTTCGCCGCCGCGGCGGCGGCGCCGATCCTGCTTAATCTCGCGATGATGGCGACGCTGGCGTTTTCCAAGGCGTTCGGCGGCGCCGGCTATGCCGCGGCCTGGGGCGTGCTCATCTCGGGCGTGCTGCAGGCGGTGCTGGTCGGCGGCGACACGCTGCGCGCCGGCGTGTTCACCTCGCTTTCGGGCGTTGCGTCTCGACGCCGATGTGCGCCGCTTCTTTCGAGGCGCTGGTGCCGGCGACGATCGGTTCGGCCGGCACGCAATTGGCGCTGTTCGCCGACACCATCATCGCCAGCCTGCTGGCGACCGGCGCGATCTCCGCGCTCTACTATGCGGACCGGATCGACCAGCTGCCGATCGGCGTCATCGGCATCGCCGTCGGCACCGTGCTGTTGCCGGAGATGACGCACCGCATCGCCGCCGGCGACGACGCCGGCGCCCGCTCGGCGCAGAACCGCGCCATCGAGTTCGCGCTCCTCCTGGCGATACCCTGCATCGTCGCCTTCCTGGTGGTGCCCGATGTCATCATGCGCGGCCTGTTCATGCGCGGCCGTTTCACCGCGGACGACGCGCACGCGGCGGCCGTGACGCTGATGGCCTATACGATCGGGCTTGTTCCGTTCGTCCTCATTCGCAGCACCGTCGCCCCCTTCCTCGCCCGCGGCGACACCTTCACGCCGATGAAGGCGGCGCTGATCGGCACCGCCGTCAACATTGTTTTCAAGATCGTGCTGATGGGGCCGCTGGCGCAGGTCGGGCTGGCGCTGGCAACCTCGATCGGCGCCTGGATCAACTTCGTCGCTGGTTCTTTATTGGGCGTCACGCGCACGTCACATTGCGTTCGATGCGACGCTCAAATCGTCACTGATCAGGCTTTTTGCCGCCGGGTTGGTGATGGCGCTGGTGCTTTTGTTTGCTGCGCCCGTTGTCGCAAAAGTGTTGTCCTCGGTCTCTAAGTTCCGCAACGAATCGGAGTTGCTCGTACTGGCGTTGCTTGGCGGCGTGGTTTACGGAGCGCTCGTGCTCGCGCTGTTCGGACGCCGGTGGCTCTCGCTGATGCGCAAGCGTGCGCGAAGCGCGCCGGCCGCTCCGGTCGACGCATTCGAGGGCACCTCGCCGCCTCCTGCCGGGCCGGACGAGCAGTGAGCTGCTGATGCGCGGCGAACTGAGCGGCAACGGAGACTTGAATGCGTGTGACCATGATCGGCGCCGGCTATGTCGGCCTCGTTTCCGGTGCCTGCTTTGCCGATTTCGGACATCACGTCACCTGCATCGACAAGGACGCCGCCAAGATCGCGGCGCTCAACCGCGGCGAGATTCCGATTTTCGAGCCCGGCCTTGCCGAGCTGGTCGAAGCCAATATGCGCCAGGGCCGCCTGCAGTTCGCCGCCAAGACATGCTGGCGTGACCGAGGCCGACGCGGTGATGATCGCCGTCGGCACGCCGTCGCGGCGCGGCGACGGCCACGCCGATCTGAGCTTTGTGTTCGACGCGGTGCGCGAGATCGCGCCGCTGTTGTCGCGCACCGCGATCGTGGTCACCAAATCGACGGTGCCGGTCGGCACCGGCGACGAGATCGAGCGCATCCTGCGCGAGCGGCGTCCCGACGCCGACATGCAGGTGGTCTCCAATCCGGAATTCCTGCGCGAAGGCGCCGCCATCCAGGATTTCAAGCACCCCGACCGCATCGTGGTCGGCACCGACGACGAGCGGGCGCAGGCGGTGGTCGCCGAGCTCTACCGGCCGCTTTATCTCAACGCCGCGCCGATCCTCTATGTCAGCCGCCGCACGGCCGAGCTGATCAAATACGCCTCCAACGCCTTCCTCGCCACCAAGATCACCTTCATCAACGAGATCGCCGATCTGTGCGAGCAGGCCGGCGCCGACGTGCAGGACGTCGCCCGCGGCATGGGGCTCGACAACCGCATCGGCGGCAAGTTCCTGCATGCCGGTCCGGGCTTCGGCGGCTCGTGCTTCCCCAAGGACGCGACCGCCTTGCTCAAGACCGCGCACGATCACGGCGTGGCGCTGCGCATCGTCGAGACCGTCGCCGCGGTCAACGAGCAGCGCAAGCGCGCCATGGCGCGCAAGGTGGTGACCGCGCTCGACGGTTCGATCCGCGGCAAGACGATCGCCGTGCTCGGCCTCACCTTCAAGCCGAACACCGACGACACCCGCGACTTGCCGGCAATTCCGTTGATCACGGCGTTGCATGATCTCGGCGCCATTGTGCGCAGCTACGATCCGGCCGGCATGGAGCAGGCCAAGCCGCAGCTGCCGGACGTGATCTATTGCGGCAGCGCTTACGAAGCGGCCGAGGGCGCCGAAGCCGTGGTGATCGCCACCGAATGGGAGCAGTTCCGCGCGCTTGATCTCGACCGGCTGCGCTGCGTCATGGTGCGGCCGGTGATCGTCGACCTGCGCAACATCTACCGCGCCGACGAAATGCAGACGCGCCAATTTCCGCTACCTCACGGTTGGGCGGCCGGCGGCGGAGCGCTATACGGATAGCGCGCTGCCGCGACGGCGCAAGGCGGCGAGCACCAAGCCTGCG
>CAWDQG010000033.1:0-119764 GCA_963804405.1 uncultured Alphaproteobacteria bacterium | reverse complement strand
TTGGCGCTGGGCGCGGACGCTGCGGCCCTTTCGTTGCCTGTTCGATGATGTGCCGCCACATATCTACGACCATCGGAATCTGCTCCATGGCCGAAAGCTTGCGCAGCATTTTTGAAAGCTCGCTTTCGTTTTCGTCGACCGCGTCGAGTGTCTGCTCCGTTTCATGCGCCGCTTGCGGGCTCGGGCAGCCACGGTCGGCCGACCGCTCGGGATCACTACCGTATTCACTTGGGCGCGCACGTCGACCGTGCGGTGATCGCCAATAACCAGCGTCGGCGAGCTGACTGCGACCGACAAATATTTTTTGATGTGCGGGTGCGGGCTTGCGGATAAAGAGCATCTTGCGCTTGCCCGTGAAGCCTCCTTCACCGTCTCTGATCCAGATGTCGCCGGGCTTCACCAAACCCAACGCTTCAAGCTCGCGTTGCTCGATCGGATCGCGCTCCTCGTAACAGATTTTTCCATCCGCTATGACGGGCTGGCTACCCCGCCGCCATCCTCGACTGACATCACTTCGTTTCTGAGAGATGCCTCATAGTTGATTTTCCACATGGCTCTGGCGCGAGCAACTAAGTTGCCCCAGTAGTCGGGCGCGCTACCAGCAGGCCATTCGAGGTATAATATGGGCACGATGTGTCACCGCGCTTCGCAGCGGCTTTGGAGTCCTTCAACCAAAGATATGGCAGTGAAGCATCGCAACCGATGGCACGACAGGCGGCGGCCATGTTGGGATTTCGAAATCACCTCAAGGAAGGCGACAAGCTTGTCAGGGACTTTATGCGTCATGTCGGGGCTCCTGCTTGAGCGGCTTCAGAATGGCGTCGTCGAAATCTTGGAAGCTCCCAAAAAACTCGACACGCGGCAGCGCACTGAACACCTGATCGCGATAGTTCAGGACAAAGCAGCGATGGCCGGTGGCGTAGCTATAACCGAACTCAAACAAACGACCGCCGCGGCTAAGCACGCGGCCGTTCTCGCCCCATAGTAAGATGCTGTCGGCGCGCTCGATATCGAGGATGTCCCGTTGCGCGATTAGCGTCGCTTGCTCGGTCCCGCAGTCGTCGACGTTTTCTTCCTGATCGATCCATGTGGAGGTAACCTCGACGCCGCAATCGAGCATGCGCGTTCTGATCACTCGCATCTCGGGTGCGCGGCTGAAACGGCTGGCGAGATAAAATCGCATTTCAACGTTGCCCGAAATACAGGCCGCCGCCCTTGTTGCGGATGACACTTCGGACCCGGGTCGGTGCACCGGCCGGGGCGGCCTCTCCCGTGGGAATAGCTGCCTTCTGGAGCTTGGCGCAGTCGACGCAGGCTTGGCTTCCGGTATATCGGCGGCCGTCATGACCTAAACGGCAAGGTCGGCCGACATAGATGGCCTTCCCGGCCGCGATCGCCGCGTCCCTGGCACTGGTGCGCGCTTCGATGGCCTTGAGCAGCTTGAGGGCGCGTTTCCGGTCCTGGCCAGTCAACGCCTCCGGGATGGCCGGAAGGTCGATGCCGTGTCTGGGCCGTCTAACCCTTCCCGGCCGGGGCTTGCCATGACCCGCCGCAGGAGCCGTTTTAACGGTCACCGGTGGGGCTTCGGCCTTTTCGGTTACGATCGCCCGCAAAGCGTACGGACGCGGGCGGCTGTGGCGGCCATCTGGGCGATAAACTCGGGCTCCGATAGCGTCGCCGCCGGGGGAGCCCATGGGGTCCTTCCGGGGCTGCTGTTTTGAACTGCGATCCCGATATAGCTCATCGGGCGCGCCTCCGGCGGAGTTCGGTCCGATCGGCGTTAGCTAACGCCGGTTTCCCGGTGAGCAGTCGCCATATGGCTCGCAGGAATCTCCACTCGCCTAACTCCGCAAATGCCAGATAGGGACCCATGCCAGCGTGGTACGCTTCGAGCGACGTGCCGCAGCGGTACGCGTATTCGATCAGCGGCTCGAAGCGCTCCTCGATTTCCCGGCGTTTGATATCGCAAAATGCGATAGCTTCGCTTTCTGTCGGCAGTCTGCCGAGCAACAACTCCAGCGCAGGATAGTCGCCACGCGCGATCGGCAGGCCGCCTTCGAAGGACATCGGCAATGCAGCCAAGTAGCGGCCCGCCTCGGCTTCGGCTTCGAGGACTGCCCTCGCTGTTTTATCGCCCGCGATCAGCAATAGGATGCCGACGGCCACGCCCCCGTCTGGTCGTCGTCCTCTTCGACGGCGCTTAAAGCGGCATCGAGAAAATCCTCGTCCGATTGCATCCGACACGCTCCGCAACTGGCTATTCAGCAAGTTGTCGTGGCCGCCGCGCACAACGTTGCCCTCTACCCGACGCCCCTCGCCTGCACAAGCTCCTGCGTGTCGTTGCGGTCCGACGGTTGAGCCGCGATGACCGGCGTGGTGGTCTGGCCGGGCTCGATCGAACTCGGGCCGTTGTACGCATTGCTCGATGGATTTCCGGGCTCGCCCCCACGAGTGGGATTTAGCCAGTGTGCCCATTGATTAAGCTCCCGCATGTTGCGGCAGCGGTTTGCCGCCTAGTGTCTTGCCAGCGAAAGGCCGCCAGCGTGGGATACAAGCGCAGATCACCGTTCTTTTGGACCCCCACGGCGCTAGGCGTCGCGGACGCGGCGCGCAGTCTCGACGTGACCAAGCGCACGATCGAGATGGCGATCAAGGCAGAACAGCTTAAAGCCTACGTGCCGACATGGGGCACGCGGCGAACACTAACCAAGGGCTGGAAGCCCGAGCATAGGAGCAAAATCCAATAATCAAGTTTTCATTCCAACGTGGGCCGATGTACGCGACCCAAAACTACAGAGGGCGATTTAACGACACTCCACCGGGCGAGGATACCACGCACCCGCTTCATCCCGTGCAGCTACCAAACAAGAGTTCGCCGCGATCGAGGCGGCCGCGATCGGCGGCAACTTGTCGGCGCATGGCGAGCTATACAAAAAGCTCGGTCCGGAAAAATATGCAGTGGACAACGAAGCAAGCCGCGAAGCGCAGTCCGGTTTTCTCTATCCACGCGGCCAAAGTGGTGCAGGCCGTGCAGGCCGACCGCGCCTTCCCGCTGGTGTCGATAGTGCACGCCCTAAGGCCCAGCCGCTTCGCAGTCGGCTGCTAACGGTTCCTGAGTTCAAACCGGCGTCACGTGATTGACCTTCGATTGAAGCCGGTCTCTCCTACACCGAAGCCGGGAAATGCAACGTGGCTGGACCCTTGGCGGGTAGCCGATACGATGTCGGCGCATTCGTGCAGAAATCATGCATAGGCTATTAACAAAGGAATTCTTGGCAGGGGAATGTGCAAAAAGAAAAAGGCCCCGCGGGTTACCCGCGGGGCCAGAGAGAGTAGCTGTTGCTAACTTAGTTCTTAGTAACGAGCGGCGCCGGAGGCGCAGCAGGTCCCCAGAGTTTGAAGCCGATGCGCGACCAGAAGATCAGGCCGTCGATCGCGTCTTGGCGGAACACGCTTTGCGTGAACCAGAACTGGATGTCGACCGGGCCGAAGTCGTAGCCGACCAGCGCGCCCACGTCGACGGTTCGCAGATTGCCGCAGTTGCCCGGAATGCTGCAGCCTGGACCATGGTCGGGCGTGGTCTGGACTTCGAAGTAAGCAACCGGGCCGATTTCCCACTTGCCGAACTTGTAGGCGGCCGTGAAGTCGCCATACAGCGCGTTGCCGCTGGTGATGGGTCCGCCGCCGGTCAAGCCAACCGCGACGCAGCAAACGCCTTTCGACTGGAAGTTGATGTCATAGAAGAAGTTCGCCGACGCCACCCAGTTGTTGCCGAGGTAGGAGAACGCCACGGACGGCTCAAGTGTCCAATAGTCCGGGTTCGGCGTGCTGCGCCAGCGCGAGCCGTCCGGAGGCATGAAGCCGAGGGCGGTGGCCATGAAAAACCACCGCCCAAGTTCCATGAGAAGTTGATCGGTTGAATGAACGTGTTGGTCAGCACTTCGCCGTGAGCGACTGGCAGAGACGACGGGGTATTGAGGTTACCCTGCGACGCTATGACGTCGAACATATAGAAGGCTTGACCACGCTGAAGCCGTAGGTGCCCCCGAAGAAATTCCAGCCAGGCACGTAGAGGAACGGCACGGCTTGCGCGACTGCAGGAGCCGCCAGTCCGCCCGCCTGGTTGCCTCGACCGCCATTCTGGCCGGCCAAGCCGAGGTACGCTGTTTCAATGCCCGAATACAATCCGGGCGGCGGCAATGCGCCTAACGGCAGACCGATTGTGGCGCCGTTCAAGCGGTTTTGGAACGTTCCGGCTTGCATTGCAGAAGCCGAACTCGCGTAGCCGCCAATGGCGACCGCAGCGAGACCTGCGAGTGCAATCTGTCTCAGTCGGGTCATTTGCCCCTCCAGTGTTTGTCCCCAAGACCCCGCGAAATATCCCGCACGGTGCTTGTCCCGTCGGCATCCAAGCCAACTTCGGCAAAGCTCGGACAAACGTGTCCAAAAAGCAATGGTTAGGTGAGCGTGAAAGCGGGGGAAACATCATTTGGGCGCGGAGAGTTGCAAAAATGCCACGAAGTTAAGCACCCAACGTTCGCTACGCGCTAACGAGAATGCTCGGGTCTATCAATAGCTTACCACCGCCATTCGTATTTGGTCCGGTTTTCGATCCGGGCGGTCACGGCCTTAGGTGACGCCGTCAACTATAAAAATCTGGCAAGCCGAACTCAATGCAGAGGCGACACGGACGACTACTGCTAAGGGCAATTTGCAAGCGCATATTTTGACCACGCACTCATCATCTCGCGCCGTTTGTTCAGGCGCGTACTTCGTCGATAAGCTTGCTCCACCGAGTTGCCGACGGAATGGGCCAACGCCATCTCGCGAAGCTCTTGCGGATAATCGTGTTCAGCCGCCCAATCCACGAAGCTCGAACGAAACCCGTGAACGGTGTAACCAGGCCGAAGCTTGTTAAGCAGGTCCAGCATATGACGTTCATGGCCGGGGAAAAGCTTTCCTTTGCGGCCACTAATAAGCGCTACTGCCTCTTGTGAAAGTGGCACGTGGTGCTCTTTTCCCTCCTTCATTCGTTCGGCTGGCACAACCCAGATTTCGCCCTGAACAAGGTCCATTGGAAGGTTGGCGATGCGCGCAAACTCGCTCGCCGATTTGATTTCAGATCGAGTAGCACCGAGCGTTTCGCCAGCCCGCGCTGCCGTTAGAATGGTCCATTGCAAAGCTCCTGCCGCTGACGAGTTGTGCATCTGAAGCTCACGCATAAGCGCAGGCACTTCGCTCCACGGAAGCGCAGCATGATGTTTCGCCCTTGGAACAGCACTTATCAGGTACTCCATGTGGCCGCGACGCCGAGCTACGTTCTCCCCACCTGCCTGATACCCCATCGCCTTGGCCCAATCGAGTACGCACGCAACTCTTGTGCGCGTTTTCTCGGCCGTGACGATGGGCATTGATTTAAGCGCCTCTAACACGTCCGCGGTGGTCACCGAAGCAATGGGAATTTTCGCCAGGCTCGTCTTAATCAACGTACGTCTATAGCTGGCTGCTTCCGCGCCAGAGATACCGCCCTTCCAGGCTTTCATGCGTGCGCGATGAACTATGAACTCCTCAACCGCGTCGCCGAACAGCAGAGCCGAACTTTGCGCGTCGTTGCGCACCTGCCAGGCCGCGCCATTGCGCATTTGCCGGGCCGCACCGTCGGGCGCTTGCGACACCGCGCCATACTGCCGGGCCGCACTGTTGGACACTCGCGACACCGCGCCATTGCGCGCTTGCGAAGCCGGGCCTCCTCCCCTTGCCGCAGCATTGGCACTGCGCCGCCCGACCACGAATTCTTCCCTCACGCGCCGTGCATGTGCGGGCGACACCTTGGCAGCTGAACCTAGCCCTTTGCTCCGGATTTTTTGACCCGTCGCGGTATTGCAGAACCCAGAAGCCGCGGCCGTTGCGCACGACCAAATAAAGGTTGTTGCCGTCCGGGATCTTTCGATTGATCCCGCTACGAATGGCGGCGGCAACTTGATCTGGTCTGAGACCCACAAAGCCCCTCAATTACACACAGAAATTACACACATTCACTGCCCGCCCTGTCCCATACGTGCCCGCCGTTGTCAAACAAGCCGTTGAATTACAATGAGGATTTCCCATCATGACCCATGATGGCCCAGCCAGGCTTCAATACCTCGTGGCAGATCGTGCCGACGGGACAAGCACCGTGCGGGATTTTTTCGCGGGGTCTTGGGGACAAAAACTGGAGGGGCAAATGACCCGACTGAGACAGATTGCACTGGCAGGTCTCGCTGCGGTCGCCATTGGCGGCTATGCGAGTTCGGCTTCTGCAATGCAAGCCGGAACGTTCCAAAACCGCTTGAACGGCGCCACAATCGGTCTGCCGTTGGGCGCATTGCCGCCGCCCGGATTGTATTCGGGCATTGAAACAGCGTACCTCGGCTTGGCCGGCCAGAATGGCGGTCAGAGGCAACCAGGCGGGCGGACTGGCGGCACCCGCAGTAGCGCAAGCCGTGCCGTTCCTCTACGTGCCTGGCTGGAATTTCTTCGGGGCCACCTACGGCTTCAGCGTGGTCCAAGCCTTCTACATGTTCGACGTCTTGGCGGTGCAGGGTAACCTGAACACCCCGCCGTCTCTGCCGATCGCACACGGCGAAGTGCTTGCCAACACGTTCTTTCAGCCGATCAACTTTTCGTGGAACCTGGGCGGTGGCTGGTTCGTCTCTACCGCCTTCGGCTTCATGGCTCCGGACGGCTCGCGCTGGGTCGGCACGCCAAACCCGGACTATTGGACATTTGAGCCGTCCGTGTCGTTCTCCTACCTCGGCAACAACTGGGTGGCGTCGGCAAACTTCTTCTATGACATCAACGCCCGGTCGACCGGCCCATGCTGCGTCGCGGTTGGCTTGACCGGCGGCGGACCCGTCACCAGCGGCAACGCGCTGTATGGCGACTTCACGGCCGTCTACAAGATCGGCAAGTGGGAAATCGGCCCGGTTGCTTACTTCGAAGTCCAGACCACGGCCGACACCGGCCCGGGCTGCACCATTCCGGGCAACTGCGGCAATCTGCGAACCGTCGACGTGGGCGGCCTGGTCGGCTACGACTTCGGCCCGGTCGACATCCAAGCGTGGGTCACGCAAAGCGTGTACCGCCAAGACGCGATCGACGGCCTGATCTTCTGGTCGCGCATCGGCTTCAAACTCTGGGGACCTGAGGCTCCGAAGCCGCTCGTTGCTAAGAACTAAGCTAGCAACAGCTCCTGTCTCTAGGCCCCGCGGGATAACCGCGGGGCCTTTTTCTTTTGCTGCGCGCACAGCGCGCAGACGCACCCAGCCTCCGCGTTTTCGGATCCGTCTCCTAACCCGTCACGATGATGTTGCAGCAACGCGCTTATCATCGCGGGTGCGAGTTGATGCGCCAGAGCTGAGCCCGTCCCGGGACCGACGCCTGAAATGACGCTGACTGGGTCTTTCATTCGAATGCCTTATGAGCTTCTTGAAGTCGGCTTGCCGCCGCTCAGAAAGCTTTGAAACGCCCTACGTGGCTCGTCGGTGTGCAGGCGCTGCGCGAAGTCCGCACTACCTTGGTAGGGACGGCGTGGCGCCGAGGGAAATCCTAAGCTAGTCTTCGACGTTTGGTCTGCATGGCTTCGGACGGCCTCAAACGGTCATACGAACCGCCGCCGCAGCTTGGTTGTATCCGAGCCCTGAACTAATCATGACGACAAGGTCACCCCGTTTGATCTTGCCGAGTTCGATGGCGTCGTCCAATGCCATCGGAATACAAGCAGAGCCGGTGTAACCGTATTTCTCCATGATGGTGTGGCATTTTTCCACTGGCACGCCGCACCGCTCGGCCGCAATCGCAATCGTGGCTTGCTGATCTGGGTGAACAGCAATTGATCTACGTCGTTTGCCGTGAAGCCGTTTTCGGCGGCGAGGCGCTTGAATAGACGCGGCCAACCGTCTTCGTTGACCGTCGCCGGATAATTGCCCTTTTCGCGACGCATCTGCGTACGCCCGGCCTTCACGGCGTCCACGCTCGCCGGCTCGAAGGTGCCTCCGGCTGCAATGCCCCAACCAGATGCATAAGCGCCGTCGGCCTGGAAGGCCGCGCCGATGAAGCCTTGCAGGTTGCCGCCCTCCAAGACAGCGGCGCCTGCTCCGTCGCTCCATAGGAAACAGCCCGGATCGTTGGGATCGGTGAGCCTATGAATCATATCTACGCCGATCACGAGAATCGTCTTTATCGCTGGATTGGTGGCGATCAGTCCGGAGCCGATGGCGATCAACGGTGGAAACGACGCGCAGGCGCAGCCCACGTCGAAAGTGCCGGCATTCTTCGCGCCAAGCTTATATTGTAGAACCACCGAGGTGTCGGGCGTGATGTAGTCGGGCGAAGTCGTGCCGACAATGATCAGGTCGACGTCTTCGGGTTTGCGCCCTGCGCGTTTGAGCGCCTCTTTGGCTGCCGGCAGGGCGAGGTCCGATGTCACCCAGTCGTCCGGGACATAGAAACGTCGGGTGATACCCGTACTGGCAGCAAGCCTGTCGACGACGGTTGGTTTACCCAGTGCCGTGAAACGCGTCGTTAGTTCTGCATTGGTGACAACGCGTTCAGGTAAATAGCGAGCAGTCGAGATAATCTGGGCGATGCATGCCATGTGCCTACTCCTCAATATGCGGTTACGTCCCGAGCTACCTGGGGGCGTTCTCTAATCCGAATGGCTGAGAATGGAAAATGGTCATTGTCGACGATGACCCTTAAGTACTACCGCCATCAACCGCGTCCGCAGGCGGAGACGCGACCGCGGGTCTTCCTTAAACCAACCCGTCTGCATGATGCGGGCGATCGAGCGGGCCCCTGGCTGCGACGCCGGCATCTTCGTCTTCGATTTTGCGAAGCATGGCGGTTGAGCATCTACACTTTGCTAGGGTGTGCCATAGATGAAATCCAATGGGACGCGGTAAGGCGCCTTTACACGCCATCTCGCGGCGCATCCCCGACTGGTGATGGTGAATTTCGCCAGTGCTCGGTGGGGAATGATGTTGGGTTCGCTTGAATTTCTTGAGTTGAAATGCGAGCGCAATGTGTAGAGGCAGCCCGAACACGATGGCGAACCAGCCAATCACCGAAAGACCAGCGCAAGCGCACCGGCGCCGGGCTTGGCAATCAGGACAACACCGAAGGCAATCGCAAGCGCACGGTCAAGCAGACTTCTGGAGGGACTGACGGGGCGCGCCTCGACCCGCGTCTTTGATGCGCACCCATTACTGCGGGTTGTTCGTCACCGCTCCAAGCGCACAATCGTGCGTCTTATGGGTTTTTCGGAACGTGCGTGCGCTTAAGCGCATGCGTGTATTTGTGTGCTGGCTTGATCGAACGTTGCGGCGGATTAGCATCGCTTCCAAGCGTCGACGCTTCGTAAAAGGCCGTCCCGCAAGCGCCGTAGCAGCCGCCAGCAAATCGTATGCGGGGCCTGAATGTTCCGGCGTTTTCTTTGTTGACGGCATAGAATGTCGCCAAGCTGACGTCAGAGACTTCCTCCTCACGCAAAGTGATTTCGTGGCTCACTTCGGTGTTCCGGGTCAGCATATCCGCTGCCGGTCCACCGGCTGATGCGGATGCTCCGCTTGCCAGCGACAACGACAACCCGGCGGCCCCCAAGACTGGTAAAGCTTTGCTCCTGCGCTTTCGCTTCGAACCCTGCGTCGCGTGCGACACGGTATGTCTCCTGATGCCTGTGGGCCCAGCTTCGTACCTACACGTGGTTACGCCTTGGCCGCCCCGCAATCCGTCCGAATATGGGTGGCTGACGTGCAGTTGATAGGGGCGCTGCGCGCCCCGTCCGCACTAACGCTTGCGCTAGCCCGTCTCGATCGCATTATGACGCCGGATGCGACGCCAATCGCCAAAGCTGCCGCAACCTGATCGGGAAGCTGCCCGCTATGCTGCGGCAATTCTAAGGCCCCGCGACTTTTCGCCAGGCCTTTTTCTTGTCCGGGTGCTTCTTGTCGGCCTGCGCCCCGCGTGGTCTTGTCCTCCCCGCTGTGACCATTATGGTACGTCACGCTCTTCCACATGGTCGCTTCATGTCCACTACCGAGCTGCACACTCCCGTCGCCGCCTCCGACGCTCCGTTACGCCACGATTGGACGCGCGAAGAAATCCGCGCGCTGTTCGATCTGCCGCTCTCCGAGCTGATCTTCCGGGCGCAAAGCATTCACCGCATCAACTTCGATCCCTCCGAGGTGCAACTCTCGACGCTGCTCTCGATCAAGACCGGCGGCTGCCCGGAGGACTGCGCCTATTGTCCGCAGAGCGCGCAATACGACACCGGCGTGCACGCCGAGAAGCTGATGCCGCTCGACCAAGTGCTGGCGGAAGCGCGCGCGGCGCGTGACGCCGGCGCCAGCCGCTTCTGCATGGGCGCGGCCTGGCGCTCACCCAAGGAGCGCGATCTCGATCAGGTCTGCGCCATGGTCGAGGGCGTCAAGGCGCTCGGGCTCGAGACCTGCGCCACGCTCGGCATGCTGACCGCGCCGCAGGCGGAGAAGCTCAAGGCCGCGGGCCTCGACTATTACAATCATAATCTCGACACCTCGCCGGAATTCTACGGCAAGATCATCACCACGCGGACCTACGAGGATCGCCTGGAGACGCTCGAGCATGTGCGCACCGCGGGCATCCATGTCTGCTGCGGCGGCATCGTCGGCATGGGCGAGACGCGCGAGGACCGCATCGGCATGATCGTGACGCTGGCGAATTTGCCGGCGCATCCCGAATCGGTGCCGATCAACATGCTGGTCCGCGTCGCCGGCACGCCGCTCGCGGATCAGCCGCCGCTCGAGCCGATCGAGTTCGTGCGCACCATCGCGGTTGCCCGCATCACCATGCCGCAATCGATGGTGCGGCTGTCGGCCGGCCGCGAAACCATGAGCGAGGAGACGCAGGCGCTGTGTTTCCTCGCCGGCGCCAATTCGATCTTCTGCGGGCCGAAGCTTCTCACCACGCCGAATCCCAAGCGCGACCGCGATCAGGTGCTGATGGATCGGCTCGGCCTGCAGCCGATGGCGGTGAGCAACCGTCACCCTGAAGGGCTCGACGCGCAGCGCCGAGCCTCGAAGGGCGACGAGCCCCCAGGCACATCGGTCGATCTATCCTTCGAGCGGCCGCTGCGCCGCCGCCGCGGGATGAGGATGCATGATTCTTACTTCGCCTCCGCGCATCACGTGATAGCTGAGCGCGCCCGGATCGGTGAGGTCCGGCACCTTCCAGCCGTCGAGGTCGTATTCCGCCATGCAGTCTTCGGCGAAGCCTTTGAAGCGATCGGCGTTGCCGGACGCCTGCGCGCCGAACAGGCAATAGCGGCGGATCTCTTCGGTCGAGCCGCCGTAATTGATCTCGTAGAGCTCGTGCCGGCCGCCGAACTCGGTCGCCATGCAGTCCCACAGAAGCTTCATCAGCTTGACGCGCTCCTCGGCCTTGTAGCCGTTGGAGCCGCGCATATAGCGATCGATATAGGGGCGGATTTCCGGGTTCTTGAAATCGCTGGCGTGCGAGTTGAGATAGATCAGCCCCGACGCCACCGTCTGCTCGATGATGTATTTGACCTTGGTGTAGGCCATGGTGGCGATGATCTGGTAGGCGTTGCCCGGATCCATGTTGGGCAGCACATAGCCGTCGATCCAGGGCTTTGGATCGCGCACCATCGCGTCCGACAAGCGCCCAGAACAGATTGCGCCAGGCGATCACCTCGCCGACATTGGCCTGCACGCCGCGATAATCCTTGGTGCCGGAGGCTTCCACCGCCTTGAGCAACAGCCCGGCGATGAAGTCGAGCTTGACCGCAAGCCGCGTGCAGCCGTGCACGACAAAGCGCGGCAGAAAGCCGGTGCGCGGGAAGAAGTTGTTGGCCTTTTCCAGGTCGCCGTAGACGAAGACGTTCTCCCAGGGCACCAGCACCTTGTCGAGAATGAACACGGCGTCGTTCTCGTCGATGCGGCTCGACAGCGGATAGTCGAACGGGCTGCCCATCGCCGTCGACGTCATCTCGTACGAGGTGCGGCAAATAAATTTCACGCCCGGATGGTTGGTCGGCACCATGAACACCACGGCGAACTTCTTGTCCTGCACCGGGATCAGGCCGTGATGGGCGACGAAGGTGTAGTTGGTCAGCACCGAGCCGGTGGCGACCACCTTGGCGCCGGACACGACGATGCCGGCGTCGGTCTCCTTCTCGACGTGGCAGCAGACGTCGGCGACTTCGTTCGGCGGCCGGTCGCGATCGACCGGCGGATGGATGATGGCGTGATTGACGAACGGCACGCGCTCCTGGCTGAATTTGTACCAGCGCTTGGCGTTCTCCGAATACGGATCGTAGAACTGCGCATTGGCGCCGAGCGTCGCCAGGAACGAGGCCTTGTAGTCCGGTGAGCGGCCGAGCCAGCCGTAGGTGATCCTGCGCCCATTCGGCGATGGCGTTGCGGCCCGCCAACAAATCGTCGAGCGATTTCGGCGCCTTGAAGAAGGCGTGGGTCTTGCCGCCGTTGCCGGTGTCGGTCGGCACCATGATCTTGTCGGCGTGCTTCTTGTCGTGCAGCGCGTCGAACAGCCTCGCCACCATGCGCGCGGTGTTGCGGAAGGCCGGATGCGTGGTCACGTCCTTCACCCGCTCGCCGTAGATGAAGACGGTGCGATCGTCGCGCAGCGAGTCGAGATATTCGGCGCCGGTCTGCGGCGTCGTTACGCCGGCACGGCCGGCCTTTCCCGACTTGGCGGCGCTCGCTTCCTTGTCGTCCTTCACGGCTACGCTCATGGCGCTCTCCCTCCCTGCGTTTGATCCCTCGCCTCCAGCTTCTTGGTGGAGGTCGAGAATGTTCGATTATCGAACGTTCGTGCGGTATTCCGACATTTTGCGAACAATACCCGGCGGACCAGGCGCAGGCAAGATGCTGACGCGGGACGTCATTGAGCGGAGAGCAGCCCGAGTGACGGCTACGCCACCGAAGCGGAGATCTTGTTCGGCGACCGCGCGCAAGCGCGGCAGAAAACGCTCGCGCATTTCGTTGCGCGTGGTGCGCGTCGAATGGGTGCTGATATTGAGCCCGGCGATCGCCTGGCCGGCGCGGTCGACCACCGGCACCGCGATCGAGCGCAGGCCGCGCTCGAGCTCCTCGTCGACGATGGAAAATCCCTGCGCGTGGTCTTCGCGCACCCGCTCGTAGAGCGCTTGCACGTCGGTGATGGTCGACGGCGTGTAGGCCTCGACGCGCAACGATCGCAGCCGGCACCAGAATTCGGCATCGTCGAGAAAGCCGAGCTGGATCCGGCCGAGCGAGGTGTGAAACGCCGGCAGCCGCGTGCCGACCGCAAGCGTCACCGACATGATGCGCCGCGCCGGAAAGCGCGCGACATAGACGATCTCGGTTCCCTCCAGGATCGCCGCCGAGCACGATTCGTGGAATTCCTCGCTCGAGCTGACGCATCAGCGGCGAAGCCTGTTCGATCCAATTCTGGGTCGCGAGATAGGCGAAGCCGAGCTTGAGAATTCCCGACGACAGCGAAAATTCGCGCCCGCTTTGCACGACGTAGCCGAGTTCCGCGAGCGTGCGCAGAATGCGCCGCGCGGTGGCGCGGGAAAATCCGGTCGCTTTCGCCGCCTCCGACAGCGTCATCGCCGGCCGCTGCTTGTCGAACGAGCCGAGCAACGCCAGGCCTTTGGCGAGCGTCGCCATGAATTCCTTGTCTTGTTGTTTTTCCTGCGAAGCGTCTGGCGAGTCTCTTGCGCCATTGCGCCTGCGCATCCTTCGCATTGCGCCCGCGTGCCCCCGCCGAAACAGCGGCGGCAATTGACAGGAATTCGGCGCTCGGTAACAATCATCCAGAGCGCGAACCTTAGTTCGATAATCGAACATACAGCGCTACATCGAATGGTGCAAGTCGAAGGTCTCGCTCCGGGGTTAAACGCCAGCCAATGACACGGCCCGATTCCGGGACGGCGGTGAGATCGTACAGGGAGGACGACATGGCGAAGACGACAGACAGCATTCGCGTAAACCGCCGCAGCTTCATGAAGGCATCGGCGGCAACCGGCGCAGCGCTCGCCGCGGGTTCGGTATTCGCGCCGGCGGCGCACGCCGCCAAGACTTTCAAGATCGGCTATGTCAGCCCGCAGACCGGTCCGCTCGCGGCATTTGCCGAAGCCGACAATTTCGTCATCTCCAACTTCCTCAACACCGTGAAGGGCGGCGTCAAAGTCGGCAGCGCGACGCTGCCGGTCGAGGTCACCGTCAAGGACAGCCAGTCCAATCCGAACCGCGCCGCCGAAGTCGCCAAGGAGCTGATCGTCTCCAACAAGATCGATCTGATGCTGGTGGCGTCGACGCCGGAAACCACCAATCCGGTTTCCACCCAGTGCGAGATCGAGGAGGTGCCGTGCATCTCCACCGTGGCGCCGTGGCAGCCTTATTTCATCGGCCGTCAGGCCAATCCGGGCGGCGGACCGCCGGCCTGGAAGCCGTTCAACTACACCTATCACTTCTTCTGGGGCCTCGAAGACGTGATCGCGGTCTTCACCAACATGTGGGGGCAGTTGCAAACCAATAAATCGGTCGGCGGCCTGTTCCCCAATGACGGCGACGGCAACGCCTGGGGCGACAAGCAGTCGTCGGCTTCCCGCCGGTGCTCGACAAGCTCGGCTACAAGCTCACCGATCCGGGCCGCTATCAGAATCTCACCGACGACTTCAGCGCGCAGATCGCGGCGTTCAAGAAAGCGAATTGCGAGATCATCACCGGCGTGGTGCTGCCGCCCGACTTCACCACGTTCTGGAACCAGGCGATGCAGCAGGGCCTGAAACCGAAAGCCGCTTCGATCGGCAAGGCGATCCTGTTCCCGGTCGCGGTCGAAGCTTTGGGCAAGAACGGCAACAACCTGTCGTCGGAAGTGTGGTGGTCGCCGAACCATCCGTTCAAGTCGTCGCTGACCGGACAATCGGCCAAGGACATCGCCGCGCGCCTACGAAAAATCCTCGGGCAAGCAATGGACGCAGCCGATCGGCTTCGTCCACGCGCTGTTCGAGCTCGCCGTCGACGTGGCGAAGCGCTCCGGCGACGTCGGCGACAACAAGGGCATGGTGAAAGCGATTGCCGCGACCAAGCTCGACACCGTGGTCGGGCCGATTGCCTGGGACGGCAAGAATCTGCCGCCGTTCGCCGCGAAGAACATCGCCAAGACGCCGCTGGTCGGCGGCCAGTGGCGGTTGCGCGACGGCAACAAGTACGACATCGTCATCACCGACAACAAAACCGCGCCGGAAATTCCGGTCGGCGGCAAGATGGAGCCGATCGCCTAACATTTGGTCCGACATTTCCGGGCGCGGTGCAGCGTGAAAGCGCTGCACCGCAGATCCGGGATCGTTCCAAACTCGGCGTTTGCGAAGGTCGCAGCGAAGTTTGGCTTCCGCGCCGGACGCATCCGGCCGGCGCTCGACTGGACGGGCACGTGATCCTCAAGCTGGACAATCTGTCGCGATCGTTCGGCTCACTCAAAGCCGTCGACGGTGTCGAGCTTGAAGTCGCGCGCGGCGAGGCGCTCGGCATCATCGGGCCGAACGGCGCCGGCAAATCGACGCTGTTCAATCTCATCACCGGACTTGTTGCAGCCGGACAGCGGCACGGTCCATTTCGACGGCCATGACATCACGGCTGCGCCGCCGCGCGCTCGCTGCATCGCCGGCATCGGGCGCTCGTTCCAGATCCCGCATCCGTTCGAGAACCTGACCGTGTTCGAAAATCTTCTGGTCGCCGCCATTCATGGCCGCCGGCAGCGCGAAGCCGACGTCGTCGAACCCTGCGGCGACATTCTGCAGCGCACCGGCCTCATCGCCTTCGCCAATCGCCGCGCCGGCACGCTCAACCTTTTGGGCCGCAAGCGGCTCGAGCTGGCGCGCGCCTTGGCGAGCGCGCCCGCGGCTCCTGCTGCTCGACGAAATCGCCGGCGGCCTGACCGAGGCCGAATGCATCGAGCTCGTCGCGCTGATTCAGGACATCAAGCAATCCGGCGTGACCATCGTCTGGATCGAGCACATCGTGCATGCGCTCCTTGCCGTCGTTTCCCGCTTGGTGGTGCTCAATTTCGGCCGCAAGATCATCGAAGGCGAGCCGCGCGCGGTGATGGCCTCCGACCAGGTCCGCGAGATTTATATGGGCATCGCGGCGTGAGATATTGGGACGCGAGGCGGCGCAAGCGGCGGCTTGGGGCGTTAAGATTTGGCGATGCTGGAGACCCGCGATCTCACCGCTTTCTACGGCGACTTCCAGGCGCTGTTCGGCATCACGTTTGCGCTCAATGAAGGCGAAACGGTCGCCATCATCGGCGCCAACGGCGCCGGCAAGTCCACCTTCCTGAAAGCGATCGCCGGACTATTGCCGCGTCCCGCAGCCGCCGTCCGCCTCGACGGCCGCGACATCGGCGCGTTGCCGGCCTACGAGATCGTCAAATTCGGCATTGCGCTGGTGCCGGAAGGCCGGCGGCTGTTTTCCTCGCTGTCGGTCGAGGAAAATCTGCTGGTCGGCGCCTACGGCCGGCGCACCGGCGGACCGTGGGATCTCGAAAGCGTCTACCGGCTGTTTCCGATGCTGCGCGAGCGCCGCCACACCCCGAGCACCGCGCTGTCCGGCGGCCAGCAACAGATGGTCGCCATCGGCCGGAGCTTGATGTCGAATCCGCGCATCCTGCTCTGCGACGAGCTCAGTCTCGGCTTGCGCCGATCGTCATTCGCGACATCTATGCGGCGCTCGCCGACATCAAGACGCGCGGCACCAGCGTGGTCCTGGTCGAGCAGGATCTGGTCCACGCCATGTCGGTGGCCGACCGGGCCTATTGTTTTCAGGAAGGGCGCGTGAGCCTCTCCGGCCGGCCGGCGGAGCTGACCCGCGACGCCATCCACGCCGCCTATTTCGGATTGTAAGCGATGCTCGGCTGGATCGACACGCTCATCCAAGGCATCCTGCTCGGCGGGCTTTATTCGCTCTACGCCACCGGCCTCTCGGTCATTTTCGGCATCATGCGCCTCGTCAATCTGGCGCATGGCGACCTGATCGTGCTCGGCGCGTTTTTGATTCTCGCGGCCGACCGCCGCCGGCGTCCCGCTGGTCGCCGCTTGCGCGGTCGTGGTGCCGCTGATGTTCGCGCTCGGCTATCGTGCTGCAATCGGTGCTGCTCAACCGGGCGCTCGGCCGCAATATCCTGCCGCCGCTCCTCATCACTTTCGGGCTGTCGATCATCGTGCAGAACGGCCTCCTCGAGACATTTTCCGCCGACACCCGCCGCCTCGATGTCGGCGCGCTGCAAAGCGCCTCGTTGCCGATCGGCGGCGGCATCGCCATCGGCGTGATGCCGCTGATCTGCCTCGCCGCGGCGATCGCCGTCATCCTTGTGCTCAACGGCGTCTTCTACCGGACCGCGGTCGGGCGGGCGTTTCGCGCCACCTCCGATGACGTCGAAATCGCGCAGCTCATGGGCATCAACAACCGTTCGATCTACGCGCTGACCATGGGCATTTCGCTGGCGGTTTGTGCGGTCGCCGCGTTCTTTCTCGGCACGCGCGCCAATTTCGATCCCAGCATTGGACCGGCGCGTCTGCTCTATGCCTTCGAGGCGGTGATCATCGGCGGCCTCGGCAGCCTGTGGGGAACGCTCGCCGGCGGCATCGTCGTCGGCGTGGCGCAAACCATCGGCGCCCACATCGATCCCGAATGGCAGATTCTCTCCGGCCATGTCGCGTTCCTGATCGTGCTGGTGATACGGCCGCGCGGCCTGTTTCCGCGCGCGGTGGATTAAGGCGGCGGCCATGCGCGTCGGCGGCTTGATCCCCGGCAAAAAAGACCCGGCGCCGCGGACGCGCTTTGCCGTCGCGCGCGAGACCCGGGCGTCGACGCTCACGCTCCTGCTCGCCGTCCCCGTTGTTGTCCTGCTGTTTGCTCTGCCGGCCTTTGCCAGCCGCGTGCTGCTGCAGGAATTGTTCTATGTCTTCACCATGCTGGCGCTGGCGCAATTGTGGAATCTGCTCGCCGGCAGCGCCGGCCTGATATCGGTCGGCCAGCAGGCCTTCGTCGGCATGGGCGCCTACGCGCTGTTTGCCTTCACCGTGGTCGCGGGCCTCGACGCCGTGCCCGCGATCGTGCTGGCCGGCGCCGTCGCCGGCCTGGTCGCAATTCCGGCGGCGCTGATCGTGTTTCGCCTGCGCGGCGCCTATTTCGCCATCGGCACCTGGGTCGTCGCCGAGGTCTGCCGGCTCGTCCTGGCGCAGGTGAAACAGCTCGGCGGCGGCACCGGCACGTCGCTGCCGCCGGATATCGCGAGCTCGATCTTCGGCCTGGATTTTGTGCGCAACCTGTTTGCGGTGCGCGGCCCCGCGGCGCGCGACATCATGGTGTATTGGCTCGCGCTTGTGCTCGCGATCGGCACGTTCATTCTGGTGTACCGGCTGCTGCGGTCGCGCTACGGCTTGGCGCTGTCCGCCATCGGCGATTCCGAAGCCGCCGCCGAGAGCACCGGCGTCGATGTCTTCCGCACCAAGTTCTTGATTTATGTGCTGACCGCGGTGGCGACCGGCATGGTCGGCGCGCTGATCTTTCTGCAGAAGGCCAGGATTTCGCCGGACGCGGCGTTCTCGCTGATCGACTGGACCGCCTATGTCATCTTCATTGTCGTCATCGGCGGCATCGGCACGATGGAGGGACCGATCATCGGCGTCGCGATCTTCTATCTGCTGCAATATTACCTCGCCGCGCTCGGCTCCTGGTATCTGATCCTGCTCGGCGGGCTCGCCATTCTGCTCATGCTGTTTGCGCCGTCCGGCGTATGGGGCGTGATCTCGCATTCGCTCGACATCAGTCTGTTCCCGGTGCGACGGCGGTTGGTCGTCATCACCGACATCATCGCCAGCCAAGAACGAAAGCAAGCCGTAGCACGTCGCCGCCGGGACTTTCTCGGGAGCGATTGTCGTTTGCGCGATCGCGTTACGACGCCGCCCGCACCGCGCCCGCTATTGTTCCGCTAGTCAGGAAGCCGATATATCCGCTCGGATATTGCGATGCGGCAACGCCATAAAATCGTTTGCCCAATAAACGAAACGCAGGGAGGAGAACACGATGAATGTACCGGCGCCTAAATTCTTGATCGAGAAGACCTGGGAGGGCCGCGTCTTCGGCACCGAATGGCGCAGCGCCGCCGGCGGATCGCTGGATGTGCTCGAGCCGGCGACCGGCGCCAAAATCACCAGCGTCGGCAATGCCACCGCCGCCGACGTGCGCCGCGCCGCCAGCGAAGCGCGCGCCGCACAGCCCGGCTGGGCGGCGACGCCGTACGAGGAGCGGGCCGCGATCCTGCGCAAGGCCGCCCGCATCCTGGAAGACAATCAGGAAGAATTGATTCCGTGGATCGCGCGCGAAACCGGCGGCATCCCGGCCAAGGCGGGATTCGAAATCCACCTGGTGACCGAGGGTCTTTATCGCTCCTCCGCCATGTGCACCGAGCCGCAGGGCGTGGTGTTGCCGTCCAATCCGGGCCGCATCAGCATCGCCCGGCGGATGCCGCGCGGTGTCGTCGGCATTATTTCGCCGTTCAATTTCCCGCTGATCCTTTCCATGCGCGCGGTCGGACCGGCGCTCGCGACCGGCAATACCGTGGTGCTCAAACCCGATCCGCGCACCGTCATGACCGGCGGCTTTATTGTCGCCAGGGTATTCGAGGAAGCCGGCTTGCCGAAGGGCGTGCTCCACGTTCTGCCCGGCGGCGCCGAGGCCGGCGAGGCGATCTGCACCGATCCCGACATCGCCATGGTGTCGTTCACCGGGTCGAGCAATGTCGGCCGCCGCATCGGCGAACTGGCCGGCAAGCATCTGAAGAAAGTCCAGCTCGAGCTCGGCGGCAAGAACGCGGTGATCGTGCTCGAGGACGCCGATCTCGATGCGGCCGCTTCGGCGATCGCGTTCGGCGCCTGGTTCCATCAGGGCCAGATCTGCATGACCACCGGTCGCATCCTGGCGCGCGACAAGATCGCCAAATCGCTGACGGAGAAACTGGTCGCCAAGGCGAACCACTTGCCGGTCGGCGATCCGCTCGGACAGGTGGCGCTCGGACCGGTGATCTCGAAGGCGCAGGTCCAGCGCATCGACAGCATCGTGAAAGAGTCGGTAGCCGCCGGCGCCAAGCTCGAAGCCGGCGGGACGTTCGACGGACCGTTCTACAAGCCGACGGTGCTGACTGGCGTGAAGCCCGGGATGCGCGCCTTCGACGAGGAAATCTTCGGCCCGGTGGCGGCGATCACCTCGGTCGGCAGCGACGACGAGGCGGTGCAGCTCGCCAATCAGAACGAGTACGGCCTCTCGGCCGGCGTCTTCTCCGCCGACGTCGGACGCGCGATCGCGATCGGCAATCGCCTCAATACCGGTCTCCTGCACATCAACGACCAGACCGTCGCCGACGAACCGCATGTGCCGTTCGGCGGATCGGGCGCCTCCGGCAACGGCACGCGCATCGGCGGCCCGGCCAATTGGGATGAATTCACCCAATGGCAGTGGATGACGATCAAAGAGAAGCCGAATCCCTATCCGTTCTGATCTGCCGATCGTGCATTGCAAACTAACTCGCGGCAGCGCGCTGAGCGCTGCCGCAACGAGGTCGCGTCCCGTCGCTCGACGTAAAGCGTCGCGCGCCCATTGTTCCATGAAATAACGCGCAGTTTGATCCGACGCGGTTCGACTGCCGCGGCCGGAACGCGCCTGCGCATGCGAAATTATCCCGGACAGGACGCAATCGAGGAGTTTCACATGATGTCTGGCAAGATTATCGCCGCCATGGTGGCCGCGACGGCTCTCTTGGCTTCCATTACTTCAGCCTCGGCCCAGACGCAGGAGTTCCCGCGTTATTGGGGCGGCGGCTTCGCCGGCTATTACGGCTATGGCGGCTACTACGGAACAGCATATCCGCTGGGTGACGGGATCGGAGTCTATAACTACGCACCGGGACCGGGCGTCTATGTTTACGTGCCCGCCTACAACGGCTGGAACGCCGGCTGGAACAACCGGTGAACCGCGTGCCCGGATCGAATGCAACAGCCACAGCTGTCGGCACATTCGCCACGATTTTTGCATCAAATAACCGCCGGAGAATTAGTCAGAACGCAGCAAGCAAGCATCGTAAATGCGACGGGCCGCTTGGAACCCGATGGGCCGTCATAGGTGCGTCGCGCACCAAGCGGGAACGGCGACCCATACCGCCCGTTGTTCGGGAATAACCTCCAACACTGCCCACAACGAAAAAACATGGAGATTGGAACAATGTCAGCAAAGATTCTCCCCGCCCTGGTCGCGGGCTTGCTGCTCGGAACAACCGCGTTGGCATCGGCGCAGGTGGTCTATCGCCATACGGCTACAATTACAATTACTACGGATATGTCCCGGCATATCCGCCGGCAGTCACTCTCGGATTCGGCGTCGGCCCCGGAATTTATTACGCGCCGGGATACTACAACTACGCTCCAGCCTATGTTGCCCCCGTCTACACCGGCTGGAACAACGCCCTGTGGAACTATTGGTAAGCCGCGTCGAGACCTTGCGAACTTTGACGCAACAGCCGCGCCTCGGGCGCGGCTGTTGTCATGTTTGTTTGATCTCATCTTTGCATCAAATGACCGCTCGAGAATTAGTCAGAACGCAGCAGACGCGGCGGCGTAAATGCAGCGGGCCGCTCGAACTCCCATTGACCCGACATGGGCGCTCATAGGTGCGTTGCGCAACAAGCGGGGAACGGCGACCCACGTCACATGTTGCTCGGGAGTGTCCCGGGAAAAGCCATGGAGATTGAGACAATGTCAGCAAAGATTCTTCCCGCCATCGTCGTGGGCTTGCTGCTCGCAACAACGGCGTTGGCGCCAGCGCAGACGCAGAAACTATCAGACCAGAAACTATCGGCCGAATCCCTACTACTACCAGCAGCAGCAGATGATGCAGGCGCCCGGCGTCTACTGGCAGGACCCCTATGCCGGGACACCGTTTGAGAATGTAGCGCCCTACAGCGCCGACTCTCAGCCGGATCCCTATGCGGGTACCGTGTTTGATAACGTCGCGCCCTACTGACGGTCTTTCGCGCCAGGGCTGATCGCGGGCTCGCGATCTTCGACTTGGTTCGTCAACAGCCGCACGGTGGTGCGGCTGTTGTCTTTTCAGCGCCGATCCGGCGCTCGAAGCGAAAGCTCTGTTTCGCGTCGTGCGCTGATGATTTCATACTTGTCACCAGCGCTGCGCGTTGCTTACCGCTTAAGCTTTTTCCGCCAGCCCGCCTCTGCTAGCGTCCGATCCATGGACGCGACGCGCCCCATTGCGGTTGACGATACCGGAGCTTTGCCGGAGCCCGGGCGCGCCACGCCCAAAGCGGCCGACGAAATCGGGCGCGTCACTCCCATGATGGAGCAATATATCGAGATCAAGGCCGCCAATCCGGATTGTCTGCTGTTCTACCGGATGGGCGATTTTTACGAGCTGTTCTTCGACGACGCCGAGATCGCTTCGCGCGCGCTCGGCATCGTGCTGACCAAGCGCGGCAAGCATCTCGGCCGTGACATTCCGATGTGCGGCGTCCCGATCGAGCGCGCCGACGAATATCTGCATCGGCTGATCGCGCTCGGCCATCGCGTCGCGGTGTGCGAGCAGCTCGAGGACCCCGCCGAAGCGCGCAAGCGCGGCGCCAAGAGCGTCGTGCGCCGCGACGTGGTGCGGCTGGTGACGGCCGGCACGTTGACTGAGGATTCGCTCCTCGACGCGCGGCGCAACAATTATCTCCTGGCACTGGCGCGCGCCCGCGCCTCCTCCGATGAGGATCGCTTGGCGCTGGCCTGGATCGATATCTCGACCGGCGAGTTTCGGGTCGGCGCGTGCGACCGCGCCACTCTCGCCGCCGAGATTGCCCGCATCGAGCCTGGCGAGATCATCGTCTCGGATGCGTTTTATTCCGACCATGAATTCGCGCCCTATCTGCGCTCGCTGCCGGTGGTGATGCCCCTCACCCGCGACGTGTTCGACGGCGCCACCGCCGAGCGCCGCCTCGCGGCGTTCTTCGGCGTGGCAACGACGGCGTCGTTCGGCGCCTTCTCGCGAGTCGAGCTCACCGCGGCAGCGGCGGTAGTAACCTATATCGAGCGCACGCAGGTCGGCAAACACCCGCCGCTATCGCCGCCGATATGCGAAGCGGCCGGGGCGACGCTGGCGATCGATCAAGCGACGCGCAGCAATCTCGAACTGATCCGCACGCTTGGCGGCGAACGGCGCGGTTCGCTGCTTGCCGCCATCGATCGGACGGTGACGGCGGCAGGTTCGCGGCTGTTGGCGCAGCGGCTTGCCGCACCGCTGACCGATCCGGCCGAGATCGCGCACCGGCTCGATGCGGTGGCCGCTGTTGTCAGCGACGGCGGCCTGCGCGCCGATTTGCGCGAGCGGCTGAAAGCGGCGCCCGATCTCGCGCGTGCGCTCACCCGCATCGTCATCGGCCGCGGCGGCCCGCGCGATCTCGCCGCCATCCGCGACGGAATTTTCGCGGCGGCGGCCATCGCCGCGCGGATCGCCGCGCTGCCGGACTTGCCCCGGGAGTTTTCGCGCGCGGTCGAGGCGCTGCGCCGTCCCGACGGCGCGCTCGCCGCCGAACTCGGCGGAGCGCTTGGCCGAGGAGCTGCCGGCGTTTCGCCGCGACGGCGGCTTCGTGCGCGGCGGCTACGAGCCGGCGCTCGACGAGGCGCGCGGGCTCCGCGACGAGTCGCGCCGCGTCATCGCCGCCCTGCAAGTGCGTTACGCCGAGACGACCGGCATCCGCTCGCTGAAAATCCGGCACAACAATGTGCTCGGCTATTTCGTCGACGTCACCGCCCAGCACGGCGAGAAGCTCTTGGCCGCGCCGCTCAACGCGACCTTCATTCATCGGCAGACGCTCGCCGGGCAGGTGCGCTTCACGACGATGGAGCTCGGCGAATTGGAAGCCAAGATCGCCAACGCCGCCGATCGGGCGCTGGCGCTCGAGCTTGAGATTTTCGATCGGCTCGCCGCGGCGGTTGGGGCTGCGAGCGTCACCATTCAGCAGGCGGCCAGCGCGCTCGCGATCGCCGACGTCGCGGCGGCGCTGGCGAGCCTGGCGGTTGAGCGCGATTATGTGCGCCCAGAAGTCGATAACAGTCTGGCGTTCACCATCACGGCCGGACGCCATCCGGTCGTCGAGCAGGCGCTGGCAAGTGACGGCGGGCCGTTCGTCGCCAATAATTGCGATCTGTCGCCGCCGCCCCCACCCTACCCTCCCCCGCAAGCCGGGGAGGAAAAGGCGGGGGCCGGCCGTATCTGGCTGGTCACCGGGCCCAACATGGCCGGCAAATCGACGTTTCTGCGCCAGAACGCGCTGATCGCCGTGTTGGCGCAAATGGGCAGCTTCGTGCCGGCGCGGGCCGCGCATATCGGCGTGGTCGACCGCTTGTTCTCACGCGTTGGCGCCGCCGACGATCTCGCGCGCGGCCGTTCGACCTTCATGGTCGAGATGGTCGAGACGGCGGCGATCCTCAATCAAGCCGGCGAGCGCGCGCTAGTCATTCTGGATGAGATCGGCCGCGGCACCGCGACTTTCGACGGACTGTCGATCGCCTGGGCGACCATCGAGCATTTGCACGGGAACAATCGCTGCCGCGCGCTGTTCGCCACCCACTTCCACGAGATGACGGCGCTCGCCGCCAAGCTGCCGCGGTTGCACAACGCCACCATGCGCGTAAAGGAGTGGCAGGGTGAAGTCGTGTTCCTGCACGAAGTCGTTCCCGGCGCGGCGGATCGCTCCTATGGCATTCAGGTGGCGAAGCTCGCCGGCTTGCCGCCGAGCGTGATTGAGCGCGCCAAGCTCGTCTTGGCGCAGCTCGAAGCCGAGGATCGCATCTCGCCGGCGCGCAAACTGATCGATGATTTGCCGCTCTTTGCAGCGACGCGGCCGGCCGCGCCGCCGCCATCGCCCGCCGATACTGGACTTTCGGCACTGGTCGACGCGCTTGTCGCGCTGCATCCCGACGACATGTCGCCGCGCGATGCGCTCGAAGCGCTCTACGCACTCAAGGCGCAGCTTGCGAAGCTGAAAACGTAGCCCGGGTTGAGTGCCACGAAACCCGGGGACGGATGTAGGCGCCTCACGGCCGCTCCCGGATTTCGCATTGCTCAATCCGGGCTACATTCTTCATACGGATGACGAGCAGCGAGCCGCTCCAAGCGAGGCTGACGAGTAGCCCCGCGCCCAGCGCCGGCCAGACCCCGATCGGCGCCACCAGATAGTGCACGACCAGAAAACCCAGCGCGAGGCCGATCAGCGGCAGCTGCGCATGCGCCAGCATGCTCGCCGTCGCCTTGCCGCCGATGCGCGGATGCATGATGACGATCGAGCTGCCGAGAATGATCGGGAACAGGGCGAACATGCCTGAGGCGAACGAGCCGATGCTGGAACTGGCCGCGGTGACGACGGCGACGACAAGTGCGGCGGTGAGCGCGCGCAGCGGAATGTCGAAGCGCGTGCGCACGAATTTCACCGGGCCGCCGCTGGAGCGATAGCGCCAACTCCAGGGAATAGTGACGGCATAGACCACCACATTGAGCGCCACCGCGCCGAGCGGTGTCCAATCGACCGAGCGCAGCCCGGCCGCAATGGCGAGCCAGAGCACGCCAGCGCCGCCGAGGCTGACAATCAGGCCGTGGCGCTGCGCCAGCATCGCGTAGGTCGCGGCGAAGATCGCGACCGCGGCGTTGATGGCGACGCTGCCGATGGCGCTCGCGGCGATGAAGCTCGGCGGGTGCTCCAGCGCGAGAATGGTGTAGGCGGCGCCGGCCGCGGTCGGCAACGCGCCGATCAGCGCGCCGACGAACGCACCCGAGCGCTCGACCGCCACCGAGGTGATGACGACGACGGTCGCCGTCAGCGCCATCTTCAGCGCGAAGCCGAACCAGAACAAAAGCTCGGGGGACACGGCAGCAATCAATTGCGGCTGAGGCTGACGTTCACCGGCGGCCCGTTGCTGATCGTCTGATAGACGACGCAATACCGCTCGGTGAGCTTGAGCAGCTGATCGAGCTTCTCCTGCGGCGCGTCGGTGTCGACATCGAAGCGGAGCCGGATTTGCGCGAAACCGACCGGCGCATCCTTGGCGACACCGAGCGTGCCGCGGAAGTCGAGATCGCCTTCGGCAGAGACCGCAGCGGACTTCAACGGCACGTCGATAGCGGTCGCCACGGCTTTCAGCGTGACGCCGGCGCAGGCGACCAGCGCTTCCAGCAGCATGTCGCCGGAGCACAATTCAAGTCCGGAGCCTCCGGTCGCCGGATGCAGACCGGCGACCGCGAGCGCGCGGCCGGTCTCGACCTTGCAGGCAATATTGCTGTCGTCGAGCGTCCCGTGCGCCTTCAAGGTGATCACCGCGGCGTTGGGATCCGTCTTGTATCGCTCCTTGATCGGCGCCTGCAGCGCCCGCAACCCGGCAGCGTCCATGCTTATTCCTTTCCGAGTGAAATTCGGCAGGTCCGAACGGCCTGCTTTGATCATTCCGCCGGCATCAGCACCAGGCGGCCGACGACTTTGCCGGATTTGAGCTCTTCCAGCGCGTCGTTGACCGCGGCGAGCGGCCGCTTGCCGACCGGAAGATCGGGCGACGCCTTTGCGGCGCACGAGATCGAGAAGCTCGGCCATTTCGGTGAGGCTGCCGACATACGATCCCTGGATGCGTGATGGCGCGCAACGGAAACGACGGCGTCGGCACGGTGATGTCGCCGCCAAACAGGCCGACGATGATCAGCTTGCCGCCTTTGCAGCAGGCTGTCGAGGCCAAGCTGCGCGGTGCGCGACGCGCCGACCAGATCGATCACCGCCCCGGCGCCGCCGTTGGTCGCCTCGATGATCTGCTTGCTGGCGTCCGGCGCGTTGCTGTCGATGGTCATCATCGCGCCGGCCTTCTTCGCCGCCTCGCGCTTGACCGGATCGATATCGACGACGATGGCGCCTTTGCCGCCCATGGCTTTGTGCAGCGCAAGGCACATCAGCCCGAGACCGCCGGCGCCGATGATCACCACCGGCTCCTCCTGCAACAGCGGCCCGACTTTCTTCAACGCGCCATAGGTCGTGATCCCGGAGCAGGCCAGCGGCGCCGCCCGTTCCGGCGGAATGTTGCCGATGTCGAACAGATAACGCGGATGCGGCACCAGCAAATGGTCGGCATAGCCGCCGGAGCGGAACACGCCGATGCTGAATGCGCGTGCGGCACATCTGTTCGTCGCCGCGCCGGCACTTCGCGCATTCGCCGCAGCCGAGCCACGGATGCACCAGCCTGCGGTCGCCGATCTTTACGCCCTTTCGCGTCGGGGCCGATGGCGACGACCTCGCCGACATTTTCATGCCCCATGGTTAGCGGCAGCTTCACGCCGCGATCGGCAAGCGGAGCACCTTGCCGCCGCCCAGATCGTATTGGCCTTCCCAGATATGCAGATCGCTGTGACAAACGCCGGCGGCGATGACCTTCAGCAAGACCTCGGTGCCGGTCGGCTTCGGCGTCGGCCGTTCCATCAGCCGCAACGGCGCGCCGCACTCGCAAACGTCATAGCTTTTCATCGGATCTCGTCCTCCCTTTGGCGCTTTCGGTTTTTTCGTCAGCGGCCATGCTAGCACACCAAAGCCGCCCTGCCCTGTTCCGGCTACCACAGTCCTGCCATGCGCCGGCAAAACGCCGCACCCGCGCAAACCATTTCGGGGACCGATGACAGCGCGGCGCGGCTCAGTTATGACGGTGGATGATGCTGGATACTCAACGCGCCCCGCGCGTCGCTACCGAACTCCTCGACAGCGCGGCGATTGTCGCCGACCTCAAAGGCCTTGCCGAGACCCATGCCGGCCGCGAGCGTGAACTGCGCGCCGCCGTCGCCCGCCGCCTCAAGACGGCGCTGACGCAGGCGCGCGCCCGCGCCGAGGAATTGTTGCTCAAGGACCGCCATGGGCGGCGCTGCGCCGAGCGGCTGTGCCAGACCCAGGACGAAATCATCCGCATCCTGTTCGAGTTCGCCATCGACGCGCTTTATCCGCCGCAAGTCCATTCCCAGGCCGAGCGCATGGCGGTGATCGCCACCGGCGGCTATGGCCGTGGCCTGTTGGCGCCGGGCTCCGACATCGATCTGCTGTTTGTGCTGCCTTACAAACAGACCGCCTGGGGCGAATCGGTCGCCGAAGCGTTGCTCTATTGCCTGTGGGACATGGGGCAGAAGGTCGGCCACGCCACGCGTTCGGTCAGCGAATGCATCCGGCAGGCGAAGGCCGACATGACCATCCGCACCGCGCTCCTTGAATCCCGGCATCTGTTCGGCGACGCCGCGCTCTACAACGAGCTGATGACGCGATTCGAAAAAGAGGTGGTGCAGGGCAGCGCCGCGGACTTCGTCGCCGCCAAGCTCGCCGAGCGCGAAGAGCGCCATCGCCGCGCCGGGCAGTCGCGCTATCTGGTCGAGCCGAACGTCAAGGACGGCAAGGGCGGACTTGCGCGACCTGCACACACTGTTCTGGATCGCCAAGTATGTCTATCGCGTGCGCGAGCCCGAGGAATTGATCGATCGCGAGGTGTTCGACCGCGACGAATACAACATGTTCCGGCGCTGCGAAGACTTCCTGTGGTCGGTGCGCTGCAACATGCATTTCCTCGCCGGCCGCGCCGAGGAGCGACTGTCGTTCGACATCCAGCGCGATATCGCGGTGCGGCTCGGCTACACCGAGCATCCGGGACTGCAGGACGTCGAACGCTTCATGAAGCACTACTTCCTGACCGCCAAGCATGTCGGCGATCTCACCGCCATTCTTTGCGCCGGGCTCGAGGAACGGCAGGCCAAACCGGCGCCGGTGCTCAGCCGCGTCATCGCGCGGCTGCGCCCGGCGCGCAGCCGGCGCACCATCACCGAGACCGACGATTTCATCATCGACAACAACCGCATCAACCTCGCGCGCGCCAACGTCTTCAAGCGCGACCCGGTCAACCTGATCCGGCTGTTTTACCTGGCGCAGAAATACAATCTCGCCATCCATCCCGAGGCGATGCGCGCCGCCACCCGCTCGCTCAAATTGATCGACGCCGACGTGCGCGACGACGAGGAAGCCAACCGCCTGTTCCTGGAAATCCTCACCTCCAAGAACGAGGCCGAAACCGTGCTCCGCCGCATGAACGAGGCCGGCGTGCTCGGCGAATTCGTCCGCGCCTTCGGCCGCATCGTGGCGATGATGCAGTTCAACATGTACCACCATTATACGGTGGATGAGCATCTGTTGCGCTGCATCGGCGTGCTCAACGAGATCGAGCACGGCGGCAATCCCGACGTTGCGCTCGCCAGCGAACTGGTGCGGACCATCCAGCCGGAGCATCGCAAGCTGCTGTACGTCGCGCTGTTCCTGCACGACATCGCCAAGGGGCGCATCGAGGATCACTCGATCGCCGGCGCGCGCATTGCGCGGCGGCTCTGTCCGCGGCTCGGATTCAACGCCGGCGAGACCGAGCTGGTCGCCTGGCTGGTCGAGGTGCATCTCGTCATGTCGACGGTCGCGCAATCGCGCGACCTCTCCGACCGCAAGACGATCGAGAACTTCGCCGCCGTGGTGCAGTCGCTGGAGCGCATGAAGCTCCTGACCATCCTCACCACCGCCGACATCCGCGCGGTCGGGCCGGGCGTGTGGAACGGCTGGAAGGCGCAGCTGATCCGCACGCTCTACTACGAAACCGAGCCGGTGCTGACCGGCGGCTTTTCCGAGGTCAACCGCGCCGAGCGCGTGGCCGCCGCCAAGGCCGAGTTTCGCGACAAATTCCGCGATTGGCCCGCCGACGTGCTCGATGCCTATATCGCCCGCCATTATCCGGCCTATTGGCTCAAGGTCGATCTGCCGCACAAGCTCACGCACGCGCGTTTTGTGCGCGACAGCGAAGCGGCCGGCAAAAGGCTCGCCACCCGCATCGGCTTTGACGCGACCCGCGGCGTCACCGAGCTCACCGTGTACGCGCCCGACCATCCCTGGCTGCTGTCGATCATCGCCGGCGCCTGCGCGGTCGCCGGCGCCAATATCGTCGATGCGCAGATCTACACCACCACCAACGGCATCGCGCTCGACACCATCGCCGTCTCGCGCGAGTTCGAGCTCGATGAAGACGAAGCGCGCCGCGCCGCCCGCATCACCGAAGCGATCGAACGGGCGGTGCTCGGACTGATCAAGCTGCCGGAAGTGCTGCCGAAGCGCGCGCCGCCGAAAGGCCGCCTCAAGGCTTTCGCCATCGAGCCGGAAGTGACCATCAACAATCAATGGTCGCAGCGCTACACGGTGGTGGAGGTCACCGGCCTCGACCGGCCCGGCCTGCTCTACGAGCTGACGACGACGCTCTCGAAGCTCAACCTGAATATCGCCTCCGCGCATGTCGCGACCTTCGGCGAGCGCGTGGTCGACGTGTTCTACGTCACCGATCTGCTCGGCGCCAAAATCACCACGCCGACCCGGCAGGCGGCGATCAAGCGCCCGCTCCTGGCGCTGTTCACGCTGCCGAGCGGCGAAGGCAAGGCCGCCGCGGGATAAATTCCACTCTCCCCTGCAGGCGTTGCTCGGTCTGCGCCGCCAGACTTTCCTCCCCCTGCAAGGGGGAGGATAGGTGGGGGTCTCCGGCGTTGCGGGTCGCCACGGAGCCGTTGACGAGTGTCGCGCGCATAACCTCTACGCCGAAGCGAGCGGCCCGCGACCCCCACCCTAATCCTCCCCCTTTCAGGGGAGGGACATTGCGGGTAACCGCGCCTTAAACCGCACTCTTTAACGTCGGCGCCACGCGCCCAGACGCGTGGGGACGGGACATGGCGTGGCGAAACGGCCGCAAGCGCACCGGCGACGCCGAGGGCTTTGATTTTCGCTTGCGCCCGCAAGACCGTATCGGCGGTCCGCCGAAAGGCCGCGGCGGAGGGAGCCGGCGGCGCGATGAGCCTCCTCCCCGCACCAAGAGCAAACCGCGCCGCGGCCGCCGCAGCAAAGGCCGTTCCCGCTTCGGCCGCCTGATCTATTGGGCTGCCGTTCTCGCCTTGTGGGCGATCATCTGCGTCATCGGCCGTCATGGCCTGGATCGGCGCCCACCTGCCGCCGATTCAATCGCTCGAAATTCCCAAGCGCCCGCCCTCGGTCCTGATCGTCGGCGCCAACGGCGCGACGCTCGCCACGCGCGGCGACATGGGCGGCGCGGCGGTGCCGCTGCGCGAGCTGCCGGACTATGTGCCCAAGGCCTTCGTCGCCATCGAGGATCGCCGCTTCTATTCCCACCACGGCGTCGATCCATTGGGCATCATGCGCGCGCTGATCGCCGACGTGCTGCGCCGCGGCGCCTCGCAAGGCGGCTCGACCATCACCCAGCAGCTCGCCAAGAATCTGTTCCTGACCCAGGAGCGCACGATCTCGCGCAAGGCGCAGGAAGTGGTGCTGGCGTTCTGGCTCGAACACAAATTCAGCAAAGCGCAAATCCTCGAGCTTTATCTCAACCGCGTCTATTTCGGCGCCGGCGCCTATGGCGTCGAAGGCGCAGCGCAGCGTTATTTCGGCAAATCGGCGCGCCACTTGACGCTCGCCGAAGCGGCGATGCTGGCGGGTCTGGTGCAATCGCCGTCGCGGCTGGCGCCGAGCCACAACCCGGACGGCGCCGAGCGCCGCGCCCGCGTCGTGCTGACCGACATGGCTGAGCAAAAACTCGCCGGCGAAGACGCTGTGCGCGTCGCGCTCGCGCATCCCGCGCACGCGGTAAAGACCGCCACCGCCGGCTCGGGCAATTATGTGGCCGACTGGGTGATGGATGCGGTCAACGACATCATCGGCAGCTTCGACGAGGATATCGTGGTCGAGACCTCGATCGATCCGTCGCTGCAAGGCGCCGCCGAGCGGGCGCTCAGCGAAACGCTGGCGCAGAAGGGCGAGAAGTTCGGCGTCGGCGAAGGCGCCTTGGTCGCCATGACGCCGGACGGCGTGGTGCGCGCGCTGGTCGGCGGGCGTAGCTACGCCGAAAGCCAGTTCAACCGCGCCATCGCCGCCAAGCGCCAGCCCGGCTCCGCGTTCAAGCCGTTCGTCTATCTCACCGCGCTCGAGCACGGGCTCACGCCCGACACGGTCCGCGAAGACGGGCCGATCGTGGTGAAGGGCTGGAAGCCGGAAAACTACGAGCACGAATATATGGGCGCGGTGACGCTGACCCAGGCGCTGGCGAATTCGCTCAACACCGTCTCGGTGCGCCTGACGCTGGAATTCACTCCCGCCGCCGTGATCCGTACCGCATATCGGCTCGGCATCAGTTCGCTGCTCGAGCCCAACGCCTCGATCGCGCTTGGCACATCGGAAGTTTCGCCGCTCGAACTGGTCTCGGCCTATGCGACGTTTGCCAATGGCGGCTTTGCCGTTTCGCCGCATGTCATCGAGCGGGTGCGCGGAGCCGACGGCAAAACGCTTTACGCCCGGCCAACGCAGGCGCTCGGCCGCATCGTCGACGCGCGCTATGTGGCGATGATGAACACCATGATGCACGAGACTCTGGCCAGCGGCACCGCGCGCCATGCCGATCTGCCGGGGTGGATGGCGGCGGGCAAGACCGGGACCAGCCAGGATTATCGCGACGCCTGGTTCATCGGCTACACGCCGCATCTCGTCACCGGCGTCTGGCTCGGCAATGACGACAACTCGCCGACGCGCAAGGCAACCGGCGGCGGCCTGCCGGTCGAAATCTGGAGCCGGTTCATGAGGACCGGCATCAGGGCGTGGCGCCGTCGCCGCTGCCCGGGCTGACGAGCTACACCGGATGGGCGTCGGCGCCGCCGAGCAATTACGGAGCGGGCGCGCAGGCAGGCCCTGCGAGCCCGCGTCCCGCGCAGTCCGAGCAAGGTCTCGACACCTGGCTGCTCGACAAGCTGTTCGGCCGCCATTGATTGCGTGCGGCGATAAAGGCGGCGATCAGATCAGTCCCTTGATCTGGATCAAGCGCTCAGCTCGCGGCGCGAAGTTGCTCGCCGCCGAGATAACGCGCGCCCCATTTGCGGATTTCGGCGATGACCGGGATGAAGCTTTTGCCCATGGGCGTCAGCCGATACTCCACCTTGGGCGGCACCACGCCATAATCCTTGCGGGCGATCAGCCCGCTGGCCGCCAGCGCCTTGAGTTCGCGGCTGAGAACGCGCGGCGCGATTTCTTGCGTGCCCTCGCCCCCGCGCAGCAGCCCGCTCCTGAGCTCGCCATAACGCCGGGGGCCGTCCTGCAAATCCCATAACAGGCGCAGCTTGTATTTGCCGCTGATCATTTTCTGAAAGGCTGCGACCGGGCAACGATGCAGCCGTTTTGGCGTGGCTTTCGGCATGATGGACATGCTCCCAATGGGCGCGCGGCCTCACAGTATCATTTTTGTCCATACTTGCATCCGAGTTTGTTCAATTCCTAACTACGCGGGGGCGCCGGCGATAGGCTTTGGCGCGGCGGCGCAAACGGTTTCGCGCCGTCGACAACATCACCGTAGGTATCAATCATGAAATCTTTTCTCATCCGCTATCGCCTGCAGAATGCGTCGCCGGAAGAGTGGCATAAGGACGTGGCCGCAATTCATCGCCGGCCTTGGACAGCGATCCCGCGCTCAAGGGAAAAATCGCGTATCGCTGCATGAAGATCCGCGACAGCGCCGATTACCTTCACCTCGCCACCGCCGCCGACGATCAGGCGATCAAGGCGCTGCAGCAAAGTCCGTTTTTCTCAGACTATACGGAGAAGACCAGAAAAGTCGCTGGCGGCTCCGTCGACGTATTGCCGCTGGACATCATCGCGGAGACGCAGTCGAAGGTGTGAAGCGGCCGCAGCTGAGCCGGTGCTAGATCGCCTTGGTCAAATCGTGGTTCTTGATCGGCAGCGAGCGGATGCGCTTGCCGGTGGCGGCGAAGATGGCGTTGCAGAGCGCGGGCGCCAACGGCGGCACCGGCGGCTCGCCGGCGCCGCCCCAGAAACCGCCGCTCGGCACCAGCACGGTCTCGACTTTTGGCGCATCCGCCATGCGCAACATCTCGTAGTTATCGAAGTTCGATTGCACGACACCGCCATCCTTGATGGTGATCTCGCCGATGAGCGCGGCCGTCAACGCGTAGATGACCGCGCCTTGCGTCTGCATCTCGATCGACAGCGGATTGACGACATGGCCGCGATCGAGCGCCGACACGACGCGATGGACGCGCACGTCGCCACGATCGACCGAGGCTTCGACCACTTGCGCGCAAAAGCTGCCGCAGGCTTCGGTGACGGCGATGCCGCGGCACACGCCTTGCGGCAGCGGCCCGAACCAATCCGCCCTTTTTGCCGCGGCGTCGAGCACGGCGAGGTTTTTGGCGTTGTTGCGCAGCAGCCGCCGGCGGTAGAGATAAGGATCCATGCCCGCGGCATGCGCCATCTCGTCGACGAACAACTCTTTGTAAAACGTGTTCTGCGTGTAGTTGATGGCGCGCCACACGCCGAGCGGCACCGGCAATTGCTGCACCACGTAATCGACCAGATAATTCGGCACGTCGTAGGCCATCTCGTCGGCGAGGCCGGAGAGAAACGTGCGATCGACGAAGCTCATGCCGAAGCCCGGCACGAGCCCGTGGACGAATGACGGGCCGGTCAGCCGGATCTTCCACGCGATGGGCATGCCATCGGCATCGAGGCCGGCGACCAGCCGCGCCATTCCATACGGCCGATAATAGTCGTGCTGGATGTCCTCTTCGCGCGACCATACGAGCTTAACCGGCGCGTCGACCTCTTTGGCAATGAGTACGGCCTGGCCGACAAATTCCTGGATCGCTCCGCGCCGGCCGAAACCGCCGCCAAGCATGGCGCCGTGGATCACGACATTCTCGTTCGGCACGCCGGCCGCTTCGGCGGCGGTCGCTAACGCCGTCATCGGTCCTTGCGTCGGCGCCCAAACTTCGACTTGGCCGTCCTTGACATGAGCGGTGCAGGTCTGCGGCTCCATCGTCGCGTGGGCGAGGAAGGGGACCTCGTAGTCTGCTTCGACGCGCCGGACCGCGCTTTGCAAGCGCCGCTGCCACGTCGCCATCGTTGCGGCCGACTTGCGACTTCTCTGCGGCGAGTCCGGCGCGAACACTCTGCGCGATGCTGGCGCTCGACACGCGGCCGTTGCCGCGCGGGTCCCACACGATCGGCAAGGCATCGAGCGCGCGTTTGGCGCGCCACCACGAAGTCGGCGACGACCGCAACCGCATCATGCAGCCGCACCACGCGGCGCACACCCTTCATGTTCGCGATCGCGCTTTCATCGATCGTCTTCGGCACGCCGCCGAACACCGGGCAATGCGCGATTGCCGCATACAACATCCCCGGCAGCCGCACGTCGATCGCATAAACCGGCTGCGCGGTCACTTTGTCGCGCACGTCGAGGCGGCGGCGCGGCGTACCCACGAGCTTCCACTGATCCGGATTTTTCAGCTTGACCTCGGCGGGTGGCGGAACTTTCGCCGCATCCTCGGCGACGGCGCCGAACGTCACGCGTGCGGCCGCTCTGGCCGATGGGTGATCACGCTCCTGGCCGCGAAGCATTCCGATGGCGGCACGTTCCAGCGCGACGCGGCAGCCGCGATCAGCATTTCCCGCGCGGTGGCGCCGGCCTGCCGCAGATAAAGCTGCGAGTACGCGATCGAGCGGCTGGCGCCCGTCGACATATCGCCCCACACGTTCTTGCGGCGCACGTTCTCCTGAGGGGAAACGAATTCGGTGCGGACTTTCGACCACTCGCATTCAAGCTCTTCGGCGACGAGCATGGCGAGGCCGGTCTGCGCGCCCTGCCCCATCTCGGCATAGGCGATGCGGACGACGATCGAATTGTCCGAGCCGATCAGCAGCCAAACGGTGACTTCCGAAGTTTTTTCGGCGGTGCGCACCGGCTTGAAGGGAACAGCAAGGGAGAGCGCAAGACCGCCGCCAACGGCGCTCACGCCGACGAGGAATGATCGGCGGCTCAAGAGCTCGCCCGACGCCATAACTTTTCCCTCAGCCTCGCCGCCAAAAACGGCAGCGCGAGCGCCCCAGAAATCCGCCAGTTCAATCGCGCAATTGCCCGCTCGCGGCTTTATCCTAACAAAGGCAGTGCGGCAGGCAACGCCGGAATTCGGCCTTTGCCTTAATCTGGGTGTGAACTGTTTCAGCGCTGATGCGCACGGAACCGGCGCGTGAGCGCCCAAAGCAAAAATGTTAGGCAACTCATGGCAAGAACGACGCCGGTCATCGGCCAGGCGGAGCGGCCCAGATAGCCGCCGATGACGGCGGCGACGACGGCGGCGACCGTTTGCTGCACGAGCCCCATCAAGGAGGCCGCCGTACCGGCACGGTCGGGGAACGGCGTCAGCGCCCCGGCCATCGCCTGCGGCATGGCAAGCCCAAGGCCGGCAAGGTAAAGCGCCATCGCGGCCACCAGCCATATTCCGGGAATTCCCGCGGCGACGACCGCCGCCAATGCCAGGCCGCCGAAGGCAAGCACGATGACGCCGACCCCGATCGTGCGATCAAGCCCGAGCCGCACCACGAGCCGCGTCGCGATTGTTGCTCCCGCCATGTATCCGAGCGCGCCGAGCGCGAAGGTGAAGCCGAACGCCGTCGCCGAGAGCCCATAGACGCTTTGCAGGACGACCGACGCGCCGGAAACCCAGGCGAACAAACCCGCATAGCTGATGGTGAGGATGCCGAGATAAATCAGAAACCCGCGGTGCCGCAGCATGGCGCCGTAGCCGCGGACCATCGAGAATAACGACATCGGTTCGCCGGAGCGCTGGCGGAGCGTCTCCGGCAACAACCGCACCGCCACGAGCATCGACGACGATCGCGCCAAGGCTCATGCAGACGAAGCTTGAGCGCCAGCCGAACGCGGTCTGCAGCACGCCGCCGAGCATCGGCGCCACGATCGGCGCGAACGCGCTGATCGATCCCATCAGCGACAATTCGCGCGCCGCCCGCACACCGGAATAGAGATCGCGCACGATGGCGCGGGCGAGCACGATCGCACCCGACCCGCCGATACCCTGCAGCAAGCGCGCGGCGATCAAGACGTCGACCGACTGCGCCGCAGCGCAGGCGAGCGTGCTGGTGAGGTAGAGCGCGATGGCGGCGAGCAGCACCGGCCGCCGCCCATGGCGATCCGACAACGGACCGTAGACGACCTGGCCGACGGCAAAGCCGATCAGATAGCTTGAAATCGTCAGCTGCGTGCGCGCCGCGGATGCGGCCAGCGCATGCGAAATGTCCGGCAGCGACGGCAGATACATGTCCATCGACAGCGGGCCGAGCGCTGTCAGCATGGCCAAGAGCAAAGTGAGCCCGAAAGTACCGGGTTGGAGCATTGGCAAGTTCCAGTTGGCGACTTTCGGCCGCGCGCCCGGTGGCCCGGAGGCGTTGTTCGCGCGTCCCCGGCGGGACAGTAAGGAAATGTGCGATCCGATCAAAAAACCGGAAAATAGCCGCGTTGGCAGCGGCCGGTTTCGGTTATAAGGGCGCGACCCCGATCCTGACACGACATTCCGGAACAGGGCATGGATGCAAAAACGGATGGCGGCGCAACGCACGCGCCGCGCGTCGAGGACGACGTTCTGGTGCGCGGCCACGGCCGCTACGCGGCCGATGTGCCTTGGCCGCAGCAGGCTTATGCCTATTTTGTCCGCTCGCCGCACGCTTTTGCCCGCATTGTCAGCGTCGACGTGACGGCCGCGCAGAGCGCGGCGGGTGTGCTCGGCGTGCTCACCGCAAAGGACATGGAAGGCGTCGGCAACCTCTCGCGTCATCCGCCATTGGCCGGACGCGGCGGCAAGCCTTTGATCGTGCCGCAGCGGCCGGCGCTGGCCGGCGAACGGGTGATGCATATCGGCGAGCCCGTGGCGATGGTGGTCGCCGAGACCGCTACCGCCGCGCAAGACGCCGCCGAGCTTGTCAGCATCGAGTATGAACCGCTCACGCCAGTGATCGACGCGCGCGACGCGCTCGCTTCCGGTACGCCGCAGGTGTGGCCGCAGGCACCCGGCAACCTCGCGATCGATTGGCCGGGGCCGAGCCAGGATACGGACGCTAATGCGCGGCGCGTCGACGACATTTTCGCCACGGCGAAATTCGTCGCGCGCATTGCGGTGATGAACCAGCGCATGGCGGTCGCCTCGATGGAGCCGCGCGGCGCCACCGCGAGCTACGATGCGGCAACCGAGAGCTACACGTTGCGCGTCTGCTCGCAGGGCACGACGGCGATGCGCGATCCGATCGCCGCAATCATGCAAATTCCCGAAGGAGCGCGTGCGGGTGCTCACCGACGATGTCGGCGGCGCGTTCGGGCTCAAGACCGGCCCCTATCCGGAATACATCGCGCAGATGATCGGCGCCAAAAAGCTCGGCCGGCCGATCCATTGGATGTCGGGCCGCTCGGAGGCCTTTCTCAGCGACAACCAGGCGCGCGACATTTATTCGGAAGCCGAGCTTGCGCTCGACGACAAGGGGCGATTTCTGGCGCTGCGCATCCGCAACATCGGCAATCTCGGCGCTTATATCGGCGCCGTCGGCGCCAATATTCCGACCTTTAATTTTGCCCGCTGCCTGCCGTGCATGTACGACATCAAGCATATCGACATCAGCGCGCGTTGCGCCTTCACCAATACCATTGCGACGGCGCCCTACCGCGGTGCCGGCCGGCCTGAAGCGAACTACGTGCTCGAACGCGTCGTCGAGGAAGCGGCGCGCGTGACCGGGATCGATCCGGCGAAGCTGCGGCGGCGCAATCTCATTCCGAAGTCCGCCATGCCGTACAAAACCGCCGTCGGCACCACCTATGATAGCGGCGACTTTGCGCCGATCTTCGACAAGGCGCTGGCGCTCGCCGACTATGACGGCATCAAAACGCGGCGGCGTGAAGCAAAAAAGCGCGGCCGATATCGCGGCATCGGCATTTCCTGCATGCTGGAGCATTCCGGCGGCTCGCCGCTCGAAGGCGCGTGGCTGACATTTCCCGGCGACGGCACCTTGACCGTCAATCTCAATGTCCAATCGACCGGCCAAGGCCATGCCTCGGTATTTCCACGCTTGATCGCCGAACGCCTCGGCATTCCGCCTGAAAAAGTCCGTCATCGGCACGGCGATTCGGCCTTGGAGATCGCCGGCTATGCTTCGGTCGGCTCGCGCTCGGCGATGACGGCGGGCGCCTCGATCGTCAAATGCATCGATCTGATAGTCGAGAAGGGCAAGCGCATCGCGGCGATGGCGCTGGAAGCCGCCGAAGGCGACATCGTCTACGAGCGCGGGGCGTTCGGCGTCGTCGGCACCGATCGGCGGATTTCGCTGTTCGAGCTCGCAGCACGCGCCGCCGAGCTGAAACAGCGCGGCGTGATCGAAGAAGACCTCGACACCAAGACCACGACGGAAACGCCGCTGACGTTTCCGAACGGCGTCCATGTCGCCGAGATCGAGATCGATCCCGAGACTGGCCGCATGGAGATCGTCGCCTACACGGCGATCGACGATTGCGGCAACACGCTCGACGCGATGATCGTCGAAGGCCAGCTTCACGGCGCCTTGGCGCAGGGGCTCGGCCAAGCGCTGATGGAGCAGGTTTTCTACGACGACACCGGCCAGCTCATGACCGGATCGTTCCAGGACTACGCCATGCCGCGGGCGGCCGATATGCCGGCGGACGTCCGCGATGCGCTGCATAATGTGCGGGCAACGACCAACCCGCTCGGCGTCAAAGGGGTCGGCGAGGCCGGCACCACCGCCTCGATCGCCGCGGTGATGAATGCCGTCGCCGACGCCCTCCCTGACGGCGCCGGCGCGCATCTCGACATGCCCGTCACCGCCGCAAAATTATGGGGGGCGTGCCGGCGGGCGAAGGGCTGAGCGACCGCCCCGCGGATTTAACCGCGCTGTCATCTTTATAGCGCGCAGCCTTGTCACCGAAGGGTCCGCGCCTATAATCCGGCGCTTCCTTTGCGCAGGGGATTTTTCTTTGCCGTCACCGGAAGCGAAATCCGTCGCCATTATCATGGGTAGCCAGTCCGACTGGGCGACCATGATGCACGCCGCCGAGACGCTGGATGCTCTCGGCGTCAGCTACGAGGCGCGCATTGTCTCGGCGCACCGCACGCCCGACCGCCTCTATGCCTTCGCCAAGGGCGCGAAAGCGCAAGGTTTCAAGGTGATCATCGCCGGCGCCGGCGGCGCCGCGCATCTGCCCGGCATGACGGCGGCGCTCACCAGCCTGCCGGTACTCGGCGTGCCGGTAGAGTCGAAGGCTTTGTCCGGGCAAGAACTCACTTTATTCCATTGTGCAGATGCCGCCGGGCGTGCCAGTCGGCACGCTGGCGATCGGCAAGGCCGGCGCCATCAATGCCGCGCTGCTTGCGGCGAGCGTTCTGGCGCTGAGCGATCCGGCGCTCGGCGGCCGCCTCGAAGCGTGGCGGCAGCGCCAGACCGCGGCGGTCGCGGAAACGCCGAGCGAGGGCAGCGGCGACGACGACACCAAAAAGGATTCCGGCGCGTGAGCGTGGCTGCGCCCGTGCTCGCGCCCGGAGCCACGATCGGCATTCTCGGCAGCGGTCAGCTTGGACGCATGCTGGCGCTTGCCGCGGCGCAGCTTGGCTTCAAGTGCCACATCTTCGCGCCCGATCGCGACTCGCCGGCGTTCGACGTGGCGCACGAGGCTACGTTTGCCCATTATGGGGACCAGCAGGCGTTGGCGCGTTTCGCCGCGAGCGTCGATGTCGTTACCTACGAATTTGAAAACATCCCGGTCGACGCCGCCACGTTCTTGGCGGCGCTCGTTCCGGTGCTGCCGGATCCAAAAGTGCTGGCGACCACCCAGGACCGCCTGGCCGAGAAAGATTTTGTCGCCGGGCTTGGCATCGGCACGGCGCCCTATGCCGCGGTCACAACGCCCGCCGAATTGTGTGCGGCGCTGGAGCGGATCAGCCGGCCGGCCGTGCTCAAGACGCGGCGATTCGGCTATGACGGCAAGGGTCAGGCGACGATCAATGGCGGCACCGCGCCGGAAGCGGCGTGGCGCGAGGTCGGCGGCCAACCTTGCATCCTCGAAGCCTTCGTGCCGTTCGCGCGCGAAGTCTCGGTCGTGGCAGCCCGCGGGCACGACGGGTCGGTCGAATGCTTCGACGTGACCGAGAACGAACACCGCGACCACATTCTGAAAATCTCCCGCGTGCCGGCCGCCGTGACGCCTGCGACGGCGCAAGCGGCGCGCCGCGTCGCCGAGACGGTCGCGCAAAAGTTCGGTTATGTCGGCGTGCTGGCGGTGGAAATGTTCGTGCTCCGTGACGGCGGCCTTTTGGTCAACGAGATCGCGCCGCGGGTGCACAATTCCGGCCATTGGACGCTCGACGGCGCCTCGGTGTCGCAATTCGAGCAGCATGTCCGGGCGGTGGCCGGATGGCCGCTCGGCAAGCCCATCCGTCATAGCCGCGTCGAAATGATCAATCTGATCGGCGACGAGGTCGAGGATTATCGGCAATGGCTGAGCATCCCGGGTGCGGCAGTGCACCTTTATGGCAAGGCTGATGTGCGCCCCGGCCGCAAGATGGGGCATGTGACGCGGGTTTTTGCTGACATAGCCGCGGCGGCCGAACGATGATTCGACCGGCTGTGCTGGTGGACTTTGGCACGCCATTCTGGTACAGAGCGCGCCAAGGTGACGCAGGCGCTTACGCTTGCGCCCCCATTCCATTGATCGAGCGCACGAGCTGAGCGCACTGATAGCGCACTGGCTGAGCGTACTGATAAAGGAGGATGCGTGCAGGTTCTCGTTCGCGACAATAACGTCGACCAGGCCCTCAAGGCGCTGAAGAAGAAGATGCAGCGCGAGGGTATTTTCCGCGAGATGAAGCTCCGCGGTCACTACGAAAAACCCTCGGAAAGAAAGGCTCGGGAGAAGGCGGAAGCGATCCGCCGCGCCCGCAAGCTTGCGCGCAAGAAATTGCAGCGCGAGGGTCTGTTGCCGATGAAGCCCAAGCCCGTGACCGCAGGCCCCGGCGGCGGTGGCCGCTCCGGTGCGCCCCGCGCTCCCCGCTTCGGCTGAGGCATCGATCGTTTTTGCTCCAGGCGCGGGCGTCTTTCGTCCGCGCCTTTGCTTTTGTGCACGGTCCGGAACAAGCCTGCCCGGATCTGATCCGGATGGAGACCCGTTTTCCGAAAAGACCATGCACGCAAGAGACGGGGCTTTCGCGCCCCTGGTCCCTGCTCTACCGTTAGGATCGAAGGGGGCGGTGCGGTGCCACGAGCGACGGATGATACGACTGGCGGTACAGTGCGAGCGGCAATTGCGGCGCCTGGTGAAGCGATGTCAGTCGCTGCCGTTTTCTGCGCTCGCAACCTTGACGCTCGGAACCTTGACGCTCGCCGGCTGCACGGGCCTCGTCAACCTGGCGGCGCCGGACAATGACGCGCCGCTGCCGCCGTCGCAATCGAACCTCGCCTCGCTGACCGAGGTCATCCAGAAACACCCGGACGATCCGCAAGCTTATAACCTGCGCGGGTCTGTGGAGGCCGACTCCGGCAATCCCGACGCGGCGCTCGCCGATTTCAACAAGGCGATCAGCCTCGATGGCAACTATGCCCAAGCCTACGCCAATCGCGGCCTGTTGTATCGCCAGGTCGGCAAACTCGATCTGGCGCTCGCCGACTACAACAAGGCGCTGAGCATCGACGGCAACTACGCCACGGCTTATGTCGGGCGCGGCATCGTCCACCGGCAGCAAGGCGACACAGTGCAGGCACTGGCCGACCTCAACAAGGCGATCGCGCTTCGGCCCGACACCGCGCAGGCCTATTACAATCGCGGGCTGCTCTATCAGAGCCAGCATCAGCATCAGTTCGCGGTCGACGACTTCACCACGGCGCTGGGCCTCACCACGCAGAAGACCGACTTGTTCGTCGCCCGCGCGCTGAGCTACCTGGCGCTCGGCGACGCCAAGTCGGCGGCCAGCGATCTCGACGAGGCGGTGCAGATAGCGCCGCAGAACCTGCAAGCCTGGGCGAGCCGCGGTCTTGCTTACGAGCGCCTTGGACAAAAGGATAAGGCCGCCGGCTCCTACGCCAAGGCGCTCAACATCAACGATAAATATGAGCCGGCCAAAGCCGGTTTCGCCCGCGTCGGCGGCAAGGCGGGGCAGACTTACCAGACGTTTTGACGCGCGGCGACGTCACGAGGCGCCCATGACCATCATGCTCAACCACACCATCGTTCCGGCCCGCGACAAGGCCGCAGCGGCCAAGTTTTTCGCCCACATTTTCGGCCTCAAGCGCGGACGCAGCGGCTATTTCGCGCCGGTCAAGATCAACAAGACGCTGACGCTGTTGTTCGACGACGACAGCAAGTTCGAAAGCCATCACCTCGCCTTCCATGTCAGCAATCGCGAATTCGACGCGATCTTCGGCCGGATCAACGAGGCCAACATCGTTTTCGGCAGCGCGCCGTGGAGCCTCGACGACGGCAAGCTCAACGATTGGGGCGGCGGCCGCGGTCTGTATTTTCGCGATCCGAACGGACACGTGCTCGAAATCATGACCGTGCCGCAGTAGGTACGCGCGACTTTTTACGGATGCGGCGGCTTATCGAGATCGCCGGCCAGGAAGCGGCCGACGGCGTGCAGTGCGCCCTGCGCGTCCAGATCCTCGTGGTCGCCGTCGAGGAAGCGCACAATGTGCTTGGGCGCCTTGGTCAATTCGAACATCCGCTCGCCCATGGCGAAGGCGATAGTGCGGTCTCGCACGCCGTGCAGGATCAGCACCGGGGCGGTGATTTTTCCGATTGTATCGTCGGAGCGGTATTGATCCTTCATCAAGAGGCGCACCGGCAGGTACCAATAGTGCGCGGCGGCGACCGCGGCCGCCGACGTAAACGGCGCTTCCAGGATCACGCGGCCGACCGGCTTTTCCGCCGCCACCGCGACGGCGACGGCGGTGCCGAGCGACTCGCCCCAGAGTACGATCTGTTTGGTCGGATAACGCGCCGCGGCGAACGCGTAACCGGCTTCACCGTCGGCGATCAGGCCGGCTTCGGTCGGCGTGCCGGCATTGCCGCCAAAGCCGCGATACTCGACCGCGACCAGACCGACGCCGTCGCGGGTGAACTTGCGGAAACGCTCGACGCGATTGCGCAACGCGCCGCCATTGCCGTGGAAATAAACGATCACCGGCTTGTCGTCGCGCGGCGGAACATGCCAGCCGATGGTGCGCTCGCCGTCCGACGCGGTCAGCATGACTTCGGTGGCCTGCGGCAGACCGGCGTTCGTCGGCGTCGTGTGCGCCGGGTCCGGGAAATACATCATTGACCGCTGCGTGAAGTAGAGGATCGCGGCCATTCCGAGATAGAGGCAGATCGCGACGATAGCGACGGCTTTGAGTGTAATCATCGCCCACGGCATCCACACCGCCCGCGATTTTTCATTCCATATGCGGGCCGCCAAATCACGCGCTGCGGCGACGGCGCGTTTCGCCAGGGCTTGGGCGCTTTCAGCACCGCCGACTTTTACATCGCGCCAGAATGAATGGGATCGCACGATCCAAGTCCTCGCAAGCTTGCCCTTAGAGCATGATGCGGAAAAGTGGAAGCCGGTTTTCCGGGAAGATCATGCCCCGCTAAAAGGTTAGACGGCCAATCGATTTAATCTGAAACGATTGCGCACGAGGCGGGCGCGGTAGCCGAAGGTCGCGACGCGCGACCACCCCCGGCAACACTGACACAAAAACAAACCGGCCGGCTTAAGCAAGCCGGCCGGTCGAATTCACGCCCAATCTCGCGCCGTCAGGGACAGACCTGAACCGTCCGCGACTGATAGCCATAGCCTTCGACCCAGACCTTGCGATGGCCCCAGTGGCAACCGGGCGCCAGCTGCGCGTATGCCGGCGGCGGATAACCGCCGGGAGGCGGAGGGCCGTACGCGCCGGGAGGCGGCGGCGGATAACCTTCAGGCGGCGGCCCGTACGCGCCGGGAGGCGGCGGATAACCTTCAGGCGCCGGCCCGTACGCTCCGGGAGGCGGCGGCGGATAACCGCCGGGAGGCGGAGGGCCGTACGCGCCAGGAGGCGGCGGTGGATAGCCGGGAGGAGGCGGCGGATAATAGCCGGGCGGCGGAGGCGGCGGGCTATTGGCGATAGCGCTGCCGATGATCGCGCCGGCGGCGACGCCGCCGAGAATGCCGGCGCCGACAGCGCAGCCGTAGCAGCCTGCGTTCGCGGGAGCAGGCGCCGCCAGCGCCGCGACGCCGACGCCAGCAGCGCCCACAAGCGCAATGAGCGACTTATGCATGTGTTCTCCTCATGAGACCGGCCGGGTTCGCCGATCCGGATGTTGATTGAGCGGAGTCCCCGCCAACCCCCCGAATTCCTCGCCGCCACCGCGCTTTCTAAAGACCGAAATCTTTGGCGGAAGTTGGGTGCGGCAGTTGGCAGGCAAACGGCAACGCCCCCTTTGTCAGGGGGCGGTATTTAGTTGGTTACCAGGCTGTCGGCGCCGTCAATAACAGGAGCTGACCCAGTAATAGCCGTTCCACACCCGCTGACAGCCGTAGCCATAAGGACCATACGGCCCGTATCCGTAGGGTGCGTAGGCCGAGGGGTAGTAAGGGCCATAGCCATAGTTGCCGGAATAGTATGGGGCATAAGCTCCGGCGGCCAATGCGCCACCGATCAGAGCGCCGGCGACGAACGGGCCGGGGCCCCAGCCCCAACCGCCGCGCCAGCCCCAGCCACCGCCCCAGCGGGCGTCGGCCGTGCTTGACGTCGCGAGCGCCGCCGCACCTATGACGGCCACCGCGACTAGGGCAGTCAGAAATTTCCTCATGACATCACCTCGAACAGCTTGGTTTTTTCACCACTCAAGCCGACCCCACACTCTAGGTTCCCATTTCTTGGTGAATACGGACTGAACAATCGTGCCTGAATATGGCCATCATTCAGCAACGGCAGCCGAGCCGACCATGACCGCGATGCCGCTCCTCTACGCCATCGGCGATATTCACGGCTCGCTGCAAAAGCTGTGTGACCTGATCACGCTATGCGAGCGGCACGCCGACGGCCGGCCTGCGACCTTCGTCTTTCTCGGCGACTATATCGACCGCGGCCCGCACAGCGCCGGCGTCATCGGCATGGTGATGGATTTGCAGTCGCGGCTGACTGACCGCGTCATCGCGCTCAAGGGAAATCACGAGGCGGTGGCGCTTGAAGTCATCGACGGCGAGACGCAAGAGGAGCACTGGCTGCGCGAAGGCGGCATCGCGACATTGCGCAGCTATGGCGTCGACGCTGCCTGCGACTTGCCGCACGAGCATGTTGCCTGGATGCGCTCGCTGCCGCTCCACTACGACGACGGCCAGCGGTTTTTCGTCCATGCCGGAATTGACCCGGACAAGCCGCTCGACGCGCAAAGCGACAGCGACCTGATCTGGATCCGCGAGCCGTTTCTGTCCGACACACGCGACCACGGGCGCCTGATTGTCCATGGTCATACGCCGCTGGCGACCGGCGTGCCGGACTGGCGCGGCAATCGCTTGAACCTCGATACCGCCGCGGTGTTCGGCGGCCCTCTCACTGCCGCCGCCTTCGCCGGCGCCGATCGCGATCCAATCGGGTTTCTCCAAGCCGATTGACCGGGCACGCGGCGCAGCGAATTCTGTTTCCTTCGTAATAAGTTAAGCTGCGATGCGCGGCAATCCGTCGCAGGCTCATCGTCACCGTGTGTCGCCCGCCAGCCGCGCTGGTTCAGCGGGCTAGTATTCGTGTTGATTCGGGGCCTGGGGAGATCGTGAAGCAAAAATCGGCGAAATCGAAATTAAAGCCCATAGCGCAGGGCCCGGTGCGATCTTTGCTGCGCCGGCATGGCAAAGAGACCAACGCGCCAGCGCCTGACGCCGTAAAGCCGCGTTCGCCCGCGGTCGCCGTGCGGCTTTTAGCCGAGGTCGAGCGGCTTGCGGCCGAGCTCGAAGCTTCGCGCGTGCGGATCAGCGATCTCGAAAGCCGCATCGACGTCGATCCGCTCACCGAGACGCTCAATCGCCGCGGCTTCGAGCGCGAGCTCAAGCGGTCGCTGGCTTACGTCAAGCGTTACGCGGCGAGTGCGACGCTGATCTATCTCGATCTCGATGAATTCAAGCCGGTGAACGATCGCCACGGCCATGCCGCGGGCGACGCGGTGCTCAAGGCAATTGCGGCGACGCTCCTTCGCGAGGTGCGCGCCTCGGACGTCGTCGCCCGCATCGGCGGCGACGAATTCGCGGTGCTGTTATGGAATTTGCCTGACGCCGACGCCGTTGCCAAAGCCGTCGCGCTCGAACAAGCGGTCTACGCCACGCCGGTGCGTTGGGGCGCCTCCACCATGGTGGTCGGCGCCTCTGCGGGCGTGGCGCTAGTCGGCCCGCTCGACACGCCCGCCGATGTGCTGGCGCGCGCCGATGCCGCGATGTACGCCCGGAAAATGGAGAAACCGGTACGTCATTCCGGAAGCCGCCTTGCGGCTGTCCGGAATCCATAACCACAAACCCTGCAGAACCATGCGCCAAGGTGAGAGATCGCCCTGCAAGACGGTGGTTATGGATTCCGGGCTCGGCCTTTCGGCCGCCCGGGAATGACGAGTCAGGCGATGATATCCGGCGTCAGCTGATCTTCGATGAAGGTGATGCGGTCACGCAGGTGGAGCTTGCGCTTCTTGAGGCGCTGAACCTGGATGATGTCGGCGCCGGGCGACGCCTGCAGTGCAGCAATCGCGGCGTCGAGGTCGCGATGCTCCTGCTGCAGGCGCGCAAGCTGCGCCCGAAGCTCGCCTTCTTCCTCTCGCGTCATCGCCGCCTTGGTCGCGCCGCGGCCCCCGGTTCGGGCATCCTAAAGGGTGCCCGCAAACAGCGGCCTTTGGGCTCGGTCATTGACCGTAAGTTACTATGGATTATCGCGTTTTAGCGAATGTCCGACAAGGGCGCCGGCAAGCAGTGCACAGCGGGGATTTTCCTTTAGCCGCCAAAAGGAGTATCTTTATCGTGGGTCAAACTATTGTAGCATCGTACGCACGGGGTCCGGAGGCATCAGACGCACGGAGGTAGCCATATGGCGATTGAATCCCATCTTGCGGAACTCGAAAGAAGGCACCAGGCGTTAGAGCAGGAAATCAGCGAAGCCCTTACTCACCCATCGACCGATGATTTGACGGTCGTAGAACTCAAACGGCGCAAATTGTACGTCAAGGACGAAATCGCGCGGTTGAGACACGAAGTCAGCGTCCATTAGTTCATAAGTTAAACGGTTAGGTTCGGCCGTTCGTCCCCGCGCCAGCGGGGCGCGGTTTTGTGTTTTTTGTCATGCCCGGCCTTGTGCCGGGCATCCACGTCTTTCTCAAATGCACCCCCTACGAAAAAAGGCGTGGATGGCCGGGACGAGCCCGGCCATGACGTGTTGAGGCGGCATCCCACGAGAATCTCAAAAAATGCGCTTCTATCTTCATCGCGCGAAATTCGAACCGGGAGACCGACGCGGCAATGTCGTCGTTACCTTTCCAGATGTGCCTGAGGTGATCACACAGGGTCGCGGCCACGCTGACGCCCGTGCCATGCCCGAGGAAGCACTTGGCCTCATCCTGCTGGCCTTGCTGGGACGCGGAAAGCGGTTGCCGAAGCCGCGCGCCAAAGGCCGCGATCTCGTCGAGATATCGGTCGCGCCGGATGTCGCGGCCAAGCTCGCAGTGTTGGAATCCTTTGCCGCAGCCGGAATTACCAAAAGCGAATTAGCGCGCCGCATTGGCAAGGACGAAAAGGAAGTACGCCGCATTCTCGATCCGAAGCATGCGACCAAATTGCCGGCGCTCACAGCGGCGTTGCGCGCACTCGGCAAGCGGCTTGTTGTGGGTGTGACAGAGGCGGAAGCTGCCTAAGTCTTGCTCGCGGAGTCTCGCCGCCAATTACTTTCTCGGCATGACGTCACACCGCCTTCGCCGCTTCGCGCAGCTTGAATTTCTGCAACTTGCCGGTTGAGGTCTTTGGGATCTCGGCGAACACCACGTAGCGCGGGCATTTGTAGGCGGCGAGGTGCGAGCGGCACCAGGCGATCAGCTCTTCCGCCGTGGCGCTGGTGCCGGATTTGAGTTCGACGAAGGCGCACGGCGTCTCGCCCCATTTGTCGTCGGGCTTGGCCACCACGGCGACCGCGGAAATCGCCGGATGCTTATAGAGCGCGTCCTCGACCTCGATCGACGAAATATTCTCGCCGCCGGAAATGATGATGTCCTTGGAGCGGTCCTTGAGCTGGACGTAGCCGTCGGGATGCACGACGCCGAGATCGCCGGAATGAAACCAGCCGCCGGCGAACGCCGCCTCGGTCGCCGTCTTGTTCTTCAGATAACCCTTCATCACTACATTGCCGCGGAACATGACTTCGCCCAGCGTCTCGCTGTCGCGCGGCACCGGCTGCATGGTTTCCGGATCGAGCACGTCGAGCGCGTCAAGCACCGGATAGCGCACGCCTTGGCGCGCCTTCTTCGCCGCCTGCTCCTCGGAAGGCAGCGCCTCCCAATCGTCGTGCCAGTCGTTGATGGTGGCCGGCCCGTAGGTTTCGGTGAGTCCGTAGAGGTGGGTGACATTGAAGCCCGCAGCCTTCATCGCCGCCAGCACCGCCTCAGGCGGCGGCGCCGCGGCGGTGGCGAACTGCACGACATGCGGCAGCGGCTTTTTCTCTTGCGCCGACGCGTTGAGCAACGTCGACATCACGATCGGCGCGCCGCACAGATGCGTGACCTTGTGGGTGGCGATGGCGTCGAAGATCGGCGCCGCGCGCACCGCGCGCAGGCAGACATGGGTGCCGGCGGCAATCGACAGCGTCCACGGGAAGCACCAGCCGTTGCAATGGAACATCGGCAGCGTCCACAGATAGACCGGATGCTTGCTCATGTCGCAGGTGATGACATTGCCGAGCGCCAGCAGATAAGCGCCGCGATGGTGATAGACGACGCCCTTGGGATCGCCGGTCGTGCCCGACGTGTAGTTGAGCGAGATCGCGTCCCACTCGTCGTTCGGCATCAGCCAAGCGAAATCCGCGTCGCCTTCGCGCAGGAGCTCCTCGTATTCGAGGACGCCGATCCGCTCGCCGGCGCCGGTGAATTCCGGATCGTCATAGTCGAAGACCAACGGCTTCACTTTGGCTCGCCCGAGCGCGTCTTTCATGACCTTGGAATATTCGCGATCGACGATCAGCACCTTGGTCTCGGCATGATCGAGGGTGAAGCCGAGAATGGCGGCGTCGAGCCTGGTGTTGAGCGTATTGAGGACGGCGCCGGTCATCGGCACGCCGTAGTGCGCCTCGATCATCGCCGGCGTGTTGGCGAGCATGACCGAGACGGTGTCGCCGCGTTTGACGCCGCGGCGCGCCAGCGCCGACGCCAGCTTTTTCGCCCGGGTGTAGAACTCGCGGTAGTTGCGCGACAGATTGCCGTGGATGATCGCTGTGGCGTCGGGATGAACCTCGGCGGCGCGCGCCAGGAACGACAGCGGCGTCAGCGGCTGAAAATTGGCGGCGTTGCGGTCGAGGTCGGTGTCGTATGGCGTCGGCATGAGCGTCGCCTCCCTTGAGGCTTAGCGTAGCCAAAATAGCGATGAGGGAAATAGCGGCTAGCGAAATAGTGAAGGCAGTTTAGCCTCCGTTCGCTACGCGCCATTCACTATTCGCTACTTTGCCATTCGCTATTTCGCCATTCGCTTCAGACAAGGCCCCTCGCCCCCTGCCACAGCAAAGCGACCCCGATCAGCAGCATCAAGATGTAGGCGATCCGATAGAACCGGTCGGTCGGCGTGATGCGCACGAGCCAGATGCCGAGAAAGTTGGTGGCGACCGCAAGCGGCAGCAAAATCGCCGAGGTGGCGAGATTGCGCGCCGAGAACTGGCCCAGGGCAAAATACGGAACAACTTTCATCCAATTCAGGATGGTGAAGAAAATCACCGTGGTGCCGACTAGGGTGAACTTGTCGAGCCGCTGCGGCAGCATATGGATCTGAAACGGCGGCGCGCCGACCTGGATCAAGGTCGAGGTGAAGGCGGACAGCGCGCCCCAAAGTACGCCCATGGCGGCGTGCGGGCGCCGTGCCTTGGCCTCAGGCCGGCCGAGATAAGCGCGCAGCCGCGGGCCGAGCCACATATAGACGACGAAGACGAGCGCGATCGAGCCGACCGTCAGCTCGATGGCGGCATTGGAGAACGAGCGCGCGAACAGCCAGCCGGCGCCGACGCCGAGCACCGAGCCGGGCAACAGCACTTTCAAATTCCAGGCGCTCCACGCCCGATGATAGGTCCACACCGAGATCGCGTCCTGGATGATCAGGATCGGCAACAGGATCGCTGCGCCCTCGAGCGGCGGCACGACCAGTGCCAGGAGCGGCGTCGCCAGCATGCCGAGCCCGGCAAAGCCGCCCTTGCTCAGACCAAGGAACGTCACCGCGGGTACAGCAAGGAGATAGAACAGCGGATCGGTGATCACGGTGCGCGTGCGTTGCCGACGAAGGGTTCCGTGACATAGATCAAAGCGCGGCGCTCTGCGCCAGCTTTGTGATGCATGGCCGAACCGCGACCGCGACACGGCTTGCATTGGTCGCGATGAGGTTGAGAATGCGCGATGAAACTCACCTCTCCCCGCCCGCGGGGAGAGGTCGAATTGCGGAGCAATCCGGGTGAGGGGCCGCGTCCGCCACAGTGAGCCAAGCGACGCGCCCCCTCACCCCAACCCTCTCCCTGTAAACGCGGAGAGGGAGCAGGTGGGAGGATACGCGCCATGGACGCCCGTTCGAGCCGCTACCACGAGGTCTATGCGCGCTGGCAGCGCGATCCGGAAGGCTTCTGGGCCGAGGCAGCCGCTGACATCGACTGGTTCGAAACGCCGAAAGCGATCTTCGACCCCAAGGCCGGCGTTTATGGCCGCTGGTTTCCCGGCGGCGTGTGCAACACCTGCTTCAATGCGGTCGACCGCCAGGTGAAGGCCGGACGCGGCGAGCAGACGGCCATCATCTATGATTCACCGCTCGCCGGCTCAAAGCGCACCATCAGCTATCATCGCCTATTGACCGAGACGCAGGTGCTCGCCGCCATGCTGCGCGACCTCGGCGTTGGCAAAGGCGACCGCGTCATCCTCTACATGCCGATGGTGCCGGAGGCGGTGATCGCCATGCTCGCCTGCGCCCGCATCGGCGCCGTCCATTCGGTGGTGTTCGGCGGCTTTGCCGCACGCGAATTGGCAACCCGCATCGACGATGCCAAGCCGAAAGTGATCCTTTCCGCCAGCTGTGGCATCGAGCCCGGCCGCATTGTGCATTATAAGCCGCTGCTCGACGAGGCGATCACCCTTGCCGCGCACAAGCCCGGCGCTTGCTTGATCCTGCAGCGGCCGCAAGCCGAAGCGGCGATGATCGCCGGCCGCGATCATGATTGGGCAAGCGTGCGCGATCACGCATTGATCCATGCCCGTTCGGTCTATGACTGCGTGCCGGTCGCGGCGACCGATCCGCTCTATATTCTTTACACCTCGGGCACGACCGGCCGGCCCAAAGGCGTGGTGCGCGACAATGGCGGTCACATGGTCGCGCTCAAATGGTCGATGAAAAATCTCTACGGCCTCGAGCCGGGCGAGGTGTGGTGGACCGCCTCCGACATCGGCTGGGTGGTCGGCCACAGCTATATCGTCTACGCGCCGCTCATTCACGGCTGCACCTCGATCCTCTACGAAGGCAAGCCGGTCGGCACGCCGGACGCCGGCGCATTCTGGCGGGTTATTTCCGAACACGGCGCCACCGCGCTGTTCACGGCGCCGACCGCATTTCGCGCTATCAAGAAAGAAGACCCCAACGGGAAGCTCTTGGCGCAATACGATCTGTCGAAATTCCGCACGCTGTTCCTCGCCGGCGAGCGCGCCGATCCGGCGACGCTCGAATGGGCCGAGAAGATGCTGCACGTGCCGGTGATCGATCACTGGTGGCAGACCGAAACCGGCTGGGCGATCGCCGGCAATCCGGTCGGTCTTGGCATCATGCCTATCAAACACGGCTCGCCGACCGTGGCGATGCCCGGCTACGACGTGCGCGTCGTCGACGAAGCGTGTCGCGAGGTCGCGGCAAACAAGATGGGCTCGATCGTCGTCAAGCTGCCGCTGCCGCCGGCTTGTCTTCCGACGCTGTGGCAGGCCGACGAGCGCTTTAAGGAAAGCTACCTCGCGGAATTTCCTGGGTATTACAAAACCTCCGACGCCGGCTTCAAGGACGACGACGGTTACCTCTTCGTCATGGGCCGCACCGACGACATCATCAATGTCGCGGGCCACCGGCTCTCGACCGGCGGCATGGAGGAAGTGCTCGCCTCACACATCGACGTCGCCGAATGCGCCGTCCTTGGCATCAAGGACGACCTCAAGGGCGAAGTGCCATGCGGCTTCATCGTGCTCAAATCCGGCGTCAACCGGCCGCCGACCGAGATCGAGAAGGAGTGCGTCGCGCTCATTCGCGACAAGATTGGCCCGGTGGCGGCGTTCAAGCTCGCCATCATCGTTGGCCGGCTGCCGAAGACCCGCTCGGGAAAAATCTTGCGCGGCACCATCAAGAAAATCGCCGACGGCGACAGCTGGACCATGCCGGCGACGATCGAGGATCCGAAGGTTCTCGACGAGATCGGCGCGGCGCTCAAGGGCAAGGGCATCGGTGGCTGAGGCGTCATAGCCCCGGATCATCAAAAGCGTCATCCGGGATTTACTTCGTGGAAGTATTCCACGTGTCAGCGTGCCCGTTGTCGGGCCGGCTACTTCGAGCCGGAGCCGCAGGCTGACGCTGGGTGCAACCCGCGTCGGCACCTTTTATAGAACTGACGCGTTTAGGTCCGCATGATCCGATTCGCCGGACCGTTGCTGGCTTCTGTGCTTGCGCTTGGCGTCGCGCCCGCGCATGGGCAGGCCGGCGCGACGCCACCGGCCGCGGACGAGCCGGCCGCGGTCGACGCGCTCGCCACGGCGACTAAGCCGGTCGACACGTCCGCGCCACAGTCGCCGGCCGCGCAAAACCCGCAAGCGACGCCAAGTCCGCCGAGCGCGGAAGACATCTGCCGCACCGTCGAGGAAGCGGCGGCGGAAAATTCATTGCCGGTCGAATTCTTCGCCCGCGTGATCTGGCAGGAGAGCCGCTTCAATGCGCTGGCCGTGAGCCCCAAGGGCGCCGAAGGCATCGCGCAATTTATGCCGCGCACCGCCAGCTGGCACGGCCTCGCCGATCCGTTCGATCCGATCGAGGCGTTGCGTCATTCGGCGGAGTATCTGCGCGAACTGCGCGACCAGTTCGGCAATCTCGGCCTCGCGGCCGCGGCCTATAATGCCGGCCCCGGGCGGGTCAGCGCTTGGCTCGCCAATCACCGCGCGTTGCCCGGCGAGACGCGAAACTACGTCGCCATCGTCACTGGCTGGACCGCCGACGAGTGGGCGTCGCCGTCGCCGCCGCAAAATGCCGAGACGACGATCCCGCAGGGCGTGCCCTGCGCCCGGCTCGCCAATCTGATCCTGGCGCCGAAAGGAGAGGCGCAGCGCATCGCCGCCTACATCCCGCGCTGGGGCGCACAGCTCACATCGAACTGGTCGGAAAGCCTCGCCTGGGCGACCTATCGAAGCTTACAGAAGCAATACGCGGCGCTGATCGGGGACCGCGAGCCGATCGTGCTGCGCGGACGGTTGCCCGGAATGGGCGCGGCCGCGCGCACCATCATCCGCATCGCCGACGACAACCGCACGCCACTCGACAAGCTGTGCGCCAAGCTGATCGCCGCCGGCGGCGCCTGCGTCGTGCTGCGGAACAAGCGTGGGTGAGCCGCCTCTCCCCGCCTGCGACGAGCGGCGCAGGCGGGAGCGAGATCGCACGCCCTCCATGGGCTGCGCCGTTCATGGATGCCTCAGCCCTCGTGCGTTCGCTCAACCAGCGCAAATTGCGAGATCAGCCAGCGGGTGAACCAGCACATGGTCCACGGGATTGGGATGAGGAAGACGCAGGTAATGCCCAACACCAGCACGCGCCATAGATAGCCGCCACCCTGGCGGTAAACACCAATTGCCGTTGGAGCCGGAGATGTTCCTGCACATCCACCGCGTCCATGCGGTGGAGACCCATGCCCACCCGATGATGGAGATGAAGGAAACAAGCAGCAGCAAGTACCATCCGAGCAGCGGCCAGTAGCTTCCGGTGAAGTTGAGTTGGTGGTTTGGCCGTCCCATGCCAGATTACGCAAAAACCACCGTAGGATCATGAACAGGAAGAGCACGCTCAGCGGCAAAGCCAGAAGCTGCAGGCCGTTATAGATGTATCCGGCATAGCCGAGCAGCGCGTTCAAGATGAAGATGTACCAGATGTCCCCGGGCTTGCCCTCGAACGTCACCCGCTGCTGCCCGGGAAAGTCGATCTGATCGACAAACCATCGATAGAACCACGGCACCACCCAGGGCGCGGGGATGATGGTGAGCTGCGCGATCAAAACGACGATGGCCCGGCCGAATAGCGGCCAGACCCGGACATGGGTCGATAGCGGCCCGGTGGCATCGGTGGCGTAGCCGACCGCTGGAGTCGACCCCGGCGTCAGCGCCGGCGGCCGCGGCGCGCCGAACATCAAGCCCGGCACCTCCGAGGCCTTGGCCCAGGCGCTCATGCCTTGGGTCCACACCAGGGTTGTCCGCCGCGACGCTGCCGCCGGCAATCAGTTCACGCAGCCGCTCATCCGGATACGGACCCTCCTGCTTGCCGCCCCGGCCGATAAACCATTGCCGGCTCGCCATATTTCCCCTTGGAGCGTCGCCCCAGTTGTCGATGTTGCCCGTGAAATCAGCCCAGTCGTTCAGTCCAAAAGATCGCTGTCGGTCGCAAAACCGTGACGCGTCAGCACCCCATGTTGCCATCGCAACAATACTCCATTGAGATGATACGCACTATCGCGCTCGGTGGTTCAATGCATGCTGATTGTGCCCGGCGATAAAGCTTCGGCCGAGTTCGATGCCCGCTATGCCAACATCCAGGCATCAACCGCCTGGAAGATTGCTTCTGACCGGACTATTTGAAGACGCAAACCAGCACATTGGCATCCCATGAACGCCCCCCTCACCGCCCACCCGACGCCGCCGTATAAGCACACGCCGCTGTTTCCGCTCGGCAAGGACCGGACGCCGTACCGCAAGATCGCCACCGAGGGCGTGCGGGTCGAAAGCGTCCTGGGCGAGGAGGTGCTGGTGGTGCCGCGCGAGGCGTTGCGCGCGCTCGCCGAGGCCGCCTTCACCGACATCAATCATCTCCTTCGCCCCGCGCATCTGGCGAGCGCTCAAGCACATCGTCGAGGACCCGGAAGCGTCGGACAACGACAAGTTCGTCGCCTTCGATTTCCTCAAGAACGCCAACATCGCCGCCGGCGGCGTGCTGCCGATGTGCCAGGACACCGGCACCGCCATCATCATGGGCAAGAAGGGCCGGCTGATCTGGACCGACGGCGGCGACGAGGCGGCGCTCGCCGAAGGCGCGCGCGACGCCTATCTCAAGCGCAATCTGCGCTATTCGCAGCTCGCGCCGCTTTCGATGTTCGAGGAGAAGAACACGCGCTCGAACATGCCGGCGCAGGTGGAAATCTATGCCGAGGGCGCGGGCGACGCCGACGCCGCCTACAAGTTTTTGTTCATCGCCAAGGGCGGCGGCTCGGCCAACAAGGCGTTTCTGTTCCAGGCGACGCCGTCGATCCTGTCGCGCGAGCGCCTGCTGGCGTTCCTGAAAGAAAAGGTGCTGACGCTCGGCACCGCCGCCTGCCCGCCCTACCACCTCGCCATCGTCATCGGCGGCACCTCGGCCGAAATGACGATGAAGACGGTCAAGCTCGCCTCCTGCAAATATTACGACACGCTGCCGGAGCACGGCTCCGAGGACGGCCACGCTTTCCGCGACCACGAGATGGAAGCACGAGATCCAGAAGATGACGCAGTCGCTCGGCGTCGGCGCGCAGTTCGGCGGCAAATATTTCTGCCACGACGTGCGCGTGATCCGGCTGCCGCGCCATGGCGCCTCGCTGCCGATCGGGCTCGGCGTGTCGTGCTCGGCCGACCGCCAGGCGCTCGGCAAGATCACCCGCGACGGCGTGTTCCTGGAGGAGCTCGAGCACAATCCGGCGAAGTATCTGCCGGAGATCGACACCTCGAAGCTCGGCGGCGAGGTGGTGAAGATCGACCTCAACAAGCCGATGCGGGAGATCCTCGCGCAGCTGTCCAAATATCCGATCAAGACGCGGCTGTCGCTGTCCGGCCCGATGATCGTGGCGCGCGACGCCGCGCACGCCAAACTGCGCGAGCGGCTGGAACGCGGCGAGCCGCTGCCGGATTATTTCAAAGACCATCCGGTCTATTATGCCGGCCCGGCGAAGACGCCGGAGGGCTATGCCTCCGGCGCGTTCGGGCCGACCACGGCCGGCCGCATGGATTCGTTCGTCGCCGATTTCCAGGCCGCCGGCGGCTCGATGGTGATGCTGGCCAAAGGCAATCGCGCCGCGACCGTGCGCGAGGCCTGCAAGAAACACGGCGGCTTCTATCTCGCCTCGATCGGCGGCACGGCGGCGAACCTCGCCGAGCATTGCATCAAGAAAGTCGAGACCGTGGAATATCCCGAGCTCGGCATGGAAGCGATCTGGCGCATCGAAGTGGTCGATTTCCCGGCCTTCATCGTCATCGACGACAAGGGCAACGACTTCTTCAAGGAGCTGAATTTAGGATAATATTTCCGCTCATTCCCGCGCAGGCGGGAAGTCGCAGCGCTCGGGTCCCCGCCTTCGCGGGGACGAGCGAATCTGAAGTCAAGCATACGAGACGTTCATGCAACAAACAGCACCCGATACGCGGCCCGCTGGTCTGGCGCGACATGGACCAGAAGGCGCTCGACGACGCCTATGATCAATTGGTCTATGCGCCGAACCGCGATCTCGTCCTGGCGCGCATCGCCGCCGCGAGCGAGACGGCGCGAAAAATTCTCGGCGCGCCGCAGCGCATCGCCTACGGACCGAGCGAGCACGAGCGGCTCGATATCTATCGCACCGCCCCTCCCCCGCTAGCGCGGCAGCGAACAGTGGGGGCGCGCCGGTCAATGTGTTCGTCCATGGCGGCGCCTGGCTCCGCGGCAGCGCCGCGGAAACCGCACTGACCGCCGAAGCGATCGTCGGCGCCGGCGCGCATGCCGTGATCATCGATTTCATCAATGTCGGCCAAAGCGGCGGCGATCTGATGCCGATGGCCGAGCAGGTCAGCCGCGCGATCGCCTGGGCCTGGAGCAACGCCGAAAGCTTCGGCGGCGACCGCAACCGCTTCTTTGTTTCCGCGCATTCGTCCGGCGCGCATCTTGCCGCCTGCGCGCTGTCGCGCGGCTGGCGCGCCAACAATCTGCCGCCGGATTTCTGCAAGGGCGCGCTCCTGGTCGGCGGCATGTACGATCTCGAGCCGGTGCGGCGCTCGGCCCGCTCGGCCTATGTGAAATTCACCGACGCGATGGAAGAAGCCTTGAGCGCGCAGCGCCATATCGACGGCATCAACACGCCGCTCATGCTCGCCTATGGCACCTGCGAGACGCCGGAATTCCAGCGCCAATCGCGCGACTTTTTCGCCGCGCTCAAGGCCAAGGGAAAGACGGCCGAGCTTCTGGTCGCCGAAGGCTACAATCACTTCGAGCTGTTCGAGACGATGGCCAATCCGTACGGCTTCGTCGGCCGCGCGCGGCTGCGGCAGATGGGCTTGGCGTAGCTCGTCATTCCGCGGGCGCGACAAAGTCGCGAGCCCGGAATCCATAATCCGCTGATCGCTGCAGGAATGTCTGCCGAGCCCAGCTTCGCGACCTGTTGTGGTTATGGATTCCGGGCTCGCCGCTGCGTCGGCGCTCCGGAATGACGAGCTTAAGCCGCTTCGGCGCTCTTGTCGCGCCGCCGAACGCACCGAGGTGCGGATCAGTTCGGCGCCGCAGCGCCGGCAGGCATAGACGGTGTCTTCGACTTCGGAGGAGATCGGCCGTTTGGTGTTGTAGACCATGCGGCCTGCGCACACCGGGCAGGGCATCATCAGCGAGGGCAGGCTTGACGGCGGCACGACCGTTTGATGACGCATGGGCTTACGAGCTTCGGTGGCCTTGTCACTGTTTACGTTTTTGTAATCTCCGCCCTCTTTTTTCAGGAGTCAACGATTTTGTGCGTTGCACACACTTATCGCTGCGTCGCCGTAAGCCCATAGGCGGGAACCAGTTTTGGGAACATTGCCGCACCTGGCAAGCGGACGAGGGCGAATATCTGGTTAAGGTCTTTGCGATCCGCCTTGCGGTTCGCCGAGCATGCGGCGGTCGATCTCCGCCGCCAGATCCGCAAGTTCGCTCGCGACCTCAACGGGATAGCCGGCGCCCGGCTCGAGCCGGCGCAGCGGCTCCGGCAGTCGTTCAAGCTCACTCTTGGCGTGACGCCGGATGTCATCGAGCGAAGACGGCGGCTGCACGCGCCGGCCGTTCTGCATGACGAGTTGCAGCAGCGGCTCGCCATCCGTTCGTGCGCTTGTGGAAACGGCAGCGCTTCGAGCGAAAGCGTGTCGCCGGCCATGCGGCCGTTCGGCGCCGTAGCGCCGCCAGACCTGCTTGCGTCCCGGCCAGGTGGCCTTGTTCGCCGAACGCTTGCGCCGCGCGATGCCGGCATAGTCCTGGAGTTTGTAAACAACATCGAGCGCCGGCACGTCGGACGACGTCGTCATGGCTGGTGCCGATGCCGAACCCGTCGATCGGCGCATTCGCTCGCGCGCAAAGTCGGCGAGCGAATCCTCATCGAGGCCGCCGCTGGCGAAGATGGTCACGTCGCGCAAGCCGCCGGCATCGAGGATGGCGCGCACGCTGCGCGACAGCGCGACCAGGTCGCCGGAGTCGAGGCGCACGGCGCGAATGATAATGCCGGCTTCCTTGAGTTTCGGCGCCAGCGCCACGACTTTCCGCGCGGCGGCTTCGGTGTCGTAGGTGTCGATCAGCAGCACCAGATTGTCCGGCCGCGACTGTGCGAACGCCGCGAACGCTGCGATCTCGTCGTCGAACAACTCGATGAAGGAATGCGCCATGGTGCCGTAGATCGGAATGCCGAATTCCTGTCCGGCAAGCACGGTCGCGGTGCCGGCGAAGCCAACGAGGTAGCTTGCCCGCGCCGCCATCAGACCGGCTTCGGCGCCGTGCGCGCGGCGGAAGCCGAAATCGACCAGGACTTTGTTCGGCGCGGCGAGCATGCACGCGCGCGGCCTTGGCGGCGATCAGGATTTGATAGTGCAAGATATTGATCAGGCGCGATTCGACGAATTGCGCCTGCGGCAGCGGCGCGGTCACCCGCAAGATCGGTTCGTTGGCGAAAAACACCGTGCCCTCGGGCATGGCGTGGACGTCGCCGGTGAAGCGGAAGGCGGCGAGATAATCGATGAGGTTTGCCCGGAAACGCCCGGTGCTCTTGAGCCACTCGATCTCCGCGGTGGAAAACTGCAGTGATTCGAGATAGAGCAGGGCCTGCTCCAGCCCGGCGGCGACGAGAAAGCCGCGGCGGGCCGGCAGGTTGCGGACGAACAGCTCGAAAACCGCGGTCTTCGGTTTCGCCATGGTCCAGATAGGCCTGGATCATGTTGATCTGGTAGAGGTCGGTCAGTAGCGCGCTCGAGCGCTCGGTCATTGTCGATTTTTCCCCGATTTTTCAATGTCGCGGCAAGGATCCCCGGTCGGGCCAATGGCGGAGCTTTTCACCGCCGCCGAGCCAAGCCAACCCATTTGAACTTGCTCAATAATAGTGGACTGGCGACGGCCGATTCACGCTTTATTTACGATGTTCTTGCGGATCGAGGCCGGAATATCGCATTGTAGGCCATGCGCGCCGAGCATTGGGGCCCAGCGAAAAGGGTGACGGCGCGCAAGCCTGAATCGGGGTCGGCCAATCGTTCGCGCTCGGATGGGGGCGCGGCGGGGAGCACGAAATGGCTTATGGGTCCTCGACCGAGGGCGGCTACGGCATTGGTGCGTCTGTTTTCCATTTCGACGCATCGCACCCGGACCGAATCGACATCCCTGATGCGGAACTGCTGTTCCGTGGGCATTTCGCGACGATCCGGTCCCGACCTGACCCTGACCGACCAAGACGGTCATCGTCATATCGTTCCCGACTATTTCGCGAGCGAAAAGCACCCGGCCTTGTACGCGCCGAATGGCGCGCATCTTTCCGGCGACCTGGTCGATCTGTTGGCCGGCTCGCCGACGCCCGGACATTATGCGCAGGCCGGACAGCCGGCGCTGCCGCCCGATGCCATCGGCAAGGTGCAAAAAGTTGTCGGCAACGTCACCGTGCTGCGCAACGGCACCGCGGTCACGCTCCATGTCGGCGACGCGGTCCACAAGAGCGACGTCATCGAGACCGGCGCCAATTCCTCCTGCGGCATCGCCTTCCCCGACGGCACCGCGCTCGACCTGGTCGCCAACACCCGGATGGCGGTCAACGAATACACCTACGACGTCGCCGGCGCGCCGAACAACGCGCTGTTCACCCTGGTCGAGGGCACGTTCGCGTTCGTCGCCGGACAGGTTGCTCACACCGGCGATGGCATGCGGATCGCCACGCCCGTGGCGACCATGGGCATCCGCGGCACCGTCGGTCTGTTCAAGAGCGAACGCACCGTCATCAATGCCAATCTCGGCCATGTCTGGTCGGCATTTCTGCACGAGGATTTGGACGGCAGTCACCATCTCGGCCGCATCGCCTTCATCGACCAGGATCCGGCCTCGCCGACCTTCGGCCAGGTGTTCTATCTGTTGGACAGTTCCGAATACATCGCCTACTTCGAGCCGCAGGGCCCCGGCTTGCCGCCGCTGGTGCGGCTTGAGCCGATCACAAATTCAAAACTCTTCGAGGATCGGCATTTCTTCGACGATCTCACGCAGATCATCAATTCGTTCAACGGCACGACCAATCCGCAATCGACACCCGGCGTCCCGGGCAGCAGCACGCCGCCTGATTTGTTCAAGATCCAGCTGCAACTGTTTCCCGGAAACGGCGGCCTGCCGCAATTCCCCAACGTTGCGTTCATCGGCCCCACCTTCAACCCGCCATCGGGGCCGCTGGGCCCGGGCACATTCGTCCCGGTGTTTCCCGGGCAGAATCCAAATCCGACGCACACGAATGGCGGTCCGACGCCGCCGCCGACCATCTTCATCTGGAACGGGACTGGCAACTGGCCGACCAACCTGGGGGATTGGAACACCGGCCAGGCGCCGAATTCGTCGATCGATCAGGTTATCGTTCAGTCCGGCTCGGTGACCTATCCTCCTAATCTCGGCGACACGACCATCAGCTTCCTGACGGTCGATGCCGGCGCCACACTCGATGTCACAGGTGGAATACTCAATACCGGCGGCCTCCTTGACGGCGGCACGATCAATGTCGACGGCGATCCGCCGGTGATGGTCATCAACGGCCCGGCCACGATCGCAAGCGGCGGAAGTCTCAATGTGCAAGACGGCTCGGTGATTTTCACCGGTGGCGGCCTTGCAAACTTCGGTACGCTTACCGCCGGGCATGAAGGCACGGTGCTGATCGCGGAGAACGCGGTCAACGCCGGCACCATTCAGGCCGTCAAGGGCGGCATTATCACGGTCGAGAATGCCACCATCATCAATTCGATCACCGACAGCCACGGCAATATCGTCGACGGCACGATCTTCGTAGGCTCGACGTCGGAAGATTCTGTGTCGCACCTCGTGCTCGACAATGGCTCGATCCTCCAGGGCATCGTGCATGTCGGCGCCGGCGGCGAGATCGAAACGGTCAGCGGCACCGCCAACACGATCAACACTGCCAACGGCCCGAGCCACAATATCTCAGTGCCAAGCCTCATCATTGATGCGGGCGGCACCATCGTTGTGAACGACAACAGCTCGCTGGCGCTGGCGAGCCCGTTCGAGATCGAGAACAACGGCACGATCGCTCTTGCGTCCACGGGCAGCAAGACCATTCTCTATTTCAACCAACCCGACCCGATCCTTGCCGGCCACGGCACGATCCTGCTCGAAGGCGGCGCCGGCGCGCAGGACATCGTCGCGGGCCTAGTGGGCCAGGGCTTCGCCGGCAACACCGTTACTCTCGACAACCAGGGCAACACTATCGCGGGCGCCGGCCAGATCGGCCAGAACGATGGCGCGCTGACGTTCATCAACGACATCGGCAGCACCATCAATGCCGATATCAACGGCCAGACGCTGTTCGTCGAGACTGGCAACACCTTCAGCAACAATGCGCTGATGGAGGCGACCAACGGCGGCATCCTGGATGTGCTCGATAATGTCTTCGACGGCGGTTCGGTTCAGATTTCCAGCGACGGCACGGCGTCGTTTGCCCGCCTTTTCGAGGAAGACGTCAACTTCGCTGGCACCGGCACACTCGTGCTCATGCAGTCGCTCGGCGGCAACAGCGGCAACGGTAGCTACGGCGGCGTCATCACCGGCTTTGCAGGACGCGACGGGATCGTGCTCGGCGACATCGCTTTCTCGGCGAACGAGACAGCGGTCTGGAATAACGGCTTCCTGACGATCTTCAAGGGAGAGACCGCGGAAGAAACGATCTCGGTCCACGGCCACTATAGCTCCAACAGTTTCGCCGTGGTCGACCACGGCGGGCAGGCCGAGATCGTGCTGATCGGCGACGAGTGGCTTGGGCCACTCCCGTTTTCGCTGACGCCCGAAGATCGGAGCGGCAGCTGGACGATCGGCTCGAACTGGTCGCTCGGCGTGCCGACGTCAGAGCTCAACGCCATCATCGACCTGCCCGGCAAGTACACCGTCACTACGTCCGGCGATCAGGCGGCGAACTCGCTGACAATTATTGACACGCAGGCGACGTTGACGGGGTCCGGCACACTCGCGCTCGGCAGTTTCGAAAACCACGGCAAGATCAAGGTCGGCAGCGACGATAATCTCGCCATTCAGATCGCAAGCCTCAGCACGAATGACGGGGTGATCAAGTCCTTGGGCGGTACGCTCACCTTGACCACCGGTACCGACGACACGTTCGTACAGCTTTTCAATAATGGCCGTTTGGCCGCCAGGGATGGGGGCAATATTTCGGTCAACGGCGTCACGGTCATAAATAATCTCAGCGACGACGACGGGACGTTCGTACCCGGCCGGATCAGGTCCGTTGGCGAAGGATCGGATATCACCTTTTCCGATGGTGCCGCGCTTTTCAACTTCGGTCGCGTCGCCGCCGTGGACGGCGGTACAATCAATTTTGACGGCGTCGACGTCTCCAACCAGGTGGGATTCGGCGGCGAAGGCAGGCTCGCGGCTGCCGGCGACGGCTCAGAAATCTTGTTCTCCGATGGCGCCACCTTCACCAATCAAGGCGTCGCGCTCGCCAAGGATGGCGGCGAGATCGACTTCCGACACGCGACCGTAACCAACGACGCGGGCGGCGACATGCAAGCGGGCCGTTTTGGCACGCTGTCGTTCTTCAAGACCTCGATCGACAACAGCGGCGGCACTATCGGCGCCATCGGCCACGGTGCGCAAATCCTCATCAAGGACAGCGGCCTGACCAATGCCGGCACTCTGCAGGCGGCAGATTGCGGCTCGGTGTGCGTCGACCACGCCAAGATTGACAATCAATCCGGCGGCGAGATCGACGCCAAGGACGGCGGCCTCGTCAACATCGACGACTCGTTCGTGCGCAACGGCGGCATGATCGACGCCGAGCGCTTCGGCACGATCCGGATCACTCATTCTTTGCTCAAGAACACCGGCACGATCGAAGCGATCGGCCTGTGCAGCGCGGTGATTCTCACTTGCGACCTCATTGGCAATACCGGGCTTGTGCTGGCCAAGGACGCGGGTGCGGTGGAGGTCACCAACTCCAAATTCCTCAATCACGGCAGTGGCGAAGTCGAAGCCAAGGGCTGCGAGAGCGTCGTCTCGTTCTGCCACGACAGCGTCACCAACAAACACGGCGCCGAGATCCTCGCCACCGATTTCGGCACCATCATCCTCGACGACGACAAGATCGCCAACAAGCACGGTAGCACGATCGACGCGTCGCTCGGCGGCCTGATCAAGATCGACCATTCGGAAATCATCAACAAGCACGACAGTTTCATCACGGCGACGGACGGCGGCATCGTCACGCTTGCGGATGACTGCATCACCAATACCGGCGCCAGCACGATCGGGGCCCATGGCCATCACAGCACGGTCAATCTTGAGCACACCTTCGTCGCAAATGACGGCGGCACGCTCGCTGCGACTGGCTGCAACGCGGTGGTCAACCTGTTCGACACCACCATCGTCGGCGGCACGCTCGAGACCCGCGACCACGGCCTGATCGAAACGGTGGCCGGCGGCGACGACGAAACAAGCGCTAGCACCTTCAAAGACGTCACAATCGCCCGCGACAGCCATGTTCTGGTCAACAATGGCACGTCGCTGACGCTGCAAGACAGCATCCACAATGACGGCGTCATCGCGCTCAAGGGCGACGCCGCGCTCTATGTCACGCTGTCAGACGATTGCTCTGTTGTCGGGACGATCAACGATACAGGCCGTGCCAGTGCGATTTTTGCCGAAGGCACCGAGACCCTCAACCACGGCGTCATCAATATCGGCAGCAATGCAGACGGCGGCTCCAGCCTTTTGTGGCAGGTCGACCCGACGGGCGAGGGCACGACTCTGACGCTGGGCTCCGACCTGACAATCAATCTGGTCGGCGCCGGCGGAATCTTTACCCAATTCTACGCGACGACCTCGACGCATGATGTCGTCGTCAGCTACGCCACCATCAACGCCGAGTCGGCGGATACCTTCACCATTCAGCCGGATTTCTTCACCAATCGCGGCCAAATCAACGCCGACTTCAGCGGCGGCGAACTCGACATCATTCCGACCAGCTGGTTCAAGAACTACGGCACGGTCGCAATATCGAACGGCGAGAATGCAGTCATCGGCGACGGCTTCGTCAGCGACGGCCAGCCGGGCGGCGTCACCAACGAAACAGGCGGCCTGATCTCGGTCGGCGCCGGCTCGTTCCTCTCGATCGGCGACGGCTCCCCGAGTGCCGAGAAAGACGGCGTCTTCATCAACCACGGCACGCTGACGGCGGACGGCGGCACCGCGGATGTGACCGGTCCGGTCCGCAACACCGGGCATATGGATGCGACGCTCGGCGGCACCATCGAGCTCGACGCCCACGTTCACAACAGGAGCGGCGGCGAGATCCTCGCCGACGGCGATAACTCCCAGGTTGAATTCCTGGGCGACAGTGTCCGCAATCAGGGCACGTTCGACGCCGACCATCACGGCACGCTGCTGTTCGACGGCGCGACGGTCAGGAACGCGTCCGGCGTCATGAACGCCGAGCATCACAGTCTGATCGAGCTTGAAAACGGCGCCCGGATCATTGACGGCACGATTAACCTAGACGACGGCAGCGCGCTCGACGCCGAAGGTACAGCGACTCTCAAAGACGTGACCGTGAATATGTCGGACCCCGGCACCGTCGATGTCGGCGAGACGACGACCGGGTCCATACTCTATCTGGACGACACCACAGTCATTGGCGGCACGCTCGCGACCGGCGGCGGCCCATTTGCCGGCAGCGCGATCCAGGTCGTCGACGGCACGAGCACGCTGGACGGCGAGACGAGTGGAGCCGTGACAGTCACCGGCTACATGCAGGTGGAGGCCGGCGCCCAGCTCGCGGTTGAAGGCCACATCGACCTCGATGGCGGCGTCATCGAACTCGACCAGGCCGACACCGGCCACAAAGGCTCGGCGCTGGTGATCGACGGCGACGTCACGCTTAAGGGCGACGGGTACGTCGCACTGGAGGGAATCCACACCGAAATTATCGGTGGCGGCGATGGCGGCGGCACGCTGACCAACGACAGCTTCATTACGGCTCGCGCGGCGGCAATATCGGCACCGGCGACAACTCCCTGACGTTCATCAACAACGGCACCGTCAACTCAGAAGGCGGAGCCCACAATCCGCTGGTCATCAATACCGGCGAGAACACCGTCACCAATACCGGCACGCTGGAGGCGACCGCCGCCAGCGTGCTCGATCTTCATGGCACGTACGATAATCGCGGCGGCATGATCGATGCGTCCGCCGAAGGGCTGACGCCGCAACAAGATTACCCACAAACCGCCGTGAAGTTGTTCGATGCAACGATCAAAGGCGGAACTCTCCTCAGCGACGATCCGACCTCCAGCAACGGCGGCATGATCGAAATCGTCGCGATCAGAGGCGATGATGACCCGAACACGAGCGTGTTCGATGGCTCACATAGCCACGCCGTGACGGTCGACGGCTACGTCAATGTCGATTCAGGCGCCAATCTTGAGCTCCTCGGCACCATCCACAATCTGGGCACCATCAACGTCGATGGCGATGCGATCACCGATCTGCTCATTTCCGGAACGGTGACGCTCAACGGTGGCGGCGCGATCACTCTCGACGGCTCCACCGACCAGATTGTCGGCGTGTCCGATTCAGAGTTCGCCAACAAGCTCGACAACGTCGACAACACCATTTCTGGCGCCGGCGCGATCGGCGACGGCACCGGTGATTTGACGTTCAAGAACGAAGGCACGGTTAATGCCGACCTCCACGGCCACACCCTGGCCATCGAGACCGGCGGAAATCAGATCACCAATACCGGAACGTTCGAGGCGACCTGCGGCGGTATTCTCGACGTCGGCGTCCACGGCGACGGTGGCAGCATCAGCAATGCGGGCGGCGTGCTTTTTGCTGGCGTCGGCAGCATGATTGACGTTGCCGACGCGATCACTGGCGGTAAGGGGACTATCCAAGGCGGTACGCTGGAGTTTGACGCCATATCGAGCGTTAATGTGAAGTTCGACAACGGCGCCGAGACGCCGAAATACGGCGAACTTGTTTTCGGCAACAGTGCCAGTGCGCTGGATTATTCGGGAAAAATAGACGGCTTCGCGGGGACAAGCTCGACCGTCTCGGACAAGATCGACTTGGTCGGAATAAACCCGGAAGACGTCTCATATGCGAAGCATGGCGGCAACACCGTGGTCACGATAACGGTGGGAGATGACACCAACAAGATTACGCTCGACGGCTTCACGGGAAGCCTCGATATCACCAGTGATGGTGGTACAGGCGCCCTCATCTCCGACCCGCCGGCCACGGCTTCGGCATCCGTCAACAATGATGGAAGCTTCACGATAACGGACGGCCACGAACCGACCGACATCGTCGCGTCGGCTGCCCCAGTTGTCGCCGCAGTGACCGATTTCGACGGCACGGTCTCTGAGTTCATGCTCGGCAACGATCAGATAAATTTGGCGCCGGGTCAGACCGCGACCGACACTCATACCAACGTCAATGTGCCCGATCCGGCAAATCCCGGCGCCACCGTGAACACCGTATCGGTCACCGTCGGCGGGCCGGGCAACGACAATTTCGTGTTCGCGCCGGGCATCGGCGCCGACACCATCACCAACTTCAATCCGCAGGCCGACACCATCGAGCTCGACCACTTCGCCAACGTGCAGAACACGCAAGCATTGGCGGCCGCGATCAGCACGGACGCACACGGCGACGCCGTGATCGACCTCGGCCACAGTGACAGCGTCACCGTCGCGGGCGTGAGCGGGACCTATCTACAGCAGCACCTAGCGAGCATGGTGCATTTGCACTAGCTCAGCCTCGTCATTGCCGGGCTTGACCCGACAATCCACGTGCAAGGTCGCTGCCGCTGCGGCCGTAATGGGTTTCCCTAAGCTCAGCATGGACCACCGGGTCAAGCCCGGTGGTGACGATCAGCGGATTCGTGCGCTCGCGCGAAACAGCAGCCCCCTCTCTAAAGCACCGTCGGAATCCCAAGCCGCTCCGCCTCGGCGCGCACCGCGGCGATATTCTGATGGCCGGCGCCGAAATGGCTTTTCGGGTCGGTGAGCGCGACGGTGTGCACGCCCGGGAGCCGATAGTGCTTGTCGTGCACCAGGCAGTGGTTGCGAATGAGCGGCCACAGCATCAGCCCGAGCATGCGCTGGTCCTGGCCGTATTTGGCGTTCGGCCCGGCGGCGAAATAGCGCCGCATCAGGTCGACGATGTCGAGGCCACAATCGGTGCGGCCGCCCCACAGGCAGCCGATCATCAATTCACTGTGCAGCACGTGGTCGCGCACCACGTGGAACGGGTAGCCACTGTCGATCCATTGCCGCACCAGGTCGGCCTCGGCGTGCGACAGCCGCGCATCGCAATCGCGGATGAGGAAGCGCCCGACCGCAGGATCATTCATCACCAGGAAGCGCTGGAACAGGCCGACGCCGGGATATTCGTCCTCGATCCGCCGCACGTCGGCGCCGTTGTCGGCGAGAAAGCCCGACGCAGGCGCGCGGCACCGCGGCATCGACATAGAACCGGCAGGTCCAGCCCGGATAGACAGTGCGGCTTTGCACCAGATTGATCATGGCGCCGTAGCCGTAGAACGGCGCACTGCCCCAGAGCGAGAATGAGATGACGTCCTGGCCCGCGGGCGGCGTCGTGGGCTCGCGCACCGCGCCGGCCGCTGGCCGCGCGCACGCCTCGGCATCGCGCAGCTCGAGGCCGCGCTGGCCATAACGGACGGCGTCGTCGATGTTGCCGGTATAAAAATGCGCGACCTTGAGCACGTCGATGATGCTGGGATCTTCGCCGTGGCGGACGATGTATTGATGCGCCTGCGCGATCGCCTCGTCGGTAGCGCTGCATGTTCGAGAGCGTCACGATCATCGATTGCTGCAAGCGCGCGTCATCCGGCCGCCGGCGGTTCAGGTCCTCGATCAGGGCCAAGGCCGGCAGCCACTCGCGCTTTTGAAAGAACGCATCGAACAGCAAATGCCTGGCGGCCAGATCGTCCGGCCGGGTGACGACGAGCGCGCACAATTTGACGATCGCTTCGTCGTTCTTGCCGGCCTGCAGCAGGGCGCGAATGGGTTCGTAGGGATGCGGCGCCGGTCGCGGCGCGGTGCTGCTTGCGGTTTCCGACATTCACCACCCCGCTTGCCCTCTCGACGCGGCGGCGAGCTTACCACTTCGTCATTGCGAGCGAAGCGATCGAGTTGCTTAGGCAAAATTCGATTGAATTGGACCGGCTCTCTCATTCCGCTCGTCCCCGCGAAGGCGGGGACCCAGCTGTTTGCACCCGGCCCTGGATTCCCGCTTCCGCGGGAATGAGCGGAGAATTTGATTAGCCGGCGATCGGCGCGGTGGATGACGGCCGGCCGGTCCGCGGCGCGGCGCACGATGTCGCCGCCCTGGCCTCGACCAGGACCAGCGGCGCCGGCGCCACGCGATTGCGGCCGTCGGCCTTGGCGCGATAGAGCGCCCGGTCGGCGAGCGCCAGCAGCGTCGACAGATTGCGGCCGGCCTCGCTCGCCATGGCGACGCCGACGCTCACGGTCGGATTGAGCGACCAGGCTCGGGAAGCTGATGGCCGCGAAATCGCGCCGCAACCGCTCGGCGGTGTGCAGCGCCTGCGCCATCGACGCGTCCGTCAGCAGATAGGCGAATTCCTCGCCGCCCAGCCGGCCGAACAGATCGCCGGGCCGGATCGAGGCGCCGACCAGATCGCAGAATGCCTGCAGCACGCGGTCGCCGGCCTGATGACCGGCGGTGTCGTTGATCTCCTTGAAACGATCGAGATCGAACAGCAGCAGTGCGACCGGCCGGCGCTCGGCCACGGCCCATTCCAGCAGCGGGCCGCCGCGATCGAAGAACGCGCGGCGATTGGCGACGCCGGTCAGCGAATCGGTCAGCGCCGCTTTGCGCTGCTCGAGCTCGGCGCGCTCCTTCGACATGGCGACGCGCAGGAACGGCAGGCAGAAGGCGGCGAACAGCGCTTCGAATGCCATCACCGTCACGACCGCGCTCTGCGCCTGACCGCTGACGGCCGAGCGCTGCCAGCGACTGCGCGAACGGTATGCGCGCCAGCAGAAAGCCGGCATGGCCGACGACCAGGATCAATGTCGGCCAGCGCGAGATCAGATCGCGGTCGCGCGCATACCAAAGCTCGCAGGCCGCCAGGAGCGCATAGGTCGCGGTGATGGCGGAGACCAGGCCGACGCGGGCCGTCATCGATTGCGCGAAGCCGTCGAACTGAAAGGCTGACGATCCAGATCGCCGGACCCGCGGCCAAGAGCGCGATATGGACACGCCGGCCCTCGAAGCTTCGCGCGCCGCTCCACATGAAGGCGTAGGCGCCGCAGAACAGCGCATTGGCGGCGCAGACCGACCAAGCGTTGGGCAATGCCGCGCGGCGCCACCAGCAACGCCGCGCCGGCGGCGCCAACCAGGTATCCGGTGCCCCAGAGCGCCAGCGCCGGCGTGTTGCGGTTTTGCAGAAAGGCGAACAGCAGCAACAGACCGCCGATCACGGTGACGAAGAACGTCACCGCGAAGCAGCGTCGGCAGATCGAGAATGAAATGGGAAGCCGTGACCGTCGGCATTTCGTTCCCCACCACGCCCCTGCGCGCGGACCGGCGCGTTGTTACCTGCTCATTCCTGCGGTCTCGTTGCCGGCTTTGCCTAAAATTGCAGGCATCCGGCCGGAGCTTATTCTGCCCGTGCCCGCTTAAGTTGTTATGAAGACGGAGAGCGATGTTTGGGAGGAATGGCGGCGTTTGCGCCGGAGGGCCGGCTGGCAGTCCGCTATTTGCCCCAGCCGAAATGATAATTCACGCCGGCGCGAAACACGTTCTCCTGCAGCGAGACGTTGTTGGTCGGCGGCGCGGCGCTGCAGCCGGTGCAATTGAAGCCGCCGAGATCGACGCGCAGATATTCCGCCTTGGCGCTCCAGTTGCCGGGCAGCGCCACTTCGACGCCGCCGCCGAGCGTCCAGCCGGCATTGGTGGAGGTGCCGCCGGCAAAGCCTGGCGCCGCAGCGCGGATATCGCCGACCGCCAGACCGCCGGTGGCGTAGGGCATGACCCGGTCGAACGAATAGCCGATGCGGCCGCGCACCGTGGACAGCCAGCTGTCGCTGGTGCTGCAGCCGCCGGGGCATCCCGCCGTCGTAGCGGTGCCGTTGAAGCCCGACCAGTCGACATCGCCCTCGACGCCGAACACCACATTGCCGAGCTGCCGGTTGTAGCCGAGCGTGCCGCCGGCCTGGCCGCCGGAGAGATTGATGCCGGTCGCATTGGCGTTCCAGGACGAGTGGCCCCAGCCGCCGCCGCCATTGGCGCCGAGATAGAATCCGGTCCAGTTGTAGACCGGCGCCACCTCCAGCCGGCGGCGCCTTGTAAAGCGGCGCCAGCGACAGGTCGGCCGCGGCGGCGCCGTGCGTGCCCGCCAGCACACCCAACGCCAAGCCTGCCAACCTCAAGCCCACCAACGTCCGGCCTGCGGCCAAGATTTTCTTCATTCTTAAGCTTCCAGCTCGCCGCTACGCCGACGCCTTCGACACCTGCCCGCGCGATCGTACGCACAGTTTCCTTACGCCCGGCTTACCAAACAGATGGGTATCCGCCTAGTTACCGTTGCGCGCGGTACTCTAGGGCCGAGAGCGGCAAAATTGCGTCCCTGCCGGGGCATAACCCGCGGCTTCACGCCGCCTTAAATATTAATTTTTGTACATCAAACCGGCTTCGGCGTTTGCGGTTGCCGGCGTCCGTTGGCAGACTCTGCGGCCAATGTCCTGGCTCGTCTTCGCGTTTTCCGGCCCGGTGCTCTGGGCCATCTCCACGCACTTCGACAAATATCTGGTGGAGAGATATTTCAAGCACAGCGACGTCGCGGTGCTGCTTGCTCTTCACCGCCTTCATGGGCGTGCTGACGCTGCCGTTCATCGTCTTCTATGAGCCGACGGTCTTCCAGCTCGATGCCGTGAGCATCGCGCTGATCGTGCTTTCCGGCATTCTCTATATGGGCAGCGACGCTGTTTTATCTGCGCGCCCTGCAATTCGAGGAAGCGTCGGTGGTCGCGCCGTTCTTTCAAACCATTGCCGCTGTTCGGTTACGTGCTGGGCTATTTCGTCCTCGGCGAGACGCTGTCGATCGTGCAAATCGAAGGCGGCGCGTTGATCATAGCCGGAACGCTGATCGTCTCCGTTCGCCTCGGCCAAAACGTCCGCGTCTTCAAGCTGCGGCTCGCGCTGCTCATGCTCGCCTGCGGGCTCGGCGGCCGCGATTTCAGGACTGATCTTCAAGGTCTTCGCCATCAAGGTCGAGTTCTGGACGACCACGTTCTGGATGTTCGTCGGCGAGGCGATTTTCGGCGTCGCGCTGCTGGCGATCGGCTCGTACCGGGCGCAACTCGCCGCGCTGTGGCGCGCCAACGCGGCCGCGCTGTTGACCATCAACGGCTCGAACGAGCTGATCAATCTCGGCGGCGGGCTGGGCAACCGCTACGCGCTGATGTTCGCGCCGCTCGCCATCGTGCAGGCGATCAGCTCGACGACCACATTGTTCGTGTTTGCCTTTGGCGTCGCGCTCAGCGTGCTGTTCCCGCGGCTGGCGCGCGAGACCTTGTCCTTTCGCGACCTGCTGCAGAAGGGCGCGGCAGCCGTGCTGGTCGCGCTCGGCGTGGCGCTGGTCACGCGGTAAGTATAAACGTAGCCTGGGTTGAGCAATGCGAAACCCAGGAGCGATCGACTGGCCGCAACGGCCATCCCGGGTTTCGCTGGCCTCAACCCAGGCTACACGCTACGCAGCTCACTGGCGGCGCCTGCACGCAAAACGCGACCGCCGGCGCGTTGGCGGTACTGGCCTCGATGCCGCAGGAGACCTGCCGCTCGTCGAGGAATGTCGGCTGACTTCGCGACGGCCCGCAATAAGCGCTGACCAGCACTTCGTCGCCGCGGCACGAGGCCGTGCAAGATCCGCCCAGGCAGTTGTTGCGGATGACCCGCAGCGTGGGACTGGGCGGTCCCGGTTCACCTTGCGGTCCCGGCGGACCGGGCGGCCCGACCGGACCAGGCGGACCGGCGACGCCGGGATCGCCCTGCGGTCCTGGCGGCCCGGTGACACCGGGATCGCCTTTCTGCCCTTGGCCGCAGCCCGCCAACGCCAACATCAACAGCCCGACAAAAATCAATCGTCCGCCACGCATTTTTTCAATCCATTGCTTGGGGCGGCCCCATCCGCGCCCCACATGAGTGAAACAAGTATGCGGAGCAGAATACCAAACTTCGCCGACGCGTTCCAGACGGCGAGCTGCAACGCCAGGGTGCGACGGTAGCCGGACGGCAGAGAAGTGCGATATAAAAAGCGCGGTGCGCGTGCCGAATAGCCGGATGTCGAAGTAGAAACATGAATTGGATTTCCAACGTCGTACGGCCGAAGATCCGCGGCATGCTCCGGCGCGAAGTGCCGGAGAATCTCTGGATCAAATGTCCGGAAACCGGTCAGCTCGTCTTCTACAAGGACGTCGAGGCGAACCTGTTCGTCATTCCCGGCTCCAACTACCACATGCGCATGAGCCCGGCGGCGCGCCTCAAATCGATGTTCGACAACGAGACCTGGTTCGACATCGCGCTGCCGGAAGTGCCGCTCGATCCGCTGAAATTCCGCGACGAGCGCCGCTACATCGACCGGCTCAAGGACGCGCGCAGCAAGACCGGCCAGAACGACGCCATGAAGCTCGGCTACGGCAAGCTCGACGGGCTTGCCGTGGTCGTCGGCGTGCAGGATTTCGATTTCATGGGCGGCTCGCTCGGCATGGCGGCGGGCGAAGCGGTGATCAAGGGCCTCGATACCGCGGTGGAGAAGGGCTGCCCGTTCGTGCTGTTCGCCGCCTCCGGCGGCGCGCGCATGCAGGAGGGCATCCTCTCGCTGATGCAGATGCCGCGCACCACCATCGCCGTGCAGAACCTGCAAGAGACGCGCAAGCCCTATATCGTCGTGCTCACCAATCCGACCACCGGCGGCGTCACCGCGTCTTACGCGATGCTCGGCGACGTGCACATCGCCGAGCCCGGCGCGCTGATCGGCTTCGCCGGCCCGCGCGTCATCGAGCAGACGATCCGCGAGAAGCTGCCGGAAGGTTTCCAGCGCGCGGAATATCTGCGCGACCACGGCATGGTCGACATGGTGGTGCATCGCCGCGACTTGCGCGCCACCATCGCCCGGCTGTGCCGGATTTTGCTCAAAGCGCCGGCCGAGGCGGCGAAGCCGCGCATCAGCCTGCCGGCGCCGGCGTGAACGCACCGCGTTCCGGCGGAGCGCCGATCAGCGCCATCCAGGCGCGCTTGCTGGCGCTGCATCCCAAACGCATCGACCTGTCGCTCAACCGCATCGAACGCTTGCTGGCGGCGCTCGGCCATCCGGAGCGGCATCTGCCGCCGGTGATCCACGTCGCCGGAACCAACGGCAAGGGCTCGACCATCGCCTTCGCCCGCGCCATCCTCGAAGCTGCCGGCAAACGCGTGCACGTCTACACCTCGCCCAATCTGGTCCGGCTCAACGAGCGATTCCGCATCGGCCAGCCTGGCGGCGGCGCATTGGTCGAAGACGATGAGCTCGCCGACGCGCTTGCCGAATGCGAAGCCAAGAACGGCGATGAGCCGATCACCGTGTTCGAGATCGAGACGGCGGCGGCGTTTCTTCTGTTCAAGCGGCATCCCGCCGACATTCTGCTGCTCGAAGTCGGGCTCGGCGGCCGGCTCGACGCCACCAACGTTGTCGAACAGCCGATCGCCAGCGTGATCACGCGCGTGTCGCTCGACCATCGCGATTTCCTCGGCGATACGATCGAAGCGATCGCCGCCGAGAAAGCCGGCATCCTCAAACCCGGCGTTCCGGCGGTGATCGCCAGCCAGCCGCGCGAGGCGCTGGCGGTGATCGAGCGGCAAGCGGCGCGCGTCAAAGCGCCGCTGCGCATCGCCGGCGAAGACTGGACGGCGACCGAAGAGCGCGGCCGGCTGGTCTATCAGGACGACGACGGCCTGCTCGATCTGCCGGCGCCAAAGCTTTACGGGCGCCATCAGTTCGAGAATGCCGGCGCGGCGATCGCGGCGTTGCGCGCCGGCGGCCTGAAATTGCCCGGCGTCCGCCTTCGAGGCCGGCATGATCCATGTCGATTGGCCGGCGCGCATGCAGCGGCTGGCGCAGGGCCGGCTCGCGGCTTTGCTGCCGCCGGAGAGCGAGCTCTGGCTCGACGGCGGCCACAATGCCGATGGCGGCCGCGCCATCGCCGCCGCGCTGGCCGATCTCGAGGAGCGCGTGTCGCGGCCGCTGGTGCTGATCGTCGGCATGCTGTCGACCAAGGACAGCGAAGGCTTTCTGCGCAATTTTTCCGGCTTGGCGCGCCGCGTCATCACCGTCCCGATCCATCAGGACAAGGCGATGCCGGCGGCGGATCTGGCCGACATCGCAAAGAACATCGGCATTCCGGCGATCGCCCGCGACGATGTCGAAAGCGCGCTTGCCACCGCCGGCAAGCTCGAGCTTGCGCCGGCGCCGCGCATCCTCATCACCGGCTCGCTCTATCTCGCCGGCGAAGTCTTGGCCGCCAACGGCACGCCGCCGGTGTGAGAACGTTCGTCATTGCGAGCGAAGCGAAGCAATCCAGCGCGACGAGCGATGATCTGGATTGCTTCGTCGCTTCGCTCCTCGCAATGACGGGCAAACCACACTCAGCGCGCGACGATATTCTGCATCTCGCTTCGCCGGCCGGCGAGGAACAGCCGCATGTTCTCGATGATCAGCGGCATGATCAGATCCTCGTATTCGCTGGTGTAACCGCCGAGATGCGGCAGCGACGAATGCGTTCGGCAAATCCCAGAACGGACTGTCCGGCGGCAGCGGCTCGGTCTGAAAAACATCGAGGCCGGCGCCGGCGATGCGGCGTTCGCGCAGCGCCTCGATCAGCGCCGCCTCGTCGACGGTCTGGCCGCGGCCGGCGCTGATGTAATAGGCCGAAGGCTTCATGGCGGCGAACACCGCGCCGATCGAACAGCAAGAGATTGTCCTTGGTCGCCGGCAGAATGTTGATGAGGAAATCGGCGCGGCCGGCGGCTTCCCGGAGCCGATCAGTCGGCATCATCTCGTCAAAGCCTTCGGCGGCGCGCGGCGTGCGGCGTGACGCCGATGACGTGCATCTCGAACGCCTTGAGCAGCTTGGCGGTGGCGATGCCGATGACGCCGACGCCGACGATCACCGCGGTCTTGCCGGTGAAAAGGCTCCAGTAGCGCCGGTCCCAGACGTGGGCCTTTTGCGCGTCGGCAAGCCGCCGCGCGTCGCGCGAAACGCCCATCATCAGAAAGACGATGGTCTCGCGCATCGGCGCGCCGTGAATGCCGCGGCCGCTGGTGAGCAGGGTCTCGGGCTTGAGCGACGGACAGCGCAACACATGGTCGACGCCAGTCGCCAGGCACTGCACCCATTTGAGCCCTGTGGCGCGCTGATAGAACTCATCCTTCAGCTCGATGGCGAATGAGATCAAGACGTCGATATCGGAAATATCGGCAGGCAACTCGCCCGCGTTGTGCGCGAGCACAAATTGCAGCGCCGGAAATTCCGCTTGCAGCCGATCGCGATAAATCTCGGCGTGGGGATCGAGAACGAGGATTTTGGTCATGAATATTTGCCGGCGAGTGCGGACTTGGATTTGCTGTGTCAACGGCGGCGGCGGCGCGAAAACTTACTCGCCTGGAAGCTCCGGACAAGGCCGCTTGGCAATTTCCCAAGCTTCGTCGCGGCCAAGACCGACCATGCCGAGCAGATTCACGACCGCTTCGTCGATCTTTCCCGGCGGAATATTCCTGTCGCAGACCGCCAAGCTGAAGCCGACGATGGCGTGGGTCGCTTGCCGCCACGCCAATTCCGGATCCTCGACGCGATATCGCCCGGCGGCGACGGCGTTGCGGATGTCGCGGATCGCATATGGTCCCATGACCCGATACATCGCGTCGGCGATGACTTCCGAACGCCGCAACAGCGAGCGCCAGCGCCGATCGGTGGTCGCGGCTTTCATCACGGTGCGGATGCCGAAGGCATAAACCTGCGCCGGATCGGAGAAGCTGTTGGTCACGGCTTCGATGCGCTGGGCGAGGCGATCCATCACCTGCTCCATCACGCACATCGCCAGCTCGTCTTTCGAGGCGAAGTAATTGTAGACGGTGCCGGCGCCGACATCAGCCAAGTCGGCGATCTCCGACATGGTGGCGGCGTCGATCCCCTTCTGCGCCATGACCTCGTAGCCGGCCTCGATCAAGGCCGCCCGATTGCGCCGTTTGCGCCGATCGGTCCGCGTTTCGGCAAGCTGCACGACCGCCATTCGCTCTCCATTCATTTCTGAATCACGATCATATGTGCTCCGCTTACTAGCCGAACGGTGCTGAAATGCCAAGTTTATTATGACTTTTGACATCACGCGCGGATCGACGGCATTGCCGGATTCACAGTCGAATCATTTCGATCGTCTATAATTGACTATCATTCATAATTGAGTATTGTCCACTATTGGGTGCCAATCACTCAGACATAATGGCGCTGCCGCGACGAAAAGAACAAGCTCCTTTGGCTCGGCCGCGACGGAGGGGGGAGAGCGAGATGATCAAGGAGTTTCCCAAGGAGCGCGAGGCGAAGCGGAAATTTCTGCTCGACGAGGTCGCGCGCATCGGCCCGATCTTGCAGGCGTCGGGCGCGAAGAGCGAAGAGCTCGGCACGCTGGCGCCGGAAGCCGTCGCCGCGTTGCGCGAGGCCGGCATGTTCCGGTTGAAGCTGCCGGCGGCCGTCGGTGGCGCCGAAGCCGATCCGCTCACCGAGATGCTGGTGCTCGAAGGCCTCTCCTATCACGACTTCACCAGCGCCTGGTGCACCATGGTCGGCACCACTGGCATCGCCTCGCTCGGCGCGTTCCTGCCGCAGGCCGGGCTCGATGTGGTGTTCGCCAACGGGCAAATCCCGACCGCGTCGATCTCCTTCTTCCCGGCCGGCCGCGCGGTGCGCGAGCCGGGCGGCTTCCGGCTCAATGGCCGCTGGCGCTTCAACAGCGGCATCCGCCACTCCGCGTGGGTGGTCGGCGGCACCGTGGTCGAAGGCACAGAAGCAGAGAATGGCGGCCGCCCGATCGTCATGTTCTCGGCGCTGCCGGCGAAAGACGCCACGCTGTACGACAATTGGGGCGGCGTCACCGGGCTGCGCGGCACCGGCAGCGTCGACTTCTCGGTCGAGAATTATCATCTGCCCGAGCATTTCAGCTTCGTGTGGGATTTGCTCAAGCCGAAGCCGCGGCGCGGCGGTCCGTCCTATCTGCTGCCGCCGTTCAGCTATGTCGCCAAGGAGCACGGCAGCGTCGCCATCGGCGCGGCGCGCCGCGCGCTCGACGAATTGATCAAGATCGCGACGACGACGCGCGGCACGTTCCGCTCGTCCAAGCTCGACGAGCGCCAAGTGGTGCATCGCCAGATCGCCGAGGCCGACCTGAAGCTCCGCGCCGCGCGCGCGCTCATGCACGAGCGTTACGGACAATTGTGGGACAAGGTCAATGCGCGGCGAACTGCCCGACGGCGCCGACATCGCCGACGTGCGCGCCATCGCGCTCCACGCCACCGACGTGGCGGTCGCGACCGCCACCATGGCTTTTCATTTTGCCGGCGCCACCGGGCTGCATCATCCGCATGTCATCGGCCGACTGCTGCGCGACCTCAACACCGCCGGCATCCATCAGGTGATGAGCGACACGGCGTACGAGAATCACGGCAAGTTCCGGCTCGGCCTGCCGGCCGATCCGCTCGCGTAGCCAAGAGCTGCTGTGAGCTACGGCGGCCTCCGACTGGGCCTGACCTGCGGTGATGAAGGGGTGAAAAGAACCAGCGGGCGCCGGGTGACGAGCTTGATAGTATGAGTTTTGATGGTCTCGACCTCAAGGATAACCGCTGGAAACGCCTCTTAGGCGGCTATCGAATTCCCTACGACCCACGCAAGCGTTGGTTGCGCTCGAACGCGGCAGCGACGTCGCCAATGCCTGGGACGAACTCTGGAATGAGCTGCATCACCAGGGCGATATTGGCGAAGCATCGTTTGCCGCGGTGCCTCATCTGGTGCGAATCCACGAGCTACGGGGTGTTCCCGATTGGAACACTTACCTGCTTGCTGCCATCATCGAACTTGCTCGTGACGACGCCCGCAATCCCAAACTACCGGCAGATTTCCAGAAATCCTACGAGACCGCTTGGACGCGGCTTGTCGAAATTGGCCTGCGGGAATTGAAGGCGGCCGAGAGCGAAACGCTCGTTACAAGCATCATCGCAGTCGCGGCAATTACAAAAGGGCAGCGGACGCTCGGACGGTTTGCGATCGAGTTCACCGAGGACGAACGCCGGGAAATGCTCGCAAAGGCCGGTTGGCTCTAACAAACCAATAATGATCGACTGGCCTATGGCGAATGCCCGCTCTGTTACGGCGCCGGCAACCGCAAATCGCGCACCGCGTTCCTGAACGCGATGTCCTCGCGCACCGGCTCCGGCAGCGGCGTCTGGTCCAGAAATTCGCCGGCTTCGGCCGGCTGCTCGAACGGATAATCGGCGGCGAACATCACCCGGTCCTTGCCGAGCGCGGCAATGGTGCAGTCGAGCGGCTCGGCCGCGCACATGCCCGACGTGGTGACGACGATATTCTGCTTGATGTAGTCGGACGGCTTCTTCGCAAGCTTCACGCCGTAGAGCTTGGCGCGGCTGTCGAAGCGCCACAGCAGGAACGGCAGCGTCTCGCCGAGATGGCCGAGCGCCACCCGCGCGCGCGGGAAGCGATCGAACAATCCGGAGAAAACCAGCCGCAGCGCGTGCGAGCCGGTTTCGAAGCCCCACTCCCAGGTGGCGCGGCGCAAACCCTCGACGCCGGTGAGCGCCGGTGACGGCGCGACCGGATCGGTCGGATGAATATAGATCGTCGCGCCAAGCGCCTCGGCCCGCTCCCAGAACGGATGCAGCGACGGATGGTCGAGATACTGGCCGTTGGTGTGGCCGTTGATCATGGCGCCGCAGAATTTCAGCTCGCGCAGGCAGCGTTCGAGCTCGTCGGCCGCGGCGCGCGGATCTTGCATGGGCAGATGCCCAAAACCGGAATAGCGATCAGGGCGCTTTAAGACTTCGCGCGCCAGAAAATCGTTCGAGTCGGCTGACCGGCGCCGCGCCGTGGCGACATCGCGCTCGCTCTGCACGCCAGGCCCGGCGATCGACAGGACCGAGCGCGCGATACCGGCGGCATCCATGGCTTGCAGCCGCATGTCGCCGAAATCCTTCAGGCGCGCCAGCAGCCCGCCCGCTGCTTTCGGATCGACGTTGGCAACGGTCGGCAACCAATAATCTTCGAGGCCGGGCGACAGGAAATGCTCTTCGAGCGCGATTTTACGGACCATGTTGCTCCCGGCATTCGCTCAACTTTACGGCATCTGCTGTACCGCATGGCGGCAATCCTGTATCAAAGCAGCAACGCGGCAGCAACAATGCGCGCCAAGATTGGGGAGACAGTCGGCAATATGAGCGGCGGTATGGGCGACGGGGCGGAGCGGGGAGGCGTCATGAAGGCGGTCGGCGGACGGGTTTCAAACGACAAGGCTGACACGAAAACGCCGCCGCACGGCCAATCGCAAAGTCAGGTGCAGGTGATCGCGCGCGCCGCCGCCATCCTGCGCGCGCTGGAAGACGAAGGCGCGGGCTTAAGCCTCGGCCAGATCGCCCAGCGCGTGAATCTGGCGCGCTCCACGGTGCAGCGCATCGTCGCCGCGCTGGAAGCGGAGAAATTCCTGATCGCCGCGTCGCCGACCGGCCGGGTGCGGCTCGGACCGACCATCCTGCGGCTCGCCGCCTCCGCGCGCACTGATTTCGTCGCCGTGGCGCGACCCTATCTGACGCAGCTGTCGAGCGAGCTCAGAGAAACCGTCGACCTCTCCGTCATCAAGAAAGATCACCTCGTTTTCATCGACCAGGTGATCGGCTCGCAGCGGCTGCGCACCGTTTCCGCGGTCGGCGAAACATTTCCGCTGCATTGCACCGCCAACGGCAAAGCCTATCTCGCCAGCCTCGACAATGCGGCGATCGCCGCGCTGATCGGCACCGAGTACGAGCAGCGCACGCCGCGCACGCTGGCCCGGCTCGACGATTTGCTGCGCGACCTGAAAACCGTGCGCAAGACCGGCGTCGCCATCGACCGCGAGGAGCATGCGCTCGGCATTTGCGCCGCCGGCGTCATCACCCGGGATCCGGTGGGGAATGTCGTCGCCATTTCGGTGCCGGTGCCGACGCAGCGGTTCTACAAGCATCAGCGCACGATCGTGGCGCGGCTGCGCGCCACCAAGGAGGCGCTGGAGCGGCACTTGCTGGCGGCCGCGGCCTAAAGGGCCGGAGCGTGTCCAACGGCCAGCTTGACTCGTCCGGCCCACCGGAATTCGATACAGATGTACCATATCCTGGTACATGGTTCGTGACGGGTCCGAACGCCGCCAAAAGCCGGCCGGACCGGAGGAAGCGCGGGAGGGTTACGGTGGCGAAGAAAATTCGCGGTGTCTCGTTTGAGGAAAACGAGAACAACGCGATGGGATTGTCGTTCTACAATCTGTCCCATCGCTTCGGCTATCAGTCGCCGAACTGGCCGTATTTCGAAGACGTCAAGATCGAGCGCATCCACTACATGGCGAAGTCGGGCGTGCTGTCGCAGCGCATCACCACCAGCATGCACAACACCACGCATATCGACGCGCCGGCGCATGTGGTGCAAGGCACGCCGTTCATCGACGAGGTGCCGCTGCCGCACTTTTTCGGCTCCGGCATCGTCATCTCGATTCCGAAGAAAAAGTGGGAGCCGATCACCTACGACGATCTGGAAGCCGCCGCCGGCAAGGTGGTGCGGCCGCGCGACGTCGTCATCGTCAATACCGGCTGGCACAAGAAGTACGAGGACAGCGAGGACTATTTCTGTTACGCGCCCGGCTTCGTCCCTTCGGCCGGCGAATGGTTCGTCGAGAAGAAGGTCAAGGTGGTCGGCCACGACACCCAGGCCAACGATCATCCGCTGGCGACCGCCATCGGCCCGCAGCGCAACGGCCCGCTGCATCCGCATCTCGCCGACGAATACAGGAAATGGTCGGGCGGCCGCGACTGGAAGGACGACTTTCCCGAGTGGGAGCCGGTGCACCGCATCCTGTTCAAGAACGGCATTCTCGGCATCGAGAATGTCGGCGGCGACATCGACAAGGTCACCGGCCGGCGCTGCACCTTCGCGTTCTTCCCATGGAATTGGGACCGCGGCGACGGCTGCATCATCCGCCTGGTCGCCATCAGTCGATCCGAAAGGCAGCTACCGCATCGAGAAGGGGGAGAAGTTCTGATGCAGGTCAAGCGTTTCTCCGACATCAAAGGCTATGACGCGCCCAACCACCGCGCCTGCTCGACGTTGCGCGTGTTCGGCGCCGAAGCCGGCGGCAGCAAGAGCCTGATCGTCGGCATCTCGCATTTCCTGCCCGGCGGCGGCGCCGGGCCGGACGCTTCGCCGCCGGAGAAAGTCTATTTCGTGCTCGCCGGCGAACTGACGGTGATCATCGACGGCAAGGAGACGGTGCTGAAGAAGCACGATTCATGCTTCATCGGCCCGAACGAGAACCGCGAGATCATCAACCGCAGCAACGAATTGTGCTCGATCCTGGTGGCCATCGCGCCGGCGCCGAAGTGACGCTTACCTCTCCCCGCGCGCGGGGAGGGCGATCGAAGCAATCCGGGCGAGGGGCGCTGCCGCTTCCTGAGCCCAGCGGCAAAGCCCCCTCACCCGACCCTCTCCCGGCACGCGGGGAGAGGGAGAAGAGGAGATCCATGTCCGAAGACTTTTTGAAAAATCCGCTGTCGCTGTTCGAGGTGCGCGGCAAGACCGCGATCGTGACCGGCGCGTCCGGCGCGTTTGGCGCGCTCGCCGCCAAGGTGCTGGCCGGCGCCGGCGCCAATGTCGTGCTCGCCGCCGGCAACGCCGCGGAACTGAAAAAGGTCGCCGACGCCTGCGCGGCGCTCGGCGGCAAGACCGAGATCGTGGCCAAGCGGCCGAGCTCGGAAGCAAACTGCGACGCCATCGTCAAAGCCGCGGTCGACCGCTTCGGCCGCGTCGATATCCTGGTGGTCGCCTCCGGCCTCAACAAGGTTTCCAAGATCGTCGATCAGCCGGCCGCGGACTTTCTCGAAATCATCGACGCCAACGTCACGCAATCCTGGCTGATGGCGCGCGCCGCCGGCCGGCAGATGATCAAGCAGGGCGGCGGCGGCAAAGTGATCCTGATGTCGTCGGCGCGCGGCCTCCTCGGCCATCCCGCCGGCTACACCGCCTATTGCGCGTCGAAGTCGGCGGTCGACGGCATCACCAAGGCGCTCGGCTGCGAATGGGGCGAGACCGGCATCACCGTCAATGCGCTCGGCCCGACGGTCTTCCGCTCGCCGCTGACGCAATGGATGTTCGAGGACAACGAGCGCGCCAACACGGTGCGCAAAGGCTTTCTCACCCGCGTGCCCAAGGGGCGGCTTGGCGAGCCGGCCGACCTTGCCGGCCCGCTGCTGTTCCTCGCCTCGAAGGCTTCCGACTTCTATACCGGCCACATCCTCTACGCCGACGGCGGCTACACGGCGGGCTAGACATGCGCCGTGGACCCGGCGAAAGCGCGCATCGCCGTCATTGGCGCTGGCCTGATGGGCCATGGCATCGCGCAGGTCTTCGCCGTCGCCGGCCACGACGTCACCATCACCGATTCGTTTGCGCCAAATCTCGAAACCGCCAAATCGCGCATCGCCGCCAATCTGCGCGACCTCGGCGAGGACGAAAGCGCGGGGCGCGGGTGCGGCCATGCGCCGACCTCGCCGAAGCCGTGCGCGACGCCGATTATGTGGTCGAGGCGGTGTCGGAGGATCTGCCGCTCAAGCAGAAAATCTTCGCCGAGATCGAACGCCATGTCGTCGCGACACCATCCTCGCCAGCAACACGTCGGTGATCCCGATCACCGCGATCATGCAGAACCTCGCCGCGCGCGAGCGCGCGCTCGGAACGCATTGGTGGAATCCGCCGTTCCTCGTGCCGCTGGTCGAAGTGATCGAGACGCAATGGACCTCGGCCGACGCGATCGCGTGGACGATGCAATTGCACGCCGCGGCGGGCAAGAAGCCGGCGCACGTGAAAAAGGACGTGCCCGGGATTCATCGGCAACCGGCTGCAGCATGCGCTCTGGCGCGAAGCCATTTCGCTGGTCGAGCACGGCATCTGCGATGCGCAGACCGTGGACGAGGTGGTCAAGGCGTCGTTCGGCCGCCGCCTGCCGGTCCTGGGCCCGCTGGAAAATGCCGATCTGGTCGGCACCGATCTGACGCTGGCGATCCACAACATCGTGCTGCCGGCGATCGACAGCCGGCCGGAGCCTTCGCCCTATCTGCAAAAGCTCGTGGCCGAGAAAAAGCTCGGCTTCAAATCCGGCGAGGGTTTTCGCAAGTGGAGCCCCGAGGAGCAGGCGGCATTGCGCGCCAAGGTGATGCAGCATTTGAAATCGATGCATGATTTGTAGCCGCACGATTCGTCATTGCCGGGCATAGCCGTTCGAAGAACGGCGTCGCTTCGCTCGCCTATGAGCCGGCAATCCTGGAGCGATGAGGCCGCATACCCCCCGGGTCAAGCCTGGGGGCGACGGCTGAGAAAAAATCACTCCGCCCCGGTCATCGCCAAAAAAGCCTGCTCGATCGTCGCCGCGCCGGCCTTCGCGACCAAGCCGGCCGGGGTCATGTCGGCGAGCACCTTGCCGTGATGCAGCACGATGACGCGGTCGGCGTTGGGCACTTCGTCGCACAGATGCGTCGCCCAGAGCACGGCGACCGAGCGCTCGGCGCGCAAGCTGAGAATAAGCTTGAGGAGATCGCTGCGGCTTGCCGGATCGAGGCCGACGGTCGGCTCGTCCATCAATAGGACCCGCGGCTGGTGCAGCAGCGCGCGCGCGAGCTCGACCCGGCGGCGGTTGCCGCCGCTGAGTTGCGCCGCTTTGTCATGAGCGCGTTCAGAGAGCCCCAGCCGTGCCAGCTCGTTCTCGATGCGCGCCTTGGCGGCCGCGCGCGGGATGCCATGCAGGCCGGCATGAAACAACAGATTGCCGGTCACCGTGAGCTCAAGATCGAGCGTCGGCTGCTGAAAGACGATGCCGAGCATCGCCAGCGCCGGTACCGGATCGCGGCGCATGTCATGGCCCATGATCTCGATGCGGCCGCGAATCCGGCACGAACAGGCCGGACAGCAGCTGGAACAGCGTGGTCTTGCCGGCGCCATTGGGACCGAGAAGCGCGATGAACTCGCCGGCCGAGGCTTGCAAGATGACGCCGTCGACGGCGCGGATCGCGCCATAGGTCTTGACGACATTGTCGAGGAGAAGCGCCGGCGCGCCTTCGTCCTTGGTCATCCTGCCGGCCCTCTCCTTGCCCCCTCCCCTTCATAGGCTTTAGCTTGGCCGCGAGGCAATGAAGGCGAGGAAATGCGCAAATCCGTCGCGGTCCTACTCTGCGTACTGGCGAGCGCCCCGGCTGCGGCCAAAGATACCGGGCTGATCTTTGTCAGCAACGAGAAGACCAACAACATCATCGCCATCGACCCGGCGACCTACAAGATCGTCAAAGACATCAAAGTGGCGCGCCGCCCGCGCGACATGCATTTCAGCTCCGATCACACCAAGCTCTATGTCGCTTGCGGCGACGACGACGTGATCGACATTCTCGACGTCGCTAAGCTGCAAGTGGTCGGCAAGCTCAAGACCGGGCCGAGCCCGGAAGCCTTCGGCATCGATGAGAAGCGCGGCCGCCTTTATGTCTCGGACGAGGAAGGATCGTCGCTCGCCGTCATCGACATGGCGAAGAACGCCATCGTGCGGGAGGTGCCGACCGGCGCCGAGCCGGAAGGCGTGCTGGTCTCCGACGACGGCAAGATCGTCTATGTCACCTCCGAGGCCGGCGATCTGGTGCATGAGATCGACGCCGAGACCGGCAAGATCGTGCGCGACGTCGTCGCCGGGTTGCGGCCGCGGCGGATCGCGGCGACGCCCGACGGCAAGGATTTGTGGGTGACCGCGGAGCTTGCCGGCGAAGTCGATATCATCGACCGCGCCAAATTCGTCGTCACCGGCAGGATCGCGTTCCTGCCGCCGGGCATGCGCAAAGCCGACGTGACGCCGGTCGGGCTGGTCATGACCAAGGACGGCAAGACCGCTTATGTGACGCTCGGACACGCCGCGCATGTGGCGATCGTCGACGTGCCGGCGCGCAAGGTCCTCGGCTATATCCTGGTCGGCAAACGGCCATGGGGTCTCACGCTGTCGCGCGACGAGAACACGCTCTATGTCGCCAACGGCTTCGGCGACGACATCACCGTGATCGACACCAGGACCCGCAAGGCAAAAATCTCGGTGCCGGTCGGCCGGATTCCCTATGGCGTCGCCGTCGATGATTAGCGCGCTTCGCTGGGCGTTGGGGCTTCATAACGCTCGCCGCCGCGCTCGCAACCGCCGCGGCGCAGGATGCGCCGGCGCAGCGGCCAGCAGATAAAAATCGGCTTTGTCGAGATCGAAAACGATCCGCGCTATGATCCGGTCCGCGCCTATGAGCGCATCATCCTCAAAACCCGCGTGCACCCGTTCACCGGCGCCGAGCTCGGCATCGACGACGCCGCAGCGCTGGCGCGCGTACTCAAGGCCGACTTTGCGCTCGAGCGCATCAGTGTCAAATCGCCGGCTGACGTGAGCGCCGGCCGTGCTCGCCGCGCTCGACGCCGGCACGCATTTTTTCCTGATCGATGCGCCGGCGGAAAGCTTCAAGCCGCTCGCCGCGGCGGTGCGCGGACGCGACGCGCTTCTGTTCAATGTATCCGAGCCGGACGACACGCTGCGCCGCGATCTGTGCGCGGCCGAATTCGTTCATGTTTATCCGAGCCGCGCGCAGCTGATGGACGGCCTCGCCCAATTCGTCGTCTCGCGCAAATGGCGCGACATTCTGGTGTTCGAAGGCCCCTCGCCTGCCGACAGCGCGATGACGGCGGCGTTCACGCATTCGGCGCAAAAATTCGGCGCGCGGATCGTCGCCGACCAGCATTTCAAGCCCGGCACCGATCCGCGCGATCGCGAGCAGAACGACCCGGCGCTGCTGAGCGCCATCAACCGCGATTTCGACGCGGTGTTCGTCGCCGACGACGCCTTCGATTTCGCCCGCACGGTCCCCTATCGTCTGGCACGTCCGCGTCCGGTCGATCGGCAGCATCGACCTTGAGCCGGTGGCATGGCACTGGACCTGGGAGCGCCATGGCGCGCCGCAGGTCAATTCGCGCTTCGAGCGGAAATCCGGCGGCCGGCATATGGAAGGCGCCGACTGGGCGGCCTGGATGGCGGTCAAGATGATCGTGCAATCGGTGCTGCGAACGGAGTCGGCCGATTTCGCCAAGGAGCGCGCCTTCATTCTCGGCGACGGCAGTTTTCGACGGCGACAAGGGGCTCGCGGTCAGCGTGCGGCCCTGGGACCATCAGCTGCGCCAAGCGATCCTGCTCGCCGCGCCGTATGAAATCGTCGCCGACGCGCCGGTCGAAGGCTTTCTGCATCGGACCAACACGCTCGACACGCTCGGCGACGACGAGCCGGAATCGCCGTGTCATTTGAGTAAGTAACTCTCCGCTCATTCCCGCGAAGGCGGGAATCCAGTAGCGTAGGCTGCAAAGAACTGGGTCCCCGCCTGCGCGGGGACGATCGGCGTAGGAGCCTTAGCAAATGCCCCTCGCCCACGTCCTGCGCGCGCTGCGCGCCGTCACGTCAGGGAGCTGATGAAATTCGTGCAGCAGCGCGGCCGGCTGCTGTCGGCGCTGGTGCGCCCCTTGATCTGGCTCGCGGTGTTCGCCGCCGGCTTCTACAACGTGTTCGGCGTGTCGATCATTCCGCCGTACAAGACCTACATCACCTACCAAGTCTATATCGTGCCGGGCCTGCTCGGCATGATCCTTTTGTTTCACGCCATGCAATCGTCGCTGTCGATGGTCTATGACCGCGAGATGGGCGTGATGCGGCTCCTGCTCACGGCGCCGCTGCCGCGCTGGGTGCTGCTGGCCTGCAAGCTCGTCGCCGGCACCGCGCTGTCGGTCATCACCTGCTACGTGTTCCTCGCCGTCTGTATTTTGTTCGACGTCACCTTCGAGCCGCTCGGCTGGCTTGCGGTCCTGCCGGCGCTGATCGTATCCGGGCTGATGCTTGGTGCGCTGTGGCTGTTCCTGTCGGTCTATATCCGCCAGGTGGAGAATTTCGCCGGCGCCATGAATTTCGTGATGTTTCCGATGTTCTTCTTTTCCTCGGCGCTCTATCCGCTGTGGCGGCTGCGCGAAGGCGGCTCGGCGGCGCTGTATTATGTCTCGCTGTTGAATCCGTTCACCTACGCGGTCGAGCTGATCCGTTTCGCGCTCTACGGCGCGTTCGAGCCGATCGCCGCGCTCGTTGTTACCGGCACAGCGGTGCTGTTTTTTCTGCTCGCGGTCATCGGCTACGATCCGCAGCGCGGGCTGATCCGGCGGGCGGCGCCTGCTTAGTCGGCGCAGTACGTGGAAGCTCGGGTTGCTCAGACGACGCCCTCTCCCCCTTTGGGGACTGTTGCGAAAGGGCGGTTAGGAGAGCTCGGAAGCGCTGGTTGCCGTTCTGCCTGGACCATCTTGGTTCGGTAATGCTGAGTTTTCGGGGGTACGAAGCGCTGAGGTCATGCGCTGGACAGTTTTCGAGTGTGCGAACTCAAGACGAGCATGCGCCGCAGGTTGAAGCAGATCACGAGCAGGGTCATTTGAAGTTGATTGCGCACGAGACCGACATAGCGCGTTCGGCGGTAGCCGTAGCTCTGTTTGAGGACCGCAAAGACCGTCTCGACGCGGCAGCGGATTTTGGAGAGCGCGGCATTGCGCCGTCTCTGCTCGGGCGAGAGAGCATGATGTTTATTGGCCCGCTGCATGATGCCGTCTTTGAGGTGGAGCGATGCCAGCAGTGCGCGGCGCGCATGGGTGTCGTAAGCCTTGTCGGCGTAGATCGCGCCGCCGTCGCTGTTGGCGAGGATCAGTTCGTCGGCCACGACGGTCTCGGCCACATTGGCAGGCGTCAGCTTGGCGGTGCGCACCAACAGCGAGTCTTGGTCTACGGCAACATGTCCTTTGTAGCCGTAGCTGGTTCCGGGCTTGCCCTCCCGCTTGAGGAAAGCAGCGTCGGGATCGACGCGCTCGGTCGGATCATCGGACGGGCCGGGCCGCGCCGCCGCCGCCTCGACAACCGTCGCATCGATCAGCGTGCCGCGCTTGAGCATCAGTCCTTTGTCCTCGATCTGAGCATTCACCAGCGCCAGCAATTTGACCGTCAGCCCCGCCTCGTTCAGCCGTTCGCGAAACCGGCACAATGTCGTGTGGTCGGGGGTCGCTTCTTCCATCCGAAGACCGACAAACCGCCGAAACGACAGCCGATCGCACAACGCCTCTTCCAGCTCGCGATCCGAAAGTCCGTACCACTGCGCCAGCAGCAGGGCTCGGAACATCACCACCGGCGGGAACGGCGGGCGACCGTCCTGCTTGCGGCAATGCTTCTCAAGCCGATAGGTCAAAGGTCCCCAGTTCAGCAGCACCAAAATCCGGTCCAAGTCCGTCTCCCGCCGCAGCCGTTCTGCCGCCAAGTCGCCAAAGCCCAATCCGCCGCTCATCGCTCACCTCGAATTCCTCGAAGACAAGCGATTCACGAAATGCTCCCTTCTGCAACAGTCCCCTTGTGGGGAGAGGGCGAAATAGACGCCGGCGCCGTCGAGTTCTACTTGATAAACGTCCCGCTGCGCAGCTCGCTGAAGGCCTGCTGCAGCTCGGCCTGCGAATTCATCACGATCGGGCCGTACCACGCCACCGGCTCCTTGATCGGCTTGCCGGAGACGAGGATGAAGCGGATGCCTTCGTCGCCGGCCTGCACCGTGACTTCGTCGCCCGAGTCAAACAGCACCAGCGAGCGATTGCCGGTCTGCTCGCGGACCAGGATTTCGTTGGTACCGTCGGTCTTCTCGGTCAGCACGCCGAACGGCTCCGACGCCGCGCGGAAATTGCCGGAGCCTTCGAACACGTACGCGAAGGCGTGGCGCTCGAGCTCGACCGGCAGCGTCTTCCGCTTGCCCGGCGGCACGAAGATGTCGAGATAGCGCGGGTCGGCAGCGACACCCTCGACCGGGCCGCGCTTGCCCCAGAAATCGCCGCACACCACGCGCACGCGGGTGCCGTCGTCGTCGATGACTTCCGGGACTTCGCCGGCCTTGATGTCCTGATAGCGCGGCGCGGTCATCTTCAGCGATGACGGCAGATTGGCCCAGAGCTGGAAGCCGTGCATGCGGCCCTTGTCGTCGCCCTGCGGCATTTCCTGATGCAAGATGCCGCGCCCGGCGGTCATCCATTGCACGTCGCCGGCGCCGAGATTGCCGCGATTGCCAAGGCTGTCGCCGTGCTCGACGTTGCCGGCCAGCACGTAGGTGATGGTTTCGATGCCGCGATGCGGATGCCAGGGAAAACCGGCGCGATACTCGTCCGGCCGCTCGTTGCGGAAATCGTCGAGCAGCAGGAACGGGTCGAATTCGGTGGTGTCGCCGAAGCCGAACGCGCGGCGCAGATGCACGCCGGCGCCTTCGATCGTCGGCTTCGACGAAACAATGCGTTTGACGGGTCGGATGGACATGACGGTTTCCTCGGAGAGCTCCGCAATCCGGCTAACCCATTGCGGTGTTTCTTCTATCCAAAAATGGGCAACCGGCGGCTGGTGGCAAGAAGGCACACGCTTGATACCGGGCCGACCTCAACCTGTCGCGGGGGGAGGCGCTTCGAAGCGCGCGGCCGAGCGGCTCAAAAAGGTGCGGACCGCGAGCAGATAAGCCAGGTAGGATGTGCGCGACGACGTGAACAGCTCCACTTGGCCATCGTCTCTCCAGAACCAGCCGATGCACGAACGCCGCTCGCTCTTTGCGACGGCGCCGATCGGCGCGGCCCAGTCACTCGGTTCCTTCCAGTGAGTCAACGCCGCCTGCATCATCGGCGCCGCCTCGTCGGGTCGCGTCAGCCGCGGCGGCAACAAGAATAGCGTTTTGCGTTCGTAGTTCTGACCGAAGAGATGACCTAGTTCCCAGCGCACGCCCTCGGTCTCGTCGAGCGTCATCACCACGGCGCCGGCGTGACTGCACAGCTCGGAAACGGTGGCACGCCACTCCTCATCGCTGACGTAGATCCGCGCGGCGCCAAACGGTGGGGTCGAGCCCGGCCGGCCGATGGCCACGACCGGACCGTGGGGCGTGCCTTCTTCCAGCAGGACGTGATCGAGCGTCGGCCGCGGCTCGCCGACCGAGACTAGCCCCCGGAACAGCGACCGCCGCGGCTTTCGCAGTCGAACCTGATCGTCGCGAAACGAGCGCAGGAAAAGAATGACCGGACGCTTGTCGCCGCTAATCAGCCGCTCTAATGATAATCGCGTGAAGCGGCGAGCGGCGAAGCGCAAGCCCGCGACGACCGCAAGGTTCAGCATAAACACAATCGGAAAAAAGAAGACCGAGGTAACGAGCCACATCACCAGCATGGCATTGCAGGTGGACGCCGCCGCGTTCGCCGAAAAGCATTGCAAGACGTCCCGCGAAAGAAGCTCGACAATCGGCAGATACGTGAAAAACGAATTCCACAGGCCGCCGACAAACAGGCTGAAGACGGCCGTGGTCAGGACAAACAGCGCGATAGAAATGCGCCGCCGCAACGGGTCAAGCCAGGCGCAAACTGCCGGAATGCCGAATAATTGCATCAGATATGCAGTTGCTGCGCGCGGCGCCGCGCCACGCACGATCCGACGTTCGCTCTCCGCAAGCCTCGACACCTGCCAAGTGGCGCGGCCGAACTGATAGAGGACAACGCCAAGCCAGACGAAATACCAGAGAACGGCAAGCCATGAGGCGACAGTCGGCACCATGTTGTAGCCGAGCACATTGCCCGGCCCCAGGCCGCCCCAATAGGAGATGGCGAACGCCACTATGAAAAGCCCGGCCACCGGGACCACGAGTCGCTCTTGCAGCCGATACATCACCCAGACCACGCCAAGCGCAATCGACGCGGCCACGATCTGCCAGGCGATGATTTCCGGGTTGTGCACACTACCGCCGCGAAAAACGACCAACGCCGCAACAGCCAAATAGGCGAACACAAAGCTGAAAAACTCGGCGGTCGCGATCAACGATAGGAAATGCGCCGCATCGTATCCCGCCTCCATGCGTTCGAGGCGCGTGTGAACAAACGCATGCGTTGCGGCTTGCAACGGTTCTGTCATTGGCCCCCAAGGCCCCTGACCGCGTCGGGGTCGCCCCCAAATCAGCTTTCTTCCGCCACCACGTCGTCGAACTTGGTGTAATCGAGCAAAAACCGGCCCTGCGGCGACACGCTGGTGATGTCCTTGTAGCGATGGTGCCAGCGGATGTCGCGCCAGGAATAGATGTGCCGCGCATAGAGTTGCTGCGCGGAACTGTCGTCGAGGCCGCCGACATTGAGCACCAGAAGCGCGTCGCCTTCGGCGAGATCGGACGAGGTCGTGCCGTGCAGCGGGCTGTCCTTGTCGATGACATGAAACAGCATCCAGCTCAGCACGAACATCGGATGCTCGTCGTGGTCGAGCTTCAGCTCGTAGAAGCGGCGCAGCTGATCGCCTTCTTTGGTGCGCTCGGCGCGAATGATCCAGAGCCGCGCGTTGGCCCGCGAAATCGCATTGTGCCGCGCATTGGCCATGCGGATCATCAGCGTCTGCTGCCCCTCGTGGCGCGTGATCACGGCCTCCTTGGCGAAGACGAAACGGGCGCGCGGCCGCGAGAAGCGAGCGAAGATCAGCCCGGTCATCACCGCCAGAAACGACATGCCGGTGAAGATTTCGATGGTGGCGATCAGATGCCCGTAATTGGTCTGCGGGTGCATGTCGCCATAGCCGACCGTCGCCAGCGTCTCGATGGAGAAGTAAAAATACGCCAGCGCGCCGTTCTCGGCGGCGTTGGCGATCGGCTCATGGCCGAGGGAGTAGAGCAATCCAAAAAAAGCATTGAGCGCGACGAATATTGCGGCAGCCGAGCCGAAAAACACCGGCCAGTACACCGTCATGGCACGGTGATAAAGATCGCCCCAAAAGCCCTGGCTCAGGCCGAGAGTCTCGATCTCGCGGTGACCGAACCTGATGAGCTGCGATTTTCGCCCTGACCGCTTTCGTTGAAGTTTTTGCAATGCTGGTACCTAATCAGAGCCCTGCTTTGCAGATAGGCGCTAAAATTCATTGCAACAGCCCCTCCGCCGCCTCCTGGAGCGCGAGGATCAAGCAGGGGATCGTTTCAGATATCCGCACTTTCAGAGCGAAAGTCTACGCCGTGGCCTGCGCCTTGGTCTTGAGGCGGCTGAAAACCCGGCGCGCATTGCCTTCGAAAATCTTCTGCCGGTCGGCGTCGCTCAATTTCGGCGACCCGTCGACATAGCGCTTGGTGTCGTCGAAGTTGAAGCCGGTCTTCGGGTCGACGCCCTTGACCGCGCCGACCATCTCCGAAGCGAACAGGATGTTGTCGACCGGCACCACCTCGGTGAGCAGATTGATGCCCGGCTGGTGATAGACGCAGGTGTCGAAGAAAATGTTGTTCTTGATGATCTCGGCAAGCTCCGGCCGGCCATTGTTGAGCGCCAGCCCGCGGAAGCGGCCCCAGTGGAACGGCACCGCGCCGCCGCCATGCGGAATGATCAGCTTGAGCGTCGGGAAATCCTTGAACAGGTCGGACAGGATCAGCTGCATGAACGCCATGGTGTCGGCGTTGAGATAATATGATCCGGTGGTATGCATCGCCGGATTGCAGCAGGCCGAGACGTGGATCATCGCCGGCACGTCGAGCTCGACCATCTTCTCGAACAACGGATACCACCATTTATCGGTCAGCGGCGGCGAGTTGAAATAGCCGCCGGACGGATCGGGATTGAGATTGCAGCCGATGAAGCCGAGCTCCGTGACGCAGCGCTCGAGCTCGCCGGCGGAGTGTTTCGGCGGCACGCCCGGCGATTGCGGCAACTGGCAGACGCCGATGAAATTCTGCGGGTAGAGCGCGCAGACGCGATGAATCAGGTCGTTGCAGATCTGCGACCATTCGAGGCTGACGCTCTCGTCGCCGATGTGATGGCCCATGCCGGAGGCGCGCGGCGAGAAGATCGTCAGATCAGTGCCGCGCTCGCGCTGCAGCTTGAGCTGGTTCTGCTCGATGCTGTCGCGGATCTCGTCGTCCGAAATCTTCAGCGACGCGCGCGCCGGCATCGCCGCCTTGTCCTTGGCGTTGGCCGCCGCGGTCTGCTCCTTGCGGAACCGATGCAGGTCCTTGGGCTCGGTGGTGTAGTGGCCGTGACAATCGATGATCATGAGGAAATCGCTGCGAGGTTTCTTGCGCTTCGGATGCTAGGGCCCGGGGCGCGATTGTCAAACAGCAGCGGCTTTTCTATAGCATGCACTCCAGGGGAGGCTTAAGGCATGGCTGAACTTCCACGCCTCAACGGCATCATTCGCGCGCTCGAATCCGGGGGGCATGCGCTGACCTGCTTCTCGCCGGCCGAGGTCAGCAGCGCGGTGGCGATGAGCACCTCGAAATTCGACGGCTGCGTATTCGAGATGGAGCATCAGCCATGGGACGGCCGGCTCCTTCGTGATTGCCTGCAATACATGCTCAACCGCGCGCAGATTGCCAAAGCCGCCTCGGTCGTGCCCGGCGTGACGCCGCTCGCTCGCGTCCCCGTCAACGGCGTCGAGATGGCGCAGTGGCACGCCAAGCAGGCCCTCGACATGGGCTGCTACGGCATCGTCTTCCCGCACATCTCCACGGTCGAGGAAGCGGCCAATGCGGTCGGCGCCTGCCGCTATCCGCGGCTCAAGAGCGCGGCGCACTACGAGCCCGCCGGCATCCGCGGCGACGGCCCGACCACAGCCGCGCGCTATTGGGGACTGACGCAGCCGGAATACTATCAGAAGGCCGACGTCTGGCCGCTCCATCCGCACGGCGAGATCTTCTGCATCCTGCAGATCGAGGACACACGAGGCGTTGAGAATCTCGACGAGATCCTCGCCAATGTGCCGGGCATCGGCGCCATTCTCATCGGTGAAGGCGACCTGTCGCAGGAGCTCGGCTATCCGCGGCAATATGAGCACAAGGTCGTGCTCGAATGGATGCAGCGCGTGGTCGATGCCTGCAAGCGGCACAACGTCGTGGTCGGTCACCCGCATGTCGAACAGGGCAATGTCGAGCGCATCGTCAAGGAAGGCTATCGCTTCCTGATGTGCGCGCCGGTGCAGAGCTACGGCCACCTCGAAGCGGCAAGAAAGCACACGGGGCGCGGGTAATTTCTTTCCATCGAGCGGGGAAGGTTTTTTGGCGCTGTTCCCTTGACGATCCTGCTATGTTTGAGAACGTTGGTTCAACGCAACATGTCTGCTGCTGACACGGTTTTCTTGTTTATGTACAGGCGGGTGCAAAATTTCGGGTACCGGCGGGCAATCGCGAGCTTAATTCTTGCCTCGATTTTGTTTCTATTGGTGCTGGTGCCGTTGGCGATCAGAAGCTTTTTCTTCCAGCCTTTCCAAATACCCGCCAGCTCGATGATGCCAACATTGCTTGTCGGCGACTATATGTTCGTCTCAAAATATTCATATGGCTACACTCGCTATTCGTTGCCATTTTCGCCCCCGCTGTTCTCCGGCCGTGTGTTCGCGTCCGAACCGCGGCGCGGCGATGTAGTGGTATTCCGTCTGCCAAAGAACGATTTGGACTTCGTCAAACGGATCGTCGGTCTTCCCGGAGACCGCATACAGATGATTAATGGCGTGCTCCAGATCAACGGACAGCCGGTCAAGCACGAGCGCATTGATGACTTCGTTGGCGATGACGGCGTACGCGTCAAAAGTTATCGCGAGACGTTGCCGAACGGCGTGGTCTACACCACGCTCGATCTCACCGATAATGGTTTCTATGACAATACGCAGGTCTATACCGTCCCGCCCGTCCACTATTTCATGTTGGGTGACAATCTCGACAATTCGACCGACAGCCGGGTGCTGTCGCAGGTCGGCTACGTACCGTTTGAAAATCTGATCGGCCGCGCCGGAGTTGTCTTTTTCTCGATCAAACCCCCCTCAGAGAACGCGCCGCAAGCGATACGGTATGAGCGTATCGGTACGGTCGTGCGCTGACGATCGGCGGCGATTTGAATTTAGTGGCAAGCTCACGTCGCACCTCTGCGCCGTCAACAACGAGTACGCCATGTCGCAGTTGGGTCATTAAGCAATATGCTGGAATGTCCGCGTTACGAGGCTTTTTACGCAATCCCCAACCCGCCCTTTTCCTCGATGAAGCGTGCGATCTCGTCGACGCCCTCCCCGGCGCGCAGATTGGTGAAGAAGAACGGCCGGGCGCCGCGCATGCGCTTGGACTCGCGCTCCATGGTCTCGAGCGACGCGCCGACATGGGGCGCGAGATCGACCTTGTTGATCACCAGCAGATCGGAGCGGGTGATGCCCGGCCCGCCTTTCGAGGGGATCTTGTCGCCGGCGGCGACGTCGATGACGTAGATCGTCAGATCGGCGAGCTCCGGCGAGAACGTGGCGGCGAGATTGTCGCCGCCGGATTCGATCAGCACCAGATCGAGCGCCGGGAATTTCTGCCGCATCTCGGCGATCGCGGCCAGGTTGGCCGAGGCATCCTCGCGGATCGCGGTGTGCGGGCAGCCGCCGGTCTCGACGCCGGCGATGCGGTCGGGTTTGAGCGCGCCGGAGCGCACCAGATATTCGGCGTCCCATTTGGTGTAGATGTCGTTAGTGATGGCGGCGATCTCGTAGCGATCGCGCAGACGCTTGCACAGCGCGTCCATCAGCGCGGTCTTGCCGGAGCCGACCGGGCCGCCGACACCGACCCGCAGCGGGCCGTGTGAGTGTGTCATCGTTTTCTCAACTCCTGAACAGCCGCGTATATTGTGTTTCGTGGCGCATGGTGGCGAGATCGGCGCGAAACGCGGCGCTGCCGATATCTGCCAATGGCGTCGTCAAGGCGCGTGCCGCCGTCGCCGCAACGGCCTCCTCCAGCGCCGCCAGCAGGCGCTGGCCGTCGGTCTGGCCGAGCGGAATGAGCCGCATGCCGGCGGAAATCCAGTTGGCCACCACCGCGTGCAGAAACGCCGGCAGCGCGGTCTCGCAGGCGATCGCGTGCCCGGCGCAGGCGACGCCGACCGCGATTGGCAAGGCGACCGCTCCACTCCATGCGCTTGCAAAACGCCCCAGTGCCGGACATGGCCACGCCGCGCACGTGGCGTCGAGGAAGGCGCGGCCCTGCGCGGTCGTCTCCACGAAGCGCTCCTTGGAAGGAACAAAGGCGGCTGCGAGCTCGGCCACGGCGCGCAGCGCGGCATCGTCGCCCTCGGTGGTCGCACGGTGCGCATGAACAAAGAACACGGCGTCGCAAAAGCCGCCGCCGTCACCGAGCATCACCGCAAGCCATTGCCTTAAGGTCCCGGCGTCCTTGATGTCGCCGGCTTCGACCGCCCACTCGATGCCGCTGGAATAGGAAAACGCGCCGACCGGATAAGCCGGCGACAGCCACGCCATCAGGCGATAGAGCGCGGCGGACTCCATCCGCTCATTCGCGCGCAAGCGGGAATCCCGAGCACGCTCGCCGCTCCTGGGTCCCCGCTTTCGCGGGGACGAGCGGACGCGTGGACGGCTCGCGCCTGAACGCCGCTTAGCCATGATCGTGGTCATGATCGTGGACGTGCGCATGACCGTGATCGTGACCATGCGAATGGTCATGACCACGGCCATGATGATGGTGGTCGTAAGCGCCGTGCTCCGGATCAAACGGCGCCTCGATCGGCGATAGCCGCGCGCCAAGCCCGCGCAGCATGTCCTCGATCACATGATCGCGGCGGATGCGCAGCCGATCGCCGACAATCTGCACGTCGATGTGGCGATTGCCGATATGCCAGGCGAGCCGCGCCAGCTCGTGCATGTTGGCTGCCGCGATCTCGATCAGCAGCTCCGGCCGGCCGACAATCCGCACCATGGCGCCGTCGTCGAGCACCAGGCCGTCGCCGTCGCGCAAGGCCGTGGCCTGCGGCAGATCGAGCAGAAACGTCGTGCCGCGCTCGCCGGTCAGGACGACGCGGCGGCGATGGCGGTCATGAGCGTCGAGCGTGATCTGGTCCACCGCTTTGGCGCTGTCCCAATGGCCGGCGGGTTTGACTTCGTGCGCACGCTTCATGGTGGCGTTTCCTTGGCTTTTTCTTAGCCCAACAGCTATGCGTTCCGATAGTCGCAGATGCTTGGCTCTGCTGTTGGAGCGCGCGCCGCTGCCCCGATATGGTGCCGCCGCAAGGGAGGACCGTCCGGCATGAGCATCAAGGGCAAAGCCTATATCGCCGGCGCGTTCGAGCATCCGACGCGGCTTGCGCCCGACAAGACGGTGGCGCAACTCCATGCCGAGGTGGCGCTCGGCGCGCTCGAAGACGCCGGGCTGACGCGCGCCGACGTCGACGGCTATTTCTGCTCCGGCGACGCGCCGGGGCCCGGTCCCGCTTCGCTCGCCGAATACATGAATCTGAAGCTCCGTCACATGGATTCGACCGAGATCGGCGGCGCCTCCTACATCGCGCTCGCCGCGCACGCCGCCGAAGCGATTGCGCTGCGCAAATGCGACGTGGCTTTGATCACGCTCGCCGGGCGGCCGCGCAGCGAAGGCATGGCGACCGGCACGGCGCCGCGGCCGCGCGATCCGAACCAGCCGGAGGCGGCCTGGGAAGCGCCCTACGCCATCACCACCGCCAACGGCTACGCCATGTGCGCGATGCGCCACATGCACGAATACGGCACCACCAGCGAGCAGCTCGCCTGGGTGAAGGTCGCGGCTTCGCATCACGCGCAGCATAATCCGCACGCCATGCTGCCCGAAGTCGTCACCGTCGAGGACGTGATCAATTCGCCGCTGATCGCCGATCCGCTGCACCGGCTCGATTGCTGCGTCATCAGCGATGGCGGCGGCGCGCTTATCCTGGTTCGCCCGGAGATCGCCAAAAAGCTCAAGCGGCCGCTGGTCAAGATCATCGGCGCCGGCGAATCGGTGAAGCATCTCGCCGGCGGCACCTTCGATCTTACCACGTCGGGCGCGGCGCGCGCCGGTCCGATCGCGTTCGCCGAAGCCGGCGTCACGCCGGCCGATATCAAATACGCCTCGATCTACGACAGCTTCACCATCACCGTGATCATGCAGCTCGAAGACCTCGGCTTCTGCGCCAAGGGCGCCGGCGGCAAATTCGTCGCCGACGGCAATCTGATTTCCGGCGTCGGCAAGCTGCCGTTCAACACCGACGGCGGCGGGCTGTGCAACAACCATCCGGCCAATCGCGGCAGCATGACCAAAGTGATCGAGGCGGTCCGGCAACTGCGCGGCGAAGCCCATCCGGCGGTGCAGGTGAAAAACTGCGATCTGGCGCTGGCGCAGGGCACCGGCTTTCAGCTCGCCACACGGCATGGCAGCGCCACCTTGATCATGGAACGGGAGTAAGGCGATGGCCATATTCGCCGCCGCAAGCTCGCGCCGCCGGTCGTCACCGCCGAAGGCAAGGCGTTCTTCGATGCGGCGCGCCAAGGCCGCTTCATGATCCCGGTATGCACGGCGTGTGACCGCGCGCACTGGTATCCGCGCGCCATCTGCCCGTTCTGCGCCAGCGACAAGGTCGAATGGCGCGAGGCTTCGGGCCAAGGCACGATCTACACCTTCAGCGTGATGCGCCGCGTCAAGGAGCCCTACGTCATCGCGCACGTGACGCTCGCCGAAGGGCCGACCATGCTCACCAACATCGTCGACTGCGATACCGACCAGGTGCGGATCGGCCAGAAGGTCACCGTCGTGTTCCAGGAGACCGAGAACGGGCCGCCGGTGCCGGTGTTCAAGCCGGCGTAATTGTCATTCCGGGGCGCGGGCATAGCCCGGAATCCATAGCCACAGACTTTGCAGAACGAACGCTGCAAAGTATTTCTAAACCGTTGGTGGTTATGGATTCCGGGCTCCTCGCTCGCTCGGCCCCGGAATGACGGCGGTTTGAAAGCCCGCCCGTTCCAGCTACATTGCCGCACAACACGATAATGGAGCCGGCCTGATGCGCTTTGGACTGTTCGGCAGCGCCACGGCCCGCCACGGCGGCCCCGATGTGGATTCCGGCCTCGGCTACAAGCAATTCATCGAGTACAACATCGAGGCCGAGGCGCTCGGCTATCATTCGACGTTTCTGGTCGAGCACCATTTCAGCGGCGCCGGGCAGGTTTCCGCGAGCCTGTCGCTGTTGACGTGGCTCGCGGCAAAGACCCGCACGCTTCGCCTCGGCACCGCGGTGCTGGTGCTGCCGTGGCACAATCCGGTGCTGCTCGCCGAGCAGGCGGCGACCATCGATCTTCTCTCCGGCGGCCGGCTCGATTTCGGCGTCGGCAAGGGCTATCGCCACACCGAATTCTCAGGCTTCTGCATCCCGGTCGAGGAAGCCGAAGCGCGCTTTGGCGAATGCCTCGACGTCGTAGTTAAGTCCTGGACCTCGAAGGAGCGCTTTTCCCACCACGGCAAATACTGGAACTTCGCCGACATCATCGTCGAGCCGCCGACGGCGCAAAAGCCGCATCCGCCGATGTGGATGGCCGCCGGCAGCCCGCCGTCGATCCGCCAGGTGGCCGAGCGCGGCTATAACCTCCTGCTCGACCAGTTCGCTTCGCTGGAAACGATCGGCGAGCGGGTCGCCTGGTTCAAGGCCGAGGTGGAGAAGCGCGGCCGCACCTTCGATCCGCTCGACGTCGGCGTAGCGCGCGCCTTCTATGTCGCTAAGGACAAAGCCGACAAGGAGGCGGCGCTGGAGCAGCGGCTGGCGGCGCAACGCCACTTCGCCACCTTGTCCAAAGCCGCCGACGGCACCCAGAGCAAGGCCAGCATCATGGCGTTCTCCGACACCCGCGAGGCAAGCGAAGAAGCCGCGCTCTACGGCACGCCCGACGAGATCGCGCTGAAGCTCAAGCGCCTGCAGAAGCTCGGCGTCGACTATGTGCTGCTCAATGGCGGCGGCCTCGCCCACGAAAGCCTGCGCCGCTTCGCCCGCGAGCTGATGCCGGCGTTCGCCGACGGCTCGCGCATGCGCGAGGTGGGGTGACTTCTCCCTGGCAAAGCCGACTTTTCCCGGGCGCAGCGCAGCACGAAGTGGTGCGCTGCAGACCGGGATCGCAACGAACGCCGAGTCTGCGACGATCCCGGATCTGCGCTGCATCACTTCGTGCTGCAGCGCGTCCGGGAAACGTCAGTTTGAACTGTGAGCGTCGCAAGTCCAGATGATCAACAAGATCGTGCAAAGCATGGCCGAGGCGATGGCCGGAATCCGCGACGGCGCGGTCGTGCTGGTCGGCGGCTTCGGCAGCATCGGCCAGCCCAACGCGCTGATCGACGGCTTGATCGAGCAAGGCGCCAAGGATTTGACCGTGGTCGCCAACAATGCCGGCGTCGGCCGCGTCGGGCTGGCGCGGCTGATGGAGCTCGGCCGGGTGCGCAAGATCATCTGCTCGTATCCGCGCACCACCGATCCGGTGGTGTTCGAGGGGCTTTATCGCGACGGCAAGATCGAGCTCGAAGTGATGCCGCAGGGCACGATGGCCGAGCGCATGCGCGCCGCCGGCGCCGGCATTCCGGCCTTCTATACGCCGACCTCGGTCGGGACCTTGCTGGCGGAAGGCAAAGAAGTGCGGGAATTTTCCGGCCGCCATTATGTGCTGGAAGAGGCGTTCCACGGCGACGTGGCGCTGATCGAGGCCTGGGAGGCCGACCGCTGGGGCAATCTGACCTACAAGTCGTCGGCGCGGAACTTCAATCCGGTGATGGCGACGGCGGCGAAGTTGACGATCGCGCAAGCGCAGCACATCGTAGCCCTTGGCGAGCTCGATCCGGAGCGGGTACACACGCGCCGGCATCTTCGTCGATCGCGTGGTGCACGTGCCCTATGGCGAGCCGACGGTGACTTGAGCAGAGGACAGGAGGAGGCATGAACGTGAAAGCGAAACCGAGCCGCCTGGCCGCCTGCAAGCCGCTTGCAACCCTGGACGCGCGAAGAGATCGCAGCGCGCGCCGCCCGCGACATCCCGGAAGGCTTCTATGTCAATCTCGGCATCGGCATTCCGGTGCTGGTGGCGAATTATGTGCCGCCGGACCGTGAAGTCGTCATCCAGTCGGAGAATGGCGTCCTCGGCATGGGCCCGGAGCCGGCGCCGGACAAGATCAATCGCTGGCTGATCAATGCCAGCAAGAAATACGTCAGCTTGGTTCCCGGCGGCTCGTACATGCATCACGCCGACAGTTTCGCGCTGATCCGCGGCGGCCATCTCGATCTTTGCGTGCTCGGCGCGTTTCAGGTCGCCGAGAACGGCGATTTCGCCAATTGGTCGAAGTCCGAGACCGACATGCCGTCGGTCGGCGGCGCCATGGACCTTGCCGTCGGCGCCAAGAGTGTCTGGCTGTTGATGGACCACACGACCAAAGACGGCGAGAGCAAGCTGATGCGCCGTTGCACCTATCCGCTCACCGCGGTCGGCGCCGCCAAGCGCGTCTACACCAATCTCGCCGTGCTCGACGTCACCGGCGACGGCTTTGCCGTGCGCGAGATGGTGCCGGGCCTGACCTTCGAGGCGCTGCAAGACGTCACCGACGCGCCGCTGAGGATGGCGAATTAGATTCGCGCGCCTCATTCCGCTCATTGCCAGCGAAAGCGGCACGAATCCAGCAGCGAGGTGTGAGCTTCTGCGACGAAAATGGCATCGTGCCGCCTCGGAGCACCGCTGTCGCGCGCAGCGACGACAGGGACGCTCGGAATAAGGCTACTGCGCCGGAGCGGCCGCGGCAGGCTTGGCCGCCGTCAGCCTTTTGCGGCTTCTTCTTCGGTTGTCGGTTGCCGGCTTGGTCTCCAATCCGGGAGGCGGGCTTGCCGTGAGCGACGAGGACGATGTCGGCGTCCAGTGAACGGCGGGCCTGGTTTTCGCCGTCCTTCCGCGCCTTTTGCCTCTGGCGCTTTGCTCCCGGCCGCTTTCTCACCCGTCGCTTTGTCGTCGGACCCCGTCGGCTTCGCCGCCAGGGTTTCTGCCCGTTTCCCTTTTTCCGACGGTGCGGAGCGGCCTCTTCGACATTGAGCTTGGCAAGCTGGTCCGGCGTGCGCGTCGGCCCGGTATAAACCACGGTCGGCGTGATCGCGCCGAAGTCGGACAGCAGGGCGGCGCCCTTGGGCGTCGGCGCGCGCAGGCTCGACAGCAGCGCCGAGAACGGCGTGTCGACGCCGGCGCCGTTTTCACCGCCGGCGTCGGCGTCTTCGTCCTCCGCCGCCGGCCGCTTGCGATGCGGGCCGCAGACCTGATCGTGCAAATTGGGCGGATCGGCATTGATCGGCGTGAGGTTATTGACCGTTCCCAGCGCCGGCGTCAGCCAGCCGAGCGGATTTTGCGTAAAGCCGCTTTCCAGAAGCTCCGCCGCCTTCACCGCGCGCGCGCCGCCCGACGGCGAGCCGAGCACCACCGCGATCAGCTGCTTGCCGTTGCGCGTCGCCGTGGCGACGAGATTGAAGCCTGATGCGCAGATGAAGCCGGTCTTCATGCCGTCGGCGCCGGGATAGCGGCCGAGCAAGCGTATTGTAGTTGCGCACCACGCGCCGGCCGAACTTGATCGCCGGAATGTGCCAATAGAAATTGTATTCGGGAAAATCGCGGATCAGCGCCCGCGCCAGGATGGCCATATCGCGCGCCGACATGATCTGCCCGTCGGCCGGCAAGCCGTTGGGATTGACGAAATTCGATTGCGTCATGCCGAGGCGATGCGCCGTCTTGGTCATGTCCTCGGCGAAATTCTCGATCGAGCCGTCGACGCCTTCGGCGAGCAGCACCGCCATGTCGTTCGCCGACTTCACCATCATCATCTTGAGCGCATTGTCGACGGTCACCTGGGTGCCGACCGGGAAGCCCATCTTGGTCGGCGACTGCGCGAGCGCGTTGCGCGAGACCGTGAACAGCGTGTCGAAGGTGATGCGGCCCTGCTTCACCGCTTGCAGCGTGACGTAGAGCGTCATCAGCTTGGTCGTTGAGGCCGGATACCACGGATAGGTCGCGTTCTCCGCGCGCAGCACCTTGCCGGTATCGGCCTCGACCAGAATTGACGCGCCGGCGTGAGCCGGCGTAGCGGTGAGATGTGCAGCGAACACGGAAACGAGGGCGATGCCGAGCGTCAGCGCCCGAAGCGACTTCATATGCTGCACGTGTCGCGGTCCGTTCCGTTGGTCGGCCCTTGGAGGTCACCTGGGTCGATGCCTCGAGTGACCGACAAGGCCGCGATGGGTTCACGAAAGGTTTCCGAAGCCCAGATGCGCGCACTATCTAAACCAAACGGACGCTCGAAGGCAAAGCGAAATCCCGTTATCCATGAGGTTTCCGCACTGGTTCGACATAACCGCTAAGCTCGGAAAAAGCCGAGGAAAAGCGACCGAAATTCGGCAGATCGCGATATCACGAGGCAATCAAGGAGCGATCATGACCGCCTGCATCGTGGGTTGGGCGCACACGCCGTTCGGCAAACTCGCCGACGAAACCGTCGAGAGCCTCATCGTCAAAGTCGCCGGCGAAGCGCTGGCCGACGCCGGCATCGCCGCCAAGGACGTCGACGAAATCGTGCTCGGCCATTTCAATGCCGGCTTCTCGGCGCAGGATTTCACCGCCTCGCTGGTGCTGCAGGCCTCGCCCGATCTGCGCTTCAAGCGCGCGACGCGCGTGGAGAATGCCTGCGCCACCGGCTCCGCCGCCGTGCATCAGGGACTGAAATCGATCGCCGCGGGCGCAGCGCGCATCGTGCTCGTCGTCGGCGTCGAGCAGATGACGACGACGCCCGCTCCCGAGATCGGCCGCAATCTGCTCAAGGCCTCCTACGTGCGCGAGGAAGCCGACATCGACGGCGGCTTCGCCGGCATTTTCGGCAAGATCGCCGGGCTTTATTTCCAGCGCTGGGGCGACCAGTCCGATGCGCTCGCCCGCATCGCCGCCAAGAACCACAAGAACGGCGTCGGCAATCCCTACGCGCAGATCCGCAAGGACTTCGGCTACGATTTCTGCCGCGCAGAGAGCGACAAGAATCCGCGCGTCGCCGGTCCGCTCAAGCGCACCGACTGCTCGCTGGTCTCCGACGGCGCGGCGGCGCTGGTGCTGACCGACGTCGAGACCGCGCTGAAGATGAACAAGGCGATCGTGTTCCGCGCCGCCGAGCATGTGCAGGATTTTCTGCCGATGTCGCGGCGCGACATCCTCAAGTTCGAAGGCCGGGCGCTGGCCTGGCAGCGCGCTCTGGAGCAAGCCGGCGTCGACCTGTCCGATCTTTCGTTCGCCGAGGTGCACGACTGTTTCACCATCGCCGAACTGATCGTGTACGAGGCGATGGGGCTCGCGCCGGAAGGCCAAGGCGCGCGCGTCATCGCCGACGGCATCGTCGCCAAGGACGGCAAGCTGCCGATCAATCCGCTCCGGCGGGCTGAAAGCCAAAGGCCATCCGATCGGCGCCACCGGCGTGTCGATGCACGCGATCGCCTCGATGCAGCTCACCGGCACCGCCGGCGACATGCAGATCAAGGACGCGCAGCTCGGCGGCATCTTCAACATGGGCGGCGCCGCGGTCGCCAATTACGTGAGCATTCTGGAGCGGCTGCGCTAACGCTCATCTGCTCGTCGCGAAAGCGGTGACGAGCGGATTCCCGTCGCGGTCAGCGGAGGACTAGTCTCCACCAGCGGCGCTTCGCACAGACACTCTTTCCGCCCCAAACTGCGCCTCACCAGCGGCGAAAGAAGCCGCCGCGCTTCAGCAGTTCGTCGTAGGTGCCGCTCTCGACAATCGGCCGTTGTTGAACACCAGAATGCGCGTGGCGTTGCGGATGGTCGCCAGCCGATGCGCGATGACGAAGGTGGTGCGGCCTTTCATCACCTCGTCGAGCGCGGCACTGACGCGCGCCTCGGTCATCGGATCGAGCGCGCTGGTGGCTTCGTCGAGGATCAGGATCGGCGGATCTTTCAGGAGCGCACGGGCGATGGCAAGCCGCTGGCGCTCGCCGCCGGACAGCAGCCGGCCGCGCTCGCCGATCGGCGCGTTGAGGCCGTCGGGATTGCGATCGATGAAGTCGAGCGCCTGCGCCCGCGCCGCGGCCTCGCGCATGTCGGCCGTCGGTCGCGTCCGGCTTGCCGACGCGCAAATTCTCCGCGATCGAGCGGTTGAACAGCAGCGTTTCCTGGAACACGACGCCGATATTGCGGCGCAGCCCGGTCAGCGTCAGCGCGCGAATATCCATGCCGTCGACGCTGATCACCCCGGCTTGCGGATCGAACGTCGCGATGCAGCAGCGCCAGCGCCGTCGATTTGCCGCTGCCGGTCGGCCCGACCAGCGCCACGCGGTCGCCGGGCAAGGCGGTGAAGCGCAGATCCGCCACGGCGGCGCGCTTGCCGTCATAGGAGAATGAGACGTCGTTGAACTCGACCAGGCCGCGCAGGCGGCCCGGATCGACCGCGTCCGGACGGTCGCGCACCGCCGGCACGGTGTCGAGCACGTCGAAGAATTCGGCGAGTTTCGGCGCGTCCATGAACAGGCGATTGGCGAAGCCGACCACCTGCTCGAGCCGGCCGATCAGGAGCGCGGCAATCGCCATGAAGCTGACGATGGCGCCGACGGACGCGAGCCCGACAAGCTTGAGATAGGTCCCGACCAGAAGGATCGCAGCAGCGTGATCGTGGTGGCGGTGCGCGTGAGCACCGCGGCGACCGCCCACCACGACAGCACCGGCATTTGCGCCCGCAGCAGCGAGTTCACCAGCCCCTTGAGCGCCGAGACTTCGAGCTCGATGCGGGCGAAGCTTTGCACCACCGCGACATTGCCGAGCGTGTCGGCGGCGGTTTCGGCAAGATCGGAATAATGCCGCTCGACCGCGCGCTGCATCGACTCGGCGCGGCGCATGACGACCACGGTGAGTGCCGGTAAAGACAACGCACAGCGCCAATAGCGGCAGCGCCAGCCGCCAGTTAAGCACCAGCGTGGTCGGCAGCAGCACGGCGATGAACACGAAGGCGGCGAAATGCTCGCGGAAGAACGACACCCACAGCCACCACAGCGTATCGGTGCCGGTGAGCATGATTTTCAGCTGCCGGCCGGAATGCGCGCCGGCATGATAGGCGAGCGGCAGCTGCAGCACGTGCTCGAAGAAATCCGCCAGCACCAGATTGCGGCGGCGGTGCGCCAGCCGGTCGGCGAACCAGGCCACCAGCGCCGCGGCGAACGATAATGAACAGGCCGAAGCCGACCCAGGCGCCGATCAGCGGCGCCAGCACGTGGCCGCCGCAGCCGCCACGCCGGCCGGCAGCGCGCCGGACAACGCGTCGATGATATGGCCGAACAAGACCGGCTCGACGAATTGCGCCACCGCCAGCGCGATATTGGCGAGCGCGAGCGTGACGGCGAGGCGCGCCTCGGGCGCCAAGAGGTCAAGCACGCGCAGATAGATGCGCAGAAATGACATGGCCCGGTGCGATCCAAAGCGTTACGTGCGCGTTGACGTCACGTCAGCTTTCGATCTACGCCATGAGGCGCACGATGTCAGCAGAGCTCACGCAGGCTGGCGCGCACGATATCGGGGCTGGCGCTACGCAACAGCCGCTCGGCCTGTGCATGCGCGCGCTTCCAGATTGGCGCTGCGGCGGCAAGGACCGCCCGCCCGGCTGGCGTCAGAGTGAGCCGGCGGCTGCGTTTGTCCTCGCGATCGACCTTCACCTTAAGCAGCCCGCGGCGCGCGAGCGGCTTGAGATTGGCGGTGAGCGTGGTGCGGTCGAGCGCCAAGAGGTCGGCGACGGCGCCGATGGTCGGCGGCTCGGCGCGGTTGAGCGCCGTCAGCAGCGAAAACTGGCCTTGCGTCAGGCCGACCGGGCGCAGCGCGTCGTCGAAGCGGCGCGCCAGCGCCCGCGCCGCCCGCTGCACGTGCAAGCACAGGCAATTGTCGCGCACATGATGCGTGAATGCGTACGAGGCGCCGCTCGCGATTTGACATGCGGCAATTATGTTGATATCAACCTTTTTGTCAAGCCCCGCGAAACCCGCAACAACACCAAGGAGACTGGCATGCAAGTGCAACCGTATCTGAACTTCGACGGCCGCTGCGATGAAGCGCTGGAGTTTTACAAGACGGCGATCGGCGCCAAGGTCGACGATGCTGATGCGTTTTAAGGATGCGCCCGACAAATCCATGATCTCGCCCGGCAACGAGGGACAAGTCATGCATTCGGCGGTTGCAACTCGGCGACTCGACGGTGCTGATGTCGGACGGCCGCTGCAGCGGCAAGCCCAATTTTCAACGGCATCGCGCTGACCATTTCGGCCAAGACCGAGGCCGAGGCCGACCAGCTTTTCAACGGCCTGGCCGACGGCGGCACGGTAAACATGCCGATGGCCAAGACGTTTTTCTCGCCCAAGTTCGGCATGCTGGCCGATAAATTCGGTGTTGGCTGGATGGTGATTGTGGCACACTAAGCCCCGTCGTCAGCAATCGCGGGGGCGTCTATGACGAGTGCCGGTGGTGTAGATTTTGCCATTTTCCGGATCCTCGACGCCCCTCGCGAGCGCGTCTGGCAGGCGCTGACCGAGCCGGAAGAGATGAAGCTCTGGTGGACGCCGGCGACCTTCACCATGATCGCCATGAAGATGGATTTCCGTCCCGGCGGCTTCTTCCACATGGGCATGCAGTCCGGCGAGGGCTACAAAATGTGGGGCAAATTCGTCTATCAGGAAATCGCGCCGCTGGAGCGGATCGTCTTCATCAATTCGTTTTCCAATCAGGCCGGCGAGATCACGCGCCATCCAATCGTGCCGACCTGGCCGCGGGAAACCAAGATCATGGTCAAGCTGGAAGACGAGCCCGGCAGCAAAACCAGGCTCAACGTCCGCTGGTCGCCGCATAACGCGACCGAAGCGGAGCAAAAGACATTCGACGTCTCCCATGTCGGCATGCAGGCGACCTGGGGCGGCACCTTCGACCGGCTCGCCGCCTATCTGGCGCAGACGGCCTAGCGCATCGCTGACGGTCGGCGTCGTCAATCCGGAGAACAGCGAATGCCGACAGTGACGCGCAAGATCACCCCGTTTCTGTGGTTCGATACCCAGGCCGAAGAGGCCGCGAAGTTCTATACCTCGATCTTCGACAATTCGCGGATCAAGCAGATCCACCGCTACGGCAAAGCCGGCCACGAGACCCACGGCATGGCAGCCGGCGCCGTGATGACGGTCGAGTTCGAGATCGAGGGTCAGCCGTTGGTCGCGCTCAATGGCGGGCCGCATTTCAAGTTCACCGAGGCGTTCTCGCTGCAGGTGAGCTGCGCCAACCAGGACGAGATCGACTATTTCTGGAGCAAGCTGTCGGAAGGCGGCGAAGAGAGCCGCTGCGGCTGGCTCAAAGATAAATACGGCCTGTCCTGGCAGATCGTGCCGTCGGTGCTGCCGCAGATGCTGGCCGACGCCGACCGCAGTAAATCCGAACGCGCCATGGGCGCGATGATGCAGATGAAGAAGTTCGACATCGCCACGCTGCAGCGCGCGCACGCCGGGCAGGCGTAGTCCGTAACCTGTATCAGTGCTCCGAAATCCGCGAGCAACCAGGCCCGTCATTCCGGGGCCGAGCCAACGGGTCCGGCCCGAAGTGGCCGGCCCGATGACATCGCGAGGAGCCCGGAATCCATAATCACGATTGGTGCAGATAGTGCTCGCGCCAGTCCCGCTTGACCTCCGGCTATGGATTCCAGGCTCGGCCTTCGGCCGCCCCGGAATGAGGCGGTTTCTGCGCGGCCGCCTTCGCAAAATCCCGCACGGCTGGCGATGACGCGCTTGACACGCGGTCACGCCCTCTGTATTTAACCGATCGGTTATTTAACTGAGTCGTTAAATGAGTCTCGACGCCACGTTCGCAGCCCTGGCCGATCCGACTCGCCGCGCCATCCTGGCGCGGCTCGCCCGCGGCGAAACCACGGTGCAAGAGCTGGCGGAACCGTTCGCCATGAGCCTGCCCGCGATCTCCCGGCATCTGAAGGTTCTGGAGCACGCCGGCCTGATCGCCCGCTCACGCGAAGCGCAATGGCGGCCCTGCCGGATCGAGCCGCGTGCGCTCAAGGACGTCGACGACTGGCTCGATCGCTATCGCCGGTTTTTTGACGAGAGCTTCGACCGCCTCGACGCTTATCTGAAGACGCTGCAAGCCAAACAGCCAAAAGCCAAACCGCCGAGAACCAAAGCCGGTAAGAAGGAGAGTAAGGATGGCCGCAAAAAATAGCCTCGACCTCACGAGCGACCCGCGATCGATCATCGGCGTGCGCGAATTCGACGCGCCGCGCGATCTGGTGTTTTCCGCGTGGACCGATCCGAAGCACTTGGCGCAGTGGTGGGGTCCGAACGGCTTCACCACGACCACGCACAGCTTCGATTTTCGCGCAGGCGGCACGTGGCGCTTCGTCATGCACGGCCCGGACGGCCGCGACTATCAGAACCTCATCACCTTTGAAGAGGTGGTGCGGCCCGAGCGCATCACCTACCGCCACGGCGGCGCCGTCGACGGAGAGCCGGTGCAATTCAAGACCACGGTCGTCTTCGAAGATCTCGGCGGGCGGACCCGCATCATTTGGCGCGGCGACTTCCCGTCGGCGGCCGAGCGCGACCGCTTGATCAAGGAGTATGGCGCCGCCGAAGGCCTGGTGCAGACCATGGCACGGCTCGATGACTATGTGTCGGGTATCGGCCGCGGCCGTGACGATCAATCGCAAGCCGGAAGACAGGAGCAACGCACATGAGCGCCGCCGCACAAAAAAGCCGACCCGCTGCCGGACACGAATTCATCACCACGCGCGTGCTCGACGCGCCGCGGACACTGGTGTGGAAATGCTTCACCGAGCCAGCGCATATGAAAGAGTGGTGGGGCCCGAAAGGCTCTACCATCGTCGCCGCCAACATGGATCTGCGCGTCGGCGGGACCTATCACGGCGCCATGCGGAGCCCCGACGGGGCGGTCATGTGGGCCAAGTTCGTCTATCGCGAGATCGTCGCGCCGGAGCGGCTGGTGTGGGAGCACTCGTTTTCCGATGAAGCCGGCGGTCTCGCCCGGCATCCACTGAGCCCGACCTGGCCGCTCAAGCTCTTGACGACCGTCACGTTCGAAGAGGCGCCGGACGGCAAGACCAAGCTTACGCTGCGCTGGTTGCCGCTCGACGCCACCGAGGAAGAGCAAAAGACCTTCGACGCGGCGCACGACAGCATGGGCGGCGGCTGGGCCGGCACGTTCGATCAGCTGGCGGCCTATCTCGCCCGCGCCAAGGCGGCGCGCTGAGAGCAAGAAGCTAAAAATGGAAACGCGCAAATCTTGGCTGCTTCTAAAACGCACCGCGCGGCATCGCTACCGCTCCGCCGCCGGCGGCAAGAAGGATGAATCGAAGGTGGCGGCGGCCTTGTCTTTCGCCTTGAAGCGGTAGGTAAGCGCGATCTGCTCGATGGCGGCGGCAAAGCGCTCGGGCTCGATGCCGCCGAAGCCGTTCGTCTTGACCGCCGGCGTGACGATGTTGTCGCGGATCGCCATGCGCAGGCGCTCAAGCTCGACTTCCTTGCTGAGGTTGGCGTTACGGCGAAGCGCCGCTTCGACGGCGCCGGCGGGATCGCGCACGGTGTCCTTCAAGGCGCGCACATAAGCGCGCAGGAATGCCCGCACCGCGTCGGGCTTTTGCGCAACGAAATTAGGCGAGACCATAACGGCGTCGCCGTAGAGCGCGACGCCATAGTCCGCCATCAAAAGGACGGCAAGATCGTCCGGCGGCACGCCGCCCGCCTTGAGATCGACGTACGAGGTGAACGAGAAGCCGGTGATGGCGTCGATTTCGCCCGCCGCCAGCATGGGCTGGCACACCGGCGAGCCGAGCTCCTCGACGGCGACCTTGGCGGCGTCGATGCCGGCGATGTGCGCGAAAATCGGCCATGCCGCGAATGCCGGATTGGCCGCGGCCGCGCCAAGCTTCTTGCCTTGGAGGTCGCGCGGGCTGGCGACGCCGCGGCTTTTGCGGGCGATAATGGCGTATGGGGGCTTGTCAAATACCGTGAACACGGCCTTGATCGGCGTGCCGGTGGTGTCGCGAAATTTGATCAGCAGGTTGAGGTCGGAGACCGCCAGATCCGCCTTGCCCGCCGCTAATCGGTCCAAGACTTCGGCCGAGCCGCCGGCCGCGACATCGATGGTCACGTCAAGCCCTTCGTCCTTGAAGTAGCCCTTGTCGATGGCGAGGAAGAACGGCGCTACCGTTCCGTCGATCTTGCGGTCGAGCGTAAGATGAATCGGAGTGCCGGCTTCCGCCGAAACGGTGGCCGCAAGCGCTGTGAGCCATAGCAGACCGGCGAACCGGATCAGCCGCATGCTCCTGACGCTCACGATGAACGCGACAATGGCTACGGACGCGACAATCGCCATGCCCGATTCCTGCTTTGCTTCCTTAACCGTACCGCCCGGCCTCGGCGGCCCTTGGTTGCGACCCGATACGGGCCATGCCGCTGCAACGTGCAAGCAGCGGGCCAGATGGCCGGCGCAGCGACGTTATGCACCAGCGATGCTGAGCCGGCGATGAACAATTTTGCCGCAAGCCCGCCGCCTTCACCGCCGCCGTCAGGCCCGCCGGCCTTCCAGGCGCCCTACGCGCAGCCCGATGAGGGATTGGCGGCAGGCTTCCTCGCCGGCGCCGCGCGTGACGCCGCCGCCGAGCGCCGCATTGACACGCGCGCTCGGGCGCTCGTCGAGGCGATCCGCGCCAAGGCCGGAGGTCTCGGCGGCATCGAAGACTTCCTGCACGCTTATTCGCTGTCGACCAAGGAGGGGCTGGCGCTGATGGTGCTCGCTGAGGCGCTGCTGCGCGTGCCCGATGCGGCCACCGCCGACCGGCTGATCGAGGACAAGCTCGCCGCCGGCCGCTGGCTCGACGGCGATATCAAGTCCACGGCGCTGTTGGTTTCCGCTTCGGCCTGGACGCTCGGCGTCGCCGCTCGCATCATTCATCCGGGCGAAATGCCGGAGACGATCCTCGACGCCATCGTCAAACGGCTGGGGCTGCCGGCACTGCGCACGGCGACGCGCCAGGCGATGCGGCTGATCGGCTCGCATTTCGTGCTCGGCCAGACCATCGACGAAGCGTTGGCGCGCGCCCGCGGCCACGCCGAATTCCGCTACTCGTTCGACATGCTCGGCGAAGGCGCGCGCACCGCAGCCGACGCCGAGACCTATTTCGACGCCTACGCCAATGCCATCGACGCCATCGGCGCCAGCGCCGGCAACGCGATCTGGCCGGCGCGTCCGGGAATTTCGGTCAAGCTCACCGCCTTGCATCCGCGCTTCGAGGCGATCTCGCGCGAGCGGGTTCTCGCCGAACTGCCGCCGCGCGTTCTGGAACTCGCACGCCTCGCCAAGGCGCGCGACCTCGGCTTCACCATCGATGCCGAGGAAGCCGACCGCCTCGAATTGTCGCTCGAGGTCATCGGCGCCGTGCTCGGCGATCCGTCGCTGCGCGGCTTCGACGGCTTCGGGCTTGCGGTGCAGGCCTATCAGAAGCGCGCATTGGCGGTCATCGATTGGGTCGAAGCGGCCGCCGCAGCGTTCGGCGGCCGGCTGACCGTCCGCCTGGTCAAGGGCGCGTATTGGGACACCGAGATCAAGCGCGCGCAGGAGCGCGGGCTGCCCGACTATCCGGTATTCAGCCGCAAGGCCATGACCGATCTCTGCTACATGGCCTGCGTCAAGAAGCTCCTTGCCGCGCGAGAGCGCATCTTCCCGCAATTCGCCACCCACAATGCGCTTACCGTCGCCAGCGTGATCGAGGACGCGGCCGGCGTTGACGGTTATGAGTTTCAGCGCCTGCACGGCATGGGCGAGGCTCTCTATGAAGCGCTGTTGACTGAACTGCCGGACGCCGCTTGCCGCGTCTATGCGCCGGTCGGCGGTCACCGCGACCTCCTCGCCTATCTGGTGCGCCGGCTTCTGGAAAACGGCGCCAATTCGTCCTTCGTCTCGGTCGCCGCCGATCCGAAGCGTGCCGATCGAGGAGATTCTGCGCCGGCCGCAAAGCGCGATCGCGAGCCCGCGCGATGCCCGCAACAAGAAAATTCCGCTGCCGCGCGATCTCTACGAACCGGAGCGGCAAAACTCATTGGGTGTCGAGTTTGGCGAGCGCGCGAGCCTCGAGGCATTGCTCGCCGAGGTCCGCGCCGGCACGCGCGCCAGCAGCGAAGCCGATCCGTTGGTTGACGGCATCGCGCTCGTCGGCATCGAGCGGCCGGTCACCTCGCCGATTGACGGCCGCACCGTCGGCGTCGTGCGCGAGGGCGATGACGCCATCGTGCGCGCGGCGATGGCGGCGGCGGACGCCGGTTTTCCTGCCTGGGCGGCGACGCCATGCGCGGAGCGCGCGGACGCGCTCGAACGCGCCGCCGTCATGCTCGAAGACCATCGCGGCGAGCTCCTGGCGCTCCTGCAAAACGAGGGCGGCAAGACGCTCGACGACGCGGTCGCGGAAATCCGCGAAGCGGTCGATTATTGCCGCTATTACGCCGCGCAGGCGCGCATCAGTCTCATGCCACAGCCGTTGCCCGGGCCGACCGGCGAAAGCAATGTGCTGCGTTATCGCGGCCGCGGCGTGTTTATCTGCATCAGCCCATGGAATTTTCCGCTTGCGATCTTCCTCGGCCAGGTGAGCGCCGCGCTCGCCGCCGGCAACGCGGTCGTGGCGAAACCCGCGGAACAGACGCCGCTCATTGCTGCGCGCGCTGTGGCGCTGTTCCATCAAGCCGGCGTGCCGGCGACCGCACTCCATCTGATGCCCGGCGACGGCACGGTCGGCGCGAGCCTGGTCGCCGACCCACGCACTGCCGGCGTCTGCTTCACCGGCTCGACCGAAGTTGGCCGCGCCATCAATCGGGCGCTCGCTGCGAAAAGCGGACCGATCGTGCCGTTGATCGCCGAGACCGGCGGCATCAACGCCATGATCGTCGACGCAACGGCATTGCCCGAGCAAGTGATCGACGACGTGATCATGTCGGCGTTCCGCTCGACCGGCCAGCGCTGCTCGGCGCTGCGGCTGCTCTGCTTGCAGGACGATATTGCCGGACCGACTTTGGAGATGCTGATCGGCGCAGTGCGCGAACTGAAAATCGGCGATCCGCGCGATCCGGCGACCCAGATCGGGCCGGTGATCGATGCCGACGCCAGGCAAAAGCTCGAAAGCTGGATCGCGGCGATGGAACACGCCGGCAGCCTTCTCTTCCGCGCCGATCGTCCGGCGGATCAACCGGCCGGTGGCACCTATGTCGCGCCCGCCATCATCGAGCTCGGTCGCGCCCGCGAGCTGAAAGACGAAGTATTCGGCCCGGTGCTGCATGTGGTGCGCTGGCGCGCCGAGGAACTCGATGCACTGCTTGACGACATCGCCGCGAACGGCACCGCGCTGACGCTTGGCGTCCATTCGCGCATCGATCTGACGGTCGAGCACATCGCCGCACGCCTCGCCAATGGCAACGTGTATGTCAATCGCAGCATGATCGGCGCCGTGGTCGGCACCCAGCCGTTCGGCGGCACGCATTTGTCCGGAACCGGACCGAAGGCCGGCGGCCCGAATTATCTTCGCCGCTTTGCCGCCGAGCAGGTCGTCACCGTCAACACCGCCGCTGCCGGCGGCAATGCCGGGCTGCTGGCGCAAGAGGACTGAACAAGACGGCTGAACAAAGACGCTTGCGAACGCCGATTAGGCCTGCCGAATAAACCAAAATAGCAAATACGTCCGAAGCTTGGCACCGTTGGGCCGACTTTAACACAATTGCGACGATATCGCGCTATTGATGGCACCATGGCCGATTCGATCAACAGGCTTTACCTCTCGGCGCTGGCGTGCCGGCACGACGATCCGTCGACGTCGCGCACCGCGCGATTGTTGCGCTCCGGCCGCAGCAAGATGGCGAAAAAGCTCGCCGAAGAGGCAGTCGAAGTCGTGATCGACGCCATGCACGGCGACCGCGACGCCGTGGTCAAGGAAAGCGCCGATCTCATCTACAATCTCGTTGTGCTTTGGATTTCGTCCGGCATCCGTCCCGAAGACGTGTGGAAGGAAATGGATCGCCGCGAGCGGCTCCTCGGCATCGCCGAGAAGGTGCCGAAGAAAGTGTCCGACCACAACGCGCGCCGCACCGTCATCGCGCTCGAATCCCGCCGCTTGCGCAAACGCCGCTGAGCGGTTGCCGCGGATAGACAATCACCGTCCTCGCCGCTAGGAGCTTGTGTTGACCCGCATCCATTCCCGCGCAAGCGGGAATCCAGTCGGACGTTGTTATCGCTGGGTCCGCCGCCTGCGCGGCGGACGAGCGGATGAATGTGCATGCAGTTCGAACCCGCCGCTCTGGAGCAAGCACATGCTCCGCCGCCTTTATGATTGGTGCGTCGACGCCGCCAGCAAGCCTTATGCGGCGTGGATCATGGGCGCGGTGTCGTTCGCCGAAAGCTCGTTCTTTCCGGTGCCGCCGGACATCATGCTGATCCCGATGTCGCTGGCGCGGCCGGACCGGGCCTACTTCTTCGCCTTGGTCTCAACGCTGGCGTCGGTCGCCGGCGGACTGTTCGGCTATTTCATCGGCGCCGTGCTCTACGACAGCGCCGGGCAATGGCTCATCTCGCTTTACGGGTATGGCGACAAAGTCGAGGCGTTCCGCGCCGCCTATGTGCAATACGGCAGCCTGATCATCCTGCTGAAGGGGTTGACGCCGATCCCTTACAAGATCGTCACCATCACGTCGGGCTTTGCCGGCTTCAATCTCGGACTGTTTATCATTCTTGTCGCTGATCACGCGCGGCGCGCGGTTCTTTGTCGAGGCGTTTTTGCTCAACCGCTACGGCGCCCGCGCGCGCGCCATCATCGAGAAGCGGCTCGGCCTATGGACCGGCCTGGCGGCGGTCGGGGTCGTGATTGGCTTTATCGTGGTGGTTCGCGTATTCTAACAGCATGATCCCGAAAAGCCTGCCCCGGACTTGATCCGGGATGAAAGCCGATTTTCGGACAAGATCATGCTCCAAATAGAGCAGCGATTTGATTCCGTTCTACACTGCAGCGTGAGCTGACCATGGCCGGGTTGGCGGAACAGACAAAGCTTGGCGGCATCGCTTTTGCGGCGCTGTTCGCGGCGTCATTGGTGCTGGCGGCGATGGCCGCCGGTGAGGCGTGCGCGCAGGACCATAACAATCAAGGCAGCGGCCAGGCCCCCGCTGCCGCGCGCCGGCACAAGCGGCGCCGCAACCGCTCGCCCCCGCCGCATCCGCTGCGCCGCCGTCGCCGCCGGATCAATCAAACCGCCCGGGCTTTCTGCATCAACTGAAAGTCTGGTGGGACGATTCGGTCGCGCTGTTTGACATCAAGAGCAAGGATGCGCGCGGCAACGCCGGCGATGCCAACAAAAAACCGGACGACACCGGCGGCCAGCGCCACCGACGCGGCCAAGGACGCGCCAAGGATGCGACCAAGAGCGCGGCAAGGAGCGACGCGGCGACGGCGACGGGAGACGCCATGAAGAATGCAGTCGAGGCGACCAAAGGCGCGGCAGCGACCGCCACCGGCGCCGCGACCGATGCGATGAAAGGCGCGGTGGAAGTGACCAAGAACGCCGCCACCGCGATCGTGCGGCTGCCGAACACGCGGGTCGTGGCGCTGAACGAGGCCTGCACCCGAGCCCCGAACGGCGCATCCGATTGCGCCGCGGCGGCGGCGAACGGCTGCCGCGCCAAAGGCTTCAGCGGCGGCAATCCGCTCGACACCCGCACCGCCGAGAAATGTGATCCCAAGCCGCCGCAGCCGGGGCAGATGCCGGGCCTGCGATGCGCGGCGGAAACGGTCGTCATCCGCGCCGTCTGCCAGTAAGCTCGCTGGCGTCAATTTCATAATGATATGCCAACCACAAGCACCGTCACCCTAAGGTACGAGCCATCCGCGCGTCCTCGCGACGGCTTGGCGAGCCTCGAAGGGCTGTTGGCAGCCCGCATCCTTCGAGGGCCCGCTTGCGCGGCCGCCTCAGCGATGTAGCGCATCGATCTGCTGTTCGAAATTACGGAGGTAAGCTCAGCCATGATGTCCGAAGCCGATCGCAACAAGGCCGCCGATACTCTCATCACTGCGGAGAAGGCCCGCAAGCAGGCGGTGCAGCTGTCCAAGACCTGGCCCGATATCACCATCGAGGACGCCTACGCGATCTCGACCGAGGTCGCCAAGCGCAAGATCGCCGCCGGCGCGCGGCTCATCGGCCACAAGGTCGGGCTGACCTCGAAGGCGATGCAGCGCTCCTCGCAGATCGACGAGCCCGACTACGGCCACCTCATGGACTATATGATGGTGCCCGACGGCGGCCGCGTGCCGCATGAGAATTACTGCCTGCCGCGCGTCGAGATCGAGCTCGCTTTCATCCTCGGCAAGCCGCTCAAAGGCCCCGGCGTG
>CAWDQG010000032.1:0-86665 GCA_963804405.1 uncultured Alphaproteobacteria bacterium | reverse complement strand
CATCGGCGCGGCTTTCGACGTCCTCGAGCACCACATCGCCCGGCTGGGCCGGCGCGATGGCTTGCCGCTCGGCGGCGCGGCCGGTCATGGCCACCACCAGATCGGCGGAGACGAATTCGCCGCGTCGCACCAGGGCGGCGACGCGGCCGTCGCGCAGCACGGTGCAGCGGTCGGCGAGTTCGACGATCTCTTCCAGCCGGTGCGACACATAGACGATGGCGGTGCCCTGGTCTTTGAAGCGGCGCAGTACGGCAAAGAGCCGCGCGATCTCGCGGTTTTCCAGCGCCGCGGTCGGCTCGTCGAGGATGAGCACGCGGCAGCGGCGGCGCAGCGCCTTGGCGACGGCGACGATCTGCTGCTCGGCGAAGCCGAGCTGCCGCACCGGCAGATCCGGGTCCGGCGCAAAATCGAAGGATGCAAGCTGCGCGCGCGCTTCTGCGCGCATCCGCGCGCGATCGATGGTCGTCACGCCGAGGAACCGCCGTACCGGCGGATCGCCCAGCGCGAGGTTCTCGGCGATCGACAAAGCCGGCACGAGCTGCAGTTCCTGCGGGATAGTGATGACGCCTGACGCGATGGCGTCATGCGGCTCGACAAATGGCATTCCGGCCGCCGATCGTCACTTGCCCCTGGTCCGGCCGGACCACGCCGCCCAGGATGCGGACAAGCGTCGATTTGCCGGCGCCATTCTCGCCGACCAGCGCGTGGATCTCACCCGCCATCACTTCGAAACTGACGCCATCAAGCGCCGTCGTCGCCCCGGAACCGTTTGCGGACGTTCTGGGCGCCGGCCGCTACGTCGTTCATGCGCAACCGCTTTCGCCGGAGTTGCGCGACCGTATTACGGGGCGGCAAAAGCGGTCAATGTCCGGTGGGTTCTCGACCACGGATTGCATGCCGCATTTTTGCAGGCATGCCGGCATCGCGCGGGCGAAGCCCCGTCGTTTGATCGGCGAAGGCATCGCGGAGCGTTTTTGGTAAGGGAACTTCCGGCGCTTAAGTTCAGTTCTACCCAATCGAAGTGATCGAGCGCATAATGTTCGGACCGCTGTCGCTGACCGGAGCCGACCATGCGGACAACTAAGCCTTCTCACCTGCGACCGGTCGGCCGCCGGACCGTGCTTAAGGCCGGCCTGCGTGGACCGCCGGCGCGCTGGCTGCGCCAATTCCGTCCGCGCCCTCGCCGACGAACCGGTGAAAGTCGGCATGGTGGACCGCTGACCGGCGTCTATAAGCGCTCGCCGAGGCCGAAGTGAGCGGAGCCCAACTCGCCATCGAGGAAGTCAATCAGAGCGGCGGCATTCTTGGCCGGCCGGTGGAGCTCATCGTTGCGGATTCCGCAACGACATTGCCGCCGGCGTCGAAAAAACCGTCGAGCTGATCGAGCGCGATCGGGCCGATTTCATCATCGGCAATGTCAACTCCGCGGTGGCGCTGGCCATGACGCAGGTGACAGCGGAGAAACACAAGCTCCATATCGTCACCGGCGGACACACCGACGAGATCACCGGAACCGATGCAGCTGGAATGTCTTTCGCATCTGCAAGTCGACGACGATGGAAGCCAATGCGATCGCCGATACGCTGATCCAGAAATTCGGCAACAAATGGTACTTTCTCACGCCCGATTATGTTTATGGCTACGCGCTGCAGGCGGCGTTCGAGCGCAAGCTGCGTCAGCATGGCGGCACCTGGGCCGGCAGCGTGCTTCCGCTCGGCACGGTCGATTATTCGCGCGCCCTGAACGATGCCGGAGCGTATCGGCCGCAGGTCCTGATCAACCTGATGGGCGGCGAGGATCAGGCCAACAGCCTGCGCCAGATCGTGCAGTTCGGGTTGGTCGAGGACATGGCGGTCGGCGGCGCGCTGTTCGAGCTGGAGAGCATTTTGGCGGTGACCGACGCGGCGCGCATCGGGTGGTGGACGATGGAATGGTGGTGGAACCAGCCGGATGTCCCGCAGGTCAAGGCGTTTGACGCGGCGATCCGTAGCCGCACCGGCAAGGCGGCGAGCGCGCGCAACTGGTTCGGCTATGCCGCTTTACGCACCCTGGCGCAGGTCGCCAACCAGGAAAAATCCCTGGACCCCGTTGTTCTTGCCCGCGCGTGCAAGGATATACGTTGCCTGCCGACATCGCGCTTGACCCGAGCGCGCGTTCTTCCGCGAACGCGATCACGAGCTCATGAGCACCGTGCTCGTTGGCGAGGTGCATCCACCGGGAGGCGACCCCTTCGACGTCTTCACGGTGCGCACGGCGGTCAAGGCCGAGGACGCCGCCGGTCTGCCCGAGGCAAGCGAATGCAGGCTGCATTTCCGAGCTGACCCGACCGCCCTCAGGAGAGCTGCGCCGGCGGGGCAGGGCGGATCTGCACCTTGTGGCCGTCGGTCAGGTCGACCGGCGGATTGAGGATCACCTGATCGCCATCCTTGACGCCGGCGCTGACCTCGACCGTCGTACCGAAATCGCGCACCACCGTCACCTGACGGATGCGGGCAACGCCATTCTCGACGACCGCGACGTTAAGACCCTCGCGATTGAACACGATCGCTTCGGATGGGACGATCAGCGACGGCGTCTTGCGCGGGATTTTCAGCTCGACGTTGCAGTAGATCCCCGGCGACAAAACGTGATCGGGATTGGGCACGTCGATCTCGGTTAACAGCGTGCGCGTGCCCGGCTGCAAAGCATGGCGATGCGCGTCACCTTGCCGGGAAAATCGCGACCGGGAATTTCCGGCACGCGCACCACGGCGTCGACCCCGGGCGCCACGCCGAAGGCTTCATCCTGCGGCACATAGAGCTGGATGCGCAGGACATCGCTTTGCATCAGGGTAAAAAGGAACGTGCCGCTGGCCGCGTCGGCCTGGACCAAACTGCCGACGTCGATATTACGCTGGGTGATGACGCCGTCGAACGGCGCGACGACGCTCTGATAGGCTTTCTGCTGGTTAAGCACCTGCAATTGGGCCTTTTGCGCCACGATATTGGCTTGCGCCACCGAAACCGCGGCGTCTCTGGCCTGTAGGCTTAGCCGATCGGTGTCACCCTGTTGCGCGGTCACCCAGCCTTTTTGCACCAACGGGTTGTCGCGGTCCCAGGTGACCTGGGCGAGGTCCCGGTTGGCCATGGCCTGTTCGCAAGCGAGGCTTGCATCTGCGCGAGCGTCCCCTCGGCTTTCGCTATTTGGTGATCGAGCTCGGGCGCGGTAATCTCGATCAGCAGTTCGCCGGCCTTGACGCGGCTGCCGATATCCACATTGCGCTTGGAGATGTAGCCGCTGGCCCGCGCATAGATGTTGGCCTGCTCGAAAGCCTCGGTCGTGCCCGGCCAGGTTACGGACATGGTGCTGCCGCTGGCGCGAACCAGCGCTGTCCGCACGCTCGGCACGAACTCACGGCGGGCCTCGGCGGTGGCCATCACTTCGGCGTTGAGGCTGTAGTGCCGCCAAAATCCAACGCCCAAAGCTGCGATCAACAGCAGCGAGACGCCGATCATGAGAATCGGCGCCCGCTGCGCGCGTCGCTCGCCGGTGCGCGGGCAGGTCGGCTTTGCGGTCAGCCGGCGTCTGCGGTCTTCGGCCAGGCCGTCGGACGTCGGGCCCCGCTCGATCTTGTTCATTACAGCTCCTCTTCGAACACGCCGTGCGCCGGCTTGCCGTCGTTGCCCTTGCGCAGCATCGCAAACAGATAGGGCACCACCAAGAGCGTCGTCGGCGTTGCAAACAACAGGCCACCGATCACCGCCCTGGCCAGCGACGCATTCTGCTCCTCGCCGGCGCCGCCGATCGCCATCGGCACCATGCCGACGATCATCGCCGCCGCGGTCATCAGCACCGGCCGGATGCGGGTGCGGCCGGCCGAGATCGCCGCATCGAAAGCCGGCATGCCGGCGAGCTGCTGCTCGCGGGCGAACGTCACCAGCAGGATCGAGTTCGCCGACGCCACGCCGATGGCCATGATCGCGCCCATGAGCGAAGGGACACTCAACGTCGTCCCGGTGATATAGAGCATCGCGACAATACCGCAGAATGTCGCCGGTAGCGCCAGAATAACCACGAACGGGTCGCCCCAGTTCTGGTAATTCACCACCATCAGCAAATAGACGAACACGGCGGCGAACAGGATGCCGATGGCCAGGTCGCGAAACGCGGCGTTCATGCTGTCGATCTGGCCGATGACCTCGATTCGATTGCCGGGCGTCAACTGCTTCTGGTACTCGCCCACGATCTTGTAGATGTCGTTTGAGATGCTGCCGAGGTCGCGGTCCTCGGCATTGGCATAGACTTCGTAAACCGGCTGGATGTTGGCCTGATTGGCGTTGGTCGGAACCGAATCGCGCTTGAGCGTGGCGACGTTGCTGAGCAGACCCGGGACCGGATTGCGGCCCGGCGCGCTGAATGTGGCAATCGGCGTGTTCTTGAGCTCATTGACCGAGTTCACAAGGTGCTCCGGCGTCTGCACCGCCAGATAATACGGCGTGCCGTTGCTGGGATCAGTCCAAAAGTTCGGCGTAACCTGTTCGGACGAGCTCAGGCTTGTGTTCAGGTTCAAAGCTATGTTGTTGGCCGTGAGGCCGAATTGCGTGGCGCGGGCGCGGTCGATCTGAGCGAACAGTTCCGGGGCGTCGACTTCCTGCTGCAGGTGCGCGTCGGCGACGCCGGGGACGGCGCCGATTTTCTGCACCAGCTCCTTGGTGATGCGCAGGTTCTTGGGCCGATCATATCCGACCGTGCGGACGTTGATCTGCGCCGGGATGCCGAAGTTGAGTATCTGCGTCACGATGTCGGCGGGCTGGAAGTAAAATACGGTCTCCGGGAACGCGGCCCGCAGCTCACGCCGCAGCTTTTTGATATAGGTGGCGGTCGGCACGTGGTCCTCTTTCAGTGCGATCAGAATCACGCCGTCATTGACGCCGATCGCGGTGCCATCGCCGAACGCATAATTGTAGGAACGGGCCGGCAGGCCGATATTGTCGACGATCAGGTCGCGCTCGTTTTCCGGAATGACCTCGCGGATTTTGTCCTCGACCGCCTGGAAAATCTGCTCGGTCTTCTCGATGCGCGTTCCGGCGGGCGCGCGCACGTGTAGCTGGATCTGGCCGGCGTCGATGATCGGGAAGAAATCGCGGCCGACGAACATGAACAGCGTGCCGCCGAGTGCCAGGATAACGACCGCGACCGCCGGCACGATCAACCGCCGCGTCAACAGGGTGTGCAAGATTTCCGTGTAGGCGTCGCGCATGGCCGCAAAGCCGCGCTCGAACCGCGCGAAAAGCCGTCCGAACCAGCCGGTTTGCGCGTCCTCGCCATGCCGCTCGTTCTTGAGCAGCAGGCCGATGGTGATCGGCGTCAGCGTTCGCGAGAAGCCGTACGACGCCAGCATGGCGAACACCACCGCGAGCCCGAGCGGTGTGAACAGGTATTTGGCCGGACCGTGGAGGAACACGACCGAGACGAACACGCAGCTGATCGCCAGCGTCGAGACCAGTGTCGGCACCGCGATGCCGGCGGCGCCGTGCAGCGTCGCCTGCGGCAGCGGCATGTGCTCCTCGGTCAGCAGGCGATGGGTGTTCTCGATCGTCACCGTCGAATTGTCGACCAGGATGCCGATCGCCAGCGCCAGACCGCCCAGCGTCATGGTGTTGATGGTGTCGCCGAGGAAATAGAGAACGACGAGCGAGCTCAAAATGGCGAGCGGGATCGAGATCATGACGACCAGTGTCGAGCGCCACGATCCGAGAAACAGTACGATCATCAGCGCCGTCAGACAGGCGGCGATCGCCCCTTCTTTGAGCAGCCCCTGGATCGAGGCTTTGACGAAGACCGATTGATCGAACAGCTCCTTGATCTGCATGCCGGGCGGCGCCGCCTTGCGCGAGATGACCAGCGCCTGCTTGACCGCGTTGACTACGGCGAGCGTCGAGGCATTGCCGTTCTTGATGATGCTGAGCAGGACCGCGCGGCGCCCGTCGGTGCGCACGATTTCTGCTGCACGAGATTGCCGTCGTGCGCCTGCCCGACGTCCTTCACGAACACCGTCTGCGCCGTTGACGTATTTCACCGGGATGTTGTTGAGGTCGTCGATGGTCGTGGGCAGCGCATTGGTGCGGACGGCAAATTGGGTATCGCCGATCTTGGCGGTGCCGGACGGCAGCGTCAGGCTCTGGGCATTGACGGCATTGACGACGTCGAGCGGCGTCAGCCCCTTGGCTTGCAGCTTGAGCGGATCGATGTCGACCATGATCTGGCGGTACTTGCCGCCGGCCGGGGTCGGCACGTGACGCCGTGGATCGGCGCCAGCTGCTGGCGCAGGCGGTAAATGCCGTAGTCGTAAAGCTGCTGCTCGTTGAGTGTGTCGGAAGACAGCCCGATCTGCAGCGCGGGCACGCTGGAGGCGTTGTATTGCACCACGATCGGCGCCTGGATGCCGGGCGGTAGCAACGAGCGGATCGCGTTGGTGCCCGCAACGATCTGCGCTATCGCGAGGTCGAGATTGACGTCAGGCTGAAAGAAGACCTTCTGGACGGAAATACCGTTGATGGTCTGCGCCTCAATGTCCTGGATGCCGGTCACGTTCGACGAAAGCGACATACTGGCCATAGGTCGTGACCCGCTGCTCCATCTCCGGCGTGCTTAGTCCGGTGTATTGCCAGATGATGGTGACGACCGGGATATTGATCTCGGGAAAGATGTCGGTCGGCATCGACAGTATGGCGGTGGTGCCAAGGAACAGCACGAGCACCGCAAGCACGTAGAAGGTATGAGGCAGCCTCAGCGCAAAACGAACGATGCCCATGATTTACCGACCTGAAGATTTATCAACGTGAAACACGCAAATCCGCTTCGTTACCGGTTCCTCGGCGTTGCTCCCGGGACGGCGGGGCGGTCGAGCGGCACGACGTCAAGCACGCGTGCTCGGTCAACGCCCATAATTGCCAGATTGTTTGCGACGTGTTCTTGCGCAAGTCCTGTTCCGCAAGTCCCACAGCCGACACGTCCCGTGGCGAAAATAGCGTGGCGAAGAACCTGCGGATGCCCGGCTAGAGCCTTCATCGATCGACTGGAATCGGCGCGTCGCGCAGGGCATGCCGCTGCATATAGGGCACCGGCACAATAAAACCAGTCGTTCCCAAGTATAGCAGCCTCGGCGTAACGCGCGTGTGATCGGCTGCCGCTCCTGTCGCGGGCGCGCCGGCGCGGGGCGGTCATGGCTGGCTTTACCGGGCGCGCCGTCAACCGTGTCGGCGGCCGCGGCGGCCGAATTGCATTTACAACAGTTGCCAACTCACCCATAGTTCGCGTTGAATGCCGCTGCGGCGCCTGCAGCAACAAAAATGCGCCGCAGATCGAAGCGGAGGAAACATGAAGACGACGCTTGCCGGCCTTTTGGCCGCGATCACTGGCGGCAGCAATGGTGGCCGCCACCCGGCGTAGGCGGCCGACAGTGTCAAGATCGGTTTCGTCGGCACCTTCAGCGGTCCGGCCGCCGCGATCGGCAACGACATGCGCGACGGCTTCAATCTCGGCATCGAGAATCTCGGCCGGCAGATGGCGGGCCGGCCGGTCGAGGTCATCTACGAGGACGACACCCAGAAGCCGGAAGTCGGCAAGCAGAAGACCGACAAGCTGATCGAGGCGGACCATGTCAACTTTCTCACCGGTTACGGCTTTTCCAACGTGCTGTTGGCTTCGCTGTTGCCGGCGGTGAATTCCAAGACCTTCATCATCAGCGCCAATGCCGGTCCTTCGCAGATCGCCGGCGAGCAATGTTCGCCGTATTTCTTCTCGGTGTCGTGGCAGGGCGATCAGGCGGCGCAGGCGACCGGCGAATATCTCAATCAGAAGGGGATCAAGACGCTGTTCATCATCGATCCCAACTATGCGGCGGGCAAGGACGTCGCCGCCGGCGTCAAGGCGAACTTCAAGGGCGAGGTGGTCGGCGAGGAATATACCGCCTGGCCGGGCCAGCTCGATTTCTCCGCCGAACTGACCAAAGCCCGCGCGGCGAAACCGGACGCGGTGTTCGCCTTCTATCCGGGAGCGGCCGGCGCACAATTCCTGACGCAATACACCCAGGCCGGACTCAAAGGCCAAATTCCGCTCTACACCGCCTATATGATCGACGCGCTGTCGCTGCCGAAGATCGGCGATCTCGCGCTCGGCGTGGCGACCGCCGGCCATTGGGCGATCGATCTGCCCAATGCGGCCAACCAGAAATTCGTCGCCGATTTCCGCGCTGCCTTTAAGCGCGATCCGTCATTCTATGCCGCGCAGGGCTACGACGCTGCGAACTTCATCAACAGCGCGGTCGTCGAGGTCAAAGGCGACCTCGCCGACAAGGAGGGCCTGCGCGCGGCGATGGAAAAGGCCGACTATGCCTCGGTGCGCGGCCCTTACCGCTACGGCAACAACCACTTTCCGATCCAGAATTTCTACCTGCAGCAGGTGGTCAAGGACGCCGACGGCCGCTTCGAGATCAAAACCGTGGCGACGATCCTGAAAGACCATCAGGACCGTTACCACGACAAATGCCCGATGAAATAAGCGGCCCGACTTTTTGGTGGAGCATGATCTTTTCGGAAAACCGGTTCCACTTTTCCGGATCATGCTCAAAAGCCTTCAAAACTTCAGGTTCAGCCGCGCCACGGTCTTGATGTCATAGACCGGATAATCTTTGATAATTGGCACGCTGATCTCCAACGACACGGTCGTGGTTCTTGTTCAGATCGCGGCCAAACATAAAATCCATGGGCAGGAACAATCGTCCGGTCTGTCCGGTGACCGGATCGCCGTAATTGATGCGGATGTCCGGGTTTGGGTAGAACGTGACGAACCAGTGTTCCGGAAGATTGATGTTCAATGTCGGCGCGAGCTGCAGATTGCTGATGTTCCGCTTCGAAGGATCGCCGGCGAAGCTCACGTCGTAACGCACGAGGCCCGGTGAAGAAGCTGCCCTCGCTTATTTCCGGCAGCATCACCCGCGCGCCGACGATCGGCAGCGCCTGCCATTTGCCGCTGGTGATATCGGGGGCGCCGGTCGGGGCGACGATACGCAGCCCGGCGCCGGCGGCCCAGCGTGCGTTCAAGGTTTTTGATGATCGCGGCCTGTATGTCGGCGTCGCCGAGGCCCTCGACGAATCCGCCGGTCGGATTGTCGGCGGTGATCGGGTTCTGTTCGGCTAAACGGCAGGTCGCCGCGCAAGGCCAGCGTCCATTGCGGGGCGATATCGAATTTCAGATCGGCCCGCAGGATGAGCTGATTGGTCGTCACCGTGCGGATCGTGCCCGGCTCGCTGCCGGTTCCGGGCGCGGTCCGGTATTCGCAGCGCAACTGAAAGAGATTTTGCGGCCGAGTGAAATCCTCGTCGTTGTTTTCTTCCGCGCCGGCGCCGTCGGTTTGCTGCGAAACCCGACTGTTCTTGTTGAGAGTTGGCTTGCTGCGTGTTTGCCGGCTCCGCGTTGGCTTGCTGAGGCGTGACGAAGCCAAGCGCCGCCATGCTCGCAAGGCGGACGACGAATGGAACGAATAGGTCTTTTTGCGCCCACGTCAGTTGTTCAGCTTCGCGCATCCCTTGCCATTTCCAGGCAGGTGATCAGGTCGGTATAGCTGGCGTAGCCGCCCTTTTCCGATCCCAGACAGTTGCTTTATCTGCCGGCATGAATGTTGGCCATTCGCCGATCAGCTTTTGCCGCACGGCTTGTTCGCTCTTGACGCACTGGGAAAAAGCCAGATCCGGCCCGCCGCGTTCCCCCGGATCCTTTGCCTGTTGGGCGATGCCGCGGCACACCGGATCGATATTGAGCTCCGGAACATCGTCGGCTTGCGCCGCCGAGTTCGCGATCAACAGAATTGCGGCGGACGCAAGCTTCATCAACACAACGCGCATGGACTTAAACTCCATAACGGCGCCGGCCACCGTTTTTGTTTGGTGCCAGCGCGCTTCGGCATTCCCCGATCGAGCCGTTCGAGCATTCGGCGGGCACGCTTGTTGGCGCGCCCGCCGGGTCGTCTGTCAGCTATTGCCCCGCGTGCGACTTGATCACCTCCTCGACCTGCCGTTTGACGGCTTCGAGGCTGAACGAGGCAGGCGCCTGCATCGGCGGAAACTCGATGGCGGTCTGCGCCAGCGCCGCAACTTGCTTGCTGCGACGAGGACGAAGCGCCAGAACTCGCGGGCATAAAAGTCGTTCATATACCCGCCGCCCAAGTTGTTGATCGACTCGCCGCGGATCGACAGGCGTCCGCTCGAACGGATCCTGGCGGATGTTGACGATTGTCGGCATGTCGGTGGTCGACCTTCTCGCCCGGCCAGCCCCAGGCTGCTGGTAGAACTGGAACTTGAAGTCATCGATCCGGATGGCGCCGAGGTGCGGCCCGCCGAAATAGAACAGCTCGTGGCGCGCCGACGGCCCCTTGCCGGTCAAGAGATCCAGCTGGTTGTAGCCATCCAGGTGGTTCTTGTAGGTGCGGTCGCCGAGCTGAGACGCCTTTCAAGAGCTGCTCGGTGATGTTTGGATTGCCCGCCGCCGCAGCGAGCGTCGGTAACCAATCGAGCCCGGAGAACAGGCCGTTCTCGACCGTGCCCGGCTTGATCTTGCCCGGCCAGCGGATCGATGCACGGCACGCGGAAGCCGCCCTCGAACACCGTGCCTTTGGTGGCGCGGAACGGCGTCATGCCGCCGTCCGGCCAGGTGAAGACTTCGGCGCCGTTGTCGGTGGTGAAGATGACGATGGTGTTGTTGGCCTCGCCGATGTCCTGAGATGCTTCAGCAAGTCGCCGATGTTGTTGTCCAGCTGCGCCATGCCGGCTTCTTCGAGGCCGTAGTTGGTCTCGTAATTCATCATCGCCTGATATTTCGGCCCAAGATAAGTGAAGACATGCATGCGCGTGGTGTTGTGCCAGAGGAAGAACGGTTTGCCCGCTTGCTTGGCCTTGTCCATGAAACCCTTGCTGTGCTCGACCAGTACCTCGTCGAAGGTCTCCATGTCGTACTTGGCGGTGCGGCCCTTTTGCCAACCCTGATGATCGGCGCTCATGTTGGGGAAGGGCGCCAGCGGGCCTTCGTCGACGATCCGCTGCTTGCCGACTTTGCCCCAGCGCGGCATGACGGTGGGTCGTCGGTGTCGGTGGCAAAGCAATGCACCAGGTCGCGCGGACCGTACTTGTCGATCCAGTCCTGCGGGTAGTCGAACCAGTACGGATCCGACATCGCATCGAGGTGATAGAGGTAGCCAAAAAACTCATCGAAGCCGTGCACCGTCGGCAGGTATTTGTTCAGGTCGCCGAGATGGTTCTTGCCGAATTGCCCGGTGGTGTAGCCGAGCGATTTCAGCACGGTCGCGAGCGTCACCGCCTGGTCCGGAAGGCCGACATCGGCAGCCGGCCTGGCCGACGGTCGTCAGCCCGGTGCGGATCGGAAGCTCGCCGGTGATGAAGTTAGCGCGCCCGGCGGTGCAGCTTGCCTCGGCGTAATAGTCGGTGAAGCGCATGCCTTCGCTGGCAAGCCTGTCGAGATTCGGCGTCTTCCCGGACATGATGCCTTGATGGTAGGCGCCGATATTGAACCAGCCGACATCGTCGCCCATGATGACGAGAATGTTCGGCGGCCGCCCCGTTGCCGCCGGCTGTTGCGCTTGCGCCTCGCTGACGCGCGCAGCCGCGCCGAGTGCCGTCGCGGCGGCGAGCGTGGTGGTCCCGAGCAATACGTTGCGGCGATTGAAAGCGTGGTCGTCTAAGCTCGACTTGTCTCCCTTGGCGTCGTTGGACATGCGTCACTCCCGGTCCTGATCACACATCGAAAGCCGATGTGACTGGTTGAGGTATCGACCGGCTGCGCGTGCCGCGCAGCGGGCCGGTAGCGGCGGCAATAATTAGGAGCGCAAAGGTGCGAGCCGCCTTTAAGCACTTTGCGCGGAATCCTGATGTCGGGGAGCCGCGGATCGTAGCTCGTCTCTTCAGCCGCGCCGCGCGGATTGGCCGGAGCGCAGCACGGGTGTGCCGCGTCGACTTCGTGCCTGGGCGCATACCAATCCGTGGTCCACTCCCAGACATTGCCGATCATGTCGCGCAGTCCGTAGCCGTTCGGCGGAAAGGCGGTGACCGGCGACGTACGCTCATGTCCGTCGATGGCGATATTCTGATGCGGAAAATCGCCCTGCCAGGTATTGGCAAGGTGTTTGCCGCCCGGCGTGAACTCGTCACCCCAAGCGAATTCCGCGCCATCAAGACCGCCACGCGCGGCAAATTCCCATTCCGCCTCGGTCGGCAATTGCTTGCCGGCCCAGGCGGCATAGGCTTGCGCATCGCGATAGGCGATGTGCACGACGGGATGATCGTCGAGACCGCTGATATTGCTGCGCGGACCGTAAGGTCGGCGCCAATTGGCGCCGAATTTGAATGTCCACCATTGCGACCAGTCGGTGAGATCGACCGGATGCTTCGGCGGCGCGAAGATCAAAGAACCGGCTTTGAGCATCTCGGGCAGCGCGCCGGGATAGTCCTTCGCCTGCGGTGCGATTTCGGCGAAGGTGACGTGGCCGGTCTCTCTGACGAATTTGCGAAACTGCTTGTTGGTGATGGGCGTGCGGTCGATCCAGAAATCGCTCACGGCGGCCTGATGGGCCGGAGCCTCTTCCGGATAATGTTTGTCGGAGCCCATACGGAACGAGCCGCCCGGGATGAAAGTCATGTCACCGGTGCCTTCGCGAACCAAAGACACGTTGCCCCGCAAGTTGCTCCTCGTCGGATCGATTAAATCATGCCTGTGCCCAGCGAATATGTCTTGCGCAATCACAACGGCGCGAAACAGCGGGAACAAATGTCAGCAACGCTGACAAGTAAGCCGGGTAAACAATCCCGTTAGCGGAAAATTGTCGTCGATATCGACCGACCGCAACACGATCAGCGCCGTCGCGTTCCGTAGAGCCAGACGGCGGCTAGGCAAGCTATGCGGCGAACGGCTCGGCATCATGACAAAATTCCTCTATTGGTTCCACTATTCATCGCGCCGCCGCAGACGGGGCGAACGCCGCGAGGCAATCTTTTGGGGGCAGTCATGACGAGGGCTTTTTGCGCGCTGACGGTTCCGGTCCTTGCCGGCGTTCTTTTGGGCACGCCGGCGCCGGCGCAGACGCTACTCACCGATAGCCCCATTACGCCCGGCTTCTGGTCGTTCCCGGCGAAAAAGACAATCGCTGCGCCGGATATCGTCGCTGTGTGTCGCAATCATTTTGAGATTCGTTTCGCCGACGGCCATTTCATCGGCTTGCGCACGCAGAAAAGGGACTTGGGCCTTATCCAGCGGGAGGTCGAAAAAGTGGGCCGCTGTACCTTCAATCGGGACAAGCAGGTCGATAGCTGCGAGCTCAGATTCATTCATGCCGATGGCTCGATATTGACCGGCACGGCAGAGACCAAATACTCGTTCGACAATCAGAAAGTGTTGAAAATGGTGGTGACGCCGAAAATGATCACCGATACGCCGTTCGACAACGCGCCGTTCGATGCTTTTCCGGTGCGCTGTCCCGATGACGCGGTGTGGAATTTTTTGAACGAATCCAGCCCGCCAAAGTGAGCTGGAGCATGATCCCGAAAAAGCCTGCCCTCGGACTTGATCCGAGGGTGGCAACCGGTTTTCGGAAAAGATCATGCTCCAACGTAATACCTAGACCATGGTCCGATTCAACTCGATCGGATCATGGTCTAGGGCGGAATAGCCGGCGTAACAGTCCGCTAATCAATTCGTGTCAATGTGGCGCGCTCCATTTCAAGCTCGGCCGAAACGCTGCTCCGCGTGACGTCATGAAGAACCTTCGGATTGCGCTCCTCACGATCATCGCCGTCGCCGCGACGACGGCGGCCACGCTGAGCACGGCGGACGCGCGCTGCTTCCGGGACTGCCGCTATCAAGCTTGGGTGCGCAACCAGTGGGGCTATGGCGGCCAAGTGCGGACCTGGGGCCTTGGTGGGCCTGCGGACGCGCCCTGGGTCGGCGGCGCCATCACCGGCGTCACCCCGTATGCTCCTTATCCCTACGATCACGTTCGAGGCCTCTACTGAGGCGCGCGCCGACGCGAGAGATCTTTTGCTCGATCGAGGCGGGGCGTTACAATCTACATCGCTTCATTGACGGAAGGCGGAAGATGACGCGCCGCCACTTGCTCGCCGCGTTGCCCGCGGCCGCGACCGGCGCGTTGGCGGCGCGCGCCGCCAAGAGCACCGAAAAGGGCTCTCCGGCGCTGAGAGTCGGAGCCGCGCTGCCCGACCCGCCGTTCGAGTTCGTGGGCCCAGACGGTCCGTCGGGCTTCGACATTGCGCTGATGCGGCGCGTTGCCGAAAAACTCGGCCGCACCTGGCAGCTGGTGCGTTATGAAGGCGCCGACTTCAACGGCATCTTCGCCGGTCTCGATACCGGCGCCTATGACTGTGTTGCGTCAGGCACCACGATCACGCCTGAACGCGAAAAGGTCGCAGACTTCTGCGCGGCCTATGCGGTCTCCGGCCAATCGCTGGTCGTTGATACGAGCCGGCATCCAAATGTGCGCGGCGTCAACGATCTAAGGGGCCTGGTGATCGGCGTGCAGCAAGGCAACACGAGCCAGCCGGTCGCCGACAAGCTTGTCGCCGAGCATCGCGCCGCGCGGGTACGCGTTTACGCCTATAACGAGATCGAGCAAGCGCTCGATGATCTGTCGACTGGCGGCTGCGACGCTTTCATGAAACTCGCGCCGGTTATGGAATGGCTCGTGCGCGACCGCCCGAGGCTGAAGGTCGTCGAGGTCGGCATCACCCGTGAGCTGCTCGGCATTTGCGTCCGTAAAGGAAACGCCGCGCTGCACGACGCTATCGGCAAGGCGCAAGCCGAGTTGATGGCGGACGGCACACTGCCGGCGCTGATCAAACAGTGGCTGGGGCAGGGCGCCTCGGCGCCGAGTTAGCAGCAAAGTCCGTTCGAATTGGATCGACGATTATCCTTCCGCTCGTCCCCGCGGAGGCGGGGAACCAGCGCTTTGCATCGGCCCCGGATTCCTGTCTGCGCGGGAATGAGCGCAGGCTTGTATGTCGCCACGCATCTCCTTTACCGCCAGCGGCGATGCAGCCACAGCCACTGCTCGGGATGCTCGCGCGCCCAGCCTTCGATCACCGACGTGATCGCCTGCATGGTGCGCGCGACATCGATGCCGCCCTCGGCGTCGCGCACCGGCTCGATCGGCTCGGTGACCTCGACGGCAAAGCTGTTGCCGTCGGGCTTGCGCACGACGCGCATGCCGCGAATCGGACATTCGGTCTGGCGGGCAAGCAGCGCGATCAACGGGTTGGCCATGCAGCGGCGGCCAAAAAAAATCACCTCGACGCCTTTGGTGTAATGCTGGTCGACCAGCATGCCGATATGGACGCCGGACTGCGCCAAGCGTGACAATTGCACCGGCGCCGAAAGGCCGGTCGAGATCAATTCGCCCATCAGCGGCTCGCGCAGCTTGACGATGGTATCGCTCACCGGCGCGATATTCGGCCGCCGATAGAGCACGGCAGATTTCGCACCGAGTGCTTTGGCGACGACGGCGGGAAGCTCCCAGTTGGCGAGATGTGCGGCGAAGCCGAGCGTGGGCTTCTCGCCATGGATGACATCGTCATAGCGCTGCGCGATTTCCGGCGCGTAAGTGATCATATTGGGCGTGGGCTCGCCGACGCCCTCGACGGAAAACTCGTCGAGATGCGCGAACTCCACCGCGATGCGACCGAGATTGTCCCAGACGCCGCCGAGGATTTGCTCGATCTCGGCGTCGGATTTTTGCGGAAACGCCGCGCGCAGGTTGTCGCGGCCGGTGCGGTGCTCGGGAAGGAACGGCCCGATCCGGCGCATGAATGCGCCGACCGCGTTCGCCGTGCGCCTGCGGTCCATGCGCTTGATCGCGCTTAAGAGACCGACAACCAGGCGCCGACGATCGAATCCAGAAAAAGCTGAAAGCGGCTCCGGACGGCCATTAGCGCATGGTCCCGAAAAGTGGAAACCGGTTTTCGGAAACGATCATGCTCCAACGAAACATGCTGACCATTACTCCGATTCAATTTAATCGGATCATGGTCAGCGCACGATCCGGAAAAGTGGCATTCGGTTTTCCGGAAAGATCATGCTCCACCAAATCAGAACATGACGATGATCTTGCCGAAAACCTGCCGGCTTTCGAGCCGCGCCAGACCGCGTTCGAAGTCCGCCAGCGGGACTTCGGTGTCGATCACCGGCGTGAGGCCCGGCCGCCATCTTGTCGAGACCCTCGCGGATATTGCGGATCGAGGCGCCGAACGAGCCGATGATGCGATATTGCTGCAGATAAAGCTGGAACAGATTCAACGTGGTCGACTGGCCCGAGGTCGAGCCGCAGGTGACCAGCCGCCCGCCGCGCTTGAGGCAAAGCAGCGAGCCGTTGAAGGTGTCAGGGCCGACATGCTCGAAGGCGACGTCGACGCCTTTCTTACCGGTCAGCTTGCGCACCACGCCTTCGAACCGATCGGTGCGATAATTGATGACGTGGTCGGCGCCGAGCGCCCTGGCTTTCGCCGCTTTGTCGTCGTCGCCGACGGTGGTGATGACGGTGCAGCCGATCGCCTTGGCCATCTTGATGGCGACAGTGCCGATCCCGGAGCCGCCGGCCTGCACGAGAATAGTTTCGCCTGGCTCGAGCTTGGCATTGTCGAACAGCATGTGCTGCACGGTCGAAAAAGCGACCGGCGCGCAGGCAGCGTCGCGGAAGCTTAAGCCGGCGGGCACCGGGATCACCAGCCGGGCCGGCATGTTGATAAGATCGCGGGCGAAGCCGTCGACATGAAAGCCCATGATGCCGGCGACGTTTTCGCAGAGATTATCGCGGCCCTCGCGGCAGGCCTTGCAGGTACCGTCGGTCAGGCCGCCATAGGCGACAACCGGGTCGCCGACCTTAAAGCCGCTCACGCCCGGGCCGACCGCGCGGATCTCGCCGGCGGCTTCAGCGCCGACCACTAATGGCAGCTTGCGTTTGGCAAACGCCATGCCGCGCCAGCCCCAGACGTCGATGTGATTGAGGCCGATCGCCTTGATGCCGATCTGCACCTCGCCCGCCGCGGGCGGCGGCGGGGCCGCAACATCGAGGAGCTCGATCTTGCGATCGGCGACGAGCGTGAGCGCGCGCATCGGTGTGCGCAGCAACCGGCGCCGGCTGATCGAGCAGGGTCACGCCGGCTCCAGCGCCACGACCAGGCTGACATTCTGGCCGCCGAAGCCGAACGAATTGGAGATCGCGCGATGCACCTTGGCATCGCGCGCGGTATTAGGCACGACGTCCAGCTGGATCGACGGATCGGGAACGGCGTAATTGATTGTCGGCGGCAGGCGCTGGTGCTGCAGCGTCATCAGCGTGAATGCCGCCTCGACCGCGCCGGCCGCGGTCAAGGTGTGGCCGATCATCGATTTGTTCGACGACATCGGAATGCCGCGGATGCGCTCGCCGAATACCGTGGCGACGCCGAGATGCTCCATCTTGTCATTCTCGGGCGTCGAGGTGCCGTGCGCATTGATATAGTCGATATCGTCGGGGCCGACGTCGGCGTCGGCGAGCGCCTTGTGCATGGTGGCGATGATCGGCTTGCCGTCGGGACTGGTGCGGGTGCGATGGAACGAATCCGACTTTTCGCCGTAGCCCTCGATGATGCCAAGAACCCGCGCGCCGCGCCCGCGGGCGTGTTCGAGGCTCTCCAGCACCAACGCCGCCGCGCCTTCCGCCAGCACGAAGCCGTCGCGATTTTTGGAGAACGGTTTTGACGCCCGCTCCGGCGGATCGTTTTGGGTCGACAGCGCCGAGAGCAGCGAGAAGCGCACCAGCGATTCCGGCGTCAACGACGCGTCGGCGCCGATCGCCAGCGCCGCTTCGCATTCGCCGCGGCGGATCGCTTCCATGCCGAGCTGGATGGCGCTGGCGCCCGACGCGCAGGCGGTATTAAGCGAGACCGGCGAACCTTGGGTGCCGAAATGCTCCGCGAGATCCTCGCCGATGATGGCGAACTTGAAGGCGCCATGGGCCGCGGCGAACTCACGCGCGACGCGCATCAGGTCGGGATAGCCGGTATCGGCGTTGGCGGCCGCCATTTCCGCCATCCTGATGCGATCGCGCCATTCGACTTCGAGCGGTGGCGGCGCGAGAAACAGCGGCCCCGGAAAATTGCCCTTGGAGCCGATGCCGGCCTCGGCGATGGCTTCGTCGCCGGCGAGGAGCGCGAGGCGCTCGGACAGCTCCGCCGGCGACATGGCATCCCGATACACCTCGTTCACCGTGCCGGCGATGGTGGTGCGCAGTCCTTCGATCGGAAAGCGCGAGATGCGGCGGATGCCGGAGACGCCGCCGGAAAGCTTCTTCCAGTTATCGGACTTGCCGACGCCGAGCGAAGTGACGATGCCGACGCCGGTGACGGCGATGACGGGACGGCCTTTCTTGTCGCGTGTTGCCGCTGCCATTGCGCTCTCCTTCAATGGACCTGCTCAACCAGCGCCAAGACCTTCGCCGCGCCAATTGCCGACGCCGGTCACGACGACCTGCGACAGGCCCGCTGGACTCGATCCACGATCTCCCGTGCCCGCCGGCGCGAACAGCTTGCCATGCTCGATCACCGTGCACGCGATGCCAATATTGGCGATGAATTGGGCCTCAACGCCATGACCGATATACGTCCCGGTATTGCGGACGGGAAGGCCGATCTCCTTGAGGACCGTGCGCTCCGCCGACGTCGCCGGATCGAGCCCGGTGGCGCCGGATATCACCGCGGCGTGCGCGCGGTCGATCTGCGGCGCGATAGTATTCCATTGGCGGCGCAGCGTCGCTTCGATGTCTCCAGGCTGGCGGCGATTGCGGTCGGCGCATACCGCCGAAATCCGCGCGCGCGGGCGCGCGCCGCGCGCCTGCGCATGCTCGCGGCTCTCCAGCACCAGAAACGCGCCCATGTTGCCGAGCGCGAGGCCGCCGGGTTGGCCGCGATCCCACACCGGCGCGAAATGGTCTTTGAGCGCGATACCGGCTTGCTCGAAGATCAGAAGAACGTCCCAGCGCGTGGCGTTATAGGCGCCGCCCACCAGCGTCAATTCGCTCTGCCCGGCGGCGATCCGCGCCTGCGCGACGCGCACCGCGTCGACGCCGGCGGACTCTTCGCCCAAAAACGTCCGCGACGATCCGACGACGCCGTGGACGATCGAAATGTTGCCGGCGAGGAGATTGGGAAGCTGCGCCAGGAACAGGGTGGGGCGCAGATCGCTCATCAGCCGCTCATTGAGGAACGGACCGCGCTCGGTCACCTTGCGCAAGCCGGTAAGGATCGCGCTGTCGGCGGGAATGTCGCGCTCGCCGCCGGCGGCGGCCACGATCATGTCGGTGCACATCGAGCAACTCCGGCTTGCCGGCAATGCCGGCATCGCCGAGCGCCAGACCCGCGGCATAGACGCCGATCCGCTGCCACGGCTCCATCTGCCGCTGGTCGCTCTTTTTCGGAATCTGCTTGTCGAAATTCACCGGCGCCAGCGGATGCACGACGTAAGGGGCGAAGCTCTTGACGTCGTAAGGCGGCGGATCGCCGCGCTCGAGATGAGTCCAGTTGGCGTCGAGCCCTTCGCCAAGGCAGGTGATCAGACCGACGCCGGTGATCCACACCTCGCGGCGTTCCGTCACTTGATCGGCTCCTCGACCAGCGCCTTGACCGGCAGGTCGATCCGCTCCGCCCATTCGATCATGGCTTTGCGGAATTCGGGATTCGGAAACGGCACGACGCGATACGTGATCTGCGCTTCACAGACCGCCTTGCCTTGCCGCCGTCCTTTGCATTCGCCGACCGTGAAGCCAGAGCCCTCGTGGACGATCTTGCCCTCGACTTCGAGTTCGTCGCCGGGCAGCACCGGACTGCGGAATTTGGCTTCTTTGACGCCGATCAGAAACGGCATGGCGGTAAAACGGTTGATCGCCGTCACCAGCCACCCGCAGGTCTGCGCCATGCATTCGATCTGCAGCACGCCCGGCATCAGCGGGTAGCCCGGAAAGTGGCCTTCAAAGATCGTGCTCTGTTTCGGCACGATGCAGACCGATCGGACCGTGCGCTCGCCGACATCGAGCGCGGCAATGCGGTCGATCATCTGGAAATATTCGAAACGCATCGCTCGGCGCCCTTCAGAGCACGATCCCGAAAAAGCTCGCCGCGAACTTGATCCGGGCTGGAAGCCGGTTTTCGGAAAAGATCATGCTCACATGTGATATCTAGACCATGATCCGATTTGATCGGGTCATGGTCTAGGCGCCCTTCGCCGCGATCAATTTGTCGATCTGTTCGCTCAAATTGTTCAGCACGAAGTATTGATCCGTCGTGGCCTTGCCGTCGTTGACCTCCTGGGTCCACTGTTCGAGCGGCAATTTGATGCCGAAGGTCTTGTCGATGGCGAACGCGATATCGAGGAAGTCGAGACTGTCGATCTCGAGGTCGTTGATGGCGTGGCTTTCCGGCTTGATATTGTCGCGCGGAATGTCGCAGGTTTCCGCAATGATATCAGCAACTTTATCGAACGTGGCAGACATCGGGCGTGCTCATTCCCTTGCAGCATGAGTGGCGCCGCCGCGAACGGCAGCGCCGAACAAGCCCGATCGCTGCGGGCCCCTCCGGTCGAGAAGCCCGTATAGCGAAGGATGCCGGTAAGTTCAACGCCGCCGCCTGCCGCCACATTCCGGCAGGCCGCCGGTCCATCTGTAAATCTGCGCGGCGCGAACTTTCGAAGCATTCGGGAGAAGTCATGACAGAATATGCCCGCAAATATATCCGCGGCGGCTTCGCCGGCGCGCTCGCGCTGGCGGCGATGCAGCTTGCGGCCGCTGCCGCTTCGGCCGCCGACTACGATGTCGGATCGATCCACATCACCCAGCCTTGGGCGCGGGCGACGCCGAAGGGCGCCAGTTCCGCCGCCGGTTACTTGACCGTGACCAACAACGGCACCGCGGCGGATCGGCTGAGCTGCGCCGGCAGCGACGCCGCCGCGCAATGTCAGATCCATACAATGAACATGGAAAATGGCGTGATGAAAATGCGGCCGGTCGAGGGCGGCCTTGAAATCAAGCCGGGCGAGACCGTCACGCTGCGGCCGGGCAGCGATCACATGATGTTCGTCAACCTCAAGCATCCGCTTGAAGCAGGCAATGCGGTCGAGGCGACGCTGCAATTCGACAAGGCCGGCACGCTCAAGGTGGAATTGCCGGTAGTCGCGATCGGTGCAGCGGCGCCCGGAGCGACCACGGGCGGCGGCACCATGGGTGGCAGCATGATGCAAGGCGGCAGCATGATGCAGGGCGGCAGCATGCAATCGACGAAGCATTGATTCGGCCATGCGTCCCGGGCGCGGCGCAGGAATGATCTGCTGCGGCCGGATCGTCACGGACTTCCGTATTGGGCGATCCATCTGCGGTGCACCGCTTCGCGCTGCACCTCGTTCGGGAAATTTATTTCGCCGCCGGCTCCTTGAAACGGCAGCGGCGTTCCTTCCGGCAGCGGCATGCGGAAGACGTTGAGCGTCATCGATATCAGCACGTAATAGCCGAGGATGCCGACCAGTTCGACCATGCCGGCGTCGCCGAGGATTTTGTGCACGCGGGCGTAGGTGGCGTCGCGCACGCGCCGCGTCGCATACAGCTCCTTGACGAAGTCGTAGATCGCCATTTCGTCGCGCGGCGCCGACTTCGGCGCGCGGCCGGCTTTAAGATCGCGGATCGTCGCGTCCTTGACGCCTGCCTTGGCGGCGATCGCCGCATGCGCGTGCCATTCGAACTGCGCCTTCCAGAATTGGCCGGTGCACAGGATGGCGAATTCCGAAAGCCGCGGCGGCACGCCGGTATGAAAGCGCAAATGCCCGCCGAGCTTTTGCGCCAACGTGCCGTAGGCGGGCGCATGCAGATAAACCGCGAACGGCCCCTCGTTGCTGAAACGGCCGCGCGGTCCGGACTTGATCGCTTCGACCAAAGCCTGCTGCTCGGGCGTGAGGCTCTCCAGGCTGAGCGCAGGCAGGCGCGAGGCCTGCTGCCTCGGCAGTTTCGACGCTGCGCGCGGCGATGATTTTTTCGGCATGGGCTCCAGATGCGCTCTTTTGTGTTCTGTGGATCGTGCAGTAAGTGTACTGGATGCCGCCTCCAGTAAAAGCCCTGTTCTTCGACGTCTTCGGCACCCTGGTCGATTGGCGCACGTCGATCGCGCGCGAAGCCAAGACGGTGCTCGAGCCGCACGGCCATGCGCTTGACTGGCCGGCGTTGGCCGACGCCTGGCGCGGCGAATATCAAGGCGCGATGGAAGAGGTGCGCGCCGGCAGCATCGGCTTCTGCAAGCTCGACGTGCTGCACCGGCGCAATCTCGATCGCATCCTGCCGCGCTTTGGTCTCGAAGCTCTCGGCGAGGACGATCGCCGCGCGCTCAACATGGCGTGGCACCGGCTCGATGCGTGGCCGGACGTGACCGGCGCGCTGCATCGGCTCAAGCGCCGTTATCTCCTGGCGCCCGTTTCCAACGGCAATATTTCGCTGATGGTCGATCTGGCGCGGCGGAACGAGTTTCCCTGGGATGCGATTTTGGGCGCTGAGATTGCCGGCGATTATAAGCCGAAGCCGCGCGTCTATCTGGCCGCGGCCGAAGCCTTCGATCTTTCGCCGGGCTGACTGCATGATGGTCGCCGCGCATTCCAGCGATCTGGCGGCCGCCGCAGCCGCTGGCTTGCGCACCGCGCACGTCGCGCGGCCGGACGAAAAAGGAAAAGGCCGCGGTGAAAGAGCGCCCAGCGTGGGCGTCGACATCGCGGCCAAGGACCTTGGGGACTTAGCGGGCAAACTAGACGCGTAACAAGCCGAATCAGTTAGCGGCGGAAGCGCTGCGAGCGGGCGTCGATTTTGATCGCGGCATGCTGCATCCGCGCTTCGAAAAAGCGATCGGTGAGCTGACTGAGAAACTTGATGGCGGCGAGGGCGGCGATCATCGCAGTTGCTCCTGTTCTTCCAATTCCATGTCCATTTGTCGGATTAACTATAAGGTCGACCAGGCGCGATCGAAGTGACCGGCATCACAGGAATTCACTATTGCCGTAAGTGATTGGAATAATTTGATTATTAGTCGAAAATTATTAGTGGAAGTAGTCGCGTCGTGGATTTTCGTCGTCATTGCGAGCGCGAGCGAAGCGATCGAGCTTCCGCCGCAAAATCTTGGATTGCTTCGTCGCTTCGCGCTTGCAATGACGAAATGACTAGCCGCGCAGTGCCGGATAGTCGATGTAGCCCTTTTCACCGCCCGCATAGAACGTCGCGCGGTCCGGCGGATTGAGTCCGGCGCCGCGGCGGAAGCGCTCGGGCAAATCCGGATTGGCGAGGAACAGCGAAGCGAACGAGACCAGATCGACAACGCCGTCGCGCAACGCGGCGTTGGCGCGGGCGAGATCATAGCCCTTGTTGCCCATCAGCGTGCCGGACCAAATCCTGCGGAAGAACTTGATGTCCGGCCGTTCGCCGGCGGCGACCGGGTCGCTCGGCAGCGGCTCGACGATATGAAAATAGGCAAGCCCGAAACGCTTGAGCTCGCCGACCGCGACGGCGAAGGTGGCGGCGGGATTGCTGTCGGCAATGTCGTTGAACGGATTGGTCGGCGCGAGCCGCACGCCGACGCGGTTGCCGCCCCACACACCGACCAGGGCTTCCATCACCTCGATCAGGAACCGCGCGCGATTGATGGCGCCGCCGCCATAGCGATCGGTGCGCCGGTTGGTCTTGTCGCGCAGGAATTGGTCGACCAGGTAGCCGTTGGCACCGTGGAGCTCCACGCCGTCGAAGCCGGCGGCCTTGGCGTTGGCGGCGCCGCGGCGATAGTCATCGACTACGCCTGCGACCTCGTGCGTCTCGAGCGCGTGCGGCGTGACGAAGGGCTGCATGCCGTGCGCCGTCATGGTCTCGCCCGGGGGCTGCAGCGCCGACGGCGCGACCGGAAGGCCGCCATTCGGCTGCAGCGACGGATGCGAAATGCGGCCCACATGCCAGAGCTGCAGGAAGATGCGGCCGCCGGCGGCGTGGACGGATTCGGTCACGCGCTTCCAGCCGGCGATCTGCTCCGGGGTGAAGATGCCGGGCGTGCCCGGATAGCCCTGGCCCTGCTGGGAAATCTGTGTGCCTTCGGTGACGATCAGGCCGGCGCCGGCGCGCTGGGTGTAATAGGTAACGGCGAGCGGGCCGGGCACTTCGCCGGGCCCGGCGCGATTGCGCGTCATCGGCGCCATCACCATGCGGCTGGGCAATTGCAATGGGCCAAGTTTGTAAGGGGAGAAGACGTCGACGTCTTGAGTGTTTTGGGTCATGCCGGACCAGAATAGTGCGCATCCAACCAATTTGCGAGGGCCGTCATTCGCGGGTTCGATTTTGCCGAACCACGTTAGCATCGGCGCGGTCGCACAGTCAGGCCCGGATGTCGATGCCGTGGTCAGCGTCGTCAGTGAGGATTTCGAATGCCGCCCGGCTGGCGGTTCGCAGCCGCTCGGTCCGGCCGCTCGCAAGATCGGTCACGCGAACCACGCAGGAGGCGATCTTCGTGTTGAGGCAATGTTTTTCGCCGCCAGGCGGGTTGTAGTATCGCAGTCCTACGAATGCCTCTCGCAGCGCGCGGATTTCGCCTTCGATCCGTACCAACTCGTTCCTCGAGGCAAAGCGCCAGTGGAAATAACCGTATGACGCGCGTGCCTTGACGCACCGCCACAACGAATTGAGCGCATACTCCTTCCCGGCATGGCGCAGGACGACAGGTGTTATCAGTTTCGACCAGATCGGACCGATCTTGAGTCTCGCCGAGGCGGCTTCCAGAAAACTGTCCGGTGCGTCGTCAAATCCGCACACCTGACCCCACGCATAACGGTCCGTATGGCGCGCGCCCCAATTGTGGTTTTGGCTGCCAACCCAATCGTCAATCTTAAGCTTTTCGCCGTTGAGCATGATCGTTCCGGTAAAGCGCGCCATCGGCACGCCGACCAGCACTTTCGCCTTCGGAAAGCGCAATTCATATCGAGCCAGCGGCAGGTCAAAAACCGGCGGCGCGCCGCCCTCGTACCGCAAATTCCAGGTGACGCTGTTTGCCGCTGAGCCGGCTTGTCCCACCAGAAATCCCGGGCCAAGCTCGGCATCGGCGATGCGCACGGCAAAGCGATCGTTGCTGAATGCGCACCGGCTGATCGCCACTTCAGTCTTGGCAACGGTATGACGGCCGGAACTGCCGTTGAACACCACGGCCCACAGCTCGCCAATGGCGTCATCCGGTCGTCCAGCCGGACTGAAGATCGTATAGCGGATCCAGAATGCCAGCGGCTCTGTCGGATGATTGGCCCTTTGAAAATAGCTTTCGTAGTGGCCGGCCGGCTGGCCGAGCCGGTAGCGCGCGCAATTGAAGTCGTCCGCGATCATTGATGGCTCGCCTTCGGCAAGCTTCGCTGAACGCGCAAACTCTACGGCATGGTTGCGAACAAGGCCAACCGGTGTGGCCAGTTAGGTTCTTGTCCCAACCAGCTTGAACGGTCCGATGCACTGACCGCGGATACGGTCAGGCCTTGATATCGATCGCGTGGGAATCGGAGGAGGTCGACGGCGTCGTGCCCGTCGTCGGCGACGTGGAAGAGCTGCTGCTCGACCCGGATGTGCTTGTCGTCGACGGCGCGCTTTCACTGGCTGGCGCCGGCGTGGACCCGCCGGAGCCCGCGGCGTTGCTCGACGGCGCGGCGGAGCCGGTTTGACCGCTGGCCGCTGCATGCGCCCCGTGGTGATGGCGCCGGTGATGATGATGGACTGCGGAAATGCTCACGTGTGGTGCCCCCAAATCTGATGTGCGACTGGTATGCACCGGCTAGATTTAGATCCGCCTATTTTTTACGGTAAACCAGCGATTAACGATCGTGGGAAGCACGAACGCTGCTCGGCTATGTCGGCGGCGCGCTGATATTTGCCGCTGCGCTCGCGATCCTGGTCGGTGGCTATTATTGGACGAATATTTCACGGGTATTTTTGTTCTGGGCGGCGTTCATTCTGACGCGGCCGCTGGGCGCGACCGTCGGCGATTTTCTCGACAAGCCTGTCAGTGATGGCGGGCTGGCGCTCAGCCGCCCAATGGCTTCGGCGGTCATCGGCGCATTTATTATCGCCTGCCTTTTGATTTTCCCGCAGCGCGCCGGTCAGCATCCCCGCGCTTCCGCACCCGCATCAGAAAGTCATTGACAACGCCGCTGCCGCGACGCGCTAGCCGCCTCGATCAAACAATCAGTGCGCCGCCACACTCGGCCGCGGATGATGCCCTCAGGACGCGGCCCTTGTTACGCCTTTCGGCGCCCGCGCATTGTCGGACCGCAAAAAGTCAATGAGCGCGCGTAGTGCGGCCGGGTTCTGCCGGCGGCTAGGATAGAACAAAAAGAAGCCGTCGGTGACCGGCAGGGCGGATTTGTCCAACAGACTGACCAGACGCCCCGCGGCGACCAGTTGCGCGACATAGTCCTCGTAGAGATAGGCGACGCCGATGCCTTCGAGCGCGGCGCTGATCACCAGTTCCGGATCGTTGATGACGACCACAGAGCCGGCGACGTCAAACTCGACGGTCTTGCCGTCGATGACAAATATCCAGGGAATGAAGCCGCCGCCGGGCAGGCGGTAGCGAATGCAATTGTGCGCGTACAAGTCGGCTGGCGTCTGCGGCCGCCCGCGGCGTGCCAGATAATCGGGCGAGGCGACCACGAGATAGTGCATATCCCTGGTGACGCGCGTCGCGATCATGTCGCGCGCGACCAGATTGCCGCGACGAAAGCCGGCGTCGAAGCGACCGGCCACAATATCGGTCAGACCGGATTCGACCGTCGTTTCGATCACGATCTCGGGATAAAGTTGCAAAAAGCGCGCGAGCACCGGCGCCAGCACGAATCTCGCGACCGGCGGCGGCATGGTGAGGCGCAGATGGCCGGCAGGCTTCTCGCGAAATGCATTGACCGCTTCGACGGCGGCATCGAAGCCGTCGAGTAGCGGGCGCAGTTAAGTCAACAGCTGTTCGCCGGCGTCGGTCGGCGCGACGCTGCGCGTCGTGCGGTTCAATAGTCGAACGCCGAGCCGGGTTTCCAGTGCCCGCACCGTCTGGCTCAGCGTCGCGGTCGAAAGCCCAAGCCGCCGCGCCGCGTTGGTGAAGCTCGCCTGCTCGGCGACGGCCACGAAGGCGCTAAGCTCGGCAAAATGATTCCCTCGCATTTTCAACTCCAAAGCTTCAATTCCAAGGCCTTCAATTCCAAGGCCTTCAATTCCAAGGCCTTCAATTCCAAGGCCTTCAATTCCAAGGCCTCCAACTCCAAGACCTTCAACGCCACGAGCGATCGATAAGATCACTCGCGGCATTCCTGTAAAATAGGAACCGCGTCACGGGATTTTCATTGTTGGGCAGGTCTAAAAACAGCATTTCTTTTTCGCTCGATTATCCAAGTGCCCAATCGTCGACATGTTCGGCGCGGGGCGAAGCTCTAGGCTTCGTTCTTGCCTGGAGGGCGCCGTGTCACAGACATCCCGGAGGTTGAATATGTCGAATAAGATCCTGATCGCCGCTGTCTCGGCGATCCTGCTTGCCTCGACCGGTCTCGCTTCGGCGCAGACCCGGATTCATCGGCAGGCGACGTACGGCTACGGCTATGCGCCGTACGCCAACTCCTACTACGACCGGTCGTATTGGGACGCGGTTGCGCCGAACATCTATGTGCGGCCAGACCCGTTCGTTGGCACCGTTTGGGAAGGCGTGGTGCCGTACTAAGAAGTGCCGGTGGTTCGATAAGGTCCCGTTGTCCACGCGTATTAGATCAGCAGCCGCGCACGGCGCGGCTGTTGATTTTTTTTTTTCAAGCGGCAGCACGGCACGAAAAAATCCGGCGCGCCAAGCCCGTCATTTGTCACCGCGCTGGAATTTCGCGCCGGCTTTAAGTTTTATATGCCTCGATGACTAACCTCATTCAAAGCAAATTGACTCGATGCGGAAGCATTTGAGTTGCACTTTCGAAAACACGTTGAGTTCCATCCCTGGACATAATTCCACGCCGGAACCTAGTGTGATTGCAGTTCCAGCGGGAAACCGTCCCAAGCCCTATGGCAGCATGAGCACCAACAATCGTCGAACCTCACGCCAAGCGGTCAACTCGCCTGCTTGGCTGGAAATCGGCAGTGACGGCCGGCTGCGCCGCTGCAAGCTGGTTGATATTTCGGCAAATGGGGCGAGACTTATCGTCGAAGATAACGAAAACATTCCCGACGGTTTCAATTTGCTGTTATCCCGCTTCGGCAGCCCTTCGTATCGGTGCACCGTGGTTTGGAAGCAGGGCGACGAAATGGGCGTCGAATTCCTGGTTTCGCCGGCGAGCGAGAGCGAATCCGCCGACAACGGCGCGGCGTTGGAATGATTGGCGCGATCCAGCCACATCGACGAGTGCGTTTCCGCCCGACCGCTTCCTAACTTGGCCCGCCCGCCTTCGGCGCCTCGATGCGAAAGCCGTCGCCGCCGTCGAGCGTGATGCGGCCGTCGGCGACGGCGACGGCCCAGCGGCCGGTCGCCGGCACGCCGCCGAACGAGAAGAAATGCGGGACGACGCCGGCCGGCGCCGCTTGCGCGAGCGTGCGGATCAGATCGTCGGGCGTGGCCAAGGCGAACATCTGCCGCATCAGGCCCGCGCGGCGCGCCAACCCTTGCGCCGAGGCGCGCACGCCGCAGCGGCTGGCATAGCGCATCAGTGACGTGAGGCTCGTCGGGCCGACGAGGCCGACCCGCACGCGATGGTCGAAACCGAAGCCGCGGAGTCGAGCGATGAAATCGAGGATCGCGCGGGCATCGAAACAGAACTGAGTGACGATCTCGACGGCGAGCCCGGTCGCCTCCGCCGCCGCGATCTTTTCCGCCAGCGCCCGGTTGAGCTGGTCGTCGCCGATGCGCGGATGGCCCTGCGGATAGCCGGCGATGCCGATGCCGCGGACGCCGCGGCGGCGCAGCACGCCGTTGTCGATGACGTCGAGCGCGCGGCGGAACGGTCCGTACTCGCTGCGGTCGCCGGCGATGACGAGGACATGGTCGACGCCGGCTTCGCCGTTCAGCCGCGCCAGAAGATCGTCGAGCGCCTGTTCGCTTCCAAAATTGCGCACCGCTACATGCGGCACCGGCTCAAGCCCGGCGGCCCGCACTGCGACTGCGGCGGCCAATGACTCTTCGGCAGGCCGGTTCGGTACGGCGCTCAGGTACACGCGCGTGCCACGCTTGAGCACCGAAAGCGCGGCGATGTCGGCTGCCGAGGGTCGCGTCGCCTCGATGGAAAAACCCGCCATGAAAGCGCCGATGCGCGCGATCTCGCCCGGTAGTGGTTGATCTGGAATGGGAAGGGCGGTCATTTTTTATCCGCCCCCCGGCGCAGCGGGGGAGGGAGACCACGCGAAGCGTGGTGGAGGGGGCCTGCGGCCTAACCGCTTGCACAAGCATGAATGGCGTGCCCCTTCCGGCGAGCCGCGCCCGCCACCTCCCCCGTAGGCGGGGGAGGAAACAAACGGGCACGCTCACGCGCGCCGGCGCGAGATCACGTAGGAACTCGTCGAAGAACCACAAGCCGCCGCGTTCGCGCAGCACCTCGCGCGTGGCATCGATGTAGCGGCCGTCGGCCACCGCGCCGCCGAGCCGGTCGTCCTCGACCTGCGCCACGTAGATCGCCGCGTTCCACGCCGCGAACAACGTCGACGTGCCGATCGATTCGGAGATCTCCGAGGGCAGCGTGTGCATCACGTAGCGGAACAGCGAGCGATTGTCGGCGTAGGCGTTGAAGTTGAGATCGCGCCCGGCCGGCCCGAGCTCGTGCTTCACCGCCTTGAGGATCTGATGGCGGTCGTGGATGAACGGATTGTCGCCTGGCCACACCTTCTGGATGATTTCCATGCCGGGATCGTGGCCGTGCGACTGAATGCCGATCAGCCGCCCGCCCGGCCCCAATGCGCGCGCCAGCGGCGCGATCACCCGCTGCGACTTGAATTCGAGCGAAGCGCGGGCGCGATAGGGCTGCGAGGCGATGACCAGATCGTAATTAGCCAGCGTGCCGCCGGGCTTGGGAATGATCGGATCGAGCAGGAAGCGGTGATCTTCGCGATAGACCACCATCACCACCGGGCGCTCGTAGACCGGATTACCGGTGCGAGCGCTGACTCCGGCTTTCCAGTTCTGGGCCAGGAACGGCTCGAGATCCATGATCTGCTGCTCGAAGCGATGCGCGGAATTGCCGGTCAGCGGCAGCTCGTGCCATACCATGCTCGAGGCGGCATTGAGCGATTTGACAGCGAGCCACGGCGCGTCCGCGTAGGCGAGATTGGTGAGCACCAGCACCGAGGCCGGATGCTCGAAGAAGCGGTCCGACATTTTCTGCAACGTCAGCCGCACGTCCTCGAGGCTGATTTCCTTGCCGACGATATAGAACGGCATGTGGGCGAAACGGTCGTGCATGGCGCGCATCACGCGCGTCAGCACCGAGCCGTCGCCGACGCCGGCGTCGAACACCCGAACCGCCGGCGGGCGCGGATGCAGATGCGCCAGCTCTTCGGAGACGCGATGCGCCACTTCCCACTTTTCGCTGCAGGTATTGACGAACAGCAGATACTTCTGCCGGTTGTCGAAGAAGCGGAAATTGCGCTGCGGATCGGTGGGCTTGGCGCCGGCCGCGGGTTGCGCCGGCAGCTGCGCGGCGAGCGGCTGCAGCGGCGGAGCGGAAGTCGGACGCGTTTCGCGGGATCTTTCAATCACGATTGGACGTGGCCCCTGTGGCGGATGCGCGGTCATGAAGCCGTGGATACGGTCGAGCGTGTCGGTGGTGATGCGGCCACCGTTGCGCAGCCGCGCGGTGAGCTTGCCGTCATTGACGGCGCGGCGTCCGAAGGTGGACTCCGCCAGCCCCGTCGACCGGCAATAGTCGGAGATTTCCTGCAATAGCTGCTGGGCGTTCATGGCATGCCGCTTCCTGAAGCGTTCCTCGACCCGTGCGGATTGATTCCCGTGTTCTTGTTGCGCACGGTTTCCGAGGCTTTAGCGAACCGCTCGCGGGGCAGGGGGTCAACCACAAAATGCCCCACTTTTTAGTGGGCTAGATAGTGGGCAAAATCCCAACTTCAAGCGGTGACGTTTCGTGACGGAAAACGACATTTTCGCCTGATGATGCCGGTATTTGCCAGCCAAGCGCACCCTTGGTGACGATTTTTTGAAGGAAACGCATGCCCCGCTTCGCCGCTAATCTAGGTCATCTGTTCGCCGAGCGCCCCTTGATCGAACGCTTTGGTGCGGCTGCAGCGGCGGGCTTTGGCGCCGTCGAGCTGCTCTTTCCGTACGAGGTGGCGGCGTCGGCGGTGAAAGCGGAATTAGCGCGGCATGGCCTCACCCAATTGGGCATCAACACGCCGTTCGGCCGCGACGGCGAATCCGGCCTCGCCGCCATCCCCGGCCGCGAACGCGAATGGGACAGCGCGTTCAAGCTCGCGCTCGATTATGCCGCCGCCATCGGCGCCCGGTCGGTCCATTGCCTCGCCGGCTGCGTGCCGCCCCAGCAGCGGCCGGCCGCGGAAACGGTATTCATCCGAAATCTGACGCACGCCGCGCAGGAAGCGGCGAAAGCCGGCCTCGTGCTGTTGATCGAGCCGATCAATCCGCGCGACCGCCCGGGCTATTTTCTCAATCGCGTCGAGCATGCCGCCGATATTGTCGGCAAGGTCGGCGCGCCGAACCTGCGCATCCAGTTCGATTTCTATCACGTGCAAATCGTCGGCGGCGATCTGATCCGCCGCTTTGAGACGCATCTGCCGCTGATCGGCCATGTGCAGGTCGCCGGCGTGCCGTTGCGGCGCGAGCCCGACGAGGGCGAAGTCAATTATCCGGAAATCTTCACGGCGCTCGATCGGCTCGGCTATGCCGGCTTCGTCGGCTGCGAGTACCGCCCGCGCGGGCGCACCGAGGACGGGCTTGCCTGGGCGCGGCCCTACGGGATCGTGCCGCGACCAGAAAAAGCATGACAAATGGGCATAATAGGTGTATCATGCCGTGATACTAGGGGCGCGGGGCGCGGGCCGATGGCGATCCGAAGCTTCAAGGATCGGCGTGGCCCGATTCTCTTTGACGGACGATGTCCGAAAGGCTTTCCACCCGATGTCGTAAGTGTGGCTCGCCGCAAACTCCGGGCGCTTGATGCCGCGGTTGCCGTGCGGGACATCACCGAACCGCCGGGCAACCGACTTGAAAAGCTGGGGGGCAATCGCTCCGGTCAATGGTCTATCCGTATCAATGATCAATGGCGGATCTGTTTCATCTGGAAGGAGGACGGAGCACATGAAGTCGAAGTCGTCGACTACCACTGATATTGATCGACGCTTCCGCCGGCTGCCGCCGCTGCATGCCGGTGAGGTGCTGCGGGAGGAGTTTTTGCTGCCGTTGAAGCTTTCGCCTTACGCGTTAGCAAAAGCGCTTGGCGTTCCGCGCACCCGCGTCGAGCGGTTGGTCAGGGAAGAAACCGCGCTGACCGCCGACACGGCGTTGCGGCTGTCGCGCTATTTCGGCACCACGGCGGAATTTTGGCTGAACCTGCAGGCCGGCTACGAACTGGAGTGCGCCAGGCAATCGCTCGCTTCGAAGCTCGCCAAGATCACGCCGCGATCTTCGGGCGGGGCGCGACGGCGTCCCGGCCGGCGCGCCCGTGCAGCTTAGCAGCTCCGTTCGGCGGCTCGCTTCGCCGATCCTTGTCACATTTTTACGTTTGCTGCTCGGTCCGGCCTCAAACGGCCTTTAGCGCGCCTACGCCTTGATGTATCTTGGCTTTTAGGGACGTGAGGCGATGTGGGGTCGAAAAAGCAAGGGCGCCGCAACGGCGGGCAAGAGCAGCGAGCCTTCGCCGCTGAAAGAGGCCATGCATGCGGCGCGCATTGAGGCCGCCGAGCGCACCAGCGTGGTCGTCGATCTGCGCGATGCCGAAGTTGCCCGTCTCGAGCTCCTCAACGAGGCGCTCGATCCGTTGTTCGTGCAAATTCCGCCTGAGGTCGACTTGTTCGATCGCGGCGTCAGTCGCGGCGACACGCCGCGGCTGTGGATCGATGCCGTCGCCCATGTCGCTATGGGGCGCGACAAGCGCATGTATCGGTTCCTGCACGACACCCGGATCGGGCGGCGGGTGCTGGCGGAGTCGCATGAGATCGCAGGACATTGTGAAGGCGGTCACCGGCTACGTAGCGCGCCGCCTCATCGAGCGCGAGCGGGCGCTGGACGAGGACCCCGAATTCATCACCCGTGTCGCCAAGCCCGAGGCGGCGCGCACGCTGCGGCGCCGGCGCCGCGGCCGCTGGGGCACGTTTGTGCTCGGCTTTGTGCTCGGCGTGATCGCGCTGTTGCTCGGCACCTTGCTGGTGGCGAGCCACATGTAGCACTTACTTTTTTTGTTCGCCTAGGCGAGCAATTCGATGGCCCGTTAGGCGTGTCCCGGGCGCAACGCAGCACGCAGTGGTGCGTTGCTGACCCGGGATCTTAGCGAACGCTAAGTCTGCCACGATCCCGGATCAGCGGCGCAGCGCTGCGCGCTGCACCGCGTCCGGGAAACGCTTGTATAGAGCGCTTAGGACAAAACTTGGCGTTCGACCTCGTGCACGCCGCCGTCGGCGCCGCGCTCCCGCGCAATCATCTCGCAGCGCCAGTTGTTGCCGTCGGCCGCGATGCGAAACAAATGATAGCCGGCGGCATTCTCGTGGCGATGGGCGACCCGCGCCGACGCGGACGTTACGCCGACCGATGGAATCTTTTTGTCCGGACCGTCGAGCCACACGATCGCGCGGCGATGATCGTGGCCGTGAAGGACGAGCTCGGCGCCGTGGACGGCTAGGACTTGGCGAAACTCGGCGCCGTCGGTCAGGCGGCGCATATACCGCTTGGGCGGGCTCTCCGGCGGGTGATGAATAAGCACGACGCGGAACATTCCGCTTGTTTGGTCCAGCGCCTGTGCCAGGCCCGAAAGCTGTCGGTCGCCGAGCTCGCCGGTCGCCATGAACGGCCCGGTCGGCAGCGCCGAGGAGAGCGCGATCAGCGCAACGGCTCCGCGCCGGCGCACGAACGGAAAGGTGCCGGCCTTGGCGCCGTCGTCGCCGCGCATATAGTCGCCCCAAAACTTCTCCGGCCCGCCCAGCGCTTGCGGCACATAGGCGTCGTGATTGCCGGGGATCACGGTGACGTCGTGGGGCGGACCGAGATCGTCGAGCCATGCCCGCGCCGCCGCGTATTCGACCGGCAGCGACAGATTGACCAGATCGCCGGTGACGGCGATGTGGTCGGCGCCGACGGCTTTCACGTCGCGCGTGATGGCGTCGAGCGTCTCGCGGCGATGGATGTATTTGCGGCCGCGCTGCCAGTTGATGAAGCCCAGTCCGCGCTTGCCGGCAAGCTCAAGGAGCCGCGGCGTGAGCGCCATGTGCAGGTCGGACAAATGGGCGAGAACGAACATCGCGGCATGATGCTACGCGAATCGTTCCGTTCTCAACGGCTTCCGTGCAGTGCTTCGCGCGGCTGGTTAAAAACTGCCGATCAGGATGCCGGTGGCGAAGACCAGCACGCCGCCGACCACGACCTGGAACGCGGCCTGCAGGAACGGCGTGTCCATGTAGCGGGTGCGGATCCAGGAGATCGCCGCGAGCTCGAGCGCGACGACGACGAATGCCAGCGCGGTGGCCGTATAGAAATGGGGAATGAGGTAGGGAAGCGTGTGGCCAAGGCCGCCGACCGCGGTCATCAGCCCACAGACCGTGCCGCGCACCAGAGGCGCGCCGCGTCCGGTGAGCGAGCCGTCGTCTGACAACGCTTCGGCAAAGCCCATGGAGATGCCGGCGCCGATCGCGGCCGCGAGCCCGACCAGAAACGTCGCCCAGGTATTATGGGTGGCGAAGGCCGCGGCGAACAGCGGCGCCAGCGTCGAGACCGAGCCGTCCATCAGGCCGGCGAGGCCGGGCTGCACGTATTGCAGCACGAACATCCGCCGCGCCGTCTCGTCCTCGGCGGCGCGCGCGCTCGGCTCGAGCTTTTCACCAAGTTCCTGGGCGAGCTGTTGGTGCTTGTCTTCGGCGGCGGCGAGGCGCGTCAGCAAATCGCGCACGGCGTCATCGTGCGCCGCTTCGGCGGCGCGGCGGTAGAACCGGGCGGTCTCGAATTCCATTTCTTCGGCGAACTTGCGCACCGCGTCGAGCCCGAGCGGGCGGTTGAGCCAGATGGCGCGGCGCGGCACGAAGCCCTTGACGTCCTGCCGCCGGATCAGCGGCAGGAATTCGCCGAACTTCTTGCGATGAAGCTCGAGCAGCATGTCGCGATGGCCGATCTCTTCCTCGGCCATCTTGTCGTACATCGCCGCGGTGTCGGGATAAGAGGCGCGCAGTCCGCCGGCGAACGACCGGTAAATGCGATTGTCCTCGTCTTCGTTGGAGATGGCGAGCGCCAGAACTTCCTGTTCGTTCAAATCGGCAAAGCTTTTCATGGCCGCGCCTCACGCTACGGTTGGATATATATTAGAATGTTTCTAAACTGATGCGCCAGAGGTATCGCGGCATTTTTTGAATGCCTGGCGGCCGCGATTTGTCGCGGCGAGCGCCTCGCTCCATCGGATCGGACGGAGGCGGAGAGATGCTAAAGCTTCCATGCGACAACCATTGGAAATTGGCTTTGCGCATTGCGGCGGCGGAGATCATTGGCCATGAAGCTTGAGTCGCTGCGCCGATCCGTCGAGCCGGCGATGCGACGGTTGCTCCACGTTTATTGGCGGTTCGCGCGCGGGCTGACGCTCGGCGTGCGCGGCGTGGTGATCGACGGCGCCGGGCGCGTGTTCCTGGTCAAGCACAGCTACATCGCCGGCTGGCATTTGCCCGGCGGCGGCGTCGAGGCGGGAGAAACGCTGATGAGCGCGCTGACGCGCGAGCTGCGCGAAGAGGGCAACATCGAGCTGAGCGAACAGCCGCTGTTGTTCGCAGTCTATTTCAACCGGCGCGCCTCACGGCGCGATCACGTTGCGTTGTATGTTGTTCGCTCATTTCACCAGAGCGCGCCGCCGCAGCCGAACAGTGAGATCGTGGCGCACGGCTTTTTCGCGCCGGATGCGTTGCCGGAAGATACGGCGCGGGGAACACGGGCGCGCATTGACGAAGTGCTGCACGGCCGACGATTGCCGAAAACTGGTAGCTCGGGTTCGACAGCAGCCGCACATTAACGTCCGGTAACGCGATCCGCGTCATTTGGTCGTAGTGCCGCGAGACCTCCGCAACCCAACGCGTGATGCAAGCGTTGTGATCACGGGGTCGGTCGAAAGTAAGGAGAGTTCTCGATGCATAAGAAAATTCTCGCCCTCGCCGCGGCGGTCGCAATTGGCACCGCGACGATGACGACCGGCGCGCTTGCGTTCGGTCATGGAGGCGGCGGAGGCGGCGGCCACGGCGGCGGCTTTGGCGGTGGCCATTTCGGCGGCGCACGCGTGGGCGGCTTTGCTGCTCCGGGCGTGGCCATGAATGGCGGCGGCCATTGGGCCGGCGGCGGTCATTGGGGCCGCGGTTTCGATCATGACCGATTTCCGCCGAGGATTTGGTCTAGGCGGCTACGATGGGCTTTATGCCTACGCCCCTTATGATTACAGCTCCGGATATTGCGACCCGAACGATCCGAACGCCTACATTTACGGCTACTGCAACGGCTTTGCCAACGGCCAGTAATCTCTGACGACGCGACAGCAATTCCGCCGCGCCTCAAAACCGACGCGGCGGTTTTGCGTTCAGCCGAAGCGGCGCGCGATCGTGCGGCGAGGTGAAATCGATCAGCGGCCCGATCGGAACGATCCCGGTCGGATTGACGTTGCGGTGGCTGCCGTAATAGTGCCGCTTGATGTGATCGAGGTTGACGGTCTCGGCGACGCCGGGCACCTGATAAAGCTCGCGCAGATAATTCCACAGATTGGGATAATCGACGATGCGGCGCAGATTGCACTTGAAGTGGCTGTAATAGACCGCGTCGAAGCGAACCAGCGTCGTGAACAACCGCCAGTCCGCCTCGGTGATCTGCGCGCCGGCGAGATAACGCTGCCGCGATAGCCGCGCTTCGAGCTGATCGAGCGTGGCGAACAGCGTGCGCGCCGCTTCTTCGTAAGCGGCCTGGCGTCGTGGCAAAGCCCGAGCGATAGACGCCGTTATTCACGGTCGAATAGACGAGGTCGTTGACGCGGTCGATCTCCGGACGCAGCGCCGCCGGATAATAGTCGGTGCGCACGTCGGTGAAAGCATCGAACGCCGAGTTGAGCATGCGAATGATCTCGGACGACTCGTTGTTGACGACGACGCTCTGCTTTTTGTCCCAGAAAACCGGCACGCTGGCGCGGCCGCTATAATGCGGGTCGCCGAGGACGTAGATGTCGGCGATGGTCGATTTGCCGTTGATGGTGTCGAGCGTTGCGCCGGGCTCGGTGCCGAATTCCCAGCCCTTTTTGCCGAACAACGGCACCGTGACGGAGACCGAGATCACGTCTTCCAGTTTTTTCAGCTTGCGGAAGATCAGCGTGCGATGCGCCCAAGGACAGGCCAGCGACACATAGAGATGATAGCGGCCGCGTTCGGCGGGAAATCCGCCTTTGCCGGTCGGGCCGGGACTGCCGTCGGCGGTGACATAGTTGTGGAACACCGTCGGCTTGCGGACGAACTGGCCGCCTTGGGTGCGCATATCAATATCTTGCCAGGCACCATCGACGAGAAATCCCATCACGATCTCCACTGATTTCGGCGCGTCCCGTGACGTTCATGTAGTCATTCGCACGAGCGGCGACAGGGCGCGGCACGATGAAAGACGTGGCTGGTGCCACGGGCCGCTCGGCTGGACCGAAGGCAGCCTAGATGCTACGCGGCGATGTCATGAACGATATTTCCTTGACCATCCTGCCGGAGACGCAAGGCGACGCGAGCGCGATCGAGCGCCTGCACGAGCGCACGTTTGGTCCAGGCCGCTACGCCAAGACGGCGTATCGCCTGCGCGAGCAGGTGACGCACGATCTTGATCTCTCGTTCACTGCGCGCATCGGCACGCTCTTGGTCGGCTCGGTTCGGCTGTCGCCGGTCCGCATCGGCGAAGCCAAAGCGCTCCTGCTCGGACCGCTCACCGTCGAGCCGCCGTTTCGCGAGCGCGGCGTCGGGCAGGCCTTGATTGCACGCGCGCTCGACGAGGCGCGCGCCAAGGGCCATCGCGTGGTGATCCTGGTCGGCGACGAGCCGTACTACGGAAAGTGCGGTTTCAAACCCATCCCGGTGGGTCGCGTCGCCATGCCCGGTCCGGTCGATCCGGAACGGCTTCTGGTCGCCGAACTCCGCAACGGCGCCTTTGATGGCATCGCCGGACCGATTCGCGGCGAGTGGGAGAAATCATAGCTGTCATTGCGAGCGACAGCGAAGCAATCCAGCTTCACGAGGCGAGCCTTGGATTGCTTCGTCGCTTCGCTCCTCGCAATGACGAGAGCTAGCGCCCCTCGCGCGCCCAGGTGCCGGCGAGACTGCCGAGCAGCAAGAGGAGCCCGAGAAAGCCGGCGAATACCGGCAGCACGCCGATGCCGCGCACCACGCTGGCGTCGCGCATTTTCAGGCCGATCCAATCGTCGCCCTTGTAGGTATCGCCGGAGCGCACCGCGAGAATGCGCGGAATGTTGAGGCTGCCGCCGTCATCGAGACGGCGCGAATCGCCGCCGGTGGCGTTGGCGATCGGCGCCAACACTTCGGTGGTCGACGTCACCTCGGCGAATTCGCGCGGATTGACCGGACCGATATTGACCAGCGCGCTGAGCTTGCCGTCGGTGGCGCGCCACAGGCCGAGCTCGTTGGCGGCAACGCTGGTTTCCCAGACGCCGGGCTCGGTCGGCGCCAGTTTGAGGTGCGCGTCGCGCCCGACGGCGAGGTCAACGTCACCTCGGACACTTCTTCGGCCATGGTCTGCCGCCGCACCAGGAGTTGATGGCCGCTGACCGTGAGCCGGAGCGCTTCCTCTTCCAGCTCCGGCTCCTTCATCAGCCAATGCGACAGCCGGCGCAAGAGATCGAGATGCGGGCCGCCGCCTTGGAAGCCGCGCGCCCAGAGCCAAAGTTGGTCGGACAACAGCAACGCCACGCGGCCTTCGCCTTCGCGCGACAGCACCAGCAGCGGCTTGTTGTCGGGCCCGTGCATCACCGCGGTGCCGCTGGCGTTTGCGGTATCGACGACGCGGAACCACTGGCTCCAGTGCGGCGGATCAGTCTCGGAGCCGTCGAGATCGCGGGTCACCGGATGGCGCTTGCCGAGGTCGGTGAGGCGGGCGTGAAAACCACGCTCGGTGACGTTGCCGCTCGGCTCGGCGGGCAGGATGGCATTGAGCGGCGTGCGCCAGATGCTGGTCTGGCTCGCATAATCAGGACCGGCGGCGACCAAAACCGCACCGCCTTCGCGCACATAGCGGGTGATGTTGTCAAAATAGAGCATCGGCAACACGCCCTGACGGGCGTAGCGGTCGAAGATGATGAGCTGAAACTCGCCGATCTTCTGCTGGAACAGCTCGCGCGTCGGGAAAGCAATCAGCGACAACTCGTTGATCGGCGTGCCGTCCTGCTTTTCCGGCGGCCGCAGAATGGTGAAGTGCACGAGATCGACCGAGGCGTCCGATTTGAGCAAGTTGCGCCAGGTCCGCTCGCCGGCATTCGGCTCGCCGGAGACCAGCAGCACGCGCAGCTTGTCGCGCACGCCGTCGATATTCACCACCGCGCGATTGTTGACGAGCGTAAGCTCGCCGGCGAGCGGCGACGCCTCGATCTCGACGATGTTGGCGCCGCCGTGCGGGATCGGGATATCGACGCGCTGCGGGACGCCGATCGGCACGGTGCGGGTTTCCACGACATCGCCGTCGCGGCGGATGGTCACCACGGCGCTGCGCTCGCGGGCGCCCTGATCCTCGACCTGAAAGGTGATGGTCTGCGTCTGCCCGACAATGCCGAAGCGCGGCGCGGCGATCAGCGCCACGCGGCGGTCGCGCTCATTCTTGTTGCCGGTAATGAGCGCATGCACCGGCGCCGCGAAGCCGAGTGCGCCGGCTTCCGCCGGCACGTCGTGCACGCGCCCGTCGGTGATCATGATGGCGCCGGCGATGCGGTCGGCGGGGACGTCGGATAGCGTCGATCCGAGCGCGGTGAAGAGCCGCGTGCCATCGGTCTCGCCGTCGGACTGGCCGGCCTCGACCACGCGAACGTCGAGCCCGGGAATGCGGCCCAAACGCGCGATGATGGCGGCGCGCGCCTCTTCGGTCTGCCGGGTGCGGTCGCCGAAATTCTGGCTCGGACTTTTGTCGACCACGACGACGGCGACCGAAGAGAGCGGGTCGCGGTCTTCGCGGGTCAGCGACGGATTGGCGAGCGCCAGCACGATCAGCGCGAGGCCCAGCGCGCGGATCGTGGCGCCGCGGCTGCGCGAGGCGAACAGCAGCACCGCAAGCAGCGCAGCGGCAGCGATCGCCGCCCAGAGAATTTGGGCGCTGACGAGCGGGGAGAACGCGACGCCGAGATTCACCTGCGTCCTCCTATTGCCCGAGCCGCTCGAGCAGCGCCGGCACGTGAACCTGGTCGGCCTTGTAGTTGCCGGTCAGCGTGTACATCACGATGTTGACGCCGGCGCGGAAGGCGAGTTCGCGCTGGCGCGGCTCGCCTTCGACCATCGGCAGCATCGGCTGGCCGTCGGGCTGCAACGCCCAGGCGCCGGCGAGGTCGTTCGAGGTGATGATGATCGAGGACACGCCATCGCCGCCGCGCGCCGGCCGGTGCGAGGCTTCCTCGTCGTCGTTGGCCGCCGGCAACGCTTCGACCCAGAGCTGGCCGGAATTGAAGCGGCCGGGGAAATCGCGCAGCAGATAAAACGTCTTGGTCAGAGACGTGATCGCGCGGCACCGGCTCGAGCTCGGGGATGTCGAGCGAGGAGAGAATTTTCCGCAATTCGAGCATGCCCGGACCACGCGTCTCGCCGCCCGAGCCGGGCGGCGCCACCACCGCGTCGCGGGTGTCGAACAGCACGGTGCCGCCTTGCTTCATGTAGGCATCGACGCGCTTGAGCGTTTCCTCCGACGGCCGCGGCGCGCCCGGCACGATCGGCCAATAGATCAGCGGATAGAACGCAAGCTCATCGCGGGCGATGTCGAGGCCGATCGGCTCGCCGGCTTCGAGCGCGGTGCGCTGGGCCAGGAACAGCGTCAGCCCGCCGAGGCCGGATTTGCTGACCAGATCCACATCGCGATCGCCGGTCAGCACATAGGCGAGCTTGGTCTCCAGCGCCGAGCGCGGCACGTCTCGGCTTGATGTGTCGGCGGCGCGCGCGTGCGGCAGCGATGAAGCCAGCGCCGCGATGATGATCACCGCCGCTGCGCCGGCGCGGGAAAAGCGCGGCAACAGCCGGGCCACGCCGCCGCCAAGATAAAGCACCAGCAGCGTATCGAGCAGGAACAGGCCGAGCGCGGCGAGCAGGATCGGTCCGCGCAAATCCTGCGGCTCGGTCTTGCGATAAATTTCATGGCTTGCGGTTGGCAGCGGCGAGAAGTCGAGCGGCGTCAGTCGGTCAGCGGCGGCCAGCGTGTTGACCGCGAGGAGACTTTCCGGCGGACCATAAAAGCCGGGCGGATGGTCGGCGCTCGCGCTGCCGGCATAATCGGTCGGCACCGGGCGGGCGGTCGCCGGCGGCGACGTGAAGTTGCCGAAACCGTCGAGCACGCGGCTCGCCGCGACCGCTTCGTGCGTGGTCTTGGTTTTCTGATTGGTCGGTTCGGTGACGGCGGTGGTGCCGGCCAGCGCGACGATGCGCTTGAGCATGTCGACAAACGTGCCGGACAGCGGCAAATCCGACCAGCGGGTATCGCCGGTGACGTGGAACAGCACGATCAAACCCTTGCCGCGCCGCGCGGCGGTGACAAGCGGCGTGCCGTCGGCGAGCGTCGCCCAGGTATTTTCCGTGAGCGCCGCGTCGGGCTCGGCCAATACCTGGCGGCTCACTGTCACGTCGTTCGGCACGCTCATGCCGTTGAACGGGCTCTCGCGCGAAAACGCCGCCAGCGGCTGCGGCTTATCCCAGCTCAGACTGCCGCCGAGAATGCGGCCGCCGCGCCGCAATCGCACCGGTACAAGATCGTCATCGGAGGCCGCCAAGCGCGGGCCGGCGAAACGCACCAGCACGCCGCCGTCTTCGATCCAGCGCGCCAGCCGGTCATGGGCATCGCCGGCGACATTGCCGACATCGGCGAGGACCAGCATCGGCAAATGCTGATCGAGGAAGTGCGACACCGCTTCGGCCGGCAACTCGCCTTGCGCCAGCCGCACGTCGGCAAATGGTCCGAGCGCCCGGTCGATATAATAGCTCGACGACAGTAACGGCTGCGACGTGTCGGCGGTCGCGCCGGAGACGACCCCGACGGTGCGGCGGCGCCAGCGCTTGTCGAGGAGCTGCACGGCGCCGGCGGAGCGCTCGCCGGCAATCTCCATGCGGGCGATGTCGTTACGAATCTCGACCGGGAGGTCGAAACGCGCCTCAGTCTCGCGGTCCGCCGGCTGGAAGACAAATGGCGCTTCGCCGAGCGGCAGGCCTTTCAAATCGAGCGCGCGCACCGTTCCGGTCTCGGTGGTGCCGGAGGCGGCGCGCAACACTTTGACGCTGAGCGCGCCGGCCGCATTGTCGGCAGCGGTCAGTGCTCGCGTGTCGGCGATGCCGCCGGCGACGATGGTCAGCGGTCGGTTGTCGAGCAGCGGCGCCAAGCTTTTGGCGAAATCGCTGCCGCGGCCGAGATCGACGGCATCGGATAGCCACACTAGCTCGACCTCGCGCGTCGCGGCGAGAAAGCGCGAGATGGCGGGCAACGCCTCGGTGCGATCGACGGTGTGCGGCTTCGGCTTGATCAGCTGCAGGCGCACGCGCGCCGAGCCGGCCGGCGCGAACGAGATGTCGCGGACGCCTTCGGACAAGGGAATGACCGCCACGGCGCGATGGTCGGTTTCTGCGCGCGCGATGATGTCTTCGGCAGTGCGCATGCGTGCATCCCAGGTCGTGGCCGCGGCCCAGCCGTCGTCGATGAGGATTGCGATCGGCGCGCGCGTTGTCTGGGTCGCCAACGGCGGATTCCACAACGGGCCGGCGGCGGCGACAATGACGAGAGCGGCGAGAAGGAGCCGCATCAGCGTAAGCCACCACGGCGTCCGCGCTGGCGTCTCTTCCCGTGGCGCGATTTCCATGAGCAGCCGGGTCGGCGGGAAATCGATGCGGCGTGGCCGCGGCGGGATCAGCCGCAACAGCCACCACAGCACCGGCAACGTCAGCAATCCGATCAGCACCAACGGTTCGGCAAAGCCGAGCGGCAATCCACCAATCATGCCAGTGTCCTTGGCTCGGCACTTGCCGGCAAACGCGGTCCGGTGTCGCTCATGGCGGCGCCGATGCGGGCATGCAGCGCCAGCAGAAGCTCGCTCGCCGGCCGATCGGTGCGGTGGATGGTGAAGCTCCAGGACAGCCGGTCGGTCTCGGCGCGGATCTCGGCGCGATGGCGCCGCACCCGTGCTTCATAATCGGCACGCCAGGTCTGCGCCCGGCCCGCGGTAATGCGGCCGCCGCCTTCCGGCTCGACGAACTCGATGCGGCCCCAATAGGGGAAGGTTTCCTCCGCGGGATCGACGATCTGCACGACGTGACCGCGCGCGCCACTGCCGGACAGTTGCGTGATGGTGCGCCGTACGTCGGCGATATCGCTCCAGAGATCGGACAGGAGCACGATCTCGGCGAGCGGAGAGGGTGAAAAATTTGGCGGCAGGCTTGTGCGTTCGCTGCGATCATGGACGATGGCTTGCGCCATGCGCTCAATGACGTTGCGGCTCCCGGTCGGACGCATCAGGCCGGGAATTCCGACGCGCTCGCCGCCTTCGACCAGAACCTCGGAGAGTGCCAGCGCGATGACCAGGGCGCGGTAAAGCTTGGTGTCGCGCACCAGCGGCGAAGCAAAAACCATCGACGGTGAGCGATCGGGCCAGATCCATACCGTATGCGCGGCTTCCCATTCGAGTTCGCGCACATAAAGATGATCGTCGCGCGCCGAGCGGCGCCAATCGACCCGCGACGCCGGCTCGCCGGAGACGAAGCGGCGGTACTGCCAGAAATTCTCGCCGGGCCCGGCGCGGCGGCGGCCGTGCAGTCCGTGAATCACCGTCGCTGCGACCCGCCGCGCTTCCAGGATCAATCGCGGCATCGTCGCGGCAAGCGTACGGCCTTCGCCAACCGCACGCTGCACCGCCGGGCGATCGTAGTCGGACGTGCGCCTTCCCTCGGCCGCCATCCGGCTTATCCGATCCGCGCCTTCAGGCGCCCGATCACCGCTTCAATGGTCTCGCCCTCGGCGCGCGCCGAGAAGGTGAGCGCCATGCGGTGCTTGAGCACCGGCTCGGCAAGATCGATCACGTCGTCGACCGAGGGTGCGAGCCGCCGGTCGAGCAGCGCTCGCGCGCGCACCGCCAGCATCAGCGATTGGCTGGCGCGCGGCGACGGTCCCCAAGCGATCAGCTTGGCTGACTCGCCGCCTTCAGGACCGGGCCGCGCCGAGCGCACCAGCGCCAGGATGGCTTCGACCACAGATTCGCCGACCGGCAGACGGCGGACCAAACGCTGCGCGGCCATCAGGTCTTCGGCGCTCATCGCCGGCTTTGCTTTGGTCTCCTCGGCGCCGGTCGTCTCGAACAGAATTTTCCGTTCAGCCGCCCGGTCCGGATAGTCGACGTCGATCTCCATCAGGAAGCGGTCGAGCTGAGCTTCCGGCAGCGGGTAGGTGCCTTCCTGTTCGAGCGGATTTTGCGTCGCCAGGACGTGGAACGGCCGCGGCAGATCATGACGCGTGCCGGCGACGGTGACATGCTGCTCCTGCATCGCCTGCAGCAGCGCCGATTGCGTGCGCGGGCTGGCGCGATTGATCTCGTCGGCCATCAGAAGCTGGGCGAACACCGGGCCAGACAGAAAACGGAAGCTTCTTTTGCCGGTCGGGCTTTCCTCCAGCACCTCGGTGCCGAGAATGTCCGACGGCATAAGGTCGGGGGTGAATTGAATGCGTCGCGCATCGAGCCCGAGCACCGTGCCCATGGTGTCGACGAGCTTGGTCTTGGCGAGGCCGGGAACGCCGAGGAGCAGCGCATGTCCGCCGGACAGGATGGTGACGAGCGCCTGCTCGATGACCTTTTCCTGGCCGAAAATGACGGTTCCGATCGCGGCTTTCGCCGCGCGCACATGATCGGCGCTGGATTCGGCCGCGCGCACGATCATGTCTTCAAGCTTTTCAAGCCCATCTCCGCCGACAGCGGGCATGGCTTCACTCCTTCTCTAGTGTCGCATTCGCGAACGAATCAGATTCGGCGCATGGATACGAACGAAATCTGACACGAACGAAAGGCGCGCCGACTTTGCACCGTTATCTGCCAATGCAATATACGCGCCAGCAGCACGTGCTGGATCAGGAACGGGACTTTGCGCCGATTCTTTCATTCATCGGAAACGCAACTCAAATCTGGCGCGACGCAACCGCCGTAAAGCGATTACCATCCCGCGAGCGATGCTGCCCCCGGACTTAATGTCCAAGCGTGCAAGTTCAAGGCAAACCATGGCGAAGGCAGGGCAATCCGGCTTGGAAGCGATCACAGGCGCGCTAAGTAACCCCGGCGCCGCAGGCAAAGGCCCACCGCCGGTCGAGCGGTGGAACCCGCCATTCTGCGGTGATCTCGACATGCGGATCGCTGCCGACGGCACGTGGTTCTACTTAAAGACCCCGATCGGCCGGCTGCCGCTGGTGAAGCTCTTCGCCTCGGTGCTCAAGCGCGAGGGCGACAAATTCTTTCTTGTCACCCCTGTGGAAAAGTGCGGCATCCAGGTCGACGACGCGCCTTTCCTCGCCGTCGAGCTCGTCGTCGAAGAATCATCGTCCGGCCGTGTGCTCAACTTCCGCACCAATGTCGATGACTGGGTACCATGCGGGCCGTCGCATGCGCTGCGCTTCGAGCCGGAAGCAGAGACCGGCGGGCTGAAGCCTTATCTGCATGTCCGCCGCGATTTGTGGGCGAAAGTGACGCGCACGCTGTTCTTCGATCTTGTCGAGCTCGGCGAGGAGCGCGAGGTTGAGGGCAGGGCCATGTTCGGCGTGACGTCGATGGGCGTATTCTTTCCCATGGCGCCGGCCGAGCAGGTGAGGGATTTTTCGTGAGCGAGCAGACGGCGCCGTTGCAGGCAACAGCGGCGGACAATTTCTTTGATCGCGCGCGGGCGCGGCTGACGCTGGAGGTGCCGCCCGCGCTCACCGATCCGATGGCGCAGGGCGCGCGCGGCGATCTCGATCTCAATCCGTCGATGTGGGAGCGCGCCGGCGTTGCCGCCACCAAGCCGGCGGCGGTCTTGGTCCCGGTGATCGAGCGCGCCGAGCCGACAGTGCTGCTGACGATCCGCACGCAGGATCTGACGAGCCACGCGGGGCAGGTCGCCTTTCCGGGCGGCAAGATCGACCCGCAAGATAAGAGCCCGGTCGCCGCGGCGGTGCGCGAAGCCGGGGAGGAGATCGGGCTCCCGCCGGCGCTGATCGAGCCGCTCGGCTATCTCGACCTTTATCTGACGTTTTCCGGCTTCCGCATTCTGCCGACGGTGGCGCGGGTGCGGCCGGATTTTATGCTCACCCTCAATCCCAGCGAGGTCACCGAGGCGTTCGAGGTGCCGCTTTCTTTCTTGATGACGCCGGCCAATCACCAGCGCCGAAGCCGCGAGTGGAACGGCATCCCGCGGGAATATTACGCGATCCCCTATGGGGATCGCTACATTTGGGGCATCACCGCGGGTATTGTGAGAAACCTCTACGACCGGGTTTACGGATGATACGGCCACTTGCCACGGAGATCGGGCTCTTTCTCACTCCGTTTGTGCTCTATGCGGCGTATCTAGTGGCGACGCGCGCCGGCGTGTTACATCCGAAAGCGTGGTCATTGCCGCGCCTCGCCGGTCTGATCATCGCGTCGCTGGTTTTGATGACCGGAAGCTTTCTGATACTGGCGCAGTTTGGCCGCGCGCCGCCGGGCTCGACCTACGTGCCGGCGCATATCGAGGGCGGCAAGTTCGTGCCGCAATCGAACCGGTGACCAGTGCGCCGCATCTGCGCGATGCCGCTTGGCTTAAAGGTGGCGACGTCGCGCGCCTTCTGGCGCTCCTTGATCGCGACGGCGAAGAAGCGCGCGTCGTCGGCGGCGCGGTGCGCAACGCCTTGATCAGGCTTCCGGTCGCCGAAATCGACATGGCGACCACGGCGGTGCCGGAGGAAGTCGTCCGCCGCGTCGAAGCAGCCGGCGGCAAGGCCATCCCGACCGGCATCGAGCACGGCACCATTACCGCCATCATCGATCACCGCCCGGTCGAGATCACGACGTTGCGCGAGGACGTTGAAACGTTCGGCCGCAAGGCGCGCGTCGTGTTCGGGCGTGACTGGCAGGCGGATGCGCAACGCCGCGACTTTACCATCAACGCGTTGTCGGCCACGGCCGACGGGATGGTGCACGATTATGTCGGCGGCCTCGACGACATCGCCGCGCATCGCGTGCGCTTTATCGGCGAGCCACAGCGGCGGATCGAAGAAGACTATCTGCGCATCCTGCGGTTCTTCCGCTTTCACGCCCATTTCGGCGAGGGCGCGCCGGATCGGGCCGGCGTGCAGGCGTGCGTCCGCGCGCGCGCCGGCCTCGAAACGCTGTCGCGCGAGCGCGTGCGCATGGAGATGCTGAAACTCCTGGTCGCCGACCGGGCGACGCCGACGCTTGCGGTGATGACGGAGACCGGCCTCCTTGGCATGGTGCTGGGCGGCGTTGCTTACCTGGCGAGCTTCGAGAACACGATCAAGGTCGATGCGGCGCTCGGCGTCGAAGCCGACGCCATCCGCCGGCTCGGCGCGCTCGGCGTCTGGGTTGAGGAAGACGCCGAGCGGCTGACGCAACGCCTGCGGTTATCGAACGCCGAGTCCGAGCGGCTGTTGGCGTTGGATGGTTGGTGGCGGGTGGCGCCGCAGGCTGATGGCCGCGCCGCGCGAGCGCTCCTCTATCAGCTCGGCCTGCAATCATTCGCCGACCGGGTGTTTGTTGCCTGGGCGCGCTCGGAAGCAGGCGCGGCCGATCGGGCTTGGCGCGATTTGGCGAGCCTGCCGCAACGCTGGACGGCGCCGGTTTTTCCGCTCAAGGCCGCCGACTTCGTGCGGCGCGGCCTCGCCGAAGGGCCGCCGCTCGGCGCGGCGCTGCGCGCCGCCGAGGCGGTCTGGATTGCCGCCGACTTTCCGACGGACACCGCGGCGCTGGAGACGATCGCCGATGAGGTCGTGTGATTACGACATCCGCTCGCGCAGTGAGCGCAGGCGCCGCCGGGTGCGCGGCGCCACCGCGGCAAGGCGCGGCCGCATCTGCGCCATCACGCTGCGCGGCCGCACCCGCGCCATCATGCCGCGCGGGCGCAGACGCTCAACTTGCATTTCGTTGCCGCGCCAGACGAAGTCGTCGCCCTGCAACGCGCTGACGAACAGCACCGGCAGAAGGGCGTCGCGGGCGAGACAGATCAGCGGGTAACGCGCCGAGACGTGCCAGCCGACGACGGCCGCGAGCAGCGTCTCGCTGCCGTACCAAAGCATGCCGAACGCTACCACGCTCGCCGCCGCCGGCAGACCAAGGGCCGGCGCGACGATGGCGAGCGCGATCATCGGCAGCACGCCGCCGGACACCGCCTCAGGCAGAAAATAAGCCAGGAAGCTCGCGCGCCGGAGCCGCGCCCAGCGCACCTGCCGATGCCAGACCTCGGCGGCGGTGCGATAGCCGAGCGGCTGCGGGAATGGCCGATCGACCAGCCGCACCTTCAGCCCGGCGCCGCGCACAATTTTGGTCGCGGCGGCGTCTTCGGCGACCTCTTTGGCGAGTGTTTCAATGCCGCCGGCGCGCTCGAGGTCGGCACGCCGCCACAACATGGTCTTGCCCTGGGCGAAGCCAAAGCCGAAGGCGTCGGCGATGAATTGCCAGCGCGCCTGATAGGTATTGAGGAAGGCGCATTCGAGCTCGGCCCACGGTCCCTGCGGCTGCGAGCCGATCGGCGGCGAGGCGACGAGGCCGGTATCGGCGCGCCAACTGGCGAACAGGCGCTCGAGGTAATCGCGCGGCATCAGCACGTTGGAGTCGGCCAGCACGATCCAATCGTATTTCGCCGCGCGCCAGCCCTTGAGCACATTATTCAGCTTCGGATTGTTGCTGACCCTCTCGTCGCCGACGAGCAGCCTGGCGTCGGCTTCCGGTCGCTCCGTCAGCAACGTCTCGATAAGCGGAATGACGGGATCCTTTGCGGAAGCGACGCAAAACAGGATTTCGCAACGCGGATAATCGAGCTCGAACGTCGAACGCAGCGTGTCGGTGGCATAATTGTCTATTCCGCATAGCGGGCGCACCAGGCTGACGGGAGGGAGCTTATGCAGAGGCGGCGAATCGCCGGCCGCGCTTCGCCGCAATCGCAAAGCAGCGATCGCGATGCTGGCAACGTGAGCGCTGGTCGTGGCGATGAGGAAAAAGGCGGCGGCGAGAAGCGGCGCTGTCATTAGCGAATCATTTAACGCAGCGGCGTGACAACGCTGTGACTCGGCCGGCCGGGCCGCCGGCCCCCATGAAGCCTGTATGAAATGCACGTTATTATTTGTTGTTGCCGCCGCTGGTCGTTAACTTTTGTTGTCATCTTGCTGCAATGCGACGCACTTATACGCGTGACCAACGTCGAGCCATGTCGCAGCAACGAGAGATAAAACATCGTGGAACTTGAGCACGGTACGCGTCTGTTCCGTACTCTCTTTATTTCTGATGTTCATCTCGGCGCGCGCGGCTGTCAGGCAGAACGGCTCCTCGACTTCCTGCGTTACCACGACGCCGAGACGATCTATCTGGTCGGCGATATCGTCGACGGCTGGCAATTGCGCGCGGGCTGGTATTGGCCGCAGCCGCATAATGACGTGGTGCAGAAGCTGTTGCGCAAGGCGCGCAAGGGCGCCCGCTTCATCTATCTGCCGGGCAATCACGACGAGTTCCTGCGCGACTATTACGGCACCCATTTCGGCGGCATCGAGGTGGTGGAAAACGCCATCCACGAGGCCGCCGACGGGCGCCGTTATCTGGTGGTGCATGGCGACGTGTTCGATATGGTCGTCAAGCACGCGCGCTGGCTGGCGCTGCTTGGCGACACCGCTTACGACTTCGCAATTTTCATCAATCGCTACTTCAACGCGATTCGCCGCAAGCTCGGCTTTTCCTATTGGTCGCTGTCGCAATGGGCGAAGCATAAGGTCAAGAACGCGGTGAATTATATCGGCGCGTTCGAGCAGACGCTGGCCGACGAAGCGCGGCGCCGCGAAGTCGACGGCGTCATCTGCGGCCATATCCACCACGCCGTGATCCACGACAATTTCGGCATCCGCTACATGAATTGCGGCGACTGGGTCGAAAGCTGCACGGCGTTGGCCGAGCACGAAGACGGGCGCTTTGAGATCATCAGCTGGTTCGATACCGGGGCCGAGCGGCCGCTGCCGAGCCCGCGCCTGGTCGAACAGGACCAAGAGGCCGAGATCGCGGCCTAAGGCGCGTTTCCCGGACACAGTGCAGCGCGAAGCGCGGCACTGCTGATCCGGGATCGTATCAAACGCACAGTTCGGAACGATCCCGGGTCTGCAGCGCACCACTGCGCTGCGCTCCGTGCTGCGCAGCGCCCGGGATGCGCGGCGATCAATGCCCGAAAATCAGCTGCGAGGGGTGGTCATTGATGTTTTTGATCACCTTGTGCAGCTCCGCCAGCGTGCGGCGGCCGTCGACGGCAAAGGCTTCGTATTCCTTGAGGCCTGAATTGGAGAAGCGGACCAGGCCGGCCGAGATCTCGTCGGTGCGCTTGTCGAGATTGTCGGCGAGCTTGCGAATCGAGGCGGCCGCTTCGGCGAGTTCGCCGCGATTGTCGCCGTTGCCGGTGAGGTTTTCCACGCCGGCCATGACTTTATCGAGCCGCTGGGCGTTCTTGGCCAATGTCTCCGTCACCGACTGGATGTTGCGCATCGAGGCGTGCATCGCCTCCTCGTTCTCGGCGACCAGGCCGTCGACGCGCGCCAGCACATTGCGCGCCGCTTGCGTGACATCGGCGGAGGCGCTCGGGTCGGCATACATCGTCGGCGGCCCGCCGCCATCGGCAAGCACCGGCGCTGCGTCCGCGGCGCCACCGGTGAGCGAAATCTCGGCGAGCCCGGTCAGGCCCTGGAATTCCAGCGCCACCTTGGTGTCGGCGCGCACGGGCACCGAACGGTCCAGCGCGATCAGCGCGTCGACCTTGCGCGGATCGTGCGGGTCGAGGGCAAGCTTGGTCACCTCGCCGACCCGCATGCCGTCGAACAGGACCGAGGAGCCGGCGTGCAGCCCCGAAACCGACCCGGCGAACACGACCCGATAGGTGGCGCGGTCGCTCGAGGTCCCACCGCTCTGGACCCAATAGACGAAGCCGAACACGCCGGCGATGACGGCGAGCGTGAAAGCGCCGGTGACGATGTAGCTGGCCTTGGTCTCCATGATTGTCTCTTGCGCTCTTTGAGCATGATCCCGAAAAGTGGAAGCCGGTTTTCGGAAAAGATCATGCTCCAATGTAAAATCTAGCCATGATCCAGTTCAACCTGCTCGGATCATGGCTTAGTGTAAGAGCCCCTGAACTTGCCGCCCCCGTTTTCCACTAAAGTACGATCGCAGCCACGGATGCTCGGATGCCAGCATGGTCTCGATCGGACCGGTGGCGATGACGCGGCCTTCGGAAAGCACTGCGATGCGATCGCAAACCGCGTGCAGGCTGTCGAGATCGTGGGTGACCATGAAAACGCTCAAGCCCAGCGTGCGTTGCAGCGTCCGAATCAGCTCGTCGAACTCGGCGGCGCCGATCGGGTCGAGCCCGGACGTCGGCTCGTCAAGGAAAACAATGTCGGGATCGAGCGCCAGCGCGCGCGCCAGAGCTACGCGCTTGATCATGCCGCCGGAAAGCTCGGAGGGATATTTGCCGCGCACGTCGGCGCTCAAGCCTACCATTTCCAGCTTGGCCAGCGCGATCTCTTCGGTTAGCCGCGGCGACAGCTTGAGATATTCGCGGATCGGGAACTGGACGTTTTGCAGCGCCGTCAGCGATGAAAACAGCGCCCCCTGCTGGAACAGTACGCCCCAGCGCTGCTCGAGGGCGCGCCGTTGGCGGTCGTTGAGCGCGGCGAGATCGTGGCCGAATACTTCGATGCTGCCGTGTTGCTTCGGCACCAGCCCGATGATGGCGCGCATCAGCACCGATTTGCCCGCGCCCGAGCCGCCGACAAAGCCGAGAATCTCGCCTTCCAACACATCGACGCTGGCGTGATCGAGCACCGTCGTCCCGCCGAAGCTGACGACGACATCGCGCACGCTGATAATTGGCGGGTGGTTGGTCATCGGTCACATCCCGATGCCGGCGAAGAACATGGCGAACATGCCGTCGAGCACGATCACCAGAAAGATCGATTTGACGACCGAAGCGGTGGTTTGGCGACCCAGCGACGCGGCGCTGCCCTCAACCTTGAAGCCCTCGCTGCACGCGACCAGCCCGATGGTCAGCGCCATGAACGGCGCCTTGATCATGCCGACCGCAAAGGTCGGCAGCCAGATGGCTTCACGCAGCCGCTCGAGGAAAATCTCAGGCGCCATGCCAGCATAGAGCCAACACACCAGGCCGGCGCCATAGAGCGCGGCGATCGAGCCGATAAACGTCAGCAGCGGGACGGCAATGATTAGCGCAATGATGCGCGGCAGCACCAACACTTCGACGGGATCGAGGCCCATGGTCCGCAAGGCGTCGATTTCCTCGCGCATCTTCATCGAACCGATCTCGGCGGTGTAGGCGCTGGCGGAGCGCCCGGCCACCATGACGCAAACGATCAGCACCCCGACCTCGCGCAGCACCAGGACGGTGACCATGTCGACGACATAGATGTCCAATCCGACCGTGCGGAAACGGAAAATGCCCTGCTGCGCCAGAATGGCGCCGATCATGAACGTGCTCAGCACGATGATCGGTACCGCGCGCCAGCCAACGCGCTCGAGATGATGCACCATCGAGGTGAGGCGCAAGCGTCTAGGGTGCGCGATGGTTCCGAGCGCGGCTGACGTCAGGGCGCCGAACATTTGCACCAGAAGGACAAGCGACCAGCCGATTTCAGCGATGCTGCGGCCTAAGGAATCGAGTGCGAACAGAATGCGGTTCGGCGTGGCGCGCTTTCGATGCCGGCGTTCGGTTGACCTGCCGCAGCTCCTCGATCAGGCCGCGGTCGGCGTCGGACAAGCCGGTGATGCGCGCGGCCGAGCCGCGGACCAGAAAGGCCCGCTTGAGGCGCTCGATCAGCCAGGCGCCAAATGTATCCAGCCGCTCGAGTCTCGCCGAGGTCGATATCGACGCTGCGCGCGCCGACATAACGTCGCGTCGTGTCGTCGATGATCTTTTCAAGTTCGGCGGCGCGTTCGGCCGTCCAGGTGCCCGCCGCCACCAGCGCCAAACGTTCGCCGTCGGTCTTGGCGGTGAGTGAGACGGTGCTCATACTGCCCCTCGCATGGAGCTCTCCGTACGGATCGAGCGCTGGCCGATAACCGGCGCATTCACGATCAGCCGCGGCAGCAAGACCGAGGCCGTCGTGGTTGTGGCCGAACTCAGCGATGGGACCCACCGCGGCCGCGGGGAGTCCGTCCCCTACGCACGCTACGGCGAAACTCCGGACGGCATTGTGGCAGCGATCGAGACGTTGCGTCCGGCGCTACGGCAGGGCCTGGACCGCGCCACCCTCCAGCGCGCGCTCGGCCCTGGCGCTGCCCGTAATGCACTCGATTGTGCTTACTGGGACGTTAACGCCAGGCAGGCCGGGCGCGCCGCGCCTACGAATTGGCCGGCATCCCGGCGCCCGTGCGGTGACCACCGCCTATACGATCTCCCTTGCCTCGGCCGTGGATATGGCGGCAGCGGCCGAGCGCGCCGCTTGGCGGCCATTGCTGAAGGTCAAGCTTGGCGGCGGGGAGGGCGACGGCGAGCGGATCGCCGCGGTGCGGCATGCGGCGCCGCAGGCCGAGCTCATTGTCGACGCCAATGAAGGCTGGAACGCCGGCAATTTCGAGGAAAACCTCGCCGCCTGCGCCGATGCCGGCGTCACGCTCATTGAACAGCCCTTGCCGGAGGGCAGCGATGAAGCGCTCGCCGCGTATCAAACGTCCGATCCCGGTTTGCGCCGACGAGAGCGTGCACGACCGGGCCTCGCTCGAGGCCTTGGCCGGCAAATACGACGCCGTCAACATCAAGCTCGACAAGGCCGGCGGTCTGACCGAGGCGCTGGCGTTGGCAGCCGCCGCCGAACAAAGCGGCCTTGCCATCGTGGTCGGCTGCATGGTCGCCACCTCCCTGGCGATGGCGCCCGCCATGCTCGCTGGCGGGGCGTGCGCGCTATGTCGATCTCGACGGCCCCTTGCTGTTGGCCAAAGATCGTCCCGACGGCTTGCGCTATGAAGGGAGCCTGGTTTATCCGCCCGAGTCGGCATTATGGGGGTGAGGGCGGGGTGGAACTTGCGGCGATTACAACGCCTGGCCGAGCGGGATGTTGTTGTTTGATTGCGGCGGCTATGATGCTCGAATCGCCGTCGACCGGTGAAAATCATGTCCAACGAGCTTTTGCCGTTGCTGGACATTTTGGCTGAGCCGCCGAAAAACGCCGACCATGGGGACGCCGCCGTCACCGGCGTGACGAATGGCAGCGGCGGTGGTTTGTTGACGCACGACCTAAGCCTCAATTCGCACCCGCAGACCAATGGCGTTGCCGCCACAGTCGATCGTCTCGATGCCGCGACGGGCGATGATTTGCCGACGCCAGTGTCGACTGCATCGGCCGACGGCCTTGCCGGCGTGGCGGTGACGATCCGGCAGATCGAATTGGTCCTTAAGGCGAATGGCGCGTTGGCGCCCGAGGTTCATTTCGCCATCGAGCGCGTCCACGACGTGGCCATGGCGCTGCGGATGCGCGAGGTCGACGCCGCGTTGTGCGATACGCTGGAAGCGTCGATCCGCGAGGTCGGCGATGCCATCGTCCGCAATGACGCGGCAGCGGCGCGAACGCAGAGCGCGGCGGCGCTGCTGCGCGATCTGGGCAAGCGGATCGATCAGATGATTCCGCCGCGTTCCGATCGTTGCCATCAAGCCGGACAAGCCGGACAAGCCGGGCAAGCCGGACAAAACGGACGAGGCGGCAAGTCGTTGCAACGAGCGGCGATCATGCGCCAAAGGCGAATGGCGCCGCGCCTCGGCCGGCGGCCTATGCCGTCGGCGTTCTTGTGTCGGACGACGATCACGCCCGCTCGCTGCTGCAGCCCGCATTCGTGCACCCGGCGTTAGCGGAAATGCGGCCATCGGCCGAAGCGAGACAACAGCCGGCGAGCCCGGCCCAACCGGTCGCGTTGTCAATTCCGAGTCCGGTCGACGACGATGCGGACGCGGCGGCGAACGGCCCGCCAGTGGCTGAGCAAGCGAGCAATCGGAGCGCGGATCCGGCGAGCGAACCAATTTCGGTCGAAACAGCGGCGTTCGCTGTATCTTACGACGGGCAGGCAGTCCCGCCCGCGACGACCTCTGTGCCGTCGGCGGCCGAAATAAACGCGGCCGCGCCGGCAAATTCGCCCGCGTCACCCAACGATCCGCTCGCGGCTTTGTATGGGCTGAGCGAGGAAGAGCTGATCGCGCTGTTCAGCTGAGCACGACGCCGAGAGAGCCCGGCGTCGATCCAACGTCGTCGGATCATGACCGTGGCGTGCGCGGCTGCCACGTTGCTGACAAAGTTCCAGTTGCTTCAGGAAAGCTGCGCGAATCGTTGCGTCGCGCGGATATTTATTCTTTGTTAAGAAAAAATGTCATCCAATTGGTGTGATTCGTCAAACGGCACGGAAGTTGCTTTCCATGAGTTGATGCGGATGAACAAGGAAATGCAGGCAAAACCTTTCTCTCCAGGTCTGCGGGGCCTTGTTGTTGTCGGTCCGCGTAACACGATCATCTGGAGGCCACGATGCACAAACTCACCGGTCCTTTGTTGGCGGTTGTAGCGTTGTGCACGAGTGCTTTGATTTCGGACAATGTATCGGCGCGTGATGATGGCCGCTACGCCAATGAGCCACTTCACGCTTGGTTCGATCAGTTGGCGAGCGGCAAGGGCTTGTGTTGCTCCTTTGCCGACGGGTTCAAGGTAGAGAATGTCGACTGGGATACCCTGGACGGCCGTTACCGTGTGCGGCTGCACGGTGAATGGATTGTTGTTCCTGACAACGCGCTGGTCACTGAACCAAATAAATACGGGCCCGCAGTGGTGTGGCCGTACATGAACTCGGACGGAACAACCCAAATCCGTTGTTTCCTGCCCGGCGCCGGCGCATAGACGAGCTGCCTTTCTGTTGTTCTCGCGCCAGCGAGAATTTTAGGCAGCGACGCGTTGTTGAACTTGCGATCCTCGCCGCCGGCGCGGCGGCGAGGCGCGCTTGTTGAGTTCTTAGTGGAGCATGTTCTTTTCGGAAAACCGGCGTCCACCCCGGATCAAGTCCGGGGCAAGCTTTTTTGATCGTGCTCTAAGCCACCAGCCTCGAAAACAGTTCGGGGTCGATGTTGCCGCCGGAAAGCACGGCCACGGCGATCTTACCGGTAACGTCCACCTTGCCGGTCATCAGCGCCGCGAGCGCCACGGCGCCGCCCGGCTCGACCACGAGCTTTAATTCCGAGAAGGCGAAGGCGACGGCGGCGGCGACCTCGGCGTCGCTGGCGACGACGCCGGCGCCGACCAGCGACTGGTTGATGGCGAAAGTGAGCTTGCCGGGCGTGCGCGCCATCAGCGCGTCGCAGATCGTGCCGCTCACGGCGGCGTTTTGCTCGCGCTGGCCGCTGCGAAACGAGCGCGCGTGGTCGTCGAAACCTTGCGGCTCGGCGGTATAGAGCGCAGCGTTCGGCGCCCGCGCTCTGACCGCGAGCGCGATGCCGGCGGTGAGCCCGCCGCCGGACGCGGTCACCACGACCACATCGGGGACGAGCCCGAGCGCTTCCAGATCGTCGACGATTTCGAGGCCGGCGGTGCCCTGGCCGGCGATGATCATGGCGTCGTCATAGGGCGGCACCAGGACCGCGCCGCGGCGCGCGGCGATGTCGCCGGCGATGGCTTCGCGATCGTCTCTGACGCGATCATAGAGCACGAGCTCGGCGCCGAGCGCGGCGGTGCGCTCGCGTTTGGCGCGCGGCGCGTCGTGCGGCATCACGATTACGCAGCGCATGCCGAGAAGCCGCGCCGCGGCGGCGACGCCTTGCGCGTGATTGCCGGACGAGAACGCCACCACGCCGCCGGCGCGCTGTTCGGCTCGGAATCGCCGCCAGCTTGTTGTAGGCGCCGCGGAACTTGAACGAGCCGGTGTGCTGCAGCGTTTCGGCTTTGAGAAAAACCCGCCCGCCGGTCATCGCGTCGAGCGCCGCCGAGGTCAGCAGCGGCGTGTGCAGCGCCACCCCGGCGAGCCGGCGCGCGGCCGCCTCGACATCCGCAGCGGTGGGTAAGGAAACCGGAGCTTCCATATCGTTAACGGTAACGCCGCTATCGCCCAGCAGGCAAGGCGGTCATTGACCTATTCAAAAGGTCACTGGCCGAATTTATGGCGCGCTGACCGAGTTTGCACGGTTGCTTCCCGCGATCCAGCGGCAGGCTGACGCCGGAGCGCTAACCACGAGAGCGGCGCGCGTTACTGGTCGAACCGGCCGGCGGCGTGCGCCAGCATGGTGTAAACCTTGCCGGTGTCCGAAGTCAGGTAGTTGCGCACCACGGCGGCGCCGCGATCGCCGCGCGAGACGTCATCGAGCAGCCGCTCGAACTCGTGGATGTATTGCTCGACAGTCTGCCGGAACTCGGGATCGGCGCGGTACTTGCGGCGAATTTCGTCGAACGCCTTTTGGCCCTGGGCGGTGTAGAGGCGTCGGGTGAACAGGCCGCGTTCGCCGCGTTTGTAACGCTCCCACAAGTCGGCCGCCGCTTCGTGGTCGATCATGCGCGCGACATCGACCGCGAGCGATTCGAGCGAGTCGGCGCCGTCACGCGGAGCACGCTCGTCGCCCCGCGCCGTCGGCGGCGCGATCGGCGGACTGTCCTCACGCGACGCGCGGGTCAAAAGATCGCTGAGCCAGCCGCCGTTGTTGCGGCCATTGCCGCCGCCATTCTGGCCGGCTGCGGCGGCTGCTCGGGCCGGCGCGGCGGAGCGCCGGTAATGTCGCCACGCATCGCCGCCGGTGGCGCCCCGGTGATATCGCGCGGTGGCCGCGCCGGCGGACGTCCCGCCGCCGCCGACATAGGCTGGCTCCGCCTCGCGCCGCAGCGGTTCGGGACGCGGCGGCAGGGCTCCTGACGCAGCGGTTCCGGCCGCATCGGCTCGGTGGTGTCGAGCGAGCGTCCATGGCGGGCGACGATGCGATTGAGCTCGGCCAAGGCCTCGATCTGGTCGACGATGACGCGGCGCATCTGCGCGGCGCTTTCCGCCGTCTCCTGCGGCAGCTCGAAAATGCCGCGGCGCAATTCGGCGCGCGTCGTCTCCAGCTCCTGCTGCATTTCCGCCGCCATCTGCTTCATGCCTTGCATGATCTCGGCGAAACGCTCGGTCGACTGGCTGAGCAGGCCATGCACCTGCGACGTTGCTTCGTCGTAGATGGCGTTGAACGTCTCGCTGGTGTGCTTGCGTTCTTCTTCCGATGTCGTGCGCACCAGCTCGTATTGCTGCTCGATGGTTTGCACGCTGGTGTTGCTGGTCTCGGCGATGATGCTGGCGATCTCCCGCGCGCGCGTCGTCGCCGCATCGAGCGATTCGTCGAGCAGGCCGGAGAAGCGGGTCAGCCGCTGCGCAAAGTCGTCGGTCCGCGTGTCCAGCGTCGAAACTAGCGCCTCGATATTGGCGCGCTTGGTGGTGACCGATTCCTCGGTGCGGCGGTTGCTCTTCTCCAGAAGCTCGACCGCTTCCGCCAGCGAGCGGCCATGCACGTTGAACTGCGAGGCGAGCTCGCCGAGCTCGCGCAGCGCCTTGGCGGTGACGGCGTTGAACGAGCCGACATGCTGCTGCACCACATTGGCGCTGGTGTCGCTCTTGAGCGTCAGATCGTTCATGGCGGAGACGAACTCGGAGACGCGCGTCACCATGGTGCGCTCGAGCGAGCTCATGTTCTCGTGGGCGCCGCTGAGCACCTCCTGCAACAAGATGTTGGCCTCGCGCAGCCGCTCGAACAGCGCGGTGGTGTCGGAGCGCAGCATGCCGTGGGTTTCCAGCATGTCGGCCACCGTCGCCGACGCCGTCTGCTTCGATTCCTCGATCGCCGAGCGGGTGGCGGAGTGCAGGTCGTCGAGCGTGCGCGTGATCGTCGCCTTGGCCGCCTCGCTGACGCCGTGGGCGCCTTCCTGCAACTGCCCGAGCGTTCGCGTCATGGCGGCGGTCGCGGTTTGGCTGGCGTCGTTGATGAGGCGCGCGATCTCCTCGCTGTTGTCCATCATCGTCTGGGTGAAGACGAAGCTCTTGGCTTCGATCGACTTCACCGCCTGGTCGGTGATGCGGCTGACCTCGCCGGCGAGTTCCTGGCCCTTGCCGGAAATCGTCGCCAGCAGCCCGTTCGACTTTTCGTCGAGCAGTTGCGACATCTCGCCGACCCGCTGCGACACCGTCGCGGTGATCTCATCGGCGCGGCCGGCGATGTTGCGGCCGACTTCGGCGCTCATACCGACGAGCGTGCGTTCGGCTTCGCTGGCGCTGCGGCCGATCGTTTCGCTGGCCGCAGCGGCGCTGCGCGCCAGTTGATCGGCGGCGGAGGCCGACGTCTTGCCGATCGCCTCGCCGGCGGCGCCGGCGCTGTTGGTGACGGTATTGCTCAAAGCGGTCGCGCTGCGGGTCAGCGAGGCGGTCGCCTCGGCCGTACTGCGGCCAAGGGCGGCGGTCGCCTCGGCGGCGCTGCGCGCCATCAGCTCGGCAGCGTTCTGGCTGGTCTTGCCGATGGCTTCGTTGGCGGCGGCGGTGCTGCTGGCAACCGTGTTGTTGAGCGTGGCGGCAGTGCGCGCGATGACGCCGGCCGCGTTCTCGCCGGTCTTGCCGATTGCTTCGTTGGCGGTGGCGACGTTACGCGACACCAGGGCGGCGGCGGTCTCGGTGGTCTTGCCGAGCGCTTCGTTGGCGGCGGCGACGCTGCGCGACACCACGGCGGCGGCGCTCTCGGTGGTCTTGCCAAGCGTTTCGTTGGCGGCGGCGGCGCTGTTGGCGATGGTGTTGCTGAGCGCGCCGGCGCTGCGGTTGAGCGCAACCGTCGCCTCGGCGGCGCTGCGATTGAGCGCATCGGTCGCGGCGACGGCGCTGCGGTTGAGCGCCTCGCTGGCGGCGGTGCCGGCGGCGGCGCTTTTACCGAGCGCTTCGACGGTGCGGGTGGCGAGCGCGCCGAGCGCCTGCTCGGCATTGCCGGAATTGGTCTTGATCGATTCCGACAGCTCCTCGAGCCGGGCGTTGAGCAGGTCCGCGGCAGCGCGGCTGCGGGTTTCGATCTGCTGGCTGACCGCTTCGGCGCGGCCGACCAGGAGATGCTCCAGATGGCCGATGCGGCTGTCGAGCGTGTTGGCGACCCGCAGCGCTTGCGCGCCCAGCACCTTGTCGATTTCGGCGCCGCGCTCGCCGATCGATTCCGTGAGCTTGGCGCCGCGCGCGTCGATCACGGCGGTCACGTCCGAGATGCGCTTGTCGACCGCGGTGACGACCTCGCGGCCGCCTTCGCTCAGCGTCTTGGCGATCTCCACTACGCGGGCGGCCAACGCCTCGGTGAGTGTCTGGGTGCGGCTGTCGAGCGCCTGTTCGAAGTTGCCGAGGCGCTGGTCAAGCCCGGTCGTGACCTCGGTTGCCTTGGCGGTGACGCGTTCGTCGAACGAGTCGACATAGCTGCGCATCGACTCGGAGACGTCCTGGGTGCGGGCGCCCAAGCGTTCGACCAGCTCGGAGCCGTAGGTCTTCACGGTGCGGTCGAACTCGGCGAGATGGCGGGTAATCAGATTGCCGAGCGTCGAGGACTTCACGCGAAATCTTTTCGCCGAGCTCGGCGCCGGACTGGCCGAACATTTGTTCGAAAGCGGTGAGCCGCGTCGCCAACAGCTGCTTGACCTCGTCGCCATGCGTGGACACGACGCCGGCGACCTGATCGGCGCTTTCGCGCAGCGTATCGGTCACTTCGCCGGTGCGCGAAGCGAGCGTCTCGGCGACCTGTTCGGCGGTCTCGCGGACCGTGTCCGTCATCTTGGTGGTGCGCGCGATCAGGCTTTCGGCGACCCGCGCGCCGGCGGCTTCGAGCTTCTTGGCGACGTCGCCGCCGCGCAGATTGAGGTCGAGGATGATCGATTCACCGGATGCCTTGAGCGTCGAATTCACCTCGTCGGCGCGCGTCGCGATGGTTTCGGCGAGCTGGCTCGACGTATTGACGATCGCGTCGGTGAGTTCTTGCGAACGCCCGACCATCAGGTCGACGACCGCCAGCGACTTCTCCGAGAAGCCGTCGGTGACGGCGTCGAGCCGCGACGCCATCATGTCCTCGAGACCGCGGGCGATCTCGGAAAATTCTTCGCTGATGTGATCGGTCTTGAAATTCAGGCTGGTGGTAAGTTGGTCGCTCGCGGTGGAGAGCGCGCGTGAGGTTTCCTCGCTCGCGGCCTCCAGGCGTACGATCAAATCCTCGCCGCGCACGCTCAATTGCTGGATCATGGTGTCGCCGATTTGGCCCAGCGCCAGCGTGATCTGCTCGCCTTTCTCGGCCAGCGAATGGGTGATGCGCTCGGCCGCCTCGTTGACCTGCTGACCGACCAGATCGCTGATGGTCGAGAGGTCCTGGGTCAGGTCGATATGGACGTTGTTGATGGCGGACCGCACCTGCTCGGCCTGCCCGACCAGCGTGTCGCGCTGGTTGGCCAGATCCTGAAGCAGGCCGCGGATGCGGACCTCGTTGTCGCTGTAGGTACGCTCGAGCGCGGCGACCTCGTTGCGCACCAGCGTTTCGAGCTCGCTGGCGCGCGCCAGCGCGCGCTCGACGCCGTCGCCCATGGCGGCGACCTCGCGGCGGATCGCCTGTCCGACGGTGACGATGGACTCGCGCGCCACGCTTTCCGGCTCGGCCAGCCGCACGGCGACCTGCGCCATCGATTGCGCCACGAGCCGCAGCTCCTGGGCGCGCCAGGCCATGTGCGCGACGCCGAAGAAGAAAATGATCGGCAATAGCGCCGCGGTCCCGAGCCCGATCAGGATCGCGAGCGGCGAGTGGTTGGGGCCGAGCGCGGCGTTGACGTCGCCTAGATAGGCGACGGAGAGCGCAAGGCAGCCGACGATCCAGACGGCTGAGAATATCGCGGCGACGAAATAGGAGGTGCGAGCGGGGCGCTTCTGCAGCGCCTGAAGGACTTGGCCGATCGATTGCTGGTCGTCGTTGGCGGGGAAGGCGCGCTGGTTGGCGGCCGGAGCGCCGATTTCCTCGGGCTCGAAATAGGGCGGGGGAGGCGGGGGCTGAGTGTCGTGCCAGCGCTCTTCGTCGATGGCACTCGAAGGCGGCTCGGGAATGCCGGCTACCCGGTGGTCCGGCTCGTCCTCGTCCCTGACCTTCAGCGCTTCCTGGATCGCCGACAGCGCCGCTTCGGTCGGATCCACGATCTTCTTCGGATTGTTGGCCATCTCGGTCGTCGCCTCGCGTATTACGCCGGACTAGGGCGGCCCCAACGAACGTCAGACCGCGCCACGAGCGCGTGATCGTTCGGTACCCTTCCGCATGAGGGCTCCCCCGCCCTCATGTCCCGCTGCCGGACCCCATCCTATTGGTCTGGCGTATCGAAGGAAACCAAACTTGGTAACCTCCTTTTAATCATCGTTAACGGATTAACGCTTTGGTTACCATGTTCGCAGATTTCCGCCGGCCAAGGCTCGGTGCGCCATTGTGTCGCCAACAATACGGCCGGTCTGGGGCCGCCTGGGGGCAAGTTCGCCGGCCCGACGGTTTCCCGGCGGTCTGTGGAAAACGCCAGATTGCGGCATTGCGCGTAAGAAGTCACTTACCCAGTGAGCCGAAACCACAGGCAAATATCGACCGGCGAAAGCGGTATTTACCGCTTTTTCTCCGCTCCCGAGCATGGTCGGGCCGAGGTGGCGAGAGCGTCGGGGAGGACGTCGTGACCCAAACAAACCTGATGACCATGCCTGCCCATGAACGGCCGCTGACGCATCGACGAAGTTCATCTCGAACGGATGACGCTCGGCGACCGCAGTCTCGAGCGGGAAGTTCTGGAGATTTTCGCGCGCCAGACCACGATGACGCTTGCGCGGATCGCGGGCGCCGGCCCGGCGCGGGCCGCCGCTGCTGCCCATACGCTCAAGGGCTCCGCGTGCGGCGTCGGGGCATGGCGCGTGGCGCAGGCAGCCGAACGGCTCGAGGAAGCCGCCGCCGGCGCGGGCGACCAAGCCGCCATGATTGCGGCGATCGCCGAACTCGAAGCCGCAAGCTTCGAGGCGCGCGTGGCGATCGGGCTGCGTTTGGGCGATGCCGGCGAACGGCCGGCCGCGAACACCCTCAGCAACCGATCGCGCGATCACTGAAATCTTTCGCACCTCGACGGACCAGAGCGTGATCCCGAACAGGCTGCCTCGGACTTGATCCGGGGCGGAACCCGATTTCGGAAAAGATCATGCGCCAACGCAATATCCAGACCATGATCCGATTCGACCTGATCGAATCCATGGTCTAGCGCGGCGCAGCGCGAGCCGATAGAAGACAGCCGCCGGCCGGCGTTTCGTCTTTGCCCCTCCTCGCCGGCCGACAGGTTCGGCTCCTTCCACGATGGTCAAAATCACTTTTATTGAAACTGACGGCACGGCTCGCACCGTCGAGGGCGAGGTCGGGTCGACGGTCATGGAAACGGCGATCAAGCACGGTGTGCCAGGCATCGAAGCGGAATGCGGCGGCGCCTGCGCCTGCTCGACCTGCCACGTTTATGTCGACGAGGCGTGGCGGCAAAAGGTCGGCGAGCCTTCACCGATGGAAGAGGACATGCTCGACTTCGCTTATGGCGTGCAACCGAACTCCCGGCTGTCATGCCAAATCAAAGTCAGCGAGGAATTCGACGGCCTCATGGTGCGGACGCCGGAGCGGCAGGCTTAACGAACAAATTGCGTGAGGTCGAAAACATGTCGCTTAGACATTTTGCTGGAGCATGATCGTTTCGGAGAACGGCGTTCCAAGCTGGGCCGAGTGCGAGGCAAGCTTTTTCTGATCAGGGCCGAGCCGGCACAAATCCAAGCGCTGCTGGAACAAATCGGGCGCGAACACGCTGCGTCTTCGGCCGCACGTCCTCTTCCCCTGCCGCAGCCAGCACGCTAGACACTCGCAACCCTGAAACCCTTCAGACCCAATCCATAAGAGACGAGTACGGATACGACATGGACGAAGCTATCAAGACAGATGTTGTGATCATCGGTGCCGGGCCGATCGGCTTGTTTGCCGTCTTCGAGCTTGGCTTGCTCGACATGAAGACGCATCTCATCGACATTCTCGACAAGATCGGCGGGCAGTGCGCGGAGCTTTATCCGGAAAAACCGATCTACGACATTCCCGGCATTCCCTACACCAGCGCGCAAGGCCTGGTCGACGCGCTGCTGCAGCAGATCAAGCCGTTCAATCCGCAATTCCACCTCAACGAGATGGTGGACAAGGTCGAGAAGATCGGCGACCCGCTGTTTCGCGTAACCACCGACCAGGGCAAGATCTTCGAAGCGAAAGTCGTCGTCATCGCCGCCGGCGGCGGCTCGTTCCAGCCCAAGCGTCCGCCGATCCCTGGCGTTGAGCCCTACGAAGGCAAGTCGCTGTTTTATGCGGTGCGCAAGATGGATGCGTTCCGCGACAAGCGCATTCTGATCGTCGGCGGCGGTGACAGCGCGCTCGACTGGACGCTCAACCTGGCGCCGATCGCGCGCCACCTGACGCTGGTGCATCGGCGCAACGAATTCCGCGCCGCGCCCGACAGCGTCAACAAGATGATGTCGCTGGTCGGCGAGGGCAAAATCGATTTTGTGCTCGGTCAGGTGACATCATTGCACGGCGATGGCGGCCAGATCAGCAAAGCGATCGTCAAGACCAACGAGGGGTCGGTCCACGACATCGCCTGCGATGCGCTGTTGCCGTTCTTCGGCCTGACGATGAAGCTCGGGCCGGTCGCCAATTGGGGCTTTCAGCTGAAGAACAACGAATTGATCCCGGTCGAGACCGCGGCCTTCGAGACCAGCGTGCCGGGAATTTTCGCGATCGGTGACATCAATTGGTATCCTGGCAAGCTTAAGCTCATTCTGTCGGGCTTCCACGAAGGCGCGTTGATGGCGCAAAAGGCGTACCACTACGTTTATCCGGAGAAACGCCTGGTATTCCAATACACCACGTCATCGACGAGCCTGCAGAAGAAGCTCGGCGTCGCGCCTGAGCAGAAAAGTCCACAACCGGCCTGAACGCGGCGGCGCGTTCTCGCCGACGAGAGCGAGAGTGTCGCCATGCCGAATACGACGGTCACCACCAAGTGCGCCATTGCCGGCGGCGGGCCGGCCGGGGTGATGCTCGGCTTCCTCTTGGCGCGGGCCGGCGTCGACGTCGTGGTGCTGGAAAAGCACGCCGATTTCTTCCGCGATTTCCGCGGCGACACGATTCATCCGTCGACGCTTGAGCTGATGGTCGAGCTCGGCCTGCTTGAGGAGTTTCTCAAGCTGCCGCACCAGAAGCTCGATCGGCTGACCATGCAGTTCGGCGACGAGCACTTGCGCATGATCGATCTGACGCACCTGCCGACGCACTGCAAGTACATCGCGCTGATGCCGCAATGGGACTTTCTCAATTTTCTCGCCGCGCGCGGCAAGCGCTACAAGACTTTCGATTTGCGGATGCAGGCGGAGGCGACCGACCTGATCGAGGAGGGCGGGCGCGTCGCCGGCCTTCGCGCCACGACGCCCGACGGTGAACTGACGATCCGCGCCGATCTCGTCGTCGGCGCCGATGGGCGGCATTCGACGGTGCGCGACAAGGCCGGCTTCAAAAGCGACGACTACGGCGCGCCGATGGACGTGCTGTGGTTCCGGCTGCCGCACAAGGGCGCCGACGAGACCGAGACGTTCGGTCACATCGAGGCCGGCGCGATGATGATCATGCTCGACCGCGGCGATTACTGGCAATGCGCGTATGTCATCCCAAAAGGCGGGATCGATCAGGTGAAGGCCGGAGGGCTTGAAGCGTTCCGTAAACGGGTCGTCTTCATGTCGCCGTTTCTCGCCGACCGCGTCGATGAATTGAAAAGCTTCGACGACATCAAGCTTTTGAGCGTCACCGTCGATCGGCTGCGGCAATGGTGGCGGCCGGGGGTGATCTGCATCGGCGATGCGGCCCACGCCATGTCGCCGATCGGCGGCGTCGGCGTCAATATCGCCGTCCAGGATGCGGTCGCTGCCGCTAATCGCCTTGCGGCGCCGCTCAAGGCGGGCACGCTGAGCAATGACGACCTGCGGGCTATCCAGCAGCGGCGCACCTTCCCGGTGCGATTCACCCAGGCGATCCAACTCACCATGCAAAACCGGATCGTCCGCCGCGCGCTCGCCGGCACCGAGCGGCCGAAGCCGCCGCTGTTGTTCAGGCTGGTCGCCCTGATCCCGATGCTGCAACGCATACCCGGCCGCCTGCTGGCCGTCGGCGTGCGGCCCGAGCACGTGCACACTCCGGACGTGTTCGCCGCGTCATAGAGCATGACCCCGAAAAGCATGCCCACGGACCTGATCCGAGGGTGGAGCCGGTTTTCGGTAAAGTCATGCTCCAATGTAACATCTAGTCCATTCATCGGCCCGGACGCTGCCGAGGTCGAATGCCGCGAGGTCTTGACCGGGCAGCGGCCGGTCGCCATCTCCGGCACAAGAAAAACTGACAAGAAAATCTGACCAACAAATTCGTCGTTGAGTATCGCGCCGGGGATGCCGCCATGACTGAGACAATGACCGAGACAATGACCGAGACCGTGACCCAGGACAGCCGAAAGGAAAGCCGCCCATTCGAAGCGGACGTCGCCAAGCTCTTACAGCTGATGGTGCACTCGGTTTATTCCGAGAAATCGGTGTTTCTCCGTGAGCTGATTTCGAACGCCGCTGATGCTTGCGAGCGGTTGCGCTACGAAGCCATCGCCGCGCCGGCGCTGCTTGGCGACGACGCCAAGCCGCGCATCACGCTCACCGTCGATGCCGAGACGCGGCAATTGATGGTCGAGGACAACGGCATCGGCATGAGCCGCGGCGAGATGGTCGAGGCGCTCGGCACCATCGCCCGCTCCGGCACCAAGGCGTTCATCGATCGTCTCGAGGCGGCCAAGAAAAGACGAAGAAGAGACGGCTCTGATCGGCCGCTTCGGCGTCGGCTTCTATTCGGCCTTCATGGTGGCCGAACGCGTCGAGGTGTTTTCGCGCCGCGCCGGAACGGACGCGGCTTATGTCTGGTCCTCGGACGGCAAGGGCTCGTTCGCCGTAGCGCCGGCCGAGGCGGCCTATGCGCCGCTTCGCGGCACCCGCGTCGTCCTCCATCTCGTGGCAGACGCCAATTCCTACACCGAGCGCGCCACCCTCGAGCGGATCATACGCGCCCAATCGGGCCATGTGCCGGTGCCGATCGCGATCGTGGAAAAGCCCGGCGCCGAGATTGCCGAAGTCACCGACGGCGCCGCTTTGTGGGCGAAGCCGAAATCGGCGATCACGGCCGCCGATTACACCGATTTCTATCGCAGCATTGCCGGGCAGTTCGACGAGCCGGCGCACACCATCCATTTTCACGCCGAAGGCCGCCAGGACTACACGTCGCTGCTTTTCGTGCCCGGCTCGCGGCCGTTCGATCTGTTCGATCCCGACCGCAAGGGGCGGATCAAGCTTTACGTCAAGCGCATCTTCATCACCGACGATGCCGAGATCCTGCCGCGCTATCTGCGCTTCATTCGCGGCCTGGTCGACAGCGCCGATCTGCCGCTCAACGTGTCGCGCGAGAAAATCCAGGAGAGCCCGCTGCTCGCCGCCATCCGCAAAGGCGCCACCAGCCGCGTGCTCGCCGAATTGGAGCGGCTCGCCGACAAGGAGCCCGAGAGCCTACACGAAAATCTGGGACCTGTTCGGCGTCGTGCTCAAGGAAGGCGTTTATGAGGATTTCGAGCGCCGCGATGCGCTGTTGGCGCTGGCGCGCTTCAAGACTACCGGGCCGGCCGATACCTGGCGAAGCCTCAAGGATTATGTCGCCGCGCTCAAGCCCAACCAGTCGGCGATCTATTATCTGGCGGGCGACGATCTCGCGCGGCTGAAATCCTCGCCGCATCTGGAAGGCTTCCGGGCGCGCGGCATCGAGGTGCTGCTGCTGTCCGATCCGGTCGACTCGTTCTGGGTGATGTCGGCGCCGTCGTTCGACGGCAAGCCGCTCAAATCGGTGACGCAGGGCGCCGCCGATCTCGCGTCGATTCCGTTGCTCGATGCGAAGGAAAGCTCGGCGCCCGAGCTTGCGGACAGCGTCAAACAGTTTTTGGCGTTCATGAAGAACACGCTGGGCGACACGGTGGCCGAGGTGCGCGCGTCCGAGCGGCTCACCGACAGTGCCGTCTGTCTGGTTGCCGCCGACGCCGGACCCGATCGGGCGCTGGAGCGGATCCTGGCGGGGGCAGGGCGCTTGAACACCGCCTCGAAGCCGATCCTCGAAGTCAATCCGCGGCATCAGCTGGTTGTCGCGCTCGCCGGCCTCGGCGGCGATCAGCGCGCTCTTAAAGAGGATGCGGTGTATTTGTTGCTCGACGAAGCGCGGGTGCTCGAAGGCGACCGGCCGGCCGATCCGAAATCGTTTTCCGAGCGGCTCGCGCGGGTGCTGGAGAAGAGCGTGGGGAAGGGTGGGTAGTGCATTTTAGTTTGGCTCTGACTTGTCATGCCCGGCCTTGTGCCGGGCATCCACGTCTTAGACGGCGCGAGCTAAGACGTGGATGGCCGGGTCAAGCCCGGCCATGACGGCTTGTGGTGAAGCGGCTCAATGAAAATCGCGGCTCTTGAGCAGAAGCTGCGTATCCACCGGATGCTGGCTGCCGGAAAATTTCGGTGCGAACAAATCACCGCGATCGCGCAGCCCGCCATCACGTAACATTGGCAACTCGGCGGACAGATCGATAAACGTTTCCGCGACCACGTGAATGACAAGGCCGGCGCGTTGCAGGCGGCCGCGCACGGCGAGGAACCGCGCGGTCATCACCGTGCGGCGGTTGTTCGCGAACGCTTTCGGCCAGACGATGATGTTGGCGATATCGGTCTCGTCCTCGAGCGTCATGAAGATCACGCCCTTCGCCGTTCCCGGCCGCTGCCGCACTAGCACCAGGCCGGCGACGGTGACCCGGGCGTCCTGACGCAAGTCGTCGCCGCGCAGCGCGGTGTTGCGCATGGCGCCGAGCGCAGTAAGGCGTTCGCGGAAGAAGCGCACCGGATGCGCCTTCAGCGACAAGCCGGTCGCGACATAATCCTCGACGACGTGCTCCGAGAGCGGCATGGCGGGGAGCGCGACGGCCGGTTCCGGGAACAGTTCGTCGCTCATATGCGGGGCCAGAAGCGGCAGCTTTTCGTCGTCGTCTTTGGTGGCGGCGGTCCGGCGCGTCGTGCCAATGCCGATCACGTCAAGCCGCCGCGCTGTCCATAACGCCGCGCGCCGATCGAGGCCAAGCGAGCGGAAGGCGTCCGCTTCCGCCAGCCGCTCGATGGTGAAACGCGAAATGCCGGCGACCGCCGCCAGCCGCTCGATCGAGGAAAAGCCGTTGCCGCGCGCAGCGATCAGTTTCGTCAATTCGTCTTCGCTGAGCCCGCTGATGAGGCGGAAGCCGAGGCGGACGGCGTAACCCCCTTGCACGTTCCGTCCCCCTGAAAGGGTGGGGGTCGCGGGCCGCTCGCTCAAAGTGGTGGCAGTTTGCGCGGCACGACCCGCATCCATTTGCGCCGGCTCCGCAAGCCGCGCGGCCGCAGACCCCCACCTATCCTCCCCCTTGCAGGGGGAGGAAGAGTGTTGCCGTGCGTGGTGAGAGTGTTGCAAGCATGTCGCAGGCTCCAATGTAGAGTCCCAGTCGCTGAAATTGACGTCGGCGGGGCGGACCTCGACATGATGCGCCCGCGCATCACGTACGAGCTGCGCCGGCTGATAAAAGCCCATCGGCTGGCTGTTGAGGATGGCGGCGCAGAACACTTCCGGATAGCGGCATTTGATCCAGGCCGAGGCATAGACCAGGAGCGCGAAGCTCGCCGCGTGGCTTTCGGGAAAGCCGTATTCGCCGAAGCCTTCGATCTGGCCAAAACAATTTTCGGCAAAGTCCTGCGCATAGCCGCGGGCGGTCATGCCGTTGATGAACTTGTCGCGGAACAGGTGGACGTTGCCGTTGTGACGGAAGGTCGCCATGGCGCGGCGCAGCCCGTCGGCCTCGTCCGGCGTGAACTTGGCTGCGGTGATGGCGATCTGCATTGCCTGTTCCTGGAACAGCGGCACGCCGAGCGTGCGTTTGAGCACGTTTTCCAGTTCGTCCGCCGGCCCATGCGCCGGATCGGGGGAAGGGTAATGCTCCGGGTCGATGCCGTCGCGCCGGCGCAGATAGGGATGCACCATGTCGCCCTGGATCGGCCCCGGCCGCACGATCGCGACCTCGATGACGAGATCGTAGAAGCAGCGCGGCTTCAATCGCGGCAGCATCGACATCTGCGCGCGGCTTTCGACCTGGAATACGCCGACGGAATTGGCGCGGGAAAGCATCTCGTAGACGGCGGGATCGTCCTGCGGCAGCGTGGCGAGCGAATAGCTCTTGCCGTAATGCCGCTGCAGGAGATCGAGCCCGCGGCGCAGGCAGCTCAGCATACCGAGCGCCAGCACGTCGACCTTCATCAGGCCGAGCGTGTCGATGTCGTCCTTGTCCCACTCGATGAAAGTGCGGTCGTCCATGGCGGCATTGCCGATCGGCACGGTTTCGTCGAGCGGCGCGCGGGTCAGGACGAAGCCGCCGACATGCTGCGACAGATGGCGCGGGAAACCGATCAGTTCGTCGGCGAGATGGACGGCCTGCCGGATCGCCGGATTGAAGGGATCGAGGCCGGCCTGGCGGACGTGATCGTCCGGCAGTCCGTCGCCATAGCCCCAGACGGTTTTCGCCAGCGCTGCGGTGACGTCCTCGGTCAGTCCCATCACCTTGCCGACTTCGCGGATGGCGCGGCGGGACCGATAATGCACGACGGTCGAGCAGATCGCCGCGCGGTCGCGCCCGTAGCGCTGGTAGATGTACTGGATCACCTCTTCGCGCCGCTCGTGCTCGAAATCGACGTCGATATCGGGCGGCTCGCCGCGGTTCTCGGAAATGAAGCGGGCGAACAGCAGCTTGGTATTTTCCGGATTCACCGAGGTGATGCCGAGGCAAAAGCACACGGCGCTGTTGGCCGCCGAGCCGCGGCCCTGGCAGAGGATTTCTTTGTCTCGGGTGCGCGCATAGTGCACGACGTCGTGCACGGTGAGGAAATAGCGCGCGTAATCGAGCTTGGCGATGAGCTTGAGCTCATCATGCAGCCGCTCTTCGACGTCTTCGGGAATCCCGTCCGGATATTTGTCCTTGGGGTAGCGCTCCTGCGCGCCCGCCCAGGTGAGATCTTCCAGATGCTGCTGGGCGGTTTTGCCCTCCGGCACCGGCTCGTCGGGATATTCGTATGTCAGCTCGCTGAGCGAGAAGCTGCAGGCTTTGGCGATCGTCAGCGTGCGGGCGATGGCGTCGGGAAAGCGGGCGAACAGCCGCGCCATTTCCGCAGGCGATTTGAGATGCCGCTCGGCATTGACGGCAAGCCGCAAGCCCGCCTCGGCGATGCGTGCATTTCTCGCGCACGCAGGTGAGCACGTCGAGAAGCGGCCGGCGCTCCGGCGCGTGATAGAAAACGTCATTGACCGCGACGAGCGGCGCGTCCGAGGCGCTCGCCGAGTTCGGCCAACAAGCCGAGCCGGCGCGGCTCGTCGCCGCGATGATAATGCGACGCCGGCGAGGAAGGTGCGGCCGGGCGCGGCGCGCACCAAGGCTGAGAGGCGTTCGGTGAAATCAGTCTCGTTTCCCGGACGCAGTGCAGCGTGAAACGCTGCACTGCTGATCCGGGATCGTCCCACACTCGGAGTTCTGACGATCCCGGGTCTGCAGCGCACCACTCCGCTTCACTCGCGTGCTGCGCTGCGCCCGGGAAATGTGTCATGGGAGAACAGCGAGAGCGGCGGCAGCGCAATCAGCATCTGACCTTGCGCTCGCGCCGAGAATTTGCTCGAAGGTCAGATGGCATTCGCCTTTCTTGGCCTTGAGATTGCCCGCGGTGAGAAGGCGGCAGAGCCGGCCGTAAGCCGCGCGATCGGTCGGATAGGCCAGCACCTCGAAGCCGTCGATCGTCACCAGCCGGGTGCCGACGAGGAGCTTTATTTTCCGGTTCTTGGCTTCGTCATAGGCGCGCACCACGCCGGCAAAAGAATTGCGGTCGGCGATGCCGATGGCGAAGCAGCCAAGCTCGTCGGCAGTCGCGACCATTTCATGCGGATGCGAGGCGCCGCGCAGGAAAGAAAAGTTAGTCGTTACAGCCAGTTCGGCATACGCACTCATCTGCAGTCTCACGCGAAAAAACTCACGCAAACAAACCATTCATGCAAACAAGCCATGAACGAACCAGCGCGCCGCGGTCGTTTCGCGCTCGTAAAGTCCTTCGCGGTAGAGCCAGAAACGGTGGCCGCCGGAATCCTCGACGAGGTAATAGTCGCGGGTCGGCTCCGGCGAGCGATGTCCGTCGAGCTGTCGCCACCATTCGGCGGCGATGCGCTCCGGCCCCTGCGAGCCCGTGACCTCGTAGGTCACGCCGCGCCAGCGGAAACGCCGCGGCGGACCGTCGGGGATGAGCGCCATGACTTCGGTCGGCTCGGCACGCGGCAAGAGGAGCAGCGGCCGCGATTTTTGTTCCGGCTCCGGCCATGCTTCAGCCGTTTCGGCGGTAACCGGCTGCAGCACTTCGGCGCGCTCGGGAAGGTGACTGGCGACCGGCGCGAAGCCGCGCACGCTGTGCGGCCCGAGCCGCTGCCGCAGCGTATCGACCAGCACCGCGCACACGTTCCGCGCGTTCGGCATCGCCGGCATCTTCGGCGATCAATTCGTCCTGCCGCGCGGCAATCCTTTCCGCGCGGGTGACCGCAAGCCCGACCGCTTCGAAGCCGAAGCCGGCATCTTCCGCCGCCGCCAGCGCTTCGAGCTTGAGATCGATGAGGCGCACCATGTGCGCCACATTGCGGCTCGGCAGCGTCAGCGCGATATCGATCGTCTCCACCGCGCCATCGACGCGGTAGAGCGAAAGCCGCAAACCCCGCGCGCCGACATCGTCGCGGGTGAGCACCTGCACCAGCGTGCTGCATGAGGCGGCTTGCCAGCGCGACGATCGCTTCCTGGGTGAGCAGCGGCTCGAGCAGATAACGCAGCGTGTGATAGACCGGCGGCGCGACGATGGGGACGAGCGGCTCTTCGATGCGGCCGAGCGCCTGGTCGATCCGCCGAAGCAGTTCGGCCGGAAAACGCGCGGCAAACGGCGCGCGCGGCTTGTCGAGCAGCGTGCCGATGGTTTTGAAGCCGAGCCGGCGCAACGTCCGGCAGGTGTCCGGCGAAAGCCGCAGCGCTTCGACCGGGAGCGGCGCCAGCGCTTGCGCCTCATGGCCTGAAGGCAGGACAGGGGAGGGCGCGCGCGCAAAGCGCGCCAGCGCCCAGGCCATGCCGGGCGTATCGGCGACGGCCAAGCCGTGCCGGCAGGCCGAAATTCCTTTCCAGCCGCAAAGAAAGATCGGCCAGCAATCGCTCCTCGCCGCCGAAGAGATGCGCGGCGCCTTCGATGTCGAGGAAAAAACCGTCGGCGCCGTTTTCTTCGCCCCAAAGATCCTTGCACCACGGCGAAGCGGTCGGCGTATAGCGCGTCGCCCAGAGCGCGAGGCGGCGCAGCGCGGCGTCATCGGCGGCGGTATCGATCGCGCGGGTCTGCACGCTGGCCGGCTTTCGCGCGCGCATCGGCCAGCGGCTCGCCGAGCATGAGGCCCGCGGCCTCTGCCGCCTCGTTCAAGGCGGCAATGCGCGGCCCGCCGGCACCGGTGACGGCGAGCACGAACGGCGGTTCGGGATCAACCGGCTTGTCGGAAGGCTCTGTCGCCTGAGCTGCGAGAGAACGCTGGATCGGCCAGCGCGGCAGCCAGACTGAAACGATGCGCGACATGATCGTACTCCACCATCCATTCGCCGGTGCGTCCGTTGCGGCAGCGTTCGAGCCTGAGCCGCCACCGCGCGCGCGTGATCAGGCCGAAGCGGTCGCGCACGGCGGGAGCCGGGCCGACGCGCCAGCGTGTCGCCGCAGCGCTTCGCTTCTCCAGACTGTCGGAGGGAGGCCGGCCGCAGCAGAAAGAGCGGCAGCCCGCAATCGGTCGCGGCCAGATGCAGCCTTTGACTGGTTTTCAGATCGAGCTGGTCGATGACGCCGGCGACGGCGGCCGGCGCGCGCGAGCGCAGCGCCTCCTCCATGGCCCACAGTGTGTCTTTGCGATGCGCCGTCTCCACCAGGATCAGCCGGCTCGGATCGAGACCGAGCGCGCGCAAGCCATGACCATGCGGCCGGCCGTAATCGCGCAGCCCGTAGGCCGGGAGAACGAGAAAAAGCGGGTGCGTTCCTGACAGGCCGGCAAGCAGCGCCGACGAGGAAACCGAAGGCGGCGGGGGTGGCGCCCGCTTCCGGCACGATCTCATGCAGCGCGCCGCAGGCGAGCCCGCCCTGTGGCAGGTAACGGTCGATGGCGGCAAGCCCGAAGGGGATCGGCTTTGCCGCCCTAACCCCTTCCATTTTTGGCAATAAACGGCGTAATTCCTCCGCTACGGCGGCCCGGTTACGCATCACGGTTTGGGCGGTCGGCTGGGTCATAGCGGCTTGGTTCCAAGGGGGAATAAATATAGAACAAAACAGGAACAATGCCAAGGGTTCCGATCACAAGTTCCGTTCTTTTCTTCGGCAGATCTTCGCGGGCAAATGCTTGCTGGTCGGGGGCCGATGACGCATACGTTCCCTCCCACGCACGACATCGCGCGCCGGTCTGCGGCCTACGAGGAGCGTCATGCCGGAAGTCGACAAGGAAGGGGAACGCTACTCGGCCGATCGGCCGCAGCAGACGCCGGGCTTTTATCCTCAAAGGCTCCCATCAGCTCGACTGGGGCATGAAGAACCGCCTGGCGCGGGTGTTTTGCGCCGGCAAGCGGCCGTACCGTCATGCTGGCGATCGACCACGGCTACTTTCAAGGCCCGACCACCGGGCTCGAGCGCATCGATCTTTCCATCCTGCCGCTGTTGCCGTCCTGCGACGCGCTGTTCTGCACGCGCGGCATTTTGCGCTCGATCGTGCCGGCGGACTCGACCAAGCCGATGGTGCTGCGCGCCAGCGGCGGCCCGAGCATCCTGCGCGAGGAATTGTCCGACGAGCAGATCGCCATGGACATGGACGACGCGGTGCGGCTCGAACGCCGCCGGCGTCGGCATCCAGGTTTTCATCGGCGGCGAGCACGAGACGCGCTCCGTCCACAACATGACGAGGCTGGTCGATGCGGGATTGCGCACCGGCATTCCGGTCATGGGCATCACCGCGGTCGGCAAGACCATGGTGCGTGACGCCAAATATTTCCGGCTCGCCTGCCGCATCATCGCCGAGCTCGGCGCGCAATACGTCAAGACCTATTATGTCGAGGAAGGCTTCGAGACCGTCACCGCCTCATGCCCGGTGCCGATCGTGATGGCCGGCGGCAAGAAGCTTCGCCGAGCTCGACGCGCTGACCATGGCCTACAACGCCGTGCAGCAGGGCGCCGCCGGCGTCGACATGGGCCGCAACATTTTTCAATCGGATGCGCCGAAGGCGATGATCGCCGCGATCAACGCCGTCGTGCACAAGAACGCCAAGCCGAAAGAGGCCTACGAGCTGTTCATCTTCGTTGAAGGCGAAGGGGTAGGGCGCGCCAATGGAGCGAAATAGCGAATTGGACAACTCACCCGGGCGCACTATTCGCCGTCCACCACTCGCTATTCGACTCACTTCCATACTCCGCGGCGGCGCGGAGCCGCATCAGAAACCAGGCGACGGTACCGGCCGCGACCGCGCCGCCGAGCGCCGCCAATCACCTGCAGGATCCACGAGGTGCTGCTCACCTCGGCGTCTGCGCCTCGACCAGCGCGGCGCTGGCGGGTTCGGATTTTGCCGCAGGTTCGGCGACCGCGCTTAGCGGCGCGTTGCTCGCGAGCTTAGGTCCAAGCGATGCGTCGTTAGCCGACGCTCGCGTCATTGGCGGCGAGGTCGATCTCGTTGGCCTCGTCGGCTGAAGCGACCTGGACGGTTTGACCGTCAACGACGAGTTGGCTGGGCGTTCCGGCCGTTGGCGCCACGATTTGCGGCGGGATGGGATCTGCTGCACCGGCGCCAGCGTCGTCGCATCCGCGGCCATGGCGGTCGGAGCCGCCGGCCAGGCATTGTCGGAAGCCGGCGCCGCCGCGGCCTGCATCGCGGATTCGACCTGATGCCGTTTTCGTTCGGCCACCGCGAAGTGCGATCGCGGCTTTCTTCCGCGACGCGATGCGGGTTTTGCCAGAAGACTTGGCTGTGGACCTGGCAACGGACTTGGCAGCCGAAACTCGGCAGCCGAAGCTTCGCAGCCGGCTTCGCGGCCAGTTTGGTGTGCGGTCGGACCTCCGCCTTGCCCGGCATGATGAGTTTCAGGAGTTGCAACGGCCCGCCGACCGGCTCGGCGCTCTGCGCCGCGGCACCGCCGGCGAACATACCGGAAGCAAACAAACAACCGCAGACGGCACGCCCCCGACGAAGACGCGGAAATTGCGCATTGCGTCCCTCCGTCGCTACAGCATGAACCGATCAACCTGGATCATGGTCCAGTTTTTGCGCTGGAGCGTGATCTTTTCCTAAAATCGGTTACTGCACTCGGATCAAGTTCCAAGTCAGGTTCCAAGGCCGGTTCCAAGGCAGGCTTTTTCCTGATCGTGCTCCAAGCATCCCGGAGGCATCGGGACAGACCGGAATGACCCCAAGGTGACCCAATTGCGGATTTTTTCGCGCAAAGCGCGGACCAAAATCGGTCGCTCTTAACCATTCCGTGCCGCTGCGATATCGTCGATGGAACTTTCCCGGATGCGATGCAGGGTTTAATGCTGTATCGCTGATGGGATCGTTCCACACTCAGTGCAACGATCCCGGGTCGGCACGCACCATTTCATGGTGCGCTGCGCCCGGATGCGGCGGAATGAGCCAACTATGATCGATGTGAAAACCGAGGACGGGATCGCAACCGTCACGATCAGGCACGGCAAGGCCAATGCGCTCGACATCGCGCTGTGCGAAGGGCTGGCGAAGTGCTTCGAAGAGCTTCGCGCGTCGGATGCGCGCGCGGTGGTGCTGACGGGGCAGGGCCACATATTTTCCGCCGGCGTGGATTTGCTGCAGGTGACCGCCGGCGGCGCGGACTATGTGCGCAAGTTCCTGCCGACACTGCATCGCCTTTATGACGCCGTGTTCTTCCATCCGCGGCCGGTGGTGGCGGCGATCAACGGACACGCCATCGCCGGCGGCTGCGTGCTCGCCTGCTGCGCCGATCGGCGCATCATGGCGCGGGGCGGCGGGCGCATGGGCGTCACCGAGCTTCTGGTCGGCGTGCCGTTTCCGGCGCTCGCCTTCGAGATCATGCGCTTTGCCGTGCCGCACCGCCATTTGCCCGAATTCACCTTCGGCGGCGCGCACCTACGACGTCGATGCGGCGCTGGCGCGCGGCTGGGTCGATGAGGTGGTGGAAGCCGACGCGCTGCTGCAGCGCGCCGTCGCCGCGGCGCAAGGCCTGGCGCGCCTGTCGCCGGCGGCCTTCGCGCAGACCAAAAAACAGCTCCGCCAAGAGGTCGCCGAGCGCGTCGAGCGAAGCGGCGCCATGACCGACAGCGACCGTCACCGATATCTGGACCGAGGCGCTTGGCTACGTCCGCGATTACGTCGCGCGCACGCTGAACAAATAGCGACAATCTCCGCTCTGCGATTTGCGCCGGCTTTGGTCACACTTTCATCAAGCCGGGTCCGTGTCCGCCGGATTGTGCCGTGCCGGTTTTCCGACGATCGCTCTGGAAACACGGCTTGGAAACACGCCGATGGATGTGGGTCCTCCGCTGTTGGCAGACGCGGTATTTCCCGACGAGTCGCTGGTCTTCTCGTCGCGCGATTTTGACGCCGTGCGGGCGGGCGTGGCGCGCATTTTCAAGCCGCATCTGCTTGCGCTTGCATGGCACCGGCGTCAATTTGCAGGCGCGGATGCATCACCTTCGGCAGGGCAACGCATCGGTCAACCGGCTCGAATACGGCGCCGAGGTCGAAATCGATCCCGAGCGGCTCGACGACTTTTTCCTTGTGCAGATTCCCGTTGCCGGTCACGCCTCGATTGCCTGCGGTAACCGCCGGTTCGAACTCGACGCCGCAAGCCGCGTCGCTGGTGTCGCCGACTTTGCCGCTGCACATGCGCTGGCATGCCGGCAACGCGCAAGTCTGCGTGCGCTTCGAGCGCCCCATGGTCGAGCAGCATTGCGCCGCGCATCTCGGCCATGCGCTCGACGAGCCGCTGGAATTCGAGCCGGAGCTGCGGCTCGACACGCCGGCCGGGCAATATTTTTTGCGCCTGGTGAACCTCTTTGCCGAGGAATTGACGCTCGCGCGCTGCCTCGAAGGCCAGCGCCCATCCTTTGGCCGAACGAGCGCGTCGCCGAGCATTTTGCGTCCGCTTTGCTCAACGCGCTGATCTACGGCCAGAACAAGCAACATGAGCGCCGCGCTCGCGCGGCCCGAGGCGGCCGCCGCGCCGCATTTCGTACGGCGCGTGGAAGACTATATCCGGCATCACTATGCGGAGTCGTTGACCGTCGAAAAGCTCGCGGGCGTGGCTGGCGTCTCGACGCGCACCTTGTTCGCCGGCTTTCGCGATTTTCGCCGCGTCTCGCCGATGACGTATCTGAAATCATTCAGGTTGGACAAAGCGCGCCAGGCTTTGCAAAGCGGCGAGGTCGGCGGCGTTGCCGGCGTGACCAAGGTCGCCCTCGACAATGGCTTCTCGCATCTCGGCCGCTTCGCGCAGCACTATCGTTCGCGCTTCGGCGAATTGCCGTCGACGACGGCGCGGATGAAGGCGGGGCCAAGGATTGCAGGCTAACACGACGCCGACTGGGGCGCCCGAGGTCCGCTTCCTGAGCATGGTCAAGATCGTCAGCCGCCTGATCATCGTCTTCGCCTTGGCATCGTCGTCCCGCTCTTTTGCCGCGGAGCAACCATCGGACGTTCCGGCTTGGCTGAGGCCCAATGTCGGCGAAGGCGAAGGGCAAATCGCGCAAGTGGTCTTGCAGAGGGCGCGCGCGCTTTATTTCCAAAAAGTGCGCGCGGGCGTGGTTAGAAATCCCTGCTACTTTGCCATGGATGCTACGCGTCCCCACGATTTAGGCGATGGCAAATTGGGGCCGCGGTTTTACGTTATCTGCGAAATCCGCCCGATCGTTTCGTGCGATTTCGGCGGGTCACGGCGGCGGCCGCGATTTGAAAGGCATCGCGGATTTCGCCAACGGAAAGCGGTGCGCGAAGAACTTCGGCAATGCGTTGGATTCGTATCTGACGGCCGGCGGGGCCTATGTAACCGCCGAGACGAAAACGTCTTTCAAAGGCTATTACCGCGCCTCAGCGAAACAAGACGCGGTTTTGATACGCTCGTTCGTTCAGTTTGACGGCGAAGGCGAAGCCGCAAACGCCAGACAGCGCGAGATCGGCGGGCATCCGGCCGAATTGTTGCGGAACGTCTGTCTTCGAAAAGATCCGCACAGCTCCTACGCGGACCGAGACGGCTACGTTCCGTTCGGGCAGCTGGAGGACTACGCCAACGGCCGCAGCGACGGCTGCACCAGTTGGTCGCCGTCGGACGCCGGGCAAATCATCGCCATGGTGAAGGACCATCCGACGACGCTGTACATCTACCCTGAAGCAGCCGACATCGACGCCGTCGCGCAAGCGGTGAAGGCCGGCCGGTCGTTATCGCGCGCGGGACTATATTGGAATGCTTCCTGTTTGAAAGAAATCGGCGCTCCGAAATTTTGGCCCAAGGAAACCCTTGAGCCGGTCCTCGCCCAATACAACAAGGATCATCCGGCACCGCCGCAACGGCCGCCGCCGCTTTGCAAAGGGCAGTGAAATGCGGGAGGCGACCAATTTGTTGTGACGCGCGGCGCTGACAAGGCTTCGATGCCCGACGACAATTCAGGCGACCTAACCATCGAGGCTGAACATGATTACGCAAAAGCTTCTTGGTGGTGGGGGCGCGCTCGCGCTGCTGCTATCGGGCAGTTCCATGGTTCGTGCGGACAACTTGCCAGTCTTCACCAGCCCGATAGACGCCACCGGTGCGAGGCTTCAACTCCACACCGCCGCTCCTCAACGCGACACCCAAAAACTCGTTGACGTGACGCTGCCGACTAGCTGGCTTCCCCCGAAGGCGGCACCGCTTTTCAAGACGCCGTGACATGCAGATTGACCAGGTACTGGAACAACCCTGATCCGGAAACGAGCCTGATTCCGCGGCAGGCAGCTTGCGATGGCGAGCCTGCCAATGGAAAGCCCGCCAAGGATGGCATTAAGCAGATTTTGATCAATAAGGTCGCCGGAATTGGCCAGGGCACCAGTGCTTACGATATCTCGTGCAATCTCGGGACCGCCGGGCAGGTGCTCGTCCAGCAAGTTACGCCCCAGATTATGTATGTCGCCTACCAGCTCACGAACAACAGAGTGACCTTCAAGTCCACGTCGCCGGCAACCTGCAACGCGACCCATACCAGCGTCGGCTGCAAAAATGACCCCCAGTTTACCGTGGCCTTTACCAGCCAGGATCGTGACGGTGCTGCGGACGCCGAGCCTCTGCCAAATCGACGCGACGCAGGGCACGATTTTCACCCAGGCCGCCCACATCAACGCTGACAACGGCGCCGCTGACGCCGCGAAACTTATATTCGGCGACAAGTTTGCAGCAGCGGAAGAAGCGATGCTGCAAACGGTGCAGAGTATGCCGTTGCCAATCACTGACGACCTCAACGAACTCCGCAACAGCCCCGCTTGCGCTGGCAACGTACCGAGCGTCTCGCGCCTCCTAACCGCTTTCCGGAAGGTCTACATAGAGATCGATCTACATGATGAGGCGATAATCCTGAGAGCAACTCATGTTGGCATCACGCGGCCAGATTTGGGTGTACCAAATCCCGGCGGTGGCCCCGCTCCAATTCCAAGCACACCCTCGTTCTCGCACCGCAGATCGCGACCTCGCAGCCGATAGCGAAGGCCGGCACCGCAGTGCAGGTCAGCGGCCAGCATTTTCCACCCAACACGAACGTGGCCACGACGCTGCCGGTGACCATGGGCGCCGGCAGCTACGGCAATAGCTCCTTGGGCGTGTGCCTCGGAGGCGGTGCGGATCTCGAATGGTGTCTGTCGACCAGGTCCGCGTGCGACGGCTCCCGGGCGACGCGCAGGGAAAGTGCCCGGCGCATTTTGATGCCACCAACCTGACGCCCAATACGGGTTACCAGTTCCGCGTCCGTGATTGCGACCCGATCACATGTAGCCCCTGGAGTGACACAGCGCGTGTGACCACGGCGAGGATCGACCCAAACTGGGGTAAGGTGGTCCTCACGCTTGACGGCCGCACTTTTTCCCGTCCTCGAATTCCCGCCACGCCGCTGGGTGCGGCAGACCTACGCCCAAGGGACCTTCGCCGTCTCGGTGACCATCCCGTCATCGACATCGACCGGCACGCACGTGATACACGCGGTCGACCAAGTCAACGCGGACGGCCGCGCAGCGACGGCGACCGAGAACATTCAGGTAGTTGCGGCAACGAGCGCGAGTTCAAGCCTCGCTAATGATGGTCGGCCTATTGCAGGGTCAGACGGGCTGTCCGAACCAACCGATCTCCGCAGCAGTGACCGACGATCCGTTCATGCTGTTCGGCTCAGGCTTCGCGGCGGGCACGGTGACGGTTCGCCTCGATACAGCGACGGGCGCCACGCTCGGCACTGCAACCGTGCATCCGGACGGCAACTTCTGTCAGCAGATGCAGAGCGTCCCTACCAGCCAGGCAGGCAAGCACACGCTTTTGGCCGTGCAGAGCGGCGCTATTGTAGCGCGGCTAGCCACCGAGTTCGTCGTGCCAGAAGTGGTTCACTGAGACACCGGTGATGTCCGGGTCGTGGCACTAAGCGGACATTCCACGATGCCCGCTGCAGGTTCGCTGTCTGGGGGCAAAGGCGACGTTGGATCGTGTTTGCGAGTACACGCCCAGCGAATCTCGGGCGCGGCGCAGCACGAAAGTGCTGCGCTGCAGACACGGGATCGTCGCTTACTCTGAGCCTGCGACAATCCCCGGTCCGCAGCGCATCGCTTAGGCGCTGCGCTGCGTCCCGGAAGCTTCCGGTGGCTTACGCTGCTGCGAGGAACTTCTCCGGCTTCGCCGGGTCGGCGAGCGTTTCGCTAACCATTCGACACATTGGCGATTTCTTTGCCTTGCTTATTTCCGCCCATTCAACGGTTGCGACGCAAAAACGACGCGGGTCACAAAAGGGGATAAGCCAAATGGCACGGCGTCAAACAGAAACAACGTACCTGAGCGCGGTCTTACTCTGGCTTCAGGAATACTGGACCCACTAAAACCGGACTGGTTGGCTTTAACAAAAACCTAAGCCGCCAACTCCTCCAACAACGCCTTCACCTCCGTCAGAGCACCCGAAGACCCGCTGCTGTTGTTCTTGTTCCTCTATGGTTTTTGGGTCGCGGCTCACGCATCATTCAAGGGTGGCGATGGCGTCGAGGAGCTTGCGCCGGTGTCCCACGATAGAGACGCTGAGGGCCGTCACGTCCTCCGTACAAAGCGGGGCTTTTCTTTTTTGCGATGGCACTCTCGTTCAGTTTCCGCAAAATCGCTGCCGCCTGCAGACCTTCGTCATTCCGGATTGCCGCAAAGCGGCAAGTCCGGAATCCGTAATCACAGGTCAGGCAGAATTGGTACGGAGAATCTTCTGCACCAATCGTGGTTATGGATTTCGGGTTCGCGACTTCGTCGCGCCCCGGGATGACGGAGTCGGCACTTACGCCTCGGCGATGAACCTCTCGGCTTCCGCGGGATCGGCGAGCCACGGGAAAAAAGTGCGCGGATCGTCGAAGCCGTTGACGAATGCCCGTCCGACCCTGGCCGAGGTCTGCGCGGCGACGAGAATCTTGACGACATGAGGCGGCGGCGGCATCAGCAGCGCGTTGGTCCAGCCCGTGACCCATTGCGCGTAGTCCCAGTATTGATCGAACGTCCGCTGCATCCAGGCGCGGTCGAAGGACTTGTCGCGATTGTCCAGGATGGATTGCAGATAGATCCGGGCGCTCTTCGCGGCGTTGTTGGAGCCCTGGCCGGTGATGGGGTCGTTGAGAACGACGGTGTCCGCCATGCCGAGCACGAGCGCGCCGGAGGGAAGCCGGCCCACCGGCTTCCGCACGGTCGGCGTGAGCCTTCCGGCGAGGATGCCGTTCGGATCGGTCAGCGCGACATTCCGGCAGCGCTCCGCCTCCCATGGCATGAACTTTTGCAGGATCTCATTGCTGCGCGCGAGATGCTGATCGGGCGTGCGACGTCGCTCCAGCAATCCATCGGCCCGCCGGGAATGCCTTCGAAGACCATGATCTCGCAAGGCCCCGTCGTCGTCAGCGCCGGAAAGACGAAATACTCGCCGATCCCCGGGACGATGTTGAAGCTGACGCGGGGAATGCGGCTCATAAGGGGTCATGCCCCGTGACATAGGTCAGCGCCAGCGCGCGCGCCGGCTTGTCGAACGGCGATCGCTGCGGCATCGCGCTCGAAGAGCGCGGCGATGTCGCCCTTGCCGGAAGCGACGATCACGAGATCGCTCTCGCGGCAATAGTTTTCGAGGTCGGCGATCGCCGCCTCGTGAATGATCGAGCTCGCCGCCCATCGCCTTGAAGTGCTTCATCCAGCCCGGGATATTTGACGCGCTGATCGACGGCCTGGGCGGGCCTGTCGAGCTTGTAAGCCCAGTCGATCGCCTTTCCCGAGCCGTCCGGAGCCGGCAGGTCACGCCGATGCCGTCGACGTTCGGGCATTGCCGCTCCCAGGTATTGATGCCGAGATCGCGCTCGGACTGAAGCGCATCGTCGAACATGCATTGGCTCGACAGCACCTTGCCGGTGCGAATGTCCTCGGCAGTGCGATTGGAAACGACGCGGACCTGGTAATCCTTCTGCCGCAGGCCGATCGCGAGCTGCATGCCGGCCTGACCGCCGCCGACAATCGTGACCTTACGCATGGTTCGCCATCCTCCTCCTGTCTCGGTCGGCTTCAGGACATCAGCTTTGGAATCGCGGGCTCCCCTTGCTCCGGCCCCATGGCGGAGTAGCCGCCATCGACGGGGATGTCGGCGCCGGTGATGAAGGACGCTTTGTCCGACAGAGGAAGGCGACGGCCTGAGCGACCTCGTCGGGGTCGCCGAGGCGCCCCAGCATGTGGAAGGGCGCGCGACGCGTCGGCCTTGGCGCGGTTGCCCCGCTCAGCTGGCCGATGATGTTCGACCAGGTCCAGCCCGGCGAGACCGAATTGACGCGAATGCGGTCCTTCGCGAGGTCGATCGCCTGGTTGCGCGTCAGCTGCAGGATCGCCGCTTTCGAGACGGGATAAAGCCAACGTCCGGTCTGCGCCACCTGCGATGAGCTAGCCGAAATTGACCATGGCGCCGCCGCCCGCCGCCAGATCGGCCGCGCCGCCTTCAGCAGCATGACCGAGCCGACGACGTTGACGTCGAAGGCGGCAGCCAGTCGGCGCGTGGCGTGCGGCGCCTCGTCGATATAGACGCAGGCGACGTTGACCAGGAAGTCGAGCCGGCCGGAGCCTTCGACCGTGGCTTTCGACCAGCGCGCGATGTCGGCGTCGCTGCTCGAGATCGCAGCGGATGAAGCGCGCCTTGCCGCCGAGCTTTTTGGCGGCCGCCTCGCCGTCGGCCCGTTGATGTCGGCGATGACGACATTGCCGCCATAGCCGACGAGCGTTTCGGCGACGCTTGTCCGATCAGGGTCGATCCGCCGCGACGATCGCGGTTTTGCCATCGAGCCCGCGCATGGCGCTGCCTCGCTTTCATCCCCCACCCAACCCACGCCCGCTTGCGGGGGAGGAAAGGGAGGGGGATTGTCCGAAAGCCAGCCGGCGGAGCCTATCCTTTTCGTGCGCGCTTCATCCACTTCGTGCGGGAAAAGGCGAACGCTAGCGGGTATTCGGCTCAGGCAAGGCGAACACCATCAGCGTCGAGCCGCGGCGGGCACCGGAATTTCCGGCGTTAATTGGCGGACCACCCGGTTGCCGATCAGGCTCAAGCCGGTCGGAATCGCGACATATTGCTTGCCGCCGGCCATATAGGTCATCGGAAATCCGCCGGGCTGGCCGTTGAGCGTCAGCTGCCAGAGCGTCTTCCCATTGACGGCGTCGAACGCGGTGATGCGGCGGTTGGTGTCGCCGCCGAAAACTACTCCGCCGGCTGTGGCGAGCAGCGAACTCGACCAATAGGGACGCCGCTGCTCCTTCCATTGTGTTTGTTTGTTCTCGATATTGACGGCTTCGACACGGCCGATGTTGCCGTGGTTGTCCGGGGCGTGACGGAACACCATGCGGCCGCGGCCATAATCCTCGCCGGGCAGCGGCTCCTGGTCGACGGCCTTATAGTCCATGCACAGGTTGTTCAGCGGCACGAACAAGGTCTTTGACGCCGGATTGTAAGCCGATGCCATCCATAATTTGCCGCCATAGTAGGACGGGCAAACAAATTTGCTTTCGTCGAGCTTAGTCGGGATCAGGCTCTCGTCGATCGCGACCTGCCCGGTTTCCGGATCGAGCTGCTTGTAGACCGTCTGGTGGGTGGTCTCGCGCGCCCAGAGAAACTCGCCGGTGCGCCGGTCGAGCGCCCAGATGATTTCGGGCTTGCCGATTGCCAGCAACGCTTGCCGAGGATGATTGTCGACGTCGATATCGACCAGCACCTGCTCGAAGACGTGATCGAGATTCCAGTTATCGCGGGGCAGGAACTGGTGATACCAGACGATCTTGCCGGTGTCGGCATCAAGCGCCAGCGTTGAATCGGTGTAGAGCACGGCGCCGTCGCCGGTCCCGCGCACCAGTTCGGAATGCGGAATCGGCCCGCCGGTGCCGAAGTACAACAAGTTCAACGCCG
>CAWDQG010000031.1:20000-128908 GCA_963804405.1 uncultured Alphaproteobacteria bacterium | reverse complement strand
CGGCTGGGAATTTTCCGATCAGTGCAAGGGCCGCACGTCCCATTCTTCCCAACGGCGCTTTCATCACTTCACGAACTTCAGTATGACCCGCCTCCGGTCCAGAAGCGAAATGTATTTCCCACTGAGTTCTGAGTCCCGGCAAAGTTACAGTTTCGTAGCGCAGCAATGTGTTTGGACGCTCCTCAGTTACTTTTATCGTCCAGCCCACTCGAATGCCCAGAGGACCTTGTATTGTCCATCGATACGTTGTCGGGCCGATCTGCTGAGTGGCCATCACATCCCCCAAAAACCGAGGTAAATTCCTGAAATCCCGATAAAACTTGAAAACTTCATCGACGGAGCACCAAATCCTTACAGTTGCTTCGATTGTATTCCCATCCTGCGGCATTGAAGTCTCCCGCTCTCAGATTGTTCGCTCTGTTTGGACGGCATCCACGGCGAGGCGTTCAAATTCCCGTTGCCGGGAGCAGTCCCTGGATCAAGCGCTTCGCCAAAAGCCAGGCCGGCGTCCCTTGCACGCCATATCTGCGGCCGATCATCTCGGCCTCGGTGACCGCTGCCAGCGCACTGTCGTCAGCGAGCGCCGCGTGCAAAGCGGCAAGTTCAATGCCCGATTTAGTCGCGTGGCGATCAATCACCGCGGGATCTTCGAGGTCCTCGAGAAGGACAAAGTGAGCGTCAAAAAGCTTTTTGTGGAAGTGCGGGAAAGCGCGCGGGTCATGCTGCCGCGCCCATTCCGCTGCGGCCAAGGCTCGCCGCGTGTTCGGTAGACGCGGAGGCCAATGCAGCGGCAATCCGGCATCTTTTGCCTCGCGCTCCAGCATGGCGTACATCCGACCAGTGCGTGGTCCTGCGGCAATCCCTCCCGGCGGAATGTCTGGGTGAGCCTGGAATGGCAATTCCACGACATCAAACCCGTAGTGCGCGATAATCGCGTTTCTTTGCTGGCCGACGTAGCAGAATGGGCAAACGAAGTCGTACCAGTGCATGACTGTTCGGAGGCTATCGATGCCCTGATCGTTGATCTCATTCATCGGTGCTGCGCTTCCGGAGGCGTGAAATATTGAGCTTCGTTCGCCCCCCGCCAGCGTTGGGACGCTCTGGCCCGAAGACCCCAGAGGACGAGCACCGAGGAGGCAACGATGATCGATAATGCCGACGCTCATGAATCCGGCCGTGACAATGGTCTCCTGCCAGGGTTGCCCACTATGGCCCGCTGACGTGATCGGAGAAAGGGCCGCGGTACCGAAAGCCGCGCAAGCGTGGTCTCGAGCCAGTTCACATAAGTACCGTACAGCGCGGTCCAGTATGCGACCGCCTTTGCGAGTGGCGGCAGTCTCACCTCGGTCCAGACGGCGCCCAGAGCGACGAGAGAAAGTGCCGTTCATCAGACCTTCTCAGGTGCGCGGCGAGTCCCATGCGCACGTTGGCGAAACGCTGCCCTCAGCGAAGCCCGTGACAACCCGAAGAAACAGGAACATGCCATGCCACATCAGTCGACGATTGTTGGTGTCCATGCTGCCTCTCTCCTGTCGATACGCTTCACGACGCCATCGGATATCGTGCGTTCGGTGAATTTAATCCGGGCAAGTCGATGCGAAGCCGCGGGCACAATGCATCATAAGATACAGGCAGGCGCGGAAAACTCCCCAGTGTCGACCCTTGCTGGTGCGCTATAGGACAGCTCGACCAGCGGCTGCGACGATGCCGGATTGTGGACTTGCAGGTTCGCGTCGATGTTTTGCGCCGCGCCGGTGACCTCCACCGCGTGCGGACAATAGATGGCGCTGACGGCACGGATTGCGTCATCGAGATTCCGGGTGCGCATAATGCTTCTCCCGTGTGCCCGATCGCTAATGATCAAACTTAGGCCTTATCGCCCGGAACCGTAAGTCACGTTTCCGCGTAAGGAGGATAGCTGTTCGCAAGCGGCTATCGCTTTGGAACTCGGCTATACAAACAAAAAAACGGCGAGTTCCAGAGGACCAGTTGGAGTTTGCGAATGGAACTTGCCGACATCACTCAACCAGCTCAATGGAGTGAGCGATGATGTCAGATCGTGATGCAAACGAAATGCACGCCACGGACGAATTTGACAGTTCCTTCCAAGTTCCGTTGCCGCCGGCCGAGGCGTGGAAAGTTCTGTTAGACATCAAGCGAATCGCGCCGTGCCTGCCCGGCGTGGAACTCACCGAAACCGTGAACGAGAGAAATTACAAAGGCAAGATATCGGTTCCGCTTGGTCCGGTTGCCTTTGCCTTTGCCGGCGCGGCCAAATTCGATGAAATCGATCCGGTTAATCAAACGGCGCATGTCACAGCCGAAGGTGTGGACGCTGAGGGCCGAGGCTTCGCCGTCGGCGGCATCTCTTTCCGCCTGGTGCCGGAAGGAACAGGCTCCAAGGTGCTAGTGCGAACTGACCTCGCCCTCACCGGCGCGGTCGCCGAGTACGGCAACAACCTTGGCATTATCTGCGGTGCCGCCGAACGCATCATTGCCAAATTCGCGGACAACCTGCGGACACAGCTTGTCTAACCCCCACGCGGCACTGTGTTGTTTCTCGGCCTCCTAAGCAAGCAATGTTCACGAATCGCGCGTGACCGGAATTAAACCCGGTCACGCGCGATCAAATAATTGGTTGCTTCCTTGCGTTCACCGCCCTCGACCTCTGACGCAAGTTCGCCGACCTCGTCGACCGGTAGGCGTGCAAAGCCGGTATTTGCGTATCTTTCTTCATGAACATTTTAGCTCCAAACTGTAGTTTGGGAATCGGGTGCGTGTTTGGGCCCGATTTCGGCTTGTTCTCAGCTACGGGCAGGGCATTCAGAAGCGAATGGCCGTTGTTGATTTGAGAGGCAGCCTAATGGCTGGGAAAAATCGCGCAGCCGATTTTGTCGCGGGGCTGATGTTGTTGTTGACCGCTCACCTTGCCTCCGCGGCTTTGGCGCAGGAGGGAGCCGACTCGATCACCGGGTTCCGTCGTGACCCGATCCATGTCGTCGCCTGGCCCGGGGGCAAAAAAGTCGCCGTCAGCTTCGCCCTGTTCGTCGAGGAGTTCGGTTTCGGCCAGGGTCCGGTTTTCCGGCCGGACTTGGCGAACCGCAATCCTGACCTCGTGAACGAGGCCTTCCGCCAATACGGGATCGACTGGGGCATCCCGCGCGTCGGCCGCGTGTTCAAGGAGTTGAACGTTCCTCTCACGATCGTGCTGAACGCCGAATTTCCGGTTGCGCACCCGTCCGTGTGGAAGCAATTCCGTGCGATGCATCCGGATGCACCGATTGTCGCGCATGGCATGAACAATACCAGCCGCATGCTGCCGCTCGGGCGTGGGCTCGCTGAACAGAAAGCCTACATTCGCCGTACCCTGGACCAGATCGCCGACGCGACCGGCGCTGAGGCCCACCTGCTGGTCGTCACCAAGCGTCTATTCCAACGGCGACACGATGCAGGCGATGGCTGCCGAAGGCGTCGTCTCGACGCTCGACCAAATGGATTCCGACATTATTTCACGGTTGAAGACCCCAGACGGCTCGTTGGTGCTGTTGCCATATCCGTCCGTAACGGTCGACATGGGGCAATACCTGGCGCGGATGAAGACGCCATCCGAGATCGAGGCACTCTGGGTGGATTACGTGTCGGAACTTGCGACCGAGGCACGCGCCGATCCTGCCCGCGAGGCGACGACGGTCGTGATCGGCATCCATCCATTCGTAGTCGGCACTCCCGATGGGGCAGCGGCAATGCGGCGCGTGCTCACGCGCCTCAAGAAAGATGACATGGTTTGGCTGACCGACACCGACGCCATTCTCAAGGCCGCCGCGCCGAAATGATTGACGTCTAGGTCAGGGTGCAGACAACCTTGCGTGGGCGGCACCTTACTACACTCGCGCGTATGAAAATCCGGACTCGCGGCAACGCCCCTGCGACAGACTGAGCGCGATGCCCCATGACGTTGCCGACGCGACGAACTGGCGGCGTGATAGGCCCATGCGTTGTTGCCTTTTCGCGTACGCCAAGACTTGCACGCACTCTGTGGCAGGCAACTTTTCGTTACCCACTTGAAACGCAAAAAACTGGACCGCGTGCCCTGCCGACGGCCGGTATCAATGAAGGTCGGCGATGGACGCGGGTCCCGGCCCTGGTGTGACCAGGGTCGGCCACTGCTTGGAGCCAAACGGCACGAGCGGAGGCAGGAACGGCTTCATTTCACGCTTGCCGTCTTCCGTAATGATCGCCGTCCGTGCGTCGCCGCCCATCAGTTCGTAGTCCATAAGATGATAGTTGCCGAAGAACAGCGCACCGACAGAGCGGTCGGCGATGATGCGGGTCAACGATTCCAGCATATCCGATGGCGTCGTGGTGAACGACATCGTCTCGATGAGGATCAACCGATCGTTGATGGCATCCGGACCGAAAAACTGAGCCAGTACGCTGAACAGCACATTGTTCTGGCGCGCGACGTAGATCGTGTTGCTGGCGGCGTAGGTCTTGTCCCAATCGCTGCCGAGCAGCTTCTTCCAGTCAGCAATCACGCCCATCCAATGCGCGACCTGGGTCTGCGCGGCCCAGGCGACATTGAGCTTCAGGTAGGGACCCTGTTTCTCCGTAAACGCCTTCAGCGCGGCGAAGGAAACCACACCCTTCGCCAAGCACTCGTCCATGAACGCTATGTTGTTCTCGAGGATGATGCGATTGTTGTCCCGCCACTCCGGCGGCATTGGCGTCAGATCGAGGCCGTCCAGCGCCGACTTCATATGGCTCCGATAGGCGAGCATCGACCCGCGCCAGGACTGATCCTCCGGATTATCGATATATGGCCCGACCACTTCGGCCAGCGCCATTGTGCTGTGACCGACGGATTTCAGCAGTTGATAGACGATCGGCACTGACGGCGCGTCGAGCGGCGGCTGACCCGGCCGATATAAAATAAATCGTCCGCCAGCTCCGGAAAAAAGACCGAGGATGACGGGGTGCTGGCTGAGAATGTTCTTTTGAAAGACTTTGGCAGCGTCGCCGTAAAGCTCAAACATGCCGGTATTGAGCGCCAGCACGTTCTTTGTTGCGGTTTCAGCGGGACTGGAGGCGATGTGGCCGGCGATCGGCTGCATATAGCCCGGCAAATCTTCCGCGTTCGCCGTTCCAATCGCCCCTGCAAACGCGACCGACGTCACCGTCGCGCAAGCCAGGCGCTTCAATCGCAAATTACGGCGCATGATTTTCCCTCCACGGCCACCAGCAAATCCATCTGAAGGCCGCGGCAGTTAAGATTCCACAGTGCCAAGTGCCGCACGTATGCGGGCTGGCTGCAAACGTCGCGGGATGGTTGCCGATCTCTTGACGAAAATTGTTAAAGTCGACGGACGCCGGCTCCCGAGAGCTTCGGCGCCAAGCGCGGGACGGCGGAATCTGCGCCTTGGCCGAACCTAATTTTTCACTTCAGATACGCGGCCACTTTATCGATGCCGGCTTGAGAGCATTCGTCGTCCCTGCCTGGCGACCCGGATACGCCGACCGCTCCGACCACCTCATCGCCGACCTTGATCGGCAAACCGCCGGATATCGCAAGCACGCGGCTGTATTCCTTGGAGCCAACCGAGCTCGGGTCGTTCAGCATCCGCTTGACGAAATCAGCCGACGAGGTGCCGAAAGTGCGCGCCGTGTACGCCTTGCGATCCGCCCCTTCCGGGGTGTGTAGACCGGCACCATCACCGCGCAGCATCACAAGGGGCAGACCGGCGCGGTCAACGACGACCACCGAGACTTTGAAACCCAATTCCGTGCACTTATCCATCGCAGCTTCGGCGATCGTTATTGCCATTTGTAACGGGATATTCTTTTGACTTACCAGGCCTTGCGCGCCAGCGCTCGAGCACAGCGCTACCACCCAAGCAACTCCGCCAAAGATTTTCGACATCGACGACATGAGACATCCTCCAAGGCGACGGTCGTACTCAAACGGCGGGCAAAGTTTAGGAACAATCTGGCAAGGCAACGGGCGTCGTTTCCCCTCGCCGATACCGTAAGTGCTGTCAACGGTTAGTCCGCTTCTGGCGGGCGGGCAAAGCGGACGTCGTCCAGCAAGCGATCGATGGCCGCGACGTTGGCAAAGCGGACGTCGTGGCCGGACGCCCGAGAACGCCGTCGCGCTATTTTGGTTCCCGCAAAAAACGAAAGAAATTTTGGCTTGCGCCTGTGGCATGTTTCGCACCGGGTTGCAGGCTCAAGTATCATCATCGAGCGCACGGCGCGGCACCGGCATGCTGCAGTCATGGATCAATCGCGCGGTCAGTTACTGCACCCGCCATTTTCGCCCCGTCATCGTCGCCGCGCTGCTGCTTGCCGCCGCCGTCGGCGATCTATACCGCCCGTCACTTCGCCATCGACACCGACATCAACGATCTGCTCTCGGCCAAGCTGCCGTGGCGGCAGCAGGAGATCGCGTTTCACGAGGCGTTTCCGCAAACCGTCGATCTCATCCTGGTCGATGTCGGCGCGGCGACGCCGGAAGCGGCGACGGCCGCCGCGCGGGAATTGCAGCGCGGCCTCGCCGACAAGCCGGAGCTGTTTCGCTCCGTCGGGGGCGCGCTCAACAGTCCGTTCTTTCAACGCAACGGCCTCCTGTTCCTCGCCCCCGACCAGATCAGGCACTTCACCGGGCAACTGATCACGCGCCAAGCCGATCATCGGCGGGCCTGGTGAGCGATCCGAGCCTGCGCGGCCTGGTGCAAGTCCTGTCCGGGCTTCTCGGCTATGCCAAGCAGGGATTCCTGTCGCTCGACGGCATGGCGCCGCCGCTGAACCTGGCCGCCGACACGCTCGAAGGCGTTGCCCAAGGCCGCACCGGCGGAGTTCTCCTGGAAGACCCTGGTGCAAGGCGAGGCGCGGCCATTGGACCTGCACCACTTCGTCGAGGTCTGGCCGGTTCTCGACCACGACGCGCTCGAGCCCGGCGGCAGGGCGACCGCGGCGATCCGCGAGATCGCCAATCAGCTCGGGCTGAAGGCGAAGTACGGCGCCGACGTCACGCTCACCGGCCCGGTCATCATTTCCGACAATGAATTTGCCGGCGTGCATGAGGGGATCGCGCTCAACAGCGCCGTCACCGGCGGCATCGTCCTCGTCATCCTGTGGCTGGCGCTGCGCTCGCTTCGCCTCGTCGCCGCCGTCGCCGTCAATATCGGCGTCGGGCTTTTGATCACGGCGGCCGGCGGCATCTTGATGGTCGGCGCGCTCAATCCGATCTCGCTGGCGTTTGCGGTTCTGTTCGTCGGGCTCGGCGCCGATTTCGCCATCCAGTACACCGTTCGTTATCGGGAGGAGCGCCACGAGCTCAACGATCTGGATCGGGCGCTGCAGCGCCGCGGCCGAATGGGTCGGCATCCCGCTCACGCTCGCGGCCGGCGCCGCCGCCGCCGGATTTCTGTCGTTCACGCCCACGGCTTATAGCGGGCTGGCGCAGCTCGGCATCATTGCCGGGTTCGGCATGGTGGTCGCCTATGTGTCGAGCCTGACGCTGTTGCCGGCGCTGATCCGCGCCGTCGATCCGCCGCCCGAGCCGAAGCCGCTCAACTTGCCGGCGCTGGCGCCGGCCGACGCCTTTCTCAAGCGCCACCGCGTTGCGGTCATCGTCACCACCGTCCTCGTCGTCGCCGCCGGGCCTTCCGGCCTTGCCGCGGCTGCAATTCAATTTCAACCCGCTCGCGCTCGAGAACCAGAACTCGCCGGCGCTGACATCGCTGTTCAGGCTGGGCAAGTCGGTGCCGCTGAACACCGCGCGCGTGCTGGTGCCGCCGGACGACGTCGGCGCGGTCGCCGCCAAGCTCGCCGCGTTGCCGGAAGTCGCCACGACCTGGACGCTCGACAGCTTCGTCCCGACCGATCAGGACCAGAAGCTGCCGGCCATCGAAGCCGCGCGAGAAGGCGCTTGGCCCGGTCTTGCGCGCGCTCGCCGCGGCCGGCGCCCAGCGATGAGGAGAATGTCGCGGCGCTCAAGCAGGGCGCGCAGGCGCTGCAAGATGCCGCCGACCAGAACAGCGGCAGCCGGCGCCGACGCCGCGCGGCGCTTGGCCGATGCGCTCAATAAGCTCGCGCAAGCCGATGCCGCGCAGCGCGCCCGCGTCACCGACGCCTTCGTTCATCCGCTGCAGCTTGATCTTGACGACGTCGGCCAGAGCCTGACGGCGGAGCCCGTGACGCGCGCATCGCTGCCGGCCGACCTGGTGCGCGATTGGGTCGCGCCCGACGGCCGCGAGCGGATCGAGATCTGGCCCAAGGGCGACGCCAACGACAACGCCACCATCAGCCGGTTCGCCCGCGCCGTGCAGGCGGTGCAGCCGGGCGCGACCGGCGAAGCCATCGGCAGCACCGAGTGGGGCAAGACCATCGTCGAAGCCTTCGCCGAGGCCGCGGCGCTGGCGCTGTTGTCGATCGCGATCCTGCTGTGGATCGTGCTGCGGCGGCTGACCGACGTCCTGGTGACGCTGATCCCGCTCCTGGTCGCCGGCATCGTCACGCTCGAAATCTGCGCGCTGACCGGATTCCAGCTCAACTACGCCAACATCATCGCGCTTGCCGGTGCTGCTCGGCATCGGCGTCGCTTTCAAGATCTATTACGTGACGGCGTGGCGGCGCGGCGAGAGCAACTTCCTGCAATCGGTGCTGACGCGCGCGGTGTTCTACTCGCACGCTCCTGACCGCCACCGCCTTCGGCAGCCTGTGGCTGTCGAACCAGCCGGGCATCTCCAGCATGGGCAAGCTGTTGGCGCTGTCGCTCGTCTGCACGCTGACCTCGGCGGCGTTGTTCCAGCCGGCGCTGATGGGCGAGCCGCGCCACCCGGCCGGCGACGACGCGCCCGGCCGGATCGATGCCGCCGCCGCGACGCCGTCCGTGAATTAGTTCCGATCGACCAGAGCGCGATTGCTCGTCCATTGCCGAGGGGAGCGAAGCGAGCCTCGAAGGGGACAATCCAGGAATTATCATCGAGCGGCCGCTGCTGGATTGCTTCGCTTCGCTCGCAATGACGATGTGGATTGCCTGAGAGCTAAGTGAAATTCAGCGGCTGTTTGCTGCCGCGGGGCCGACCGGCAGAGGCGGCCGTGGCGGCGCGCCGTCGAGCTCGGGACGCGGCGGCCGCGGTCGCGCTGGCGCGGCGGCTGCCGGCGCGGCCGCGGGAGCAGGCGGCGGCGCGGCCGCCGCGGCCGGCTTCTTTACATCGTTCTTGTTGGCGTCGTTTTTATTGGCGTCGGTTCTTGTTTGTCTCGTTCTTGCCGGCGCCCTTCGGCGCGGCCGCAGCCGGGCGCCGCCGGCGCGGGCGGTGCCGGCGCGGCTCCGCTGCGCCGTCGGTGTTGGCGTCGCTGCGCGGCCAGGAAAAATCGTCGGCGCGCCCGGGCGGCGCGGCCAGCGCTTCGCCGCGGGTCAACACCCGCACCGCCAGCGGGTCGGCTTCCTTCTGCGCCGGACGCGCCGCGGCGCCGAGGAGCTCGCCGCCCTCGCCGGCGCCAAGCGCGTTCAACGGCACCGCCGGGCCGATCGCCGGCTTCGCGCCCGGCGCGCCCTTGCCCGGCGCTTGCTCTTCCGGACCGGGCAGCGCCACCGGCGCGATGTGGCTGGTCAACACCCGGCGCAATTCGCGCTCGACATAGTGCGCGAGCTTCTCGGCGCCGTAGGTGGTGAAATTGACGCCGTCATAAGTGCGCAGCCGCCGCGTCTGTCCCTGGAAATCCGGCCCCTGCTGCGTGTAGCGCCCCTGCTCGTCGACGAAGCCGTCCCAGATGTCGACATAGATGATGCCGGCCTTCTCGGCGCGGGCGCGATAAAGCTCGTCGAGATATTGCATGTCGGTCGTCGACTTGGCGCCGCGGATCGACGGCAGTCCGACCCACAGCACCGGCACGCCTTTGCTCTTGAGCGCTGTGATCATCTCGTCGATGCGCTTCTCGTAAAGCTCGCCCCACTTGTCGGTATGAAACTCGTAATTGCCGCCCGCGGGCGGCGGCGCGCGGCGCGCCGCGTCGCCGCCGGCGCTCGGCGGCTGGTCGGCATCCGGCGCCGCGGCGTCGGTGCCTCGGCTGCGCCGGCGGCGTTGCGCTTTTTGCCGCCGGCGCGCGTTCGCGCAGCGCCAAGCGATCGTTGAGGCCGAGCATGACGACGATGGCGCTCGGCTTTTCGCCCGCCAGCACCTCCTTCACCGCCTGCGACCAATCCGGCGAATCGGCGCGCGGCTCGTAGCGCACCAGGCCGGAATACGGCCGGATCTTGCGGACGATGCCGACCTGCGGCGTGTCGGTGAAGGCCTCTTCGAGGCCAAAAGCGAGCCAGTCGGCGAGCGAGTCGCCGATGACCAGCACGGTCTCGGTCGGCGCCGGCGTGTCCGGCTTGCGCGCCGCCGGCGCCGGCGGCTTTAATGATTCGTAAGTCTGCTGGCGTTGCTGGAACGGATTGTACGGATCGTACGAGCGCCGCTGATAGTAGCCGCCGCCACCCCACCCGTCGCCCCAGAGCGGGCGGAAGAAATCGCGAAACTGCACCGGGATGGCGCGCTCGCGCCCATCGAATGCCGCGCGCCCGCCAGAGCCGCCGGCCAATTGCGCGCCCGCCGGGCCGGCACACGCAGCGCCGGCCGCCAACGCGGCAAGCACCACTACCAGCCGTCGGCCATTCGCTCTTTTCATCAACGCGCCCGGTTCAATCTCGCGCCTGCGGCAACATTTACAGCTCGCCCGCGAGGCTAGCCCACATATTAGTCCAATAATGTCAACTTGAGGATGTTCCGTCGCAAGCGTTAAGGACATCGCAACGACGGCCGATGGGCCGAAAAAGCCGCAACTTCAGCGGCGCCACCGAGTTTCCAAGCCAGCGAACAACACCGCGAGAGGATATTTCGATGGATTACAGCACGAGCGATCTCATTTTGGCCATCGCCCATCATCTTCTGGTGTTCATGCTGGCCGGCATCCTGGCGTTCGAAATCGGCACCATCAGCATGAATATGAAGCGTGACGAAATCCTGCGCGTCGGCCGGGTCGATAACTGGTACGGCATCCTTGCCGGCGTCATCATCATCGTCGGATTCATCCGCGCCAGCGTCGCGGCCAAAGGCTGGGCCTATTACTCGGTCAACGTGTTCTTCTGGGCGAAGATCGCGACCTTCCTCCTGGTCGGCCTGCTCTCGATCATCCCGACCGTGGCGATCATCCGTTGGCGGAGCGCGCTGAAAACCGATGCCGGCTTTGCTCCACCGGCGGACGCGATCCGCAACGTGCGGCGTTATCTCTGGGCGGAAGCAGCGCTGTTCCTCCTGCTCCCGGTGTTCGCCGCCGCCATGGCGCGCGGCTACGGCGAATTGCAATGAGCCGTCAAAAAGTAACTGAGCGACCCGGCTCGCTCTTCCCCTCCCCCTTGTGGGGAGGGGAAGGGGTGGGGTCGGGCAGTGACGCGCGAGCGTCAACGATATCGCGAAACCTCACGTCCCCACCCTCGGCTCGCTTCGCTCGCCGGCCCTCCCCACAAGGGGGAGGGATCAAATCGCCACCACGGCCATGATCTCAACCTCGATCAGAAAGCCAGGATTGGCGAGCGCCGTGACGCCGATCAGCGTGCTGGGCGACGGCCGATCGGCGTTCCACGGAACCGGCAGCGACCGATCATTGAGCACCTTGAGGAACGCCGGCACGTCGAGCGCATACATGCGCCGGAACACCACGTCGTCCCAGGTCGCGCCGGCGGCTTTGAGCTGCAGCGTCAGGCCGTCGAGCACGGCGGCATATTGGGCGCGCAAGTTCCCCGGATGCAGCGGCTGATAATTGTCATCCGCCGGCGTCTGCCCGGCGATGTAGATCAGCTTCGACGGCTTCTCCACCGACAAGACGCGCGTGTAGTTCGGATGATGAAACAGGCCGGGCGGGTTCAGATATTCGCGGGGCATGGGTGTTCTTCGTTTCCGGTCCGTATCATGCGACTAACGAATGCGCGAAACCCGAATGCGCTCGCGCTTTTCGTTCTTGTTGATGATCTCGGTTTCACCTTTGCAGATCAAGACATCGTCCATCGCCAGCCAGAACATCGCATCGGTCTGATCCAGCGGACTGACGCGAAATGAGGCTCCCGAGGTCATGACGATAATCGATCCATCGTCGGCGATCGAGTCGATGGTGTCCTGATCGCACGCCTGCGCGATCGCCGGCATGCCAGCGATCACAGCCAGTGCGACGGCGCCCATCAATCCGCCGAGATAAGTCCTCATGCCCCACCCGCCCCGGTTTGCCACTCGCCTCCCGCCGGCGGCTGGTCCGCAATGGAGATCAACTTCGACGACTTTGCCATCGTCGAGACGCGCGTTTGTCCGGATGAAAAACGGCCGGGGTTAGACATGGCGTGCTATCTCAGGTTGAGCAGCGCTGACGATAATGTAATATTGTCATTTGCGACATCTTCAGCGCGGTGATCGGCGGATGCTAAAGCGCCTTCCGGAGATATTTCTTGGAGCACTCCTGGCAGTCGCGATATTTGCATTTGGCTTTGTGGCCGCATCAGTGTTGCCATCTCGCGATCAGCAAGAAACACAACAAAGTAAAAGCGACGCCGCCAAAAAAACCGAACAGGTTATAAAATCCGAAAGTGCAGACGACCGAATTGCTCTCTACACTCTCTGGCTCGCGATACTCACTGGCGGATTAGTCTTTGTCTCTGGCTTTCAAGGTTACTTTTTGCTCCGAACTGACAAGACTGCCGCCAAAAGTGCGGATGCGGCGAGAAAATCCGCCGAGCATATCCCCCGCGTCGAGCGAGCTTATGTGTTTCTCTTTGACGAAGTTAGACACGCTCGGACACCCAATCCATTGGGCGGCACTATCTTGGAAATACAGTTCGCTTTCAAAAACCATGGCAAAACGCCCGCCATTTCTGACGCGGATCAACGTAGACGTACGCGTCATGGAACGCAGGGAATACCCGACTGAAATTCAGACAGATTGCCACCGAGATGCCGCCGGGCCTCATACTCAGCGCCGGCGAGCAAACACCGTTCTTTAGGAGGCCGCAACTTGTTCAAGATGAGCGATGGCCACAAATCCAATCGCACCGGCAACTTTTGCTGTTTTTGGGAACAGTTCACTACAACGACATTTTCGGCGAGCCGCATGAGACTGGGCTTTGTCTCGAATGGGACGGCAACGGCTTCGGTCCTGCGAACACCCAAATACTGAACTACTTCCGATAACGCGGCTGCGACCGCCGCTCGTTCACTCAGCCCCATTTGGGGACTTTTGTCCCAGATCGGGTCGGCCTGTCGCGTCGGATTTCCCAAAAAGGGGACCGGTTACGTCTGCCAAGTGTGGGATAATCGCCGTTCATTTCTTGCGTCCCCTATACAGCGACGCCTCCTTGACATTCGTCCCCATTTCAGTTACATATGCAGCGAATCTCGCTCACCAGAGGGGCGCATTCCGGATGCGATCCGGTATGTGGGGCGAGTGCGGTGCTTCCGCGCGGGTTCGCAACCCGCGCCGGAGCGGCTCTGGGCATCATTCTCTTCGGCACTACGACCGAGGCGGGAGGTGCTTTCGCTGGACTGGGACAGGAAAGGACGGGTAACGCCCGTTTGGACCAAATCCCAGGAAGCATGGCCTGGAGCTGAGCCGGGATGTCACAGTCCCGGCGAGAACCGCAAGTAGAGCGCCGGCAGGCGAGCGCGCCCCGCGAGCAGACCAGTTGCGCCAGTTGGCGCAAATTGTCTGCGGCGCGCTTCCGCGCCCGAGCGTCGCAAGCGGCGACGCCCTGTCGGTGTTGCGCGGACATTGGTTGGATGCGCCTTTCGGCGCTCTGCTCCCCTCGGCTTACCGCGAGGATGCGAAATTTCTCGTTGTAGTTTGCAAAGCTCGGACGCAAACAGCGCCGCGAGAACGAATTTCTGTTTGCCGCCGCGTTCTGGGGTCGGATGAAAGAAAGATCAGCTATGAGCAAGAAGACGACAGAAATTGACGCCGGACGAATATGCAGGCGCGCTTCGATGCCGGGGCCAAAGCAGGCGCAGCGCGAATATTGCAACATCTTCGAATTCTGGCGCGCCTGCCGCGTCAAGCCGTGCCGGCGCGCAAAACGATGCGGGGCCACCCGCACACCTGCCTGAAGCGCGGCTCGAACGAATTCCGTACGCGCACAATACGAGGCCAAGCTTCGCATCATCGCGGCGACGCCGCAACGGATCGCCGATAGTCGGCGCCGCCCGACGCATGAGCTCGGGGTTTATGCCGTGAAAGTCGTCGCGTAATCGGCGCCCGCCGGTCGGGAAGGGTGACCATGCGGCTGGTGCAGGCGTGTGGGGTGAGGCCGAGTGGGCGAAGCCCTACGCGTTGTACGGCAGTCCGCCGCTGCGCAGCGCGGGCACGGCGCGTTGCGCCTTTGCCTACCCTACGACAGGGGCGACAAAACATGACCTTACGGCTGGCGCAGGCGATCGAGCACCAGGCTCGAGGCAAAGCCGTCCGGGACCTGGCCGGTCGCCGACTGGAAATTGCGGATGGCGATGCGGGTGCGCGGGCCGAGGAGCCCGTCCGGCTCGCCGATATCGAAGCCGCGCCGCGCCAACAGCTGCTGCATCTCGAAACGCTCGGCCATCGACAGCGCGCGCTCGTCGCGCGGCCAGCCCTGCACGAACGGCCCGCCGCCGCGCAGCCGGTCGGCGAGATGGCCGATGGCGAGCGCGTACGCTTCCGCCGGATTGTATTTCATGATGACGCGGAAATTCGCCAGCATCAGGAAAGCCGGCCCGCGGGCGCCGGCCGGCAGCAGCAGGAACGCCTTGTCCGACGCGCGCGGAAACGGCTTGTCGCCGGCGCGCGCGATGCCGAGCGCCTCCCATTGGCCGATGCGTCATTTGCTTGCGAACGATCGGCGAGCAGATAATTGAAGTTCTGCGGCAGCACGACCTCGTAGCCCCAGCTCTCGCCAGAGACCCAGCCGTCGGTTTTCAGGTTATTGGCCGTCGAGGCCATCACGTCGGCGACGGAATCGACCACGTCGCGGCGGCCGTCATGGTCGAAATCGACCGCGAAGCGCTTGAACGTGGTCGGCATGAATTGCGTCGGGCCGAACGCGCCGGCCCAGGAGCCGATCAGGCGGTCCGGCTTGACGTCGCCGCGCGCCAGGATTTCGAGCGCGGAGAGAAACTCCTCGCGGAAATAATCGCGGCGGCGGCCGACGCAGGCGAGCGTCGCGGTCGAGCGCAGCACCGAACGGTCGCCGCCCTTGGTGCCGTAATTCAATTCGACGCCCCAGATCGCGGCGAGGATGTGACGGTCGACGCCATAGGCGCGCTCGACCGCGGCGAATACGGCTGCGTATTGCGCCAGCAGCTCGCGGCCGCGGGCGATGCGCTCGTCGCTGACCAGCGTGTCGAGATAGTCCCAGGGCGATTTGTTGAACTCCGGCTGGGCATCGAGCAGATCCATGATGCTCAGGTCCGGCGTCAGCCCGGCGGTGTAATGCTCGAAGGCGTCGCGGCCGATGCCGCGCCGCTCGGCCGCCGGCCACAGGCCGGCGACGCAATTGCCGAAATCGGCGGCGGCGGCGCGGATCGCGTCTGCCGTCATCAGCGGATGGCGGGAGGCGCCGGATTGCCCGCTCCATTCGCGCGTGCCAGCCGCCGGCGCCGGCGCCGGAACCGAAGGCGCCGCCGACGGTTGAAGCATCCGTGTCAGCCAATTGTCTTCTGCCAATCGTTGCACGACTTGCTGCGCCGACGCGGCATCGGCCAGGCCGATGCCGATCAGCAATGCGGCAACGCCACGAAGGATTGGCGCGGGAATGGTCATGAACGACAATCTCAATTGCACCGACGATCTCGATTGCCGGCGTGTTCGATTCGTATGTGCCCGATCGAGGCATCTGCTATGTTACAAAATCATTATCCTCGGCTTGCGCCGAACCATAAAACCAGCGGCTGCGCGTGGCATTTCCAGTCTTGCCAGTTCGCTCTTGCGGTCCCGTCTCGCGTGCGCATCCAGGCGGCGACCGCGCTCACGTCAATTCGACGCGGCGATCTTTCGTCGCGCGCATGCGCGCTTCGTCCCCAATTGGACAAAGATTTGGGCAACAAAGCGTCTCACATTCAATCGCCCTCCCCTCTGCTCACGGCACCCGATGAAACCCATCCGTAAAGCTGTCTTTCCCGTCGCCGGCCTCGGCACCCGGTTTTTGCCGGCCACCAAGGCGATGCCGAAGGAAATGCTGCCGGTGGTCGACCGGCCGCTGATCCAGCACGTCGTCGACGAGGCCCGCGAAGCCGGCATCGAGCATTTCATCTTTGTCACCGGCCGCAACAAAGGCGTCATCGAGGATCATTTCGACCGCCAGTTCGAGCTGGAAATGACGCTGCTCGAGCGGCAGAAGCAGAAGGCGCTGGACGTGCTGCGCCATGACCTGCCGGAGCCCGGCTCGACCAGCTTCACCCGCCAGCAGGAGCCGCTGGGCCTCGGCCATGCGGTGTGGTGCGCGCGCGAGCTGATCGGCCACGAGCCGTTTGCGCTGTTGCTGCCGGACGTGCTGGTGCAGCACGAGCGCGGCTGTCTGGCGCAGATGATCGACGCGGCGCGCGACATCGGCGAGCGCTCCAATATCGTCGCCGTCGAGGAAGTCCCGCTCGACCGCATCGATCAATATGGCGTCGTCGGCGTCGGCGAGAAAAAGGGCAAGGTGTTCTCGATCACCAGCATGGTGGAAAAGCCGCCGCGCGAGCGGGCGCCGTCGAACCTGATCATCACCGGCCGCTATATCCTGCAGCCGGAAATCCTCGATCTGCTGGCGAAGCAGGATCGCGGCACCGGCGGCGAGATCCAGCTCACCGACGCCATGATCGCGCTGTCGCGCACGCAGCCTTTCTATGGCCTGAAATTCGACGGCCGCAGCTTCGACTGCGGCTCGAAGATCGGCTTTCTCGCCGCCAACGTGTCCTACGCGCTGGCGCGCGAGGATATCGCGCCGGGCTTTCGTGCCGAGATCAAGAAAATCATCGGCGAACTCAACGGCGGTTAGTCGCTCTCTCGCCGCTGCGCGAGAGGGTGGCGTGAAGCCTCTCCGCTCACCCTGAGGTCTGCCGCCCCGCGGTCCTCGCAACGCGATGGCCCGCCATCGGTCGCTTCGCGTCCTCGACTCTCCCCGCGCGCGGGAGAGGTGATGGGCTTGACTATCCGTAAGCCATTACTTACCGTTAGTCATGGCTTACGAACAGACATTCGCCGCGCTTGCCGATCCGACCCGGCGGCGGGTCTTTGAGAAGCTGAGTTCCGGACCGAAATCGGTCGGCGCCATCGCCCGCGGCCTGCCGGTCAGCCGGCCGGCGGTGTCGCAGCATTTGCGGGTGCTGAAAGACGCCGGCCTGGTCGCCGATCACGCCGAGGGGACGCGGCGGGTTTATTCCATCGACCCGCATGGTCTTGGGCTATTGCGCAAGTGGCTCGATCAATTCTGGGACACGGCTTTGCACGCCTATGCCGAAGAGGTCGCAAAATCGGAGAGAGACGCGCCGATGAACAGGATGAACAGGACGATCGAACCGGCGCCGGTGCGCAAAAGCGTACGCGTCGGCGCGCCGCCGGACCGTGCGTTCCAGGTTTTCACCGCCGGAGTCGGCCGCTGGTGGCCGAAGAGCCATCATATCGGCACTTCCGATCTCGACGCCGTTGTCATCGAGCCCAAAGCCGGCGGGCGCTGGTACGAGCGCGGCATCGACGGCGCGGAATGCGAGGTCGGCAAGGTTCTGGTGTGGGAGCCGCCGGCCCGGCTCGTGCTGTGCTGGCAGCTGACGGCCGATTGGAAATTCGATCCCAATCTCGTGACCGAGGTCGAGGTGCGTTTCATTCCCGACGGCGCCAACGCGACCCGCGTCGAGCTCGAACATCGCAACCTGGATCGCTTCGGCGACCGCGCCGACACGGTCCGGCAGATGATCGACGCCCCGGAAGGATGGGGCGGTCTGTTGCAGCTCTTCAAAGAAGCGGCCGAGCACAGCGAGGAGTGAACCATGACCGACATCGTCGTCTACGGAATACCGGGCAGCCCGTTCATGCGCGCGGTGCAGATGGGCCTTGAGGAGAAGCAGGCCGCTTATCGGATCGCGGTCGTCGGTCCCGGCGAAAGCAAAAGCGAAGCCTACCTGAAAAAACACCCGTTCGGCCGCGTGCCCGCGTTCGAGCATGGCGACTTCAGTCTCTACGAGACGCAGGCGATCCTGCGCTATCTCGACAAGATATTTCCCGAGCCGCCGTTCGAGCCGGGCGATCCTTGCGCCGCGGCGCGCATGAACCAGATCATCGGGATCAATGATTGGTATTTCTTTCCCAAAGCGGCGGCGGTGATCGTGTTTCAGCGCATCGTCGGACCGACGCTGCTCGGCACCACGACCGACGAAGCGGCGATCGCAGCCGCCGTGCCGATGGCGCGCGTCTTATCGCCGAACTCGATCGCCTGCAGGGCGCGCAGCTATTCCTCGCCGGCGATCGCCTGTCGATCGCCGACCTGATGCTGGCCCCGCAGCTGGATTTTTCGCCGAAACGCCCGAAGGGAAATCGCTGCTCGCGAAGACGCGGCTGCAAGCCTGGCTCACCGGATGAACGAGCGGCCGAGCATGCAGGCGACGCTTCGGCCGGAGGCTTTGCGGCGCGCGGCGTGAGGCCGCAGCGGAAATTCAAATCGCCCCGCGGCTGCGCTAGGATTTGCCGGACGCATCAGCAAATCCGGGCGCAGCATGAGCGACGATCCGCAGGAAGACTTGCACGAGGACTTGCGCGAGGACTTGAACGAGCACTCGCACGAAGTCTACGCGATCCGCTACGCGCATCACGCGCGGCGATCGGGCGAAAACTTCATCGGCGGCGATCCGCACGATGTCCTGCAGCCGCTCGATTATTTCGTCTGGGCGATCGTCGGGCGGTCCGGCGCCATCGTCGTCGATACCGGCTTCGACGAGCCGATGGCCGGCCGCCGCCAGCGTGAGATCGTCAAGCCGGTGCGCGAAGGGCTTGCGGCGCTTGGCGTTGCGGCGGACGCAGTCGCCGATGTCATCATCAGTCACCTGCACTACGATCATTGCGGCAACCACGATCTGTTTCCGAACGCCCGTTATCATCTGCAGGACCGCGAGATGGCCTTGCCACCGGGCGCTGCATGTGTCACGCGACGCTGCGCATGCCGTTCGAGGCCGACGACGTGGTCGCCATGGTGCGCAAGGTGTTCGCCGGCCGCGCCGCTTTCCACGATGGCGACGACGAAATCGCGCCGGGCGTGAGCGTGCATCTGATCGGCGGCCATTCGAAGGGGCTGCAATGCGTGCGGGTCAAGACCCGGCGCGGTTATGTCGTGCTCGCCTCCGACGCCACGCATCTTTACGCCCACATGGACAGCGGCCGCGTCTTTCCGATCACCTACAATATCGGCGAGGTGATCGAAGGCTATGGCACGACTGAAAAAGCTCGCGACCTCGCCGCGACACGTCGTGCCCGGGCATGATCCGCTGGTGCTGAAGCGTTATCCGGCGGTAAAACCCGGCCTTGAAGGCTGGATCGCGCGGCTCGATGTCGAGCCAAAGGGGTGAAATACCGTCGACGAGATCAGCGCTGGAGGTGCAGACCGAGGAGGAACGACGTCGCGTCGTAGACGAAAGCCCGGCTGGGTGGCGATCTGCCAGTCCTGACGGACGGTCGCATTCATTTGCAGCTCGCGGGTGAATTTGTAGGTCACGCCGATCGGACGCGAACCAGCGATTGTCCTGCAGGCCGGAGCCCGGATAGACGTCGTTGCCGTAACCGCCCTTGAGCATGCCGATCAGCCAATAACGAAACGCGTGATCGACCTCGAGGGTGAGATCGCGGCTGAGCTCCCCCGAGGCGCCGTTGACGACCGTTTCGTAGACCTGCGAGGTGGCGCTGAGCTTGGCGGTGGTCAGTGCGGTCGGCTGCCAGATCACGGCGCCGTCGCCGATGACGCCGGCGACTTTCGGCAGCGTCGGATCCCGGTAGACGCGTTCGACGGCGCCGATCGCCATCTCGCCGGTGAGCGAGCCGAACAGATTGACCGCGGTGCCGAACTTGCCGGTGACGCCGACCGAGTTGCGCTGCAGCCCGTTGCGATCGAATTGCTCGTCGTGAACGCGTTGGTCGCCTTCGAATTCCACGAACGGCTTGAGGCCCGGATCGAGCTCGTAGGCGAAGCGGCCGATGCCGGCATATTGATCGAAGTTGCGGTCGCCGTTGCTCGTGATGATGCCGTTGGTCAGCACGGAATTGTCATAGGTGGCGCGATCGAAGGTTCCTTTGAACGTCATGGCCAGGCGGTTGAATTGCTGGCTGATGCCGACGGTTTCGCCGACGTCGAAGTTGAGCGGCAGCTTGGCGAGGCCGGCCGTGTTGTTCGGGCTGCCCGGATTGTCGGTGTTGATGATGCCGCGCAGCTGCAGAATGAGCTGGGTGTCGCGCGTGACGTCGACCCGGCCGTCGATCTTGGAATTCATGTACGGCACATTGAGCGAGGGCACGAGATCGGCGAAATATTGCGTGTAAGAGCCGGCGAAATCGGCACTGAGCGAGTGGCGCTCCCAGTCGGATTGCACTTTCAGCTCCGGCGCGGCGACCGCATAAGGCGCTGGCGGACCGCCGGGCACGTGTTCGGGATTGGTGCTGTAGGCGCGCCGACAGATCGAGCGACGGCAGCAGCAGGAACGACCCGGCGCGAATGCCGAGCGCCGCGTACGGATCGGGCTCGGCCAGGATCGGCAGCAACTGCTGCGGCCGCTGTCCCAGAGCAAACGTGTTCGGCGGCTGCAGCGTCGGCGGCGGCGTGGTCGCCGATAAGCTGGGGGCGACGTAATCGTAATATTCCGGCGGCGGCACCGGCAGGACGGCGCCGGGCCGGTTGGCTGCCTGAAGCGGATGCACTTCCGGCGGCGGATTGTTGACCGGCAATTCGTCGGGCAGCGGCGGCAAGGTCGCGCCGGGCCGCGTCGCCGCTTTCTTCGGATAGATCTCGGGCGGCGGCAGCTTCGGCTGGCGGCAGGAGCTTTGGCGGCGCAGCCGGATTGAAGGTCGGCACCGGCGTGAAAGTCGTTTCCGGCTGCTGCGGCACGACAGCGCCGGGCGCGGGCGTTTGCACCGGCTTTTTTCTTTTGCTGCGCGGGATATTGAGCGAGTCAAAGCCGGTATTGCCGGCACCGAAACCGTTGGGGCTGCCATAGATCGGCGTCGCGCCGATGCGCGTCGGCGCGGTAAACTTGTTTGTTGGCGGCGGCTCGGTTGCCGCCGGCAGCGGCTGGCCTGGGCGGCGAAAGCGCGGCGGCGTCGCCGGATTGCCTTGCAGCGATGGCTGCAACAGATCGCTGGTGGAATTTGCCGCAACCGCAGTCGGCGTCGGCGCCTGCCCAGCTGCCGGCGTCTGCGCCGAAGCCGTCGGCGTCTGTGCCGCTGCTGGGAAGGGCGACAAGCCGACATCGCCGCGACGGCGACACCGGCGACGGTCGGCGCGCGGCGACGATGCCTGCCGGGCGACCATCTCGCACCCAAGGCACGCACCAGCGCAATCGTCCGCGTCACCTCGGAAGCTGCCAAAGCCGACCACCGTCATGGAGCCGCAGGCGGCGCGCGGTCTTTTCCCGTGCGGCAACCGCGCGATACCGGCACGGGCCGCCGAGTTGGCCCCGATGGTTAACGGAATTAGAACGGATATGGTTAACGAGAGGTTGATTTTGGGGCTTTGCAGCCCCTATTCGGCCGCCTAACGCAATGCCGGACTTGCAATAATCGCGGCGAGTCAGACCCAGCCCTTGAGCTCGCGCATGGCGAGCTGCCAGATCATCAGCATGCCGGCCTCGCTGTCGTTGAGGCAGGGTATGGCGGCAAAGTTCTCGCCGCCGTAACGCTTGAACACGTGCGCGTTCTCGACCGCGATTTCTTCCAGCGTCTCCAGGCAATCGGCGGAAAAGCCCGGCGTGATGACGACCAGGTTCTTCACGCCCTTTTTGGCCAGCGCCTTCACGGTCTGGATGGTATAGGGCTCAAGCCACCGCGCGCGGCCGAAGCGCGACTGATAGGTCAATATCAGCTTGCTCTCGTCGAGCTTGAGCTGCTCGCGCAAAAGCTGCGTGGTGCGCACGCACTGGCTCTCATACGGATCGCCCTTGCGCACATAGTCGAGCGGCATGCCGTGATAGGACGCGACGATCACGTCGGGCGCAAACGGCAGCGCCTTCAGCTCGGCCTTGAGCGACGACGACAGCACTTCGATGTAATAGGGATCGTCGTAATAGGCGGGCATGATGCGCAAAGCCGGCTGCCGGCGTTGGCGCATCAGGAAGCGGAACACTTCGTCGCCAACCGTCGCGGTCGTCGGCGCGGCATATTGCGGATAGAGCGGCATGACCAGAATGCGGTCGCAGCCGCGCGCCACCAGCGCTTCGAGCCGCGAAGCGATCGACGGACTGGCGTAGCGCATCGCCCAGTCGACAATGACATGCTTGCCCAGCGGCTCGAGAATGCCGGCGAGCTTTTCCGCCTGCGAGCGCGTGATGGTCTTGATCGGCGATTTGTTTTTCTCGCGGTTCCAGATCTTCTGGTAGTCGCGCGCCTTGCGCCGCGACCGGATCGGCAAAATGACGCCGTTGAGGAAGAGCTTCCAGAGCAGCGTGTCGTTTTCGATGACGCGCGGATCGGTGAGGAATTCTTGCAGATAGCGGCGCACCGCCTTCGGCTCGGCGGCGTCCGGCGTGCCGAGATTGACGAGAAGGACGCCGATGCCCGACGTGGTGGGCATCGCCTCGCTGGTCGGCTCGACAAGAGGTTTCGCGGTCGGCGTCGGCGCCGGAGCTTCCGGCGCGGCCGGTTCGACGGGAACGACCGGGGCCTCGACCGCGATCGCCGGACTGTCCGGTTGCGGCGCGATGGCCGGCGAAACAACGACTTCGTCGCCGGTCGTGCTGACGGTCGGTGCGATCTCGTTCATTTGTTAAGCATACTCGATTGCGGACAAACCTGCATGCGCGCAAACGACACGGACGTTTTTAGGCTCGACTGTGCACGGAACGCTTACGGCGTTTTGCGAATTGATCCAGCGCCTCACTGTCGAGTTGCAATATGGCCCGATTCCGCGGAATGTTGGCGGGCCCGGCGCGTTTTTTGTGCCGCTTTCATGAAGGAAAAATGATCATGGTTCGCACCCTTTGCCTCGTCATCGTCCTGATCGGTTCCGGCGCCGCGTGGGCGCAAAGCGGCCCGCCGCACAGCGCCGCCGAGGAACGAGCCTGCCGCGGCGACGCGCACCGGCTTTGCAAGGACGTGCTCAACGACGAATTCCAGGTGGCGTCCTGCCTGCAGGAGCATCGCGACCGCGTCAGCCGCGCCTGCCGCGCGGTGATGGACAGCCACTGAAGTAGTCAGCGCCGGCTTATTCCGCCGCCTTGAGCAGTGCCGGCGATCCAGCCCCGAACTGCTCAAGCAGCGCCGCTTCGTCGGCCTTGGCGGCGGTCAGATGCCGTTGCTTGACGTGACCGAAGCCGCGGATCTTTTCCGGGATCGCGGCAAGCCCGACCGCGAGGTGATGATTGTCCGGCGTCAGTGCGCCGAGCACTTTGTCGAGCATCGCCTCGTAGTCCTCGATCAGCTTCCGCTCGGTGCGGCGCTCGAGCGAGCGGCCGAACGGATCGAGCGCCGTGCCGCGCAGGAATTTGAACTTCGCCAACAAGCGGAAGGCCGGAAGCAGCCACGGGCCGAAACTCATCTTGCGCGGCAGCCCGGTGGTGCGGTCGCGGCGCGCCAGGAGCGGCGGCGCCAGATGAAACTCAAAGCGCAGCTTGTCGCCCTCGAACGTGTCCAGCCACCTGCGCGAGGAATGAGCCGTCGGTATAAAGCCGCGCGACTTCGTACTCGTCCTTGTACGCCATCAGCTTGAACAGATAGCGCGCGACCGCGTCGGCGAGCCCGCTCTTGCCAGGCGTGCGCGCGGCTTCGGCGGCTTTGACCTTCTCGACCTGACTGCGATAGCGCGCGGCGTAGGCCGCATTCTGATAGCCGGTCAGGAATTTCACCCGCCGCTCGATCGGCTTCCGTCAAGCGATTCCGAGAGGTGCTGCGCGTCGCTCGTCGTCGCCGCCGCCGGCTTCGCCAGCGCCTCGACCTGCGCGCGGTCGACCACGGCGCGGCGGCCCCAGTGGAATGCGGCCTTGTTCATGGCGACCGCTTCGCCATTGAGCTCGATCGCCCGCTCGATCGCGGCCGACGACAGCGGGATGGCGCCAAGCTGGTAGGCGTAGCCGACCAGGAACATATTGGTGCCGATCGATTGACCGAACAGCGCCGTCGCCAACCGCGTGGCGTCGATGAAATGCGCCTTGTCGCGGCCGGCATCGGCGGTGATCGTACGCTTGAGCCGTTCGCTCGGCAGCGAGAAATCGGCATTGCGGGTGAATTCGCCGGGCAGGAATTCCGCCGTGTTGACCACCATCTCGGTGGCGCCGTGCTTGACCGCAGCCAGCACCTTGCGCGTGCCGGTGACGACAATGTCGCCGCCGAGCACCAGATCAGCGCGGCCGGCGGCGACGCGGATGGCATGAATGTCTTCGGGCTTTTCGGCGAAGCGGACGTAACTGAAAACCGCGCCGCCTTTCTGCGCCAGGCCGGCCATGTCGAGCACGCCGACGCCGCGGCCTTCGAGGTGGGCGGCCATGCCCAGGATGCCGCCGATGGTGACGATGCCGGTGCCGCCGACGCCGGTGACGATGATGTTGTAGGTCTGGTTGATCGCCGGCAGCTTCGGATCGGGAAGAACCGGCAAATCATGATCCGCGGCGACGCCCTTGCCCTTCTTCAATTTGGCGCCGTGCACGGTGACGAATGACGGGCAGAAGCCTTTGACGCAGGAGAAATCCTTGTTGCAGCTCGACTGGTCGATGGTGCGCTTGCGACCCCACTCGGTCTCCAAGCGGCTGCACCGACACGCAGTTTGATTTCACGCCGCAATCGCCGCAGCCTTCGCACACGAGCTCATTGATGAGCACGCGCTTGTCGGGATCGGGATAGGTGTGCCGCTTGCGGCGGCGGCGCTTTTCCGCGGCGCAGGTCTGGTCGTAGATCATCACCGTGACGCCGGGAATCGCCGCAAGCTCTTTCTGCACCTCGATCAAATCGTCGCGGTGATGGATGGTCAGGCCGGGCGGCCAGACGATGTCGCTTGCATATTTGTCCGGCTCGTCGGTCACGACGACGACGCGCTTGGCGCCTTCGGCCGCCACCTGGCGGGCGACTTGCGGCACGGTGAGGCCGCCGTCGTTCGCCTGGCCGCCGGTCATGGCGACGGCGTCGTTGAACAAAATCTTGTAGGTGATGTTGGTGTTGGCGGCGACGCGGCGCGGATCGCCATGTAGCCGGAATGATTGTAGGTGCCGTCGCCGAGATTCTGGAAGACGTGATGCGCGATTGGAGAACGGCGCTTCGCCGACCCAGTTGGCGCCCTCGCCGCCCATTTGCGTGTAACCGAGCGTCGAGCGGTCCATCCACTGCGCCATGAAATGGCAGCCGATGCCGGCATAGGCGCGCATGCCCTCCGGCACGACGGTCGAGGTGTTGTGCGGGCAGCCGGAGCAGAAATACGGAATGCGCTGGGCGATATCGCGGGTCTCGGCGGCGACGCGCTGCACCTCTTTCAGGCGCGCGACGCGCCCGGCGATGTCGTCGTTGCGATGATATTTCAGGAGCCGCTCGCCGATGCAGATGGCGACTTCGTTGGGATCGAGCGCGCCCTTGACCGGGAACAGCCAGTTGCCCTGCTCGTCGCGCTTGCCGATGCAAACCGGCTGGTTGGCGGTGCCGTAGAACTCCTCGCGCACCTGCACTTCGATGAGCGAGCGCTTCTCCTCGACGACGATGATGAGATCGAGGCCTTGGGCGAATTCGGCAAGCTCGCGCCGGCTGATCGGCCACGGGCATCCGACTTTGTACAGCCGGATGCCGAGCTCGTTGCATTTGACTTCGTCGATGCCGAGTTCGTCGAACGCCTGGCGGACGTCGAGATAGCTCTTGCCGGTGGTGATGACGCCGATCTTCGGGTCGCGGCCGCCGGAAGTGATGGTGTGATTGATCTTGTTGGCGCGCAGAAACGCCAGCATGGCGTCGCGCTTGAAATCGTGCAGCCGCGCTTCCTGCGCCAGGATCGGATCGTTGAGGCGGATGTTGAGGCCGCCTTCCGGCATCACGAAATCGGTCGGCGTGACGATGTTGATCCGTTCGAAGCTGGCGTCGATCGCCGCCGTCGACTCGATCGTCTCGTGCATCGTCTTGAGCGCCACCCACGCGCCGGTGAAGCGCGACATCGCCCAGCCGTAAAGGCCGTAATCCAGAACCTCCTGCACGCCGGCGGGATTGAGGATCGGGATCATCACGTCGATGAAGTGATATTCGGACTGGTGCGCGGTGGTCGACGATTCGGCGGTGTGGTCGTCGCCCATCAGCGCCAGCACGCCGCCCGTGTTTCGCGGTGCCGGCGAGATTGGCGTGGCGGAACACGTCGCCGGTGCGATCGACGCCGGGGCCCTTGCCGTACCACATGGCGAATACGCCGTCGTACTTGCCCTCGCCGCGCAACTCCGCCTGTTGCGTGCCCCAAATTGCGGTCGCCGCCAGATCCTCGTTGATGCCGGCCTGGAAGCGGATGTCGTTCTTGCCCAGAAACGGCGCGGCGCGGAGAAATTGCGCTGTCGAGGCCGCCGAGCGGCGAGCCGCGATAGCCGGTGATGTAGCCCGCCGTGTTGAGGCCGTTGCGGCGGTCGAGCTCCTTCTGCATCAGGCAGAGCCGCACCAGCGCCTGGAAGCCGGTGACGAAGACGTGGGTGTGGCCGAGGTCGTATTTGTCGTCGAGCTTGACGTCGCGCAGCGCCATCGGGGGTGGCCTTCCGCTGAGTGGGGCAGCCAGTGTGCCCTTCCGGTCTCGATTCCGCCAGAGGGCCGGATGGCGGTCAGATATGTCGCGGAAGCTTGCGGAACAATGGCGCGACCGGCCGCGGCTAGTTGGCCAAGCCGAACACTGTTTGCGGTGCGGCAAAGCCGGCGACGGCGTGCTCGCCGAGCCGCTTGAATTCCGCCGGGAAATGACCGGCAAACGCCGCCGACGCGACGATCGCTTCGCCGAGCTTGGCGGCGACCTTTTCCAGCCGCGCGGCGAGGTTCACCGCCGGTCCGATGCAGGTGAAATCGAGGCGATTGCCGCCGCCGATATTGCCGTACATCACCTCGCCGACGTGCAGCGCGAGCCCGAAGCGTATCGGCGACTTCGTTCTCATCGGCGCGCGGCAGCTCCGCAATGCGCGTGCGGAACTCGCGCGCGCAGGAAAGCGCGCGTTGGCACACCTCGCCGGCGCGGTCCTCGGCTGGCGATCGGAAAAATCGCCAAAAGGCCGTCGCCCATGAACTTGAGCACCTCGCCGCCGTGATCGAGCACCGCCGGCACCTGGCAGCCGAAATAAAGATTCAAGCGATCGACCAAGGCCTGCGGCGGCAATTGCTCCGACAGCGTCGTGAAGCCGCGCATGTCCGACAGCCAGACCGCGGCGCGGATCGCCTCGACATAGCCGCGGCGGATCTTGCCGGAGAGAATCTTCTCGCCGGTTTGATGTCCGACATAGGTGTCGATCAGATTTTCTGATGTGCGCCGCAGCGCGCGGATTTCCGCCACCCGTGCCAACGGAGCGATGATCGAATCGAGATCGGCAAATTGTTTGGGCGTGAAACCGCCCGGCTGTCGCGTCGACCAGGTCGCGACGTGGATGGTGCCGTCGGTGAACACCAGCGGGAAGGCGGCATAGTCGGTCGCGCCTTGCGCGCGGAGGTCCTGCACAACCTCGAAGTCCGCCGGACAGTCGGCGTCGGCCAGGCGGCGCCGGAGCGGCTGGCGGGTCGCAAAGACGGTCGTGAAGGGACTCTTCCGGTAATCGTCGGTGCTCCACCAGACTGTGCAAAGGCATTCGATGTGGTCACCCCGGACTCGGCCTGCCACAAGAATCTGCGGCCCATGACATCCGGATGCAACGTCGTGACAAACACCGCGGCTCGCCACAGCGGTATGCCGGCGTCGATCATTCGCTGGCACAATTGCGCTAGGACGTCGGCGGATTCGGGCCCGGAAAGCGCCCCGCCGGCCAGCCATTCCATGACTTCGCGAATGTCGCTCATCGGCAGCGCCTTCGTTTCCTCACGCCTTGTCTCGCCTTGTCACGCTTTGGCGCTCGGCCGAGCGGAAACTTGCTCGTGCCAGCGGCGCAAATCCTTGCACGCCTCGGGAACCGGCATTTTTATCCAACGGGCAAAGTCGACCACAACAAGCGCAGTGATGTCGGCGATGCTATAGCGGGCGGCCGGCCACGAACTCGCTTTGCGCCAATCTATCATTCATCTGCTCGAAAAAGTGCGCGACGCGCGCGCGGCCGCGCTCGGCCAAAGCCGGTATCTGCTCGTAATTGTGCGGCCCCGGTAGCGCCCGTCCCTTAAGGCCCGGCGTGAAATTGCGGAACGCTTCCATCACCGCGTAAAAACCATTGCGCTCCACCTCGCGCTGCCAGGAGGTGACCAGCGCTTTTTCTTCGGCGCTTTCACCTATCAGCGCCGGCTGCGGCTGGATCGCCTCGAAATAGACGCAGATGCCGACGGCGTCGTTGATGCGGGTGCCGTCATCAAGCTCGAGCGACGGCACCGTCGCGTCCGGATTGATGGCGCGAAATGCCGGCGTGAGCTGCTCGTTGTTGCGAAGGTCCACCTGCACGGTCGGCACCGTGATGCCCTTCTCGGCGAGGAAAATGCGCACGCGCCGCGGGCTAGGAGCGGTGGTGCAATCGTAAAATTTCATGTCGCAATCTCACCCGGTTGCGATTGCTCGTTCGCGCCAACAAAAGCAAATTATAGCACCGGCATACGATACGTGGCTCCCACAGCGATCAAAAGAAAGGCTGGTGCGGATCCCGCGGCAGCCCGAGCTCGGTGCGGCCGAAATGCGAGAAATTCTGCTCGGGATTGAGGCTCGACGTGCATGGCGGCGAAATGGATGTCGCGCCAGGCACGCTGGATCGGATGCGACGCCGCGAACGCCGCCGTGCCGCTCATGGCGATCAGCGTATCGATGGCGCCAACGCATAGCTCGGCCGCGCGCGAGCAATCCCGCATGGAGCGCGCGCGCATCGCCAATGACGGGCGGCGTCGGCGCCTGCGCGACATCGACCGCACGCCGCAAAATAGTTCAGCGGCGTCAAGGTCGGCGGCGGCGCGCGCCAGGCGCACCTGTATGCTGGTGATGTCGGCGATAGCGACGCCGCCGGTGCCGCGCCGCGTCTTGGTCCAATCGCGAAACAGTTTCGTAGGCGCCATGCGCGGCGCCCAGCATCGGCGTGACGAAAGTCAGCGGCGCGTATGAGATAAAGGGTGCGCGATAGATCGGATGGGCGTGAAGCCTTCCGCCCGGGCCGTTACCCTCGCGAAGCGTCCGACAAGGCCATGGTGTGGCTTGCCGGCACAAAACGTCGTCACAGACGGCCGTGTTGCTGCCGGTCGCGCGCATCGCGCCGGTGAACCAGGTATCCTTGATCTTGAAATCGTTTGGTCCGACCAGGAAGAACTTCGCATTCTGGCGCTCCGCCGGTCTCGACCATCCCGCCGACGATCACCCAGCGGCTGTGGTTGATGCCGCTGGCGAACGGAAACTCGCCGGAAATTCGATAACCGCCTTCGCCGGCGTGACGCGGGCCGACGGCAGGATCGACGCGGCGACGGAACGTCGAGGCCGTCGGCCCAGACCGCCTTCTGCGCATCCTCGGCAAATTGGCTGATATAATGCGGGTGGTGGATCATCAGGCTGGCGCACCACGCGTGCGATGCGTCGGCCTTGCCGATCTCGCGCACCACCTCGAACCAGGTGTCGAGGCCAAGCCCATAGCCGCCGTACCGTTGTGGAATGAGAATGTGGGTGATGCCGGCGGCAAGCAGCGCAGCGACACGTCTCGCGGCACGTGCGCGCTTCCTCCGCCGCCGCGGCGCGTTCCCGGACCGTTGCGGTCAGCGCCCGCACACGTGCGAGAACGGCATCGCGCCTGTCGCCTGCTTCGCTATGGACTGTCTTTGGTCATGAATTCCTGCGCGTTTCCTCGAACCAGCTCTTCGACCGGGCGAAAATTTATTTTTTGCACGAGAAATTTCTTCTGCATCGCGTTCACGACCGCAGCATGTTTTTTCCCAAACCCATGGCTGCGCACGACTACTTATTACTCGACCTTGTCGGGCTCACGCCACCCCTTAATTGCCGCATCATCGGCACGGACCTATTGTTTAGCTTCATTCCGACGATCGCGCCGAATCCATCGCCGCGCGTTCGCCGCGAGGCAAGTCGAGGCAAGGACAACTTCATGGCCAATTTCACACCAATCTCCGCCGCCATCGGCGGCGCGCTTATCGGGATCTGCCGCCGTCTTGTTGATGCTGCTGAACGGCCGCATCGCCGGCGTGACCGGGGTGTTTGCCGGGCTGATCGATCCGACCGGCATCGATCGCGCCTGGCGCGCGACGTTTATCGCCGGACTGATTGCCGCGCCGCTGTCGGCCGCGCTTCTGGGCTTCACCATACCTGTTCCGCACATGCCGACGAGCCTCGTCGTCGTTGCCGCAGGCGGGCTTCTGGTCGGCTTCGGCACGCGGCTGAGCAACGGCTGCACCTCCGGGCATGGAGTCTGCGGCATCGCGCGGCTGTCGCCGCGCTCGATCACGGCGACGGTGGTGTTCATGGCGGCGGCGATCGCGGTTGTTGCGCTGACGCGCCACGTTTTCGGAGGCTGAAACAATGCGCGCGCTGGCAAGTCTGCTTTGCGGCTTCATCTTCGGCTGGGGATTGTTCATCTCCGGCATGATGCGGCCGGACAAGGTTTTCAACTTCCTCGACGTCCTCGCCATTCCGAGCGGCAAATGGGATCCGAGCCTTGCCGTGGTGATGGCGGTGGCGCTCGCGGTCACCGGCATCGGCTACGCGCTGCGCAGCGGCGCGCGCCCATCTTCGAGGCGCAAAGCCAATGGCCGACGCAAACCGCGATCGATCGCCCGCTGATCGCCGGCTCGGTCCTGTTCGGCATTGGCTGGGGCTTGGTTGGCTTTGCCCGGGACCGGCCATCGCCAATCTCGCCACATTGTCGTCGCCCGTCATCGTGTTTGTTGTCGCCATGGCGATCGGCACGCTGCTGCACGATCTCTGGTATGCGCGCAGCATCGGGCCCGACCGCGCCTTCGTTGGCGCAGGCGAACGTCGCCGACGGCTGAGGCGAACTAAGCTGCCTCTTCCGCACCCCGAGTTGCATTTCCCGCGCTGTACGAATGCGCCCCCGCGCCGGCAAGCTTGCCGCCGTCAACGATGAGATATTCGTTGCGGATCGGCCGCCTCTCGAACAAGCATTCGAGGATTTCCCGCGTCCCGGCGGCATATCGGGCCTGGGCGGACAGCGATGTGCCCGAAATGTGCGGCGTCATGCCATGATGCGGCATGGTCCGCCAGGGGTGATCCTTGGGCGCCGGCTGTGGAAACCATACGTCCCCGGCGTAGCCTGCGAGCTGGCCGCTTTCGAGGGCCCGAACGATTGCGTCGCGATCGCAAATCTTGCCGCGGGCGGTGTTCACGAGATAAGCCCCTCGCTTCATTTTCGAGAGCATTTGTCGTTGAAGAGGTTCTCCGTTTCAGGATGAAGCGGCGCGTTGATCGTCACAACGTCACAGACTTTGACCATGTCCTCGATTTGTGGATGCCAAGCGAGGTCCAGCTCCTTCTCGACCGCCTCGGGGAGCCTATGTCGGTCGTAATAATGAAGATGCATGTCGAAGGGCTTCAGGCGGCGGAGCACGGCGAGGCCGATACGGCCGGCGGCGACAGTGCCGACGTGCATGCCCTCGACATCATACGGACCGTTCGACGCAGTCGGCGATATTCCAGCCGCCCTTCACCACCCACTGGTAGGAGGGAATGTAGTTCCGCACGAGCCCGAGAATCATCATCACCACGTGTTCGGAGACGCTGATCGAATTGCTGTAGGTGACCTCGGCGACCGTGATCCCGCGATCGATCGCGGCTTGAAGGTCGACGTGGTCGGAACCGATGCCGGCGGTGATGGCAAGCTTCAGCTTCTTGGCTTTGGCGATACGATCCGCCGTCAGATACGCCGGCCAGAAGGGTTGCGAGATCACGATATCCGCGTCAGGAAGCTCGCGCTCAAACACTGAATCCGGACGCTCCTTGTCAGAGGTCACAACGAAAGTGTGGCCATTGGATTCAAGATATTTGCGGAGGCCCAACTCGCCGGACACGCTGCCAAGCAGCGCGCCCGGTCTTGAAATCGTATCGCTCGGCGTCGGCAGCGTCTGGCCGCCCGGGTAGTGATCGATTTTAGGCAGATCGGCGCGCGCGTAGGACTTTGGATAGCCGTCGACCGGAGTCGTCGTAGAGGACGCATATGATCTTCGCCATTTTGTTCTCCTTTGCAGGGATTAGCCTGCAAAGAGAACCCCGCGGCGGCCGCGGCAGTTCCCTTCGGCGCCGTCGCCGCTGGTGGGCTGACAGCTTTGGCAAACCAATCACGCACGACCTTTGACGTAGTCTGTCAATCCTGCGGCGAGGTGATCGAATAGAAGGCGCACGCGGCGCGTCGCCTTGAGGTCCTCGTGCATGACCAGCCACACTTCCATCGCGTAGTGGAAAGCATTCGGCAGCACCGCCGTCAGCTCCGGCGTGCGGCGCGCGATATTCTCCTGACAGCCGCCGACCCCGACGCCGGCGCGCAGCGCTGCGAGCTGCGCGAGATCGTTGTCGCAGCGGAAGCCAAAAGTCTCGCGCGTCAGGCCGCGCGCAAAATCGCCGGCGCCGCGAAACGAGCTGTTGTCGCGATCAAAGCCGATCAGGCAATGGCTCGCCAGATCGGCCAGCGAGCGCGGTTCGCCGAAGCGGGCCAGATAGTCCCGATGCGCGTAAAGTGCGATGCGCGAACTGCCGATGCGCCGCGCCACAAGGCCGCTTTGCGTCGGCCGCACCATGCGCACGGCGATGTCGGCGTCGCGGCGCGCCAAATCCGCGGTGCGGTTGGTCAGCGCAAGCTCGACGGCGATGCCGGGATGCTCGGCGTGAAAGGCGGCGAGGATTGGCGGCAGCACTTCGCAGCCGATGATGTCGCTTGCGGTCACCCGCACGGCGCCGCGATCGGCCGCGGCTTCGCCCGACGCCGCGCGCCCCAAAGCCGCCGCGGCAGCGGCCATCGCTTCGACATGCGGCTCTAGCGCCAGCGCCGCCGGGGTCGGGGTCAGACCGCGCGGCGATCGCGTGAACAGCGTCAACCCCAGCGCCGCTTCCAGCGCATCGATATGGCGGCCGACGGTCGGTTGGGTGAGCCGAGCCGTCGCGCCGCGCCGGACAGGCTGCCGTCGCGCGCGACTTCGACGAAGGTGCGCAGTTCGTCCCAATTCGGCGCTCGCTGTATCATACGAAAATGTATAGCTGATGAAGAATAATATGCAATTACGTTATAGCCGGCGGTGGCGCTATTTCGGGCCAGCACCAATAAGGAGGCTTCCATGCTCGCGTCCGCGCCGCAATTTCAACCCCCGGTCAAACCCGGCACTTGCGCCCGCCGCGCAGCGGAGTCGGATTTACCTCCGGCGGCGTTCGCATGCTGCTGCGGCTCGAGGGCTCGGCCGCGTTTGCGGCCGCGGTGGCGCTCTACGGCCATGCCGGCTTTTCCTGGCCGATCTTCGCTTTGCTGTTTCTTTCGCCCGGACCTGTCGATGCTCGCCTATCTCACCGGACCGCGGGCGGGCGCGGCGGCTTACAATCTCGTCCACACTTACCTGCTGGCGCTGGCGCTCGCGCTCGCGGGATTTTTCGCGAGCCTGCCTGCGCCGACGCCTGCGGTCTCATCTGGATCGCGCATATCGGCCTCGATCGCGCGCTCGGCTACGGCCTCAAATATTCGACCGGCTTCGGCGACACGCATCTCGGCCGCATCGGCCGGCGTTGAGACCTGTACGCCCAGCAACGGAGAGACATCATGCGCATTCATGCAATCCAGACCGGCCGCGTCCAGATCAAGGCGGCGCAGATCGAAGGCCGCGGGCATGGTCTGTGGCGACAACTGCAGCCGATCATCTCGCACGAATGGGCCGAATGGACGCCGGTCTATGCCTGGGCGATCGAGCATCCCGAGGGCGTGATCGTGGTCGATACCGGCTCGGGCGCGCATCTCAAACGCTTGCCGCGCTGGCATCCGTATTTTCAATTCGCCGTTCGCTTCGACATCGAGCCCGAGCAGGAAATGGGACCGCAATTGCGCAGCCTCGGCATCGGCGCCGGCGATGTGAAGACGGTGGTGCTGACACATTTGCACGTCGACCACGACGGCGGCCTCACTCATTTTCCTCGCAGCCGCATCTTCGCCGATGGCGATGAGATCGCGCGCACGGCCGGCATCAGCGGCGCGATCCTTGGCTATCTGCCGAGCCGTTGGCCGAAATGGTTCAACCCGCAGCCGCTCGCCTGGCAGCCATCGCGCTACGGACCGTTTGCCCGCAGCGCACGCATCACCGACGCCGGAGACATCATCGCGGTGCCGAGTCCGGGCCACACGCCCGAGCCACATCTCCGTCCTTGTGCGCGACGGCGACGAGCAGATCATGCTGGCCGGCGATGCGTCTATCTGGAATCGACCATGCTGCGCGGCATCGTCGACGGCGTCAGCCCGGACGAAACGTATCGCAAGGGCGACGCTCGCCGATATCCGCGTATTGTGTGCCGAGCGCCCGACGATCTATTTGCCGACGCACGATCCGCAATCGGGCGAACGGCTCGCGAACGACGCGTTGCGACCATAGGCGATCGCGCCGGCGGCGGTCTCGCATCCCACTCGTCGACGATTGATGGGCATAGCGCAACTCCCATATGACACTTTGCGGTCACGCCCGGAGCCTCTATGGCGAAGCCTTTGATCATGTCCATTCCGCATCGGCTCGGTAAAGCGGAAGCGCTGCGCCGCCTGAAAAGCGATCTGGGCAGCGCCGGCGCGAGCTTCGGCCATTTGTTCAGCATCGACGAACAAACCTGGACCGGCGATCGCCTTGCATTTCGCGTCACCGCGCCGGCCAGGCGGTGAACGGCTCCATCGACGTGGCGGAGGACTATGTGCGGCTGGAGGTGTTTCTGCCGTGGCTTTTGGCAATGCTTGCCGAAACGTTGCAGCCACTTATCCGCAAGGAAGGGTCATTGTTGCTGGAAAAGAAGTAACGGAGTGTCCACCAATCCAAGCGACGCCTGTGGATTTGGTGCACGATCCCGTGCAAGGAGGAGCCGTCGATTAAGCTCCCCTATTTGTGTCCGACCTTCGAACTGCCAGCACGCGGCGACCTCATGGAAAATCCTCTGACTCTAAGTCTTTGGCTGGGCGTGGTGCTCTATGCCGCCATCGGCCTGTTCGGCGTCATCATTTTTTACCGATGCGGCCCCGATGACGCAGGACGCGGCGGGCGGATACGGTATTTCCATCGCCAGCGCATCGGCCGCGCCCCAGGCTGGCAAATAGCACGGCCGAGCAGTTCGGTTTGCTGGAGCAAGCACGCCGGACGCGGATCAGGCCCCCCAATCTCGGTCGAAGACTTGGACATATCCAGTTCAACGTTTTCCCGTCGCGCCGATTCTCGAGCCATGTGACAGGATATTTGGGCACACTATAATACGCGGCGGGCACACACACGCTCTGGAACGTTGGATCGGAGAGGCCGAGGATGGCGCACGATCACGAGGACGACGACGACCACCAGCACGGCTCCGAACTGTCCGAGATGCAGTTGCGCATGCGGGCCCTGGAGACGGTGCTGGCCGAGAAAGGCTACATCGATCCGGCCGCGCTCGACGCGATGATCGAGGCCTATGAAACCAAAATCGGCCCGCATATCGGCGCGCAAGTCGTCGCCAAAGCCTGGACCGATCCGGCGTTCAAGCGCGCGTTGATCGAGGATGCGACCACGGCGGCGCAATCGCTCGGCCTGATCAACCGCGTCGGCGACCATCTGATCGCGGTCGAGAACACGCCCAAGCTCCACAACATGATCGTGTGCACCTTGTGCTCCTGCTATCCGTGGGAAGTGCTCGGGCTGCCGCCGGTCTGGTACAAATCCGCGCCGTATCGCTCCCGCGCGGTCAACGATCCGCGCGGCGTGCTCGCCGATTTCGGCGTCACGCTTCCGGCCGAACGCAAATCCGCGTCTGGGATTCGACCGCCGAGACGCGCTTCATCGTGCTGCCGATGCGCCCGTCCGGCACCGAAGGCTGGAGCGAAGAGAAACTCGCCACTCTGGTCACGCGCGACTGCATGATCGGCACCGGCCTGCCGAAGCATCCGCAGGAGGCCGCGTGATGGACGGCATTCACGACATGGGCGGCATGCATGGCTTCGGCAAAGTCGAGCCGGAGGCGAACGAGCCGGTCTTCCACGCGCCGTGGGAAGGACGCTGCCTCGCGCTCAACCGCGCCATGGGCGCGATCGGCGCCTGGACCATCGACGAAGGCCGCGCCGGCATCGAGGAATTGCCGCCGGATGTTTATCTGGCAAGCTCGTATTACGGCAAATGGGCGCTGCGGCTTGAAAATATGGTCGTCGCGCGCGGTCTTGCCGGCGCCGACGAGCTCGCCGCCGGCCACGCGCTGCACGCCGGCCAAGCCGCCCAAGCGCAAGCTTACGGTCGCCGACATTCCGCGGACGCTGACGCGCGGCTCGTTCGGCCGGCAGGCGCCGGCGCCCGCGCGCTTCAAGGTCGGCGATCGCGTGCGCACCAAGAAATATCCATCCGGCGACCCACACGCGCCTGCCGCGCTATGCGCGCGGCCATGTCGGCATCGATCGAGGCGATCCGCGGCTGCCATGTCTTTCCCGACTCCACGGCGGTCGGCAGCGGCGAAAATCCGCAATGGCTCTACACGGTGCTGTTCGAAGCGCCGCGAATTGTGGGGCGACAACGCCGATCCGACGCTTACGGTTTCGATCGAGGCGTTCGAGCCGTATCTGGAGGCGGCGCATAGTGAGCGACGCCGCGCTGCCGCGCGACGCAAGAGGTGCCGAGCGTTCCGCGCAATGCCGAAGGCCCGGTGTTTCGTGAGCCGTGGGAAGCGCAGGCGTTTGCGCTGGCGGTCTCGCTCAACGAACGCGGCGTGTTTTCCTGGAAGGAATGGGCCGCGACGCTCGGCGACGAGATCAAGAAGCACAAGCCGCCGGCGATCCCGATACCGGCGAGACCTATTACCGTCACTGGCTGGCCACGCTCGAACGCATCGTCGCCGCGAAAGGCCTTGCCGATCCGCGCACACTCGCGCGCACGCGCGACGCCTGGCAGCGCGCTTGCGAGCGCACGCCGCACGGCACGCCGATCGAGCTACAGCTCGGCGATTTCAGTGAGTGACGGCCAAACCGGCGGATGGGTGCCGAGCGGGACCGCGGGTCTCGTCCAGCCCGCAGGCGTCGCAGAGAGCTGCGCCGCATGCCGCACGGCGCGCATCAGACCGAACGGCGACCGGGTGTCTTCAAGCAGATCCGCCACGTCATCGCGCGTCGGACAGCGGCACGAGAAACCTTGTCGATGCGGCCGAGATGCAGAGCCATCGTCCGTCCAGCCAGCGAGCGCGCACCAGCCAGCTACCGCCGATGGCTGGCGCATACGCACCATGATCGCGCCGAAGGCAGCAGATAACCGGCGCTGATCGAGCGCCTGGCAGGGCAGCTCCTTGGCCTTCGATGCCGGCCGCTGGGCTTCGGCGACATTGAAACCAGTCGCGGTCTGCACCAAGGAATCGAAGCCGGGCGCGGCGCCCACGGCCGCGTGGCCGTAAGCCGAACTAGCCATAGACGATGCCGGGATAAGCGCCGCGACGTGGCTGCGCAAATCCGCGGGCGGCGAGCGCCAGGCCGGTGCCTAGGAAATATATCGGCGTCGGCGATCGAGCGCGCACTGGCCGGCGTGGCTGCCATGAATCGGCTAGGCCGAGAGCTTGAGCACGATGTTGGTGACGAGGAGAAAGCCAACCATGCCGAAGCCTTGCGCGCTCATCCATCCGGCCATGGATTGCGGAATCTGCTCCGACGTCAGCAGCCAGGAGAACACCGCCGCATTGGTGATGATGTAGAGGATCATGGCGCTCATCGAGGCGGCTTTGAGCAGCACCGCCGGCACCTCGGCGAATTTCAGGCCTTTGTAGACGAACACGGCGATGATGAAGGCGTAGACCGCCGCCACGGCAGCCGCCTCGGTCGGCGTGAACAGTCCCGAATAGATGCCGCCGAGCACCAAGACGATCAGCAACAAGCCCCAGATGCTCTCGGCGAAAGGCGCGGGACGCATTCGCCCCAGCTGGCGCGCGGCATGCGCGGATAGTCATTGCGCCAGGCGCGATACCAGGTGGTGGCGCCGAGCAACGCGGCGAGGATCAGTCCGGGCACGATGCCGGCGATGAAAAGCTGGCCGACCGAGGCGGAATCGACCACCGCGCCGGTCGGCCCGCGCGGCTGCATGCCGCTGGTCGCGACCGCATAGATGACGAGGTTGATCGACGGCGGAAACAGAATGCCGAGCGCGCCGGAGGTCGTGATCACGCCGCCGCCGAAACGCGGCGGATAGCCGTTCTGCAACAGCGCCGGCAGCATGATCGAGCCGATACCGACGACGGTCGCGACCGAGGAGCCGGAGATCGCGGCGAACAAAGCGCAGGCGACGACGCCGGCGAGACCGAGGCCGCCATACCAATGCCCGATCAGCGAGGTGGCGAAGTCGATCATGCGGCGCGCGACGCCGCCGGTGGTGAGAAAATTGCCGGCCAGGATGAAGAACGGGATCGCCATGATCTCGAAGCGGTCGATGCTGGTGAACAGCTTCAAGCCCACCATCTTCGGATCGACGTCGGAGAGGATGAACAGATAGGTGAGCACCGAGAGACCCAGCGCGATCGAGATCGGCATGCCGCTCGCCATCAGCGCGAGCAGCAGCGCGAACAGCAGCTCGGCGCGCACCGTGTGCGACAGCTCGATGATGTGGAGCCGCGCGGCGAAGCAGATCAGCGCCAGCGCAATCGGAATGGCGACGATTAGCGCCGCGGTGATCGAATCGCCGAACGGCCGCGGACCGGCCGGCTTCGACGCGTGGGACAGGAGACTCATCGCGTCGCCTCGCCGAGCGGTGTCGCTACGCGTTCGTGCGGCGCCTCGTAATCCAAGCCGAGGCCCTGATGCGGCACCAAGCCGGTGCGCAGGTAGCGCACCATCACCTGCAGGAAACGGAAGCACATCAAATAAGAGCCGAGCGGGATGCAGAGATAAATGATCCAGCTCGGCCATTCGAGCTCCGGCGAAACCTGATCGGGATCGAGCTCGTAAACGTAGACGGCGCCGAGTGTGCCGATGACGCCGGTGAACAGCGCCCCGCACAACAGCGCGAACACGATGACTGGCTTGCGCGCCTTGGGCGCCAAGCGCTTGACGAACAGGTCAACGCCGACATGGATGCCGGTGCGCACGCCGAGCGCGGCGCCGAATTTCGCCATCCAGACGAACATGTAGGTGGCAAGCTCCTGCGCCCACGACAGATTGATCGCGGCGAGCGACAGATAAATCCAATCCGCCGCCTGTTGCAGCGGGACAAAGCCGTGAGCGCCGCCCCATCGGGCGAGACCGGCGGAATTGCTGGCGCCATAGCGATGGACGACGGCGACGAAGGTCAGGATCGTCGCCGCGCCAATCAGCGTGGCGATGATCCACTCTTCGAGCCGGTCGAGGACGGCGTTCAGCGCCGAGCCCAGCGCACTCAGTCCCGACTTATGCCGCGTGTGACGCACCGTGCCTGGCCGAGGACGCAAACGCGCAGGTCTTTTAAGACTGCGGCGGCGTAAAGCCCGAGGCCTTGTAGATGCGCTCGATGAAGTCCTTGCCGAAGCGGCTCTGCATCTCGGTGTGCACCGGCATCAGCTTGCCGATCCAGGCCTTTCTTTTCGGCGTCGGTCAGCACATGAATCTCAGTCTTGCCCGACGCCCTGATCTTTTCGATCGCGTCGGCATTGTCCTTCTCTGCCGTGTCGTTGAAGAACGCGCTGGTTTCCTTCACCGCGCGATCGAGCTGCGCGCGAACGTCCTCCGGCAACGCATTCCAGAACGTCTTGTTGGTGACGAGGGCATAAGTGAGCCGGCTATGGTGGGATACGGTCAGGTGCTTCTGCACCTCGTAAAATCTTTGCGTGAGGATATTCGACGCGACATTATCCTCGCCGTCGACGACGCCGGTCTGGAGAGCCTGGTAAAGCTCGCCAAAGGCAATGATTTGCGGAATAGCGCCAAGCTCGCGCGCCACCGCATCCTGCACCTTGCCGCCCTGGATGCGCATTTTCAGGCCGCGGAAATCTTCCGGCATCAGCAACGGCTTGTTGGCGGTGTAGTTGTGCGCGCCGTTATCCCAATAAGCGAGCGGCAAAACGCCCTTGGCTTCGAGCCTTTTGTTGAGGTCGGCCATCATCGGGCTTGCCATCATCTGCCGCGCGCGCGCCTCGTCGCTGAACAGGAACGGCAGATCGAAAATGTCGAATTCCTTGACCCCGAGCGGGCTGAATTTGGCGATCGACGGCGCCAGCATTTGGACCGAGCCAAGCTGCAAGGCCTCAAGCTCTTCCTTGTCCTTGTAGAGCGACGAGTTCGGATAGACCTCCACCTTCACCCGGCCGTTGGTGTATTTCTCGGCAAGCTCCTTGAAGTACAAAGCCGCCTTGCCCTTGGGCGCGTCCGGCGCCACCACGTGGCTGAATTTGATGATGATCGGCTCATCGGCGAACGCCGGCCAGCCAGTAGCCAGAGGAAGGATCACAGCGAGCGCAATGGCCAGGCGTTTCATGGACGTCTCCCCAGGCACCGATGAGCGCGGACCAAAAACAAGGTCGGCAATTTGCGTTGATCTTTTAAGTCCATCGGGTGGAGCGGATTATGTTATTTCTGCTCGCGCCTGTCACCCGTCCCGCGCTTAATGCATCGCGGCATCGGCGCGCGGCACGAACGCGCCGCGGTGACGGATCACGTCGCCGGCCAGCCGATGCGCCGCGCTCGCCGCCTGCGACGGCTCGGTGCCGGTAAGCCGCGCGGCAAGATAGCCGGCATTGAAGCCGTCGCCGGCCGCCATGGTGTCGACCGGCACCATGACTTCCGGAACCGGCACGAATTCCTGCGCGCCGGCCATGGCGACCAGCGCGCTGTTGGGACCGTTCTTGACCACGATCTCGCCGATGCCGAACGCTTGCAGCCGGGCAACCGTCGATTCCGGCGACGGGTCGCCCCAGAGGACGGCCTCGTCGTCGAAGGTCGGCAGCGCGATATCGACCCGCTTGAGCGCTTCGATGAAAACCGTGCGCGTGCGCGCGAGATCGCCTTTCCAGCCGCGCGGGCGGAAATTGCCGTCGAAGGCGACCTTGGCGCCCTGCCCGCGCGCCGCTTCGAGCAGCGCCAGGAAACGCCCGAGCGCGTTGTTCGAATAGAGCGACAGCGTGATGCCGGAAAAATAAATCAGCCGCGCCGACATCAGGCCTTCGGCGACCCGCATCCAGTCGGATAGCTCGAACAGGTCGCGCGCCGGCGCGCCGTCGCGCCAATAGCGAAAGCTCCGCTCGCCGGCCGGGCCGTTTTCGATGAGGCATAGCCCGGGCAGCCGGCCGGGGACGCGCAGGATAAGCTCCGGCGAAATGCCCTCGGCGGCGGCGAGCGCCATGATGCTGTCGGAATAGGAATCGTCGCCGAGCGCCGTAGCAAAGGCGACATCGATGCCGGCGCGGGCGAGATAGACCGCCGTATTGAAGGTGTCGCCGCCGCACGACAGCGAGAACCGGCCGTCGGCGCCGCGCGCCATTTCGATCAGCACTTCGCCGACGCACACGGCACGGGGTTTTTGCTCGCTCATGGTCTCGCGTCCCGGCGCGGCAAAAGGTTGCCGCGGGTGAGGAAATAGCCCAACGCGCTCAAGGTAGGCGATGCAAAAGCTGACCGGCCAATCGGTATGGTAAGCGATGGCGATGCCGAGCCAGGCCTCGGCCAGCGCAATCGCGGCGGACGAGCAGCATTCCGGCCCACAGCCCGGTGACCAGCCGCTGCGCCGTCGCCGGCGGTCCGACCATGAGGGCGAAGACCAAAAGGACGCCGACGATCTGGGCGCTTTCCGCAACCGCCAGCGCGACAATGGCCAGGAAAGCGGTGGAGACGAAGCGCAACGGCACGCCCTTGGCTTCGGCCAGTTCCGGCTGAAGGCTCACAAAGATCAGCGGGCGCATGATCGCGGCAAGGCCCGCGAGCGTAACCACGCCAAGGCCGATCAGCGTTGCGATCATCGAGCGATCGACGGCAAGCACGTTGCCGAACAGGAGCGCCGTCGCCTGGGTCGCGAACGCCGTGTAGTAGTGCAGGAACAGGAGCCCAAATCCCAGCGCCAGCGACAGCACCACGCCGATGGCGACGTCGCGGCCGCTGATGCGCTCGCCGAGCATGCCCATGCCGATCCCGGCGGCGACGGTGAAGCCCGACAAGCCCCCACACCGACGCGATGCCGATCAGCACGGCGCCGGTCGCGCCGGCGAAGCCGATATGGGACGAGCGCGTGACCGGCGAAGGTCTGCCCGCGCAGCACCAGAAAGTAACCGACCAGTCCCGACACCACCGCGGCAACGCCGGCGGCGGCAAAGGCGTTTCGCATGAAATCGTATTCAAGCATGGTGATGATGGCCGTGATGGTCGTCGTGGCCGTGGCCGTGGTCATGCGCATGATCGGAGCGCTCGACGTCGCGGCCGCGCGACAGCACGAAAATGTGGCCTTCGGCGTGCACCACCTGGATGTCGGTGCCGTAAAGCTTTGACAGCACCGGCGCCGTCGCCACTTCGGCCACGGTGCCGAGCGCGGCTTGGCCGTTGCCGAGATAAAGCACGCGATCGAGCGTGCCGATCAGCTGATTGAGCTCGTGGGCGCTGAACAGCACCGTGATGTTGCGCTCGCGGGCGAAGCTGCGCACCAGATCGATGACCGCTTCCTGATAGCGGTAATCGAGGCTGATCAGCGGCTCGTCGAGCAGCAGAAGTTGCGGCTCGCCAAGCAGCGCCTGCGCCAGCAGCAGACGCTGCCGCTCGCCGCCCGACATGTCCGACAGCGGGCGCCCGGCGAGATCGCCTGCGCCGATCGCGGCCAGCGTCTTTTCGATCATGACGCGGTCGGCGCGTGTCAGCGACGGCACGCCCCAGCGCTCGCCATGAACGGAACTGGCGATGAAATCGAAGCCGCGCACCCGCAGATCCGGCATGACGGTGCGCACTTGCGGCAGATAGCCGATCTGCGGATCGCCGCGCTGTGGCGCGCGCCCGAACACGCGCAGGCTTCCCGCGCGCGGCGGCAAGAGACCGAGGATGGCGCGCATCAGCGTCGTCTTGCCGGCGCCGTTCGGACCGAGAACGCCGATGAACTCGCCGCGCCTGATCGCGAAGCTCGTGTCCACCAATATATCGCGGCCGCCGATCGTGATGCGTCGCGCGATCGAGCTCGATGACGTTCATGAAGAAGGGCCGGCCAGCGCGCGTTGCGGTCTCGTCGAGCTGCGTCAGCATCCAATCCCGGTACGACACGCCGGACGGTGCGGTCTCGGTCACGCCGACGACCGGGATATTGGAGGCGCGCGCCAGATCGATGAGGTGCTGCACCACATTGTTCGACGCCTGCTTGTTGTAGAACAGGACGCGCACCTTGTGGGTCTTCAAGTCCCGCTCGAACGCGGCGACGTCGCGCGCGCTCGGCTCGGTATCGTTCATGATGGCGAGCTGGAAGCGCTCGTTGGACATTTTCAGCCGCAGCGCGTCCGCCATGTAGCCAAAGACCGGCTCGCTCGCGGTCACCGCCGTGCCGGCATATTTGCCGCGAATGGCGGCGATCTTTTCGTTCAGCGGCGCGAGCGAGGCGAGGAAGGTTTTCAGCCGCGCCGCATAATCGTCCTTGTGGGCCGGGTCGGCGGCTGGCGAGTGCGGCAGCGAGCGCGCTCGCGACGGCCGGCATCGTGGCCGGATCGTACCAGAGGTGCGGATTGTCGCCGGGCTTTTTGTGCACGAGATCGGCGGCGACAATCGTCACGCGCCCGGGCTTGGCCGTTACCTGCAAGAGTTTCTCGATCCACGGATCGTAGTCGGCGCCGTTATAGATGACGATCTGCGCCGCGGCGATTTGGCGGATGATCGCCGGCGAGACCTCGAACAGGTGCGGGTCCTGGTCGGGATTGCTCAGGATGCTGGTGACCGACACCCGGTCGCCGCCGATCTCTTGCGCGACGCTGCCGTAAAAATTCTCCGCCGCCACCACGTCGATCTTGCCATCGGCGGCGCGCGCGGCCGTGAACGTGGCCGCACAACGCGATTGTCAGCGCGATCAAGCATCTTCATGGCAGGACCTTGCAATTTCGCCTGCAAAATCAAAGGGCGGCCACTCGAAAATGTAATATTATAACATATCCACCGCAATGTCATTGCCGAGGCGAAAAAGCTGATGCAAGCGCGCCAAACCATCGAAACGCCGCGCTCCAGCGTTTTGGGCCGGCGCGGAACCGCCTATATAAGCCCGCCAGGAGGGCCCGCATGTCAGAACAGGTTTCGTCCGAAAAAATCCCGGTCACGGTGCTCACCGGCTATCTCGGCGCCGGCAAGACCACGCTGCTCAACCGCATCCTCTCCGAGCCGCACGGCAAGAAATACGCCGTCATCGTCAATGAATTCGGCGAGATCGGCATCGACAACGACCTCGTCGTCGGCGCCGACGAGGAAGTGTTCGAGATGAACAACGGCTGCATCTGCTGCACCGTGCGCGGCGATCTCGTGCGCATTCTCGACGGGCTGATGCGGCGGAAGGGCAAGTTCGACGCGATGATCGTGGAGACGACGGGGCTCGCCGATCCGGCGCCGGTGGCGCAGACTTTTTTCGTCGACGAGAATGTCGGCCGCAAGACCCGCCTCGACGCGGTAGTCACCGTCGCCGACGCCAAATGGCTCAGCGACCGGCTCAAGGACGCGCCGGAGGCGAAGAACCAGATCGCGTTCGCCGACGTGATCCTGATCAACAAGACCGATCTCGTCTCGCCGGAAGAATTGCGCGAGGTTGAAGGCCGCATCCGCGGCATCAATCCCTATGCCAAGGTGCACAAGACCGAGCGCGCGCAGATTCCGCTCAACGAAGTCCTGGACCGCAACGCCTTCGATCTCGACCGCATCCTCGATATCGAGCCGGACTTCCTCGAAACCGAGGACGGTCATGACCATCACGACGCGCACGGTCATGACCATGGTCACGACCACGACCATCGATCACCATCGACCACAGACGTGCCCATGAGCACGGCGGCCTCAAGCACTATCACGACGAGGAGATGCAGTCGGTTTCGCTTGCAGAGCGACAAGCCGCTCGATCCCGACAAGTTCTTCCCGTGGGTGCAGAACCTGGTGCAGACCGAAGGCCCGAGCATCCTGCGCTGCAAGGGCATCCTGTCGTTCAAGAACGACGACGAGCGCTTCGTCTTCCAGGGCGTGCACATGATCCTCGACGGCGATCACCAGCGGCCGTGGAACAAGGACGAGAAGCGCGACAGCCGCATCGTCTTCATCGGCCGCAATCTGCCGGAGGAAAAAATCCGGCAGGGCTTTGAGAGCTGCATCGCTTAATGTTGACCGTTCTCTGCGCGGACTGCTGCAATGACCGACACCCGCGCCGATACCGTCTTCCGTCGTCGACCGCACCCATCCGGTCGCGGCCGGCGCGCCGGTCGTCGCCGCGCACTTTCTCGGCCACACCGCCGTGTTCGTGCTCGGCGAGGAAGCGATGCTGTTCGTCGAACCGAACGGCGAGCCGCGGCGCGTCGCCGTCCATGACGGCGCGATCCTCGCGACGGCCGCGGACGACAAACGCATCGTCAGCGGCGGCGATGACGGCAAGGTAGTGGCGACCGACGCCAAGGGCGAAACGCGCGCGCTCGCCACCGATCGCAAAACATCGCTGGATCGATCACGTCGCGCTCGGGCCGGACGGCGCGGTCGCCTGGTCCGCCGGCAAAACGCGCGTTCGTGCAGGCCAAGGAGTTGCGCGAATTCGAAGCGCCCTCCACGGTCGGCGCGCTCGCTTTCCTGCCCAAGGGCTTCCGGCTTGCCATCGCCCATTACAACGGCGCGACGCTGTGGTTTCCGAACGCGGCGGCAGCCGCGCCGGAATTCCTCGAATGGAAGGGCTCGCATCTCGGCGCCACCGTCAGTCCCGAACGGGCGCTTTCTGGTCACCGCCATGCAGGAGCCGATGCTGCATGGCTGGCGGATCAGCTGACCGCAAGCACATGCGCATGTCGGGCTATGCGGCGCGCGTGACGTCGCTCGGCTGGAGCGCCGGCGGCGATTGGCTCGCGACCTCGGGCGCGCCGCAACTCATCCTCTGGCCGTTCCAGGGCAAAGACGGCCCCATGGGCAAGGAGCCGCGCGTGTTGGCGCCGTCCGAGCACCGCGTCGAAACCGTCGCCTGCCATCCGCGGCAGGAGATCGTCGCCGCCGGCTATGGCGACGGCATGGTGTTGCTCGTGCGCATCCAGGACGGCGCGGAGATTTTGGCCAGAAAGTCCGGCGACGCGCCGGTCACGGCTCTGGCCTGGAGCGCGGACGGCCGCTTCCTCGCCTTCGGCACGGAAGACGGCGCAGGCCGGCGTGCTCGATCTCGCCTGAGCGGCGACTGCAGAGGAGAATTCATGTTTCTGAAATTCACCGCGGCGGGCGAACTCCAGTTCGAGGACCGGGAAAATTTTCGCGCCTTTAAGCTCGTTGTCGAAGGCGACCGCGGCCGGCTCGAGACAGTCCGGCGCGCCGTTGCCGGCAAGGCCGAACTGCCCGATGCCGATACGGCCTGGATTTTCGAGGACGCGTTGCGCCGCTGGCCGGGCGTCGAGCACGACGCCGCCTGGCAGCAGAATTTCTCTGCCATGATCGAGAAGGCGCGGCCGCACGGCTGGATCGACGACGCCCGCAAGGCGATCAAGGCGCATATCGAGTGGGTGGGGCTAAGAGCTCAGTTCGAGCCTGCAGCCGGTTGCACCTGTCCCGCCTGCGGGAGAGGCTCGGATTGCGACGCCAATCCGGGTGAGGGGCAGCACCGCAATTCTGTGATCTCGCCGCAAAGCCCCCTCATCCCGACCTTCTCCCAGCACGCGGGGATGAAGGAGAAGAAGATCAGATCACGTATTGCCGCAGCGGCGGATAGCCGTTGAAGCCGACCGAGGAATAGGTCGCCGTGTAGGCGCCGGCGGCCTCGATCAGCACCTTGTCGCCGATGGCGAGCGACACCGGCAGCGGATATGGCGTCTTCTCGTAGAGCACGTCGACCGAGTCGCAGGTCGGGCCGGCGATGATGCAGGGCGCGGTCTCGTCGCGATCCTTGGTGGTGCGGATCGGATAGCGGATCGACTCGCCGATGGTCTCGGCCAGGCCGTGGAATTTGCCGATATCGAGATAGACCCAGCGCACCTCGTCTTCCGGAGAGCGCTTGGCGATCAAGCACCACCTCGGCCTCGATCATGCCGGCATTGCCGACCAGGCCGCGGCCCGGCTCGACGATGGTGTTCGGCAGGTTGTTGCCGAAATGCTTGCGCAGCGAGCGGAAGATCGCCTTGCCGTAGGATTCGAGCTTCGGCGTCTTGCGCACGTAGCGCGCCGGAAAGCCGCCGCCGAGATTGACGATGGCGAGCGCGATGCCGCGCTCGGCGCAGGCGCGGAACACCGCCGCGGTGGAGGCCAGCGCGCGGTCCCAGGCTTCCACGTTGTGCTGCTGCGAGCCGACATGGAAGGAGACGCCGTGCGGCACGAGCCCGAGCCGGTGCGCGTGCTCCAGAATATCGGCGGCATAGACCGGCTCGCAGCCGAACTTGCGCGACAGCGGCCACTCGGCGCCGGAGCCGTCGCAGACGATGCGGCAGATCACCCGGCTGCCGGGCGCGGCGCGCGCCACCTTCTCCACCTCGGCTTCGCAGTCGACGGCGAAGAGGTTGATGCCGAGCGCGAAGGCGGCGGCGATCTCCGCTTCCTTCTTGATTGTGTTGCCGTAGGAGATGCGTTCGGGCGACGCGCCGGCAGCCAGCGCGGCGTGGGTCTCCGGCAGCGAGGCCACGTCGAAGCAGCAGCCGAGCTCGGCCAACAGTTTCAGGATTTCCGGCGCTGGATTGGCCTTGACGGCATAGAACACCTTGGTGTCCGGCAGCGCCTTGGCGAAGTTCAGATAGTTTTCGCGGACGACGTCGAGGTCGACCACGAGGCAGGGTCCGTTATCGGAACGCTTCTTGAGAAATTCGCGGATACGTGCGGTCATCGCAACCCCACTCCCCTAATCCGACTGGCGGCGTAGCCGCCGAGGTGAACCTCCTGTGACGCGTGCAAGTCCGCGACACGCGGATGCGTTGCGTCACTGTGATTGCTGCCTTGGTCCGGATGAGGGAAATCCCGTTCCGCACTGCTGGCAAAGAAGGACAAGCCCTTTCGGTGTCCCCGGCATTCGCGCCGGCAGTCATCCAAAAAAGCCCTTCCGTCGTTGCTTTAAGCCGCGTCGCCAGTGGAGAGCTGGCATTGCCGGTTCGCCTCCGGCTGCCGGTCGCGGGTGCAAGGAAGTAGAGTCTCTTCCTTAGGCGGCTGTCCGGCCTCTTGTCCGGATGCCCACCGACCGACACACGGCCACAGGCACGTGCGAAATTGGGCGATTTCGCCAATAAGCCATTGCGCCGCGCTGCGCAAGCGTTTTGGTCTTGACGAACGGTCAGCCGAAAAAATTTTCGCGGCAGGAGCCGCGGCGCGGGGCGCGGACGCTCAGTCGGCGACGAACGGCTCGACGCGGCTCGCGGCGCGCACGAACTGCACCATGACGACGATGCCGCACAAGACGAACAGCCCGTCGAGCAGGCGCGCGCCGATTGTGCCGAGCGCCAGCAGATTGGCGATCGCCCAGCTGCCGGCGAACGCGGCGCCAAAGACTTCGGCGCTGATCAGGATGGCGGCGCTGACGACGGTCAGCACGTTTTCCCAGAGGATGCGGCGCGGCCGCGGCGTTGTGGTCGTGTCCATGGCGGCCGCACTTTCCCCGAAACGGGGGGCCGATTTAAGGCGCAAATGCCTATATAAGCTCCGGCTTCCGCTTGGCAGGAAACCCGCATGAACACGCAGAATCACGCCGATAACCCGTTTTTCCGGAACTGGACAACGCCCGATCAGGTCCCGCCGTTCGCGGCCATCAAGCCCGAGCATTTCGCTCCGGCCTATGCGCGGGCGATCGCCGAGCACGAGGCCGAAATCGAAGCCGTCGCCGGCCAAGCGGCGGCGCCGGATTTCGCCAATACCATCGCTGCGCTTGAAATGAGCGGGCGAGCGTTGGAGCGGGTCGAGCAGGTCTTCGGCCTTCTGGTCGGCGCCCACAGTAACGATGCGCTCCTCGAGATCGAGCGCGAGCTGTCGCCGCAGGTCGCGAGCCATTGGAATAAATTTCGCACCAACGCCGCCCTCTTTCGCCGCATCGATACGCTGATGCGGCAGGCCGATACGCTGCCCCTGACGGCCGAGCAAAAGCGGGTACTCGAGCGCTACCACACCACCTTTCGCCGCGCCGGCGCCGCCCTCGACGGCGCAGCGAAGCAGCGCCTCGCCGAGATCGTCGAGCGGCTGGCCGAACTTGGCACCAACTTCAGCCAGAACGTGCTCGCCGATGAGCAAGCTTTCACGCTGGCGCTCTCCGATGAAGCCGAGCTTGCCGGCCTGCCGGACTTCATGCGCGACGCGATGCGATCGGAAGCGCAGGAACGCGGCCTCGACGGCCATGCCGTCACCCTGTTGCGTTCCAGCGCCGAGCCGTTCCTGCAATTCGCCGAACGCCGCGACCTGCGCGAAAAGGTCTACCGCGCCTTCGTCTCCCGCGGCGACAATGGCGGCTCGACCGACAACAACGCGATCATCACCGAAATGGTGCGGCTTCGCGCTGAGCGCGCCCGCCTGCTCGGCTATGCCGATTTCGTCCATTACCGGCTCGACGACGCGATGGCGAAGACGCCGGACGCCGTCCGCGGCCTCCTCGACACCGTGTGGACGCGGGCGCGGGCGCGAGCGGAAGCCGATCGCGATGCACTCCAGGCGCTGGTGCAGGAGGAAGGCGGCAACTTTGCACTGGCGCCGTGGGATTGGCGCTTCTACGCCGAGAAGCTGCGCCAGCGGCGCTGCGACATCGACGAGGCCGCGATCAAGCCGTATCTCAATCTCGAGCGGATGATCGAAGCGGTCTTTTACGCCGCCGAGCGCTTGTTCGGGCTGCGCTTTTCCGAACGCACCAACGTTCCGGTCTGGCATCCGGACGTGCGGGTCTGGGAGGTGCACGGCGGCGACGGCGGCGCGATCGGCCTGTTCTTCGGCGACTATTTCGCACGTCCATCCAAGCGCAGCGGCGCCTGGATGACATCGCTGCGCGAGCAGGAAAAGCTCGCTGGCGACATTCGCCCGCTGATCGTCAATGTGTGCAATTTCGCCAAAGCCGCCCCGGGCGAGCCGACGTTGCTTAGCTTCGACGACGCCCGCACCCTGTTCCACGAGTTTGGCCATGCTCTGCATGGGCTGCTCTCGTCGGTCACTTATCCGACCATTTCCGGCACCAACGTCGCTACCGATTTCGTCGAATTGCCGTCCCAGCTTTACGAGCACTGGCTCGAGCAGCCCGACGTCTTGCGGCGTTTTGCCCGCCACTATCAGACCGGCGAGCCGATGCCTGAAGCGCTGCTGCAGCGGCTCATCGCGGCGCGCAATTTCGACCAAGGCTTCGGCACCGTCGAGTATGTCGCCTCAGCCATCGTCGATCTCGATTTCCACTCGATGGCTGCCCCCGGAGCGATCGATCCCACCGCGTTCGAAGCGAGTGCGCTGGCGCGCATCGGCATGCCCGAAGAAATCGCCATGCGCCATCGCCCGCCGCACTTCGATCACGTGTTCTCCGGCGGCGGCTATGCGGCGGCTTACTACAGCTACATGTGGTCGGAAGTGCTCGACGCAGACGCGTTTGAAGCGTTCCAGGAAACCGGCGACATTTTCGATCCGGCGACGGCAAAGCGGCTGCGCGAAACAATCTATGCCGCCGGCGGCACGCAAGACCCGGCCGATGCCTACAAGGCCTTTCGCGGCCGGCTGCCGAGTCCACAGGCACTGCTACGCAAGCGTGGCCTCGCCGATACTGTCATGCCAAACTAGCCGGCATGGAGCTGCACACCGCCGGTCATCGTCGCGGCGTCGTCTGCGCGCCGCATCATGAGGCGGTGGAAACCGGCCGTTCGATCCTCGCCGAGGGCGGCAACGCCATCGAGGCGATGGTGGCCATGGCGGCGATGATCGCCGTCGTCTATCCGCACATGAACCATCTTGGCGGCGACGGATTTTGGCTGATCCGCTTTCCGAATGGCCGCGTCCGCACCATCATGGCTCCCGGTCCGGCTGGCCAGAACGCACAACCCGACCTTTATCGCGAGTATGAAACCATACCGCCGCGCGGACCGCTCGCGGCACTGACAGTGCCAGGCGCCGTCGCCGGCTGGATCCTGGCGCTCGAAGCGGCGAAGGCGAACGGCGGCACGCTGCCGCTCGATGTTCTGCTGCTGCCGGCGATTGTGCAGGCCCGCAACGGTTATGTCGTATCGCGCAGCCAGGCGCAGCTGACCGCCGACAAGCTTGCCGAACTGGCCTCGGCGCCGGGCTTTGCCGAAACGTTTCTGGTCGATGGCAAGCCGCCGGCCGTCGGTACTGCGCTGACGCAAGAGGCGTTTGCTGCGACGCTCCGGCATCTGGCTCTCGACGGCCTCGATGATTTTTACCGCGGCGACGTCGGCCGCGAGATCGCGGCGGATCTTGAACACATCGGCAGCCCGGTCACGCGCCAGGATCTGACGGGTTATGAGGCCTATCCGGCCGAGCCGCTGCAGATCGAATTGCCGTCGGGCACGGTCTACAACACCGACGCGCCCACCCAAGGCGTCGCCTCGCTGATGATCCTCGCCTTGTTCGCGCGCCTGGGCGTGATGCAGGCCGAGGGCTTCGATCACATCCATTGCCTGGTCGAAGCAACCAAGCGGGCGCTGCGCACGCGTGACCGCGTCCTCACCGATCCGAACCGTCTCGCCCATGGGCTCGATCGCTGTCTTGAGCCGCGCTTCATCGCCGGCGAAGTCATGAAGATCGATCGGCGCAAGGCGGCGCGGTGGCCGTTCGCTTCCAGCGAGGGCGACACGATTTGGATGGGCGCGGCCGACACCAGCGGCCTGGTCGTCTCCTATATCCAGTCGCTGTACTGGGAGTTCGGCTCCGGCTGCGTGCTGCCCCGCACCGGCGTGTTGATGCAAAATCGCGGTGCGAGCTTCTCGCTGCAGCGCGGCGCGCTCAATCTCTTGGCGCCTGGCCGCCTGCCGATCCACACGCTCAATCCGGCGCTCGCGGTCCTCAAGGACGGACGCATCATCGCCTACGGCGCCATGGGCGGCGACGGCCAGCCGCAGACCCAAGCGGCGGTGTTCACGCGCCACGTGATGTTCGGCGAACCGCTGGACGTCGCGATCGATCGCCCGCGCTGGGTGTTTGGCCGAACCTGGGGCGAGGCGCATACCCGGCTGCGCGTCGAATTGCGCTTCGACGGCAATCTGGTCGAGCAGCTGGCCGCGGCCGGTCATGACGTCGACGTTCTGTCCGAGCCCTATTCCGACGTCATGGGCCATGCCGGCGCGGCAGTGCTGCATCCCGACGGCGGCTGCGAAGGCGCCCACGATCCGCGCGCCGACGGCGGCGCCGCGGGGGTGTAGGTCAGGTTCTTGGGGAACACTTGCTGCTACGCTGCCTTCGCGCGGAGTGTAGGTATCTTGCTGACATCCTCCTTACGTTCCGCATGCCACGTGTCGTAAGCGGCCTGCATGCGCACCCAAACGCCCGCACCGTCGCCGAACAGCTTACCGAGCCGCACTGCCACCGACGGAGACACCGGCTTGCGCTCACGCAAAATGTCATAGAGGTGCTGGCGGGAAATTCGGAGAAGCTGCGCAATCTCCGCCTTAGTCCGCCCCGTCGCCGGTATTACATCCTCCCGCAGCAAGGCGCCGGGATGAGTTGGACAGCGATTTGGGTCGCGCTTGGCAGCATGAGCCATGAGTAGCTTCTCCTCAGTGATATTGCTCAAAATCGATGCGGCAGGCGTCGCCATCTTCGAATTCGAACGTGATACACCACGGTCCATTTACATGGACCGAGTAGCGCGTCGGTCTGAAGCCGCGCAACGCATGGAAATCAAAGCCTGGAATATTCATTTCTTCTGGCCGCGCGGCAGCGTCTAACCGATCGAGGCGACGCAAGATGCGCTGATGAAGCTTTCCCTCGATCTTGGCGGTCCGGCCCTTCGACCAGAGCTCAGCAAGACCCTTGCTTTTGAAGTTCCTGATCACGATTGAATGTAAGCAAATCGCTTACGTCTGTCAACGCTTAGCTTACGCATATCGCCTCCATTCCGCCCCACTCCCGCTGGAATGTGCGCGCGGTTTCGGGGCGACACTTGAGTGCTGGGCCGATGAGCTATCGCTTCACCTTCATCGTTGGACTGGCATTTCTCATCGCGGCGACATTGCGCGCCGAGGCGCATCCGCATGTCTGGGTGACGATGACCGAGGAGCTCGTCTACGCGCCGGACGGCTCGGTCACCGGCGTGCGTCACGCCTGGACCTTCGACGACATGTTCTCGGCCTACGCCACCCAGGGCTTGGACCAGAAGACCAAGGGCCAGTTCACCCGCGAAGAGCTAGACCCGCTTGCCAAGGTCAATGTCGAGTCGCTCAAGGAGTATGCCTACTTCACCTACGCCAAGGTGAATGGGAAGCGGCAGCGCGACGCCTTTCTCGATCCAGTCGACTATTTCCTCGACTACGATCCGAAAGAGACCGTGCTGACGCTGCACTTCACCCTGCCATTTAAGACGCCGGTGAAGGCAAAGACGCTGGACGTGGAAATCTACGATCCGGAATTCTTCATCGACTTCGGTTTCGCCGAAAAGGATCCGGCGCGGCTGGTCGGCGCGCCGGCGCAATGTGCGGTCGCGGTGGAAAAGCCGCGCGACGATTTTTTCTCCGCCGCGGTGCGGCTGGATAAGAACTCCATGACATCCGAGGCGAACGCCGGTATGGGCGCGAGTTTCGCCAACAAGATCTCGGTGACATGCCCGTGACGCGTGGCGTCGGTGCGCGTTTCCTCCTTTGTCTAGTGGTCATTGCCGCCGTCCTAGCGGCTGGCGCGTTGACCCACGACGCGTTTGCACAAACAAGTCCCCTCGCTGGCCTGCGGCAACCGCAGGCCAGCGGACTGTTCGGCTGGCTGCTCGCCAAGCAGGCTTTGTTCTACCGCGAGCTCTCGGGTCTCATCCGCGCCGCCAAGACCGATGGCTCGGCGGTCTGGGGACTGATCGGCATCTCGTTCATCTACGGCATTTTTCATGCCGCCGGCCCGGGCCACGGCAAAGCGGTGATTTCCTCTTATCTCCTCGCCAATGAGGAGACCTGGCGACGCGGCGTCGCGCTGTCGTTTGCCTCGGCGTTGCTGCAGGCGATCACCGCCGTCGTTCTCGTCGCCATCGTCGCGATCCTGATCGGTGCGACGGCGAAGATGATGGGCGACACAGTGCGCGTCATCGAGCTTATCAGCTACGCGCTGATCGTACTTGTCGGCGCGCGGCTATTGTGGGTGAAGGGACGCGCCTTCATTCACACGCTGCGCGCACTGCTGGCCGAGCGCGCGCCGGCAACGGCGCACACGCACGCTGATCACGCCCCATGCACTCACCACGATCACGCGCATGATGATCAAACGCCCCCCATGCGCACGATCATCATCACACGCACGCTCATCGGCATGACGACGACGACGAGGAAAGCGTGCTGCCATGGGGCCATGCGCACGGGCCCGAGCCTGAGGAATTGGCCGGACCCGGCGGCTGGCGGCGCGGGCTTTCGGCGATCGTCGCGGTCGGTCTGCGGCCCTGCTCGGGCGCGATCATCGTCCTCGTCTTTGCGCTGGCTCAAGGATTGTTCTGGGCCGGCGTCGCCTCGACCTTCGTCATGGGCGTCGGCACCGCGATCACCGTCGCGGCGATCGCCACGCTCGCGGTCGGCGCCAAGGCCGTGGCGACGCGGTTTGCGGCGACACGCGCCGGCTACGGCACGTTGCTGCTGCGCGGCGTCGAGGTCGGCGCCGCGGTGGTCGTGATGCTGTTTGGCGTGCTGCTCCTCACCGGCACTATCGCTAGCGAACGCATGGGGATGTTCTAATCTTGTAGGGTGGGTTAGCCGCGAAGCGGCGTAACCCGGCGATGCTGCATGGTGGGTTACGCCGGCTTACGCGGCCAACCCACTGCTACGATTTTACGCGACCTTCTCGTGCATGTGGCGGAACATCGCCTTGCGCGCGTCGTCATCCATCTCGGTCTTGAATTTGTGCTTGTCCTTGAGCGTGACGGCGCGCTGCGCCGCCGGCCGCGCGCTGATCTCCTCGACCAGCCGCTTGAGGTTGCGGGAATTTCGCCCATGCCGCTTCGCCGAGCACGAGCGGCATAGCCGCGCGCCCAGCCCCACACCGTCCATGTCGACGATCGTGTAGGTGTCGCCGAGCATGTATTTCTGCTTGGCCAGTCGCGCATCGAGAATGCCGAAATGGCGCTGCGCTTCGAAGGCGTAGCGATTGATGGCGTATTCGTTTTTCTCCGGCGCGTACATGCGAAAGTGCACCGATTGGCCGGAATACGGACCGACGCCGGAAGCGACGAACATCAGCCACGACAAGAGCTCGCCGCGCGCCTTGTCGCCCTTCGCCGGCAGGAACTTGCCGGTCTTCTCGGCGAGGTAGAGCAGGATCGCGTTACTGTCGAACACCGTGACGTCACCGTCGACGATCGCCGGCACCTTGGCGTTTGGATTGATCGCCAGATATTCCGGCTTGTGCTGCTCGCCTTTGCGGCCGTCAATCGGGATGGCCTCGTAGGGCAGCCCGGCCTCTTCGAGAAACAGCGCGACCTTGGTCGGATTTGGCGCGCCGCTGTAATAGAACTTTAGCATTGTTACACCTCGTTGTTTGATCGCCTGCCGCAACGGCCGCGATGGGGAAACTAGATTTTGCGTTAGGGCATGATCGTTTCCGAAAACCGGTTTCCACTTTTCGGGATCATGCCTAGAACAATCCGACGATCTTGCCGTCCGGGCCGACGTCGATGGAGTCGGCGGCCGGCACCTTCGGCAGGCCCGGCATGGTCATGATCTCGCCGCAGATCGCGACCACGAACTCGGCGCCGGCGGAGAGCCGCACCTCGCGCACCGGGATGACGTGATCGGCCGGCGCGCCCTTGGCGTCGGGATTGGTCGAGAAGCTGTATTGGGTCTTGGCGATGCAGATCGGGAACTTGCCGTAGCCCATCGCCTCGAAATCCGCGAGCTGGTCGCGCACCGACTTGTCGGCGGCGATATCCTTGGCGCGGTAGATTTCCCTGGCGATGGTGCGGATCTTCTCATAGAGCGGCATGTCGTCGGGATAGAGCAGCTTGAGCTTGCTCTTGCCGCTGTCGCAAATCTTGACGACCGCGCGCGCGACGTCGGCGGCGCCCTCGCCGCCCTCGGCCCAATGATCGGCCATCAGCGCCTCGACGCCGAGCGCCTTGCACTTCTCCTCGACCAGCGCGATCTCGGCGTCGGTGTCGGCGGAGAAGCGGTTGATCGAGATCACCGGCACGATGCCGAACTTCTGCATGTTCTCGACATGGCGCTGCAGATTGCCCATGCCGGCTTCGAGCGCCTTGAGGTTCTCGGTCTTGAGGTCCTCCTTCTTCACGCCGCCGTGCATCTTGAGCGCGCGGATGGTGGCGACCAGCACCGCGCAATCGGGCGACAGCCCGGTCTTGCGGCACTTGATGTCGAAGAACTTCTCGCCGCCGAGATCGGCGCCGAAGCCCGCTTCGGTCACCACATAGTCGGCGAGCTTGAGCGCGGTCGTCGTCGCCAGCACCGAGTTGCAGCCATGCGCGATGTTGGCGAACGGGCCGCCATGAATGAAGGCGGGCGTGCCTTCGAGCGTCTGCACCAGATTGGGCGCCAGCGCCTCCTTGAGCAGCGCGGCCATCGCGCCGTGCGCCTTGAGATCGCCGGCGCGCACCGGCTTGCGGTCGCGGGTGTAGCCGACGACGATGTTGCCGAGCCGCTTCTTGAGATCGTCGAGATCGCGCGCGAGGCAGAAGATCGCCATCACCTCGGAGGCGACCGTGATGTCGAAGCCGTCCTCGCGCGGAAAGCCGTTGGCGACGCCGCCGAGCGAGGAGACGATCGAGCGCAGCGCGCGGTCGTTCATGTCGAGCACGCGCCGCCACGCCACGCGGCGCTGGTCGATGCCGAGCGCGTTGCCCCAATAGATGTGGTTGTCGAGCATCGCGGCGAGCAGATTGTTCGCCGAGGTGATGGCGTGGAAATCGCCGGTGAAATGGAGATTGATGTCCTCCATCGGCACGACCTGGGCGTAGCCGCCGCCGGCGGCGCCGCCCTTCATGCCGAACGACGGCCCGAGCGACGGCTCGCGCAGGCACAGCATCGCCTTCTTGCCGATGTGGTTGAGCGCGTCGGTGAGGCCGACCGTGGTCGTGGTCTTGCCCTCGCCCGCCGGCGTCGGCGTGATCGCGGAGACCAGGATGAGCTTGCCGTTCGGCTTGGCCTTGAAGCGACTTGACGAAATCCATCGACAGCTTGGCCTTGTAGTGGCCATAGGGCTCGAGATCTTCCGGCGCGATGCCGAGTCGCTCGCGCGCGATGTCGAGGATCGGCCGCTTCTTGGCGGCCTGCGAGATTTCGATGTCGGACTTCGGGATTGTGATGCTGCGAGGCAGGCATATGTGCGATGATCCAATCAAACGAACGAGCGGACGGGAAAGAGCGTACGCGGAGCAAGGTCGGCAGACCTCACGCAAACCTCGCTTTGACGGCGACGTTGGCGGATTTGGCCCATTCGGCGGCGTCGATCTTCTTGCCGTCGGCGGGCTGCACGCGGGTGACCTTGAAGCGGCCGTCGGCGCAGACGACCGTGAAGCCGTCGCTTCGACGGCGACGATCTCGCCCATCTTGCCGGCGATGCCCTTGGGGTCCTTCGCCGGCAGCGGCTTGGCGTCGAAGATTTTCAGGTCGCGCCGTCGAGCTTCGACCAGGCGCCGGGCGCCGGATTGCAGCCGCGGATCAGGCGATCGATCTCCTGCCACGGCCGGCCCCAATCGATGTGGGCATTGTCGGGGCCGCAGCGGCCTTCATAGGTCGCCTTCGCTCTCGTCCTGCTTGATGCGCGGCGCCTTGCCGGCTTTGACGAGATCGACCGCCTCCAGCATCGCCTCGACCCCCATCGGAAACAGCCGATCGAAATAGACCGAGCCGAGCGTGTCGGTTGCCGAGATCGGCGTCTTCTTCTGGATCAGCACGTCGCCGGTATCGAGGCCGTTGTCGGGCCAGAAGATCGACAATCCGGTTTCGGTCTCGCCCTTGATGATCGGCCAGTTGATCGCGCTCGGTCCGCGATAGGCCGGCAGCAGCGACGGGTGATACTGGATCGAGCCGTGGGTCGGGATGTTGAGAAATTCTTCCGGCACGAACAGCGTCACGAAAGCCATCACCTGCAGGTCGGGCTTGAGCGCGCGGAATTCTTCCCACACCTCCGGCTTGCGATAGGAGTCCGGCTGATAGACCGGCAGCTTCGCCGCCAGCGCCGCCTCCTTGAGCGGATCGGCCTTGGCGCCCTCCTTCTCCGGCGCGACATAGACGGCGACGACATTGTCGCCGCGCTTGATCAGCGCTTCGAGCACCGCCTTGCCGAACGCCTGCTGGCCGTGAACGACAATACGCATCGTAGAACTCTTATCCTTCCGCTCATCGCGCCGCGCATCGGCGGGCATCGTCCAGCATCACCGATCCGTATGGCTGGACTTGAACTGGGTCCCCGGCACTTCGCGGGGACGACGATCCGTTGGCTACGCCGCTTCGGCTTTCTTCTCCGGCGCGCTGATCGCGCCGGACGCCTTGATCTCGCCGATCTCCTTGTCCGAATAACCGCAACACCTCGCGTAGCACTTCGTCGGTGTGTTCGCCAAGGAGCGGCGAGCGGCGCACGTCGGCGATCGAGTCCGACAATTTGATCGGGTTGCCCACGGTGAGATACGTCCCACGCGTGGGATGATCGACTTCGACCACGGTGCCGGTGGCGCGCAGCGACTGCTCGTGGGCAATGCTCCTTCATCGACAGGATCGGCCCACAGGGAATGTCGAGCTTGTTGAGGATGTCCATGGCCTCGAACTTGGTCTTGGTCATGGTCCATTGCTCGATGGTGGCGAAGATGTGCTTGCAGCCGCGGCAGCCGCGCATTGGGCGTGGCGTAATCCGGATCGGTCTTCCATTCCGGCTTGCCGATGACGTCGCAGATCGCGCCCCATACCGGCGCCTGGGTGATGAAATAGATGTAGGCGTCGGGATCGGTCTCGAAGCCCTTGCACTTGAGGATCCAGCCGGGCTGGCCGCCGCCGGAATCGTTGCCGGCGCGCGGCACCGCTATCGCCGAACGCGACGCCTTCGCCGTACTGGCTGTATTCGGCGAGCGGGCCGTGCGCGAGCCGCTGCTGGTCGCGCAATTTCACCCGCGCGAGATTGAGCACGCCGTCCTGCATGGCGCAGAGCACTTTCTGGCCGCGGCCGGTGCGGGTGCGCTGATAGAGCGCCGCGACGATGCCGAGCGCGAGATGCAGCCCGGTGCCGGAATCGCCGATCTGCGCGCCGGTCACCAGCGGCGGTCCGTCGCGGAAGCCGGTGGTCGACGCCGAGCCGCCGGCGCATTGGGCGACGTTCTCGTAGACCTTGCAGTCCTCGTACGGCCCGGGCCCAAAGCCTTTCACCGAGGCGACGATCATGCGCGGATTGAGCTTGTGGATGTGCTCGAAGGTCAGCCCCATGCGGTCGAGCGCGCCCGGCGCGAAATTCTCCACCAGCACGTCGCATTCCTGCACCAGCCGATCGAGGATTTCCTTGCCCTTTGGGTGCTTGCTGTCGATCGTGATCGAGCGCTTGGAGCCGTTGAGCATGGTGAAATAGAGACTATCGGCGCCTTTCACGTCGCGCAGCTGGCCGCGCGTGATGTCGCCGATGCCCGGCCGCTCCACCTTGATCACGTCGGCGCCCATGAAGGCGAGCAGCTGCGTGCAGGTCGGCCCCGACTGGACGTGCGTGAAATCGAGGATGCGCACGCCGTCGAGCGCCCTGCCCGCTTGGCCCCAAGGTTTTGCTGAAGGCCGCGGCAGCGCCGCTGCCGCCGCAGGCGTTGTCGCCGATTTTGCCGCCGGCTTCTTGGCCGCGAGCTTCGCCGCCTTCTTCGCGGGCTTTTTCGCGCGCGCTTTGGATTTTGCTTTCTTGCGCGTTGCCATCGCGCTGCTCCTTTTCATTTCTTGCGAATCACGCTTTGCGGGTTGAGGTTGCCGATATTGCCGCTCTCGCTGCCGGCCGCCGGGTCGATCACCGCGTTGATGAGGGTCGGCTTGCCGGAGTCCATGGCCTCGTTGACGGCGCGCTTCAGCTCGTCGGGCGTTGTCACGTGGGCGCCGACGCCGCCGAACGCTTCCATCATCTTGTCGTAGCGCGCGTCCTTGACGAACACGGTTGTCGCCGCGTCCGAGCCGCCACGTCGGATTGACGTCGGTGCCGCGATAGATGCCGTTGTTGTTGAAGACGACGATGCAGATCGGCAGGTTGTAGCGGCAGATCGTTTCCACCTCCATGCCGGAGAAACCGAAGGCGCTGTCGCCTTCGACCGCCAGCACGGGCTTGCCGGTCTCCACCGCCGCGGCGATGGCATAGCCCATGCCGATGCCCATGACGCCCCAGGTGCCGACGTCCAGGCGCTTGCGCGGCTGATACATGTCGATGATGCCGCGCGCGAGATCGAGCGTGTTGGCGCCTTCGTTGACGAGGATGGCGTCCGGCCGCTCTTTGATGACGGTGCGCAAGCGCGCCGAGCGCGCTATGGAAGTCCATCGGCGCCGAATTCTTCATCAGCCTCGGCGCCATCTTGGCGATGTTCTCTTCCTTGCTTCGCATTGACGGCGCCGATCCAGTCGGCCGGCGGCGCCGGCCACTTGCCGTCCGATGCCTTCGAGCAGCGCCGACACGCACGAGCCGATATCGCCGACCAGCGGAGCGGCGATCTCGACATTGCTGTCCATTTCCTTCGGCTCGATGTCGATCTGGATGAACTTCTTCGATCCGGGCTCGCCCCAGGTCTTGCCCTTGCCGTGCGACAGCAGCCAGTTGAGGCGGGCGCCGATCAGCATCACGACGTCGGAGTCTTTCAGCACCGTCGAGCGCGCCGCGCCCGCACACTGCGGATGCGTGTCGGGCAGGAGACCCTTGGCCATGCTCATCGGCAGAAAAGGAATGCCGCTCCTTTCGACCAGCGCGCGGATCGCCGTCATCGGCCTGCGCGTAGGCCGCGCCTTTGCCGAGAATGATCAGCGGACGCTTTGCGCTCTTGAGCACATCGAGCGCACGCTTGACCGCCGCGGGAGCGGGAAGCTGGGCCGGCGCCGGGTCGATGACCTTGACGAGCGACTTGGCTCCGGCGTCCGCGTCCATCACTTGCGAGAAAAGCTTGGCCGGCAGATCGAGATAGACGCCGCCCGGACGACCGGAAACGGCGGCGCGTATCGCGCGCGCCACGCCGATGCCGATGTCGGCGGCGTGGAGCACGCGGAAACGCCGCCTTGCAGAGCGGCTTGGCGATCGCCAGCTGGTCCATCTCTTCGTAGTCGCCCTGCTGCAAGTCGACGATCTCGCGCTCGGACGAGCCGCTGATCAGGATCATCGGAAAGCAGTTGGTCGTGGCATTGGCCAGCGCCGTCAGGCCATTGAGAAAGCCCGGGAGCCGACACCGTCAGGCAAATGCCGGGCTTTTTCGTCAAGAAGCCGGCGATCGCGGCGGCGTTGCCGGCGTTCTGCTCATGCCGGAACGAGATGACGCGCATGCCCGCGGCCTGCGCCATGCGGCCGAGGTCCGTGATCGGGAATTCCCGGCACGCCATAGATCGTCGTTGATGCCATTGAGCTTGAGCGCATCGATAACGAGGTGAAACCCGTCCGTCAGTTCCTGCTCCGCTTTGATTGTGTTCGCATCGCTGCCGGCGGGTTCCTTTCTCTTTTATCGCTGCGTTAGCCATGGGATTCTCCGAATGACGCAATCTTCACGCCCGACCAGGGCACACCCAACCGGGGCCTTCTGGTAGTTCATTATTCCATAGTTCGCCAGCCTTTTCGCCATAGCCATTTCGCCACGGCAATTCGGCATGTATCCAAAAGGCCCATCCACGCGCGGGGCTTCTGCTCCCCGGGCGCCGGCCGCCACCCCGAAATTTCTTCCTCGCGCCGGAACTCTTGTTGCTTAAGGTATTTGCCTCGTTGCCGGGATATTTCGCATTTCCGATCCACGTCCTGCAGCCGCCGGCCCGATCGCCGCACGGCGGTTGCCAAAAACCGCTTGTATCATCGCGCCTTGGAGGAGGCGCAAACACCCTGGTCGGCGCCATGCAGGCAGATCGAAGCCGACATGCATCCCAGACAGTGCATAGTCTTATCATTATCCCAAACTAGGCTCGATGAGGCCGCCACAACCACCAGGCTGAGCGAAAGAACAATGTCTCCCAAGACCGCCGCTAAAACCGCTGCCAAAACCGCTTCCAAGACTGCCGCCAAGATTGGTGCAAAGGCCACCAGGGCGACTGCGCAGGCTTCTGCGGACACCGTTCACGCGGAAGATTTGTTCTACATTTCCGCCACCCAATCCGCCTCGCGGCCGCGGCGCTCGCTCAAGCATAACGATACCTTCATTGTGCTCGATAGCTTTGGCGACATCGGTGCAGCGGCGGGCGGCACCGACGGGCTGTTCCACTGCGACACCCGGTTTCTGTCGCGCCTGCAGCTCCTGGTGAATGGCGCGCCGCCGCTGTTGCTGGGCTCGAACCTGCGCGACGACAATGCCGCGCTCGTCGTCGATCTCACCAACCCCGACGTGTTCGCGGATCAGCGCATCGTCCTGGAAAAGGACACGCTGCACCTGCTGCGCACCATCTTCCTGTGGCGGGACACCGCCTATCAGCGGCTTGGCGTGCGCAATTACGGCGATCGGACGATCGACGTGCGATTGTCGATCCTCTTCGCCAACGACTTTGCCGATCTGTTCGAAGTGCGCGGCGCGCGTCGGGAGCGGCGCGGCACCGCGACGGCGCAATTGCGCGGCAACGACCAGGTGCTGCTCAACTATCATGGCCTCGACGACAAGCTGCGCCGCACCACGCTGACCTTCGATCCGCCGCCCGACAAATTGGCGACGAACGGCGCCCTGTACAATCTACGCCTTGCCCCGGGCGAGGCCTGTCCGATCTTCCTCGCCGCCGGCTGCAATCAGGTGGAGCTCCGGCCAGTGCCGTTCCTGCGCGCCCTCATCAAGGCACGCCGCGAACCGCGCGCCGAAGCAAGCGGCCGTACCAGCGTCGAAACGTCGAACGAGCTTTTCAACGAGATGCTGTGCCGCTCGGCTGCCGATCTGGAAATGCTGATGACGGATACGCCGCAGGGCCGTTACCCTTACGCCGGCATCCCCTGGTTCTCGACCACCTTCGGCCGCGACGGCCTGATCACGGCGTTGCAGATGCTGTGGTGGAGCCCTGACGTGGCGCGAGGCGTGCTGCGCCGCCTCGCCGCCTATCAGGCCAAGACCACCGATCCGCTCGCCGACGCCGAACCGGGAAAAATTCTTCATGAGATGCGCGGTGGCGAGATGGCGGCGCTCCGCGAAGTGCCGTTCGGGCTCTATTATGGCAGCGTCGATTCGACGCCGCTGTTCGTCCTGCTCGCCGGCCTTTATCTGGAACGCACCGGCGACGTCGAGACCATCGCCGCGCTGTGGCCGGCGATCGAAGCCGCGCTGGACTGGATCGACGGTCCGGGCGATCCCGACGGCGACGGTTTTGTCGAGTATTTGCGCGCGAGCGAGCAAGGTCTCGCCAATCAGGGCTGGAAGGATTTGCAGGACGCGATTTTCCACGCCGACGGGCGATTGGCTGAAGGCGCCATCGCGCTCGCCGAGGTGCAGGGTTATGTATACGCCGCCAAGCGCATGGCCGCGCGCTGCGCACGCCGCATCGGACGCGACGGCGACGCCGACAAGCTCGATGCGCGAAGCAGCCAAGCTCGCCGCGCAGTTCGAAGCCGCGTTCTGGTGCCCGGACATCGAGACCTATGCGCTCGCGCTCGACGGCGCCAAAAAACCGTGCGCGGTGCGCACGTCGAATGCCGGGCAAGTGCTGTTCACCGGCATCGCCGATCCGGCACGCGCGGCGCTGGTCGCCAAGGGACTGCTGCGGTCCGATTTCTTCTCCGGCTGGGGAATCCGCACGGTGGCGCGCGGCGAACCACGCTACAATCCGATGTCGTATCACAACGGTTCGATCTGGCCGCACGACAACGCACTGATCGCACTCGGCTTGGCGCGCTACGGACTGAAGCAGCCGCTCGACACGCTGTTCGAAGGCATTTTCCATGCCGGCACGTATATGGACCATCGGCGCCTGCCGGAATTGTTCTGCGGCTTCCAGCGCCAACACGGTCACGGCCCGACGCTCTATCCGGTGGCATATTCGCCGCAGGCCTGGGCGGCCGCTACTCCCTTCGCGCTTCTGCAAGCGTGCCTTGGGCTCGAATTCGATCCGTTCAGCAACGAGATCACGCTGAGCAATCCACGGCTGCCGTCGTTTCTTGATGAAGTGATGCTGCACAATCTTCAGCTCGGATCATCCCACGTCGATCTGCGGTTCCGCCGGCACAATGAGACGGTCTCACTCGATACGCCGCGAATCGATGGCGGCATCCAGGTCTCCATCGTTCATTCCCGCTGACTGCGCGCGGCGCCAAACCGTGGCGGACATGGAAGCCGCTTTGGAACCCCGGTGGAACCAGGACCGGCTTCGCCGGCTTAGTGGGGTGAAGAACACATCGCTGGAGGCGGCATGCACGGGCTTCTCCGATCGGTGCTGGCGGCGGCTGCATGGTTGGCGCTGACGGTCGTCGTGACCGTGGCGTTTGCCGAGAATGATACGGACAAGGCCGAGCCGCCGGCCGGGAATTCGGCGGCGCCACCCGCCGCAAATCCCGCTCCGCCACCCGCCGCGCCCGAGATGACCATCCTCGCCAAGCACGAAGTCGAAGGCGTCCTCGGCCGCGAGGTGCGCAGCGCCGCCGATGAGGATATGGGCCGGATCGTCGACGTGCTCGTCGACCGCGCCGGACAGGTGCGCGCCGCGATCATCGATTTCGGCGGCTTCCTCGGCGTCGGCAGCCGCAAGATCGCGGTGGAATGGAATGCGCTTGCATTTTCCCGAGCCCGGCAAACCGGGCCAACGGATCGCGCTGGAATTGACCCGCGATCAGGTCAATACCGCGCCCGAATACAAGGACGGCAAGCCCGTGGTCGTCCTCGGCGCGCTCGGCAAGCTCGAACCGCTGCCCGAATAGCAATAGTGCTGGAGATGTCTCCTGTCCGCGGAACCACTACGCCGCTTCGGCGACAGTCCGGACCAGCGCGGCGGGCGCGAGACGAGTCTACGCCGCCGCCCCGCCAGCAGCCGGACACGGCTGAACCGCCGCTGGCGCCGTCGGCGCGCAGCCTGCGTGGGCTTGATTGGTTCATCTTCTTTGTCGCCGACGTGCAAACCGGCTTCGGGCCGTTCGTCTCGGTCTTTCTCACCACGCAAAAATGGACGCAGGTCGATATCGGCCTCGTCCTTTCCGCCGCCGGTTTCGTCTCTTTGATCGGACAAATGCCGGGCGGCGCGCTGGTCGACGCGGCGCGCTCCGAGCGCCTCGTCGCCGGCATCGCGGTTGCGGCGATCTGCTTCAGCGCCCTGGGCTACGCCGCGCTGCCGATCTTTCCGATGGTGCTTGTCGGCGGCAGTGTGCATGCGCTGGCAAGCTGCGTGCTCGGCCCGGCGATCGCCGCGATCAGCCTCGGTCTCGTCGGCCATGCCGCGATCAGCGAACGGCTGGGGCGCAACGCCCGCTTCGCCTCCATCGGCAACGGCCTGGCGGCGGCCGCGATGGGCGCCGTCGGCTATTTTTCCCCGCGCGCCGTCTTCATCGTCACCGTCCTCTTGCTCGTGCCGGCGCTGCTGGCGCTGCGCAACATCGCCGCAGCCGAAATCGATCCGGAGCGCGCGCATGGCGCCACGCCGAAGCGGCGCGCCGACAAGCCGCGGACCAAGCCGGGCGAGCTGATGCAGAACCGGCCGCTGATGATCTTCGCCTGCTGTCTGCTGCTTTTCCATCTTGCCAATGCGGCCATGTTGCCGTTGCTTGGGCAGCGCCGTGACCATGCGCTCGGCCCGCTGGGCGCCGGTTTTGATCGCCGCCTGCATTGTCGTGCCGCAATTGGTGGTCGCCGCGTTGTCGCCCTGGATCGGCCAGCGCGCTCAGATTTGGGGCCGGCGGCCATTGTTGCTGATCGGCTTCGCCGCTTTGCCTATTCGCGGCATTCTGTTTGCGTCGGTGACAAACCCGGAGCTGCTCGTCCTCGTGCAACTTCTCGATGGCGTGACCGCCGCGGTGTTCAGCGTCATGGTGCCGCTCGTGGTCGCCGATCTCACGCGCGGCACCGGCCACTTCAATCTCGGCCAGGGCATCGTCGGCACTTTTGTCGGCATCGGCGCGTCGCTCAGCGCCACGCTTGCCGGCTATATGACCGACCACCTCGGCAGTCCGGCGGCGTTTGCCGGATTGGCGGCGATCGCGCTGGTCGGCTTGGCCGTCGTCTGGCTCCTGATGCCGGAAACGCGGCCCGCTGAAGCGACGGAATAATCCGACGACGCTACAAAGCCGGTGCGTCGTCGGCGACCAGCCGCAGATGCGGCGCAACCTTGTCGGTCAGGCGGCGATAGACCGAAAGATAATCCTGCGCCATGCGGCGCGCGGTGAAACGCTCCTCAAAACGCTCGCCTGATCTTTTGGCGGGACAAATGGCTCAAGCCGGTCGACCGCGCCGATCGCGCCGTTGATATCCTCGACGATAAAGCCGGTGAGGCCATCCTCGATCACTTCCGGCACCGAGCCCGCGATTGAAGGCGATGACCGGCGTGCCGCAGGCCATGGCCTCGATCATCACCAAGCCCGAACGGCTCCGGCCAATCGATCGGCACGAGCAGCACCATCGCTCCGCTCAAGAACTCCGATTTCTGCGCGTCGTTGATCTCGCCGATGTAGTCGACCTTGGCCGCTTTCATCATCGGCTGGATTTGCTCTTCGAAATATTCGCGGTCGACATTGTCGACCTTGGCCGCGACCTTCAGCGGCACGCCGCAATGCTCGCGCAATGCGGATGGCGCGATCGATGCCCTTCTCCGGCGCGATGCGGCCGAGGAAGGCGAAGTAGGACGGCTTGACGGGTTTCGGCTGCAGCAGCTTTTCCGGCAATCCGTGATGGACGGTGCGCACCCAATGGGCTTGCGGCAATGGCCGCCGCTGCGCGTTGGAAATCGATACCACCGGAATCGACGAAAATGTGTCGAAAACCGGCTGATGCTCGGGCAAATCAAGACGGCCGTGCAAGGTGGTGACGAACGGGATCGGCTGCCGGGAGAACAGCGAGAACGGATAATAGTCGAGGTGGAAATGGAGAAAATCGAACTCGGCGGCGCGCTGATAGACCCGCTCGAGCATCACGATATGCAGCGCGTTCGGATCGCGCACCGAGCCGTCGAGCCGCAACGCGCGCGGCCATACCGCGTCGAGCTGCGCCGAGGTCACCGAGTCGCCGCTGGCAAAGAGCGTGACCTCGTGGCCGAGCGCGATCAGTTCTTCCGTCAGCCACGACACGACACGTTCGGTCCCGCCATAAAGCTTGGGCGGGATCGCTTCCGTCAGCGGCGCGACCTGGGCGATATGCATCAAATTTGACCTTTCTCTCAGGTATGTCCTGGGGAGCGTCCCAGCGCCCCCGTGAGTTCCCGGCACAGAACCAAGAACCAAGAACGAGCCAAATGTTTCAAATGAGGATGGGGAACTTTATTTTTTGCGACGTGGGGAACTTTTCGTTTGTTGAGGCGTCAACGTTGACACGCGGAGCCTCGGTCTGAGAGCCGCGCCGCAGACGTCTGACGTCCAACTTGCCGCCCTTCGCAGCCCAGTAAAGCTAGAACCATCGAAGCGAGAAAAAGTCGCAATTGGAGGATGGATAAATTTCCGCCTTTCGGCGTTGTCACGATGCACGGGTGACTGCTGCACGGGTCGTGGGGGACCCAGCCAGATTTCGTCAAGTGGAGATTGAATACGCATGGCCGATCTGTGTGATTACGCCGGCCGCCCCCTCGCCTTTATCCTTCGTTACGTGCGGCAGCGGCCAGTCGCCCATGCCGTCATCCTCGCTGCGGTTCTCGGCGCCGTCGCCTGCTCGGTCGGCACGCAATACGGCGTCAAATATCTCGTCGACGTGCTCTCCAACCACTACGGCGCCGGCATCTGGATTGCGTTCGGCCTGCTCGCATCGCTGATCGCCGCCGATAATCTGTTGTGGCGGCTGGCGAGCTGGATCGCAAATTTCGCCTTCGTCGGCGTCACCGGCGATCTGCGGCGCGATTTGTTCCGCCACCTGACCGGGCATTCGCCGAGCTATTTCGCCGAGCGTCTGCCCGGCACGCTGACGAGCCGGGTCACCGCGACGTCCAACGCGGTATTCACCGGCGAGAATATGTTCGTCTGGAACGTGCTGCCGCCGTGCGCGGCAACCGTTGCGGCGATCGCCTTGGTGTTCACCGTCAGCGTGCCGATGGCCGCACGCCTGAGCCTCGTTGCCGGCATCATGGTCGTGATCATGTTTCGGCTCGCCGCCGGCGGCCGGCCGCTGCATCACGACTTCGCCAGCAAGGCCGCCGCGGTCGACGGCGAAATGACCGACGTCGTCACCAACATGCCGCTGGTGCGCGCGTTCGGCGGCTTGCTGCGGGAACATCGCCGTTTTGAAGCGACCGTCGAGCGCGAAATGGAGGCGCGTCGGCGGAGCCTGTTCTACCTCGAGAAGCTTCGCATCTTTCACGCCGTGGTGACGATCATCTTGGCGCTGAGCCTGCTCGCCTGGGCGATCATGCTGTGGCAGCGCGGCGCCGCCACGACCGGCGACGTGGTGCTGATCTGCACGCTCGGACTTTCGGTACTGCACGCGACGCGCGATCTCGCCGTAGCGCTGGTCGACATTACGCAACATGTCGCGCGCCTGTCCGAGGCGCTGGCCACCCTGTTGGTGCCGCACGATCTGCGCGACCATCCGGAGGCGGCGCCGCTCGTCCGCCGCGGCGCCAGCGTCAAGTTCGAGAATGTCTACTTCCGCTACGGCGAAGGGCAGCAGATTTTCGAGCACTTGAACTTGACCTTCATGCCCGGCGAGCGGGTCGGTCTGGTCGGCCGTTCGGGCGGCGGCAAATCCACGCTGTTTGCGTTGCTGCAGCGTTTCTATGACGTGCAGGATGGCCGCATCCTGATCGACGGGCAGGACATCGCGCGCGTCACCCAGGAGAGCTTGCGCGAAGCGATCGGCGTGGTGCCGCAGGACATCTCCCTGTTCTATCGCTCGGTCATGGAGAATATCCGTTACGGCAAACCGGATGCCTCCGATGATGATGTGCGCGACGCGGCGTTCGCGGCGCGGTGCGACTTCATCGAGAGCCTGCCGGCCGGGATGCGCACCCTCGTCGGCGAGCGCGGCGTCAAGCTCTCCGGCGGCCAGCGGCAGCGCATCGCCATCGCGCGGGCCTTCCTCAAGAACGCGCCGCTGCTTTTGCTCGACGAAGCCACGTCGGCGCTCGACAGCGAATCGGAAGAAGCAATCCGCGACGCACTGGGCCGCCTGATGCATGGGCGCACCGTCATCGCCATCGCCCACCGGCTGTCGACGGTGCGCAATTTCGACCGCGTCGTGGTGCTGGAGCTCGGCAAAGTCATTCAAGACGGCGCGCCCGATCTGCTGGTGCGGCGTGAAGGGCTTTACCGCCAGTTGGTCCAACGCGAGATGGACCGCCTCAACAGCCAAGCGCCGCCTAGATCGACCCCTTTCAAACGCCGCGAGACCGGGCCGCAGACGGCGCGAAAAACTTGTGTCGTCGCCCGGCTCCTTTGGGTGAGTTCATTCGCTGGAAGCGGAGCCGTCCAGCTAAGATTCTCTTATTTGCGCGCGTCGCATTGACTTTGCGCTGGCCCATCAACGATTTCATTGTCGGGAGCGCCGCTCTTTGCCGGCGAGTTCATGGTATGTCCGACACAACGCTTAACCACATTGGGCCGCAGCGCGCCGACGCCGTCACCGCTCCGATCAACGAGGACTGGCTCGCCGTCGTGCTCGGCTTGGCGATTTTCGTGCTCGCTTTGGCCGCGGTCGTTAATGTCGACCTGATCGGCTGGGTGGTGACCACCTCGGTCTGGAGCAATCTCGGCCAGGCGCTCAAGACCACCTCTAAGGATTTCTCCTCGCTCGGCGGCTTCGGCGCACTGATCGCGACCTATGTAGCGCTGTTGGCCGTGCTCAGTGCGGGCGCCGCCGCGCTCAAGGCGAACGTGACGCGGTTCGCGCTCGCCTTCACCGCCGTGTTCTGGATCGCATACGCCAGCTGGGTGATCGGCAACTTTGCCAATTTCGCCGCCGTCACGCCGGCCGAACAGCAGAAATTCGGCATCAGCTGGTCGCTGAAGCTCACCAACGAAGGCGGCTATATTTTTGCGCTGATCGCCGGGCTGATCATCGCCAATTTCTTTCCCCGCTTTGCCGGGGCGGTGCGGGAAGCGGTGCGGCCGGAGCTCTACATCAAGGTCGCGATCGTCATTCTCGGCGGTGTTTTCGCCGTGACGGCCGCGGGAAAGCTTGGTCTCGCGAGCTCGCTGATTCTGCGCGGCGTCGCTGCCATCGTCGAGGCTTATCTGATCTATTGGGCGGTGGTGTATTTCGTCGCCCGCAAGTGGTTCGGCTTCAATCGCGAATGGGCGGCGCCGCTCGCCTCCGGCATCTCGATTTGCGGCGTCTCCGCCGCCATCGCCACCGGCGGCGCGATCCGCGCGCGGCCGGTGGTGCCGGTCCTGGTGTCGTCGCTGGTCGTGATCTTCGCCGTGGTCGAGGTTTTGATCCTGCCGTTTCTCGCGCAAGCATTCCTGGCGCACGAACCGCTGGTTGCTGGCGCCTGGATGGGACTTGCGGTCAAGACCGACGGCGCCGCCGTCGCCGCCGGCGGCATCACCGAGTCGCTGATCCTCGCCAAGAACGCCGCCGAAGGCGTCAACTATCAGCCCGGCTGGATCCTCGGCACCGCGGCAACGATCAAGGTATTCATCGACATCTTCATCGGCATCTGGGCCTTCGTGCTCGGCTACATCTGGACCAATCACATCAACGTCACGCGCGATCAGGACAAGGCCAAAGCCAAAGAGATCTGGCAGCGCTTTCCGAAATTCATCATCGGCTTTCTGATCACGTTCGTGGTCGGACTATATCTCGCGCTCGGCACGCCGGCCGATATCGCGAAGAAAGTGCCGGCTGCCATCGGCGAGGCCAATACCTTCCGCGTCATCTTCTTCATCCTCACCTTCTTCTCGATCGGCGTGCTGTCGAACTTCAAGACGCTGTGGCAGGAGGGCTTCGGCAAGCTGGCGGCCGTTTATCTGCTCAGCCTGTTCGGCTTCGTCGTCTGGGTCGGCTTGTTGATCTCGTGGCTGTTCTTCGGCGGCATCACGCCGCCGCTGGCAAGTTGAAGTGGAGAGCGTCATGGCTCAGTCGAATATCCGTGAAGAATTGGACCGCGCCCCGGTCGAGCCGCTGCTGCCGATCGAGAAAAAGCTGATCGGCTGGAGCCTGACCATCGGCCTTGTCCTGCTGGCCGCGCTGGCGCTGCTCAATCATTACGCTCCGGTGACATTCTAACCTACGCCTGATCGAGCGGCGTGACCGCGCGCCGGCGCGCCTCAACCTCGCAATTGTTTGCGTTGCAAGCTGGTCCGGACTGGGGCAGGCTTTCGCCTCTGCCGATCGCAAGCTCCCGCCGGACCCGCTCATGAACGAACAGCCACGCCTGCACACGCTGCCCGTCATTGACCCCGACGAGATCGGGCTCACCGCCGCTGGTCTCGATCGCCTGTCCGCGGTGATGCAGCGCGAGGTCGACACGCGGCACGTGCCGGGTGTTGCCATGCTGATCGCGCGCGGCGGCAAGGTCGGGTATCGGCGGGATATCGGCACGTTGCGGCCCGGCGGTCCACCGCTGCCCGCCAACGCGATCTTCCGCATCTACTCGATGACCAAGCCGATCGTCACCGTCGCGCTGATGACGCTTCTCGAGGATGGCAAGCTGTTCGTCGCCGATCCGATCACCAAATACGTTCCGGAACTGACGGATCTGAAAGTCGGCGTCGAGACCGACGGCAAGCTCGACCTGGTCGCCGCAAAAAAGGCCATCACGGTTCACGATCTGCTGCGCCATACGTCGGGACTGACGTACGCCTTCACGGGCAATTCGGCCGTGCAGCGTGTCTACGGTGCGGCGAACCTGTTCACCGGCGATCCGGCGAATTCGAACAAATTTCTCAGCCGCGATCTGACCAACGCCGAATTCATGGTCGAGCTCGCCAAATTGCCGCTGATCGCCCAGCCCGGCAACTCGTGGGACTACAGCCACTCCACCGACGTCATCGGCCGCGTGATCGAGGTCGTCTCTGGACAGACCCTCGGTGCGTATCTCAGCGAACGGATTTTCAAGCCGCTCGGCATGAACGACACTGCCTTTTTTGTGCCGCCGGAAAAATACGAACGGCTGGCCGAGCCGTTCCCGGCCGATCCCGACGGAGGACCGCCTGTGCAGCTCATCGAGATGCGCTCCGCCCCGCGTTTTGAGTCCGGCGGCGGCGGGCTGTTCTCGACCATCGACGATTACAGCCGCTTCGCGCAGATGCTCTATCAGGGCGGAACATTTGGCGGCGCCCGCATCATCAGCCGCAAGACGCTGGAATGGATGACCTCCGGCCATCTCGCACCGGAGGTCCGCATCGGCACCCCATCGCTCCTTCAGCCCGGACACACATTCGGACTAGGCTTCGCCGTCCGGCGGGAGTCCGGCATGGGACAGACGCCCGGCACGGTTGGGGAATTCTTCTGGGGCGGCGTCGCCGGCACCTATTTTTGGGTCGCGCCGAAGGAAGAACTGTTTGCAATCATGCTGGTGCAGGCGCCGCGCCAGCGCGACTATTTCCGCCAGCTTTTCCGGACGCTGGTCTACGCCTCGCTGGCTTAGCCGCCGGCGCTCCAGCCGAGCAGCTTGCGGGCACCGTCCCAGATGTCGCGCAGCACCTGGCCGGCCGGCTCCGCGCGCGCCAGGCGGGCCGATTGTCCGGCCCACGCCTGCATGCGTTGCACGTCACCGACTTTGTCGGCCTCCCGCCGCATCGCTGCGCTCAAGCCGCGTTGAACCGGATATGGAGCAGGCGGCGGCGCCTCGGCCGAGGCCGCGGCGCGTACATAGTCGGTGGCGATGCTGCGTCCGGCGCGGCCGCTGAAGGCGCGGGTGACCATCGTTTCTTCCGGCGCCGTGCGCGCCAGCGCATCCGCCCAAGCGGGATTGAGCTTGGCCTCCGGAGTGCGCAGCAGCGCGGTCCCGATTTGCGCAGCACTCGCGCCAAGCAGCAGAGCAGCGGCGACGCCGCGCGCATCGCCAATGCCGCCGGCGGCGACCACCGGGACTTTCACCGCGTCAACGACCGCGGGAATGAGCGCGAACAGTCCGACCAATTGCCGCTCGGCTTGCGCCGCATCGAAACAGCCGCGATGTCCGCCGGCCTCCATGCCCTGCACGGCCACGACGTCGGCGCCGGCCGCTTCCGCGGCGCGCGCTTCCGCGACCGTCGAGACGTTGGCGAACCAGGTAATCCCGGCGCGTTTGAGCCGCTCGACGAACGCGCTCGGATAGAGGCCCATGACCGAGGAGACGATCGGCGGCTTGATCGCAAGCAGCGCTTCGCACTGCGCGGAAAAATCCGGCGGCGTCCCGTCGCCCGCGCTGGCCGGAACCGGCGGCCCGAAGCGTTCGAGAAAAGCGCGGACTTGCGCCTCGTGCGCCTGGTCACGCCGCGGTGGCGGATCGGGAATCCAGAGATTGATCTGATAAGGTCCGTTGCCGTTGGTGCGGACCTCGTCCGCCCAGACAATGATCTCGGCGGGCTGCATCAAGAGCGCGCCGCAGGCGCCGAGGCTGCCGGCGTTCATCGCCGCGATCGAGAGCGAAGGCGCCGACGCTCCCGCCATCGGCGCCAGCAAAACCGGCATCTTCAATCCGAAGCGCCGGCAGAACGCGTCGGCATGGGCTTGTTCAGGAGACATATTCCGCTCCCAGCAGCCATACGATCCGATCAAACATCAAATGGAATTATACGCCACACGGATGTGCCGCCGCATGATCTTTTACGAAGCCGGGCTTCGTCTTTTATCAAGAGCGGCTTCTTGTTTTGTGAAGACCGGCCTTCGCAAAGATCAAGTCCGGGCAAGCGTGTTCCCGGATCATACTCCTAGCGCGACGCGGGAGCCTTCGATGTCAGCGCGAGAATGGCGGTGGCGATCGCATAGGCGCGCGACGCTCAGCAGGATCGGCAGCGTATAGCTGTGGCTGACGTCGAAGGCAAAGCCGGCGGCGGCCGGGCCGACCAGCGTGCCGAAGGCGACACTGGTATAGAGGATGCCGATCAGGCTCGAGGCATGACGCCCGCCGAAATAATCGATCACGACCGCCGGCGCCAGCGCGACAAAGCCGCCGTAGAACACGCCATAGACCAGCGCGAAGGCCGCCAGCGGCCAAAGGCTCATCGAGAACAGCCACATGACAAATGACAGGCCCATGCCGACGAACATCAGCAAAAACGACAGCGGCCGGCCCAGCCGGTCGGCGAGGCCGCCGAGCAGAAAGCGCCCGGCAGTGCTGCCGACGCCGATCGCGCCGACCAGAAGCGCCGCCGCCTTCTGGTCGACGTCATGGTCGAGCGCATAAGGCACGAGGTGCACGAACGGCACAAACAGCCCGAATGCGCAAATAAAGCAGGCCGCGTAAAGCCCGATGAAACGCCGCGACGTGATCGCTTCGCTGACAGGGACGCCCGCCGCCGCTGTCGCTTGGCCGGCCCGCGGCGGATCGCCGTCCGCGCCCAGGCCGCGGCTATGCGGATCGTCCTCGATCAAAAAAGCCATTCCGGCGCCGACGACGACGGCGAAGACGCCGAGGACCAGATAAGTCTCACGCCATCCGAGCCGATCGATCAGCAACAGCGCGACCGGCGGCATGACCAGCGTGCCGACGCCGATGCCGCTGACGGCAAGTCCCGAAGCAAAGCCGCGGCGCCGCAGGAACCAGCGCTGCACCGCGCCCACCGCCGGCACGTAGGCGCAACCGATCCCGAGTCCGACGCCAAGTCCATACGCCGCATAAACCTGGATCAGGCTCTGCGCGATGCTGGCGACGCAAAGCCCAACGCCGGTAAGGATCATGCCGAGGACAGCAAAAAGCTTCGAGCCGTAGCGGTCCGCCAGCGGGCCTGAGATGACGCCGAGCCCGAAGTATAAAAATCCGGCGATGGAAAACACCAGCGAGATTGAGCCGCGCGAAGCGGCGAAATCTTGCTGCAGCGGCAGCAGAAAGTCGCTGAACGAATACGCGCAACCGAAACCAACGAAGGTGACGGCAAAGGTTCCCGCGACAACGAACCAACCGTAAAAAATGCGCGGACTGGATATCGACGAATTCGTGCTCACGATCGTTCCCGGCAACCTATCCACCATGTCGGCGGCTCTGCTTTGATGCAAGCGCTAACATGGTTGCGGGCTTCGCCGCGAGCGAGCGCCAATGCTACGGAGAAATCCGAAGTATCACGTAACGGCGCGCATTACCGCGCCGGGAAGCAAAGCAATGACGCACGGCGTCATTGTCTGTGCGTTTCGATCCGATGTTCGCGAGTAACGGCTGACTGAAATCAGTCGTCGTAGGTCTCGTGGACGGCGACGGCGCCCTGCTTCCAATAAGCGGCCGCTTTGACGCGCTCCTTGGGCAAGCCGCGCTGATCGACGAGGTAGCGGCGCAGCGCTTTGGCGGTCGCCGCCTCCGCCGCCACCCAGGCGTAGCCTTCGCCCGGCGGCAGCGACAGTTCGGCAATCGCCTTTTGCAGCAGCGCTGGATTACCGGGCTCAGCGTCGTCGCGATGGAGCCAGTGCATCTCGAGCCGAGCCCGCGTGTCGAAACGCTGCTGTTCGGCGGCGTTGGCGACTTCGACAACGACGACCGCGCGGCCGCCCGCCGGCAGTTCCTCCAAACGGCGGCCGATGGCCGGCAGCGCCGTTTCGTCGCCGGCAAGGAGGTACCAGTCGAAATCGTCAGGAACGATGAAGGAGCCGCGCGGGCCGCCGACGCCGAGGAAGTCTCCCGGCCGCGCCTGTGCGGCCCAGGTCGCCGCCGGGCCGTCGCCATGCAGCACGAAATCGATCACGAGCGTATTGGCCGCAGCATCGTAGCGACGCGGCGTGTAATCGCGCGCCGCAGGCCGCGGCGCCCCGTCCGGATAGACCGGCCCGTTGGGGCTCGGCGTCGGCAGGACCGGCTTGTCCTGGCCCGGCTGCGGGAAAAACAGCTTCACATGATCGTCGTGAGCGGCGCTGATGAATCCCGCCAGCGCGTCGCCACCGACGACGATGCGGACCATCTGCGGCGTGATGCGGCTGACTTCGCGCACCTGGAGGAGCCGCGTTTTTGTCTCATGACGTACCCGGCGGGCGGTGCGTTCAGTGGTTTGCGACGCTTGCGACATTGCCATGATCTTATGTGACTTGGTTGATTGTGTGACTTTGGTTGATTGTGTGACTTGGTTGAGCGTCGGTGACTTTTTGCTTTATGTACGACGTGTTGCTTTTATGTATGACGTGTTGCTCTATGTATGACCTGTCAGCCGTCATATCACTGTTGAGAATGCCTGTCACAAAACTATCGATGACTGTGCCATGACGTGACTGCAGATCACGTGTCGGATTTAAAGACTTGCCAAGGACCTTGCCATGGTCGCCATGGTGATCGACACATTCGGGGTGCGGCTGGCCGCGAGCGCCGCCGACATGCGTGGCCAGATCCGGGCCGGCAAGTTCTTCTGGCTCGATATCTTTGCCGGAGACAACCTGGAGCGTACAGCGCTTCTCGGCGAGCTGGGGCTGGAAAGCGCCGACATCACCTGGGCGTTGCGCTTCGGCCAAGCCGGAAGAATGTATATCGGGCGTGACCGGCTGCGCGCCGTCACCTGGATTGCCGACCCGTCCGGCAACGTCCACGAGGTCCACGTTTTCGCCGGCTCGCATTGCATTCTGACGGTCTGGAATGGCGATGGCGCCGCGCTCGACGAAATTCGCCGGCAGTTTGGCGAACGCGTCGAAGGCCTCGATGACAGCCGCTATGCCGCCGCCGGAATTCTCCTCCAGCTCCTGATCGGCACGCTCGACCATGCCGTTCAGAGTCTCGATACCGCGCTCGATGAGCTACGCGCGCGCCTCGACAAGGGTCCGACGACGGACTTCATGCACTTGAGCAATCGGCTGCAAAAATTGCAATCAATCATGGCGAGCTTCAATCGCTACAGCAATGGTGTGCGGTCGGCGATTGTGGGGATCGAGGCAGTGCCCGGCATGGATGATCTCGGCGCCGCGGAACTGAACGAATACGCCGAACAGGTCGAGGACGTCGAGGGGCAAATCTACGAGCGCCGACGCTGGCTGTCCGACATCATGCACGACAACGCCACCGCGATCGCCCAGCGGCAAGGCGAGCAGATCAATCGGTTGACGCTGGTATCTCTGATCTTTCTTCCGGTGACGGCGTTGAGCGGTTTTTTCGGAATGAATTTCAATTGGATGATCGGTCATATCGACAGCCGTGAAGCTTTTATCGTCTGTGGCCTGCTGTTGCCCGCCATCAGCGTCATTATTTCGATCGCCTATTTCCGGCACCGCGGCCTGATCCAATTCGGCCCCAAATCGCGGGCGCCGTCGCTACGGCCGTTGGCTTTCGACCAGCTTCCCTGGCCGGAGCGGCAAACCCGGGGAGCGAGCCAGTTTGCGGGCGGCGGCAACAGCGGCACATCGCCGGCATCGCTCAACGTTCAAACCCCCGACAAGGCATCCGTATGATCTTCCCGCCTCGACTCTCCGTCGGCTATCGCGCGTTTGTCGAAACCCGCCTGCCGCTCGAGCGCAGCCGCTACCATAAGCTCGCCCAGACCGGGCAAAAGCCCGAGGTGATGGTCATCTGCTGCTGCGATTCCCGGGTATCGCCCGAAGTCATTTTTGACGCGCACCCGGGCGAGGTCTTTGTGGTGCGCAATGTCGCCAATCTGGTGCCACCGTACTCTCCGAGCGGCCTCACCCACGGCGTTTCCGCAGCGCTCGAATTCGCCGTGCAGATTCTGAAAGTCAAATACATCGTGGTGATGGGGCACACCCATTGCGGCGGCGTGCGCGCCTTTGTCGAGCACCGCGATCGGCCGACCGTCGGCGACTTTATCGACAACTGGATGTCGTTGATCGAGCCGGCGGCCCGAGCGGTCGATGAAACGCACCGTCCCTCGGATGCCGACTATCTGAGCCGGCTCGAACGTGCGTCGATTGTGAGGACGATGGACAACTTGATGACCTTCCCCGAGATTCGCACCCGGGTCGACGCGGAACATCTGCAACTGATCGGCGCGTATTTCGATGTCGGCACTGGCGACCTGATGATATACGATTCGAGTTCGGGCGCATTCGCGCCGATACACGCGGACGAGGTAGAGCAAGCCTCGGTGCCGGCGAAATAATCGGCCACGGCGGAGTCAGCGCGTTGAGCGCGGCGCTCACTGTAGTTTGAATTTCATTGATCGTGAGGTCCTGTTTCGCCGCACTATTGGACCTCGCGAACACGGCCTGTTCCAGTTCAAGTTTTTCGGGTTAGAAGAGCGAGAACTGAAGGCATCCCCCACGACGCAATATCCATGAAAAAGATCGGCTTCCTGTCATTTGGCCATTGGACTGCTTCGCCCCAATCGCAGACGCGATCGGCTGCCGACGCCCTCGTGCAATCGATCGACTTGGCTGTCGCTGCCGAGCAACTCGGTGCGGACGGGGCTTACTTCCGCGTGCATCATTTCGCTCGCCAGCTCGGCTCCCCCTTCCCGCTGCTGGCTGCCGTCGGCGCCAAGACCAAGCGGATCGAGATTGGCACGGCGGTCATTGATATGCGGTATGAGAATCCGCTCTACATGGCAGAGGACGCAGGTGCGGCCGACATCATCGCCGGCGGACGCCTGCAACTGGGCATCAGCCGCGGTTCACCGGAGCAAGTGATCGACGGATGGCGCTACTTCGGTTACGCCCCGCCCGAGGGAATGACCGATGCCGACATGGCTCGACGCCACGCCGAGGTCTTGCTGGAGGTGCTGCGTGGCGAGGGCTTCGCGCGCCCAAACCCACGACCGATGTTCCCGAACCCTCCCGGCCTCCTGCGCGTCGAGCCGTACTCGAAAGGCCTGCGCGATCGAATCTGGTGGGGCGCCGCGTCGAATGCCACCGCAGACTGGGCGGCCAAGCTCGGGATGAATTTGCAGAGTTCGACGCTCAAAAATGACGAGGATGGACGTCCGTTCCACGTACAGCAGGCGGAGCAGATCCGGATCTTCCGTGAGGCGTGGAAGACCGCCGGTCATGCGCGCGAGCCGCGGGTGTCGGTGAGCCGCAGCATCTTTGCGCTCGTGGATGACCGCGACCGTGCCTATTTCGGCGGCGGGAACGAGGACGAGGATACGATCGGCTTCCTTGGCGACGACACACGAGCCATTTTTGGCCGCAGCTACGCCGCCGAGCCGGACGTACTCGTCGACCAACTCGCCAAAGACGAAGCCATCGCCGAGGCCGACACACTACTCTTGACCGTCCCCAATCAGCTCGGTGTCGACTATAACGCCCACGTCATCGAGGCGATCCTTAAACATGTTGCCCCTGGGCTCGGCTGGCGCTGATGCTGAAGAGCCCCAGGAACTTCACGGGCGAGTGCTGAGCCGCGCCGGCAACAGATGAGCGTGCCTAAGTTTGGCGCACATCACCAAACGGCTAAGGCTGGGTCGGATCGTCTTCGTCATTGCGAGCGACGCGAAGCAATCCAGAACCTTGCGGAAGAGCTGGATTGCTTCGTCGCTATCGCTCCTCGCAATGACGATACGAATCGGCCAAAAAATATCCGACGCTAGCGAACAAAAAACCGTTCCTCGAGGGTCCGCCATTCGGGGCTGTTGGTAATTCTGATCAAGGCTTGGTCAATCGGCTTTTTGATCGCGCTATGCTCCGGGAGCGCGATCGCCATGTAGGCGGGCGCGAGAAGGCCTTGCGGTATCTCAAGAACTTTGGCGTAGCGCTTGGCGACAAAGTACTGCAATGCTCCGACGCTATTGACCACCGCGTTCGAATGCCCGTTTGCCAGCGAATCAAGCGCTTCCGGCAAGTCCTTATATTTGGCGTATTGCAGATGCAGTTCGTCGAGATACTCCGCGCCCGAGGATTGCGCCACCGCTGCAAGCTTTTTCTTGCGGAGATCGATCGACGAGGCAAAGTCGCGGGCCTCGACACGCTCGGCCGTCAATCGCGAAACCAGACTGGTCGATAACAGCGAAACCAACACCAGGCTTGAGAGCATCCATACTGTGGCGACGACGCGGCCCGGCATTGTCTTCGGCGTCTTGTCGCCGTACCCCACCGTGGTCATCGTCACGACGGCCCAATAAAGGCCATCGCGCAGACTGACGACCGCGGACTCCGACCCCTGGGCGGTAGAACGATCTCGTCGTTCGACAATCCACATCGCGATGCCGATCAGAATGAGCATCGCCAGAATGATAAAGATCAAGGGGCCCATCTCGGAAACCGCCGTCCAATAGGACGTGAGCGCAAAAATCGGCCCGGTTTGCTTGCGAAGCGCGATCGCGACCCCGGACCGATGGGCGGGATAGGAGAAGTCGACACGCGCCGCCCGTTCCGGCGTAATCGTAATGGCGCCGATGGCCGCGTCGTAACGACCTTGCTCGAGGCCGCTGAGAAGCGACTCCATGTCGGCAACCGGGATCAACCGAAACGGCCATTCCATCTGTTCCGCCACCCTACGCCACAGGTCGACACTGACGCCGGAAATCGAACCGTCACTGTCCACGTAGGCGTAAGGCGGCACGTCATAGACGGCGACGCGCAGAGTCTCGGTTTCGCGCTGCCCGGCGGCAAAGCCGGCGACGATAGACGCCGCCAAGTAAACGCCAACGCCGAGCACGACGGGCAAAAGCCGCTTGCTTAAAGCAAGCATCCGAGGCTGAAACACCTGCCGCTCCCCTTGGGCCAAAGCCGAGAAGCGTACTGCCCGCATGTGAACGATTTTTGATGCTCTAAAACATCGCGATCCACTTCGACGCGATGAAGATCAATAATCCCACCAGCCCGCCGACCAGCGTTCCATTGATGCGGATGTATTGCAGATCCTTGCCGACCTGCAATTCCAACCGATCGACCAACGTCGCGGTATCCCAGTCGCGAACGACGCGCTCGATATAGGCGCCGATGTCGAAACGATAAAGCAGCAGAAGTTGCTGCGCGACCGCCAATATCCGGCGATTCATCCGCATCCTGCGCGCCTCGTCTTCGAGCAGCCAGTGACCGATTGCCTGCAATCCGTGTTCGCAGGTCTGCGCAATCGACGCCGAGTGTGCCGGAATTCCCGAGTTGAGGCCGCGTTCAATTTCACCCCAAAGCGTCCTGGCCTGTTCGATCACCAGCGGGCTGGAAAGAAGCTCGGCCTTGATGGCCTCCGCGCGCGCGTGCATTTGCGGATCGGTGGCGAGATCGCTGATCAGCTTCTCCACCCCGGCTCGCAGTTCAACCCGCCAAGGATGAGCGGGATTGCGCATTTCGCCGAGCGTGCTCAACATGCCGTTGAGGACCTTTTCCGCGATGATCTTGTCGATCCATTTCGGGATCCAGCGCGAGGATTGCTGCGATATCTTGCGGGTGAGATACGCCTTGTTGTCGGCAATCCAGGTTTCGCTGTATTCGATCGCGTGCGCGAGAAACGCCTGCGCCTCCCCCTGCGCCCAGATGACAGCCAGCATCTTTGACGCCAGCGGCGCGGCCGGGATGGTTTCCAGCGCCTGTTGCGTCAGCCTGCCGACCGACTCGCCGATCTGTTGCGCCGGAAGCGAGCTTGCGATGCGCGGCAACAGAGCGGCGAAATAGTCCCCCAGCCGCTTGGCGTTCGTCGGCTCGCTGAGCCAACGGCCGAGCGAGCCGAGCACGTCGATCCGCGCCAATCTTTGCTGCATCGCCGCGGCGGTGAGAAAATTATTGGTGATGAAGCGTCCGAGCGCGGCGCCGATCCGGTCTTTGTTGTCCGGGACGATGCCGGTGTGCGGTATCGGCAGGCCGAACGGCCGCCGGAACAAGGCGACGATCGCGAACCAATCGGCGCAGGCGCCGACCATCGCGGCTTCGGCAAACGCCCGTACGTAGGGAATCCAAATCCAATCGACCTTCATCACCGACGTGGCGATGAATACGGCCGTCATCAGCACGAGCAACAGCGTCGCGACGAGCCGCATGCGCCGCAGCCCGGCGACCCGCGGATCCACGGTGCCGTTCGCGCCCGGCGGCGACGTCGTCGCTACTTCCGTGCCGGGACCGGCGCTAGCCTTTGCTTCCATCGGGAAAGCTAATCACCTTCCGATCCTGCGTCGCTTCGCATGTGCATTGTAAAGCTCGCGAACAACGTTCGGTCCGTACTGGCGCTCCAGTCGCCGGATGACAAAATGTCCGCGTGCCACGCGCTGGAAATGATTCATGAAAATGACATTCACCGTGGCGCCGCCGACCGCGCCAAGAACCGGCAGCGCGCTGGCGGCGGAGCGCTCGGTGACGACGATGCCAAATCGTGTGGCGATTTCGGTAACCAGGCTGCTGACCACCGGGGCCGACAAATTGGCGACGCCGCGGTCGACAAAGACGCCGGTCGCATTGGCGGCCAAGCGGCTGATGAGCGCGCGCGAGGCGTAGTAGCTCAGCCCCATGTTGCGCTCCGCTTCCGGCACGCCGAGCGCGAACACCTCGACGCAGGCCAGGCGCGCCTCCAGCGTCGACAAGTCCTCGCCATGATGGCGGGCAATGTCGGCGATCGCGCGCAGCATCAGCGTCGTCGTCACCGGCAGCTCGATGGGCAGCGCGGCGATGCCGAAAAATCCGCTCACGCCGCCGCTTAATCCGGCGAGCACCGACGCGGCGCGCTGCGCCGGCGGGCGCTTCGAATTCGGCTCGATCGAGCGGATGGCGATATTGAGAGAATTGAGGATGGCGGTTTCGATGACCTTGTTGAAGCGCTCGGTAGCGGCCTTCGGCATCAGCCGCAGCGCCTTCGAGATCGGCCGCCCGGCATAGTCCGCCAGCCGGGCGGCGAAGTCCTGGTTTTCGAGATTCATGATGGCGCGTTGAAGCGCCTGTTGATGTGCCGGCGGCAGCGTGATCGTTAGCTCGGCCTTGATCATTGGTATCGCAGGATCGGGCGGATTCCGTTCAGGCTCGCAAGAATTGCCGAACCGTTGCTGATAAGTGCGGTAATTTCCGGGCTGATCAAACCGCCAGGAAGCGCCAGCCCAAGCGCCAAAGTGTTCAGCCCGGCGACGATCGCATAATTCTGGCGAATGAGGCCAACCGCACCACGCGAAATCTCCACGGCTTTCACCAGCTTCCACAACGAATCTTCCATGAGCACGACGTCCGCCGATTCGCGCGCCACCTCGGCGCCGTGCTTCATGGCGATGCCGACGTCGGCGAAACTTAAAGCCGGCGAATCGTTGATGCCGTCGCCCACCATCGCCACGACATTGCCTTGACGCTGATATTGCTGGATCACTTCGGCTTTATCCGCCGGCAGCATGTCGGCGAATTGGTTGGACAAGCCGAGCCGCCGGCCGACCGATCGGGCCACGACGGCGTTATCGCCGGTGAGCATGACGCTGTTGCGGATTCCCATGGCGTGTAGCCGCTCGATGATCTGCCGGCTTTCCGGCCGGATTTGATCGGTAAACGGCAAAAGTCCGGCAAGCGTTCCATCGACCGCGACGTAGATGCATGAATAGCCTTGGCTGTCGAGCGCCGCGCGATCGGCTTCCGCGGCGCGGATGTTGATCTCGCTCTGGCGCATCAGCCGCTCATTGCCGACATGCAGGTAATAGCCGTTGACCTGGCCTTCGACGCCGAGGCCGATGCGATATTTGGTCTCGTCGCAAAAAGGCACATTGGCGCCAAGCTCGCGCGCCTTGACGCGCAACGCCTCGGCGACCGGATGCTTGCAGCCGCGTTTCGGCTGCCGCCGCCAGCCCCAGCAGATGCCGGTCGGTGATGCCGCGTTCGTAGCTGATCACGTCGAGCACAGCCGGCGAGCCGTGGGTCAGCGTGCCGGTCTTGTCGAAAATCATGGTGTCGACTTGGGCCAGCCGCTCCATGTGGGCGCCGCTTTTGATGATGATGCCGGCGCGCGCTGCATGTGTCATGGAGGCGAGCACCGACGTCGGCGCGGCAACGCGGATGCCGGTGCCATAGTCGACGATCACCAGGGAAAGGAAGCGGTTGAAATCGCCGGTGATGGCGGCGGTGCCGACCGCCAGGCCCAGCGTCGGCGTGACCAGCCGGTCGGCGAACTTCTCGGCGTGGTTCTGCATCCGGGTATCGCCGATCGGCGCGGATTCGACCAGCCGAGCGATCTGACCGGCGGTGGTGAAATTGCCGACGCGGATGGCGCGCACCGTCAACTGGCCGTCGCGGACGACGGTTGCGGCGAACACAGCTTCACCTTTCGCCCGCATGATCGGCAGGCCTTCGCCGGTGATGGTCTTCTGATCGATCATGGCGTGACCGTCGATGATCTCGCCGTCGACGGGAATAATTTCGCCAGGATAGATGACGACCTCGTCGCCGACCACGAGCTGGGCGGCCGGTATCGAGATAATGACGTTGTCGCGAATGACCCAGGCCGATTTCGTCTGGAATTCGAGCAGTTCGCTCATCGCCTTGCGCTGACCTGCCGCGGTCAGATCGCGGATCCAATCGCCGAGCTTGATCAGCCAGGTGACGATCGCGCCGGCCATGGGACTGCCCTGCATCAGCGAGGCCGCGATCGCGAGCGTATCAAGGAAGTCGACGTTGAGGCGTCGCTCGCGCCGAATGACCCGCCAGGCGCGCAAGGCGATCGGATAAGCGTTCCATAGCATCAGCGGCATGTTGATGGCCGCGATGACCGGGTTGGCGCTGAACGCCATCAGCAGCGACAGTGTCGGCAGCGCAAGCGGGGTTCGCCGCCACAGCGGCTGATGCGCCGCCGGTTGTGGCAGCGGCGCCGGCCGCCGCACCGCAGGCACCTGGGCCGGATCGAACAGCACGCCGAGATCGTCGAGGCTCATCAGCGACAGACGGCCCAACGTCGCGCGCAGCGCGCCTTCGAAGCTAGGATCGTATTCAATGACGAGGCAAGCGCAGGCGAAGTTCAGCCGCGCGCATTTCACGCCCTGCTGTGCTTCGAGCCAGGCGACCGCGGCTTCGGCAAGCTTTTGTTTCCGGCACAGCGATGGCAGATGCAGCCGGATACGGCCGGAAATAAAGTGACGGATCGAGAATTCCATTTACGACGACCCCCGATCCTTTCGCACCTCTAGCCTTTGACCCGGACCGGCGCCAAGCGCGGAGAGCCGTTTGCATTGCTGTGCAACTGCCGCTCGTGCATTTCGATGAAGTGGTTGACGGTGAAAATCGCGAGCGTGACCCATACCGGCGTCGCCGCGGTCGCTCCGACTTCGAGCACCGTAAAGGCAATGATTCCGGCGGCAAAGATGATTTTCAGGTCGACACTGTTGTTGGTCGCAAGCTTGATTTCGCGATCGAGCTTTTTGACGAAGTCGACGACGGCGCGCGCGGAATGGGAATGACTGGCGAGGAACTCGGCCTCCGCCTCGATGCTGCCGGTCAATTTGTCGAGTTCGGTGTCGGCGCCGTGCATGCCGCCCAATCCGCCATTGGCGGCGCCGTGGGCCGCATAATGCTGCTGGAAGTTGCCGTGGAATTCATCGTGGCGATCGGCGTCGTAGTGCAGAACGACACTGCCCGTGGTCGGATTGACGGTGATCTCTTCAATGCCGGGGATGACACCGAAGACTTCGCTGATCTGCTGCAAGAGTTCGGGATTGCCCTTGCCAGCCGGTATCTTCATACGCACCCGCCCGGGCACCTGGTGCTCGATCCGCAAATTCATCTTGGTCATGGCCTTGCTCGAATAAAGTCACGAGACCGGTCGGCGACGCAGCCAACGTCGCGCCGGTCCGTTCAGGATCGTTGACAAGAACTGCAAAACCGGAAATAGCCTGGTACCCGGTCGATTGCATCGGGCTCGATTTTGGGCCGGAGGTCGAAATCCGCGGCTTAAACAGCCGGAGCTTTTCGGTGCCGGCGTCGCGACGTCTTGTTCGGCGTGGACCTCGGCCGCGATGTCATGAAACTGTTCCTGCGCCTCGGCCATCATTTCGCGCGTCTTGTGGCCTGAGCTTGTAGGCGCCGCGCACCGTCGACCTGAAGAGTGGGTTCAATGCCCCGCCGATCCTTGGAAAATATCGCGGCACAGCGACGGCTGCGACCCCCAGACACAATGCCCGGCAGCAGCGCCACCTCAAAGACTGCAGCGGCGACGCCGACGACCGCAACGGTGGCAACCGTCGCGACCATGTCGCTTCGATCCTCGCCGCCTTCGTCTATCGCCTCGGTTGCCCCGGCCTGCGCGTTCTCCACGGGCTCTGCCGCAGCTTCGAGACTGCCATTTCCGTCGCCTTTAGCTCTTGGCATCAAACTCTCCCACCATGCCGTCCGATTGCGATCGGCACATCGGCAGCCGATGCCACCGCCGCGTGCAACGCCGCGATGGAACGACCGCCGGACCTGCCGGCCTGCCCTGCTGTACCCTTAGGATTCCCAAGTTTCATGACAATCTGAACACATCCGGAATATTCCCTTACTCCGTATCACCTTTCGGTGAATTAGTTTGCGCGATTAGTATGCACCCTGAAGGCCGTTAATTCCATGATTTCGATTGCGAATTTCGCGGACCGGCGGCGAGGACGCCGCGTCGTACGGCCGTCATATCGACAAACCAAATTCGCCATTGCACCTTGTTTCGACAATTCTCCACCGGAGTGCCAGCAAATGGACGCCAAACCGGCCAAGCCGTCAGACCCCCGCCCGCTCGACGAGCGTCTCCACGACGAGCTGATCGACGCGGTCGACGAAGAGCTGGAATTGGAGATTGACGACAGCCGGCTCGCCGGCCTGCTGGAACATACCGGCTACAAGCCCGCGCATGCGACCGTCGATCGCCACACCTACTTCAAGGAGCTGCTGCGGCTGCAAAAGGAGCTCGTCAAACTTCAGGACTGGGTGGTCCACAAAAACTCAAGCTGATGGTTCTATTCGAGGGTCGCGACGCGGCCGGCAAGGGCGGCGTCATCAAGCGGATCACCCAGCGGCTCAACCCGCGCATCTGCAAAGTCGTGGCGCTGTCGGCGCCCACCGAGCGCGAACGCACCCAGTGGTATTTCCAGCGCTATGTGACGCACCTGCCCGCCGCCGGCGAAATCGTGCTGTTCGATCGCAGCTGGTACAACCGCGCCGGCGTCGAACGGGTCATGGGTTTTTGTTCCGAGGCCGATTGCGAGGAGTTCTTTCGCACCGTGCCGGAATTTGAGCGGATGCTGGTGCGATCCGGCATCATCCTGATCAAGTACTGGTTCTCGATCACCGACGAAGAACAAAATCTGCGCTTCCTGATGCGCATCCACGATCCGCTGAAACAATGGAAGCTCAGCCCGATGGATCTGGAATCGCGCCGCCGCTGGGAAATGTACACCAAGGCCAAAGAAGAGATGCTGGAGCGCACCAATATTCCCGAAGCCCGCTGGTGGGTGGTCGAAGGCGTCGACAAGAAGAAGGCGCGGCTGAACTGCATTCATCACTTGCTGCAGCAGATCCCCTACGAGGACGTGCATCATGAGCAGATCGTGATGCCCCAGCGCGAACACAAACCGGATTACGTGCGCCATCCGGTCCCGCACGAACTTTACGTGCCCGCGGTCTATTAGGGCGCGCGCTCATAAACGGGGTAATGCCCGCCTTTAGGGGTAAGCGGACATCCTAATTTAAAAACGGCACTTCCGCTTGCGACCCATTCCGAACGTGGAAGGTCGCGAACAGAGTATGGCAAGGCTCCTGGGGCGATCTCGAAAACCCATTGCGCGTAGAGCGGTCTAATTTTGCCAAAAATAGCAGGCCCCGGAGATTAACCGGAGTCTGGTGGTGGCGCCTGATTGGCCACCGCACCGCCACCTTGGCTCTGTGCACTTCAGGGGATGCACTGAGCCATTATCGTTAGAGCGGACGCGTCAAGTCCGATTTCGTTGGACAAAGTACGCTCGAACATCACGAGCCGTCGTTCCTGGGCGCCGCGGGCGAGCGGCTGTCGCTCTTCGAAATTTCCATACTTCGTCGTGTCACGGATGAGCTTCTCATCCGCGCACGGGCCCTCGACAAAGGGGCCAGGAGGGCAGTCAGATGGCCGAGCCATCGCATCGCTCTTCGGTTTTCAAGCTTCCCGAGGAGATATTTCGCCGGATTGCTTTTCATATCAATATTTTTGTGTTACTCATTTTTATTCCACTTTTTGCATGAATCGCCACATGCATCCGTCCAGTGTCCCTGATTTGAGCGCCCGCCAGCTGCACGCAGTCCTCGCCGTGGCGGAGTACAACAGTTTCATCGCCGCGGCCGCATTCCTAAAGACGTCTCAGCCCGCGCTGACTCGAACCATCAAGCGCGTTGAAGACGTTCTCGGCGTTCGCCTGTTTGATCGCAGCACACGACGCGTTGGAATTACTGCGGCGGGCAAGGAATTTGTGGCTGTTGCTGAGCGGATGCTCAACGACCTGCGGATCAGCGTCCGCAGCATGCGGGAGATTGGCGAGGAGCAACGCGGCCAGATCATAATCTCCAGCATCATGTCTGTCGCGAATGGCTTGCTTCCGGCGATCGTCGCCAAATATCGAGCCTCGCGACCGGGAATTGAAATCATGCTGCGTGAAGGTGTGCACGGCACAGTATTCGAGGACATACGCAGCGGTACTGCCGACCTTGGCATCACTTATGTAGATGACGTGCCCGATTTCATCGAAGCAAAGCGCATGGGCCGCGAAGTCTTCGACGTGATCCTGCCGCGCACTCATCCGCTCGCCAAGACGTCCAAGCACGCAGCCGTAGCTCTGAACGACTTAGTGAATTTTCCATTTGTTTCCTTGCCCTACGAATTCCCGCACGCGCCGCATTATCGACGGTGCCGCTTCAACGGCAGGACATACGCTTCGGCATGCGGCGACGGTGACCCAATTCGCGACAATGATGAGCTTCGTGCGCGCGGGGGTCGGGATTGCCATCGTGCCATCTGGCGCCATTAGCGGGATTTCTTGGCAAAGACTTAGCCGTTCTCAAGCTGACCAAACCGCGTCTCAGTCGCGACCTCGGCTTGATCAAGCTCCGCGAAAGGGAGCTGACCCCGGCGGCCAAAGGATTTGCGATCATGATCGAAGGGATGTGGCGAACGGCGGGCGATTGATGCGCATCTGGCAATAATACGGGATATCATGTTTTCATTGCATAGATGCCTGTACGGGCGTCTATTGCGGTCATCGCAGGCGTAGATGCTTGGAGACCCCATATGGCTCTCGCGCAAGCCCTCAGCGAGCCTTTGTCGATTGCAAGCGCAGATGTGGATTTGGTTGAACTCTATTTCGACCGCGGTTGGACGGATGGCCTACCCGTCGTCCCGCCGACGCACGACAAGGTCGATGCCGTCGTGCAGGCCCTCGGCGGCAATCCAGGCTTCGTGGAGTGCAAAGTTGCTCCCCGCTGGGGCGCGCTTTCCCGTGAAGTCCTCGCCATCAACGTCGTCATGGCCGGCTGCAAACCCGAATACGCCCCGGTGGTACGCGCCGCCTTGTTGGCTCTGACCGACCCCCGGTTCAATCTCAACGGGGTGCAGGCCACTACCCACATGGCTTCGCCGCTGGTGATCGTCAACGGCCCGATTGCGCGCGAGATCGGCATGAACGGCGGCGCGAATGCCTTCGGCTCCGGCAATCGGGCAAATGCCACCATTGGCCGCGCGATTCGCCTGATCATGCTTAACGTCGGCGGTGGGCGTGCGCCCGAACTCGACAAGTGCACGCTCGGCAATCCTGCGAAATACAGCTACTGCGTTTGCGAGAATGAGGAGCACAGCCCGTTTGCTCCCTACCATGTCGAGCACGGCTACCAGCCTGACCAGTCGACGGTGTTTGCCATAGCTGCGGAAGCGCCGCACAGCGTGACGGATCACCAGTGCAACGATCCTGAAGGTGTTTTGGACACGATATGCTCGGCCATGAGCACGATCGCTTCCAATACCGCCGTGCTCAGTGGTCACTGCACTGTGGCACTGGGCCTCGAGCATGCCGGAACCATCGCCAAATACGGCTGGACCCGGAACGACATCAAAAGCTATCTCTGGATGCATTCAGGCAACCGCTTTGACGCGATCGCGCGCGGCCACCGCTACGGCAAGGTCTACAATCGGAATCTTCCGAAATGGTACAAGCGCGATCCGGATAGTCGCATTCCGATCGTGGAATCTGCCGGATCGGATTCATCTCTTCGTCATAGGCGGGCATGCGGGGCGCTTCTCCGCGTTTATCCCCGGATGGGGCCACATGAATACGCCGGTACTCAGGTCCATCACCGAGACCGCAACGATCACTGACGACGAATGCGCTGACGGCATGTGCAAGCTGTAGGCGAGGGAGCCCCCCGTGCGACACGAAATGAGCTCGGTTCTTTTGTTCGATCCACGGGGCATCGTGGATCAAGACAACACTCCAGTTGCCCGCGCAAGACGAAACTTGAAGGTTTACGCCTTGGCATCCTCGACAACTCCAAGTGGAACGCCAACAAGCTCCTCCGCGGTGCATCTGCCGCGCTCAGCGAGGACATCAAGTTTGCCGCGGTGAACTACTACGTGAAGCAAAGCTTCTCCAAGGATGCCGCGCCGGAGCTGATCGAGCAGATTGCGCGAGAGAACGATATCGTGCTCACGGCCATTGGTGATTGCGGTTCGTGCTGCTCATGCTGCATCCGGGATTCTGTCGCGCTCGAAAAGCTCGGCATTCCTTCGGCGGCAATCATCACCACCGAATTCGTGGGGGAGACAAAGTTGACCCGACGAGCCCTTGGCATGCCGGACCTTGAGCCTGTAGTCATTGATCATCCTGTGAGTTCGATCACTCATGACGAGATCGATGCCCGGATCCGACAGATCAAAGAAAAAGCCCAGAAAGTTCTGGACGGCCGGATGACCGTGGGGTTTTTCAGGTTGATGGAATAACGGCCGCTAACCGTTGCATCGTTTCGCCCAATGCAGATTTGCTCGAGTTGAAGTCTCCGGAATTTGCTGCGTCGCATGAGTCCGGAATTGGCCTTGAGCGTCATACGCCCTAGTTCCGCTGCGGTTCGCATCGCGCCGCGGAGAACAAGCATCAGAAGCGCACGTGGCGCAGCTTCTCGGGATTGCGCACCACGTAAATGGCGACGATGTGCCCGTCGCGGTGCTCGAACGCCATGGTGTCGATCGCACCATCTTCTTCGCGCAGCACGAAACCGGCGAGGCCGTTGACGGTCGCGGCGCGCCATTGCGCGCCTGGCAGCGCCGGGTTCTTGCGCGCGATGCCGACCAGGAAGCGCATGATCTTGTCGGCCCCATAGATCGGATTGAGCGCCGCGGCGCGCTTGCCGCCGCCGTCGGAATAGAGCACTGCATCCTGGGCCAATAGCTTCGTCAGCGTTGCCGCATCGCCCGAGTGTGCCGCGGCGACGAACGCCGCTGCCAAACGGGCGCCCTCCTCCCGCGAAGCCGCAAAGCGCGGCCGGCCTTCCTCGATGTGGGCGCGAGCGCGCGCCGCAAGCTGGCGGCACGCCGCCTCGCCGCGATCCAGCGCGCGCGCCACCTCGGCGAAGTCGAGGCCAAATACGTCGTGCAGGAGGAAACTCGCGCGCTCGAGCGGCGACAGCCGTTCGAGCAGGAGCATCAACGCGACGGAAAGATCATGGGCCAGATCGCCGGCGGCGTCGGCATCAAGCGCCTCGTCCACCACGGGCTCGGGAAGCCATTGCCCGACATAGACTTCGCGCCGCGCCCGCGCCGATTTCATCCGGTCGAGGCAAAGCCGCGTCACGACGGTGCCGAGATGGCGGCGCGGCTCCTCGATCGCGGGGTGGTCGGCTTGGTGCCAACGCAGATAGGCATCCTGCACCACGTCTTCGGCCTCGGCGCGCGAGCCGAGCATGCGATAGGCCAGACCAGTCAGCGCCCGCCGATGGCTTTCGAAAGATTGGACCTCGTGGTCGAGCGTGGTCATGCGGCTTTGGTCAGTGCCCGGAGCACCGGACGGGCCTCGCCGCCGACAGTAACGCGCGTGCAAGCCCGGCCGTGGCCTAACGCATACTTCAACGTTGGATATAGTCGCGAGGCCGTCATGGCGAAAGCCAGCGACACCAAGCCGCGCTTGCCGAAACGGCGTACGACTTCATCACGTAGATCGTCAGCCTCCGGCGCGTGGCTCAAGCTCGCTTCGGCGAACCGCACCGCCAGCGCCACCTCGAACGGCATGGCGGTGAGATCGCGCGCCACGATGGCGCGCAGAATGGCCGGATCGACGCCGTGGCGTTGAGCCATGTCGATCACGAGCTGCGTGCACGGCCCGCAATCCTCGGACATGGTGCCGACGATGCCGGCCGCGCAATACACGGCCGGCGGCACGTCTTTGCGATAGTTGCCGATGGCGGCGACTTTGCTGAAAGCCATCAGCGCGCGCGGATCGGCATCGAGCACGTCGCGCAGATAGCTGGCGTCGTAGTTCCAGGTGCGCTCGAACTTGTCGATCCATCGCCGCAAAAACCAACTGATCATCGTACTCCTCCTTTCGCCAGTGTTGCGCCGCGACTGGCAGGCGTCCAGGCAAGCCAGATTGCCAGTGCCGGCGGCAGAAAGACGCTCGGCAGATCGATCAGCAATTGATGCACATGCTCGCGGCCGGCAGCGGCGTCCCACAGATGGACCAGCGCGTGCAGCGTCAGAAATGCGGCACCGGCTTGCGCCGCCGGCCGCGCCGCAGGATTGACCGCAAGCCACACCAGCGTCGCTCCGCTGACTAGGTACGCGATCCCGATATCGCGGATGAAATGCGCATTGAACGGGCCGACATCGATCACCCCCGGAACCGTGGCGTACCAGTCCGAGGGAAAACCGAGCATGACTAACCCATTGACCGCCAACCCTAATCCAAGCATCCACGCCATCAGGTCGCGCATATCGCCTGCCTCCTGTCCGCTAAGACGAGGCGGCGTGGCCCGCTGTGACATGAAGCGGCAAGAAAATTCCCGGACAGAACCGTGAATCGGAGGCGGATCGCCAGCGGGCGGCGCTTCACAACCGGCCGATAAATTGATTGAGTACTAGTGCGGCGGATTTGAAGTTCCTAAGATCAAGCGGCTAACTCGCATAGGAACTTCAAATCCAAAAGCCGCACTAGAACTATACATTTGCTAGTGTCCCTTTGATTCCGAAGTTCGCACAAGAGTGTGCCGCATGCTCTTGCGAACTTCGGAATCGGGACACTAGTCCCAGCCGCGTTCGCCGAAAGCGCTACGGCGCCATCCCGGAAAAAGATGCCAGATTATTACGCAATCCTGACGCGCGCGTTGCAGAAGGGCGATTTTAACAGCGCGCGCTGGCGCGAGAGGGTCTTCGAACAGACGAGACAAATGCTGCTGGCGCAACTGCGCGCGCAACAGCCGCCGCTCTCGAACACTGAAATAAGGCTGCAGACCGACGCGTTGGAAGCGGCGATCAAAACCATTCAATCGGAGTTCGCGCCGACCGGCGGCGACGGCCGCGGCTCCGACCGCCAGCGGGCCGTCAGACCAAAGACTGAAGTTCGCGCTCGATCGCCGATGACTGCCGGCGGCGCCGGGCCAAAGGCCCCAGCGTTTGGCTTGCCCCCCATCGTCTGGGTCATGTCGGCCATTGTCGTTGCGGCGATTGCCGCCGGGGCCTACGTGCTTGTCGCTTCGCGGCATGACAACCCTGTCGCTTCGCGATCTGGCCGCGAGACGCCGGCCGCAAGCAAAAACGAAGCCGCGAACGATCGCCCGGCGGCGCCGCAGCCGCCGCAGGCCCAGCCCAAAGCGCGGCCCGCTGTCGTAACGGCCGCCGACGGCGACCTCGCGCCTGGCGTGGACGGTGGGTCCACCGAAGCCGACGTGCCGTTTTTCTTTCGCCGCCAGCCGGTGTTTTACCGCACCACCAATCCGGTCGGCACGATCATCATCGATAAGCAGCAGCACTTTCTGTATTTCATCCAGCCCAACCAGGTGGCCTTGCGCTACGGCATCGGCGTCGGCAAGCCGTGCGCGGGCGTGGCGGGTCTCCGCAAAGTGGCGAACAAAGTGGAATGGCCGGAGTGGCAAGCTCCAGCAGAGATGGTCGAGCGCAAGCTCGCTCCGCCGGGCATCATCAAGGGAGGCCCCGGCAATCCGCTCGGCGCGCGGCTGATCAGCCTCGACGATGGCAGCACGCGCATTCACGGCACCAATGCGCCGAAGACGATCGGCAATTCCGTAAATTCCGGCTGCATCCGCCTGGTGAACGACGACGCCGTCGATCTTTACAATCGCGTGGCGATGGGCGCGCGGGTGATATTCACCGACTAGTCTTCGCCAGCGACCAACTACCTAGTGGCCAGGCACTTCAAACCGCCGCTCGGGATCGGATCGCCGGGGATGAAATAGAACGGTTTGGGGACCTTGAAGCATCGCTCGGCGTGGTCGCCGTTTTGATCGCCGACCAGATCGCTGAACTGATCGCCGACATTGGCGATGATGATGTGATCGGCCTCGATTTGCGTGCGCGCCCAGGTTTTATATTTGGACACGTATTTGTCGCTCCGGCTGGAATCCGGACGCATAAAGAGCTTGCGCCATTGGTCGTAACCGACCCTGTGCAAATTCCATTCGGTTGCGATGCGTTCAAACGGATCTTCGTATCGCCCGGTGACGAAGAAGATATCGACCGGATCGCCGTTCTTGTCCTTCAGTGTCTTGGCGAAGTTGAACAGTTCAAGCGTCGGCTCGATCGCCGACGCGCGGGCGCTGAGCTCCCACGCGCGCTGCCCGCAAGCGGACGCAGCGCCGAGATCGCAAGCGCCGCTCGGAATGAAGCCGAAGTTGTTGTGGTGGATCTCGTCCCAGTTGGACAGGGAGGTTTCGTCGATGTCGAGGACGATCGCCGGCTTCGCCACTTCAGGAACGCGCTTTCCGACCCAGGCGCGCGCGGCATTGAGCGCCGCCGTGACGTCGCCGTCGTACTCGGTGCAGCGGTAATAGACCAAAGCGTTGGCGAGGATGCCGATGTTGATCGGCGGCGTGGCATCGACCGTGACTTTTTCCGGCGGCGGCGTGCATCCGGACGGCTTGTCGTCAGCGGCAGCCGGCGCGACCTGAAACAACACAAGCAATGCACAGCATGCGGCCATGATCGCTCCCGCCCGCAACGCCGCAGCGAGCTTTGTCGAAGCTATGCACTGATGCACGGCGCTCTCCCCTTGCGTTAGCGCTCGCGGCGCGTCTGTCCGGATCAGCGGACCGGGCAGTCCCGCGAGCTAAAAGCGATGTTCAAGACCTTGGCCAGGCGCAGGCCGGCGACGCCGAGCTGCCGGTCGATGATCGGCAAGACGTCGCCAAGATAGCGGTCCTCCAACAGGTCGTCGGCGGGGCGAATATTCCACACGGTCTGGGCGAGAGCATGCGTCTCCTCCGCCCAGGCAATGAACGAGCCGCCGTCGATGCCCGGCCGCGTCGCCTCGTCGCTTTTGAGCCAGCCGTCCTCGAGTCGGTCGACATAGGCGCCCCAATCCCACACGACTTTTTCGATCAGGCCGAAATCCCAGGCGGCGTGAAAGTTGGTGGCGATATGAACCGGCTCGCACGTTGCGCCGCAGGTGTAACCGCGCAGGAACAGATCGACGGTGATGTCGTTGCCGCCTCGGTCCTCGAGCACGGTATGCAGCGGCTGATGAATGTCGCCGACAAAATGCACGGCGAACTTCAAGGCTTCGATCTGGTCGTTGCCGGTGCCGCACCGCAGGTCATGGCGCAGGCGTTCGAGCTCAGCGACGATGCAAAAGCCGTTTTTCGGGTCGTTTTTGCAATCGCGCGCGGGATCATACTTTGGGACGGCAAGCGGGATGTCGACAAAATGCCAATTGGATGTTTCCGGCCGCGTATCGCGCACGTCGTCGGCCCAGCTCGCCACCGACGCCAGCGAATGACCGCGGCCAAGAAGCCGCTCGACCATCCGCGCGGCCTCCGGCGAGAGCCGCCGCTGCGCGATTTCGGCGACGATGGAATGGCCCTCCTGGCCCCAAGCCAGGGCGTGACCAGCGAACGCGAAAGCAAACGCCGCTGACAAAGCCAACGTTTTCATCAGCTCCTCACTTTCGCGCCGGAAAGGTATCAAGGGTTTGTAACAACCAAAAGATGCTCGCGAGGGCCTGCGCCCGCAGAAGCCGTGACCTGGCTGGCGGTTTCTTGGAAGTTTCTTGGAAGAATCATTCCGATTGGAAGGACGACGCGCGGGCGGCCGGCGGGCTCCGCCACGCCGACACCAGTCTCGCGAGCGGCGCGAAATTAATCCCCGACAGCGCCATGCCCAGCGCGATCGCCACGCCTTCGATGACGAATTGCAGCGCCGAGGACAGGCCGAGCATTTGCAGCACCTGGCCGAGTTGCGTGAGGAACAACGCCGCGCCGGCGACGGCCACCATGCTGCCGATGCCGCCCGACATGGCGGTACCGCCCAGCACGGCGGCGGCGATCGGCGCCAAGAGATAAGGCTCGCCGACCTTCAGCGTCGGGTTGCGGATGAACGCCGAGACCAGGATCCCGGCAACGCCGTAAAGAAAGGCAGCGACAACGAAGGCTGCGGTTTGGTAGGCGGCAACGTTGATGCCGGCGATCCAGGCCGCCCGCGGATTGGCGCCCATCGCCGAGAAATGCCGGCCGATCGTGGTCTTGCGCAAGACGATATCGAGAATGATCGCCAGCGCCGCCACCACCCACACCGAGAAATTGATGCCGAGAAAGCGGGCATCGCCCCAGACCGCCATGGCCGGCGGCACCCGGGCTTCCTGCGGCAGCGCGACGCGGTACCACAAGGTGGCGCCGGTCGTTATCGCGCCGACCGCCAACGTCACGATCAGAGCATTGAGCTCGAACACCGCGATCAATATGCCGTTGATCAATCCGATCAGCGTGGCAAACAACAGCGCGCCGCACACCGCCGCGAACAGCGCTTCGTCGTGGCCTCCGGAGAAGCCGAGAACGATCGTGCTCGATAGCGTGATCACCGCCGGGATCGACAGATCGATGCCGCGCGCCATGAGCACGAGCGTCTCGCCGATCGCGGTGATGGCAAGAAACGCGGCCAGCGGAATGATCGCCAGGAACGTCGATGGCAGCAGGCTGCGCGGCGCGACAATGGCGCAGAAAACCACGAGCCCGAGCATCGCGATCCAGATCGCGGCAAACCGCATCCGCACCCTTAACCGGCGTACCACCGGCGCGGCCCGTGGTCCGGGGTCGGTGACGAGCGCGTCGGCGCGCGTGCTCATGGCGCTTTCACCGCCGCAGCCGGATGGGCAAAAGCGGCACGAATATTGAGCCAAACGCGCCGGATCGGCTGCAGGCCGGAATAAACCGCCACCGCAAACAGCGTCAAAGCGCCGCTGGCGATGATGCCGGCACCGGTATTGAGCCCGAGCAGCGTGATGACGTTGACCGTGAGCGTGAAGAACAACGCGCCCAGCATGGCGCCGACGAAGGAGCCGCGCCCGCCGGTCAGCGCCGCACCGCCAAGTACCGCCGCGGCGATGCTGGTCAATGTGTAGCTCGAGCCGATGACCGGGGCGCCGACGCCCACTTCCGAGCCGACAAAAAGCCCGCTGAGCACGGCAATGACGGCGGACAGCAGGTAGGCGCGCAGATGGACGAAGTCGATGCGGACGCCGTTGCGTTTGGCCGCCTCCTCGCGAAAGCCGACGGCGCGGAGTTTCAAGCCGCTGCGCGTGCGGTAGAGCCAGATATCACCGACGATCGCGGCGGCGAGAATGACAAAGAACGAGAGCGGAATGAAGCCGAGCCGCGTCTGAAAGAAATCGATGAAATCTTCGCTGATCACGCCGAAGGGCGATGGCCGCAAATAAAGCGCGATGCCCTGAACCACGCTGAGCATGGCGATCGTCGTGATCACCGAATTGATGCCGACATAGCGAACCAGCGCACCGTTGGTCAGCCCGACCACGATGCCGACGGCAAGGCAGACGAGCGAGCCGCCGAGGATGAGCCCGGCATCGAAATCCTCGGCGATCAGAAAGGAAGCGATGACGACAGTCAGGCTGATCACCGCGCCGACCGAAACATCGAAGCCGCGCACCATCAAGACGTTGAACTGCGCCATGGTCACCAGCGCCAAGGGCGCGGAGGCGAGCAGAATATGCCGGATGTTGAGCGGGGTCAGAAACACGTCGGTCCGGAGCGACGCGTAGCTGCCGACGGCCACGATCAGGACCAGCAACAGCAAGAGCGGCACCCACCATTGGTTACTGCCGCCGGCGACCGATTGGCGCAAATTGGCAAGCGACAGCCAATCGGGCCGCGGCAGCCCGACTGCGGCTTTGGCGGCGGCGGCGACTTCCTTGGAGCGAAGAAATGAGGAGACGATGCTCTCTTCGGTGATTTCGCTGCCGCTCAGCTCGCGAATGACCCGCCCGCGCGAGAACACCAGCACCCGATCGCAGATTCCGGCGAGCTCCATGGCGTCGGAAGAATTGACCACGCACGCCATGCCTTGGTCGGCTTTAGCCCGGATGGCGCGATAAATGTCAAAGCGCGCCTTCGCGTCGACGCCTTGCGTCGGCTCGTCGATCAGCAGCGCCTTCGCGGCATAGAGGAAGCTCCGCGACAACACCGCCTTTTGTTGATTGCCGCCGGACAGCCCGCCGATCGGCTGATCGAGATCGGCCGTGACGATGTTGAGTTTTTCGATAAGCGACAGCGCGCTGGCGCTTTCCTTTGACGCAGAGATCAAGCCGCCGCGGGCAAAATCGTCGAGCACCTGCACGGTCATGTTCTCGCGAACGCCCAGGGCAGGAAAAATCGATTCGGCGGCGCGGTCGGCGCTGAGCGACAGAATGCCGGCGTCAAGCGCGCCGCGCGGCGCGCCTATTTTGACCGGCGAACCGGCGCACAGCACCGCTCCGCTGGCTGCTTCGAGGCCGCCGAGCGCGCGCAGCGCTTCGCGCTGCCCATTTCCTTCGGAGCCGGCAAATCCGAGAATTTCGCCGCGGCTGACGTCAAGCGCGATGTCGTGAAACCGCGTGCCGCTCAATTCCCGGGCCGACAGCACAATCTCGCTCGATGCCGTTTCAGCGCGGGCTGGATATTCGGTATCGATCGGCCGCCCGACCATCAAAGCGATCAAATCGGCTTCCGACAGCTTGTCGTTGACGTCGTAGGTGCCCTGCCCCACGCCATCGCGCAGGATCGTCACCCGGTTGGCGAGCGCCAGGATTTCAGGCAAGCGGTGACTGACATAGACGACCGCAGCGCCGGCGGCGACAATCCCGCGGATGATATTGGTCAGCGTTTCGACGCCGGAGATGTCGAGGCTCGAGGTCGGCTCGTCGAGCAGCAAGACCTTCGGGTTTGCCGCAAGCGCCTTGACGATTTCGAGGAACTGCCGCTGCGACGCGCTCAGTTGTCCAACCAGCGTATCGGGCGAAATGCCGAGGCGGTAAGGCGCCAGTTGCTTTGCCGCCCATTGCCGTCTTGCAGCAAGACTTTTTGGGCCGTCGACGGCGCCGAGGAGCAAGTTCTCCGTGACGGAAAGTTCACGCACCAGCGAGTCGTCTTGATAGACGACGGCCAAGCCGAGGCGGCGCGCTTGCAGCGGATCGGCGCGAAGAAGGGTATTGCCCATGATGGTGATGCGGCCTTCGTCGGCGGCGACCGCGCCGGCGGCGATGCCGAGGAGCGTGCTCTTGCCCGAGCCGTTCTCGCCCAGGACGGCGTGAATTTCCCCCGGCCGGCACTCAAAATCGACGCGATTGAGCGCCTGCACGCCGGGATAGCGCTTCGAAATGCCTGAAAGTTCCAGCGAGGCGGCGGCCATCATGCCATACCGAGAATGCTCATCTCGTCTGCGGCGCGTCCGTATGCGACGACGCCCGTGTTTGTAGCGCGGAACGAAAAAGCGGGAAACTTGCGTCCCGCTTTGAAGTCGGGGTCAAACGGGCGCGGCACAAAGTTCACGCCCGCTCGACCATGTCACCCGCATTTGGCTTCTTATTGTTTGGCGAACATCTCCTTCATCATGTCGTTGTCGACCAGCGTGGTCAGAGATGCGCTTTCAGGAATTGCCGGATTGCATTGGCCCTTGACGACCGGGTGCATCTTGAACGGCACGTTGATGGTCGGAGGAACATCCTTGCCCTCCTTCTTCATCATCGCCGCGGTCAAGGCGAAGCGCGCCTGATCGTTCTGGCCGTTGGAGTAGAAGATCTTGAAGTTGGGATCGTTGGCCTTCTCCCAGTCGCAGATGACGCCCATCTCGTCGGTGCGCAGCGACACGATCACGTCTGGCGGCTTCTTGGCGGCGTCGTAAGCGCGCAGGCCGCCGCGGAAGCCGTCGGCATATTCGAACAGGACAGCGTCGACGCTGCCATACTGTGCCAGGAAGCCCGACATCGCCTTGAACGAGCCTTCCTGCGTCCAGTTGGTGTCAGCCTTGCCGAGGAGCTTGAGATTGGCGTGCTTGGCGATCTCCTGCTCGGAGCATTTCTGCCAGCCGGCGCTGAGCCCGTTCCCCGGCGTGCCGCCAAGCTCGACGATGGTCGTCGGATTCTTGGTCGAGTTCTCGACCACCATCTTGACGAAGTCGGTGCCGAGCGCACAGAGGTCTTCGGCAATCGAGGTGACGAAATCCTTGCCGGCTTTGCCGCCGACATAGGTGCCGTTGTGCAGAACCACCAGGATGCCGGCCTCGGTCGCCTCCTTGACGGTCGGCAGCAATGCCGGTCCGGCGTCGGCGAAGATGACGATGACGTCGACCTTTTGCGCAATGTAGGCGCGCATGTCGGACACCGCCTTGGTGGCGTCGCCGGTGGCCGACGTGTAGATGATCTTCTTGACGCTCGGATACGTCAGCGCCTGCAGGATGAATTCCATCTTGGTGACCTGGCGCCAGACGTTCTCGCCGAAGCCGTCGGCATAGGCCACGGTGAGCGTGCCGTGGCCGGTCTCGCAGACATTGTTCTTCCAGCATTCCAGCGCCAGCTTGCGCTGCTCCGGCGTCAAATCCATCGCCGCATGCTTGATGGCCTCGACGATCACCGGCGAGACATTCTCGGTGGTGCCGACCGATTTCATCATCAGCTCGTTGACGTCGCGCGCCTGCGACGGAGCGCCGGTCAGTGAGCATGCGGCTGCCGCGAGCAGCGGCAGCGCCCAGTGGCGCATTCCCCTAAAATTGATTTTCATGTCGTCCTCCCTTGGATCGATTCGGCGGTGGCCGACCGATTGAATAGTCCTCTGGATGTTTATTTGTTCTTGAGCCACGGATAGCGGGCAGTGTCCTTCCCGGCATAATCGGGATCGAGATAGATGAAGCAGCGATGAATCTTCCAATCGCGAATCTCGAAGACGTCACACCAGCGGCCGGCGCCGTGCTCGGGAGCACCGGCGCGCCACGAACCGTCGCGATGCTCGCCTTCGCTGGTGCCTTCGCACACGACCATGTCGCTTCCCGAGAAGATGTAGTTGAAGTGCGAATAGTGATGCAGGATCGATTTCAGCGTGCTGCCGATGTCGCCGAACATCTGCCCGATCTCTTTCTTGCCGTTGGCGATGCCCCATTTCGGGAAATAGACCTGCGCGTCGTCGGCGAAGAGATCGAGAATGCTGCCGCCGTCGGACGTCTTGCCGGCCTTATCGAAGGCCTTGAGATATTCGACGATCACCGACTTTCTTTGCTCGTCGGTCATGGTTTGCTTGGAAACGGCCATCAATATCCTCCCTCGGACCGCGGCGATTGATCGCCGCGTCCGTAAAGCTAATTCGCGCGCTTGGCGGGTTCCTTGTCGGCAGCGTTCGCGGCCAGATACGAGAAAGCCAAAATCGGACCGATGGTGGCGCCGCCCGCCCAATAGGCCCGCGCCGACGCCGAGGCGACGCAATTGCCGACGCCGTAGAGGCCGGGAATGGCTCGGTCCTGATCATCGACCACCTGGCCGGAGACGTTCGTCTTCGGCCCGCCCTTGGTGTCGAGATTGCCGCCGGTCAAAAGCGCCGCGTAATAGGGACCCTGGTCGGAGATCGGGAACATGGTCGGATTCGGCGCCGACGGCGACGGTGCCACGGCGCCGTTGAAGAGAAGCTCGACCTGACGCTCGCCGCGCTTGAAGTCGAAGTCCCGGCCGCCGGAAGCGAAGCCGTTGAAGCGCTGGATCGTCGCCTCGAGCGTCTTCTCGAAATCCGGGGCGAGTGCGAGCCCCCCGGTGACGCTCTTGTAGCGCTCGAGCCGCTCGGCGATGGCTTTGCCCAAAGCCGCGAGGGTTGCGCCTTTGATCACGTGCTTATCGTCGGTGCCGGGGGGGACGATGAAGCGTCCGTATTCGTCGCCGGCGCTGTGATCTTGGCTGCGCTGGTCCCAGATCGCGATCAGCAACAGATTTGAATACTCGGATTTGGCGCCATCCCACTGGAAGAACACCTGCGCCATTTCGTTGTAAGCGAGCTTTTCGTTGGCGACGCGGCGTCCTTCCTTGTTCACATAGATCATCGAATCGCCGGACGGCGAAAAGGTGCCGATCAGCTCCGGATCGCCCGCCATGGCTTTCTCAAAGACGATCGGGCACATCCAAGCATAATTCATGTTGCGCAACTGCGCGCCGACAGCGCCGGCGATGTAGACAAAATCGCCCTCGTTGCTGCGCGCCGCGCAGCCGCCATAGACCGGCGCGCTGAGAAAGTTTTTGCGCAGCTCGACATCGTGGGTGAAGCCGCCGGTGCAACACACCACGGCCTTGCGGGCGAAAAAGCGCTTGGTGCCCTCGGCCGTGTCAGCCTCGACGCCGACGACCTCGCTGTCGGCGTTCCGGATCAGCCGCTGCACGCGGTGGCCGGTGCGGATGTCGACACCGTCGCGCTTGGCGGCAGCCGACATGGTGCGGACCGCGACTTCGCCGCCGTCCGACATTGTCTCCCGGGCAGCTTTCGGCAACAGCACGCGGCCTTTCGGCGCCTTGTCCTCGGGAAGCTCCGCCCAATAATCCGGCACGAAGTCGCAATGGCGATATTCGAGCGCGCCGTTCTCGCTCAACAATTCCGTCGCGGTGGAGGCGTTGTCGTAGATCGCCTCGTATTGCGAATATTCCCAAGCCGGCACGCCGAAGCGCGGCGCGGACGGATCGTAAATCTCCGGCCGCGACAGCCGGGCCATATAGGCGATGCAATCCTGCTTGGGATCTTTGGTGCCGGCGGCCCGCATCGCCGCGTTGTTCGGCACCCAGTACCAGAACGCGGCCTTGCGCGTCGTGCCGCCGAGCTGCGGCGCCTTCTCCAGAACAAGGACTTTGTTGCCGCGCCACGCGCTGAACAAAGCGGTCGCGAGGCCCGCCACGCCGCTGCCGACCGCGATGATGTCGAACTCGCCGTCGAATTTGCCGCTGGCCGCAGCCGGTGCCGAAGACTTGCGTGCAATGCTCGCCAAGCAGGTCCTCCCTGATTTGTTGGGAGGAGATTGCCGCCGTCCGGGCCCGGTAATCTTTCAAATTCCGGATTTTATCAAATCCTGAAAACGCCAATGGCCAGTTGACGTTGTCAGGGTGGGCGCGATGGGTTACCATGCTTTTGCCCCGCAGTTGTGACGAAAGAAGCCACGCGGGGCCTGTTTTCGCGTCGCGCATTTTTCAATGCGCGGCGGCGGACTGGGAGGGAGCGATGGCAGCGCTGTCGTCCGGCGAGCGATGGGGCTCGCTTGCAATGCGCGGTCTGGAACAATTTCATATTCGTGGCGACACGAACGGCGTCGGCTATTGCATTGCCGGGGCCAAGCCCTATGCGCTCGAGTTTTCCAACACCTCCGATGTCATCTGTCTGCTGCTGGGCGACATCAACAGCAGCACCAAGTTCGAGGACGATCGCGAGAAATCGCTGGTGTTTCTCGGCAAATCGACCGCGTTCCATCCGCGGATCGGCAATGTGCGGGTGCGCGCCGCCGACGTGCGCCACGGCTTCATCGCCTTCAGCTATGCCGACGAATTTCAGAGCGTGCTGGACGACCACAGCATCGACAACCTGCGCCGCGGCGGCAGCTGCAACAACATCCGTAACGGCGCCATCAAGTTTCTGGCCCGCTACGTCAAGGAGCGGTTGCGCCGGCCCGACGGGCTGCAGCCGCTCGAAGTGCAGTTTCTCGCGCTCGGCACCTATGTCGAGACCATGCGGCAGCTCGAAGCGGCGGCGCCGGCGTACCGCGACACGTTGTCCGATCAGCAATTCGCCATGCTGTGCGATTACATCGAGGGAAACCTCGAGGACAAGCTGACGTGCGCCGACCTGTCGCGCGCCGTCAACATGCCGCTGCGCGTCGTTTATCAGAGCGTGAAGCTTCGCACCGGCCGCTCGCCATATAATCTCATCATCGAGAAACGCGTCGAACGCGCCAGCGCCATGCTGCGGGATAGCGACGCCTCGATCGCCGAGATCGCCTGCGCCTGCGGCTTCTCATCGCAGCAGCATCTGACGGCGACGCTGTCGCGCCGGCTCGGCCGCACCCCGCGGCGGCTGCGCGGGGCGTCGTAGCTCGAAAAATTCTCTGGGCGTGGCGGTTTCCAAAAGGCACCGCTCGGCACTCCACTATGCCCGAATTCGAAGGCTGTCGCGCAAGCCCAAAGCGGCAGCCAGATCGCGCCGCGGCGGTACCCGGCTGGGAAATCACGTGCGGACCGCCGATCGGTCAGCGATCACGCTGTCGCTCATGATTCCTGACACGTCCGACCGAATCGAAAAAGCAAAAGGGACCCGCGAATGACGGGTCCCGTTTGAATTTGGCCCTCGGAAAGTTGGTTGCGGGGGTAGGATTTGAACCTACGACCTTCAGGTTATGAGCCTGACGAGCTACCGGGCTGCTCCACCCCGCGCCAATACGCACTCTCGGCCTTAGTTTTCGGGGGCCGGCGTTCGTGACAGTCATGTAGCAAGCGCCCCCCGCCAAGGGAAGTGCGATCAGGCGGTGAATGCGAAGTTCCCACACTCGGGCCGCCGGCCCCGTCGAGCGACCGGAAACGCAAAAACTGCGGTGCAATAAGGAGCTAGTAGGCTCCCGCTGTGGTCCCGACACTCGCACGACCGTGCCGCACAGATCGGCGAACTTCAAAGCGCGACAGCGGTCCGATTTTTCGTCATACTGTCACAAGATTCCCTATCGGACTGTCATGCACGCCTCCCTAGAAGCGATCATGGGCGCCAAACCAGCCTTGCAGCCCAAGGCGGCGATCGGACCGGCCGTGCGCGCAATCGCCGGGACGATCCTGGCGACGGCGCGCGCCGCGCTGACCGATCCGGAAATCGCCAGCGCCGACGCGGTGCACGAGTTCCGCCGCACCATGAAGCAGTGGCGGGCGCTGATGCGCCTGCTCGAGCCGTTCATTACGGACGCGGTGCGGCTGCGCCAAGAAGCGCGCGATCATGCCCGTTCGCTGTCGCGGGCGCGCGACGGCCAGTCGGCGCTCAATGCCTTCGACGACCTGATGAAAAAAGGCATGGTGCTGTCGGAGCGCTCGACCGCCACCATCCGCGAGCGCATCGAGGCGATCCGCGGCAACGAAGAGCAGGCCGTGCTGACGCCGGAGCTGCGCGACGCGATCATCGTCTGGCTCGATGCGGCGACAGCGGCGATCGAGTCATGGCCGCTTGATCCGTTCGAGTTCGGCAAGATCGCGGCGCGCCTGACCGCCGGCTACCGCAGCGCCCGGCAGTCGATTCCGCAGGATTGGACGCAGGCGAGCGCCGAGGAATTGCATCATCTGCGCCAGCGCGTCGTCGACCATCGCTACCAGATGGAACTGGTCGAGCCGCTGTGGCCGCGCCACGGCCGGATGTGGACCGACGAGGCGGAGCGGCTGCGCGACCGGCTCGGCCGCTGCCAGGACCTCGAAATCCTCAAGCGGCTGACCGAGCCGCATCAGCCGCTGGCGCACTGGCGCTCGCGCCTGACGCCGGCCTGCGCCGAGCACACCACCGAGCTCTCGCATCGCGCCGCGCGCATTGCGCTGCGCCTGTTCGCGGAAAAGCCCAAGGCGTTCCGCCATCGGCTGGAAACGCTGTGGGAGCACGGGCGGTAGCAAGCGTTTTTCATTGCGCAAGACGTATCAATTTTGATACACTAACAATGCGGCATGACGGAAAGTCCCAAGCCGATCCCGCTGGCGTTTTGGCGGACCGCGACAGGTCGGGAACCCGTGCGCGAGTGGCTGAAAGAGCTCTCCCGCGGGGATAAGCGCACGATCGGCCGCGACGTGGCGAAGGTGCAATTCGGATGGCCGGTCGGGTTACCGTTGTGCCGTCCGCTGAGCGGGGGCTTGTGGGAAGTCCGCTCATCGCTTGCGACGAAGCGCGCGAGGCCAGGGTGTTCTTCGGGTTCCACGAGGGAATGCTGATCGCGCTCCATGCAATAATCAAAAAGACGCGAAAGACGCCGGCAGAAGACCTGACGCTCGCCCGACAGAGGCTGAAAGACATACAATCATGGCAAGAAAGAAAAACCCGCACATAGGCTCCAGCTTTGAAAGCTGGCTGGATGAGGAGGGCATTCGCGGGGAGGTCACCGCCGCGGCGATCAAGGCCGTCATCGCACGCCAACTCGCCAACGAGATGAAAAAGAAGAAAATCACCAAGCAGCGCATGGCGGAATTGATGAAGACGAGCCGCGCGCAGGTCGATCGCCTGCTCGATCCCGATAACGGTAGCGCGACGATTGAAAGCCTACAACGCGCCGCCCGCATTGTCGGCCGCGAGTTGAGAATGCAATTGGTGTGATCATCCGGCGACGCTTAATGTTGACCGCCATTTGGCGCTCACGCCTGACGCCGGCCTGCGCCGAGCACACCACCGAGCTGTCGCACCGCGCCGCGCGCATCGCGCTGCGCCTGTTCGCGGAAAAGCCCAAGGCGTTCCGCCACCGGCTGGAAACGCTGTGGGAGCACGGGCGGTAGCGCGTTCGGCGCTGCCTCGCGCAACCTCCCCGGCTGGAATATGTTCTTCAGGCTGCGAGCCTTTGCGGTTCACCTTCGTTGTGCGCCGCAAGGCCTAACCGGGAGGAAACTTATGAAAATCGTTTTGCCATTGTCGATCGCCATCGCACTGCTGGCCGGCGCCGCCCAGGCCCAGATGAAGCTTCCTGAACTGAAGAAACAGCCGACGCCGCAAGCCGTGCTCGACGAGCATTTTGCGGCGCTCAACGCCTGCGATTGGGACCGGCTCTTGGCGCAATATCCCGACGACGCGCAAATCAATCTGCCCAACGGGCAGATCGTGAAAGGGCGCGCGGCGATCGGCGACCCTGTTCGCCGGATTTTGCAAGGACCCGAAAGACGGCGGGCTGAAGGGCATGCATTTCGCGCCCGAAAACAGCACCACGATCGGCGACACGTTCGCGACCCAATGGGTCGCGACCGCGCCGTTCCTCGCCGAGCCGTATCGCGGCTCCGACGCCTACATCACCCATGACGGCTACATGCAGGCGATGGTCTCGACCTTCGACGGCGGCGCGCTGAAGAAGAAGTAGGCGCCGGCTACTCGCCGAACGCTTTTGACAGCACGAAAGAGCCTCGCGGCGACCCGCGGGGCTTTGTTTCCGGATCACCGGACAATCGAGCATCGCGAAGATGAGCGAAGCATTCCCGGCCGGAGCAGTGCGCTGCGCCCTTCAAAGCGCGGCGCGCTCGCCCGGCGCGAGGACGCGCGGCGCCGAGAGCGGCGCGCCGGTACGATCGTCGAAGAATAGGTTCGGCCGGCCGAGCCCGTGCCACCACCAGCCGAGCACCTTCGCTGCGCGAAGAACAAAAAGGCCGAGCGAAGCCGGTGCGGGCGCATTCGGCGGCAGCGGCCCGGTGGCGGAGCGCTCGTAGATGCGACACAGCGGCGGGCCAAGAATCTCATCAAGAATCTCGTTCCGGGAAGGGCCTTCGGCCTCGACGCTAATGAAGGAATGGACCAGGCCGACGAACGGGACGCGCGCGCTGGAAGCGGTATTCGCAATCGGGGTCCGGCAACAACCGGCGTACCAGCGGAAAACTTTGTTCGAGAAG
>CAWDQG010000031.1:0-17500 GCA_963804405.1 uncultured Alphaproteobacteria bacterium | reverse complement strand
CACGACGGACGTTAGCACCCGCCGTGTGTCTCCCGGATAGTACTTGTGGGTATTCGGAGTTTGGTTGGGTTTGGTAAGACGGTAAGTCCCCCTAGCCCATCCAGTGCTCTACCCCCCACAGTATTCATCCGAGGCGCTACCTAAATAGCTTTCGCGGAGAACCAGCTATTTCCCAGTTTGATTAGCCTTTCACCCCTAGCCACAACTCATCCGAGGCTTTTTCAACAGACACCGGTTCGGCCCTCCAGTGGGTGTTACCCCACCTTCAGCCTGGTCATGGCTAGATCACTAGGTTTCGGGTCTAATCCGACGAACTGAACGCCCTGTTCAGACTCGCTTTCGCTGCGCCTACGCCTATCGGCTTAAGCTTGCTCGTCAGATTAAGTCGCTGGCCCATTATACAAAAGGTACGACGTCACCCAGGACGAACCTTGGGCTCCGTCTGTTTGTAGGCATTCGGTTTCAGGTCTCTTTCACTCCCCTCGTCGGGGTGCTTTTCACCTTTCCCTCACGGTACTTGTTCGCTATCGGTCGCTGAGGAGTACTTAGGCTTGGAGGGTGGTCCCCCCATGTTCAGACAGGATTGCACGTGTCCCGCCTTACTCGAGGACGATCCTTCGCATTACCCGTACGGGGCTCTCACCCACTGCGGCACGTTTTTCCAAACGTTTCCGGTTGTCTCTGGATCGTCACTGGCCTGGTCCGCTTTCGCTCGCCACTACTAGCGGAGTCTCGGTTGATGTCCTTTCCTCCGGGTACTGAGATGTTTCAGTTCCCCGGGTTAGCTTGAAACCTCCTATTTGATTCAGAGATCTCATTCCTTCTTTTGATAACGGAAATCCAAGACCTCATCGGCCTCGTTCCCGAGACCGTAAGGTCTCAGAATTCCGTTATCGAAGGTGGGTTTCCCCATTCGGAAATCCGCGGATCAAAGCTCCTTCGCAGCTCCTCGCGGCTTATCGCAGCGTAGTACGTCCTTCATCGCCTCTCAGCGCCAAGGCATCCACCAAATGCCCTTAAGACACTTGATCGCTCTCATTATCAATGCCCACTCATCTCGGCGATGATCCGCGGCGAATTTGCATTCGCCGCGGCGGACACTGATTAGAAAGACCAGTTTGCTTCACAAGATCGATCCGACGGCATTGCGGTCAAGCTTTGCCGACATTTGCATCGCTTGCGCGAATATCCCCGCACGACTTTCGCCGGCGGCAATACCCGATCGCATGAGATGCATGGAGATAGCGCGCCGCTCCACGGCTTCACAGCCGCGCGTGGCGCTCGGATCGATCTCCTCTTCACGATGTCAGACATCACGCGCGCGCCGGCTAAAGCCGAGAACGCGCGGATTTGATAGTCTCGCGAACGAGTTAAAGCGCAGCATCAAGCTGGCGGCGCCGTCTGGTGGAGCCAGACGGGATCGAACCGACGACCTCCTGCTTGCAAAGCAGGCGCTCTCCCAACTGAGCTATGGCCCCTCGCCAGTTGACGGTCAGCCGGCTTGCCGAGCCGCAGCTCGCGCAGAGCGATCGCCCGGCTTCGTCCTTCGGACTACGGCGCAGCAACCTTCGCCTCGCTTCCGCGAGCGAAGGCTGGTGGGCCTGGGAAGATTTGAACTTCCGACCTCACGCTTATCAAGCGCGCGCTCTAACCAACTGAGCTACAAGCCCGAACCAGGAGTCAGTGGTCAGAAACCAGCAATCAGAGGACGCTTCGTCGCATCTGATTACCGAATACTGATTACTGACTCCTGGTCTGCTCGTTCGCGAAGAAAGAGAAACGGAGACGGCGGCGTCCTGCAAATGGGCTCATCGATCCTGAAAACCGATCGGCCCTGATGTTTCCAAGAGATCCGATAGAAGACGCGTGAGGCGCCTCTGAAGGATCATCCTTAGAAAGGAGGTGATCCAGCCGCAGGTTCCCCTACGGCTACCTTGTTACGACTTCACCCCAGTCGCTGACCCTACCGTGGCCGGCTGCTCCCTTGCGGTTAGCGCACCGTCTTCAGGTAAAGCCAACTCCCATGGTGTGACGGGCGGTGTGTACAAGGCCCGGGAACGTATTCACCGCAGCGTGCTGATCTGCGATTACTAGCGATTCCAACTTCATGTGCTCGAGTTGCAGAGCACAATCCGAACTGAGACGGCTTTTTGAGATTTGCGCGGGGTTGCCCCTTTGCATCCCATTGTCACCGCCATTGTAGCACGTGTGTAGCCCAGCCCGTAAGGGCCATGAGGACTTGACGTCATCCCCACCTTCCTCGCGGCTTATCACCGGCAGTCCCCTTAGAGTGCCCAACTAAATGATGGCAACTAAGGGCGAGGGTTGCGCTCGTTGCGGGACTTAACCCAACATCTCACGACACGAGCTGACGACAGCCATGCAGCACCTGTCTCCGGTCCAGCCGAACTGAAGGGATCGATCTCTCGTTCCCGCGACCGGGATGTCAAGGGCTGGTAAGGTTCTGCGCGTTGCTTCGAATTGAACCACATGCTCCACCGCTTGTGCGGGCCCCCGTCAATTCCTTTGAGTTTTAATCTTGCGACCGTACTCCCCAGGCGGGATGCTTAATGCGTTAGCTGCGCCACTGACGAGTAAACCCGACAACGGCTAGCATCCATCGTTTACAGCGTGGACTACCAGGGTATCTAATCCTGTTTGCTCCCCACGCTTTCGCACCTCAGCGTCAGTACCGGGCCAGTGAGCCGCCTTCGCCACTGGTGTTCTTGCGAATATCTACGAATTTCACCTCTACACTCGCAGTTCCACTCACCTCTCCCGGACTCAAGCTTCTCAGTATCAAAGGCAGTTCTGGAGTTGAGCTCCAGGATTTCACCCCTGACTTAAAAAGCCGCCTACGTGCGCTTTACGCCCAGTGATTCCGAGCAACGCTAGCCCCCTTCGTATTACCGCGGCTGCTGGCACGAAGTTAGCCGGGGCTTCTTCTGCGGGTACCGTCATTATCTTCCCCGCCGAAAGGACTTTACAACCCTAGGGCCTTCATCATCCACGCGGCATGGCTGGATCAGGCTTGCGCCCATTGTCCAATATTCCCCACTGCTGCCTCCCGTAGGAGTCTGGGCCGTGTCTCAGTCCCAGTGAGGCTGATCATCCTCTCAGACCAGCTACTGATCGTCGCCTTGGTGAGCCGTTACCTCACCAACTAGCTAATCAGACGCGGGCCGATCCTTCAGCGATAAATCTTTCTCCTTACGGACGTATCCGGTATTAGCCCAAGTTTCCCTGGGTTGTTCCGAACTGAAGGGCACGTTCCCACGTGTTACTCTCCCGTCTGCCGCTCCGTATTGCTACGGCGCTCGACTTGCATGTGTTAGGCCTGCCGCCAGCGTTCGCTCTGAGCCAGGATCAAACTCTCAAGTTGAAGAGAATTTGATCTCGGCAAATCACAACGTTTGACGAGGTCCCACTTTAGTCTCCTCCGAAGCGTGATTGCTCATCGTCAGGTGGTCCAAAGTGTTGACCTGAAACGTCGACCGCCGAAGTCTCTTCCATGGCCGCGCTCTCTACGGAAAAAGCCGAAACCTTCTCCGTTCGAGGAAGCGGCCCGCAAGGACTCCGCCGTCCACGTTTCTCTTTCTTCCGATTCACTTTTCAAACATCCCGGAACCTTACGGCCCCGTCTCCGGTAAGCTCCGGAGCCGCCGAAGCCCGCACATCCGACATGGCCATAGGTCATGGCCGGATGATTCACCGCGTAAACAGTGAGGGGCTTCGCAGACGCGCCATCGCGCCAAGCGGCGGCGCGCCAAGAGGGGCTATATAGTCTTCGGCTATGGGCATTGTCAACGGTTCGGATCGTCAAAATGCGGCCTGTGGATCGCCGCTAAAGCCGCGATTTTGATCGAGCTCGCGACCCTGCGCGAACCCCGCCCCGTATCGCACCCGCAACAGGCCGTCCGCGTCCAAAGCCTGCGCCGCACTGCGGCCACATTCCTCCGCCGTTCTTGCACAATCGCGTCGGGGAATGCGCCATGTCGGGGGAGCGCCACTATCCGATAGCCGTTTGAGCTTCGCCGTCCAGTCGCCTGACTGGCCCGGTGGGAAAGCTGTCGCGCTTAAGCCTTGCTAAGCTCTTGGCTCAAGTTGTAATCTTGGCTCAAGGCTTGCTCGGCTTGGTCAGGCGGCAATGCAAATAGTCGTGGTTTGCTGGGGTCCTTTGATTCCGAAGTCCGCATCAGAGGATGTGCGGCATGATAGACGCGGAGCCTTCGGAATCCGGACAGTGAGTGCGATCGCGAGTGCAGGGGACGGTGGTCTTGGACCAGGCAAAGCTGCGCGGCGCAAATCGGAGGTTCGATGCCGAGGCTATCAATCTCGGCAATGAGCCGCCGCTTTCCGTTGATGGCGGCACCGGCGGCCTGGTCGATCGACGCCGCCTCTCGGTGCAATGGTTCTGCGGCACGATCCTGACCGGCTTGTGCGGCGCCGCCCTGATGGGAGGCGCCGTTTTTGCTTCGCTCGACGGCGAAACCAATTTTGCCGCCGCGCCGGAACGCGTCGAGATGGCGTTGCGCGGCGCGATTGCCGGGCTCGGCGGCCGCTTGAGCGGAATTCACAAGACCGACCGGCTCGCGGCCGTCAGCGAACCGAGCGTGGCGCGCCAGATGGTGCGGGTGCCGATCTCGACGCGGGTGCGCGAGCGCGAACTGGTGCGCACGCGCTCCTTCGTCCGCGTCTCCGGCAATCTTGCGCTGTCGGTTTCGGAGCTGTCCGCCAATATTCCGCCGTTCAATCCGCAAAAGCTCTTGACCGACGGCGTGGCGAATTCCGACGACGCGCCGACGGCGGCAGAACCGGATGCCGAGGTCTCCTTTGTCACCTGCGATTTCGCTGCCCGCCGCTCCCAAGAGCAAAGTGAGCTCGGCGGTTTGCGATCTCAATTCGCTGCTGTCGAAAGTCAAGCCGTCGACGCAGCTGCCGCTCGATGACGTCATCGCCCGCGTGCGCGACGTGGCGAGCAAGACCGCGAGCAGTTCGCCGTTCCTTGCCAACGCCGACGCCAGCGCCACGCCGGGCATCAAATTCAACTACGCCGCCGAAGGCGACACCGACCCGTATATCGGCTTCGAAGCCCGCGTCGTTCCCGAAAACATCACGCTCCTGCCCAAGACCAGCGGCAATGCCGACTGGAGCGAACATCTCGTCATCGTCAAAAAGAGCGAGACCGTCGGTTCGATCCTGCGCGAACTCGGCGCCACGCCCGACGAGATCAAGGGCATCCTTGCGGTGCTCGGCGCGCGCGCGCGCGAGGGCGGCGTCAAGGAAGGCCAGAAGCTGCGCGTGCTCACGGCCGCGACCGGCCTCGGCCACATGCAGCCGCTGCGCATCATCATTTCCGGCGACGGCGGCGTCGAAGCGGCGGTGGCGCTCTCCGACAACGGCAAATACGTGCCGGTCGATATCCGCAACGTCGACACCGAAGCCGCCGAGAAGCGGCGAAGACGAGGCCGGCGAAGATGACGGCAGCGGCGTGCGGCTCTATCAGAGCATCTACGAAACCGCGCTGCGCAACAACGTACCCAACCCGGTGATCGAAGAGCTGATCCGCATCTATTCCTACGACGTCGACTTCCAGCGCAAAGTGCAGCCCGGCGATGCCTTCGACGTTCTCTATTCCGACGATGAGAACAACGAAGGGCGAAACGAAGTGCGCTACGTTTCGCTGACGGTCGGCGGCGAGACCAAGCGGTACTACCACTATCAGACCGCCGACGACGGCACCTACGACTATTATGACGAGACCGGCAAGAGCGCGAAGAAGTTCCTGGTCCGCAAGCCGGTGCCGATCGGCATCATGCGCTCCGGCTTCGGCGAACGTAACCATCCGCTGCTGCACTATATGAAGACCCATACCGGCGTCGATTGGGCGGCGCCGTTCGGCACGCCGATCTTTGCCGCCGGCAACGGCACCATCGACGAAATCGGCCTCAAAGGCGGCTATGGCAAATACGTGCGCATCCGCCATGCCAACGGCTATCAGACCGCCTATGGCCACATGACGGCGTTCGCGCGCGGCCTCAATGTCGGCAGCCGCGTGCGGCAGGGCCAGATCATCGGCTTTGTCGGCTCGACCGGGCTGTCGACCGGCGCTCACGTCCACTTCGAAATCCTGATCAATGACCGCTTCGTCAATCCGATGACGGTCAAGCTGCCGCGCGGCCGCGTGCTCGACGGCACCTCGCTCGCCATGTTCGAGAAGGACCGCGAGCAGCTCGACGCGCTGATGGCGCAGGTGCCCGGCCGCGTCGCGCAAATTCGCTAACGCGCGCTCCGTCTCCCCATCATCGCCAGCAGCGAAGCGGCTGAGCAATCCAGTCGCATTCATGATAGTTCTAGATTGCTTCGGCACTGTGTGCCTCGCAATGACGGCATCGAGCAGGAGGCTTTCGTGACTTCAACTACGGCCGTCGACGACCGCATCGAAGTGCGCTCGAGCCGCCTGTGGGCGCTGCTGCATTTCAGCTTCACGCGCTGGCTGTTTCCGGCGCGCATGATCGCCGATCATGTCGGCGTATCCACCAACATCGTGCTGTTCTGGCTCACGCCATGGCGGCGCAACGACGAGCACCTGCCGATGTCGCACATCGCCGAGGTCGGTCACACCCGCGGCCTGATCTGGGACCAGATCAGCGTCGAAAGCTCGGGCGGGCTTAATCCGCTGGTCGTTTCGGGCCTGCCCAAAGGGCAGGCCCGTTACTTCGTCGAGCACGTGCGCGAGCGGATCAACGAAACCGCCGCGGCTACGCCGCCGCTGCAACCTCGCCGTTGAACTTCAGCCCCTGCTTGCTGGCGCTGATGACGACCTTCTCGCCGTCCTTGATGCGGCCGGAGAGGATCATTTCCGCCAGCGGGTCCTGCACCGATTTCTGGATCACGCGCTTGAGCGGGCGCGCGCCGTAAGCCGGATCCCAGCCCTTGTCGGCGAGCCAATCGCGCGCCGCAGGCTCGAGCTTGATGGTGATCTTTCGGTCGTCCAGCAAGCCGCGCCAGGCGCTGCATCTGGATGTCGACGATCCGCGCCATCTCCGACTTCTGCAGCCGGTGGAACAGGATGATCTCGTCGATCCGGTTGAGGAATTCCGGCCGGAAGCTGGCGCGCACGATCGCCATCACCTGATCGCGCACCGCGTCGGTGTCCTGACCTTCAGGCTGGTTGACCAGGATTTCGGCGCCGAGATTCGACGTCATCACGATCAAGGTGTTGCGGAAATCGACGGTGCGGCCCTGGCCGTCGGTCAGGCGGCCGTCGTCGAGCACCTGCAGCAGCACATTGAACACGTCCGGGTGCGCCTTCTCGATCTCGTCGAACAGCACCACCTGATACGGCCGCCGCCGCACCGCCTCGGTGAGCGCGCCGCCTTCCTCGTAGCCGACATAGCCGGGCGGCGCGCCGATCAGCCGCGCCACCGAATGCTTCTCCATGTATTCCGACATGTCGATGCGGATCAGCGCATTCTCGTCGTCGAACAGGAATTCGGCGAGCGCCTTGGTCAGCTCGGTCTTGCCGACGCCGGTCGGGCCCAAGAACATGAACGAGCCGATCGGCCGGTTCGGATCCTGCAAGCCGGCGCGGGCGCGGCGCACCGCCGTCGACACGGCTTTGACCGCGTCGGCCTGGCCGACCACGCGTTTGCCGAGCTGCTCCTCCATGCGGAGCAGCTTTTCCTTCTCGCCTTCGAGCATGCGATCGACCGGAATGCCGGTCCAGCGCGACACCACCTGCGCGATGTGGTTGGCGGTGACCGCCTCCTCGACCATGGCGCCGCGGCCCTCGCCGCCCTCGAGCGCCTTGAGCTTTTTCTCGATCTCCGGGATGCGGCCGTAGGAGATTTCGCCGGCGCGCTGATATTCGCCGCGCCGCTGCGCGTTGGCGAGTTCGACGCGCAGCTGGTCGAGCTCGTTGCGCAGCTTCTGCGCGCCGGAGAGCTTCTCCTTCTCCGACTTCCAGCGCGAGGTCAGATCGGCGGACTGCTTTTCCAGCGCCGCGAGCTCGGTTTCGAGACCGCCGAGCCGGGAGCGCGAACCTGGATCGCTCTCCTTCTTCAACGCCTCCTGCTCGATCTTGAGCCGCACGATCTCGCGATCGATGGAATCGAGCTCTTCCGGCTTGGAATTGACCTGCATCTTCAGCCGCGCCGCGGCCTCGTCGACCAGATCGATCGCCTTGTCGGGCAGGAAGCGGTCGGTGATGTAACGGTGCGACAGCGTCGCCGCCGCGACCAGCGCGCCGTCGGTGATGCGCACGCCGTGATGCGCCTCGTACTTGTCCTTGAGCCCGCGCAGGATCGAGATGGTGTCCTCGACGCTCGGCTCGTCGACATAGATCGGCTGGAAGCGGCGCGCCAACGCCGCGTCCTTCTCGACGTGCTTTTTGTATTCGTCGAGCGTGGTGGCGCCGATGCAATGCAGCTCGCCGCGCGCCAGCGCCGGCTTGAGCAGGTTCGAGGCATCCATCGCGCCGTCGGCCTTGCCGGCGCCGATGATGGTATGCATCTCGTCGATGAAGAGGATGTAGGCTGCCGGCGGAAGACGTCACCTCCTGCAGCACGGCCTTGAGCCGCTCCTCGAACTCGCCGCGATATTTCGCGCCGGCGATCAGCGCGCCCATGTCGAGCGACAGGAGTTTCTTGTCTTGTCAGGCTTTCGGGCACGTCGCCGTTGACGATGCGCAGCGCCAAGCCCTCGACGATCGCGGTCTTGCCGACGCCCGGCTCGCCGATCAGCACCGGATTGTTCTTGGTCCGGCGCGACAGCACCTGGATGGTGCGGCGGATTTCCTCGTCGCGGCCGATCACCGGGTCGAGCTTGCCGTCGCGGGCGGCCTGGGTCAGATCGCGCGCGTATTTTTTCAGCGCGTCGTAGGCGTTTTCAGCCGACGCGCTGTCGGCGGTGCGGCCCTTGCGCAAGGTCTCGATGGCGGCGTTGAGGTTTTGCGGCGTCACGCCGGCATTGGCGAGGATCTTCCCGGCTTCGCTGCCCTTTTCCAGAGCCAGCGCGAGCAAAAGGCGTTCAACGGTGACGAAGCTGTCGCCGGCCTTTTCGCCTGCCTTCTCGGCGGTATCGAATACCCGCGCCAGCGCCGGGTCGAGATAGACCTGTCCGGCGCCGCCGCCGGAGACTTTCGGGCGTTTGGCCAGCGCCGCCTCGACGGCCGACAAGGCCTGACGCGAATTGCCGCCGGAACGATCGATCAAACCGGCGGCGAGCCCCTCGGGATCGTCGAGCAGCACCTTGAGCAGGTGCTCCGGCGCAAATTGCTGATGTCCCTTCGCGCAACGCGAGCGACTGGGCGGATTGGATAAAACCGCGGGCGCGGTCGGTGTATTTGTCGAAATTCATGTGCTTTCCCTCGGCCTATTCCAAACGCCCTGACGGCGCGATCGGAACATCGTCACTGGGTAATATCGATGCGGGTTGGGCGGTTCCCTGATCCGGATCAAACCGATCCGGACAGCGACCCGAAGCGGACCCGGGAAGGCGTCCGCCGTGCATAAATATGGTGGCGCGAGGCGCTAACGGAAGAGCCGATCGGGCCGACAGCTAACGCTTAATTGACGCCGTGGCCGCGCGCCGCCTCGATGCGGGTCTTGAGCGCGGCTGTCCCGACCGCGCCGAGCACCACGTTGTCGCCGACGACATAACCCGGCGTGCCATTGATACCCACGGCGGCGGCAAGCTTGGCGTCTTCGCCGAGCGTCGCCCCGACTTCGTCGCTGGCGGCATCCTGTCTCCAGCCGCGCCATGTCGAGGCCCTGATCCCTCGCCGCCGCGAGCGCCTTGTCCTTGCTGGCCGGCCCGGCGGCGCCGAGCAACTGCTGATGGAAAGCGAGGTATTTTTGGCCCTCGGGATCCTGCATGCGCACCGCAACCGCGATGCGCGCAGCTTCCACCGAGCCCGGCCCCAGGATCGGCAGCTCCTTGAGCACGATCTTCAAGTTCGGATCGTCCTTGATCAGCGTCAGCATGTCGGGAAGCGCGCGCTTGCAGAAGCCGCAGCTATAGTCGAAGAACTCGACCAGCGTGACGTCGCCGTGAGGATTGCCGAGCGTGACTTGATGCGGCGACGAGAACAGCGCCGCGGCATTGCCGGCAATTGCGGCGCTTCGATCCGGCGGGGCCTTGGCGCCGGACCCGGGCGCGGAATTGGCAGCCGTGTTCGCCTTCGGCGGGCGATGCTTGAGAACTTCGGCGAAAATCTCGGCGAGCGCTTCAGGATGCCGGACCATGTAGCCTTTGACGATTTCACCGACCTCGTCCGGATGCGTCGCCAGGTAATCCTTGATCGCCGCGTCGAGTTCTTCGCGGACGGTTTGCGCTCCGCCAGCCGCCGGCGCCAGCGCGATCAATGCGGCGACAATCGCAATCAAGATCGTGGGTTTCATTGCCTCATCTCCATCGCTCGCATCGGCCGAAGCCCGTCATCTCAGCGCGATCACCCGAACATCCGCTCGCCCTGCAGATCGACCATCTGCCGCGCCTTGCTCAGCGTAAAGGTCACCGCATCGTCGAACGAGGCGAACGCGTCGGCGCGGATGAAACGATGCTCCTTGCGCACGCCGCCGATCTCGCGCTCGATGGTGCCGGCCGTCTGATACTGACCCTCGCTCTTGAACGGCGCCGGGCGGATGATGAACCCTTTGTATTCGACCGGCTCCGCGGCCTTTTCCGCTTGGGCCGGAGCCAGCTTGCCGAACAGGGAGCTGAGAAACGACATCGCCCGTCATCCCGCTCCGTGCCTGCCTGCGCCGCTCGAGCGCTCGAACGCCGGTCAGGCCCATAGCCATAACGCGGATCCCAGCCATAGCCGAAATAGTGGCGCTGGTTCGGACCGGGATATTGCCAGGCGGCATAGGAATCCTCGTACGCGCCGAGCGGTCCGTAGAACCACGACCTCGAAACCTCGATAGAGCGTCGCGCCGAGGTCGCGATGACCATAGGCCGCGCCATAGTGATGATGCCGGTAGCCGGCGTGATGTGAATGCCCGGATTGCTCGTCCGCCAAAGCCGGTTGCACAAGCAAGATGGCGGCGCCGGCAGCGAACCCAAGATAACACCAGCGCAACATCAAATAACTCCGCTGTCGCGGCGCTCGGCACCGCCATGAACCCACACCCGCGAGCTCCGCCGCGGCCCAGACCATGATCCGATTACGTTGAATCGGATCATGGTCTAGATGTTGCGCTGGAGCATGATCTTTTCCGAAAAACCGGTTTCCACTTTTCGGGATCATGCCCTAATTGCCGCGTGAATAATAACCGCTTGAATAAAGTACCAGCGTACGCGCCTCATTGCCATGGGCGGCGCGATAGGCGCCGGCGAGATAGCGCATGCCGTAGGTCATGTTGATCTGCGGGATCGAGCAGGCCCTCGGCGCGTGCCGCGATAGCCCAGCGCATCGCGCAGTGCCGAGCCGAATTTGCATCAGCCCGTAATTGCCGCGATAGACGGCGCGCGGATTGAAATTGCTCTCGCGCCGAATGACCTGACGCACCAGCGCGATCGGCAGGCCGTTGGCGCTGGCGTGCTGCTCGATCAACGCGTCCAAAGCGGCGCGATCGTCGGCGGCAGCCGCCGGCCGCGCCAGAGCAGCCAGCGCAAGCACGCAACACGCCATTGCGCGCAGCATCGATTGATCGTCCCCAATTTCAGCCGAAACGAATCGGCCGCCCGCATCTGTCAAATCAAAACGCAACCGCAAAAAGCGGCCGAAATAAGCAGACGACGAAAACGTTAACCGCCCCTTGACCGGCCACACGCACGCCTGATTGCAAAATCGGCAAAGGCCTCTCTATATACGCGCCATTCGCGATTGAGCTTGCCTTGCAGTCTCGGCCGTAAGGCGTGATCCCGAAGCTTGGATACCCGGTTTTCGGACAAGATCATGCGCCAGCTAAAAAAGGCCTTTCCCAAGAACACGCAAAATCCGGATTTGGACCGTACAAATGGTTTGTGCGGCCGCAAAACGCGTTAGGCGTTTTCCATAGGAGGCCATCATGGCTACAGGTACCGTCAAGTTTTTCAACGCCCAGAAGGGTTACGGCTTCATCGTGCAAGACGCGGGCGGCCCGGACATCTTCGTGCACATCTCCGCCGTCGAGCGGGCCGGCATGCGCACGCTGAACGAAGGGCAGAAGGTCTCGTTCGACATCGAGGCCGACCGCCGCAGCGGCAAGAATGCCGCAACCAACCTACAAGCAGCCTGATCACGCATTATATGTGTGTCATGCCGGCGCCATACTGGCGCCGGCTTTGTCTTTTCTATCCGGCGCCAACGCACCAAGAAAAAACCGCGGGGACAAAGCCATGCCGAGAAAACCGGGATTGAACTCCGAATTCGTCATGTTCGACGTCATCTACGAAGACGGCTCGCAGCGCTCGAACCGCAAGGTGCCGCGCACGCTGACCGGCGGCCTCGATGGCGACAAGCCGGCGCATGAGTTCCTGATCGAGCAGGACCGCGACATCGCCGAGAAATCCGGCCGGCCGGTGCTCAAGATCAAAAGCATCACCCGCGCCGGCGCCAAGAAGAAAGACCGCGACTTCTCGGAACACCACGCCGGCTAGTTCTACCCTCCCCCTCGTGGGGAGGGTCGCCGGCTTCGCTCGCGGAGCGAGCGAAGCCGCGGGGTGGGGCCTTGAAGCAATTTTGCTGCCATCAGCGTAGGTATTAAACCGGCCGACCCCCACCCCTCCCCGCAAGCCGGGGGGATGGCGCGGAGCGCGCCGCGTTGGCCGCCGCATTCCCCGAACCGGAACCCGCAACCACGAGGCGATTTCGGCCTCCGTTAACCGATAGCCGGTACAACGGCAGGGCGAGTACGCCCGGAAATTCGAGCGTGCTCGCCGGAGTACGCCTGCAATGTCCGAACTCGCGGCCAGCTTTGCCGCCCAGTTCTCCGTCCAACGCCGGCATCAACGCGCTGCTGCTCGCCGCCGACGCGCTGATCTATTTCGCCGTGCTGGCCGGCCTGTTCCGGGCGCGGCACCGCATCGGCATCGGCGCCTTCTTCTGCGCGCTCGGCGTGATGCACTTCCTCGAAACCTATCTCGCCAGCATCCTTTACGTCGCCTTGCCGTTCGGCATCGTCGCCTCGCCGGGCTCGACGGTGCTGTTCACCGGCAAGCTGATGCTGCTGCTCCTTGTCTATATCCGCGAGGACGCGGTGGTGGTGCGCCAGCCGATCTACGGGCTTCTGATCGGCAACCTCCTGCTCTTCGCGCTCGCCTTCCTGACGCGGCACCACGGCGCCGAGACGCTGGCGGCGAACCGCCACGCCGATTTCGGCTTCCTCGACGAGATGGGCGCGCTGATGGTGTGGGGCACGCTGATCCTGTTCGCCGACTGCATCATTATGATCTTGCTCTATGAGCGCTCGCGCGCCTTCCTCGGCGGCCGCGTGCTGGCGCGGCTGGCGCTCACCGGCGCGCTGGTGCTGAGTTTCGATCAGGTCGCGTTCTATGCCGGCTTGCGCTTTCTCACCGGCGCGCCGCTTGCCGTGCTGTTCGGCGGCTGGATCGCGAAAATGGCGGCGGTCGCCATCTATAGCGTGCTCGGCGGGCTTTACCTGCGCTACGTCGAGCTGCCGCGCAAACGCAGCAAACGGCCGCCGCGCCTGATGGACGTGTTCGATCTCCTCACCTATCGCGAGCGCTACGAGGACCTGCTGGCGCGCACCGGCCGCGATGCGCTGACCGGCGCGCTCGACCGCGGCCGGCTCGAACATATGGGGAGGAAACGCGTCGAAGAGGCGGCGCTCGGCGGCCGGCCGCTCAGCCTTCTCATCATCGACATCGATCACTTCAAGAGCTTCAACGACCGCTTCGGCCATGCCGCCGGCGACATCGTGCTGCAGCGGATCGTGCGCATCATCAGCGCGACGGTGCGGCCCGGCGACGCCGTGTTCCGCTTCGGCGGCGAGGAATTCGTGGTGATCGCCGACGACCTGACCCGCGCCGCGGCGCTGGCGCTCGGCGAACGCATCCGCCGCGATGTCGCGAGCCACATGGAAGCCGACGTGCCGCTGGTCACCGTCAGCATCGGCCTTGCCACCTGCGCCGACGACGCCTCCGACTATGAAGGCCTGTTCGACTGCGCCGACCGCCGGCTCTATCTCGCCAAGTCGGCGGGGCGAAATTGCGTGGTCGCCGAAACCGGCATCAGCGCCGGCGCGCCGAAGCTCGCCCGGCGCGGGGTAGGCGCAGAGCAATATCCCAAATCTCCGCTCGTCCCCGCCCCCGATCACGTCGGGGGTAAACTCCGGCGGGGACCCAGCTCGTTGCGGCCGCCCCTGGATTCCCGCTTGCGCGGGAATGAGCGGTTGAATGATCATCCCGATCGCCTTTCGTAATTCGCCACTCGCCATTCGTTGAAAGCAAAGGGAGGAGCATCCGTGTCCACCATCCAATTTCTCAATCCCGAAAGCATGGGCAAGCCGCTCGCCGCTTACTCGAACGTCGCGCGCGTAAAAGCTGCGGAATTTCTGTTCATCGCCGGCCAGATCGGCACCGACAAGGACGGCAAGGCGCCGGCCGATTTCGAGACCCAATGCGCGCTGGTGTTCGCCAATATCAGCGCGGCGCTGACGTCGCAGGGCGCGGGCTTTGCCAACATCGTCTCCTTCACCAGCTATCTCGTGCATTCGCAAGATATCCCCAAATTCGCCCAATACCGCGCCCGCGAATTTCCGCGGCTGTTTCCCGGCGGCGGCTATCCGCCGAACACGCTGCTCATTGTCGACCGCCTGGTGCGCGAAGACTTGTTGGTCGAAGTCGCCGCGGTGGCGGCGCTGTAGATGCTCCTTCTCCCCGCGTGCGGGGAGAAGGTCGGGATGAGGGGGCCTCTCGGCCGGGCTGACCCTCGCGCCCAAAATCTGCAGCGCCGTTCGCGCCGACCGCTCCGCTCAGAATCGCGGAGAGGCCCCCTCACCCTCGGTCGCTTCGCGCCCATAGCCGATGCTTCGCATCGGCGTTCTTAGTGCTAAGAACGGCGTCCGGAGGACGCCTATGCTCTCCCCGCGCAGCGGGGAGAGGTGAAAATCCCCCGTCATTGCGAGCGAAGCGAAGCAATCCAGTTCGGCGGCACGGTTCTGGATTGCTTCGTCGCTTCGCTCCTCGCAATGACGAAATAGAAAATCGTTCTCGCGGCGCCTCTTGCACCCGAGTTTTGCCCACCACCACGACGCCACGCAAAAAATAGATTCGCTTCCGGCAACAAAAGGGAGGCGAAGCGCCGAAAGGCGCATTGTCCTACCAATCGCCGCTTGCGCGGCGGCGCATCCGTTTCCGGATGCGCCCGCCTTCCGGCGCTTCACCGCGGCATTCACCACCGGCTCTTACCCTGATGGCTCTGCTCCAGAACCGGGTTTCCCGAAGTCTCAAGCTCGCTGGGTGTTTTGCCCGCTTGCCTCTAGCCTTCGGTTAAGCAAGCTCCTTGCAGACCGGTCCTTTTGCCGGTCGACCGGTGCCCCAGAGCCGCCCGAGTGCGGATCGCATTCATCCGCGCGCGGGGACCGCACTCGCTCCGTCTTCCGAAAGTGCCCTCGCGAAAGGCGCCCCTTGGTGAGCGAGATGTGGCTGATGTAACCATTAGTGACGAATGTCAAGTGCCGTCTTGTTTTTAGCGACAACCGAGAGATTGATTTAGAACAAAACATGAACTAATATCATTTGCACCTGCCCCGCTAAGCCCTTCCCTCCATGTGGCCTTTCACGCGTAAACCCATCGTCGATGACGACACGGCCGCCTGGCATGTCGAAAATTTCGCCTGGCTGGTCCGTCAATTTGGCGGCGCCGCCGGATTGGCACACGCAAAACTCGTCCTGCCGGCACAAGGATTTTTCGTCACCGACGGCGAGACCGGACATGCCTTTGCGGTTCGCATCTTCGATCAGGTCAAAGCCTATTGCGGAATGGCCGACTGGGAAGTCGACCTCGTCCCCGACGATAATCCGCTGGCCGCCGAGCGGGGCATCGGATCACTGGCGATGGTCGCTCCGCAAAAGCATGCGCTCGGCACTTTCGGTGTTGCCGGCAATCGCATCGTGATCAGCTACGTTCCGGCTTTGCTCAAGCGGCCCGATCATCTGATTGCCACGCTGGCGCACGAGCTCGCCCATTATCTCTTGGCAACCACGAGAGAGCAGCCGCCCTGCGAGGACGATGAACGGGAATTCCTGACGGATTTGGCCGCCGTTTATCTCGGCTTCGGCGTTTTCCTGGCGAATGGGCGGTTTTACCACAAGTCGTATCAGGCCGGCACGATGCATGGCTGGCGCATGGGTCATTCTGGCTATCTTCCGGAGCCCGATGTGATCTTCGCACTGGCGCTTTTTATCCAAATAAAAATGATCGACCCCGCCCCGGCTCTGTCTTGTCTCAAGCCGCATCTCGCCCAATGCTGCGGCGGACTTTGCGAGATTTCGCCAAACGCGAGGCGATGCTTGCGCCGATTTTGAGCAATGAGCGTGCAGTCTTCCTAGGATCACCGCGGCGGGCAGGTTTGCGCGAAGCTGTCACGCGCTTTGACGAAAGCCTTGGTGTTCATGCTGCCGTCTTCGATGAGATCGACCATCGCCATCGCCAGATCGCGGCAGGCACCGCGGCTCGGTGGCGGGTCTTTGGGTTTGGGTGCCGGCGCGGCCGGACCGCAGGTTTCCACGATCGCGGAATAGGTTTGGCGATAATTATCGCTGTCGTCGGTCTTGGCATCGAGCATCGAAACGATGCCGAGCATACCTTCGCGGCATGGCTTTTCGCCGGTGCGCTGGTTTGATTTCGGCGCGGCCGACGCGAGCGACGTGCAGGCAAAAACGGCGGCCGCAATGGCCGCAGCAGAGATGAGGTTAAGCCGGCGCATAAAAGCGGTTCTCCTTTGCGCGGGCGTCACGGCATAAGGACCAGTGGCGAGTTCCGCGAACCGGTGACGAAACACCGATTAGCTTTGAACCCGCGACCTCGCTTAGCCCTGTTGGGTCATAACGAGGGAGAAATTTGATCGACCGGAACCGCGATCAACATAGCACCCTGCGCAAATCCACTTGGAGTACTGCAGCGAATATCCACGATTTCGTTTTCGTCAGTCGAGCCTAAACTCAAGGTCCCCATCAGCGAAGCGCATGCGATGGTGCCGGGCGCAACGACGACCCAGAAATTGTCCAACATCGTAACTCCGTCCAATGTCGTCAGTCTCGTATTAATTTGGCCGGGCTTCCGCCTGTATCACCAACTGCAACTCTACCAAATATAATGAAATTTCCGGTACTCGGCACGCGTAATTTCAGAATGAGAGTGTCGCTGTTGTTTTGGAGGGCAATAGCAGGTCCGGCTTGAAATGTTTGATACACAGTGACGGTCACGAATTGTATCCTTCAAGGCTCGACGCCCGGGTCAAGCCTGGGCATGACGACTTGGAACTTTCATTACCGCTCATTCCCGCGAAGGCGGGGATCCACTGGTCCCCGCCTTCGTTCGCGGGGACGA
>CAWDQG010000030.1:0-105638 GCA_963804405.1 uncultured Alphaproteobacteria bacterium | reverse complement strand
CCCGCAACTCGTCGAGTTGCTACGACAAACTCGCCGCCAACTTGCTTTCATCCAGCTTGCGTCGATCAGGCGATGGCTTCGCGTTAATTAGTCCACGACCCTTAGACCATAACGAGATTTTTCTGTCGCGATACGTTCGGGCTGAGGGCTGTCATACGGATAGGACTCACGCTGCAACGTATTTGCTGGGCAGTTCATTTCGTCGCGCAAAAATGATTTCCTGAAGAAATGCACAATTCTTAATAGTAGTCGCCGTAACCCCTTGATGTGACTACGAATATTTTAGGTTCGTTTTGCCTTGTGCCTGAACTACCTGAATATATGTGACATTGCGAACATTTATTCAGGAAAGGAGACCATCAATGGCACAAGCATCAGTGCTCAATCAGTCCGAAATCCGCCGCGTGTTTCGTATTATCGAGACCACTCGTCACGGTGAGCGCAATCGCCTTTGCTTTGTGTTGTCCATTTATAGTGGGCTGCGCGTCGGGGAGATCGCGGCGCTGACCATCGGCGACGTTGCGGCGGTGAACGGTGACGTTCGCCGAGAAATCAAACTAGGCGCTCATCAAACGAAGGGGTCGAAGGGCAGGACGGTCATGCTGTCCGAGCGAGTCCGCAACGAGCTCGGTTTATTCCTTAAAAATCAGCCGAACCGACATGGCGACGCGCCCCTTATTGCATCGCAACGTAATGGTCGGGCTTTCACCAACGTGTCGCTGTCCATGCTGTTCAAGGAAATCTACGAAGCGGCAGGCATCCGAACTTCCTCACACTCGGGGCGGCGGACGTTCGCGACACGCTTTAACGAAAGAGGTGTCGGTATGCGGACCATTCAGAAGTTAATGGGGCATCGTCACATCGGAACAACAGCGTCATATTGTGAGGTATCAGATACAACGATGCGAAATGCCGTAGAGCTTGTCTAAATTCGAACCCATGGACCAACTCCGTTCAGCGCCCGAAGCGATGAAGACGCTCGATTTACTGTCGGATAAAGAACGCGTTGACGACGCCTGGCGCGCTTGTTTCAATACCCTACAAGCGAACGTTGCAACAATCGCCATCGAGATTAGTATGCGGCGCAGGCTCGCATTCCTTTGCATAGTGCTGCTCTTTTTGAGCACCAGCGCGTTCGCGCAGAACGCTAATGATTACATCAATATATTTCGCGGAGTGGTACAGGGAGCCATGAGGCAGGCTGCACAATTAGAATGGAGAAAGCTGCCGCCGAACGAAATTGCCTGCCTTGATCAACAGTCACGAAATCAAGGGGCAAGCATCGACGACTTAATCAATCGCGGAGTCATGCCATCCGATCCACGACTATCTCAACTGCGATCAAATTGTCGCGTTCAAATAGGACAGCAATCCGCTCCGCCAGTAGGCGCTCAACCATCCCCGTACGTCGTGGATGGACTGGCTCTGTATGGTCACGTTCGACCTGAGAGTCAGGAATATCAGCAATATCATTGTAGCCCGAGCGAGAAATTCCCTGGATTCACCTGGTGTCACAAAGAGAAGACTGAAAGGACCAATCGCGGGGAAGTCATTTCATCGAATTCAATTTTGCACAACCAGAATGGCGAAGCGGTCTATGTCAATCGTTATATCGAGCCTGCATTTTTCGGTCCGAATGACGTCCGAGCGGAAATAGACCGACTGTCGGCGAAATTTGGTGAACCTCCCCGCGAATTTCGAATGCCCCAACGCGCAGGGCTTCCTGATGCCGTCATTGCAGTGTGGGGAAAAATCCAACTTGAGGCGCTTGACGCCAGCGATGTGTCAATAGTTGCCTCGGGCGGAAGTCGTAGCGGACTTCTTGTTAGCTTTCTCGGCGATCTTCAACGATCAGCAAAAGCGGGAGTGCCCGTTTACAGGCTTACGGGTGGCGCTGGTTTCTTATGGGCAGCAACATTTCGCAATGACGGCAGAGGAGTTTTGCGGTTTCTGACGATTGATGCGTCGCAGATTACTCAACCTAGTCAGGTCGCGGTTAACCCAGGATCGCAATCCCCCACGGTTGCGCCCTCGCCGCCTCCACCGCAACCATCCGAGCTAGCAAAAATAAAGACAGCGGCGGAAAAGGGCGACGCAGAGGCTCAATTCCGCCTCGGTACAATCTTTGCCGAAGGGCGCGATGTCACAAAAGACGAAACTCAAGCTGCCAACTGGTATCGCAAAGCAGCAGACCAGGGACACGCCGAGGCTCGGTTCCGACTGGGATCAATGTTTGCCGAAGGACAAGGCGTGGAGAAAAATCTTGTTCAGGCAACTGAATGGGTCCGTAAGGCGGCTGAACAAGGAAATACTAATGCAGAATACAACTCGGTCTCATGTTGGAAACCGGACAAGGTACTAACATCGATGGATCAGATGCGTTTGAGTGGTATCAAAAGGCAGCCGCCGCGGGAGACCAAAACGCAAAACATCGCATAGAAGAAGCGGAATTGATTGTCGAATTCTTGCGTGATATGCGCACAAAGATCGTGAGCGGGCTTCCATTGGTGCAGGATCCTGAAACTCGAAATCAACTCGAGGATACTGTTGCACGGATCGCTGCCGCAAACATAAAAATGACCTTGAAAACTTTACAGCATTTTAAGGGTGCCGCTGATGTAGCAATTCGTAACATTCAACAAGCAGAGGACTTCAAAAGCATATCTACTAGTGCGGATAAGAGGGAGGAGGAAATTAGTGCGGAGCTTGAGAAAATAACATCTGATGCGCCTTTAATTCAGAATATCAAAGCTGCCATCCAAACCATGAAAACGGCGCAAAATCGGTCAGACCTACCAGTGTTGCAAAATGCGCTAGCGCAGTTGAATAAACTATATGACGACAATCGTGCCGAATTGAAGCGTCTTGAATTCTATAGCCCCTAGCCAAAGCTATGGATTATCCGCACACCGAATCTCGGCGTCGAGTTGTTTGAAGCATCTTAAATTTGTCCCTCTTGAATAAACCCACCTCCCAAATCTCTTTTTCGCCTTGCTGACTAATTGCGAGTCCGTCACTTCCATCCTTGAGATCTCGGCGCACTGAGAACTGCCCCGGAAGCTTACCATCCGGATTTGCCTTGCCGCTCAGAAATTCGATGTAGTCACGCTCGACTGCTACGACATCAATTTTAGGGTCAGTGGGGTCGAATAATTGTTGGATAATAATGTTTGATGCTCGACCACTATAGTCATCACCGCCACAAAATCGGACCTGTATTCGGATTGACTCCCAATGTTGCAAGTCGGCGTCACGTACAATCAATGAGTTTTTCGTGAAATTCTCAAATAGCAATTTATTTTCGATAGCCCATTGTTTAAATCGCGCATACCCAATTCCAGGCTCAATGGTTTGTAAAATCTGCTGAGCGTCCGCATCTTGTGGAAGCGCGCCCAAGAGCAAAATTATCGCAGTTAAATATCTTGGCATTCTGCGGCTGTAGGCGCGCAACGGCTGGTGGCGGAGCCCTACATTTCGCATAAGTCGCATAAGTCCCTCCAATGGAGTAGCGCCGCGTACTTAAACCGTTGTTGCGGGAGGACAACATTGATTCGGATCGACGTCCTGGTCCCAGTATATTCGGTAACATGCAAGGCGCCCGAGGACCCTCAAAGACTGCATTCAAGTGGTTAATGATTGCTATGGTAATCACCGGATTTAATGCGTCGGGTTGGGCGCAAGACGCCGATCCATGACGCGCGGTTGAAGAAGAGGCTCGCCATCAAAACCGTCATAACTTAGCGCCCATCGTTTTGGCAGGTCGCACGACCCGAGAACGCAGAAAGAACGAGCGTGCGGAGCGCTGAAAGTGATTACGCGGGCTCGCCTGCGAATGCTCGGGGCTGCATAGGGCGCTCGATGCAGATTGCCGTTCCGTATTGTTAGGGGATGATTGTCGCATGAGACGCGACCCCACCGAGCGCGAACGTTCGCGGAGCCTTCAAGGCGGGCATCACGCCGTCATCTGACCGATTTGAAACGCGAGCATCTTATCGAACAAGTATGCGTTCAGGAGATTTTACCACCTGAAAGAGTAAGCAATGCTGCCATAACGAGGTGGCATTTCTGCAACAAACGCATCAAATGTCACGACGATTGCACCAAATAGACGCGAATTTCGGACAAGAATCAGCTTAGACTCTGACGGTGGGAACGCTGCCGAGCATTCGGTCGTCGTTCAATGTTGCGGCGGCGATTGGTGGGGTAATCCCATGAAAAACGTCATCGCGACGCACATCTGCCTGATGAACATTATGTCATCCGAGTAGACGGACGAGTAAAATCGCACCATCGACGTTTTGTGGATGCGTTGAGAGAAGGCTTGCAACTGAAAGATCAGTTTCCGCAGCACGACATCAAAGTCCGAGCGATGCAAGCGAGCGGTGAAAGAACTGCCCTGCACTGACGCGGTTTAGGTCTCGCGGTAGTTGGGTTCACGCGCCTCGCCGACTTAGGCGGCGCTCGACAGATGAATTTGGGGTCCGCCTCAGAGTAAAAGTGGCGGTGGTCTCAACTTCAAATCCGCACACGTCGCAGGACCAAGAGTTGCAGAACGCATCGCTCGTTCACGTATTTTGATGATTTGGCGGCAATCATCGCGTCACCGCAATTCGTACAGAGACGAAGCGGTTTGCCAATTACGCGGTTCACTTCCACCTTTTGAAATTCTTCCATTTTTGGACGTCCTCCGCTACGCACCCTCCCATAGAGGCTAACGATCAAGCGCATGTGAACAAAGTCAGTAACATTGCGTAGCTGTGGATAACTTTCGCGTTTGCTCGAAAATACAGTCAGTTAGCTTCAATTTGCCGCATTGGTTCTATCGCGATCCTCATTACGGCTTTTGGGTCGGCTTCAGAGCTTGGTGCCTTATTCCGCAATTGCGTAATAGCCTCGCCTTATCGACGACTGACGCACGAGGGAACACGATGCAGTGGGGGACCATTCCTGATCAATGGATTTGGATCTGTGCGGCGGGAGTTTTTGCGGTCTTCGTTGGAGCCTTCGCGGGCTACAGATTTTATAAACCGAAGCCTAACGAAAGAACCAAGTCTAATGCTGCAGCTCAGAACGGCGGTTGGACGGCAACGGGGCGAATCGATTTTGTAGACCCTCAATCAATTGGCGACTTCATCCTGCAAGTGGAGGAGACTCGTATTGTGAACAGCATGGGTGGGGTGGAACATCGCGAAATCCGTTGGCGAAGAGCCACGCTCGATGAGGCAAAGACGGTGTTGGTGTCGTACCATGCGCAGCGCAATCTCACCATGACGGCGAATTTCATCGTTTCGTCCTCGGGTATGATGAAACGAACTGCCGACCCGCGAAATGAGGATCAGGAAAGCCAAGTCAAGAAGAACGGGGCTGTTGATGCAAAGTCCAACGACGATGCGAAAATAGCAGGAGCTACGACCGACCTCACCCCGAATGCGTCTGATTAGGCGCCCGCGCTACGCCACGAAGGTTCGCGCTCATGTTATAGTAGCAAGTTAGACGCGGATTTTCTTGCGTCATTCAAAGTGCGGCACCACGTCAAGCACGAGACAGCAAGTGTCTGACCCCGTCGAAACCAATCCCGCGCCGCCCGACCCGAACGCTCGTTTGGACAGAGCAAATCGAGGCTAATCTCGAAGCGAGGCGAAAGGAACTTGGTGTCGCAGACGAACTCAAAGACATTCCTGGTCTCACCACGCTGATGCTCGTGGCGTTCGGCGAGCAAGGTATCAAGACAATCGCCGACCTGGCGGGTTGTGCTACTGATGATCTTTGCGGCTGGATTGATGACACGTCTGGAACGCTGACCAGACACGAAGGCATCCTTCACCGTTTTAGCGTCTCCCGTGGGGAGTGTGACGCAATGGTTATTCATGCCCGCATAAAGGCTGGATGGATTTGAGGAAGTTCAATGAAGCGTCGTCCTTCCACAGCACTGCTTAAATTTCTTACCTGATCCACATGGACACTGATCGTTGCGCCCAATCTTTGGTACCGTGCGGCGGAAGGTCGTGGTGTGCTCAGGCGCCTGCTTTTCAACCAATCTCTGTGCTTCGAAATAGCGATAAATCCCGGCCACTCCTGCAGCAGCACCCACAATTAAATTCTCGCGCTTCTCAGCGCTGATTGCCTCCTTGTAGGGACGCATATCAGGATCGGGATCGTGTTCGTGCGCCAAGGCAAAAATCGGCACGAGCAACCCGCCATGCTGTTCGTCAGATAAAAGAGCAGCCCATCGCTCTTTGTGAAACTCCATTCCCCGACGGAAGCCAATCGCCCAATCGTTGGCATGAGTAATGCCGTCATCACCTTCGAGAAGCAGCGGAAGGAACACGTCGCCCGAATGCAAGGTATTGGCAATGACATTCCAATGACGCATGATCAGGGATAGAAATTCTTGCAATTCGGACTGCGCATCGAAGGAACCCTCAAGAACCATATCGTCTCCCCAAATAACGGGCAGATATTCGCTTGGGCGCACAATCTCGGGACCGCAAATCAACGCAGCAAGGAAACCATCAAGCTGTTCGAGGTTCATCGGGCGCGCATTGTCAAAACGTCCAAGAATCCCGCTGAGGCGCTCGAATTCGGCATCGGTTAATGGCTGTAGTTGCACGGGATGACCTTGTGATTTTCGGATATTCAAACATTGCTGACGATGCGAGTCACTGCCTCTCCGTTGCGACGCGGCGTATATTGCGAAGTGTCTGATGCGATGATGAGAAATGCCGTAGAGTTCCTCTGAAATTGGGCGAAATCGGCTATAAGGGGGCAATTCGGCGCGATGATAAGAAGAATTCCTGTGTTCCAACAGGCAGCCGTATGTCTGACGAAGTTCGGACCCGAATCAGGCGAAACAGCCAAGGAAATTTTAGCCCGAAAGGAATTGGAACGGCGGTCGGGTGTTAGCGCTCATAAAAATGAGTTTTGGTGGGGCGTTGGGGATAAGGGCACCGCGCAAGTCCATACAAACTTTAATTTCACAGCATCGGCGGCAAAGTCGTTCTATTTTCCGCGATCAAAGATCAGAAGCCACCGAACAAGGGCTCGGCAACTGACGCACTTGTGTGGCGGAAATACCGCATGCTCGGCGGCGACATACTCCAAGACATACCGAAACACGTGTTGATCACCTCTGCTGCCGTGACCAAAGGCGGGACAACTCGAACGAAGCATTTCGCCTTAGTCTGCAACTCAAGTGTTCCATTGAAGATGGGAGGGCGCGCCTTCAGATTCGCCAACTCTCATTACAAAAATCTCAGCAAAGACGGAAAACTTGGAACGTCTGCAAGAGGCCAACGAACTACCGCAGCATTGGTCAGGTGGACGAACTCCCCAATTTCGGGAGCGGAGTGCGATAGCCTTATTGATTTTTACGCAGACCTTTGCACGCCCTATTGTGTTGAATTGTTCGATCCTGTGCGAATATCACCTTCTGTAGTTGCAAAATTGAATCAGCAGATCGCGAGCGGACTAGGAATTAGACAGTGGAGGCTCGCTGTGGCAACTATCAGGCAGTAAGCCTCTTTGGCTGCTAGAATGACCGCGAACCCTCGTACCAACGTTGTCATTTATTCGCCATCGACGAGTCGCAGCTTCATAGGAATCACTTTATACGAAAGCAGTAGCGATAGGAACTAATAGGAAGCACCATGTCCGACGAGGAATTGAAGACTGAACTCGAGCGCCTTCGCAGCGAAAACGCCGCTCTTAAAAAAGGGGTGTCAGCAGGCATCCGCTTGAAGGTCAGCGAAAAGGGAGCAGTCTCAGTTTACGGCATGGGGCGTTTTCCTGTGACCTTGTATAAAGAACAGTGGCTGAAGCTGTTGGATATGTCGGACGACATTCGGGCGTTCATTGCCGCGAACGAAGCGCAGTTGAAAGCTAAGGACTAAAGATGGATTGTGTTGGGGGAATGAAAAATCGAACGTTGCGTCAGGTCTTTTTCAGGAGTTGAAAGCTCACCCCAACTTCATTGGCAATTCGCCACTTAAGACGGCACCACCTCAGCGTTTTAGCGTCGAAGGTTAGATTGAAATCGGTGGGGAGGACGGGTGCGTCGGGAAATTCGAGACGAGCGCCGAGCGACGTGATATCGCAAACGCGACACCTCCAAACCATCGAACCTCTGTTGGGAATTACAAGAGCAGGCGCAGAAATGCGCGTGCGGGCTATTCGTCGTCTGTCCACCATATGATGAGGGCGCGGACAAATTCTTTATGAATAATCGATTATATCACGGGCAAAAGCGTTACTAACCTTTAACCATCGGTCGTCGTTCACCACTTAAACCACACCGTTCCGTTTTGTTCACGAGAACGAATCAACCGCAGGCGAAAGCCGTCAATTCATTCCGTTATCGTAGCGTTGCGGATAGGTCATCCCGCGAGTTTGAAGCGCGAAGACGCAGATCCCAATATTGGAGAACAGAGGTCGCCGCTTTAAAGGCGGCGCGAACTGCGTTCAACTTACCTTGTAGCAGATTGACTCCTTGCGATTGCATTTTGGCGGGATGTTTGCCCAAGCGCCGCGCTGAGTAACCAGTCCTCTGATCCAATCGGCGTCAAATCCACGATCAGCGAGCAACATTGCCCCCGATTTCAGGCCGGACAGAAGCGTGAGGACAGGACGGTCGTCGTGCGGCGGCTTGTTCGGCAGGAACGGCTTGATGGCGGCCCACTCGTAATCGGTGAGTTCGTAGCGCATGATTCGAGGCTCCGGTTCGGGCGCTTAAATCACGCCCAGGGCGGTAACATCAACCCGCGACGGCCCGTCACGGAGCCTCTAAAGTTCTCAAATTACTTCCGCTTTCAGGGCATAGCGGACATGGCCGAACTTGCTGCTGGCTGGACCCGGTCGCGAATGACCCTACTCGGACTTCAAGCGATGTCCGCTGTTCGGTCGCTATCGGAGGGAAAGCGGACGTGACGCGGACATCGCCGAAAGACCGAGTTTGACCCATATGCGACATATTCTCGAGATGCCTGACGGCGCTCTGATAAAAGCGTGGTAGTGTGCGGCCCTCGGCCGGTATGGGAAATACAATGAGGCGTCGCGACTTCATGGCGCTGATCGGAGGCGCTGCCGCTGCATGGCCGCTTGCCGCGCGTGCTCAGGAGCAAGGGCGGACTTATCGCCTCGGCGACCTGCATCTTAGTCCACGCAATGCGCTTTACAATGTCGCCCTGTTCGATGCGGTCAAGCCGGATGGCTTCATCGAAGGCAAAAACCTCGTCGTCGACGATCGCGGCTTTGGGCTTCGCGTCGATCAGCTTGCAAACCACGCGTCGGCTATCGTAAAGGCCGAAGTCGATCTCATCGTTTGCTCCGGTGATCCATGCGTCCGCGCCGCGCAACAGGCAACAAAGATTCTGCCGATTCTTGCCCTAGCGGAAGATATGGTGAAATCAGGCTTCGTGGCGTCTCTCGCCAAGCCCGGCGGAAATACGACTGGTGTCAGCATTCTCACTAGCGAGCTCAATGGCAAGCGGCAGGAGATTTTGCTTGAAGTGGTGCCCGGAGTTCGCCGCATGGCGACGCTGGCCGATGGTAACAGCTCCTTGCCGCAGCAACTACAGGTGCTGAAGGATGCGGCGCGCGCACGCGGGGTTGAGGTATTGATCTACCAGGTGACCAAGGCCGAAGAAATCGCCAACGCAATCGATGCGGCGAAAAGTTCCGGCGCTACAGCGCTCAACGTGCTGGCCTCCGCATTTCTCTGGAACAATCGTCAAATCATCCTGCCGCGCGTCGCGGCGCTCGGCCTTCCTACGATTTATCAATTTCCCGCTGCAGCCGAGGAGGGCGGCTTCATCGCCTACGGGTCGCGTCTCGACCAGATTTACCGGAACATATGGGCGCGACAGTTGGTCAAGCTGCTGCGCGGGGCGAAGCCCGCTGACATTCCCGTTGAGCAGCCGACGAACTTCGAGTTGATCGTCAACCTCAAAACCGCCGCGGCTTCGTCACGTCTGCCGAGCTGCAACAAGGGCACGCTGCGGTTATTGAGGGTCTCGGCGTTCGCCGGGTCGGCGTCGAGGGCGGCATCGTAAGCTCCAAGCGCCTCGCGCCATCGTTCCAGCGCCGCCAGGGCGTTGCCGCGGCGGTTGAGCGCCGGAATATGGTTCGGCCGCAACGCCAGGGCGTTGTCGTAGTCGGCCAGCGCTTCCTGGTGCCGGCCAAGCGCGGCAAGCGCGTTGCCGCGATTGCAGCGCGCGTCGAGGTGGCCTGGCGCCAGCGTGAGCGCCCGCTGGTAGCTTGCCAATGCCTCCGCATGACGGCCGAGATTCTTGAGCGCGAGGCCTCGGTTATAGTGAGCGGTGGCGTCCCCGGACCGCATCGCCAACACCTTCTCAAAGGCGGCAAGCGCTTCTTGGTGGCGTTTGAGCGCGTCAAGAATGACGCCGTAGTTGGTGAGCGCGTCCGCCGATCCGGGTCGCGCCTCGAGCGCGGCGGCAATCAGGCGCAGGGCCTCGACTGAGCGGCCCTGCTGTTGGCGCAGCACCCCGAGCAAATGCAGCGCATCGAAGTCGCAAGGGTCGGCCGCGAGGCCACGATCGTAGAGTTGTTCCGCCGCTTCGAGATGCCCCCGCTGATGGAGCGCGAGCGCCTGTTGGACATCATGCGCCGTCTGCGCTTGCGGCGCGGCGGCAGGTTGGCTTGGAGTTGGCTGCTGGGAAAAGACTGAGCTTCGAAGCGCTGAAGTCGTCCCTTCTCGACGGCGATTCGCCATGTCTGATGCTTCCGGTGCCGGGGCTTAAGCTGCCAGCCTCAAACAAGATGGTTAACCAAACGTAACCATGGCGGCTTTGGACCGGCAAAAGCATGGCCGACAAAGGGAAAATGGCGTTGGCCGAGCGGACGGGACTATAGGAGAGGAACGCTCTGGGCGTGGCGAAAGACGTTGGTGGGATCGAACGCAGACTTTATCTGCTGCAGGCGCGCTAGATTTTGGCCCCAGTAAGCGTTTGGCCAGTCCGTGAGATCAGTGTCGCAATAATTCACGTACGCTGCGCCCGACACGTAAGGCCGCAGCGTCGCATAGAATTGACGCATGTCGTCGAGGCGCTTTGGCGTGTCGGCGGAATTGGTCCAAACGCTGCCATACTGCAGGCAGAAGAGCGTTCCAGCGCGATGAACGAACGCCGTGGCGTCAGGCGGGATCTTGGCCATCGCGCCGCCATAGGCATCGCATACGACGTACATGCCGCTGCTGCTTGTTATTCCGCTCATCAGCGCGGCAAGCCCGTCGTCGGTCAGCGGCGCCGTGGCGTAGTCCGATTTGCCTTTCATGATCTGCACCGGATAGCTCCAGCCGCCGGAGAAATAATTCACAGCATCGAAAAACGTCATCTGCTTGATGGACAGCGACTGGGCTTTCGGCAAAGCTTTCAGTTCGCGCTGTAGTTCGTACAGTGTGCCGACCGATTGCCCGGCGGCGTGCATATAGATATTGCCGTTCGAACCTTTGGCGATCACGAGGTTTGAATTGATCGTTGCCGGGGCATTCGGCGCCCAGTCCTGCCATGCTTTCATCGCCGCGGCGGCGTTAGCCGCCGAAAAAGCCGGCCAACCGACTCTGAAGACGATCACAGTCGCCACTTTTTGCAGCTGGACGGTGTAGCCGGTCGCGACGCCGAAGCTGCCGCCGCCACCGCCTCGGCACGCCCAAAACAGATCGGGGTTCTCTTGCGCGTCGGCGTGAACTGGTCGGCCGTCCGGGTCGATCAGGTCAACGGATAGAAGACTGTCGCAAGCCAAGCCGAATGGGCGCGCTAGATATCCATAGCCGCCGCCGAGCAGGTGGCCGGAGACGCCGACCGTCGGGCAGCTGCCGCCGGTAAAGGCCAATTTGTAAGGCGCGATCGCCTTGTACAAAGCGCCGAGCGAAGCTCCGGCACCGACGGTCGCCGTATTGGTCTTGGCATCGACGCTGATCGCATCGATCAGGCGGGTGTCGATGACCACGCTGACGCTCTGTGAAAAGCCTTCGTAGGAGTGGCCGCCGCATCGGATCGCGAACGGCAGGCTGTTGCTGCGGCACCAATCGACCATGACCGTGACCGCGTTCACCGTCTTGCACATCGCCCGCAGTTGCGGAGTCAGTGTCGTGCGCGCATTGAAGGCTGGTTGATAGGCCGAAAATTGTTTGTCCCCCGGCTGCAGCAGCAGCGCGTCCGTTGGCGACAGGGAAGGAAGTGGCGGCAGTTGCGCCCAGGCTTTACGGGCCGAAAAAATCGCCGGCGCCGCTACGGCAGCAGCGCCAACCTGCGCAAGCATCGAACGTCGGGTCGGCCGTTTCATTGGCGGGGCCACCGGAGCGACTCAGCGCAGCGTATCGGCTTGTACATCGAGCCTATCGTGGCCGTTCGCTTTGTAAACCAGATAGGACACAAGCCAGCAGACGACGAAAAACGCCACAAGCGAATAGCCGACCAAACTGAAATTATCGCTGAGCGCGGCGACAAATCGCCAGAGCGGACCCTCGAGCCCGAACCTGGCCCCGATCAAACCCAGCGTCTCGATCGAGCCGATCGCCAGGGCGGCGACGACGGACGCGAAAGTGACCGTCATGTTGTAGTAGAGCTTGCGGATCGGATTGACCAGCGCCCAGCCATAGGTTCCGACCATGATTGTCGAGTTGGTCGTGTCCATCAGCGACATGCCGGCAGTGAACAGCGCCGGGAATACCAGCACCGACCAGATCGAAAGCCCCTGCGCCGCTTGACCCGCCGAGATGCCGAGGAGACCGACTTCGGTGGCGGTATCAAAGCCGAGGCCAAACAGAAGTCCGAGCGGATAAGCGTGCCAAGAGCGCTCGATCAGCGCGAATAGCGGGCGCAGCAGGCGGCCGATGACGCCGCTGTTGCTCAAAATTTGATCGACATCTTCGTGCGGGAGCCGGCCGCTGTTGTGGACCGCGCGCAAGGCGCCATAGACCGCAATCAGAACGACAATGTTGGCTGCGGCGATCGCGAACAGAAACAACGCGGATGTCGCGGTGGCAATGACGCCGCCGATCTCCTTGAACGCAGCAAAATGCCCTTGCAGCGCCGCGGTCGTCAGCGCGATGGCAATGACAAGCGCGACCACGATGGTGGAATGCCCGAGCGAGAAGAAAAATCCGACCGCAATCGGGCGCCGGCCGTCCTGCATCAGCTTGCGGGTGATGTTGTCGATCGCCGCGATATGATCGGCGTCGAAGGCGTGCCGCAGGCCGAAGCTATGAGCGAGGAATGCGGTACCGAGAAGGAGCGCGTTGCCGTGAAATTCGACCAGCGCCCACAGCCAGACGCCGACATTGGCGGTGACAAGGATGACATACATTCCCGCAACCTTGCGGCGCGTCCGCTCTGGCGCGTCGTCAAAGATGTGCGAAAGCATGCCTGCTCCGAAAGCCGGGATTTAAGCCGTCACGCTTGTGATATGCGCTGCCCGCCGGGCTGGCAAGGCGCGCCCAGGCGATCCGGCAGCAAGGTCGCTTAATTGCGGGTCGCGGCGCTTGCGGGAATCGACGCCGTTGTCGCCGTCTCGATCTTGGGGTCGACGTCGTCCATGCGCACCAAAATGTCCTTAATCGGATTGTCGGACCACGCGTGGGTCACAAAGTCCCGGTGCGAGACGGGGCCGGCGGGCAGGAATGTCACCATGCCGTCGAGATGGTTGCGGCGCAGCTCTGAGCCGTAGGCCACGGATCGTTCTCTCAGCAGCTGTTCAAGGTAGGCATTGTGATGGGCGGTGTGCGGCGTGTACGAGCTGACAAAGAACGTGGATCGGTTCTGAGCGATCCAGTCGGCGAACTTGTCGATCCCGCCGTACAGCGAATCAAGCATCACGAGGCCGCGGATGCGCGAACGCACGCCGCCGCGATCGAGCACCGACAGGGTCGGACCGAAGCCGCCGCTATAGGACACGATCACGATCGGCATCTTCGCAAATATCAAGGCGCTGCGCGGATCGCCGTACATATAGCCGAGCTTCACCGCGGCTTCGTCGAGGAAGCGCTTGAAGCCGTTCATCTCCCAGAATTTTCCGGCGCTCGAATTGGCCGCGTCGACGGCGAATTGCGGTGCCACCAATACCGCATTGGCGCCGGCCGCGGTGATCTGCGCCGGCACCTGCTGGCGATCGCGTACGTCGCGCGCGAGGGTGGCACCGTGGCCGTGGAAGAACACCACCATGACCGCCGGGCGTCGCGGGTCGAAGCCGGGCGGAATATGCAGCAGCACGCGGTCATCGCTGAAAGTTTGCGACTCCCAAAGCGCATGACCGCGGAAATTGGTATGGCCGCGGCGGCTCTCGTCGCCGGCATTGAGGAACGGCCGGCCCGATCCGGGCACCATGCCATGATAGGGGAACGGCGCCGTTTGGAAGTCCACAAGATTGGTCAGCGCGCCGACATTGGGCGGAATGCGCGACGGAATGACCGGGGCATCCGGCGCCGCGCCCTCGAGTGAGGCCAGCCGGATCGGCGGTTTGGTCGGGGCGAGCCTCGCCTCTTTCGCCACCGGCTTGGGCGCTTCCTTCGCCACCGGCTTGACCGGAACGCGAGCCCGCTCAGCTATCTTCGGTTCCGACTGCGTCTGCAGGCGGCTCCATTCGCGGGCGACGATACTCGCCGGCGACTCCCCGTCCGCGATGCTTGCGTTCGATGTGCTTGGCGCCCGCGGATCGTCGACGCGGGCATAGGAGGACGTGCTGGACGGATCCGATTGTCCGAATTGGGAATCGCTCTTGGCGACGGCCGCTCCGGACTGAGTGGCTGAGACCGGCGAGCGGAATTGATTGACGATCAGCAGAGACCAGCCCACCACGCCGGCGACGAACAGGACAGCGGAAATGCGAAGGAGATTATGCTCGAGCTTTTCCCGCAGCAGCTCGATGCGGGTCGCTGGCTTTTTGGCGACCGCGGGCAGAACGCTGCCGGCGCCGAAATGGCGGCGCGGCGCGGCGGCCTCGACCTTTGCTTGCTCGAGCCGCCGCTCCACCGATCGCAGGTGGGAGCGCACCTCTTCGAATTGGCTGCGGGTTGGTGTGGCGCGCGCCGTGGCTTGTTCAAGCCGCCGACCGACTGTCGGATTGCCATGGAAATGACGCGCACGCGCTGGCGCTGCCGCTTTTGCGGCCGGCCTGCGGAATTGCTGCGGCGTTGGTCCCCCGACCGTATTTGCCACTGTACCCCCACCCGACACACAAAGTGTCGGGTACGACTATGTCGCCATTTTGACGGGGTCAGCGGCTGGTCCGAGCGGGACTCCCAGAACAAAACGGGAAAGTACCCCCGTAGCGGCAGCCGAGCGTGCCCGTCGCATCAGTCTCAGCGCGCCTGCGGTGCGAAGCTGACGCCTTTCGCGCCTTCTTGGGTGCTTGAGACTCGTCTGCCTGAGGGTATTGGTCAGATGGTGAACCGGGCGTTAATTCCTGGTCGCTGGTCTGTGGTGCGCCTTTTTGCGCGAGCAGCAGATTCAATTTGTTGTGGCGCCACCGATAGCCGATGCCGAAATCGATCGGGGTGGCATGGCGGAATAACTCGGCCATTCCCGGCTGATACGAATGCCCGAATATGCCGAGCGGCCCGACATAATGGCCGAATGGCTGCAGCCGCCATTTCTTTCGATCGAAATAGGCCAGCGGAATGCCGCTGTCGTCCTGCAGGATCGTGGCGCTGCGATCCAGCAGCATGTTGCGCACCTTGCTGAAGCCGCCCGAGTGGAGGAGGTAGGACGCGCTTTTGATGAAGCTGTCGGCCGGGCTCAGCTTTTCGCAGAATGCCAGAAAGCCGCTTCGCTCGATCGAGCCATCGGCGAGGTTGGTGCTGAAATAATAGAGCGTTTGTTTTGGGCCGCTGCCGTCGGAGAAGACGATCTTAACCCCCGGAGCGGCGCTACGCGCAACGACGCTGCGCCCACCTCTCTTGGTCGGGGCGGTTGCCGGCGGGTCATCGCCTTGCTGGAAATTGCCGTCGGCGTCGAGATAGACCAAACTCGCCTCGTGAATGGTCTTCCCGGTCCGCGCTAGAAACACATAAAGCACCGGGATCGTTCCGAACACCGGGCCTTCGTGCAACTGCACTCTCATGTTCTTGGTGATGAAGAAGCTTAAGCTGAGCAGCGACCCCATCGACACTTCGAGATTGCGCAGCGATCCGTAGACCGTCCCGCGGCTGAGATTGGTCAATTGCGGAATATCGCCGGTCGGTTCGAGGCCGGCCAAAACATAGGTCGAAGCGCCGGGAAAAAACGAGGTCGCATACAGGAAATCCGGACCGCTGAACATGTACAGCATCGTGTCGTGCTTTTCGGTCAGATTGTCCTTGGAGAAGGCGCGAACTTTCGAAAGTTTGGCGCTCTCCTCGCGGGCAAAAATCGAATCAAGGTAGCGGGCGTGCTGCTGCCAAGCCGGATCCTTGGTGAGCGGCGCGAGCGGCGAGTTGGCCGACGGCGGCAGCCCGGCCAGGAATTTTGCGGTGTCGTCGGCGGTGGCTGTTTCGGCGCTCCGGGCGGGTGCCGCACTGACAGCCAGCATGACCGCCAGACCGGCGGCCGCCACTATTCTAGGCATGGTTATAGGCATCTTTTTAGGCCACCGTTTGCGAGACATCGGAGGAAGGAGCGTTCGAGAGCGGGCGAGACACATAATAGACGACGAGACCGGCCAACATCAGGGCGAAGCCCGCCAGGGACTGCAGCGGCCGATTGACCACAAGATAGTACATTATGAACAGGGTCACGCTCAGAAAAATGATCGGCGTCACAGGGTACCCCCAGGTGCGGAAGGGCCGCGCCAGCTTGGGGCGGGTAATTCGCATCTTGATGACGCCGAGCACCGTGAAGAACGAGCAGAAGGTAAGGCTGAATTGGATGAAATCCAGCACTGCCTCGAAGCTCTGGGTCAATAGCAAAAGGTTCGACATCAGGAGTTGAAAAACAATGGCGGTGGTCGGCGCGTCCTGCTTCGACTTGCGCGAGAAAAAGCGCAGCAGCGGCAAGTCCTCGCCCATCGTCATCGCCACGCGCGGGCCGATCCAGGTCATGGCGCTGATCGATGACACCAGCCCAAGGCAAATCAGCGCGCCGACGATGCGCCCGCCGAGATTGCCGAATATGTGCTTGCCGGCGACGATGGCGACGTCGAGTTGGCCGGCCATTTCCCGCATCGGCGTGGTGATCAGGAACACGGCGTTGAGGGAAACATAAAGCACAATGACGATCGCGGTGCCGGCGAACAAGGCGCGCGGCACGTTGCGGATCGGATCGCGCAATTCGCCGACGATGTAGGTCGCCGCGTTCCAGCCCGAATATGAATACATCACGAAAACTAGGCTGATGGCGAACGGCGCGCCGCCGATCATGGTGAGGTCGACGGCACTCGGCATGAACGAAATCGGCTGCGTGTCGCCGAGCGCCAAGCCGGCGATGATGAAGACAACGATGAGGACGAGCTTCAGCGCCGTCCAGACGTTATGATAGGCGGCGCCAAAGCGGACGCCGCCGAGATGCACCAAGGCCGCAAGCCAAGTGATGCAAAAGCCAAGCAGCAGCGGCGGCGCGCCGGGGATGATCGACTTGAAGTAGACGCCGAACGCCATGGCGGCGAGCGCAATCGGCGCGGCGAAGCCGACAGTCGCCGACAGCCAGCCGGCGACGAAGCCAAAAGCCGGATGATAGATATTGCGGAGGAAATTGTATTCACCGCTCGAGCGTGGATACATCCCGGCGAGCTCGGCATAGCAGAAGGCTCCGCAGATCGCGACCACGCCGCCGACGACCCACAAAAGCAGCAACGAGAAGCCGGAGGTTATGTCGGTGACCTGAAATCCGAGGCTGGTAAAAACGCCGACGCCGACCATGTCGGCGACGACAATCGCCGTCGCCGTGACCCAAGAGACCGTGCCTGAGACCGTGCCTGAGGCTGTGCCAGCGGCCGCGCCCGACACCGTACCGGTGACGGGGCTGGCTGACAGACTCCCCAATCAGATCTGCTCATGGAAATACTTTCGGCACCCATCCGAGCCGCATTACAAGGTGCAAACCCGTTAAAATTCAAGGACGTTTTTGGTCATTCCGGAAGCGTCAAACCGCTTGACTGCCCAAACCGTTTGTCGACCGGCATTATTCGAGTTGCAAGAAAGTCACATTGTTTCAGAACGCAAACGGCGGAGCAGTCCGCGCTTGGCGCCCGCCTCACCGCTACCCCGCGTTTCAGGCTTTCGTGGGGACGTTGCCCGAATCCGTTCCTGAACAAATGTCAATTTTGCCACCGCCAGGGGCCCGAGCACGAACGGATAGAGATCGTGCAGGCCCATGCTGCGATTGACCGAATTGACTGCGAATGTGAGCGCGAGCCATGCCTCGACCAAGCGCTTCATGTCGGTGTCGCGTGGATGGAAGTCGAACAGGGTGCCCGGATTTTGCGGCAGCTTCGAACTGACGGCGAGACCGGCGACGTGCGCGGTTTCTAATGTGTCGACCATATGAAAATAATGCGCCCAAGTTTCAGCAAAGTCCTCCCAAGGGTGCGAGCTCGCGTAAGCCGAGATGAAGTGCTCCGACCAGTCGGCGGGAGCGCCGTTGGCATAATAATTCTGTAGCGCCGCGGCGTAGTCCTGCCGTTCGTCGCCAAAGATGCGGCGGAATTCCTCGAGCTGCGGCGTATTCGCGATCAGCCGATCCCAATAATAATGCCCGATCTCGTGACGGAAGTTGCCGAGCAAGGTGCGGTAAAGCTCGCCCATTTGTTGGCGACGACGCTCGCGCTCGGCATCGTCCGCCTCCGCGAGATTGATCGTGATCACGCCGTCAGCGTGCCCGGTCATAATTGATGGCGTTGCCGGTCCGACGTCGGCGAGAAATTCGAATGCCAATCCGGCCGGGCTTTCAGCTTGAGTCTCGACCGGCAGCCCGAGCTGAAACAGCGTATAGAACAATCGGTGTTTCGCCGTTTCCAGCGCGCGCCATCTGTTCAAATTCTCCGGCAACGACAAATCCGGAATCATGCGGTTGTGCCGGCACGCCGCGCAATACGAATCGGGCGACGCAGCCGCGATAAGCCAGTTGCAAACGCCGTATTCGGCATTGATGCAAAGCCGGTAGCGCTCATTGTCTGCGAGCGCCCGCCATGCCTTCTGCTCCGGATTGTTTGCGGTCTCGTGCGTCTTGAGTGCGCTGATCGTCTCGCGATCCGGCAAATAACCGAGCGACAGCCCGCAGCTTTCGCACCGGGTGTTCTCGAAATAGAGCGGCTGACCGCAATTCTGGCACTGGAATAGCTTCATTACTCTTCGCTCGGAGCGACGGGCGCGACAGCGCCGCGAATCGCTTAACCAGGATAGCGTGCTCCGGGTTGCAATCGGCCCGCGGCGCTGCGGCAATTTCGTGTTGATAGCTATAGCCGCATATCACGCGTTTGGGTTCGCTGCGACGCTTCGAAGTGGTTAAAAGTGTCGGGCTGCCGGCAGACAATTGGAGGATTTGGCGTGTCGAGCACCACGATGGCCGGTTATAGCGACGCCCTGGTTTTGCTCGGAACCGCGGGCGTCGTGATACCGCTGGTGCGCCGCTGGGGCTTGAGCCCAGTCCTCGGCTATCTCGGCGCCGGTGCGATTCTCGGGCCGCTTGGGCTCGGTTCAATCAGCAATCGCGTGCCGGGTCTGGCGTGGTTCACCGTCACCGACGCCCAGAACCTATCCGGCGTCGCCGAACTGGGAATCGTCTTTCTTCTGTTCCTGATCGGTCTTGAACTGTCGTTTCCCCGATTGTCGGCGATGCGCCGCCTGGTGATCGGGCTTGGCGGTTCGCAAGTGCTCCTGACCAGCGCTTTGATTGCCGGCGCAGCAATGGCGTTTGGCAGGAGCGCGTCAGAGGCGATCGTGCTCGGCTCCAGTCTGTCCTTGTCCTCGACGGCGATCGTGCTTGAACTTCTTTCCAGCCAGGAGCGCCTGACCACCGGCGTGGGACGCGCGAGCTTTTCCGTCCTGCTTGCCCAAGATATCGCGGTCATTCCCATTTTGTTGTTCATCTCCATTCTTGCGGCGCATTCCAGTGGCTCGGTTTTGGCAAGCCTTGCCAGTGCGCTGCTGCAGGCCGCGGCCGCAATCGTCGTCATCGTGGCCTTCGGCCGTGTCCTGCTGCGCCCGCTGTTTCGGCTGGTTGCGACCGCGCGCTCGACCGAGGTCTTCATCGCGGCGGTCTTGTTTGTGATTGTCGGCGCCGGCGTCATCGCCGAGCAGGCGCATTTGTCGATGGCGCTCGGCGCCTTTGTTGCCGGATTGCTGCTGGCCGAGACGGAATATCGCAAGGCGATCGAAGCGACGGTCGCGCCCTTCAAAGGTCTTTTGCTCGGCATCTTTTTCTTCACGGTCGGCATGAATGTCGACTTCCGCGAGCTATGGCGCGAACCGCTTTTGCTCGTCGGCAGCGTCGTCAGCTTGATCGCCGTGAAGTCGCTGGCGCTGACCGGTCTCAGCAGGTTTTTTCGCCTGTCATGGCCGGTTGCGGTCGAGACCGGCCTGTTGCTCGGTCCCGGCGGCGAATTCGCGTTCGTCGGCATCGGCATGGCGGCAGCGGCCGCACTGATCGAGCCGCGCTTGGCGAGCTTCACGCTCGCGGTTACGGCCTTCACCATGGCGTTGACGCCGCTGCTCTCGATCGGAGCGCGCCAGCTTGCCATGCTGCTGTCATCCGATAAGCCGCTTGATCCCGCACTCACCGTCCGGCCGACCGCGGGCCAGCAGCACGCGATCGTCGTCGGTTATGGGCGTGTCGGCAAAGTCGTCTGCGCGCTGCTGCGCAAGCACCACATCGCGTACATCGTTGCCGATTCAGACGCGCTCACCGTCACCCGCGATCGCCGTGACGGCCATGACGTTTACTACGGTGATGCGGCCGATCCGCAATTTCTCGAAAGCTGCGGCCTCGCCAAGGCGGCGGGCGTCATTATCACGATTCATTCGGCGCGCCAGATCGACGAAGTCGTCGCGCATGTGCGCGAAATGCGGCCGGACGTGCTGATCGTCTCGCGCGCGCGCGATGCCGATCATGCCCGCCACCTCTACGCGCTCGGCGCCACCGACGCCGTTCCCGAGACCATCGAGGCGAGCCTGCAGCTTTCCGAGGCGGCGTTGGTGGGGCTGGGCGTGGCGACCGGACTGGCGATCGCGTCAATCCATGAAAAGCGTGACGAGATCAGGCATGCTCTGCAGGAGGCGGCGCGCAAGGCCGGATTGGCCAACATTCACGCCGTGAAAGCCAAGGCCCTGAAGGCGCGCGGCACCGGCTGATTACAGGGGTCGGGAGCATGATCCCGAAAACCGGTAGCCGGTTTTCGGAAAAGATCATCCCCAATGAAAGAGATCAGTGCCGTTGCACGCTGCGGCCGGCAAGCTCGAGCACGACCGGCGCGGTCGCGGTCCGCGATGACGCCAGCCGCGCCGGCGCGCGGCGGGTCTCGCCGAGCGCGCGCAGGAAATCGGCGAACCAGTTCTGCACCGACGACGCCCGCAGCTTCGCGATCATGGCGTGCCAGCGCTCGCGCCGCTCATCGAGGCTCATCCGCAGCGCGGTCGCGATCTGCCGCGCCATGCCATCGATGTCGTGGGGATTGACGAGCAGCGCCGTGTCGAGCTCTCTGGCCGCGCCGGCAAAGGACGACAACACGAGCACGCCGGGATCGAACGGGTTCTGCGCCGCGACATATTCCTTAGCGACCAGATTCATGCCGTCCTGCAGCGGCGTCACCAGGCCAACCTGCGCCGCGCGGTAGAAACCGGCGAGCGTGAGCTGCGAAAAGCTCTTGTTGAGATAGCGGATCGGAATCCAATCGACCTCGCCATGGCGACCGTTGATTTCGCCGACCAGCGACGCCAGTTCGGCTTTCAACTCGCGATAGGCGCGGATGTTGCCGCGGGTCGGAACCGCGATCTGCAACAGTGACACATTGCGCTTGAGCTGCGGCTCGATTTCAAGCATGCGGTCGAATGCCCGCATTCGATTGGCAAGGCCTTTCGAATAATCCAGGCGGTCGACGCCGAGCGCGAGCTTGGCGCCCTGCAAGCTTGAGCGCAGGCGCGAAACCTCGGCACGCGTCGAGGCCTTGGTCGCGCGGTCGCTGAACTCGTCGACATCGATGCCGATCGGGAACGTCGCGAGGCGGGTCAGCCCGCGAGACGACGCCACCGCGCCGTCAAAGATCGTCAGCCCGAGCTCGTGTTGGAGATAGTCCTCGAAGTTCTGACGATCCTCGTCGGTCTGAAATCCGATGAGATCGTACGCCAGCATCGCCTGCACCAGCTCGGCGTGGCGTGGGACCGCAACCATGGTGCGGCGATCGGCCCACGGCGTGTGCAGGAAAAAGCCGATCGGCCGGCTGATCTGCAACCGGCGCATCTCCGCGCCTAACGGCAGAAAATGATAGTCCTGCACCCAGAAGACTGCGTCAGGTCCGGTGAAGCGCAACAGCGCGCGCGCCATGAAGGCGTTGATCTCGCGATAGGATGCATAGTCGTCGCCAGTGACGTTGATGAGGTCGGGCCGCGAATGCAGCGCCGGCCACAAAGCCGAATTGGCGAATCCCTCGTAGAAGCCGCGATAGTGCTTCGCCGGCATGTCGACGGTTGCCAGCGCGCCGGTGCCGAGCGCCTCGATTTGGGCGAAGCAATCTTTTTGCTGCGGGTTGTCGCTGGTCTGGCCGCTCGAGCCGACCCAAATTGCGCCGGAATCCCTGACCATGGGAATCAGCGCGGCCGCCAATCCCCCGGCGACTGGCTCATCCGATTTTGCCCGCGCGACGCGGTTGGAAACGACGATCACAGTCACGGCATTCTCCTCCAGTTCCGTGCTGCGACAACGCATTTGGACCCGATAAGTTCCATTCTTTCGTTTCGTTCATGATGCATCGCATCGAGACATCTTCATAAAATCAACAAATGAATGCCGTGAAACTTGGTCGTGCGCGATGCGCGAGAATTTTCCGTCTCGGTGCAATACGATGAAAAATGCGCGGAAAATTTTCTTCGGCGCCAGAACAATCAGGCGTGACCGTAAGCGGTTGTGGAAAGCAGACTAACTTCGGCGTGGCGGGAATCCAACCGGGTGTGCTGAACCACGATCGGCACGTCGGATTCGAACACCGACGAATAATCGGTGTCGCGCGGAATGATTGCAGGTTCCTTAAGATCGTCAAAACGCAAATGCAGCGTGCGCCGCGCCGCGACCGTAACCCGATACAGAGCGAGGGGTTCGCGATCTGCCAAGAATATCGTGATGGTGACGTGGGCGTCCTGATCGCCGGCATTGAGGATGCAGGCGGTCTCGTGAGAAACCAGGGCGTGATCGGTGAACGAACTCTGCGAAGGAATATATCCTTCGGCAATGGCCCACCGCGTGCGGCCGATCGGTTCCATTTTCACCTTCCCGCCTACTGTGGCGGCGTGCAAAAGAACCGCCGAAATTTGGATTGGTTCCCTGACCGGAACTTTTTACCCGCTTGTGCACTTGACGCGCGAGGCGGTGGTTTGCTCCGCTGCGCCTGACGGCACTCATGGAAACGAACGAATGCGCGCGCTGACCGTCGCGCCCGGTATTGCCAACTCCGCGCAGAGTCGAAGAGGTCGCCGATCCGCCTGCCTCCGACGGCGCGATTGTGGTGCGCACGCTGGCGGTCGGCGTGTGCGGCACCGACCGCGAAATTGTTTGCGGCCATTTCGGGGCGGCGCCGCCCGGTGAGACGCGGCTGGTGATCGGCCACGAGTCGCTGGGCATTGCGCAGGAGGCGCCGCCGGACTGCGGCGTAAATGCCGGCGATTTTGTCGTCGGCATCGTGCGCCGGCCCGACCCGGTACCGTGTCCGTCATGCGCCGTCGGCGAATGGGACATGTGCCGCAATGGCCGCTATACCGAACGCGGCATCAAAGAGCGTCACGGCTTCGGCTCGCAGTTTTTTCGCATCGAGCCCGAATTCGCGATCAAGGTCGACGCGTCGCTGGGAGTCACGGGCGTTCTGCTCGAACCGACCAGTGTCGTCGCCAAGGCCTGGGATCATACCGAGCGGATCGGTCGGCGCGCACGCTCGTGGCAGCCGAAAACGCTGCTGGTGACCGGCGCCGGGCCGGTCGGCTTGCTGGCAGCGCTGATGGGCGCCCAGCGCGGCCTCGAGGTTCACGTTTTTGACAATCAAGAGCAGCGCACCAAGCGCGAATTGGTCCGCCGGCTCGGCGGCACGTATCACGTCGGCAGGCTCGCCGACGTGCGCTTGAAGCCTGATATTTTGATGGAGTGCAGCGGCGCGCCTACTGTCGTGCGCGACGTCCTTGGCAATACGGCGGCGAGCGGCATTGTCTGCCTCGTCGGCATCACCGAGCCCGGTCACGGCTTCGACGTCGACCTCGGCGCGCTCAATCGCACCATGGTGCTGGGCAACGGCACGGTGTTTGGAACGGTCAACGCCAATCGGACGCACTACGATGCCGCTGCTGAAGCGCTGCGGACGGCGGACAAGACCTGGCTCGACACATTGATCACGCGGCGCGAGCCGGTCGAGCAATGGACCCGATCGCTGCAGCGCCGCCCCGACGACATCAAAGTCATCGTCGACTTTTCCTAAAGCCCATATCCTAAAGCTCATATTCTAAATCTCATGGCCCGCATCGAAGACTACGCACTGATCGGCGATTGCAGGAGCGCGGCGCTCGTCTGCCGCGACGGCTCGATCGATTGGTTGTGCTGTCCGCGTTTCGATTCGGAGGCCTGTTTTGCCGCGCTGCTCGGCTCGCGCGAGCATGGCCGCTGGCTGATTGCGCCGCGCGCGGAGGCGCGTATCACCCGCCGCTACCGGCCGAACACATTGGTGCTCGAAACCCATTTCGAGACCGAGGAGGGAGCCGCGACGCTGATCGACTTCATGCCGCTCAGCGGCGACTATTCGACCATCGTGCGCCTGGTTATCGGCGTCCGCGGCAAAGTTACGATGCACACCGAACTGATCCTGCGCTTCGGCTACGGCTCGATCGTACCGTGGGTGACGCGGCTCGAAGACGGAGCGCTCCGCGCCATCGCCGGTCCGGACATGATGATTTTGCGCACGCCCGTGCAAATGCGCGGCGTCGATATGACGTCGGTCGGCGAGTTCACCGTCTTTAAAGACGATACTATTCCGTTTGTCTTGAACTACTACCGCTCGCATCGGCCGCTGCACACGCCAATCGATCCGACCGCGGCTTTGCAGGACACCGAAACGTTTTGGCGCGAGTGGTCGGCCAAGTGCCGCCCGGCCGGACCGTGGACCGAAGCGGTGGTGCGGTCGGTGATTACGCTCAAGGCGCTCATTTACGAGCCGACCGGCGGCATGGTCGCGGCGCCGACGATGTCGCTGCCGGAGCAGCTCGGCGGCGAGCGCAACTGGGATTATCGCTATTGCTGGCTGCGCGACGCCACATTGGTCCTGCTCACCGCCATGAACGCCGGGTTCTTCGACGAGGCGCAGGCCTGGCGCGAATGGCTGTTGCGCGCCGTCGCCGGCAGCCCCGGTCAGTTGCAGATCATGTACGGCATCGCCGGCGAGCGGCGGTTGACCGAATGGACCGCGCCCTGGCTGCCCGGCTACGAGAATTCGGCGCCGGTGCGCATCGGCAACGCCGCACACAGCCAGCTTCAGCTCGACGTCTTTGGCGAGCTCATGGACGTCCAACACCAGGCGCGCCGCCGCGGCCTGTCGGCCAACGAATCGGGCTGGCAGGCGGGACTGGCCATCCTCGACCATTTGCGGCAAATCTGGCGGGAGCCCGACGAAGGCATCTGGGAGATCCGCGGCACGCCGCAACAATTCACCCACTCCAAGGTCATGGCCTGGGTGGCATTCGACCGCGCCATCAAGAGCGCGGAGACATACGGCCTCGAAGGGCCGATCGAGGAATGGCGGGCGCTGCGGGAGGAAATTTTCCAGGAGGTGTGCACCAAGGCCTTCGACCCGGAATTGGGTAGTTTCGTTCAGGCCTATGGCGCCAAGCACGTCGACGCGAACCTGTTGCTGATGCCGATCATGGGCTTCCTGCCGGTGTCGGATCCACGCATCGAAGGCACCATCGCCACCATCGAGAAGCGGTTGCTGCGCGGCTGCTTCGTGGCGCGCTACGACACCGAGGAGACCGACGACGGCCTGCCGCCCGGCGAAGGCGCCTTTCTGGCGTGCAGTTTTTGGCTGGTCGATGTCTACATCATGCAAAACCGCATGACCGATGCCGAACGCCTGTTTCGCCGCCTAGTCGGCCTGCGCAATGACCTGGGCCTGCTGAGCGAAGAATACGATCCTCGCGCCAAACGCCAGGTCGGCAACTTTCCGCAGGCATTCTCGCATATGGCGCTGGTCAACAGCGCCTATAACCTGACACGCGTGGAAAAGCCGGTGGAGCAACGTGCGCAGCCGGAATACCGGTCGCCGGAAGAAGCTGCGGCGGAGTGACGGGTTCCGGGCGTCAGCGCTTGAGAATTCTCAGCATCAAATCAGTCAGCCATCCGAACGGTGGGTACAGGAAGCGCGACCCGTTGAGGCGGCTCTGCAAGAATACGCCCTTGCGATGCGAGAAGGTCTGAAAGCCGAACTCGCCGTGATAAGCGCCGATGCCGGACGGGCCGACGCCGCCGAACGGCAAATTCTCCGCCACGAAATGAAACAATGTCGTGTTGACGGAAGCGCCGCCGGAAACCGTCTTGCGCAAGACCTCGTCGCGCTTGCCGGTGTCGGCGCCGAAGTAATAAAGCGCCAGCGGCCGCGGGTGATCGTTGACATATTTGATGGCCTGATCGAGGCCGCGATAGGTCTTGATCGGCAGCACCGGTCCGAAAATTTCCTCCCGCATGACGGCAAGATCATCGCGCGGCTCGATCACCAGTGTCGGCAATAGTTTTCGCGTCTCCGCCGCCAGCGTCTCATGTCCCGGATTGATCTCGACAACCCGCGCGCCGCTCGCCTTGGCCTCGGCGACGTAGCCCGCGACGCGCTGATAATGCCGGTCATTGACGATCGAGCTGTAGTCGGGATTGGCGGCCAGCGTCGGGTAGAATTTTTGTACGGTCGCCGTCGTCAGCCCGACAAACTCGTCGAGCATGCGCTCCGGCAGCAAGACATAGTCGGGCGCGATGCAGGTCTGGCCGGCGTTCACGAGCTTGCCATAGACGATGCTTTCAACCGCGCTCGGCAGCGCCGCGTCCTCGCCCAAGATGCACGGTGATTTACCGCCGAGTTCGAGCGTCACCGGTGTCAGATTTTCGGCGGCTGCCAGCATGATCCGTCGTCCGACGGCCGTCGACCCGGTATAGAGCAGATGATCGAATGGCAGCCCGGCAAACGCCTGACCGGTCTCCGGTCCGCCGATGATCGTTGCGACTTTCTCGGCGGGAAACAGGCCGGCCAGAAGTTCGGCCAGAAAATTCGACGTACGCGGGGTCAGCTCCGATGGTTTGAGCATGACGCGATTGCCGGCGGCAAGCGCGGCGACCAGCGGCACAATCGCGAGATTGAACGGATAATTCCACGGGCTGATGATGCCGACGACGCCAACCGGCTGATAGAGAATGCGCGCGCTGGCGGGCATCAGCTCAAGGCCGACCGGCACGCGTTTCGGCCGCATCCAGCCGCCAAGATGACTGAGCGTATGGCGGATCGTCGACTGCGCCGGCACGACCTCGCCGAGCTCGGTCTCGTGGCGCGAGCGATTGCCGAAGTCGGAGGAAATTGCCGCCGCGAGACGATCGGTGCTGCGGCCGATTGCTTTGCCGAGGCTTTTCAGGTCGGCGCGCCGTTCTGCTAGCGACGGCGGTCCGGCACGCAGAAACGCTGCGCGTTGCGCGTCGAAGGTCGCGCGCATGTCGGCGGTAACGGGGCGGATTTCGTTCATAGCGGCGGTCCTGCCGGGTAGTCCGGTTGTGTTCGCGCCGCGGCCTCGATCTTGGCCATGGCGGCGAGCGCGACATGGTCGCGCCACGGCCGCGCAATCACCTGCACGGCGATCGGCAAGCCGGCGCTTCCGGTCTCGGTTTCGCGGGCCACCCGATCCATCATGTCGCGGCTTGCGGGCCGGTCGCTCTCTTCGCCGGCGCGGACGCGCGTCACCGGCACGACACCGGCGGGAAAGCCGCTGACATTGGCGATCGGCGTATAAGCACCTGGCATCGGCAATAGCTCGGTCGCGCCGTGGCGTACGGCCCGCAGAGCATAAGCGGGGCAAAGGACCACGTCGATCGGGCCGCCGTCGGCCTCCTCGAACGAACGAAGGAGGTCGCGCTGGAAGGCCGCGATCGCCTCGATGGTCTGCCAATAGTCGTCGACACTGCCGGAGGCAAAGCGGCGCAAATTACTCGCCGACCGGTGCTGACCGAAAGCGTCGAGCGCGGAAGCGGCGACGCCGCGCAGCCAAGGCGGCATGCCGCCCACCAACAGCAGCGGGCGAACGCGCCGGTCGATGCGATTGCCGCGCAACAGCCGCTTGAAGCTCACCGTCCGATCGGCGGACAGGCTGGCGAACAGAAGATCGAACGCGCGGCTTAACGACGGCGGCTTCCAGGCGACGGCCTTCGCCCCGGCGGCGGTCAGGAATTGGATGGCTTCGGCAACCGCGCGCCTTGCCGCCGGCGCGACCGGGAATTCGCCATCATCCGTAAACGCGGCGAACCGCAGCCGGCTGATGTCGACTGCGGCTGGGTCGCCGAACTGCGGTCCAGGAACGACAAACGGATCGCGGGCGCCGTCCAGCACACGCAGTCCGATGGCCAGGTCTTCGACATATCTCGCCATCGGGCCGACCTGGCTCACGATCCCGGTCTGGCCGACCGGCAAGCCATGGGCGCAGTAATCAGGCGTACGGCCCGCAGTCGGCCGGATCGAAGTGATGCCGCAAAACGCCGCCGGAACGCGCGACGAACCGCCGATGTCGTTGCCGAGGCCAAGCGGCGAAGCGCCGGCGGCGATCGCCGCGGCTTCGCCGCCGCTCGATCCGCCGCACGATCTTTCCAGATCCCACGGATTGTTGGTCCGCCCGTACAGCGGATTGTCGGTTTCAGTAAAGATCATCAGCTGCGGCAGATTGGTCTTGGCGATCGGGATCGCGCCTGCGGTGCGCAACGCCGCCACGTAAGGATCGTCCTTGCTTTCGATTCTCGTCGCGGCGGGTTGTCAGGCCGAATGTCGATGCGGTGCCGGCGAGATCGAAGCACTCCTTGATCGTGACCGGCACGCCGCCAAGTGGACCAAGCTTCTCGCCGCGCGTGCGCGCCTGGTCGACATTTGCCGCCGCCTTGCGCGCACTGTCGTACAATTCGACGGTGACGGCGTTGAGCTTGCCGTTGACGGCGTCGAGCCTGGCAATGTAGCGCTCAACCACTTCGGCGGATGAAAGCTCGCCGGCGGCAATATGGGCGGCGATCGCGCGCGCGGACATACCTTTCGCGGCCATATCTTTCATGAAAAGCCTCGGCGGCGGTTCACCGGCCAGACATTGGTTCCCAAGTTCCAACCATTCGCAGGCGCTGTCAATTTGCGTCGCTGGCGCTCTTGCCGCGATCGCGCTCAACACCTTTCGCAGTGCAGCGATTTTGTAACCTCCTGCGAAAGCCTTTACGTGCCGGGATGTTGCGCTGCACCACAACAACAGCTTGGTGTGGTTGTTTTTTCACCGCGGTTCATTGGTGGCTCATTTTATGCGCAAGGTTGTTTTGATTCTTGCGGGGCTGAATAACGGGGATCATAGTGGCCGCAGAGGCCGAATAAGAGCCGAATGAGGAACGACGCAGATCGATCTGCGAAGCTCAACGGAGAATTCAATGTCTAAGACCAAGGCAAAGACGCTCGCTACGGTCGCCGCAGCGGCGGCGATTTTGTCTGCGGGATCGCTGGTATCGGCGCAAGCCGGTGGCGGAGCCACCAGCGCGCCGTCGAAGTATAACAACGCCGGTTACACGGCGAGCATACAGCAAACCCAGTATCGGCAGCGGGTCCACGCCGTAGGCTACACGATCACGGAGTTCTCATCGTCTTCGGCAAGAACTTCAGCGCCAAAGCGTTAAGCTGACGGTACGCGTTATCACTGTGTTCAAGGGCGCGCGCTGGGCAGCATGCTGGGCGAGCGTTGGCGCGCTATCATCGCCGATGAGACGAGGACGAGGTGCTGGCTAGTGCCGGGTCTGTGCCGCCGCGTCTTTTCGCGAGCGGTTGGTGTCCACCCACGCCCGTACGGTCGGCATGACTTCGGGCAGTAGCGTGTCGACCTGGTCTTTCGTCATCCCCTGCCGCACGCGCGGATCATAGAGAATATTGACCAGGTATTGGTCGTAGACGTCGAAGAAGCCCATCTGGACATTGTCGTTGAACATGGTCCAGGGAACCGTACCGTCGTCATTGATGATCCCGAGGCCCTGCAGCAGTTCCTCATAAGCGCAATCGTAAAACTGGAAATCGCCGTCATCGACCGGCAGGATCACCTCGGCGCGGCGGATGCGGAAGGTTTGATCCTTGGCGATACCGGACAAGCATTCCGGGCGGAGCTTCTGTTGGATTTGCCGCGCTTGTCTCGCACCGTAGCGGGCGCGGATCGTTTGTTCGAGGTCGCGCCGATTGACGAGCGTGACGACGAAGTTCGCTGATTGACGATTGTCGGTGATCGCCACATCGAGATGGTTCACGTGGGCGCGAATGTCGGCGACGATCGTCGCGATCTCGTTGCGGCGGTCGGGCGCGCCCTGGCTGGCGACAAACACACGGACCGGCTCATCGAATTTGCGGATGCGCTCGTCCTGGCGGCCGATTTGCAGTTCGGCGCGGAACGCGGTCTTCAAGAAGCCGTCCTTGATTTCGTCGTCGCTGAATGTCGTCCGCTCGGCGGTGCGGCGGATACTTATGTCATTGTTCTCCGCCCAGGCCGGAGGGCTCACTGCCGCGACAGTCGCAACCGTTACCGCCGTGAGGGCGCCAGCAATCAGACTTGCCGAGTTGAGAAATCCGCGGTGCATTGAACCGGCCCTTAGAGCGCGCGACGCGCCTTTCCAAATATGCCGATCACCGCATATGAATTCGATGTTGGTTGCCTAGGAGTGGCATAAAAAATAAATAGGCGCAGAAGCCATTAATCAGCTTTCTGCCTAAGTTATTGGCGCTCTTGATAATGTAGTAATCAGCACCGGCTTGATAATGCAGTGATGAAGCGGTCGTCACTTGTCGCCTGCCTGGCCGTAAAGCTTGCGCAGCTCGGTCTTGAGCACCTTGCCGTAATTGTTCTTCGGCAGCGTTTCGAGAAAGACATAACCGCGCGGCCGCTTGAATCGCGCGATCGCCGAAAGACAGAGTGCGTCCAATTCCTCTTCGGATATCTGTTGCCCGGCATGCGGCACGACGCAGGCCACGACCTCCTCGCCCCAATCCGCATGCGGGCGGCCGATCACCGAAACCTCGAACACCCCGGGATGGCGCAGCAGCACTTCTTCGACCTCGCGCGGATAGACGTTGCTGCCGCCGCTGATGATCATGTCCTTGGATCGGTCCTTCAACGTCAGGAAACCCTCGGCATCGAAGGCGCCCATGTCGCCGGTATGCAGCCAGCCGCCGCGTAAAGTCTCGGCGGTCGCCTGTGGATTTTTCCAGTAGCCGGTCATCACGACATCGCCGCGCACCAAAATCTCGCCAATTTCACCGGTCGGGAGCGGGCGATCTTCCTCATCGGCGACCTGCACCTCCACGTTGGTGCGCGGCAATCCGACCGAGCCCATGATCTCGCGCCAGCGCGGCCGCGAGCGGTCGGCGTGGATGTCCTTGGACAGCGCGGTGATGGTCATCGGCACTTCGCCCTGACCGTAGATCTGCGCGAATTTCGGGCCCAAGAGATCCAAGCCGCGCAGCAGCGTTTCATAATGCATCGGTGCGCCGCCGTAGATGATGGTGCGCAAACCGTCATGATCGGCGGCGGCGAAGCCTGGATGGTTGATCAAGCGGCTTACCATGGTTGGCGCCGCGAAGAAGCTGACATTGCCGTGCGCGGTCAGCAGCATCGCGATTTCGTCGGGGTCAAAGCCCGTACTTTCTGGAATGACGGTCTTTGCTCCCATGGCGACGAACGGCAGGCCGTAACAGCCGGAGCCGTGCGACATCGGCGCGGCGTGCAGGACGCAGTCGCCTGGGCGGACCGGCTCGATTTCGGCGAAGTAGGCGAGCGTCTGCGCCATCATGATGCCGTGGGTCAGCATCGCGCCTTTGGGCCGACCGGTGGTGCCGCTGGTATAGAACAGCCAGGCGAGGTCGCCGGGCCGGCGCGGCGCGACGTCGATGCCGTCGCCGGCAAGCAGCCGCCGCCACTCGGCGCTGCCGGTCGCGATGGTGCGGCCGTGCGCCGCGACATCGCTGGCGCGATCAGGACTGGCGAGAGCAAGCGTCGCGTCGGTGTTGCCGATGATGTAGCCGAATTCGTCGCCGTGGAGCTTCGCGTTCATCGGCACCGCGACCAGTCCGGCGTGCCAGATGGCGAACAGTGCCTCGAGAAACTCCGGCCGATTGGTCATGGCGATCGCCACGCGGTCTTCCGGCCGGCAGAGTTTACGCAAATTGCCGGCCAGTGCGCGCGAGCGCGCCGCCCATTGCAGATAAGTCGCGTAGGTCGCGCCGCCCAATGCGATCGCTGGATGATCGGGCGCTGCTCGCCCCCATTTCTCGACCCAGCCTGCCAGATTCATCGCCCGCCGCTTCGATCGCGACGCCGATCAAGGCGCCGATTTTGCGTCAATCAGCACTGCCGCGAGCAAGCAAGGCTTGCCGCTGCGGTTAACCCAGGCGTGGTTGGTGCCGCGCTGGACGATGCAGTCGCCGGCGTGCAGCTCGACCTCGCCTTCCTCCATCAGCATATGCATCGAGCCGGAGATCACCACCAGATAATCGATCGAATCGGTTTTGTGCATGGTCGGATGCTTGGCGGAATCTGAGGCGCTTGGCTTGTGGGTGCTGCCCAGCTGCCCAAAGGTCGCGCCGGCGTCGATCTTTGTGCCCGCGCTCTCCGGGGGAATTTCGACGACGCGGAAGATCGTGCCGGATGGCGTCGGATCGTGACGCATCGGCCGCAGCGAACGATCCGTTGAGCCGTTGTTGTCCACTGGCATCTCGTCGGTGACCCAGACTTCGGTCACGCCGAGCCCGGGCCAGCCTTTGATCGCGGTCACGTTGGGCGCGTCGTCATTGAACAGAATCGTAGCCTTGCCGGCGGCGTTGTGTCCGGTGACGACGCGACGGATCTTCTGCAACATGGTTCCTCCCGAATCGTATGACTAGCCGAGCGCGATGCGATTGCGCAGCACGCCGATTTTTTCGACCTCGAGCTCGACGATTTCGCCCGGCTCGACATAGCGTCCGATCTCGAGGCCGGAGCCGTTGCCGACCGTGCCGGAGCAAAACAACTCGCCGGGGTGGATGGTCTCGTCGCGGGCGACGAAGGCGATGCAGTCCTCGTATTTCCAGTGCATCTCGCGCGAATTGCCGCGGCCGCGCTCCTCGCCGTTGACGCGCACGATCATGTCCAGCGCATAAGGATCGGGAATTTCGTCGGCGGTGACGATGCAAGGACCGATCGGATTGGAATTGTCGAAATCTTTGCCCTTGCCGGGTCCGAGATTGTTCAGCATCTCGAGGCTCTGCTCGTCGCGGGCGGAGAAATCGTTGAAGATGGTGTAGCCGAAGATGTGGGCGCGGGCTTTGTCCTTCGGGATATCGCGGCCGCCTTTGCCGATCACACAGGCGAATTCGAGCTCATAATCGATGGTTTTCGAATAGTCGGGCCACTTGACGTCCTGATCGGCGCCGCACACAGCGAAGCGGCTTGGCTTGTAGAAGCTCGGCCGCTCGTACCAGCTTTGCGGCGGCTTATAGGCCCCTTGTTTCTCGAATTCGCGCAGCGCTTTTTCGGGATCGGGCGCGGCCGCCGCGCGCATGCGCTGTATTTGGGTGAACGCCTGAATCAAATGTTTTTCGAAACACAGAAAGTCGCGCATCTGCGGCGGCACCGGTAACGGCGCCAGGAGCTTGACCGCGGCGGTCTCGATCACGCCGCGGCCGCTACGCTGCGCCGCGGCGACGATCTCGCCGGCGCGATTGAGCGCCGGCTCGCCGGCCTCGATCAGCGCCTGCATACTGCCGAATGCGGGGCCGGCGGCGCCATCCGCCGCGGCGAAATCGACAACACGCCGGTCGCCATCGACCAAGGCGCCGAGGCGTTGCGCGCCGGAGGCGGCGAAAGTGACGAGCCTCATTGGTGTCCTCCGAATACGGCCGCTTCAGCGGGCTCGTCCTGATGTTGATCAGTCGTATTATTTTATTTCATTGAATGTTGAAATTCAGCTAGTGTCAAGCCGCGCCGGGTTTATAAGTTCCGACCACGGCGGCCGTTGGTTACGCAAGGGAGCGCGCAGAACGATGAGGACCAAAAGCGCGGCGGCGCCAAAATCCCGACGTGCTGCCGCATGAAAAGCGAGCCGGAAGCGTACACCGATCGCGTACCGGTCCGGCGCGGCGACACGACCCGGCTGTCGATCCTCGATGCGGCGGAACGCAGCTTCGCCGAAAGCGGCTTCGATGGCGTGTCGCTCCGCACCATCACCGAGCGCGCCGGCGTCGACCTGGCGCTGGCGAATTATCACTTCGGCACCAAGGAAAACCTGCTGCACGAGGTGATCGCGCGTCGTGCGCGCATCGTGCACGACGAGCGGGTGAGGGCGCTGGAACTGGCGCGCCTTAAGGCCGGCACGCGGTCGCCGTCGGTCGAGGCGATCGTCACGGCCTTCTTCGCTCCGCTGTTGCGCCGCTTGGCTGAAGGCGACGCTGGCTGGCGCCATTACGGCCGTCTGGTGTCGCACCTCGACGTGCTGCCGAAATTCACCGCGGTCGCCAGCGGCGTGCTTGATCCGACGGCGCTGCATTTCATCAATGCGTTGCGGCTGGCCTTGCCCAAGGCATCGGAGCGGTCGATTTATTGGGGTTACATGTTTTTACTCGGCGCGATGGTACAGGTCATGTCGGCGACCGGACGCATCGAGCGATTGTCACGCGGGCTATGCCGTTCCGACGATGTCGAGGGCGCCTTGCGCGAGCTGGTGCCCTTTGTCAGTGGTGGGTTGCGGGCGTTAGAGCATGATCCCGAAAAGTGGAAGCCGGTTTTCGGAAAAGATCATGCTCCGCCAAACATCTAGACCATGATCCGATTCGAGTTGATCGGATCATGGTCTAGGCTCTGAATCCAAATAAAAATTCAGCGACCGTCACGAAGTTCAACGGCACGCCGGCCTGAGTAAATTTTGACATTTTCCTACAATATTCTGGTGGCTGAGGCGGGCCATATTGCGGCACTCGCTAACAAAGGGAGACGAAGTCATGGGATTAATTGATGTCCTCAATGGCATGCAGAATGGACCACACGGGCCACGCGGTTCCTCCGGTTCCGGCGGCGGCGGCGGCGGCGGAATGTCACCGATCACCATGGCGATCCTCGGCCTGATCGCCTACAAGGCCTTGAAAAGCTTCACCGGCCAGCCCGGGACGGCAGCGTCTGCTCCAAGCGCGCCGGCGCCGACCCAAGGCGGCAGCCCGGGCGGTTTGGGCGATATCCTCAAAGGTGGACTTGGCGGCCTGCTCGCTGGCGGGGCCGCTGGAGGCGTGTTGAGCGGCGGTCTCAACGATCTTCTCAAGCAGTTCCAGCAAGCCGGCCAGGGCGACGTGACCAAGTCCTGGGTTGGCAATGGGCCGAACAAAACGATCTCACCGAACGATCTGGCGAAGGCTCTCGGCGCCGACCAGATCAACGCGTTGTCGGCACATTCCGGCATGTCACGCGACGATTTGCTGGCCACTCTCAGCGAGTATCTGCCGCAGGCCGTCGACCATTTGACGCCGAACGGGCGCGTGCCGACGGACCAGGAAATCTCGCGCTCGCTCTGACCGAGCCGCGAGGCATCTGCCTCGCCGGGCGGCTCGCCACACGTTCTTCTCGAGCCCCCGCCTTCGTGGGCGGGGGCCGGCTATTTGTGGTGATGCTTCAGATATTCGTGCAGTGACGTGGAGCCGGTTTCCGCAAGCAGCGTCTTGAGCATCATGTCCTTGCGGCGGCCCTTTGCGAAACTTGGGCCGTACTCCTTGCGCAGGGCGGCAACCTTTGTATTCCCGTGCTTACGCTCGATCCGCCCGCTTTTGTCGCGATGACGATGGTCGAGACCCGTCCTTGACTTTGCCATGGCAGTTCCCCCTTCGATAAACGCGCGCCGGCCGTAAAACATTCACGCTCGCTTGCCGGCCACACGCATTAGGATATCCCGCTGTAGGCGAATTGCAATTTCGAACGTCAAACGGCTGCGTTGCGAGCCATGTTACCCACCTCGGAGAAATCTCATGAGGCAAACAGCCCGGACGATCCTCACAATCCTGGCGACAGCTAGTTTGTTTGCTGTCGTGACGATAGGGACCCGCGCCATGAGCAAAGAGCCGCGCTTCGCGCCGCTGACCATGGATCAGCTCACCGACCAGCAAAAGCAGCTTGGCGAGCAGATCATGAAGGTCTCGAGCGTCGGCCTCGGCGGACCGTACAATCCGCTGCTGCGCAGCCCGGTGCTCGGGCGGCGAATGTTCGACCTGCTGCATTATCTGCGCTGGGAAACGTCGGTGCCGTTGAAGCTCAATGAGTTCGCCATCCTGATCATCGGCCGGCAGTGGCGTTCGCAAGTGGAGTGGTACGCGCATGCGCCGCTCGCCATCAAAGCCGGGCTGTCGCCGGACATCGTCGCCGAGCTCAAGGCCGGCAAGCGTCCCTCGAACATGCCGGCGGAAGAGACGGTGGTGTACGACTTCGTCACCGAGTTGAGCATGAACCACGCGATATCGGACGAGACGTTCGCCCGCGCCAAGAAGCTTCTCGGCGAGCAGCAGGTCGTGGATTTGACCACTGTCGCCGGCGCTTATATTTCGATCGCGATGCTGTTGGCAATGAGCGAGGAGAGCGTACCGCCGGGTAAGGAATTACCGTTCAAGCCAGGCGAACCTTAATGACAATCGGGGCAGATGATCATGACAATTTCTTCGGCCGTGCCTTCCACCCGCGATCTCGGCGCCAAATCACACCTCGATGCGCTGTTGGCCACTGTTGGACCGGTGGAAGGCATGCGCGTCATTGATATTGGCTGTGGCGAGGGCCAATTGACGCGCGCGCTGGCGAAGCTTGGTGCGCATGTCACCGGCTACGATCCATTTATCGCGGAAACTGCGCCGGTCGCGCATGGCGCGGGGAGCTTTCGGCTGGCAAAGGCATCGGCCGACGCGATTCCGGAGCCCGATCACGGTGCCGACCTCGTCCTGTTTGTTTTTTCGCTTCACCACGTGCCGGGGGCCAAGCTCCAGGGAGCACTCACCGAGGCGCGGCGGCTGCTGCGGCCGTCCGGCTGCTTGTATGTCGCCGAGCCTCTGCCGCAAGGCCCGCATCAATACATTATCGAGTTATTCCATGACGAAACGGCGGTACGCAAAGCAGCGGCCGAAGCCCTTGCCCGCTTCGCCCGGCCGCAATTCGCGACCGACAAAATCTCGACGTACACCGATGTGCGGAGCTATTCCGATTTCGACATGTTTTCGGAGCGTATGATCGCCAACATGAGATTCAACGGATATGCGCGAGAGGCCGTCCTGGCGCCGGCGGTACGCCGGCGCTTCGACGAGACGTATGCCGCCCATGGCGGCAAATTCGATCAGCCGGTTCGCATCGATTGCTTTGGTCCCTAAAGGCCGGCGCGCTGCGTTTGTTGCCGGGAGGCATATTTCACGCCGATCCCCACACCTCCTGCGCCGTTTCGATGACAAGCTTAAGCTTCGCAATTTCGTCCTCGACCGTCATGGCATTGCCGCCGACGCCGCTGGAAAAGCCGCACTGCGGTGACAGCGCCAGCTGTTCGAGCGGGGCATAGCGGCTGGCCTCGTCGATGCGGCGTTTGAGGTCATCCTTGCTTTCGAGCTTGCCGCTCTTGGTGGTGACGAGACCGAGGACAGCGACTTTGCCCTTCGGCAAGAAGCGCAGCGGCGCGAAATTACCGGCGCGGGGCAAGTCGTATTCCAGGAAATAGCCGTCGACCGCGATCTCATTGAACAGAAGCTCGGCGATCGGATCGTAACCGCCCTCGGCTACCCAGGCGCCGGCAAAGTTGCCGCGGCACAGATGCATGCCGACAATCATGTCGGCTGGGCGGCCGGCGATCGTGTCGTTGAGAAGCCTGGCATAGGTTTTCGGCAGCGTGTCGGGGTCCTCGCCGATATTGCGGACCTGCGCGCGCAGCTCGCCATCGCACAAATAGGCGAGATTGACCTCGTCGATCTGCAAATAGCGGCAGCCGGCCAGCGCAAGATCGTGGATTTCCTCGCGGTAGACGCGGGCGAGGTCGGCGTAAAATTCGTCCATGTCCGGGTAGGCTGCGGCGTCGACCGCCTGGCGGCCGCCGCGAAAATGCATGGTGGTCGGCGAGGGAATGGTGATTTTCGGCGTGGCCCGCGCAATCGATTGCAGGAGCTTGAAATCGTCGACAAAGATGCCTTGCGGCCGGCTGAGCTTGCCGACCACTTCCAGCGTCGCAGGGGTGCGGTCGCGCGTGCCGGCGGACGAGTGAAAGCGCACAATGAGCTTTGCCGCCGCCTCCCGCACATTGCCGAATTTCAGCAGAAAGTCGCGCTGCCAGAAGGTGCGGTTGTACTCGCCGTCAGTGACCAGACGCAGCCCGATGTCTTCCTGCAGGCGTACGATATCGGCGATGGCGTCGTGCTGGATGCGCGCAAGTTCGGCTGGCGCAATCTCGGCCTTTTCCGCCGCCTGCCGCGCGGCGATGAGGGCGTCGGGCCGGATCAGGCTGCCGACATGCTCGGCACGGAACGGCGGTTTAGTCGACGCTGGCATGGATCAAAGCCTCCTACGAACCATTTGGTTTGGGACCATTTCAACTGTCGGAGCATCGGTGTACAAAGTTGGCGACGATCGCGCGAGACTTGCCATGCACGAAAAAGTAGTTCCGCAAGCTTTCGGTTATGTCGGGGTGCGAGCCAAGGATTTGGGCGACTGGGCGAGCTACGGCTCGGGCCTGCTTGGCCTTCAGCGTGTCGACAAATCGCGTGCGACGCTCGCCTTCCGCATGGACGATCGCAAGCAGCGCATCATTGTCCACGCCGACGGTGGCGAGGGCATCGGCTTTTTCGGCTGGGAGGTTATGGACGCGGCCGCGCTTGATGCGCTCGCCGGGCAGCTTGAGAACGCGCGGATCAGCGTGGCCCGCGGCGCCCGCGCGCTCGCCGACGAACGGCGTGTGAAGGATCTGATCGTGCTTCACGATCCGCAAGGCAATAGGCTTGAGATTTTTCACGGCGCCGAAACGACCGCGGAGCCTTTCCAGCCCGGCCGCTCGATTTCCGGTTTCCGCACCGGCCCGCTCGGGCTCGGACACGTGGTGCTCAACGTCGACACCGCGGAGACCATCGAGCGCATGACGTCGTTCTATTGCGACACGCTTGGCTTCCGGTTGACGGATTATTATTCGCATCCCTTCATTGCCCGGTTTCTTCACGTCAATCCGCGCCACCACAGCCTCGCCTTCGTACAATCCGGCAAGAATGCGGTCCATCACGTTATGATGGAGCTGTTCAGTTTCGACGATGTCGGGCAGGGATACGATCTTGCTCTGAACGAAGACGGCCGCGTCGCGGTGACGCTTGGGCGCCACACCAGCGACTTCATCACCTCGTTCTACAGCTTCACGCCGTCGGGCTTCATGGTCGAATACGGCTGGGGCGCGCGGCTGATCGATGTCGACACCTGGCAGGCGTACGAGCGCAAGGAAGGACCGAGCATGTGGGGCCACGACCGCGGCTGGCTCGCAGCCGAGGATCAGAGCAAAGCCCGCGCGCTCCGGCTCGCCAACGCCGCAAACGGCTTTCGCCGGCCGGTCCAGGTCATGGACGGCAACTACCAAGTCATGTCCGGCGTCTGTCCCTGGTGGGACGCCGTCAAGTCACGCACCGCGGCGCAGTGACGGGATATCATCAAGCGCAGACTTGCGTTCGCATCCTGAGCCAGCGCCGGCGACATACAGATGGGCAAAGATCGTCTCGCGGCGTTCAGTGACGGCGTCATCGCCATCATCATCACCATCATGGTGCTGGAACTGCACGTGCCGCACGGCGCTGATTGGGCGGCGCTCATCGCGATCGCGCCGAACCTCGTAACCTACGTCTTGAGCTTCGTTTACGTGGCGATCTATTGGAACAATCATCACCATCTCTTGCACACCGTGACACGCGTGGACGGCCTCATCCTCTGGGCCAACTCTTTTCTGTTGTTCTGCCTCTCGATCATTCCGGTAGCGACGGCGTGGATGGGGCAAAATCTCCTGGCGCCGGTGCCGACGGCGATCTATGGCGGCACATTGCTGATGCCGGCGATCGCCTATTATCTGCTGGTGAAAGCGATCATTCATCAGCACGGCGAGCACTCGGTGCTGGCGGAGGCGGTTGGCGACGATTTCAAGGGCAGGATATCGTTGGTGCTCTACAGTGCCGGCGTTGTGCTGGCGTTTGTCAGTCCCTGGCTGTCAATGGGACTTTACGTTCTGGTCGCGATCATGTGGCTTGTTCCCGACCGCCGCATCGAGACGATCATCAGGCGAGAATGAACCGCATGCGCCGATTGGCTTTAGCGATCTTTGCTGCAGCGGCCGTCATCCAAGCTACGGCAGTGCCGCCGACGTTGGCGGACGATTGGCGCACGTATCAGAACGACCGTTACGGCACCACGATCGACTATCCGAATATTTTCAACGCCGGGCGGCCACCGGACAACAATGACGGCCTGGCATTCACAAGCGCCGACGGCGCCAAATTCTCGGTTTTCGCGTCATTCAACGCGCTCGATTTTGACCTGGCCGGCTTTAAGGATTTTATCGTGAAAAACCTGGAGGCCGGCGAGCTCATTACTTATCAGGCGGAAGGCAAGGATTGGTTTGTCATCTCAGGCACCAAAGGCGCCGACGGCATATTCTACGAGCGACATCTCTTGTCGCACGGCAAAGAGCTCACTGAGGGCTTTGTCATGTCATATCCGGCGAGCCTGAAGCAGAAATACGATCCAATCGTCGCGCGGATGTCGAAGTCGTTTCGCCCCGGTAAGGGTTTTCAGACACAGTAGCGCGGGACGCGTTGGACAAGCGCGCTGGTCTTGGTCCACATCATTCCAAATACGACGGCAGGCGGACGGGACGCAAAAAGCGGGTGGCTTTGCCGCCACCCGCCGATCACTATTGGACCACCACGTTGCTGAACTGCCAGGGATCGTCGCGATCGATCTCCTCCGGGAACAGGACGCCGCGGCCGTCGGCCGGCGTCCACTCGGTATAGCGCCCGATCACCGGCCCGAGATAAGGCCGCTGGATTTCGAGACAGCGCCGGAAATCCATCTCGTCGGCCTCGACAATGCCGCGGTCGGGATTTTCCAGCATCCAGACCATGCCGGCGAGCACCGCGGAGGTGACCTGCAGTCCGGTCGCGTTCTGGTACGGCGCCAGCTGCCGGGTTTCCTCGACCGACAATTGCGAGCCATACCAGTAGGCATTGCGGGCGTGGCCGTAGAGCAGCACGCCAAGCTCATCGACGCCGTCGACGATGTCCCGCTCGTCGAGGATCTTCCAATCCGGCTGCATTTGCCATGCCGCTCCCGCCATCTCGTGCAGCGACAGCACCGCGTCGTCGCATGGATGGTAAGCGTAGTGGCAGGTCGGGCGATAGACCGCGGCGCCGTTCTCGCGCAGCGTGAAGTAGTCCGCGATCGAGATCGAACTCGTTGTGGGTGATCATGAAAGCGTGCTGCGCCTGCGCCGTCGGCGTCCATGAGCGAACGCGCGTGCCGGCGCCCGGCTGCGTCAGATAGATGGCGGCATCGCAACCGAAGTCGTGCTTGCGGCCGTTCACCGGCATTTTCTTTTCGTGCGTGCCCCAGCCGAGCTCGGCCGGCTGCAGACCCTCCGAGCAAAAGCCTTCGACCGACCAGGTGTTGACGAACATGGCGCGCGGCTTTGGGTCGCGCGCACGCTGGGTGTCGCGCTCGGCAATGTGGATACCCTTGACGCCGGCGCGCTGCATCAGCCGCGCCCAGTCGTCGCGCGTCTTCGGCTCGTCGAACTTAAGCCCGATCTCGGTGGCGACGTCGAGCAGCGCCTGCTTGACGAACCACGACACCATGCCGGGATTGGCGCCACAGCAGCTCACCGCGGTGATGCCGCCGGGCCGCCGCCGCCGCAAATCCAGCACGCTCTCGCGCAGCGCATAGTTCGAGCGCTGCGAGATCGAGCGGCTGCGGTCGGTGTAAAGTCCCGGCCACGGCTCGACCACGGTATCGATGTAGAAGGCATCGATATCCTTGGCGAACGCCATCAGATCGACCGAGGAGGTGTCGACCGACAGGTTGACGATCATGCCGCGCCCCGGTCCCCCGGTGAGCAGCGGGGTGAGCACGTCGCGATAATTCTCCTTGGTGATCGCGACATGGAGGAAGCGAAGCTTACGCTCGTCCAACAGACGGCGATCTTCGTCATCCGGCGCGATTACGACGAATTTCGTCCGGTCGAAGCCGATATGCCGCTCGATGAGCGGCAGCGTGCCGCGGCCGATCGAGCCAAAGCCGATCATCACGATCGGGCCGTCGAAGCGGGCGTGCAGGGGCCAGGCGATGGTGGTTTTGGTCATGACGTTCATATTCGTGGTTCCCAAATTCTGGATGATAGTCAAGCTGCATGACGTTCGTGTTCACGAGCGAGACGCGCGATGAGGACGTCGAGGCTCGGCGCCGGCGCCGGTTTGCCGGTGGCGCTAACGAGGCCCTCCGCGCCTTCGAGCGTTCCCGGCACCAGCTCGCACGCGAGCAAGCGATGGCGGTCATACGGGCCCGGCAACCACAGCCCGCTGGTCTTTTCCGCCGAGAAACCGAAGCGCTGGTAATAGGCGGCATCGCCGACCAGCAGCACGGCCCGATGTTTGCGCCGCCACGCGGCCGTGATGGCGCGCCCCATTAAGGCGCCGCCGATACCGCGGCAGCGGGTCGCCTCGTCGATCGCGAGTGGTCCGAGCAGCAGCGCCGGCCGGCCCGGTCCGGCGCTGACGTGCCAAAGCCGGACCGTGCCGACGATGGCGCCATCGTGTTCAGCGACGAAGGAAAGCCCGGCGGCGGGCTTGCGGCCTTCGCGCAGCCGTTCCGCGGTCTTGCCGAAGCGCGACGAACCCCAGACACGATCGAGCAGATCGTCGCGCGCCTCGATGTCGGCGGGCATTTCGTTGCGAATTTTCACCATGGCCCACTCCGTTCGCCCTTCAACGGCGCTGTCAGTTCGAGGAGGGTTGATGATGGGAGCCGGCAAAAGCCGGCTCCCGGCGAGGCTGGATGTGGCTGCCAGTTGCGACAGCCTTAGATGTGGCAACCTTAAATGTGAAACGTCCTCAGCGGCGCGAAGCCGTTGAAGGCCACGGACGAGTAGGTCGCCGTATAGGCGCCGGCGCCTTCGATCAGCACTTTGTCGCCGATCTCGAGGCTTACCGGCAGCGGATACGGCACCTTCTCGTACAACACGTCCGCTGAATCGCAGGTCGGGCCCGCCAGCACGCAAGGACCGACGTCGCCACCGTCATGGGTCGTGCGGATCGGATAGCGGATCAACTCGTCCATGGTTTCGGCGAGCCCGCCGAATTTGCCGATATCGAGATAGACCCAGCGCACATCGTCGTTCTCGCTCTTCCTCGAGACCAGCACGACTTCGGCTTCGATCACGCCGGCATTGCCGACCATGCCGCGGCCCGGTTCGACGATGGTCTCCGGGATGCGGTTGCCGAAATGGCGCCGCAGCGCGCGGAAGATCGCCGAGCCGTAGGTTTTTACCGTCGGCACGTTCTTGAGGTACTTGGTCGGAAATCCGCCGCCCAAATTGACCATCGACAGCGTCAAGCCGCGCTCGCCGCAATCGCGGAACACCGCGGCGGCGGACGCGAGCGCGCGATCCCAGGCATGCGGGTTGCGCTGTTGCGAACCGACATGGAACGAGATGCCGTAGGCCTCGAGTCCGAGCCGGTGGGCATGCTCGAGCACGTCGACCGCCATCGCCGGCTCGCAGCCGAACTTGCGCGACAGCGGCCACTCCGCCCCGACGCAGTCGGAGAGAATGCGGCAGAACACGCGGCTGCCTGGCGCGGCGCGCGCCACCTTCTCGACCTCGGCCTGGCAATCGACCGCATAGAGGCGAACGCCGAGCGCGTAGGCGCGGGCGACATCGCGCTCCTTCTTGATCGTGTTGCCAAACGAGATGCGGTCGGCGGTGGCGCCGGCGGCGAGCACCATCTCGATCTCCGGGACCGAGGCGGTGTCGAAGCAGGAGCCCAGCCCGGCGAGGAGCGACAGCACTTCCGGCGCGGGGTTGGCCTTCACCGCGTAGAACACGCGCGTGTCGGGCAGCGCCTTGGCGAAGCCGAGGTAATTCTCGCGGACGACGTCGAGGTCGACGACCAGGCACGGCCCGTCGTCTTGGCCGCCTGCTTGGCGGTTACGCAGAAAATCGCGGATGCGCGCGGTCATGGGCGCTCTCCTCACCAGGTTCAATGAGCCTCGCGGCTCAGATTGAAATTCAGGCGAATAGAATTCGCCCGGCGTCAGCGGGTGAGGGTCGGCGCCTCGTCGTGCGGTGGAGACACGGACAAAGGCGACGGGCTCTACACCCGAGATGCTGCCTTGGTTTGGAGCGGGAGACCCGTTCCGCACGGCCGGCAATGATGGACAAGCCTCTGCGGTGTCGACCTTTGGAGGGCCGACGAGACCAGAGAAGCCCGCTCCGTCGTTGCTTTAAGCCGCGTCCCCCGTTGAGCGCGGGGTGCGCCGGTTTCGCCTCCGGCTGCCGGTTAAGTGGTTCGGAGCTCAAACGGCCGACACTCTCGCCATTCGGCTTCGAGTCTCGGCCTCACTCCGGGCGGCTGTCCGGCCTCTTGTCCGGATGCCCACCAACCGACACGCGGCCACAGGCACGTGCGAAATTGGGCGGAGGCGACATAAGCGCGTTGGCCGCGCGATGCAAGAGTTTTTTTGCTTTGACGAAGATTTTTTCGCGCCAGCGCCGCGACATGGTTACGCGCGCGTTGCCGCCGCGATGGTCGTCGTCACGCCCAGACGCGTCTTCGATGTCAGACTTTCAGGACGTCGATGTCGACCGGGAGGCTGCGCATGCGCTTGCCGGTCGCGGCGAAGATGGCGTTGCAAAGGGCCGGCACGACCGGCGGCAATGCCGGCTCGCCGAGGCCGGTCGGCGGATTGTCGGTGATGAGAAATTCAACGTCGACCGGCGGCGCCTGGTCGATCCGGAGCGGCTTGACGCTGTCGAAATTCGACTGCACGACGCGTCCGCGCTCGATGGTGATGGCTTGCCCGAGCGCCGAGCCCAGCCCGTCGAGCGCCGCGCCCTGCACCTGGTTCTCGGCCCCGCTCGGATTGATGATCTGGCTGCCGACGTCGCCGACCACCCAGACATGGTCGAGCTTGATGTCGCCTGACGCCGGCACCGTTACCTGCACCACTTCGGCGAAATAGCCGAAATGGCTGAAGTAGAAGGCGACGCCCTTGGCGGTTCGCGCCGGTAGCGCGTGGCGCTCTGACCAGCGCGAAATTTCGCCGACGCGGCGCAGCACGTTGCGCATGCGAGCCGTATCGAAGTCACGGAGCGGATCGGGCTTGCCGCTGGAATTGACCAGTACTTTTGGCTCGCCGAGCAGCGCGACGCGAAACTCGAGCGGGTCCGCGCCGGCTGCGTGCGCCAATTCGTCAAGGAACGATTGGAAAACGAAACCGAGCGCGTTGGAGCGAGGAGCGCGCAGCGGCCCGGTCGGCACGCCGAGCTCCATCACCGACTGGCCGTATTCGAGATGCGGCACCAGCCCGGCCGGAAATTCATTGGCATCCATCGCCGCCGAGTCGGCGAGCCTGCTGCCTTGGCCGAAAGTGACGAAATGATCGCGCAACGCGACGAGCTTGCCGGCGCTGTCGAGTCCGGCCTTGAGAAAGTGAAAGCCGGCCGGCCGGTAGAAGTCGTGCTGGATATCGTCCTCGCGGGTCCAGACGAGCTTGATCGGCGCGCCGACCTTCTTCGAGATCCAGGCCGCTTCGGCCATAAAGTCGTTGCGCAGCCGCCGGCCAAAGCCCCCGCCCATGCGCGTCATGTTGACGGTGACGTCGCTCTCGGCGATGCCGAGCGTCGTTGCCACGAGCTTGGCGCCGGGTCCTGGCAACTGGGTCGGCGCCCAGAAGACGACCTTGCCGTCTTTGAAATGTGCCGTGCAGTTCTGCGGCTCGAGGCTGATATGGGCCAGGAACGGATAGGAATAGGCGGCCTCGACGACATGCGCGGCGCTCGTGAGCGTTGACGCCACGTCGCCGTCACGGCGCAGAAAGGAAGCCGGCGTTCCCCTGCCGAGCTTGGCGGCGCTCTGCGCGAAGCTTGCGCTGCTCTGTGCCGCGGTCGGACCTTCGTCCCAGGTCACTTTGAGCTTTTCGCGCGCGCGGCTTGCCGCCCACCAGCTTTTCGCGACGATGGCGACGCCGTCACTCAGCCCCTGTTGATCGCCTGCCGGACTGGCGGCGTCGCTCGCTCGGACAATGAAAGCATCATGAATGCCCGGCAGCGCCTTGATGGCCTCGATGTTGGCGCTCTTAAGCTTGCCGCCGAACACCGGGCATTTATGGAACACCGCGTGCAACATGCCCGGCAGCGTGACATCGATGCCGAACAGCGGCTGGCCGGTGACGATTTTGGCGTTGTCGACGCCGGCAATGCGCTGACCGATGATCTTGAAGTTTTTCGGATCCTTGAGCGCCACGCGCGCAAGGTCCGGCACTGGCATTGCCGCGGCTTTGGCAGCAATCGCACCATAGGGAAGGGAACGGCCGGTTTCGCGATGATAGATCACGCCCGCCTCGGTGCTGCATTCTGATGGCGCGACGTTCCAGCTTTGCGCCGCCGCGGCGACGAGCATCTGTCGGCCGGCCGCGCCGACGCGGCGCAGCGGATCGTAATTGAGCGGCGTCGCCCGGCTGCCGCCGGCGAATTGCTGGCCGTATTTGGCCGCATCGAGCGGCGCCTGCTCGATCCGCACGTTATCCCAGGCAACGTCGAGTTCCTCGGCGATCACCATCGGCAGCATGGTCTTGATGCCTTGGCCGATCTCCGGATTTTTCGACATGATGGTGACGATGCCGTCGGGCGCGATACGGATATACGCGTTGAGCGCGGCTTCGCCTGCGGCGGCCGCCGTGTCGTCGGCCATCGCCATCCGCGCCAGCGGCGGCAATACCGCCTGCAGCAACAGACCGCCGCCTGCCGTCGCGGTTGCCTTGAGAAACGCGCGCCGGGAGTGAGCGGTGGCCGAAGTGCTGCCGGCGGAACGGGATCGAGCGGTTTTTGCGGTCATCATGACGTCCACCATCACTTGGTCGCAGCGCCGGCGGGCATGAGCGCCGCTTTTTTGATCGCGGCGCGGATCCGGCTATAGGTGCAGCAGCGGCACACGTTGCCGCTCATAGCCGCGTTAATATCGGCATCGCTCGGGCTCGGATTGTTGGTCAGGAGCTCGGTCGCCGTCATGATCTGGCCGGCCTGGCAATAGCCGCATTGCGGCACGTCGAGCGCCATCCATGCCGCTTGCAGCTTTTTACCGATTGGATGAGCGGCCATCCCTTCGATGGTCGCGACGCGGGCGCCGCCTACGCTCGCCACCGGCGTCAAACAGGAGCGCACGGCTTTGCCGTCGATATGGACCGTGCAGGCGCCGCATAGCCCGGCGCCGCAGCCAAACTTGCTGCCTTTGAGGTCGAGTTCGTCGCGCAGCACCCAGAGCAGCGGCATGTCGCCGTCGACGTCGGCAGTCCGCTTCACCCCATTGACTTCGATCGTGTAGGCCATTGATCGCGCCTCGCATGCACAACAACATGTTAATGTAAGCACGCAGTGTTTGCGTCGGAGCGGCGCTCACGAGGGAGTGATAGCTTTCGACGACGTTGTCTGCGGCGTGTCTGGCCTTCGAAATGCCGACGCCGTCGCAAATCGTTTGGCGATTTGCCCGCTTTACGGCCGAAAAAATCCTGGTTGCCTCGCGGCGCAATCTAGACGGCCGCGAATCCGCTCGAAAACGACTGCGAATCAGTTTGCCGGGCACCGCAGTGGATCGGCGTGCGGTCTCGCGGTGCGATTCAATTCGAACCGGCAATTCAGCTAAAAACAGCGGAATATCTTGCCGTCGTTGCGCAATATTAGTTACCGCGTCGAAGCTAACCTCTGACCTCTCATTCGCCTGGGTCATTGCTGATATGCGTATCGTAGTCGTCGACCCGAGTTGTACGGTCTTGAAGGCAGTGTCGAAACTGCTTGAAAGCGACCGGCACACCGTGACGGCGTTCGTCGACGCGGCCGAAGCGCTCGACTTCATCAAATCGGACCGCGAGGTCAACGTGTTGGTCACCAGCGTCGAGCTGACGCCGATGTCGGGCATCGAGCTGTGCTGGGAAACGCGGCTGCTCTGCGGTCACGATCGCGCGATCTACATCATTCTGATGTCGTCCAACTTCGAGGAGCAGCATCTGATCAATGCGCTCGACAGCGGCGCCGACGAATTCATCAGAAAGCCTCCGGTCTGCGAGGAATTGTATGCGCGTTTGCGCTCGGCCGAGCGGATGCTTCGCTTGCAGAGCGAGCTGATCCGCCTGGCCAGCGTCGATCCACTGACCGGCGTCTTCAACCGGCGCGCTTTTTTTGAGAAGGCGGAGCGCGTGCGCCAGACGCCATTCGCCGCGATCATGTTCGACGTCGACCATTTCAAGGACATCAACGATACCTGCGGCCATGACGCCGGCGACCAGGTGCTTCGCGACATCGGCGGTGAAGCTTCGAGCAAAAAGGGCATCGTCGGCCGACTCGGTGGCGAGGAATTCGCCATCCTGCTCGAAGGCGCCGACCTCGAGACTGCGACCACGTTCGCTGAAGCCTTGCGCACCCGCCTGGCCGAATTATCGTTCGATACTGCCGGCGGCAAGCTGTCGGTGACGTGCAGCCTTGGCGTCGCCGAAGCGCGACCCGGCGAAAGCATTGATCAGCTGCTCAAACGCGCCGATACCGCGCTGTATGCGGCCAAGGAGGAGGGGCGCGATCGTGTGGTCGCCGCCACGGCCGATCGCAATGCCGGCGAGGCGCAATGGTCAGGATTGCTGCGCGCGAGCCAGCGCGTCGCCACGGAACAGCCCGCCGAGTCGGCAGGCGGCACGCCGCACGCCGCATGGTGGAGCAATCTGGAGGACGTCGTGGCTGCGTCGTCCGACGAAAACTGGCCAAGACCGTCGCAGAAGCACTAGGCGTCCGATCGTCAACGCTCGACGGCCCGAGGCGCGCTTACCCGCGCCAATAACGGTCTTCCCAGCTTCGCGACAACCGCATCGCGGAAAGTATAAGTCCGGCCATCGAATAGGTCTGCGGGAAATTGCCCCATAATTCGCCGGTCTGTGGATCGACGTCTTCCGACAGCAGACCGTAGCGATTGCGGTGGCTGAGCGCGTCGATGAAAAGGTCGCGCGCCGCCTCGCGCCGCCCGAGCGACCATTGGGCATCGATCAGCCAGAACCGGCAGATCAGGAACGCGGTCACCGGCAAGCCGAAATCGTCGGCGTTGGCGTAGCGCATGACGTGCTTTTCGCGCACCAGCTCCCGCTCCATGGCGGCCACCGTGGAGACAAAGCGCGGATCGTCGACCTCCACGACACCGAGATCGGGCAAGAGCAGCACGCTGGCGTCGAGATCGTCCGACCCGAATGCCGCCGTAAAGGCGCCGCGCTTCTCGTTCCAGGCCCGCTCAAGCAAGGCCGCATGGATCGGCTCGGCAACCGTGTTCCAGTATTTGGCACGGTCTTCCAGACCGAGCCGCATGGCGATCGCCGACAGCCGTTGACACCCGGCCCAGCACATCGCCGCCGAGTGGGTATGGACGCGCTGGCGGCCGCGATATTCCCAGATGCCGGAATCCGGCTCCAACGCCTTTCGCGCCGCGCGCTCGCCGAGCGTTTCCAGAAGGCGAAACAGGCCGACGTCGCCGGGCCGCGGCAGGCGCCGATCGAAGAACAGCGGCATCGCGGCGAGGATCACGCTGCCATAGGTGTCGTGTTGCGCCTGACCCACCGCGGCGTTGCCGATGCGCACCGGTCCGTCGCCGCGATAGCCTTCGAGGTCCGGCGCGGTCCGCTCATCGACCTCATTGGTCGGCACGACGCTGTAAAGCGGCCGCAGCTCCTGATCCGGCTTCGACGCGATCGAAATCGTGAAGGATATGAACTCTTCCATCGTGCGCGTCGCGCCGATGCGATTGAGCGCCTGGACGACGAAATACGCATCCCGCAGCCAGCAATAGCGGTAGTCCCAGGTGCGGCCGGAGCCCGGCGCTTCCGGTATCGAGGTGGTGTGCGCGGCGATAATGCCGCCAGTCTCGTCGAAATTGCTGAGCTTGAGCGTGATGGCGGCGCGGATAATGGCTTCCTGCCAATCGTACGAGATCGACAGCCGGCGCACCCATTCCATCCAATAGTCGCGCGTCCGGTCGGCGAAGTCGCGGCAGGTCGACTGCAAGTCGCCGGGGAACGGCTCGTCCGGACCGAACACCAGATGCAGCGGGCGGGTCAGCACGAACGGGGCCTCGCCGTCGATCAATGACAGCGGCGCATCGGTCGTCAGCCGAATAACCGTGCCTTCGCCGGAATAGCGGATGTGGTTGCTGCCGAGCGAGCGCTGCTGCAATGGCTTGCCGTAGTCGCTGGTCGGACGCATGCGGACGGTGATGCGCGGCAGCCCGGCAATCGGCTCGATGATGCGAAAAATTTGCGGCGGACGAAACACGCGCCCGAACTGCCGGAAGCGCGGGACGAAATCGGTGATCTTGACCTTGCCGCCCTGGTGGTCGGTCAACGTCGTGGAGACGATCGCCGTGTTGCGCACGTATTCCGATTGATATTCAGCCATGTCGTCGAGCACGACGTCGGAAAAACCCTTCTCCTCCTTGCCCGCCAGCAATCGGCAGAAAATCGGATCGCTGTCGAAGCGCGGATAACACCACCAAACGAAGCGCGACGTCGGGTCAACCAATGCGGCCGTGCGTCCGTTCCCGATGACGGCAAGATCAAGCCCGTGGTCTTTCATCCGACCACGTCTCCGCGGTCGGCGACGATCCGCGCCAGCCACGTGCGGACATCCTCGGGCCGGTCGAAGTGACCGTCCACGCCGGCGACAATGCGGCCGACGGAAAAGCCCAAACCACCGAATTGCGGAATGACGCCGAACACCGGCTCGTCGGTGACGTCGTCGCCGATGAAGATCGGATGGCGGCCGCGAAACGGCGGGTGCTTCATCAATTCGCGCACCGCCGAAGCCTTGTCGATGCGAGCCGGTTTCACCTCGACGACCGCCTTGCCGGGCAGGATTTCCACCGTGCCGGACGGCAACTTGCCGCAAATACCGCTGACGGCGGCTTGCAGCGCGGCTCCAAGTTCGGGCGCGAGCCGATAATGCAGGGCGAGCGAATAGCCCTTGTCCTCGACCAGAATGCCCGGGCCGAGTTCGGTCAGTGCGGCCAGCATGCGTTTCAATTCGGGGCTCAACGATCCCGCCCGCCGCTGCGGCTCCGCGCCGGGCGCCGGACGCAGCTCGGCGCCATGGCCGCCGATGGCCGCGAGCTGCAGCGGCGCAAAGATCAGATCAATGTCGGCGAGCAGCCGGCCGCTCACCAGCGCCAGCGCGCCGCCGGTGAGATCCTGCAGGCGCGCCAGCGTATGCCGCAGCTCGGGTGGTACCGAGACCTGCCGCGGGGTCGGCGCGATATCGAGAATGGTGCCGTCGATATCGAGCAGGATCGCGCAGGCCCGTAAATCCGACGTTAGCGACCTCGTGGCAATGTCCATGGCAGGATCGGCGACTTGTTCTTGGCTCTGCACGTTCATATCCCATCATGATTCGACAAAAGACAACGGGCGGGCGACGCTCTCGAGCGATTTGCGTTCGGCGGCCACCCCCCAAATCGCCTGCACGACGGCGGCCGCAATCATCAACAGCACGGCAATGAGATAACCGGCGGTGACGCTGCCCCGCGAGCCGGTGCTGATCAGCGCGCCCAGCAGCAACGGTCCCGCCACGCCGCCGACGCCGGTACCGATCGCATAAAAGAAGGCGATGGCCAGCGCGCGAATCTCCAGCGGGAAAATCTCGCTGACCGTCAGATAGGCGGAGCTCGCCGCCGCCGAGGCAAAAAAGAAAACCAGCATCCAGGCGATGGTGAGCGTCTGCGCCGTCAGCAGGCCCTGGCTGAAGAGGTAGCCGGTCACGGCCAGCAGGATACCCGATAAGCCGTAAGTTGCCGCGATCATCACCTTGCGGCCGATCGTGTCGAACAGGCGGCCGAGCACAATTGGTCCGAACACGTTGCCCGCCGCGAACGGAAGGATGTACCAGCCGATCTCGCCGGCCGGGATGGCGTAAAAGCTGGTCAGGACCAGCGCGTAGGTGAAGAAGATCGCGTTATAGAAGAACGCCTGCGCCGCCATCAGCGTAAGGCCGACCAGGGTGCGCTGGCGATAGGTCTTAAACAGCACATAGCCGACTTCGCTGAGCGGCGTATGGTCGCGCACGCGCAACCGGATGCGCGGCCAGTCGCCGGCGTGAGGCGCATGTTCGACGCGCGCTTCAATGCTGCGCACGATGGCGTCGGCTTCTTTGACGAAGCCGTGGGTCATCAGCCAGCGCGGGCTTTCTGGAATCCAACGCCTCATGACGAGAATGAAGAGTCCTATCGCTGTGCCGATCAGGAAGGCCAAACGCCATCCGAGGGCGGGGTCAATCAATGCGGGATTAAGCAGCACGATCGAGCCGCCAGCACCCATGGCCGCCCCGACCCAGAAACTGCCGTTAATCAGGAGGTCGGTCCAGCCACGCAGACGGGCAGGGATAAGCTCCTGGATTGTCGAATTGATGGCAGTGTATTCGCCGCCAATGCCGGCTCCCGTGACAAAGCGGAACGCGACGAAACTCCAGACATCCCAGGATAGTCCGGTGGCCGCGGTGGCGAGGAGATAGACCGCGAGCGTAATGGAAAAGAGCTTCTTGCGCCCCATGCGATCCGTCAGCCAGCCAAAGAAGAAAGCGCCAAGAACCGCTCCGCACAGATAAATGCTGCCGGCAAGACCGATCTGCGCGCCGCTCAAGCCCAAGCCGGAGGGCTGCATGAGTTCGCCAGACAGCGAACCCGTGAGCGTCACCTCCAGTCCGTCGAGGACCCAGGTGACGCCCAGCGCAACGATGACCAAAAGATGGAAGCGGCCGAACGGCAGTGCATCGAGACGACTTGGGATGTCGGTTTCGACGATTGCAGTCGAGGCCGCGCCGGCGATCCGGGCAGGGCGTGGCGATCGGCTGGAGCGAGGGTCGGGAACCGGCGGCGCCGAATCCCCATTGCCCGCTGCCTTGGGTGCGTATTGAGCCATGACAGATTGCCCCCAAGCGCAGTCATAATTTCTAACGTTTCTGCCCGAAGGAGAGTTCCAAAACGCGGTCACTGCCGGTTGGGCGGACATTGAGGTAAATGCCAGCCCACGAATGGCGCGGTTGTTTGAACAGGCCGCGGCCGGAGCGGTTCCATGCTAAGGCTCGGCGCAGCTCAGCGGTCTGGTGATCCGGTGATCGATAGGGTAGTCAGCCGACTGGAAATACCCCGGCGCCTTCGGGCCATCGTCCGCGCGCGTGAATCGAGCCTGATCGTGCTTGCGGCGCTGGTCGGCGCGATTGCCGGCCTCATTGTGACCGCCATGGGCACCGGCGTCGATACCTTGCACCGGCTGCTCTTTCATCTTGGTCCGGGCGAGCGGCTGTCGGGCTTGCTGCGGCTTGATCCCGTTATCGCGATATCGGTGCCGCTTGCCGGCGGTATCGTTTTTGGCATTGCCCGCGAGCTGATCGTGTACTGGCGGCCGGAGCGCGAAATCGATCCGATCGAGGCGAACGCGCTGCACGGCGGCCGCATGTCGCTGCTCGGCAGCATCATTGTGGCCGCCGAGACGGTCTGGTCGAGCGGCGTCGGAGCCTCGGTCGGCCTCGAGGCCGGCTACACGCAATTCGCCAGCGGCATCGCCTCGCGCATCGGCATGGCATTTCGGCTGCGCCGCGCCGACTTGCGTATTCTGGTCGGCTGCGGTGCCGCCGGCGGCATCGCCGGCGCGTTCGGCGCGCCGCTCGCCGGCGCCTTTTACGGTTTCGAACTTATCATCGGCGGCTATACGCCCAACAGCTTGGCGCCGGTCGCTGTCTCGGCGCTGATCGGATATCTGGTCGCGCAGGCGCTTTCTCCAGCCGACCTCGGCGTCGTCGCCCCTGAGCGCATGGTCATCACGCTGCAGGATCTCATGATCGCCGCCCTCATTGGGCTTTTGTGCGCGGCGGCGGGTATCGTGATCATGCGCGGTGTCGCCCTCTGCGAAGGTTTATTTGCCCGCCTGAAGCTCCGATACACGCTGCGCCTCGGGGTCGGTGGACTTCTGGTTGGGCTGATAGCGACCGTGGCGCCGCAGGTGATGTCGTCCGGCCACGGCGCGTTGCACTTTTCCGGAATGCTGCAACTGTCGCTGTGGACCGTGGCGCTGCTTTTCGTGCTCAAGATCGTGGCTTCGGTCGTCTCGCTCGGCTGCGGATTCCGCGGCGGCTTGTTCTTTTCCTCGCTGTTGATCGGTGCGCTTGGCGGCCACCTGCTCGCGGTCGCGCTGAGCACGGCTCTTCCCGGCGGTCATTTCGATTCGAATGTCTATGCGGTGATCAGCATGGGCGGACTTTCGGCCGCGGTGATCGGCGGCCCGATGACCATGACCTTCATCGCGCTGGAGACCACCGGTGATCTGTGGCTGACGGCGGCGGTGCTGATCGCCGTGATCATTTCTTCGCAAGTCACCCGCGAGATGTTCGGCTATTCGTTCGCCACTTGGCGCTTCCATCTGCGCGGCGAAACCATCCGCAGCGCCGCCGATGTCGGCTGGATGCGCGATCTGACCGTCGGCAAGATGATGCGCCACGACGTGCGCACGGTCCCGGTGACACACCACGGTCGCGGCATTTCGCGAAGCATTTCCGCTGGGCTCACCGGCCCACATCATCGCGGTCGACGAGCAACTCCGCTATGTCGGCATGGTGGCGGTGGCCGACGCCCACGCGGTGGAAGCCGCGCCCGGCGAGCCTGTCAAGGAGCTGCTGCGCCATACCGATGGTATTTTGGTGCCCAGCATGACGATCAAGGAAGCCGTGCTGGCGTTCGATCGCGACGAGGCCGAGGCGCTGGCGGTCGTCAATTCCTATCCGGATCGGCGCGTCATCGGGCTGTTGACCGAAGCCTATGCGCTTCGCCGTTATGCCGCCGAACTGGAGCGGCGGCGACACGAGCTTGTCGGCGACGAGTAGGCCAAAGGCGTCGGTGTCGGTGGTGGCGGCGCGCTACTTCGGTATGCGCGGCACGACGAGGTGGAAGAGCTTCAGCGAGGCCCCGGCCGCCGGCCGGATGGTCGCAGTTTCCCTGGGCCCGAGATACACGCCGGCGCCGTTTTCAACGTCGTAGCTGCCGGTGTCGAGCTTGATGCTGCCTTTGCCGTCCATCAGATAGATGAGCTGGTGCCGGTCGATGGCCTCCGGCTCGAACGACTCGCCGGCTTTGAGCCAGCGCACCGAGCCGTGCACGTTTTGCGCCCCGCATAGCGCTTGGTTGAGAACTTCAATGAGCTCGCCGTGCCCGGCCGTGGTCTTCTTGGGAAGCTTGTTGGTGTCGATGAAGGTAAGCGACATGATTGTTTGATCCTGCTTCGGTCGAACGCTTAGAGCATGATCCCGAAAAGTGGAAACCGGTTTTCGGACAAGATCATGCTCCAACGCAAAATCTAGACCATGATCCGTTCAACTTGATCGAATCATGGTCTAGGTCTGCACCCAGACCCGGCCGTCCTTGCGCTCCCAGCGCAGATCGTCCTCGGTCCCTTCCAGGATCGTGGTCTTGAAGCGATTGGGAGCCTGAAACTCGAAATAAAACAGCGGCTCGGTGGCGTGCAGCCGGTGCTTTTCCTCTGCCGGGATAAAGATCATGTCGCCAGGACCGACCGGGCGGATGCCTTCGTCGGACTCGACCGTCGCCTTGCCGCTGATGATGAAATAGAAATGCTCGCAATTCTTGTGCAGATGCAGCGGCGATGCGGCGCCTTTTTTGTAATGCATGACGCCGGCGAGCATGTCGTCAATATTGGCCAGCTCCTGATTGACGAAAAAAATGCGCTCGCGGCCCGGCACCACCGAAATCAAGGACGGGAGTTCGCTTTCTTTGAATATGTAAGCCATCGGTTTGCCTCCGGGCATTCTCGAAACTGGCCAAGCGAATTGCCCAAGTCGAATTGCCCAAGTGAAGATCGGTCAATCGAGCGCTGTTTCAGTCGGGATATTATCCGCTAAGACATTATCCGTCTCGTATTTTAGTTCGCATTTTTTTCCCGGCGAATTTCTGCGACGCTAGGAGAATCTCCAGCCGCCGTCGACGACGATGGTCTGTCCGGTGATGAAGGCGGCGTCCTCCGAGGCGAGGAAAGCCAGCGTCCCGGTCAAGTCTTCCGGGGTTTCCGTGCGCTTGATCGCCTGCTGTTCGCGGATCATGTCGAACCAGCCGAATTCTCCGGGCTTGCCCTTGACGGTGGTCTCGGTGCGCGTCAGCCCCGGCGCGATGGTGTTGACGGTGATCCCGAAGTCGCCGACTTCGGACGCGAGCGATCGGGCAAATCCGATGATGCCGCCTTTGCTCGCCGTGTAGTGCGTGTTAAAGCCGATGCCGGAATGAAAGGTGGTCGAGGACACGCTGATGATGCGGCCCCAGCGCTGCTCCTTCATCGCCGGCAGGAAGGCTTTCACAAGAAGAAAGACCGAGTCCAGATTGACGGACAGCACCTTGCGCCATTGCTCAAAGGTGATCTCGTCGATCGCCGCCGTCGGATAGATGCCGGCGCAGTGCACGAGGATGTCGCAGCCGCCGAGCTCATTTTCCACCGTTTGCCGCAGCTTGGCGACATCGGCCTCCGAGGTCTGATCGCAGCGAGCGGCGATCGCGGTGCCGCCGCCGCTCTTGACCGCGTCGACGGTTTCCGAGCAGTCGGCGATGTCGGCAATGACGATCTTGGCGCCTTGCGCCGCCAGCCGCTTGCAGAAGGCTTGTCCGATGCCGTTGGCGCCGCCCGTGACGACGGCGCGTTTCCCGGTCGACATGTTGGCGTTCCTCCCCGTTTTTGCGCTGAAGCATTTGATGTTTGGTAGTGACGTGCCCAGTCCCCGGGCCCATCATCCAAAGATCGATAGAATTTCCAAAATATTTTAAGAGGTGCCGTGGCCCTGTCAAGGCGCCGGCCGATGGGAACTTGAAACCGATGGGCAGCAGCTTGCGCCGCCGCCGTGGAGCGGTGCGGCGGTGGGCAGCCAGCCCTGAAAAGTCATATAGAATGGGCAAATCTCGTGCCGCCTGTGATGTCGGGCACAGGTCGGGTCGTCCGGGGGATGGTGTTTTGCCAGGTTGTGATCTAATTTCCAAAATTATTTTTTCGTAACGACGTCGTCGGGACGCGCTGGGGGATTTATGAAACGTTCGGTTGCCGAGGTCCATGCGATCAATCCGGATCAAACCGGCGTGTCGCGCACGATCGCCGAGTCGACCTACCGCCGCATCCGCCAGGACATTCTCTGGGGCCGCCTCGCGCCGGGATCGCCGCTTCGCTCCGACGAGTTGCGCGCGCGCTATGGCGTCGGCATCAGTCCGCTCCGCGAGGCGTTGACGCGGCTTGCGTCCGAGCGCCTGGTCACATCAGTCGGGCAGCGCGGATTTCGGGTCGCGCCACTGACCGCCTACGATGTCGAAGACACGATGGCGACGCGCATCCTCATCGAGTCCGAGGCGCTGTCGCGTTCGATTCGGCGCGGCGACATGGCCTGGGAAACCGCTTTGGTGGCGGCGTTCCATGCGTTGTCGCGCTATCCGGTGCCGAAGGAACCGGGCCCGGCCACCGAGAATTGGGCGATTTTTCATCGTCAGTTCCACATGGCGCTGTTGTCGGCGTGCGGCTCGCAGTGGCTCGTCGAGCTTGCTGCGCTGTTGTTCGATCAGGCGGAACGACAGCGCATATTGCGCACCAAATTCGGTCCGCAAAAGATATTGAAACGCGATACCGGACGCGAACATAAGCAGATCTTCGACGCGGCATTGGCACGCGATGCCAAGGCCGCCGTCCGCGCGCTGCAACGACATTATCAGGTGACCGCCGAGCAAGTCGTCTCGGTGCTGGCGCGTATGCCCCGCGTGGTCGCCAAACGGGCCTGAGCGGCCCCCGCCGGTGCCGAACGCTTAACGAAATCCCCGCGGTCAGGCGGCAGCTTGCGCCTGATGCCAAAGCCGTGCTGCGGCTCTCATTCCACGACACGACATCGAACACTTCGCGCCGGCAATGTCGGCGCGCCACGTCCCGCGGTTCCAGCGTCTTGACACGCCTCTATCCACAAATTAGAAATTTTGGAAAATATTCGAAGATCGGGAGGAATGGGACAGCCACTTTGCGGCGATGAGGTTGGGGGTTTGCGATCCGGTGATGCCGACCAGAGGCTCCCGACCGTTCAGTCCCGCATTGGCCGCACGGCGTCCCGCATCACAGGAGAGCGCCATGTATCAGCTGAGCAGAACGGTTCCGGTCAACGAGCCGAAGAAATCTTTCCTGAGCCGGCACGATGTGTGGAATGGCCTGCTCATGAAAGCGAACAACGCGCTGCCCTACGTGCCGGAGATGAAGAAATGCGAGGTCGTTGAACAGGGTGACGGCTGGCTCGTCCGCGACATCATGCTCAAGGATGTGCCGCTCCGTGAAAAGGTGACGTTCGAGCCGGAAAACCGCGTCGTCTTCGAGCGCACGCGCGGCTCGGAGCTCGGCCGCATCGAAAATATTATCGGTGAGGACGACAACGGCAATCTGACGCTGACGTTCGCATTCAGCCTGAAGAAGGACGGCATTCCGGAGGGCAGCGACGCGGAAAAAACCCACTTTGCGCCGATGGAAAGCGCCTACCTGAATGCCGTCGCGTCGACGCTGGCGGCGGTGCGGCGAACGGTTGATGAAAGAGGCCGTGAGCATCTGCCGCCGAAACATCCGACCGACGCCGCCGGCGATACAGGCTGGATCTACGAATATTACCGCGCCGTCGACGGCATGGATATGGAACGCACGCTGGCGCAGCACACCGACGACACGACGCTGACATTTGCCAACCATCCGACCGTGCACGGCAAGGAAGGCTACAAGGCCGCGATCGGCCATCTTTGGGGAAGCATCAGGGGCTTGTCGCACAGCATGACCGGCGCTTGGTCAATGTACGACGGCCAGCTCGGCGTGGCCGAAGCGATAGTCCAATACACCCGCATGGATGACAGCCTGTGCGCGATCAAGTTCTGCACGGTATTGCGCCGCCGCGGCGACAAGATCGCCGACATCCGGATCTATGGCGACGCGACGCCACTGTTTGCTCCGGCGAAGTAGGCCTACTTAGCGCCGGCGTAGCCGCAGGAGTGTCAAGCATGTCCGGTACCGCCAAGTCTGCTCGTCCTTTGCCCGGAACGTTATTCCAGATCGGCTATGTCGTGCCGAACCTGGACGCGGCGCTCGCTCACCTCAACGCCAAGCTCGGCGCGCCGCGCTTCATGGTGCTCCGCGAGATCGTCGTCGAGAATGGCTGGTTTCGTGGCGCACCGGCGACAATCAACCACAGCATGGCCTTCGGCTATGTCGGCGACGTGCAATACGAAGTCATCGAACCGGTCGCCGGCAAGAGCACCTATTCGGAATTTCTCGACCGGGTCCCGGCAGGCGGCGTGCATCACCTCGGCTTTTCGGTCGAGGACTATGACGGCGCCACGGCTGATCTGCTGTCGCGGGGCTATCACCCTCGTGCAGCGCGGCACCTTCGGCGACACCAAGTTCGGCTACTTCGAGACCAGTGACGATCCCGGCACTGTCACCGAGATCGTCTATCTGGATGCCAACGTGCGGGGCATGTTCGCAAGCATCAAGGCGCAGACGTTTTAGGAAGAGTATCGGGCGGGCGTGTCAGCGCTGACCGCCCAATTGAGTTCGAGGAAACGGGCCGATGGCGGCTTCGCCAAAATATCCGACCACCGACGAGATGATACGCGAGCTGTGGGACCGGCAGCAGATCAGCGACGTCATGCTTCGCTTCGGGCGCGGCCTCGACTTGCACGACTGGGACATGTACGCGGCCACTCTGACCGATCCGTTCGAGGTCGACTTTTTCGACCTGACCGGTCGGGCGCCAGCGACGACGACACCGAAAGTCTGGGCGGACTTCGCCAGCGCTTGCCTGCAGCGGCTGATCGTCATGCACCAATATTCGAACTTCCACATCAACCTGCGTGGCGACGACGCTGACGGGATTTTCTATCACGTTTCGCGGCATCGGTTTCCGAACCGGCATGGCGACGACCATTACACGCAGTACGGCTGGTACGAGAACTCCTTTCGCCGCACGGCGGGCGGCTGGAAAATCAGCAAGCTTAAGCACTGCTTCCAATGGTGCGACGGCAACCCCACCCTGATCGATCTGAGCGATCCTAATTGGCAAGCGGCGGCCGCAGCGGTGTTCGGAACCGGCGGTCCAGCCGGATCTAAAGCGGCATAAGGCTGGCGAACGTTCCGGAGATGATCGTTGGTTGCCTCGTCGCAATGCCAGGAACGAAGGTGAGCGAGTCCGTGCCGTTATGAGCGCATCAGACACAGCACGCGATGCCAAGCGGGATGCCCTCCCGCGCCAGCTTTCGTGGCTGCGCTGGCGTTGGTCGGAGGATACCGGCCTGGTCATCGTCTTTTTGCTGATGATCCTCGGCATCGGCATTCCACACCCGGAATTCTTCAGCTTCGGCTCGATCAAGACCATCCTGCGCCAATCGGCGCTGGTCGGCATCATCGCCTTCGGCATGGTCTATCTGGTGGCGATGGTGGAGATCGACCTGTCGGTGGGCGGGATTTTCGCCGTCGCCAGTAGTCTGCCGGCGTTGCTCATCAAGTTTTATCACTTCGATCCGTGGATCGCCGTCGCACTCGGGCTGATAGCGGGGATCGTCCTTGGCGGGCTCAACGGCGTGCTCACCAGCCTGCTGAAAGTGCCGCTGATCATCGTCTCGCTTGGAACGTTGTCCGCTTATTTCGGGCTGCACCTCATCTTGTCGGACGGCAAGGCGATCTACGGCTTGCCGAAGGATCATCCCTTCTTTCGATGGTTTGGCAGCGACCTGCTGCAGCTTCCGGCATCGGTCTGGACCGCCATCGTCTGCGCCGTCGTGCTGTATTTTGTTTTTATCCATACCCGGTTCGGCGCCACGGTCCGCGCCATCGGCTCAAATCCGGCAGCCGCCGAATTCATCGGCGTGCGCACTGACCTCATCCGCATCTACACCACCGCGCTGGTCGGTTTCCTGGCGGCTTTGTCGGGCCTCATGACGCTCGCCTATTTCAAGGCGGTCGACACCTCCTCCGGCCGCAGTCTCGGACTTCAGGTCATTGCCGCCGTCGTGATCGGCGGCACCTCGCTCGCCGGCGGCTCCGGCACCATCCTCGGCGCGGCGTTGGGCGTACTGATCATCACCACCATCGACAGCGGCCTCGTCTTCTACAACGTCAATCTGAACTACTCGGAGTTCGTCACCGGCATCGTGATCGTCGGCGCCATCGCGCTTGATCGTATCGCCAAACGTCGACGCACGAACTGAGGGGTCGCGATGCTTTTTGTCGGCAGCACATCAACAATTTAAGGAAGCAAGGGAGGTAACGGACATGCAATCGAGACCATCAAAGAGGCAGACGCTACGATTATCGCGCCTGGCGTTATTGGGCGGCCTGGCATTCGCCGCCGCGGCCGGCGCGCCGGCCTACGCGGCGAAAGATTCCGTGACCGTTTCGGTGGTGCTGGCGCTGGCGGCAGGCGAATGGAGCACGGAAATTCTCGCCGGCGCCAATGCCGCGGCGAAAGACCTGGACGGCAAAGTCAAAGTGCGCGTCACCGGACCGACCACGTTCGATCCGCAGCGGCAGGCGCAGATGTTCCTGGCCGAGCTCGAAACCAAACCGGACGTGCTGGTCGTCGTCAACGTGGCGCCGCCGCTGTTCACGCAGCCGGCGCTCGAGGCGCAGGCGCGCGGCGCCAATATCGTCTGGATCAACGTGCCGCCGATGCCTGACATCAAGAACGCGCTGTTCGTCGCTTCGGACGCGTTCGGGATGGGCCTGACGGCCGGAGGCATCGTGACCGCGGCGCTGGAGAAGAGCCAAGGCAAGTCGGCGGCCGACATCAGCGGCGACGTCGTCACCGCCGTCTGCGTGCCCGGTTTGACGGTTCTGGAAAACCGCCTCGCTGGCGAAGTCGCCTACCTCAAGAAGAAAATGCCGAAGATCAACGTGCTCGCGAGCTTCGATTCCAAGCCCGATCGCGAGCGGAATTTCGCCCTGTGGGACCAGGCCATCCGCAAGACGCCGAAGGCCTTGACCTATATCGATCCGTGCGAAGAGGGCGAGGAGAACATCCCAAAGATTTTGGATGCCGACAAAGTCAAGGTGCCGTTGGTTTCCTGGGATACGCCCGAGGAAGTGCGCGAGTATATCGCGCAGGGATCGATCACGGCGGGCGTGCCGGCGAATTTCTTCTCGCAGGCCTATCTCGCCACCTACATCGCCGCCGACTCGCTGCTCAAAGGCAAGCCGCTGCCGGTGGGTTGGGTGAAGGTGCCGCATGTGGTCGTCGATAAGGCCAACATCGCGGCCTATCAAAAGGCGTGGGAAAAGCCCGAGACGGGACTGCGAGCCTTTTACAAGGAGCAAATCGAGGCAACGCGCGATCATCTGCCCGCGACCCTGCCGGATTCGGACTTGTACACGCACCCGGCGCAATGAACCCACATGACTAGCGCGCGATGATTTCGGACAATTCATGATCGTCATTGCGAGCGAAGCGAAGCAATCCAGGGCGGCGTTCCCGATGCTGGATTGCTTCGTCGCTTTGCTCCTCGCAATGACGATGTCGTGAATCAATTTGTCGCGCATCAGTAGAAGAGGCGGACCGTGTCAGTCATTTATTCCGCCAGGGGAATCAGCAAGCGCTTCGGCGCCGTGCATGCCTTGAGTGACGTCGATTTCGACGTCGTCGAGGGCAAAGTCAACGGACTGGTCGGCGCCAATGGCGCCGGCAAGTCCACATTGTTGAAGATCATCGCCGGCGCGCTGCCGCCGGACGCCGGCGAACTCAAGCTCGACGGCCGCCCGCTGGCGATGCATGCGATCACCGACGCAGCGCGCGCCGGCATTGCGATGGTCTCGCAGGAATTGAGCCTGTTCCCGGCACTGACCGTGGAAGAGAATCTGCTCTTGGCGCCGGGCGGCGGCGCCTGGCAAGCGCGCCGCGCCTTCGGCCGCCGCGCCAACGCCGTCCTCGAACAGCTCGGCGTGCACGTGTCGCTTCGCATGCCGCTTCATCGGTTGAGTCTGGCCGACCGGCAATTGGTCGAGATCGCTCGCGCCGTATTGCAAAATCCGCGTGTCCTTATTCTCGACGAGCCGACGTCGTCGCTGCATGTCGCCGAGGTCGAACGGCTCCACGAGATCATTCGCGGCTTGCGCGATTCCGGCATCGGCATCGTCTATGTCAGCCATTTCCTCGAGGAATTGTTGGAGATATCCGACAATCTGGTCATTCTCCGCAACGGCAAGCGGGTTCCGGAGAACATCGCGCCGGCAGCCGATCAGTTGAAAGCGGTCGTCGCCGCCATGCTGGGTGAGACGCCGGAATTGATGGCGGAACGCGCGCAACGTTCCGGCGATCGCGGCGAGCAACGACGGCTCGATTCCCGAAATCAAGGTCGGCCCTCTGCGCATCGTCGGGCTGAGAGGGCCCGGGCGATCTTGTCATCGACAATTTGGAAATTCAGCCCGGCATCATTGTCGGCGTCGCCGGACTCGCCGGCGCCGGCGTCGAAGAATTGTTCGCCGTGCTGTTCGGCGTCGCCAAGCCGAAGTCGGGAGAGGTGACGCTTCCGACCGGCGTTCCGCTGCCGACCAGCACCGCCGGCGCGGTCAAGGCCGGAATCGCCTATACGCCCGCCGACCGCAAGCAATATGGCCTGATGCTGCGGCAAAGTGTTGCCGAAAACGTCGTCAGCGTGCGCGCGCTCACGCTCGGGCGCGACGGCTTTGTCTTGCGCGCCGAGCGTCTCAGGCAAGCTGCGATCGAACGCTGCCGCCAGCTCGGCGTGGTCGCCGGGTCGATGCAGCAGCCGGTCAGCGCGCTGTCGGGCGGCAATCAGCAGAAAGTCGTTTTCGCCAAATGGATCGAGGCGGCGCCCTCGCTTCTCGTGCTCGACGATCCGACCCGCGGCATCGACATCGGCGCCAAGCGGGAAATGCACCGGATCATGCGGCGGCTGGCCCAGTCGGGACGGGTGGTGTTGTTCTATTCGAGCGACCCCGGCGAGATCGTGGCGGTGTCGGACCGGGTCATCGTTTTTGTTGACGGCGTGCTGACCCAAGAGCTCGATGGCGAAACGCTCACCGAGCACGAGTTGGTGACGGCGATGAATACCGGCGTGAAGCCGGCCATCAAGCCGGCGGCATAGAGCATGATCCCGAAAAGTGGAAGCCGGTTTTCGGAAAAGATCATGCTCCAATGCAACATCTAGCTCGCGTGAATGTTGGAGGAAACGGATGACGGGATTGGTCGAAGGAAAATCGATCATTGTGACCGGCGGCGGTGGCGGCATCGGCGAAGGGATCGCCCGCGATCTCGCCGCCGAGGGCGGGCGTGTCGTGGTCGCCGATATCGATTTGGCGGCTGCCGAGCGCGTCGCCGCGGCCATCCGCAAGGACAAAGGCGAAGCGGTCGCGGTTCAAGTCGACGTCGCCGACCGGAAGAGCGTGCAGGCCATGATCAAGGAGGCGGTGCGCGCCTTTGGCCGGCTCGACGTCATGTTCAATAATGCCGGCATCAGCAAAGCCGGCCAGTTCCTGGAAGCGACCGAGGCCGACTGGAGCCGCATCATGGGCATCAACGGCCTTGGCGTGCTGATCGGCATGCAGGAAGCCGCCAAGCAAATGATCGCGCAGGGCGGCGGCGGCAAGATCATCAACACCGCCTCGATCGCCGGCAAAGTCGGCGAGCAAATCGCCACGATTTATTGCGCCAGCAAAGCCTGCGTGATCTCGCTGACGCAGGCCGGAGCCGAGGCGCTCGGCAAGCACAACATTACCGTCAACAGTTTCAGCCCCGGCTTTGTCAAAACCCAGCTCTGGGACGGTCTGGACAAGGATCTCATCCGCGCCGGCTATCGTGACGAGCCGAATGCGGTCGATCACCTGGCGAAGACCAAGGCGATCCTGGGCCGCGTTTCCACTCCCGACGATCTGGTCGGCGCGACGACGTTCCTGGCATCGTCGCGGTCCGACTACATCACCGGCCAAAATCTCATGGTCGATGGCGGCGTCCGGCTGATCTAGCGGCTCAACGCGAAACGCGGACATGCGGAGAGACCGGCGGTGTATTTGGTGGCCAATAACAGTTCCGCGCATGCGCGCGTCGCCGAGTTCGCTCGGCAATGGCGATGCGGCCGCCCGCTGGCTGATCGACGAACAATCCGGCGGCAGCAGTTTTGGCAGGATTGGCTTGATCGAAATCGGTCCGGCCGGATCGGCGCGGCTGACGCCGGAAGCCGGCCGCGAGCAGATGCTATTTGTGTTGCACGGCGGCGGCCATGTGCGCTGCGATGCCGTTGCCGCCGATGTGCGCCAAGAATCGGTGATCTTCCTGCCGGGCCAGCAAACGCTTGAGCTCGAGCCGCGGCACGGCCGGCTGCGGCTGCTGCTGGTTCAGGGCGGTCGTGCTGCCGCTACCGGGAGAATGCAGATTATGTCCCTGAGCGAGGTGGAGAATGTTCCGTTCCACAAGCCCGAGCTCGGCTTCATCCATGTGGCCGCCCGCTGGCTGGTCGGTGGCAGCGCGGCCAAGTCCGCCGCCCTGGTGGTCGGTCAAAGCACGTTCGTTCCCGGCGGCGCCCATCTGTTGCACCGGCACGATCATGGCGATGAGTTCTTCTATGTCTTCGACGGCCAAGGCGCGCATCTCGTCGAGGGCAACGAAATTGCCATGCAAGCCGGCGACGTGGTGTTCGCGCCGCGCGGCGAATGGCACGGCTTCCGCAACACCGGCGACCGCCCGGTCCGCGCGATCTTCGGCTATTTCGGCGTCACGTCGCTCGAACAGGCCGGCTACGAGATCCATCCTGACGTCAAGGCAGGAAGCATCAGGGACGGCGCGGCATGAACGGCCTAGGCCATGCTCAGCATGACGCTGCGCAGCCAGCCGAACGCCGGGTCATAGGCAAACCGCGAATGCCAGATCAATTGCTCGTCGAACTTCGGCATGTCAAAGGCGACCGTCGAGCTTGCGCAAATCGGATCGCTCCGCCGCCACGTCCATCATGCGGCTTGGCAGAATGCCGACCGATCTGGTGCCGCGGACCAGCGTCGGAATGACGTTGAAGGTGGAGACATTGATCGTCGGATTGGAGCGATTGCGGCCGGCGCCGGCTTTCAGTTCGCTGGTCGCCATCGTCACGCCGGCGAACTGCGCCACCACGTGGGGAAACTCGAACAGCTGGTCCAGCGTGACGGCGCCGCGCAACGGATGATCGTTGTCGACGATGCAGCAATAGACCTCCGAGAACAGCGTATCGGCGCGCAGGAACTGGTCGGAGCTCGCGTCGGCCTGGGTGTAGGGATTGCCGGTGACGCACAGGTCGACCGTGCCGTTGCGGACATTGTCGATCGGCGAGTTGATCGGCACGATGTCGTAGCTCAGATACGGCGCCTGTTTCTCGACGTGGCGGAACACCGCCGACAGGTAAACCATGGTGCTGTAATCGGACGCCATGATGCGAAACCGCCGGCGGTCCTTCTTCGGATCGAACACCGGCTTGGCCGAAATCGTCGAATCGATCTGCAGAATCGTCTGCCGCACGGTGATGGCGAGCGATTGCGCAAACGGCGACAGGTCGTAGCGGCGGCCGTTGCGAACCAGGAGCTCGTCGTCGAATTGATCGCGCAGGCGGCGCAAGATGCCGCTCATCGTCGACTGGGTGACGTGCATCTTTTTTGCCGCCCGCGTGACGTTCTTTTCGGCGAGCAGAGCATCCAGCGACGACAGCAGATTGAGGTCGAAATTCTGCATAAATTACATTCAGTTAGTAGCCTGCAGCCAACCATCGGCCCGGCCGATAGTTCAAGTTGGAAAACTCAATTTGTCAATGACCGAATAGCGGTGCCAGCTTCCTGCTCGAGAGCAAATAAATCGATGGAGGAAGCGTGCAGCTGGCCAGCGTGGCTTCAAGACTGTGCCTTTTGCCCCCAAGCCGACACGAACCGATTTCTCCGTTCTGCTCGATCGCGTCGCGCGCTCTCAAGCCGATCTTCCGCGACGCCGCCCGCGATACCGAGACCAATCGGCGGGTGCCGAAGAAGACGATGGAGCATTTGCGCGACGCCGAGCTGACCAAGCTGGTGCGGCCGGCGCGGTTCGGCGGCTTCGAATACGGCCTCACCGAATTGGCGCAAATCGCATTCGAGCTCGGCTCGGTCTGCGGCAGCACCGGTTGGTGCGGCTCGCTGGCCATGTGTTATCAGTGGATGACGTCGTACTTTCCGCTCGAAGGCCAGCAGGACGTCTGGAGCGATCCCGACAATCTTGTCGCCGGCTCCTACAATCCGAGCAAAGAGTGCGAGATCGTGCCCGGCGGCATCAAGCTCGCCGGCGCCTGGCCGTACGCCAGCAACTGCGAAAACAGCCAATGGCTGATGCTCGGCGCGCTGATGCCGAATGCCAAGGGTCCGCCCGACGTGATGTGGTGCCTGGTGCCGATCACCGACATCGATCGTCGATCAGGACACCTGGTTCACCAGCGGCCTGCAGGGAACCGGCAGCAAGACCGTGCGCATCGACAAGCCGGTGTTTGTTCCGGACCACCGGATGCTGCGGTTTGCCGATATCGTTGCCGGAACGGTCCCGGGCAAGACAGATCGACAACAACGCCATGAGCAATTTCGGCTTCACCACTTTCGGCCCGACCGCTTTGGTGTCGCCGATCCTCGGCATGGCGCAAGGCGCGCTCGATTCCTTTATCCAGATGGCGCAGACCAGGGTGCGCGCGGCCAAGCCGGGCATGATCGTTCCGGTGGCCAACTCGCCGATGATCCAGAACAAGATCGGCGCGGCATCGGCGACGATCGAGTCGGCGTACACGTTGCTCGTGTCCAGCGTCGCCGCCGCCGAAGACAAAGTGCGGCGCGGCGTTCCGTTGGAAGTCGGCGAACGCATCGCCATCCGCCGCAATCAAGGCTTCGCCGCCAAGCAATCGGTGGCGGTGGTCAATGACCTGTTCGCCAAGGAAGGCGCCGCCGGCAGCGATCTCGCCGCGCCGTTGCAGCGCTTCTGGCGCGACGTCAACGCCGCCGCGCTGCACCTCAGTCTCGATTGGGAAGCGATCGCGGCGATGTATGGACAGCAACGGCTCGGGCTCGAGCCGGTCGGCCTCTATTGAGTTGTCGATGACGATCGCATCCGCAAATGGCACGTTCGATGTGCGACGTCGTCGAGGCCGATGCCGCCCAGGCTTCGCAGCTCGTCGCCGACGCCAAACGCGCGCTCCGGCGTCTGGCGAGCTCGGTCAGCGTCGTGACCTGCCGCCACAACGCGCGCAACTATGCGATGACGGCGACCTCGGTCAGCGCGCTGAGCATGGAGCCGCCGTCCATGCTGGTCTGCGTCAATCGATCGGCGACGTTCCACGCCGCGCTCAGTCAGGCCAGCGAATTCGGCATCAATGTGCTGAGCCGCGCGCACGTCGTCATTTCGAGGCTTTGCAGCGGCGAGGCGAGCGCGGAAGACCGGTTCAATGTCGGCGACTGGGACACGCGCGCGGCCGCGCCGGTGCTGGTCGACGCGCAGGCCGCCATCATTTGCCGCAAGGACGAGCAGCTCGAATACGGCACGCATACCGTATTCATGGGCCGCATCATCTCGATCTCCACCAACGGCGACGTCGATCCGCTGATCTACGTCGACGGACAATATACCGGTCGGGCCGCCTGAGATTTGGTGACGTGCAAAGCGGAATGCGTCGCGTCGTTCATCCTGAACTTCAGGTTGAACGATGGCGACGATGTTTGAGTCTCGATGTTGACATGGCGCGCCGGAACGGCGGACCATGCAGCAAATAGGCTTTCGAGCATGATCCGGAAAACTGAAAGCCGGTTTTCCGAAAAAGATCATGCTCCAACGAAACATTTAGATCATGATCCGGTTCAACTGCATCGGCTCATGATCCAGGGAGGATCGGCGCGTTATGGACGTCGAGCAGCGCATCGCCGAGCTGACGCAGAAAATGCTGCGGCGGAAATTTTATGCCGTGCTGTCGCAGCCGTCGGCGACGCCGGAGAAGCTGAAGGCGCTGCTGCCGGCGCATCTCGAATACATGATCGGGCTGGAGAAGCGCGGCGTCTTGTTTGCGTCCGGACCGCTGAGCGATGGCGCCGGACCGCCGAGCGGCGCCGGCCTGACGATCCTGCGGGTAGCCAGCGCCGAAGAGGCGCGCGCGCTGGCGGAAGCCGATCCGTTCGTGCGCAACGGACTGCGGACTTTTGAGCTCAAGGAATGGACGATCATGGAGGGCACGCTCGGCTTGCGGGTCAATCTCTCCGATCAGTCGGTCGAAGTAGCGTAGGGGAGTAGAATGGAGACCGTCGGCTTTGTCGGCGTCGGCAAGATCGGCATGCCGATCTCGCAAAACCTGATCAAGAGCGGTTACCGGGTCGTCGGCTATCGCCGCAGCTCGCTCGACGAGTTTGCGAAGATCGGCGGCGTGCCGGCGCGTTCGGCCGCCGAAGTCGGCGCGCAAGCCGATATCGTTTTTTCCTGCCTGCCGTCCGACGAGGCGCTCGAAGAAGTCGTGCAAGGTCCCGACGGGCTCATTCAGCTCGGCGCGGCCGGGTCAGATCGTGGTCGAGCTCGGCTCGTATCCGGTTCCGGTCAAGCAGCGGCACGTCGCGCCGCTCGCGGAGAAGGGCGCGTTCTTCATCGACGGCGAAGTTGCCGGTACGCCGGGCATGGTTGCTGGCGCGCAAGGGCGTGGTGTTTCTCGCCGGCGACGAGCAGGCCTGCAAGAAAATCGAGCCGGTGGTCGCCGGCTTTGCCGATTCCTGCATTTACTTCGGCGCGTTTGGCGCGGCGAGCCGGGTCAAGCTCATCAACAATCTTCTGGTCTCGATTCACATCGCCGCCACCGCCGAGGCGATGGCGCTCGGTGTCAAAGCCGGCGTCGACGTCGATCTGATGATCAAGGCGATCGCCAACGGCAGCGGCGGCTCGACCCAGTTCGGCATTCGCGCGCCGTGGATGGCGGAGCGGCGCTTCAAGCCGCTGCAGGGCCCGATACCCGGCCTGCAGCACTATATCGAGATGATCGGCGAATTCGCCGACGGCGTCGGCGTGGCGACGCCGCTTTTGGATCGCACCGCCGAACTGTTCGAACGATTTGTGGCGATGGGACTATCCGATTGCGACGGCGCCGCCATGATCGACGTCATCGGCTCGCTGCCGCGAGAAAAATCCGAACAGTCCGTTGCTCGCAAGGGCAACCACAGCAGATGCTAAAGGAGAATCCGCATGATCCGCGTCAACAAGATCGCCCACGCCACCTACGAGACGCCCGATCTCGACAAGCAGACGGAATATTACACCGACGATTATGGGGCTGACGCAGGTCGCCAAGGAGAAGGACGTCGCCTACCTCGCCTCCACGGTCGATCATCATTCCATCGTCTTGCGGCGCGGCGCGCAGGCAAGCTGCGTGAGCCTTGCCTTCCAGATTCCGCCTGACGCCGATCTCGACGCATTCGAGAAGCAAGTTGCCGCGCACCAGGTCAAAACCCAGCGCAAGAAGGACCCCGAGCCTTCGATCAAGGACGCGGTCACGTTCGCCGACCCGAAGGGCACGACCATGCAGGTGTTCAAGCGCGACGCCTTCTCGCACCAGAAATTCACCCACAAGGGCATCGTGCCGTTCAAGCTCGGTCATGTCGCGTTCCACGTCACCGACGTGAAGCACGTGACCAAGTTCTATTGCGACGTGCTCGGCTTTCGCGAATCCGACTGGATGGGAGATTTCTTCTCGTTCCTGCGCTGCAGTCCCGATCATCACACCATCAATCTGATGGAGACCGGCTCGAACCGCCATTTCCACACCGCCTTCGAGCTGCGCGATTGGGGCCATATGCACGAGGCGTGCGACTTCCTCAGCCTCAACGGCTACAAGCTTCTGTGGGGACCGGGCCGGCACGGCATCGGTCACAATCTCTTCGCCTATCACCGCGCGCCCAACGGGCTGATCACCGAAACGTTCTGCGAGCTCGACCGCATGAACGAGGAGCTCGGCTATTTCGAGCCGCGGCCGTGGCACCGCGACAATCCGCAGCGGCCCAAGGTGTGGGAGAAGGATCCCTCGGCCTCGAACCTCTGGGGCGTGATGCCGGGCGACGAAATGATGAAATAACGATCGGCGGCGACCGGCTCGCCGGCTAAATCGGGAGGGCTGCATGGCTCGGGGCGTGGCCAAAGGCTGCGCCGGACCGATCCGGCGCGTCGTGCGTGGCGGCGGGCATCGCCGCCGCGCTGTTGTTGCTCTGCCGCAAATCGCCGGCGTCCGCCGCCGAGCCGATCAAAGTCGGCTTCAGCATGGCCATGACCGGCGGCGTGGCGCAGAACGGCAAGCAGCTTCTGATCGCGCTCCAGCTTTGGCGTGACGATGTCAACGCCAAAGGCGGGCTGCTCGGGCGGCCGGTCGAGCTGGTCTACCTACGACGACCAGAGCAATCCGTCGAATGTGCCCGGCATCTACACCAAGCTGATCAGCGTCGACAAAGTCGATCTGATCCTCGGTCCCTACGCGACCAACATGGTGGCGGCGGCGATGCCGGTGATCATGGAGAACAACAAGACCACCATCAGCATTCTCGGCGTCGGCCGTGAACCGGCACTTCAACTACTCGCGATACTTTTCGATGATCCCGGTCGGTCCGGAAGGCGTGAAGGCGTTCTCCAAGGGCTTCTTCGAGCTCGCCGCCGCGCAGCAGCCAAAGCCGCAGACATTGGCGATCCTCGCCGCCGACGCCGAGTTCGCCACAACCTCCGCCGACGGCGCGCGCGAGAACGCCGCCGAGTACGGGTTCAAGATCGTCTACGACAAAAGCTATCCGCCGCCGACCACGGACTTTGCGCCGACCGTGCGCGCGATCCAGGCGGCGAACCCCGACATCGTGTTCGTCGCCGCTTATCCGCCGGACACCGTCGGCATTGTCCGCGCCGCGCATGAGATCGGCCTGACGCCGAAAATGTTCGGCGGCACCATGATTGGCTTGCTCATCACGCCGATCAAGGCCCAGCTTGGCCCGATCCTCGACGGCATCGTCATTATGGAAAGCTTTGTGCCGGCGCCGACCTTCAACTTTCCCGGCCTCGCCGATGTGCTCAAGCGCTATCGCGCGGCGGCTGCGGGCGAGAAGATCGATCCGTTCGGCTATGGCTTCGTGCCGTTCGGCTATGCCGCCGGGCAAGTGCTGGCGCAGGCGGTCGAAGCCACCAAAAGCCTCGATCAGAATACGCTCGCCGACTACATGCACACCCACAGTTTCGCGACCGTGGCCGGCGACATCGCCTTCGCCAAGGACGGCGAATGGGCGAAGCCGCGCATCGTCTTCACGCAATTCCAGAACGTAGCGCCGAACGACATCGAGCAGTTTGGCGACGGCAGCAAGCAGCCGATCCTTTGGCCACCGCAATACAAGACCGGCGACATGATCTATCCGTACGCCGACGCCAGAAAGTAGATTTCGCGCGTCACGTTAGCTTCGCGCCATAAGCCTCGGGCGCCGCAGCGGAGGTAACTATCGATTTGTTCGATGGTTGCAGTCGGAAAATCCGATTGTTCAACACCGATTGCAGATGTCAGCTTCGGCGCAAAATGTTTGCTGCAGTCAAGGGGAGGAAGACATGGCTGATCTCGACGGGCGCGTTGCCGTGGTCACGGGTGCTGCGCGCGGCATAGGGCTGGGAATCGCCGAGCGATTGAGTGCCGCCGGCGCTGCGGTTGTGGTGGCCGACATCGACGGCGCCACCGCGGAAAAAAGCGCAAAGACTTTGACTGGTCGGGCGATCGCCGTCGAACATGATGTTCGCGACGGCGAGTTTTCGAAGCGTTTGCGGCAAAAGGCCGTGGATGCGTTCGGTCGCGTCGACATCCTCGTCAACAATGCGGGCGTCGGGCCGAAGCCGGGGCCGGTGCAGCACACGACCGACGAGGAATACGACCGTGTCATGAACGTCAATGCGCGCGGCCTGTTCCTGACCACGCGCGCCTTCGTGCAAGGTATGATCGATCAGAAGGGCGGCCGCATCATCAACATCTCGTCGATTGTCGGCCAGACCGGTTTCGCGATGGTGCTGCCCTACGTGGCGTCGAAATTTGCCGTTACCGGCATGACGCACAGTCTCGCCTCGGAACTCGCCCCGCACAACATCACGGTCAACTCGATCCATCCCGGCATCCTGGCAACCGACCTGCATTCGGCGGTGGTAGCCCAATTCTCCAAGCTGCAGGGCCAGAAGGAGGAGGATACCTGGGCGTGGTTCAAGGGCCGCATTCCGCTTGGTCGTTTCCAGACGCCGAAGGACATCGGCGAGATGGCTGCTTTCCTAGCCTCCGATCGGGCGGAAAACATCACCGGCGCCGCCTTCAATGTCGACGGCGGCTGGGAAATGCACTAAGCGGCCGGCGAACCGCTTTGATTTAAAAACGCGGTAACGGCCGCGGCGAAGCTTATTCGCCCTTGCCGCCGCCAAGCTGCTTGAGCTTGGCGAACACCGCTTCGACGTTGAGATCGTCCGATTTCTTCACGGCGGCGGGAGTCGGCTCTGCCTCCGGCTCCTCTTTCGGCGCGGTGGTGACCGACGCGGGCAAGAGCGTGGCACCCTGCGCCTCGACCGGCACCGGCTTTTCCTTGGCGGCGCGTTGCACCTCGAGGTCGAGATCGATCTGCGAGCACAGGCCGAGCGTCACCGGATCGAGCGGGGTGAGGTTGGCCGAGTTCCAGTGGGTCCGTTCGCGAATGGCCTGGATGGTCGATTTCGTCGTGCCGACCAGCCGCATGATCTGGCTGTCCTTGAGCTCCGGATGATTGCGCACCAGCCAGAGGATGGCGTTCGGCCGGTCCTGGCGGCGCGACACCGGCGTGTAGCGCGGCCCCTTCTTTTGCTTGGCCTCGGGCAGGCGGACCTTGGGATCGGCGATATGCAGCCGATGATCCGGATGCGCCTCGGCGTCGGCGATCTCCTCGCGTGTCAGCTGCCCGGTCAGGATCGGGTCCAAGCCCTTGATGCCTTGCGCAGCATCGCCGTCGGCGATCGCCTTCACCTCCAGCGGATGCAGGTTGCAGAATTGGGCGATCTGATCGAACGACAGCGCGGTATTCTCGACCAGCCACACCGCCGTCGCTTTCGGCATCAAAGGGGCGGTAGCCATGTGCAAATCTCCTCTGCGCTCCGCCCGCCCATCCGGACGAAGCCACCTACGTCATCAACGATGACTGAAAAGCGCCCGGAATATAGGCGGCGGACCGCTCCGGCGCAACCGACTAGGTAATTCCGCTGATTTCGCCTGCACATAGGGCTGACCCCGTGCCCATTGCGCAATGGCCCGGATTTGGCACAAAGAGGGCAGCGAAGGGGTCGCCGGGTCCCGCTCGCAATGCCAGAACGGAGCCGTCGTGACCGAGACTGTCGCCGAAATCCTCGACGCCTATCGGAGCGGTGCCCTTAAGCCCGACGACATCGTCGCGCGGAGCTTTGCGCGCATCCGCGCCCATGACGATCCGGCGATCTTCATTGCGCTGCGCGATGAAGCCGAGGTTCGCGCCGAAGCGCGAGCGCTGGAAAAAGCCGGCGGCAAATCGCTGCCGCTCTACGGCATTCCGGTTTCCGTCAAAGACAATATCGACGTCAAAGGCTTGCCGACGACGGCGGCATGCCCGGCTTACAGCTATCGTCCCAGCAAGGACGCGGCGTGCGTCGCGCGGCTGCGCGAAGCCGGCGCGATCATTCTTGGCAAGACCAATCTCGATCAGTTTGCCACCGGCCTGGTCGGCGTGCGCACGCCGTATGGCATCGGCCGCAATCTGTTCGATCCGAAACTCATTCCCGGCGGATCGAGCACCGGCTCGGCGCTCGCGGTCGGCGCCGGAATCACACCGCTGGCGCTCGGCACCGATACCGCCGGATCGGGCCGCGTCCCGGCAGGTTCGGCAATATTGTCGGATTGAAGCCGAGCCGCGGTCTGGTTTCGAATGCCGGTGTCGTGCCCGCTTGCCGCACGCTCGATTGCGTTTCGGTTTTCGCGCTGACCGTCGATGACGCGATGGCAATGCTGGCGGTGATTGCGGCGCCGGACGCCGCCGACGGCGCTTCCCGGCCGCCGCCGCCGCGTGGCGTCGGGCCGATGCCGGAAGGGCTTCGGCTCGGCGTGCCGCTTCCCGGTCAGCGCTTGTTCTTCGGCGATCGCATGTCGGAGGCTTTGTACCAGGCTTCGCTGGCGCAATTCGCTGCGCTTGGCGCCAAGATCGTGGAGATCGACATTGAGCCGTTCTACGCGGCGGCGCGGCTGCTTTACGAAGGGCCTTGGGTCGCCGAGCGCTATCTGACGACGCGCGCGCTGATCGCCTCCTCGCCGGAATCGCTGCATCCGGTGACGCGCCAGATCATCCTCGCCGGCGCTCACGGCACCGCGGCCGACGCCTTCGCCGCTTTCTATCAGCTCGAGGATTTGCAGCGTGTGCGCGACCACGTGTTCCGCAACATCGACGCCATGGTGCTGCCGACTGCGCCGACAATTTATACGGTCGAGCAGGTGCTGGCCGATCCGATCGGGCTCAACAGCCGGCTCGGCACCTACACCAACTTCGTCAATTTGCTCGACATGTGCGCGCTGGCGGTGCCGGCATCGATGCGCTCCGATGGCGCGCCGTTCGGCGTGACTTTGCTCGCGCTCGCCGGCGAGGATGCCCTGCTGGCAGCGATCGGCCGGATGTTTCATGCCGCGACCGGCCTGCCGCTCGGCGCGCTGAAATATCCGCAGCCGCCGCTCGGCGCGCGACGTGCCGGCGCTGGCCGACGGCGAAATTCCGCTCGCCGTGGTCGGCGCGCATCTCTCCGGCATGCCGCTTAATGGCGAATTGCGCGCCGCCGGCGCGCGGCTGATTGAGCGCGGCGCGACTGCGCCGCATTACCGGCTTTATGCGCTTGCCGGCACGCGGCCGCCGAAGCCCGGCCTGCTGCGCGTGAAAAACGGCGCCGGCGCCGCCATCGAGATCGAAGTCTGGGCGCTGTCGGAAAGCGCGTTCGGCCGGTTTGTCGCCGCGGTGCCGCCGCCGTTGTCGATCGGCACGCTCGAACTCGGCGGCGGCCGCGCGGTCAAAGGCTTTCTGGTCGAGGCCGAAGCCATCGACGGCGCGCGCGATATTTCAAGCTTCGGCGGCTGGCGCGCCTTCATGGCGCAGGAGAAGGCGCCGGCGTGAAGCTTTGCGATGAACGTTTGCTGGTCGATGAAACTCGCACGCGCGACGGCCACGGCCAGCTAAAATGTATGGTGACCGGCTGCCTGCCCGCCGTCCACATGGAGAATTTCTCCAGTTACGAATCCCGCCGAGTCCAAGTACATCACAGCATCAACGATGTCAGATATTTCTCCCATTCGACCCATCGGATGCAACGATGCAAAAAACTGATGGGTCTCGACCGGATGCATCGGAGTCTTGATGATTCCAGCTGAAACGGCATTCACGCGCACGCCACTTTTTGCGCACTCTATCGCGAGCGACTTCGTCGCCGCGTTCAACGCTCCCTTGGTGAGAGATGCAAGCACAGATGGCACGCTGGTCATCGGCTGATCAACCACGCTTGTCGTGATCGTCACCACATGACCGCGCCCTTGCTTGTTCATCGCCTCTATGGCGCGTTGAGTCATGTGAAAGAAGCCCGTGACATTTGTCGCCATATTGACGGCGTAGTCATCCTTCGAATAGGCGGTAAATGGCTTGGCCATGAAGACACCGGCGTTGTTGACCAGCGTATCGACATGGCCAAAGCGGCTTAAGCGCTTCCTCGAACACCAGATCAGCCGTCTTCGGGTCGGCGACATCTCCCGGCACAGCGACTACGTCCGGATCAGCAATTGCTTTGATCGATCGCGAATTCGCAACGACCCTATAATTGCGGCTTCTGAACGCACTGAACGAGAGCAGCACCGATTCCCTGCGATGCTCCTGTTACGACGGCCACCTTTTGCGCTGTGCTCATAACTCACCGATCTATTGATGACATTTGCGATACAACCGGCTGATCAAACGCGGACCATTGGCCCTCGAACTACCCCGGATGCGGTTAGGCAAGTGTGGCTTCGCTTCAGGCCGCTCCGCTCGCCAACAGAGGAGAGTAATCCGGCCGTTTTAACATCGCATGGAGTTGACGGCGCCGGACGCCCATATTGCCTCCATCGAAGATCGGAAGGGCAAGTGCATCCCGCAGAAGACGCCCCAATGGGAGCTCATGGTCATAACTGTCGGTGCCCACCACGCGCATGAGGTCGGTGATCACACGAACCGCAGTTTCGGAGCCATAGATTTTCGCCTGGATTGCAAGTTCGTCGGCGGCGGGAGACTGATTATCGACGGCATGGCAGGCGCGCCAGCTGAGATATCGAGCCGATTCAATCGTGGTTTTCGCGTCGACTAATGCGTATCCCACCGCCTGATGCTCGATGATCGGATGGATACCGCCGCGTCGTTCGGTGCGGGCGAAGTGCAACGCGAACTCGAACGCCGCCCGCATGAGCGCAACTCCGAAAATTCCAACCAACGCGGCGGTTCCGGTAAAACTGGCTGCAGTCAGCGCGAGGCCGCCACCCTCCTGCCCGAGCAAATTGTGTCGCGGCGCGGAGACATTCTCGAAACTGAACTGCGGCGTGAGGTGCGCGCGGTGGCCTACGGAATCAATTGCGCGCTCAAAGACGATACCGGGCGTGGGTCGTTCAACCGCTATGATGGAAATCGCCTTGTCGGGCGGAGCGTCGGGGTCGGTTCGGCACACCGCGCATAAAACATCTGCGCCTTTGCGGTCCCACCCGGTCGCCGACGAAACCCATTTTTTCCGACCGTTAATGACCCAGCTGTCGCCCTGGAGTTTTGCGGTGGTTCGCACGCCCTCGCCCGGAGGCGGAGAAGCCGGCATTGGCGCTCCCGCCTGGTTCACTGGAACAAAACCCGGCCAGCGGCGCGCCGCTCTTCCTTAAGAACGGCCCGAGCAGCCGGCCACACTGCTCCGGTGTACCGCCAAGCAAAATCGGCAAAAGACCGAGAACCGTTCCCGAGCATCGTTAAGGTGACACTAGCGTTCACGCTGTAGAATTCCTCAGCCATGATCGCCATGTCGACCAGACCGGCGTTCTCACCGCCCGCCGGGATGGGAATGCACTTTCGCAAAAATCCCGCCGCTACCATGGCTTCGTACGCGGGCTTGGTAGCAAGAAATCGCTCTTCCGGAGTCGGCAGCAACTCAGCATCCCTTGCGCCTACAAGCACATCGCCAGCGAACTTGCGGCATTCGAGCTGAAGCTCGCGCTGCTGCGGTGTAAGCGTAAAATCGATTGCCATCGAGCCTTCCTAAACTTCGGTGACGCGTCAGCCGTTCAGCAAACAGCTATCTGACCGAAGCAGAAAAGTCTTGGACGGTAGCGACCGATTTCTTGGCCTACTGTGAACCTAGACGGCTTTCGGAGTCATGGCACTCGGAGTCATGGCACGACGAAACTCCCGCGGTGCCGTGCCATTGCTGCGCTTAAACAGCCTGTTGAAATGCGAAATGTCTCGAAATCCGGCGGCGAATGCGATTTCCGCAATGGTTTTGTTTTGCGCAATTGTGATCAAGCAATTGTGCGCGTACAAGCAAGAATCCGCTTGTCGTTAACGTGTTCTCCGACCGAACGACCCGTTGTGGAAAATAGCCTATGCACGTAGCGCTGCGAGCAGCGGAACTTCACCGCGAGCGTTGCCGCGCCGAGGCCGGGGTCATCACTGTGACGATCGATATAGTCCAGCATCATCGACAACAACACGGGGTATTCATCCGCTCCGACGGCCCCTCTGCAAGGACCTCCGATGCGTGAGCAATCAGGTCGACAACGTGTGCGCCGGTGAGGGCAGAAATTCCCGAAGGCCGCTGTGAGCTGAGACAAAGTTCCGCATATCCGCCGAGCGTCCGGGAGAGGGCACGGCCGGCTTCGTTCGCGGAGAGGGGCAGTCGCGGCCGCTCGGAGAAATTGCTTGGGAGCAAATGTCGCGGCACAGAAAAGCAAAATAACTGGAAATCGCGACAGTTTGCGATTTCGAACGGCTCGGTCGTATCCGCGACTGCAAGATCTCCTGGCCCGCAAATCTGCTCGTGACCATGCTGTGTGTAGCGTCCCATCCCCTCAAGTTGAAGGTTGACAAAGCACAGGTCATCGCTGCTTCGCGCTATATGCGAACGTAAGCGCAAAACCCGGTGCTTTGTTGCTTTGACGCGGGAAATCTGGATGGGAGCAGCGTCAGTTCTCGATATCGTCCCTTCGAAAAGATGCTCGGTTATTTTCCGCGGCTCCAGCCGGACGAAAGCGGCCGCCAGATCGTCGGCCCAACTGCCAAAGGGCTCATCGATTTGATGTAGCTTTGTCGACCACTCCATAGGCGCCTCAAAAAATGCAACTGCAAATTTGACGGCCCCAGCCAACAAAACAGCATACATTTACAGCCAGAACAGGTCAAATTCTCGGCTTCGAACCGCTACCGATACCTTCACGACTTCGTCCAGGCGCCGCGACGAGCAGCAGAATCTGTCCTTGACGAAATCAGGCGACAGGCGGAAGGCGCGCCGGCATGAATGGATGACGGCGCGCCCCGGATCGGATCGAGCCAGTAAAACCAGGATTGATTCAGGCCTCGCTCACAATTCACCCGCCGAGGCATTGCTTATCGTGTTCGCCCGCCAGATCGTCAATGAAGCTCACATGGGCGGCGACGACGCGCCAGCCTTGCGGAAACCGCACCCAGGTCTGCATCTGCCGGCCGACTTTTCCAGGCACGCTGGCGCGATGGAACAGCGTCGACGCGACGGCGTGGTCGCGGCCGTAGGTGCTGATGACGGTGCGTGATATCGTGCGCGCGACCGGGCGGCATGCGGGCGACACGAAACGCCTCGATCTCATGCGTGGCCGTAGAGATTCTCGGTGCCGCCATAGCGGATGGTGCGCGGATCTTTCCAGAAGATCGCGTTGAGCAGCCGCGACGTCATTGTCGCCCAGCGCCTTTTCGTAACGGTCGAATTCGGCGCGCACTTCGGCAACGACCTCCGGCAGGTCGATCTCCATTTTCCGGTCTCCTGGATTTCAGTTCTCTCGCAGCGGCGGACGCTGGGCGAGCGCGACGCCTTGCGTCTCCAGCGCATGTGCAATGCGCAAAGCCACGTCCTCCCGCCATGGCGCGGCGATGATCTGCACGCCGATCGGCAACGGCGACAGCGGTACCGGCACGACAACGACCGGCACGCCGATGAACGAGATCGGCTGGGTGTAAAGCCCGAGATTGGCCCGCACCGGCATTTCGACGTCGCCGACAATGAATTTCTGCTGCCCGATGCAGCGGCGCCGGGCACGGCGTCGCCGGCGCCAAAATGGCGTCGACCTCGGCGAACAATTTGAGCACCTCTTGCTGGTACCAGCGGCGAAATTTCTGCGCTTTGGTCACCAGCGAAGCCGGCAGCATGGCGCCTGCGATCAGCCGGTCGCGCGTGGCGGGATCGAAATCCCGCGCGCGCGTGCGCAGCCGGCGAAGATGCAAGCTGCCGCCTCGCTCGCAGTAATAATGTATGCGGCCGAGCGCGCGCGTTCCGCTTCCGGGATCTCGATGTCGCGATTGACGCCGAGCGCGGCGGCGACGCGATCGATGGCGTAGACCGCCTCCGCGGTCCGGCATTTGAAATAGCCGCCGGCGACGGCGATGCGCAGTCCATCGATGCCGCGATCCAACAGCGGCGTGACCGGTTCGGCTACGCGGTCGGCGCAGACCGGATCGTCGGCGTCGTAACCTTGCATGGCGTCATAGGCGATCGCGAGGTCACGGCTCCCTCGCGCCAGCGGGCCGACATGGTCGAAGCTTGCGGCAAACGGGAAGGTGCGCGCGCGGCTCAATCGTCCATAGGTCGGCTTGAGCCCGAACAGCCCGCAGAGCGAAGCGGGCACGCGGATCGAGCCGTTGGTGTCGGAGCCGAGCGCCAGCGGCACCAGGCCGCCGGCGACCGCCGCCGCCGATCCGCTCGATGAGCCGCCGGTCATGTGGCTGCAGATCGTGCGGATTGCGCGCCGGGCCGTCGTGCGGATTTTCGCCGGTAAAGTCGTAGGCGTATTCGCCCATATTGAGCGCGCCGACGAGGATGGCGCCGTTGGCTTCGAGCCGCTCGATCAGCGTGGCGTCGCGGCCGGCTGGCGGCGTCGTCGCGATTGATCTTCGAGCCGGCCAGCGTCGGCAGCCCGGCGACGTCGAACAGGTTTTTGACCGCGAACGGCACGCCGGCGAGCGGCGGCAAGCGGTTCGCCGCGCGCTCGCGCCTCGTCGAGCGCTTGCGCGCGCCGATGCGCACGCTCGTCGGTGACCGCGGTGAAGGAATTGATCAGGGGATCGCGCGCGCGAATACGGGCGAAGGTCGCGTCGACGATGCTCTGGGCGCTGAGACGGCCGGCGGCAAACGCCGCGGCGATTTCGCCGGCGGTCATCCAGGCGGAATCGAATGCCGTCGTTTCAAGCACGGAACACCGGTGCAGGCTCGATGTCGTCGGGCAGCGAAAATTCGTCGATCAGCGCCTGCATGTTTGAACAGCAATTGCAGATTGAAGGTCACGCCCGCGTGCCACGACGGCTCGATCGGCAGCGCCAGCGCCTGGCTCGCCGCGGTAACAAGGGTCCCGACGGCATCGGGTTTTCTGGCGCGGAGCGGGCGTGCCGGCGCTGCTCGCCCGTCGCGCCGACTTTGCCTTGCGGCTTGGGGATTTGCGGGCCATGCGACGGATTTCCAAGACTTACGCCGGGCGTCATCGCCCAAGCCCAATTGGTCCAAGCCCAAGTTCCAGGCATTGTCGCAAGGCCCAAGTGGCCTAAGTCTTTAAATTCTGCAAGCATTGTCGCACGAGCCCCCGGTGAGCGCGCCAAGAATTGATCACCCTGCCTGCGGCCCGACAGGCGTTGTCGCCGGCGCTGGCCCTGTTCTTGCACATTTCCCGCCATAGCGATGCAAGAGGGTGGACATGCCAAACGTAAATTTCGAGGCCGAGCCCACGCCGCTTTCCGTCGATCTCGACCGGGCTGCGTTGGTCATCATCGATATGCAACGCGATTTCCTGGAGCCGGGCGGCTTTGGCGAGGCGCTCGGCAATGACGTCTCGCGCCTGCAGGCGGCAGTCGAGCCATGCCGGCAAGTGCTTGCGGCGGCGCGCCGCACCGGGATGCTGGTCATTCACACCCGCGAAGGGCATCGGCCCGATCTGTCGGACGCGCCGCCGCACAAGGTCGAGCGCGGCGATCCGGCCAGTCGCATCGGCGCGCCCGGCCCGATGGGCCGGATCCTGGTGCGCGGCGAGCCCGGTCACGACATTATTCCCGAGCTTTATCCGCTGGCAGAAGAGCCGGTGATCGACAAGCCGGGAAAAGGCGCGTTCTATCAGACCGATCTCGAACTCATGCTGCGCAATCGCGACATCGACACGCTGTTTGTTTGCGGCGTGACGACGGAAGTATGCGTGAATACCACGGTGCGCGAGGCCAACGACCGCGGCTTTCGCTGCATCGTCCTCTCGGATTGCTGCGGCTCGTATTTCCCCGAATTTCACGCTGCCGGCCTCGCCATGATCAAGGCGCAAGGCGGCATTTTCGGTTCGGTTGCCGCCTCGAAGCCGCTGCTTAATTCGATGGCATCGATGAGCTGAGCCCGAGCTCGGCGAGCCGATTTCTGCTGCGAGCGTGCTTCGATCTCGCGGCGCGGTTCGGTGCTGCTTTTTTCACAGGGCGATGACCGTTATTTGGTCGGCGCGCAGATCCGCCGCGGCCCGGTTTTGTTGCAGTGCGCCATCGCCGTCGCGGAATTCCAATTCCACTGCCCTTTCATTGCCTTCCCCATTCTATCCACAAGCCCTCGTTGCCGCTCCGTCGGTTGGCACGCGCTTTGCGAGGTTGCATGGGGCAATCGTGCACCGATTGCGGTTTTGCCGCCGGGGGGCGGAGGTTCTCAGGTCGCGAAAACTGTCCGTCAAACGGGCGGTTCTAGCAAACGCCTGAGTATCGCTGCGCGCATTCGATCGGGATTTGCCACGGAGGGGAGCGTGCAATGACCACAGCAACATCGACATCCGGATTCCGTCCGAAATTGTGGACGCCCGGCGACCTGAATGCCTTCTTTGGCTTCGGCACCAACATTCTCGTGAACATGCTGACAATCACGATCCTGTTGCGGTTCGTGATCAAGATGCCGGACTCGATCGTATTCGGCCGCATCTTGCCGGCGCTCGGCCTGATGCTCTGCCTGTCGACGTTCTATTACGCGTATCTCGCTTATCGGCTGGCGAAGCAGACCGGACGTTCCGATGTCTGCGCACTGCCGTCAGGCGTCAGCGTGCCGCACATGTTCATCGTCACTTTCGTGATCATGCTGCCGATCACGCTCAAGACCAACGATCCGATCAAGGGTTGGGAAGCGGGCTTGGTGTGGGTCTTCTTCCAGAGCTTCATCCTGATGATCGGCGGTTTCATCGCTCCGATCATCCGCAAGATCACGCCGCGCGCCGCCCTGCTCGGTACGCTCGCCGGCGTGTCGATCACGTTCATCTCCATGCGTCCGGCCTTGCAGATGTACATGACGCCGGTGATCGGCCTGACCTGCTTTGCGATCATCATGGTCAGTTGGTTCGGCGGATTTAAATATCCGAAGGGGATACCCGCTGGTCTCGTGGCGATCGTGGTCGGGATGATCATCGCCTGGGGATCGAATCTGTTCGGCCTCGATTATGGTGGACTGACCGGGAAGGGCATTACCGACGCCTTCGTGAATTTCGGTTTCTCGATACCGCTTCCCGCCGTGAATCATATCTTCTCCGGCTTCGAGTATCTCGGCGTGATCCTCATTACCGCGATCCCGTTCGGCATTTACGACCTGGTCGAGGCGATGGATAACGTTGAGAGCGCGGAAGCCGCCGGCGATGCCTATCCGACGACGCGCGTGCTGACCGCCGACGGCGTCGTCAGTCTGATCGGCTGCCTGATGGGCAATCCGTTCATCAACGCCGTCTATATCGGCCATCCAGGCTGGAAGGCCATGGGCGGCCGCATCGGTTACTCGGCGGCGACCGGCGTGATGGTGATCATCCTGTCCTGGTTCGGCATCATCTCGCTGCTGCTGGCGGTTATACCCGTCGTAGCGATCTACCCGATCCTGCTGTACATCGGCATGCTGATCGGCGCGCAGGCGTTCCAAAGCACGCCGAAGCTCCACGCACCCGCCATTGTGCTGGCGCTGACGCCGCATCTGGCCGCTTGGGCCTCTGTGCAGCTGGACGGGGCGCTGGGCGCGGCTGGTACCAACGCGGCGGCCGTCGGCTTAGACAAGCTCGGCAATAATGGCGTTCTCTACGAAGGCCTCAAGGTCATGGGCGGCGGCTCCATCTTGACCGGACTGATACTTGCGGCGGTCGGCGCCTTCGTCATCGACAAGAAGTTCGTGCAAGCTTCCGGGTTCGCTCTTGCGGGCGCCGTGCTTACCTTCTTCGGTTTCATGCACGGTGAAGCGGTCGGTATCGCAGTGTCGCCGGTGTTAGCGATCGCCTACGTGATCGTGGCGATCTTCCTGTTCGGACTGAGCCGCGCGCCGGCAAGCTTGCTCGACAAGACCGCGCCGCACGAGGCGATACCGGAGGGCGTGCCGGCCGAGTGACCACATCGTCATTGCGACGCAACAAGGCGCTTCGCTCGCAGTGACGATTAGATTGACTGATTGAACTGGGAATCACTGCGTCAAACAATAATCAGCCCGGATCGGCCTTGCGCCATCCGGGCTGATTTCTTGCAATACGCTGCGTTTCGACCGCATTCACTCCGGGCAGCGACGGAGCGAAGGGCTCGGCCGACCGGTCGCGATCACGATGCCGTCTTTGATATATTCCTTGCCGTCGCTGCCTTTGGACTGCAGCGCTCGCAGTGCATCGTTTTCGATCGTCTGCACGACGTCAAAGAAAACACCGTTCATCGCTCCCCAATTCGGATCGTCGTTGCGCAGCCGGACCTGCATAGTCGACGGCGTGACGACTTGCGCGCTGTCGACGACGCTCATCAGCGGCGGTCCGTCAGGTCCGCGATCCAGTTTGCGCTTCACGACGCCATCTGGGTCGCGGGACAGGATGGTCCAAACATTTTTCGCGCTTGGCCCATCCTGGCACGACGCCGCCCAGGTTCCGGTCCAACCGAAGTGTTGCAACACGTCCCATGTCGTCTCGGCGAAAGCCGGGGCGGGAAACAACAACACCAAAGCCCATAGTGCGGATATCCGAAAATATCCCATGGTAGTTTATTCGGCTGCCGCCTTGGCGCCATTCGCCGCGTGGATCGCTTGCCAGATCTTGTTCGGTGTCGCCGGCATGTCGATGTGATCGATGCCGAGCGGACGCAGCGCGTCGAGGATGGCGCCGATCACGGCCGGCGGCGCGCCGGTGGCGCCGGCTTCACCGGCGCCCTTGATGCCGAGCGGATTGGTCGTCGCCGGCACCTCGGTCAATTCCGACACCAAGTCGGGAAAATCCGTGGCGCGCGGCATGGCGTAGTCCTGGAAGCTGCCGGTGACGAGCTGACCGTCGGCATCGAACACGATCGATTCCATCAGCGCCTGGCCGACGCCTTGGGCGACGCCGCCGTGGATCTGGCCTTCGCACAACAGCGCGTTCATGATCTTGCCGACATCGTCGACCGCGGCGTAGCGGGCGAGCGTGACGACGCCGGTCTCCGGATCGATCTCGACCTCGCAGACGTGGCAGCCATTGGGAAAGTTCGACGGCTCGGCGGCGAACGTGCCGGACGCTTCGAGGCCGACTTCGAATTGCGGCGGCAGGAACATCGGCCGGTGCAGCGATTGCGCCACCGCGGTCAGCGGCAGCGCGCGGTCGGTGCCGACGATGTGGAAGCTGCCGTTCTTGAATTCGATGTCGCCGGCCGCCGCCTCCAGCATCATCGCCGCCATTGGCTTGGCCTTCTCGATGATGGCGTCGGCGGCCTTTTTGAGCGCGTTGCCGCCGACATGCATGCTGCGCGAGCCGTAGGTGCCGCGGCCGACCGCCACCTCGTTGGTGTCGCCCTGGATGAAGCTGATCGACTCCATCGGCACGCCGAGCCATTCGTGCACCATCTGCGCGTAGACGGTCTGATGGCCCTGGCCGTGCGAATGGGTGCCGGCAAGGATCATCAGCGTGCCGCTCGGATCGAAGCGGATGACCATGCGGTCGTTGAAGATCGCGGCCTCCTCGATGAAATAGCCGATGCCGCGGCCGCGCAGCTTGCCGTTTTTCTTCGATTCCGCGGCGCGCTTGGCGAAGCCGCTCCAGTCGGCGAGCTTGAGGCACTCGTCCATCACCCGCATGAATTCGCCGCTGTCATAGGCGATGCCGGAATGCAGCTTGTGCGGCATGGCGGCCGGCGGCACGAAGTTACGCCGCCTGATCTCGATCGGATCGATGCCGATCACGTGCGCGGCGCGATCGAGCAATTGCTCGATCAGATAGGTCGCCTCCGGCCGGCCGGCGCCGCGATAGGGTTGCAGCGGCGGCGTATTGGTGAGCACCGCGCGCCCGGCGGCGTGCACCGCCGGGACCTGATAGACCCCGGGCGCGAGCTTGAGCGCGAACAGCGGCACGACCATCGAGGCGTCGAACACGTGCGAGCCCATGTCGTGCAGCGCATCGACGCGCAGGCCGAGGATCTTGCCGCGCTCGTCGAGCGCCAATTCGCCGGTCACGACCTGATCGCGGCCGTGGGAATCGCTGAGGAAGGCTTCGGAACGGGTCGAGACCCATTTGACCGGCCGGCCGCCGCAGCGGCGCGACGCCCATAACACCAGCGCATCCTCGGGATAGACCGCGCCCTTCATGCCGAAGCCGCCGCCGACATCGGGCGAGATCACCCGCAGCTTGACCTGCGGGACTTTCAGCACGTCGCCGGCGACGTGCGCGCGATGGCCGTGCGGGTTCTGCGAGGTCGAGTACAGCGTGTAGCTCTCGTTGTCCGGATGGTATTGCCCGATCGCGGCGCGCGGCTCGATCGAATTGGCGCTGACGCGGTTGTTGACGAGCTTGACCGAGACGACGTGCTTGGCGCCGGCGAAGGCCGCGTCGGTCGCCGCCTTGTCGCCCATCATCAGCGCGACGGCGACATTGTTGGGCGCCCCGTCCCAGATGACCGGCGCGCCCGGCTTGACCGCATCCTCGAGCGAGACCACGGCCGGCAACGGCTCGTAATCGATCGCGATCAGTTCGGCGGCGTCGCGCGCCTGCTGCAAGGTTTCGGCGACGACAAAGGCGACGCGGTCGCCGACCGCGCGTACCTTGCCGCTCGACAGGATCGGCCGCAGCGTCCGGTAGCCCTTCGGTCCGCCCATGTCCTCGGGCATGATCGGCACCAGGCTGCCGATCTTGTCGGCCTCGACGTCGGCGCCGGTGAGCACGGCGAGAACGCCGGGGGCCGCCTTGGCCGCCGCCGTGTCGATGCTCTTGATGCGCGCGTGCGCGTGCGGCGACATGACCAAAACGCCGTGGCACTGGAGCGGCATGTCGATATCGTCGACATAGCGGCCGCGGCCGGTGATGAAGCGGGGATCCTCGAGCCGGGGAACCGGCTGGCCGATACCGAATTTGGTCAAGCGTTATCTCCTCAAATGCGTCTCGAACGGCGCATGCCAGCGCCCGCGTTATTGTCGGACGCTCGTGCTATCGTCGAACCTGACCCGCCTTATACTCACGATTGCCGGGAATGAGAATGGTAGAGACCGATCTTGGCTGAGGCTGCCCGATCTGCCCATGACCCCGCCCAATCGAACGGCATGGCCTCCGGCGGCGAGTTCTTCGGCCATCCGAAGGGCCTTGCCTTCCTGTTCACCACCGAGATGTGGGAGCGCTTTTCCTATTACGGGATGCGCGCGCTGCTCGTTCTCTACATGACGAAATATGTGCTGCTGCCGGGTCATGCCGGCGAGCGTGATCGGGCTTGCCGGCCTCAAGAGCGCCTTGGAGGCGGTGTTCGGGCCGCTCGACGTGCAGCCATTGTCGTCGCAGATCTACGGCTTCTACACGGCGCTCGTCTATCTGACGCCGATCTTCGGCGGCCTGCTCGCCGACCGCGTGCTCGGTCAGCGCCGCACCGTCGTCGTCGGCGCGATGCTGATGGCGATCGGCCATTTTCTGATGGCGGTCGAGCAGCTGCTGTTGTTTGCGCTGCTCGCGCTCATCCTCGGCAACGGCGCCTTCAAGCCGAATATTTCCACCCAGGTCGGATGGCTCTATCCGCCGGGCGACCATCGCCGCGACCGCGCCTATTCGATCTTCTATGTCGGCATCAATGTCGGCGCGTTCCTGGCGCCGCTGGTTTGCGGCACGCTGGGCGAGAAGGCCGGCTGGCATTACGGCTTTGCCGCCGCCGGCGTCGGCATGCTGATCGGGCTTGCCATTTATCTCTACGCCATGCCGCTGCTGCCGGCGGACGCCTTGACGAAGGCGAAAGCCGCACACGTCGAGCGAGCGGCCGCTCGACGCGCGACGAGTGGCGCGGCATCATCGCCATTCTGGTTTTGTTTGTGCCCACGGCCTTGTTCTGGGCGACTTACGAGCAAGCCGGCAATACGATCGCGCTGTGGGCTGACGCCAACACCGACCGCACCATCAATTTCCTCGGGCTTCACCGCCGAAATCCCGACGACGTGGTTTCAGGCGTTCAATCCGTTCATGATCTTCGCCTTCACGCCGTTCGTCGTCGCGCTGTGGACGCGGCAGGCGGCGAACGGATCGGAGCCCTCGACCATCAGCAAAATGGCGCTGGGCTGCGCCGGCGTGGCGCTGTCGTATCTGGTCATGGCGGCCGCCGCCTGGCACGCCGGCGCGGGCCAGGCGAGCTGGCTCTGGCTGTTCGCCTTTTTCGTCATCATCACTATCGGCGAGCTTTATCTGTCGCCGGTCGGGCTTTCGCTGGTGACCAAGATCGCGCCGGTGCGCATGCTGTCGATGATGATGGGCGTGTGGCTGGCGACCAGTTTCGTCGGCGGCTTTCTGGCCGGATGGCTCGGCAGTTTCTGGAGCCGCATGGAGAAGCCGGATTTCTTTCTGATGATCGCCGCGATCGCCGCGCTCGCCGGCGCCGCGATCTTTGCCTCGCGCTGGTTGCTGCGCGGCGCGCTGCCGGAGTAAGGCGCGACGAACTCTGCGCAACGCCGGTTGGTCGCTGCGCGTCAAGCTAGGCCGGAATGGATTGCAATGCGTCGCGCCGTTCCGGCACGCCGTCGACCTTGCGAACTTCGGGTATCAGCCCCAGCTCGCAGGCCTTGATCTGCAAGCCGAGATATTTGGAATAGATGCGGCATTGGGCGAAGCTGCCGGCGATGAACCACAGCCCGGGCTGTGGCGTGCGCGTGAACATGTTGCGCAGCTCCTGCTCCTTGCCGAAGCCCCAGATCGGACCGACCCGGTCGGCGACATCGTCGCCGAACAATTTGCGAACCAGATAATCCTGGCCTTTGTACCCGGTCGCCAACACGATCAGGTCGGCCGCAAGCGTTTCGCCGCTCCGCATCCGCGCGCCCGCGGCAACGAACGAGGCGATATCGGAAAATTGCACCAGCCCGATTTCGCCTTGCACGATGAGATCGGAACAGCCGACATTGAAGTAATAGCCGCCGCCGCGGGTCAGATATTTGAACTGCCAGCCGGTGCCGTCCTCGCCGAAGTCGAGCCTGAAGCCCGCGCGCGCGAGCCCGTCGAGCAGGTTCTTGTCGAGCTTCTTTGCTTGTTCGGTGAGCAGGGCGTGACTTTTCCTCGCCAGCGGCAGCGGCACCGATACCGTGATAAGATCGCAATCCTCGAGCGACGGCCCTTCGTCATAGAGCGCATAAGGTAACTGCGCGCTCGGCTCGACATTGACGATCAGGGTCGGGCTGCGCTGCACCAGCGTGACTTTTGCCCCGCCGGCGTGCAGGTCCTGCGCGATATCGTGGCCGCTGTTGCCCGAGCCGATCACCAGCGCCCGCTTGCCCCGCCATGCGTCGCCTTCGGTGTATTGGCTCGAGTGCAGAACCTGGCCGGCGAAGTTGCGCAACGTCGGGATATCCGGAAGGTTTGGAATGCCGCTCGCGCCCGTGGCCATGACGATATGCCGGGGATGCATTTCGCGCTCGGTGCCGTCGGCGCGGCGGAGCATGACCGACCATCGGCCCGCTTTTCGTCATAGCTGGCGCCGGCGAATTCGGTCGCCGTCCAGTAGTTGAGCTCCATGCTTTCCACATAAGCCTCGAACCAGCCGGCAACCTTGTCTTTGGGAATGTAGGCCGGCCAGTTCGGCGGAAAGCGCATGTATGGCAGATGATTGACATGGACCTGGTTGTGCAGAACCAGCGCGTGGTAGCGCTTTCGCCAATTGTCGCCGATCCGATGTCCGCGATCGACGATCAGCGTGTCGACCTGCAATTGGCCGAGGCGCGCGGCGATCGAAAGGCCGGCCTGTCCGCCGCCGACCACCAGCACGGCGGGATCGCGGTCGGCGTATGCGGCGGCGGCTTGCCTGCATATCGAACCAGTTGGGCCCGTGAAAATCCCGCGCATAGGCCTTGTCCTGCGGGCCCGATCTTCCGAGCTGCTCCTCGTGACCTTTGATTTCTTCGAGTGCCGTCAGCAGCGTCCACGCTTTGAGCTTGCCGCCGTCGGAGGCGTCGGGCGTGAGCCGCAGAACGCCGCTGCAGCGGCCTTCCGCGGTTTCAAATTGGAAGATCGCTTCGATCGCCTCGGTGCCGGCGCGTTTCACCTTGCGCGGCGCTGCGCGCTGCGGATCGATCCGAAAACCGCTCGGTTGCGCACGGCGGGCATGCCTTGAGCTCTTCGCGGATGGCGTCGGCGCCGTTGACCGTGACGATGTGCCAGGTCAACGCCAGCACATCGCGCCAGTAGCTGTCGGCGTGAAACAGAGTGATCGCGCAGATCGGCATTGGGTCCCCGCAGAGCGGTTTCGAACTGCGCCAGCCAATGTCTCGGACACCCGTCGCGCTCTCTGCTTCAGACAGCATCGGCGCCTCGTGACTCGATCCGCTGCGTCTTGGAACCGTCAATCTACACGGACCAAAACCGCGAGGCGAGTAGACCGACCGCCGCGCCATTCGGCGTTCTGGTTTGAACCTGTCTCGGGGTGCCGCGACATAACTTCGCCGAGCTGCGCGCCACATGTGGAGCGCCAGTCGTCTCGGCTCTTGCGTTCGCACTGAGAAGGAACCTGTCATGGTCGGGAGATTGCTGAGCTTGCTTGCTGCCGTGGCGCTGTCGACCGAGCGCTTTGGCCGCGACCCGTCGGCTCCGAGTCCAGACTTTTGTGCAAGCGCCCGGTCCGCTCGGCCCGCTCAAGGGAACCATGCTGGCGCCGGCCGGCGGCAACGCGCCGATGGTGCTCATTATTCCCGGTTCCGGCCCGACCGACCGCGATGGCAACAATCCGCTTGGCGTCAAAGCCTCGACCTATCGGTTGCTGGCCGAAGGCCTCGCGGCACACGACATCGGCACCGTCCGCATCGACAAGCGCGGCATGTTTGGCAGCAGCGCGGCGGTCGCCGACGGCAATGCCGTGACCATCGACGACTATGTCGCCGACGTCCAATCGTGGATCGCGGTGATCCGCAAGCAGACCGGCGTCCCGTGCGTTTGGGTGCTCGGACACAGCGAAGGCGGTCTGGTTGCGCTCGCCGCGGCGCAAAAGGTCGACCGACATCTGCGGCGTGGTGCTGGTTGCCGCCGCCGGCCGGCCGCTCGGCGAGGTGATGCGGGCGCAGCTCAAGTCAAATCCGGCGAACGCGCCGATCCTCGATCAGGCGATGGCGGCGATCGACGCGCTCGAGGCCGGCAAGCATGTCGACGTCGCCGACATGCACCCGGCGCTGCGGCCGCTGTTTGCGCCGCAGGTGCAGGACTTCCTCATCAACGCGCTGTCCTACGATCCCGCCAAGCTGATCGCGGCGGTGTCCAAGCCGGTGCTCATCATGCAGGGCAAGCGCGACATGCAGGTCAGCGTCGCCGATGCCGAGCGCCTCAAGCAGGCTGCGCCGAAAGCCGAACTGGTCCTGCTGCCCGACGCCAATCACGTGCTCAAAGCCGTGGCGACCGACGACCGGCGGGCGAACATGGCGGCCTACGTGGATCCAACTTTGCCGTTGGCGCCGGGCGTCGTCGACGCGATCGCCAACTTCCTTGCGGCCGGCGCAAAGCCGGTAACGCAAACGCCCGCGCGCGGAGAGGTCGATACAGCAAAAGCAAAATGCCCGGCGATCGGCCGGGCATTTCGTTCCAACAGATTGCATGCGAGACGGCTTAGTGCGCGGCCGCGACGGCGGCAGCGGCCGCGGGATTTTCCATCGCGGTGATGTGGCTCTTCACCGCCTTCTGCACCTTCTCGAAAGCGCGCACCTCGATCTGGCGGACGCGCTCGCGCGACACGCCAAACTCGTCGGCGAGCTCTTCCAGCGTGATCGGCTCGTCGGCGAGGCGGCGCGCCTCGAAGATGCGCCGTTCGCGATCGTTGAGCACGTTGAGCGCTTGGCCGAGCGCCTTGTGCCGGTTCTCCGATTGCTCGGATTCGGCCAGGCGGCTCTCCTGGCTCGCGCTGTCGTCGACCAGCCAGTCCATCCACTCGCCGGAATCGCCGTCTTCGCGGATCGGCGCGTTGAGCGACGCGTCGCCGCCGAGCCGGCGATTCATGTCGATCACGTCCTGCTCGGTCACGCCCAGCCTTTTGGCGATCAGCTTGACCTGATCGGGCCGCATATCGCCTTCGTCGAGCGCCGAGATCCGGCTCTTGGCCTTGCGCAGATTGAAGAACAGCTTCTTCTGGTTGGCGGTGGTGCCCATCTTCACCAGCGACCACGAGCGCAGGATGTATTCCTGGATCGCGGCCTTGATCCACCACATGGCGTAGGTCGCCAGCCGAAAGCCCTTTTCCGGCTCGAAGCGCTTCACCGCCTGCATCAGGCCGACATTGCCTTCGGAGATGACTTCGGAGATCGGCAGGCCATAGCCGCGATAGCCCATGGCGATCTTGGCCACGAGCCGCAAATGGCTGGTGACGAGCCTATGCGCCGCGTCGCGGTCACCATGCTCGCGCCAGCGTTTGGCCAGCATGTATTCCTCTTGCGGTTCCAGCATCGGGAACCGCCGAATTTCTTCCAGATATCTGGTAAGGCCGGTTTCACCCGACAGAACCGGCAAGGCTGCAGTTTGGGCCATGACAGCGCCCTTTCCTTGTTCGCGTCCCCGCTGTTGCGGCAGACGGTGTGCCGTCGCTTCCGGAAAGCCGACGGCGCAAGTTGTTATCTCGCACCCGCAGCATACACGGTGAGACCCGGCGATTGGTAGTAAAGAGGCATCACTTCGGCGCGACGGCACCTTGATCAGGCTTAATCAGGCGGAAAGATCGCCTGAGCCCGTTGAAGTTACGCCTCTATTTATCGCTAAAATCAGCCCGGATGGCCGCCAGCATATCACGCAAACGGCCAAGGTCAGTCGGCAGTTCCGAGCGGAACCGCATGATTTCACCGGTAATGGGGTGTTCAACGGCCAATATATGGGCGTGCAGGGCCTGTCTGCCAAGGGCCTCAAGCGCCGCCTGGGCGGGCTGCGGCAAAAGCGCCGATTTGGTCCGAAAACCCGGGCCCATAGACGTCGTCGCCCATCAGCGGATGCCCGATCGAGGCCAAATGCACCCGAATCTGGTGGGTTCGGCCGGTTTCCAGCCGGCAGGCGAGGAGGCTGGCCACCGGCTCGCCGGGACGTCCGCCCTCCGAGCGCCGGGCCCCGCTTTTTTGCCCGCCATAGCGTTCGAGCACCTCCCAATGGGTCACCGCCTCCCGGCCGCCCTCGCGTATCGCCATGCGGTCGCGCGCCACCTTGTGCCGGTCGATCGGCCGGTCGATGGTGCCACGCGGCCGATCCGGCGCGCCCCAGACGAAGGCGAGATAGCCGCGCTCGAACGGGCCGCCGTCGCGGCCATGGCTGGCAAATTGTGCCGCCAGCGCCTTATGGGCGCGGTCGTTCTTGGCGACCACCATCAAGCCGGTGGTGTCCTTGTCGAGCCGGTGCACGATGCCGGGCCGCCGCTCGCCGCCGATGCCGGACAGGCTGTCGCCGCAATGGGCGACCAGCGCATTGACCAGCGTTCCGGTCCAATGCCCGGCGGCGGGATGCACGACCAGCCCTTTGGGCTTGTCGATGACGATGATGTCGTCGTCCTCATAGACCACGTCGAGCGGGATCGCTTCGGCTGCGGGCTTGGCCGGCGCCAGCTTCCGGCACGGCGACGACGATCGCGGCGCCGGAATTGACGCGATGGCCGGGATCACGGATCGTGCGCCCGTCGACGGCGACCGAGCCGGCCTCGATCAACGCCTTGAGCCGCGTGCGCGAGAGTTCGACGACATGGGCGGCAAGCACGCGGTCGAGCCGGCCGCCGGCCTCGTCGTCAACCACGCGGATCGATTTTTCCGTGGACGTCATCGCAACAATCTTAAAGTTACCCGAATGGCCAAATTAGCTGCCGCTGAACCGCAAGGCGAATGGCAGGAGGCCGCGCTCCGATCGCGGCGACGCGCCGGCGGCCGAGGCCGATGCCGCCGCGGCGGGCCTCGCCGCGCGCGTGCGGCTGATGATGATCATATCGGGGCTCACGACGCTGATTGCGATCGCCGCCGTGATCGGCGTCATCGGCTACCGCGTTTTCCACGCCGGCGGTATTGGCGCCGCGCCGGCCGAAGCGATCGTCACGCTGCCGAAAGCCGGCGCGCGTCATCGCCACCGCGGTCGCCGGCGACCGCATCGTGGTCACGCTCGATATCGGCGGCGCAACCGAAATCCGCACCTTCGACGTCAAGACGCTCCACGAAACCGGCCGGATCAGGTTCGCGACCGAGCCTTGATGTTTCCGCCCGTCATTCCGGGGCGGCGCGAAGCGCCGAACCCGGAATCCATAACCACTGCGCCTCCAGATAAAGTCTCTGGCGACTGTGAGTATGGATTTCGGGTTCGCGGACTGGCGCGCCCCGGAATGACGGCGTGGTGAACGCTTGCACGCCTTCATCATCGGGTTTATTCGAATGGCAGGCTCCCTTCGTCTAGCGGTCTAGGACGCGGCCCTCTCAAGGCTGAAACACGGGTTCGATTCCCGTAGGGAGCGCCAGTGAAATCAATGATTTATGAAGTTTCCTGGTATCGGTGTCCAACACGTGTCCAATAAACGGATGTTCACAGGTGGAGACACTTAGCTGTAATGCCCTGCATTTGACCGCTTGCGTTTTGCCGACCTAGGGGCTGAACCGGATCAGAAGGCAGAGGATAAGCAGATTCATGGCGCGCAAGCCGCGGTTCGGCACCACGCCGGAGACAAACGCGGACGCACAGCTCCTAGAGCTAATCCGAGGCAATGATGCTCATGTTTTCGAGCTGACGATCGAGCGTCACGGTCTAAGTCCTTGACCGGCGCCGGCCGCAAGAAGTCGGGCTGCTTAGCCGCGTTGGCCGCCACCCGTCGAGCCTCGATCTTTGGTGAGCCGTTTGGTGCTGCTACGCCGGCTCGGGCTCATCCTCGAAATAGCAACAAGCGAGGGCCTGCCCGGTCGCGTCGCGGACGATGAAGCACTTGGGTTCTTCCTCGATCGACCAGGGCGGCGGAAAGCGGCGGGCGTGGGCATTCAGCGGGAAAGTTACCGAGTGCCGACTCAGTTATGATACAAAGTCATGCGGCGGCTTATGAACTTTATTGTCTCGGTCGGACTGATCTGTGCCGGTCTCTACGTTCTGTCTGAGGAACTGTTTGTCAGATATTCAGGTATTCACGGTCGTTACCAGCCTTTCTGGGTAGGTCTGGTTTTAATCGGTAGCGGCGTTGTTTGGCTGTGGTTCTATGTTGTCGGCGACATAGTCCTAAAGCGCCTCTCCACAGCGAGGACTCACTCGATATGTAGCTCGATCCGTTGTCGCTGAGCAGTCGTGGTTTGTGCACGACCCTCGCTCTGTCGCAGCGTGATGCCGCCAATGCCAGCTCGAGCGTATCGGTGACATCGTTGGCGCGCATCGTCGTGCACAGCTTCCAGGCGATGATATAACGCGAGTAGTCATCGAGGATGGTGAAGAGGTAGTACCACCCCCAGCCGATGACCTTGAGATAGGTGAAGTCGGTCTGCCAGAGCTGGTTGGGCGCAGTTGCGATGAGGTCAAGCAGCTCAGGCGCAAGGCGCAGGACTTGAAGGAAGTGGTTGCCGACCAGTAGCTCGAATTGCGGCTGCTCAAAAAAAGCATGATCGCGGATGGGGGAGAGCAAACATGAGGCTACCCGTATCCGAGAAGCTCGAGATCATCCGGCCTTAAGCGCAGCCGTGCCGCCAATGGGCGTTTATCGAAGACATAATTCGACGACGCTGCGCCGCATTTGCGACAGGTCATCTGTTGATTCGGGACAATTTCTTTAGTTTTGACCCGCACCAGTTTGTATTGGGCGCCACAGGTCGGACACGGGAACGGCGTTGCTAGGACCGCTTGAATGGCAGGCCTACTCGCAATCGCTCCTGAACACGTGACACAGTTGAAGGCACGATGGCAATATTGTAACCAAACAAACACAATGACCTCGCATGGCCGTAGTCCTTCGGATCGTTGTTACCAAATGAAGCGCGCGTGACCGCGTTGATCTCGATCAACTGCAGCATTCAATTTTAACGGGGCGGGCTTGATCCGCCGATGACGTTCTACATGAACGTGGCGAACCCCAAGCGCATCGCCGGTCAGTTGCCAAAAAAACGCGGCCGCTTTCCAATGCAACCGCCGCCGTTCAGCGTTGTTCATAAACGCCGTTTGCGCCGCACCATACGTGTTTCAACCAGAAACAGTTACGCGCATTTGCCGATCAAGACTTCCTTGGCGAGGTATTTGGCGTGTTCGGCCGGTCAAGAAGCGCTCGGATACAACCGTCGGACGGAGAGCCGTAGCGGGAGGCGCGTCGTGCCACCGAGACGCCCTTGGCGCCTTTCCGACCAAACTTGATTGGTGGACAAGCTGGAATAGTACTATGCTTCGCCGAAACTTGCAGGGAGGAAGCGATGAAAAAGCTAACGATGACGGCGCTCGAGCTTACCTTCTTTCGGTATCAGGTATACGCAGCGTCCGGTTGCCTATTCGCATCGGAGTATCAGGCTCGCGATCTGAGCGACCTTGTAACCGTCCACACGTGGCGTCCCGTCCATTGGCCACGACGAACGACATTGCGGTAGCCATCGCCACGCCTGTTTTTGTGAAGTACGGCGTCCGGGGTCGGTATGCGCGCTCAAAATCACGAATAAAATCGACTACGACAGATGGCTCTTTGAGATGTACTCCAATCAGGAGGGCAAAACTCTCAACCACAAATCCCTCGCATCGGGCCAGCGGTACCGCTGCTCTGCTTGGCTTTGCGCCGTCAGCACATGGTGGGCGAACCTGTGAAAGAGCTTTTGAAAACGACGATCATCGGTGGAGCATCGTTCCTCCTGCCCGCCGCTCTTATTTTGTTTATTCTGTCGTATGCATTGCGACTGGTAAAGCGTGTTGCTGAACCAATTTCAGCAAGTCTCCATCTTGATCAATTGGGCCACGTAGCTGGTGTCGGTGCTGCCACAGTTTTGTCGGTTGCGGTACTGATCATAATTTCCTTCATCGGCGGAATCGTCGCACGCCTGCTGTCGGCAGGCGCGTTACGCATTGGTCGGAAACCTCTGTGCTTGGCCGTCTTCGCATTACCGCTTATAAAGAGCATGGCCGAGGGTTTTGCACATATCGAGAGTGCAAGCGGTTTAAAGCCGGCCTTGATCAGTATCGAGGATGGCTGGCAGAACTTGGAAAAAAGGTGAGCACGACAAGACACACTCGCACCCGGTTCCATCAATCGTCTATTCTCTCACCGACTGTGTCATTCGCATTCATATGCCAGACGGCAATACGAGAGACGTTACCGACAAGGCCGGAGAGGTGCAGGCGGTCCCCATTACGCAATCGCATACTGCCGAAAATATCGGTCCAGGCGACTGTCAACTTGTCTTCGTCGAGCGCAAATAATCCCTGCCTACAGCGATATGTCACGCGTGACATATTTGACATTGCGTCTTAGGCTTCATTGCGCCCTTGGAGGGTGTAGGGGGATGGCACTGGCCGAACTGAAATAGCTCCTAGGCACCTATTCGGCTCCGGTCTGTGCCGTCCAACTTACTGAACCCGTTCCACCGCCGTTCACGCCATGTGCGGCAGCCGTTCCGGAAGTTTACTAAAACTGGTTTAGTGACGCCGCGCGGACAGCGGATCGCTCGCAGCGCGTGGCGATGGTCACCGCAATGGCCACGCAGGCGTCAGCCTTGCAATGTTGTCCCCCGCGTTGTCCCAACTTCGCTAAAGCAGCTAATATAAGCCATTGTAAACGTAAGGTGAAACTGTTCAATTTACGTTCCCGACGAACGCGGCCAGATAGCGCGCCCCCGCCGTGCGGCCTTTGGGCGTGCCCATGGACGGCCGTTTCATCGAGCGTGCGCGCAATAGTTCGGCTTCCAAGTGTCCGCCTAACCGAAGTGTCCGCCTAGGCCGGTGAAAGGCGCGATGGCCCACTTCACGCCGGTTGATCTGGCTTGGGCTTGAGATGCACGACCTTGCCCATCTTGTCCTTGGCCGGATCGGGCGTATTCAACCAGGTGATCCATCTCTTCCTAGTTTCAACGTCAGCAAAGAATTGCCAATGGCGTGAACCACAATTGTCGCAGACTTTGTTGAAGTCAGCGGAGGACAGCACTTCCAACGGAGGTGGCGGGACGTTGTCGTGCGTGCAATCGAACTGGGCCAGATAATAACCATCACTGATTTGTGCGATGATCTGACCGGTTCGATAGTCTTCGCCATGCTCGTCAAAAAAGTACATGCCAACGAAGTTGATTGGCTTGCGGTGGTCGGATTTGGTCATGATTGCCTCACTCTAAAACCGCAACAAAAAGAGTATACTAACCCCCGACGACGGCATGCTTATACAATCATCGCGCCTGACGGAGCACTCCGCAAGTGCCGACACAGCACCTCAGCAAACGCTACCAAGCCGTGCGGCAAGTAGCGAAAAGTGCAGCGAGATCAGTCTATTTCGCCGCGGCGGCCTTCGCCGGATTTTCGAGGGGAACGTGCGCCGCGGCCAACATACGGCGACGCGCCGCCTCCTGCTCGGGCGTGAGTTGCTCGGTCGCCGCCACCTGACGGCCGAGCGCCACGAAGCTCGGTATCTGATCCTCGGTTAGCGGTACCACGTTTTCTTTCCGCGTCATTGCCTGCTCAATGAAGGGCGCAAGCTCTTGCTGCTTGCGCTTGGCTCGCGCTTCCTCGCGTTCGTCGAATTCGGGCAGCACCTCGCGCGCGAACAATTCCAACGACTGACAGATATGGTCGTGCCGGTTTTTGCCGCCTTGCTGGATAAACGCCACCTGATCGACGCCGGAATCCTCGAAGCTCCTCAGATGCAAGCGAAGCTCCTCAGGCGTGCCAATGCCGCGCGCGGCGCCGGCCTCGGGGAGCGAAGCCCGTACTTTCTCGTAGGCCGCCCAGATGTCGGTGCAACCCGGCTTGTGTTCGCCAAAAATATAGTGATGTGCCAGCGCATAGCCAAAGAACTTAAATCCATCCTCGCCCCGCCGCTTTGCTTCCTCGGCGTCTCGATGCACTGAGAAGCCCGTCACCATGGCGATATTGGCGTTGACCGAATGACCGATCGGGACGCACTCCGTTTTGATGATCCGATAGTAATCATCGACCCATTGCTTGGCCTCGGCCGGATCGACAAAAGCGAAAGTCAGGGCACCAACGCCCAGCTGTGCAGCAAGCTTGATGGTCTCGCGGTTGGAGCAGGCAACCCAGACCGGCGGATGCGGCTTCTGCAACGGTTTCGGAACCACATTGCGGCAAGGCATTGAGAAATATTTACCCTCAAACCCAGGATAGGGCGCCATCACCATCATGTTCAGGCATTGCTCGAGCGCTTCCCTCCAGGCCGCACGTTTGTCAGCAACGGTGATGCGGTAGCCACCCAGTTCGAGAATCGACGCGGATTCTCCGGTGCCGAATTCAACTCGTCCATCCGAGACAAGATCGAGTGCCGCGATACGTTCGGCGACGCGGGCCGGATGATTGTATCCAGGCGGCATCAGTACGATCCCGTGGCCGAGGCGGATGGCCTTAGTACGTTGCGAGCACGCCGCAAGAAACACCTCGGGTGCCGAGGAATGGGAATATTCCTCGAGGAAATGGTGCTCGACCTCCCACGCGTAATCGATGCCGACACGGTCAGCAAGCTCTACCTGTTCTAGCGCTTCGCGATAGATGCGATGCTCCGCGTCAGCGTCCCAAGGGCGTGGAATTTGGTGTTCGTAGAAGATGCCGAACTTCATCCCATTATCTCCTGCGGCGCGGGGCCGAGCTTGCGATACGCGACGAGGCACCGGTCGACACGCTTCTCGAGCCACATCGGCATCGGCTCCTCCGGGAACGGCTTCATGAGATCGCGCTGGTCGGGTTCGGCAGTGAGCCAAGTGTTGTAATCGCAGCCTCCCATGAACCTCGAAGCCGGAGAACGGACACTAGTTGATACTGATGCTGCAATTGATCAGTACAGCATTCAGCCGCGAACTCAATGTCAGCGTTCACCCTTTTGCTTCATCTCCGAAGACCCAGCAGCACATACCCGTATTGTACCTCGCGATTGGGCTCACCGACGGCCTCCAGTTTGAACTCACCCAGGGTTTGAAATGTTTGGATGCCCCGTCCAGGTATGACGGTGGCGCTTGGAGCATTTCCGTCCGGCGATCGCCAATAGACTTTCGTCTCGGCATCGGCGTCCCAGATGGTCACGATGATGACGTGCCGCTCGCCATCGTCCACGATAGTTTTTCGGTGGAGCGCCAACGTGCAGGGTGCCCGTTGCCAAGGATTCGAACTTGTCGACTTTGCCGAAATCAATATCTTGAGCAGAGGTCTCCTCCGGCAAAACGGCAGCTATTGCACACAGCAGCGCCACAACCGCCGCGATCCGCAACCGAAGACCCATGGTCCCGTTCAGCTTTTTCTGCCGCGCGGTCGAGCTTGCGACCGGCTTGGCCATGTGTGGCTTAAATAATTGATGCGTCGATCAGCTGCGCGTTCCAGAGAATGTAGAGGTGCCGAAGTCGCCCAGTATCACGCTGGCCGGTAACTTCGTCGTCGTTGATCATGCCGTTGAATTCGAGCGTCATCGGCATTGGGTCGGTGATCGAGACCTTCCAGGATATTGTATTGCCATTGACAGTACCGTCGAAAATTTCGGACGAATTTCCGTCGGCCATCTGGCTGCCCTTGAGCGTGGTTCCTTCTGTCTTCACCGAGAGCGTGAGCCTGACGCTCACCCATTGGCGTGGATACTGCGAACTTCCAGTTTCCGTCTGCGGTCATGCAACGATCCTTCAAACTATGGCCAACCTATAAGTTGGGACACCATTGCTCAAGCGCAGTATGGCACGTCAGTCGCTTTGATTTCCGCCGTTTACGAGTTAAGCGGACATAATCCCAAGATCGCATTTCGGGAGCGATTGTCCCGATAGTTATCTAGGTTTTCCTGCGGAGTGTAGCCGTCGTGAACGAATGATCAAGCGTAGGCGGACTCGGGGCGCTGTTCACGGGCTGGCCTCGCACGCCGCTCGATCAGCAACTGCTTTCTGGTTCCCTAACTTATTGCTCCGGCTTAGCAAAATTCCGGTGACGTTGGCAATGAAGTTACAGCGGACCTAAATAGATACAGCATGCCTCGTGCAGGTAGAACCCGGCGAACGCTCGCCTTCTTTGCGTTGTCCTGATCACAGGGGGAGGCGATGAGACGGCGCGCTGATCGCGTTCGGCCTTTCGCCTCTATGGGCGCTCGGCTTCCGAGAGGTTCCCCCTTATTGGAACAACACGCTCCCCGGGATCCGCTACTTCAGCAAACCGTTAAGCTAGGTCACCATTTGCCGAATGTTGCTGTTTGGTCCGACACGGACATCGATAAACCGATGGATCGTTGCTTGCTTATCGGTCTAAAGCAGGCGTGACGCGGGCATGGTGGATCACCAACTGCGAACTCCTTGTACTTCGATATCCTTCAGTGTGACCTCAGCGTTAGCGGATGCTTTCACCCGAGCGAAACGATGCACAATGGAAACGCTTGACGTTCTCAGGCGCGAAATCAAGGCGCTTGCATTCGATCAATACGGTACCATCGTTAATATGCAGACGGGACTTACGGAGGTTGTGACCCCCTTCCTGAAAGAGAAGGGCTGGGATGGAGAACCGAATATTTTCGTCACTTGGTGGCGCCGCACGCATTTCGAGAACTCGATGATCGACGCGCTATGCGATCGCGGGCATACGCCGTACCGGCAGATCGGACATCGCGCCGTCTCATTTGTTATGGACCGCTGCGGCATTGCCTACACACAGGAGGAGGTAACTTCGCTCGTGAGCGAGATCGAGAAACTTAAGCCATTTCCAGATGTCGTAGCCGCTCTCGAAAAGCTTCAATTCAAGGGATACAGGCTAGCGATTCTATCGAACGGCGACCGCGACATGCTGAAAGCGGCCGGGCCTCACATCGGTTTTTCGTTCGATCACGTTATTTCGGTGCAGGAGGCTGGTTATTTCAAGCCGCACTGGAAGGCCTATGCGAAAGCCGAGGAGATCATTGGCTGCGACCGCTCCAGCATCCTGTTTATTGCTAACCACGCCTTCGACTGCATTGGCGCAAAATCCTACGGCATGCGGACCGCATTTATCGACCGACGGAAGCGGCCATTCGGCCAGACGCCGCATCAGCCTGATCTTATTGTAACGAATTTCGCCGAGCTAGCCGCCACGCTAACGTAATGGGCAGACCATGCGACCTCTCGAAGGCATCCGTTTACTTGATCTCACGAGAGTACTTTCGGGGCCTTACTGCACTATGCTGCTCGGCGATCTCGGGGCAGAGGTGATTAAGGTTGAGCGCCCTGGTGAAGGTGACGATACCCGTGCCTTCGCTCCGCCTTTTCAAGGCGACCAAGCGGCCTACTTTCTCTCCATCAACCGCAACAAAAAGAGCATTACGCTCGATATGAAGAGCGAACGTGGCAAGGAAGTTCTCTGGCGGCTAGTGGACCTCTCGGATGTGCTGGTTGAGAACTTTCGCCCCGTCGCGATGGAACGGCTGGGATTCGGTTACGAGGCAGTGAGGGCCCGACGCCCGGCGATCATCTATTGCTCCATCTCCGGCTTTGGCGATACGGGGCCGCAGAAGGATCGAGCCGGCTACGATGTGATCGTCCAGGGCGAGGCCGGTCTTATGGGTCTGACCGGGCCGCGTGACGGACCACCGCCAAGGTCGGCACCTCCATTGCTGATCTCGTGTCCGGGCTAACTGCTGCGCAAGGCACCCTCGCGGCTCTCTATGCGGCGAAGGTCGGCGGGCGCGGGCAGCGGGTGCATGTCTCTATGTATGAGGCGATTGCAGCCCCTCTGACTTTCAATGCGAGTATTTATTTCGCAACCGGCACCTCACCCAGGCGGCGGGGCAACGGACATGCCACCGTCGTTCCTTACGAGACTTTCGAGGCCTCCGACGGCTGGATCAACATCCGCGTCGCGAACGACGACTTATGGCGTCGCTTCTGTGCCGCGGCAGGTACGGGAGAACTAACGGACGACCCGCGATTTGCGACTGCGCCCGACCGAGTTCGAAACCGGGCGGCTCCCTGATTCCCGCTCATAAAGGCGGTTATCAAGCAGCGCTCGCGAGAAGAATGGCTCAAACGGCTAGATGACAGGGGCGTGCCCTGCGGGGCCGTTGGAACAGTCGCCGAGGTCTGCGATGGAGAGGTGCTGCGGGCCAGCGGAATATGATCGCCGACATGCCGCACTTGAGTGCAGGCAACGTGAAGGGAACTAAGAGCGCCATCCATCTGAGCAGAAGACGGCCCTTGATACCTATAACGCGCCTCCAAGGCTCGGAGAGCACACGCGCGAGGTACTCACGGAGCTTCTCGGTTACACCAGCCAGGACGTGAGGACGCGCTGGCACGCGGAGGAGTGATCTAGCGCTCGCTCGAGCGGCCGACTGATCGCGCCGGCATTGTCGGCTAGTGGCCCATCTGTATGGACCGGCCGCGCATTGCAAGCCGAAAGTGATGATTTGGAAAGTTGGTCTTGCGCATCTGTATCCGGCCTCACATGATGGTATCTCCGTGCCGGGCTTCCCTGCAAAAACCTCACATCCGGCGGGAGTTGATCCCAACCACTGTCCCGTATTCGGGACGGGAGAGCTCCAACAACGGCACCACTCTGTATAGACGGCGCCGCAGCGCCATGCCGAACAACGGCGACGTTCCCTCGGATCGCTGGACTGCTCTGCGTTCGGAGCGCAACCCGGATTGCCGGTTCGATCAGGCAGCAGGCTTTAAGACTGCGCCTTCAGGCACTACACCGTCGATGACGAACCTCCACAGCGCGATCAGCAGTTTTCGGGCCAGCGCCACCACCATGATTTTGCGAACACGCGGGCCTGTTGATCCAACTCGCTCGCGGAACCACGGCGCATGGCGTCCTGAAATTTTGACATCAGTTCTATTCTCCTTCGGTGCGATCGCGGGCGCTCTCACGGCCTCAACTCGTCGAGCAAAGCCTTCGCCTCCTTCAAATCAAGCGTGTCGAAACCTTCAGTGAACCAGCCGTAAACCGGAGCGAGAAGTTCACGAGCCTGCTGTGGCTCCCCCTGGTCGCGCTACAAGAAGCGGCTCAATACCGTTATCTCGCAACCGATTTTAAGCCCGAGGTAAGCAGCTAGTATTCGCTGAAAGCGTCCTTCGAGCACGCTCCGAAATTCCGGATGTGTAAAGATATACAGTTTC